>JAGPUQ010000025.1 GCA_018069525.1 Porticoccaceae bacterium | reverse complement strand
GTAGGGGATTTTGCCGCCCTCAACAACGCCCAGGCTAGGTGGCACTGCGCCGACCGCGCCTAACTTAAGGACATCTTTTGCAGCTATCGGTCCGGCAGGGCCGTCCCGTAGCGCCATGGCGGGGCGAGCCATGTGAATTTCCAAATCGTAATTGGCCTCGTTCAGTGCCTGCCAGATACCGTTAAGGTCTGGATGAATGCCGTCGGCGGCGCGGGGCGCCTTATAAGCACCGTCGTCGGACGAGTTAGCCTCTGTATCAGCAGTAGACGTGGCATCTGTTAGCGCGCCATCTATTGATTCGGTCATTGATTCAGTGGCGGGTGGGGTACAGCCCGACAACAGTGCCAAGGTTGACAATAGAGTTATTATTCGCATAGATTTAAAATTAGACATCAAGAGCAGCCTCCGATAAATTGTAGTCTCAGACGAGCAGCATATCCTATCTAAGACCTGGATGGGAAGTGTGTGGAGCGCAACAATTTGTTTGATCGGGGGACACGAAAATCTCCTGTGTAGCCTAAAACTCGCCAAGGGCTGTCACGTACGCTAAAATCGACGGCGCAGCCAATCCCGAAAATAATGCTCGGGAATAGCACTCTGAATAAATTAAAAAAGCCTTTGGGCCAACTTCAACAAGCTACCTTACCCGAGCCTGTGCAACAACTTGACGCACATCAATGGAATGTCGTGTAATAAACGCTTTAATGGCTCGGCCACATACGGGCTGGCCATTTTTTTAAACACACCGATTTAAAGGACGGCAAAAACAATGCTCAACGAGCTACTTTTCAGATTTGCGTCTTGGCTTGATACATTTCAGTCGAGCACAGATTTGCATGAAGCCTTATATATGTATTCGTGGGTCGAGTCGGCTCATGTATTAACCCTGATGCTTTTCCTCGGTATGTTACTGGTGATTGACCTACGCTTGCTGGGTGTGGCATTTAAAAATATTCCTGCCTCAAAAATAGTCGAACGCCTGGATAAGCCGATGATGATCGGTTTTATTGTCATGGTGATTAGTGGGGCTTTGTTGTTCTACGCAATTCCTGTCAGGTCGACGCAAAGCATCTGGTTTCGAATTAAAGTCGTGTTGTTGATTGCTGCCGGTGTTAACGCCTTTCTGATTCGGAAGATGACGAGATCCTCAGCGATGAAGGCATGGGATAATGACCCCGTTCCCCCGAAACGTATACGGGTTGGCGCGGCACTGTCGCTTGGGCTCTGGACTCTGGTTATTGGTGCAGGTCGATCGATGGCGTATGACTGGTGGGACTGTACCAAAGAGCTGCCTTATTTTATGTACTGGGCAGCCGGGTGTGTGAATGAAATGGCGGCATTTGAGCAGTAATATTGTTATTGCTCACGTTTAATGGGGAGCTTTGTTAATCAAGCTCTAATAAAAATTTTGAGAGAGACCCCCGAGGGGATAGAAAGATGGATGTAGTATTTTTTTTCCAATGGCTAGACGGGTCGATGTTGGCAGAGTTTTCCAAATCGTCGTCTGGTATTTTTGCGGTGGTACAAACGATTCATATTGCCAGCATGGTGGTGCTGGGCGGTATGCTTCTGTTAGGTGATTTACGTATGTTGAACGTGGTGTTACCAGATGTGCCCTCAAGTCTTGTGATTGAAAATACCAAAAAGTGGATCTATCTGGCCCTGGTATTTATTGTTCTTTCCGGTATTTATGAGGCCTCTGCCATCGCCATGAAACTGGCGTATAACTCGTTTTTCTTTGCAAAAATGGCCGGCCTGAGTATGGGTATTGTTTTTATTCTGAGTCTGCGCAGTGCGGTTTACCGTAGAGCCCCCGGTCTGGTATACCCCGAAGGCTCGAGTCAGACGCTGTCTCAGTCAGATACATTACGGCCCTGGATAGTTAAACTGGTCGCTGTTACAAATTTATTAATCTGGTTTGGTGTGGCTTCTTCAGGTCGCTGGATTGGATTTTCCTAGGATTCTTTATAATCATTACAGCGGGCGCGCTGAGAGAAAGTTGGTGAGAGAGTGAGTATGACAACTAAAACATTGAGTATCGTAGCGGTCGGCTTTTCGCTGGTTATTATCAGTGGCTGGGCCGTCTATTGGGGCGTCCAGGTGCAGGACGTTCTGGAGCTGCTAGAGCTCTCCAGAGCAGAGTAGTTGGCGGAATTTGTAGCCGAGACTCCCAACCCTCTTCGACGACAGGTGAATTAGCTCGTGAGAGCGGATTATGATTATGTCTGTTGATTGATATGGCTGATATGGTGGCAGACTGCGCAGCAGTTTATTTTTGTGTCGGTTTTTCTAGTTAGTAGAGCCTTTTTTATATCGTCAGGTAAATCCTTCCCGTTCTTTTTATTTTCCCATAGTACTTTTTTGCAGGACTTCCTCAAAACACGTCCCCGCAACACTTTCCTACAACACTTTCTTACAACACTTTCCTACAACGTAGGTAGCGTTGCAGGAAAGCAAACGGTAAAACAGTAAGTTGGGGAGATAAATCGCGCGCTCTTATAGCGCTGCGCCAGCGGCCTCTTTTTCCATTTGTCGTGCACCACCCAGCATTCCTTCCATCGCGTGGTTGCCTTCGTGACAGGCATACTCAAATATCTGCTCTTCAGTCGCCCGCATTGGAATGGCCACGGTAAAAGGTCTGGTGAATGTGCTGGGGTCGTCCACTGTATATTCGTAGACTAGGCGTGAATCAGCAATGAGAGTGAATCGCTCGGTCAGTTTCAGGTTCTTACCGGATCCCGCTGCGCCATTTCTGCTAGGGTCAGTAAGGTCTAGAGGTAGCTGGAAAGCCGGTGTCTTATCGGTGAAATTAGCAGTCTCTACGACCAGGGTGTCGCCCTCCCAATGGCCCCGTGACTCGCCTGACCATTTCTTGATTTCCGACGGTAGGAGAGGACGATCATCCATTGTCACCACTCGCGCGTCGTGAATCATTTCCGTAAATAACAGTACGTGCTCAGGTGCCTGCACTATTCTCAGGTTATTGTTGTAGGCACTTGGTATAAGGGGTGGCCCGGCATTGAAACCCAGGAGGCAGCGCTCGGAAAGCCCGAGTGTTTCCGGTCCCGGTGGACGAAACGTGGTGAGGCCGATAGAGACGATATCGCGTACGGGTGGAACACGTAAAAGGTTGTTCTTCAAACCCTCTAATGCCTTTGGTGTGAGGTCGGGCAAGCGGCCATTTGGGGGGTCAATGATGAGCGAGGTTCTGCCGTCTTCGTTCATTTCGGTGCCGTAATCTAACCAAAAGTTATTGTACGGAACCTCCACATCGAACGCTGCGGGAAGATTCAGATCCTTTTTATTATCAGTGTCATTAACCTGTATCGTTTGTTGACGAAAGGCTTCCGCTTCTTCTGCGGAGAACACCGATTTATCACCTAAGTCTTTTGGGCGCTCCAGTGGCGTGAGCGTACGAAAATCCCAGATGCCCTGCATGTTGGGCTTGCCTTCAGAATTACGCGCGGGTTCAAAGCTAGTACGTTTCACTGCTTCGGGCGTTGAGCTGGCTTGATCGGGCTCAGCGTAAGCTGAGATGGAAACAAACAACATAGCCATGAGGCCGGTAGCTTGAGCTAAGTGTTTGGACCTGGTCATTTTACACTCCGTAGTTTTGGTAGGGCCGCTTCTTTATGCGCTATTTAGTTGAGTGCGGCTTTTTCTTCTTTTTCAGCTTGCCGTGCGCCCTTCAACATACCCGCTAAGCCGTGATTACCTTCATGGCAGGCGTATTCAAATATCTGGTCTTCAGTCGCCTGCATTTGAATGGCCACGGTAAAGGGTTGGGTAAAGGTGGCGGGATCATCAATGGTGTATTCGTAGATTAAACTCGACTCGCTGACTGGTGTAAATTTTTCAGTGAGTTTCATGTTTTTGCCAACACCTACTACACCGTTTCTGCTGGGATCATTGAGATCAATCGGCATCTGAAACGTTGGTGTCTTGCCAGTCAAGTTGGTGGTCTCGACCACCAGAGTATTGCCGTCCCAATGCCCATGAGATGCTCCTGTCCACTTCTCGAGTTCTGCCGGTAGTTGGGGGCCGTCAGCCATATGCACAATGCGGGCATCGTGAATCATCTCGGTGAACAGCACGACATGCTCGGGTGTCTGTACTATCCGGATGTTGTTGTTATAGGCGCTTGGGTTCAGAGGCGGACCCGCATTGAAGCTTAGTAAGCAACGCTCAGATAGGCCAGTTACTTCCGGCCCTGCCGGACGAAAATCGGTGAGGCCAATAGAGAGAATATCCCGCACCGGTTGAACGCGCAGATGAGCATCCTTTAATTGTGCGATTGCCGCTGGGGTAAGATCCGGCAAGCGACCATTTGGGGGGTCAACGATGAGCGAGGTTCGTCGATCATCGCTCATTGCCGTACCGTAATCGAACCAGAAATTGTTATAGGCACCTTCAATGTCCGTTGCGGCATCGGTAGATTCGTCTTCCCTAAGCCGATCAACATCAAGGGAATCGACTGCTTTTTCCTTAAAAGCTTCCTGCTCTTCTGTCGTAAATACCGCCTGATCACCCAGGGATTCAGGGCGCTGGAGAGGGGTCAGAGTGCGGAAATCCCACACACCCTGAATGTCCGGTTGACCTATAGAGTTGAGTGGTGGCTCATAACTTGAGTCCGCCGCTTGACCCAACGCAGAGTAAGCTGAGATAGAAACAACTAAAGCAGCCGTAAGGCCGACGATAGCGCGTGGTTTATGAATTTGAGACATTTCAAGCTCCGTAACATCGAGGTGTAATTTTCCGCTGATAAGCTACCATAAAGCACTACAGGAATAAACCGTGTTTCGATCTCGGACCAAGGCCGGGGGTGTGAAGCCAGGAAGACCAACGAGTCTGATATCGTCGTGTTTTCTGGATCAAAAATTCAAGGTTATTCGTCAAGTTTAGCGGCAGTGGGCCTTAAGGTGCTTAAAGCCCATCAAAACTGTAAAAATATCGCAGCCGCCATTTAAAGGTAGATAAAGATGACATTGCAATCCCCGCAACAATCAGATCACCTAATTCCCTTAGCTAATTTAATGGACCTTTCCGTAGGTACGCTTACCGCCGTCAACATTGATGGCGTAGAGCTGGTGCTGGTGAATAATGCGGGTGATATTAAGGCCTTCGAAGGCCGTTGCCCGCATATGGGCACCTTGTTAGCGGAAGGGGAATTGCAGAATGGTGAGCTGGTCTGCCGCACTCATCATTGGCGTTTCGATTGTGTTACCGGCAAGAAAAGTCATAGTCACGGCATTTGTCTCGCTAAGTTACCCCTTCAAATTAAAGCTGGCAAAGTGTTGGCTAGTGCTAGCGAATTGGCGACGTTTGCTCGGGACTCTGATACCAGCGGCACTGAAACTAGGGACACTGAAATTTCTTTTGATCCCAGTATTAACGATGCGGCCACACAGCACGCCCCGACCTCGGACTCTAGATCGAATCTTCTGGAGATGGAATCGTTGCCTGGTCCCCGCCCTTTACCCTTGTTGGGCAATATGCTCAGTATCGACCGTCGCGCATTCCATCGCACTCTAGAAGCCTGGGCACAGCAACATGGCGCGGTTTATCGATGTTGGATGGGTCGAAAATCTATGGTTGTGGTCTCCGACGAGGGTATCTCCAATGCTATTTTAAAAGCGCGTCCAGATACCTTTCGTCGTACTAGTCAACTAGAAGTAGTGAGTATTAGCGGGATGAACACTCATGGCGTATTTATGGCCGAGGGTAGCCGGTGGCGTAAACAGCGTCCGGTGATTATGCAGTCCCTTGATACCCGCCATTTAAAGCAATTCTTTCCGGTATTGGTGGCTGTTACCGATCGTCTGCGACGGCGTTGGTCAGGTGCGGGCAGGCAAGTTGTCGATGTGCAGTCTGACCTGATGCGGTTTACCGTTGACGTAACCACTTCACTGGCCTTTGGTCAGGACACCAACACCCTCGAAACCGAAGGCGATGTGATTCAACAGCATCTGGATAAAATTTTCCCGACGCTGCAGCGCCGTTTACTGATGCCCTTTGCTTACTGGCACTATTTTCGTTTACCTGCCGACCGGGAAGCCGAAAAATCTGTGGGCATTGTTTATCAAGCGGTGACAAAATTTATTGAGCAGGCGAAAAAAGCACTGGACGATAGTCCACAACTGCGCGAAAACCCTGAAAATTTATTGCAATCCTTGCTCATGGCCGCAACGAGTGAAGATGTTGCTGTAGAAGGAGAGGGCTTCTCCGAAAAAGAAGTCGCCGACAACGTGATGACGATGTTGTTGGCAGGTGAGGACACCACCGCAAACTCTCTTGCCTGGACGATTTACTTTCTCGTTAAATATCCCGAAGTTCAACATAAGTTGCGTGCCGAGATCGTTTCAGTGTTGGGCGACGCGCCCATTACCGAATTTGAACAACTAAGAGACTTGCCCTATCTCGATGGCGTTATCCACGAAGCCATGCGTTTGAAGCCCGTTGCGCCACTCAATGTGGTAGAGGCAAACGTGGATTGCATTGTCGATAATTTAAGTTTTAAAAAAGGCGATTTTGTGACGATACTAGCTCGAGCAATGGCGATTAACCCCAGTGATTTCCCCGACGCGCAAAGCTACAAACCTGAGCGCTGGCTAGCAAATGCCCGAATCAATGTTGGAGCTGGTGCCGGAGCCGGTGCCAGTGTCGGAGTCGGTGCTGGAGATAAGGGCGAGCGCCAGGTTAATCAGCGCGCATTTATTCCCTTTGGCTCGGGCCCTCGGCTATGTCCGGGTCGCAGTCTGGCCTTACTTGAAATGAAAATGGTGTTGGTGATGATGATGCAAAACTTTGCCATCAGCCCCGGCGCTGATCTTGATAAGGTGCGGGAAGAACTGAGTTTTACTATGAGCCCTCGAGGTTTGCTGCTTGCCTTTGCGGCACTTGCCGACTAAATTTCGACATGTGTTGGACAAAACTATTATTTAACGAATGCCCATGCTTTTTAAATCGCCATCAGCGCGCCATTTATCCATAATATCTAAAAATTCTACCGGCCCTCTGCCATACTGGCTCGACCAAAAGCCTTTGCCGCCTCTGGTTTGCCTTCGTTAAACAAGGCGGCCAGCGATATATTTAGCGATGCTTTTGATTTATCAATAAGAGTGATGGCTGATTTCTATGTTCGGAGACGAGCCGTGGCCATGTTGTTTACGAAGGATATTAATGACCTGGTTTTAAGGCTTCGCAAATTACCCCGCACGCCCATGTTGGCTTGGTAACAACGCGTAATATCTGTACTTTCTTATAAAAATTGAATTAATGGTTGACTCCCCTGGAATATCGAAATATATTGATAGAAGATCTGGGTGCGCATATTTTTACCCTCCGTGCTAATTATCGGTGTTGTGCGGATCATCACAAATCCTGATGAAGGCTCCCCAAGTTGTAATTAACACCTTGTTAAGGATGCCAGGTTTATAGAGGACGACATATGATTCGACACGATAAAAATCCGAGCGTAAAAACCAAACGCGACGAGCATCATGCGGGTATTACGGTCATGATTTTGGTTGCGTTGTTGGGGTTTACCCGGGCTGGTCTGGCCGGGGAGGAAAACCCGACGTTAGCCTGGGGGAAAGATATCTACATGACCTATTGTGGCTCCTGCCATGGCGAGAGCGGGAAAGGTGATGGGCCAGCAGCTGCCGGTTTAAAAGCATTTCCCCCTGACCTAACCTATATAAGTACTCGGTATGGGGGCGTTTTTCCCCAAACTCTGGTCAAGAAATATATTGATGGGGAGCAGCCCATTGCCGCCCATGGCTCTCGACAGATGCCGGTATGGGGAAAATTGTTTCGAAGAGACAAGTCAGATACCGAGGCTCGTATGCAGATATCTGCCCTCACCACTTATCTCGAATCCATTCAATCGAACCCGGAACTATAATTTATCGCACTTAAAGAAAGAGGTTTCCCATGAAACTACAAGCGAAATTCACCAACGGTACGCATTATCGCCGGACATCTCCGCGCATACTGATGGCGGGCGTCTTGTTATGGCTGGCGGCGCCTTCTTATGCGCTTGAAGATCAAAGTTACGAGTCCTTAATGAAATGGATTGAGGACTCTCGTCCTGGTGCTGAAACCGTGATGCCGGGTCAACATCTCACCGAAAAAGACCGACAAAGCCTTCTAGAGCCATTGATTCCTCATTCCGCATGGAAATACTATTTTTTTGATGGCATGGAGATGGAGATTGCGGCAACCGGGCACTACCCAGCGCCCGACGCTTGGGGCGAGAACATGGCCTCCGGCTATAAGTTAGATGAAGAGGGCACCCTTGTCGGGTTTACCGGTGGTGGTTTCCCTTTTTCCGAGATCAACAGTGACGATCCAAATGCAGCGCAGAAAGTGCTTTGGAACATGTTATGGCGCCCTGGATCTAATGACTACAACATGCCTATGGTGACATGGTTGCGCAGTGAAGACGGCAGCCTGGATCGCGAAATGGAATATACCTCGGTTAACACCACCTATGCCCGGGGCGATAAAAGTTTAGTGCCCGGTTATGAAGAAGTAAAAAGTAAGAAAATTATGGAGTTTCGATCTCCAAGAGATATGGCCGGTGCTAAAAACATGACCATCGAATATGTTGATCATTATAAAGAGGACTCCGGCTGGCTGTATATGCCCGCCCAGCGCAAGCCCCGACGTACCCTGGCTTCCGAGCGTACCGGCGAGATGATGGGTATGGATATGATTCGCGAAGATCTAAATGGTTTCGGGGGCAAAGTTTACGAAAACAACTGGGCTTATCTCGGCAAACGCAAGGTGCTTGCGACAGTCAACGTTAGTGATAACCCAGAGATTGGTGGTCCCAGCCTGTGGGTGCCACACAAGACCCGGTGGGAGGTGCGTGATACCCACGTAATACTCATCGAGCCGAAAGCTAAAGACCACCCTTATAGCCACCGAATTGTTTTTATCGATGCGGAAACTTATTGGACGCACTGGATGTTCGCCTTTGATAAGGAAGATGACCAGTTGCTGCGCATGGCCCAGCATTTTCTCAAATACTCAGAGAGTTATGCCACCGAGCCAGCCACACAGTCGTCCTATGTGAAACAGGATTTCTCCAAAAATATTGGGCACAAGGTCTTTATGCATCTTGGCGAAACCGATATCAATGCGAAGAAGCCTCACGCCACGATTACCCACTGTCACGTGGCTAAGCGAGACTTCACCCCGGCCCGAGCCAAGCAGTTTTATTCTCTGCGTAATATGATCAGCGGTCGACGTTAGAATAATCGATAAAAATCTTCATGCAGGCCGCTTACGTCATGGGCTTCCTGCGAGTTCCCTTTTGTATCCAAGGTTAAAAAATGATTATGTCTAGAAACCGCATTGCTCTTTTTTTGAGCTTCTTGAGTCTTACGCTATTCCCCGCAGTATCCTGGGGTATTGTCGATGTGACCGATAACCTGGAACTCGAAGGGTATGTGAAAGCTCAGAATATAATGCGTGCTTCGGGTTTGCACGACGGTGAGCTGATCCAGCAGCGCAATACCGCTCAGCTAGAAGGTAAATATTATTTTCTGGAGGACAATAAAGCTTTTGGTCGTTTTTCAACCGGGCCAATTGAAGAAGCAACGTTCACATTTCTTGCTCGCGGCGCCTATGATTCTGTTTATGACATTCGAGACAGCTACGAGGATACCGACGACAAAGGTAAATCTGAGTATAAAGTGCGAGAGGCTTTTGTCGATTTTCTAATGCCGCCTTTTACATTGAGATTGGGCCGTCAACAGGTCGTGTGGGGCGAAACAGATAATTTCCGAGCGCTCGATGTGATTAATCCGCTTGACCTTAGCTGGCACTGGAGCAGGGAATCGTGGGAGGACATTCGTATTCCCTTGTGGATGGCTCGGGGTATTTATGACATTGGCAAGATAGGCCCCTTTGAGGAATCTTTTTTTGAACTCATCGTAATACCGTGGGATTTTCAGCCGAACAAGGTCTCGACTGACCCGCGCCACCCATGGGCGTTTACCGGAGCCGGCCTGGCTGAGACCGCGAATTCAGCCATTATAGGCGATGAGCTTTTTGATCTGGATCTCACCATTCGGGATATTAGGCCCGATAGAAAGCTAAGGAATGGCCAGGGCGGCTTCCGTTTTAAAGGTATCTTGGGTGATGTCGGAGTTAGCCTTAATTATTTCTACGGTATTTCGGCGACCCCGGGCGTTAAAGTTCGTGGCGATCTGACACAACTCAACCTTGATACCCAAACATTAAGCGCTGTAGTCGATAAGGTTTATCCGCGCACACACGTGCTTGGTCTTACGGCCAATTACTCCGAAGACCGCTACACTCAGTCGGTCTTTCGTCTGGAAACGACGCTAACCAAAGGCATCCCCGTATCCATCGCGGCAGGCGCACCGATTGGAATTGATTCAGACGGGGATCAATATGATACGGTTCGCCAGTCAGTGGTAATGCTGGGTATTGATCGCCCGACCTGGATTAAGTTGCTCAATGATCAACGTACATTTTTTATCTCGACCCAGTTCTTTTGGCGGCGATACCTCGATCACAGCAGTTTCTACCAGGGTGTTTCATCGGTAATTCCAGCAAGCATTGGTGGTGAAGTAATAGCGGATCGATTTGTAAGTACTAATACCAATCGACTAGACCGGGACGAATTTGTGATTACTTTTTCCGCTTCCACCAGTTATGGACGAGCCGGACGTTGGAAGCCACAGTTCGTGTTTGCTTATGACCCCCGCTCAACGGGCGCATATAATAAGCTCGTGCTGGAATATTTGTGGACGAAACACATCGTATTTAAGGCGGAGCAGCATTTTTATTGGCGGGAAAGCGGTAGCGAGCAGGGGCCGTGGTCGCTGGGCGACCTCTGGGGCGAGGCGGGCAATCGTCGCAACGAAACCGTGTTCAGCGCTACCTTTCAATTTTAAATATCTTTAGTTATAAAGCTTTCGCAAAGTATCGCTATCTATTTGCTTGATCCAAAGTCAGGCAGAAGCATTCGTATTATGCAAAAACTAATACGACTGCCTACAAGCTTCTGTTTCTTATTAGCAAGGGCCAGTTTAAAAGGGTCAGGTTAAAAAGGGCCATCTTAAAAAGGGCCATCTTAAAACGGGCCATCTTAAAACGGGCAAGGACACTTGCCCATAACCCTCTCGCCAGAGATGGGGTGGTCAAACTCCAGCGTAAGCGCATGCAGCAACAAACGTTTGGCCATCGCCTGTGCCTGCGCCGTGCCATACAGATCACAACCTAATATCGGATGGCCCATCTCGCGGCTATGGATGCGTAACTGATGTGTGCGCCCGGTATCCGGTGTAAACACGACCCTGGTGCTCAAGGGGGAGGTTAAGCGCTCTGTCACCTGATAATGACTCACGGCCGGTTTGCCGCTCTCATAACAAATTTTTTGTAGCGGAAAATTGGGTTTGTCTTTCGCAATAGGCGCATCGATACAACCTTGATCGTCTGCGAGATGTCCGTTCAACACGGCGATATATGTTTTAAGTACCGTGCGATCCTGAAATTGTTTGGTGAGGTGTGCGTTAACCGTTTTGTTTAGCGCCAACACCATAATGCCCGAAGTGCCAAAATCCAGGCGGTGTGCCATCGTTGCCGTCGGAAACTGCTGCACCAAACGAAAATGCACTGAATCTTTATTCAAAGGGTTTTTGCCCGAAAGGCTTAGCAGGCCGCTGGGTTTATTAATGAGCAGAATGTGCTCATCTTCAAACAAGATATCAATGTCTTCATGGCAGACAGGGGCGATAAACGTATCGGTGGGTATGGTCATTTTGGTGTAGTCATTTTGGAGCAATCATTTTTGCATAGTCATGTTGTTGAGGCTCAGCCTTTTCAAGATCGAGCTTGTGGTATGAGGGAAGGATTTACACTGGACTCCGATATTGTATCCCCTATGATGTGAGCTTGCCCTGCCAAGCTTAATGGTGCTGATTAACTGTGATGGCTGACAGCGATGCTTAAGCAACCATCTTATGAATTATAAATTATGAATTTAAAAGTTAATGAGCTTGATGTCGAGCTTACCCGGAAAAAAATCAAGCGCTTACATCTGCGTGTGCTGCCGCCCTATGGCAGCGTCAAGGTATCCGCGCCGCGGTCGATGAAAACCGCTGAGATCCAGGACTTTGTGCTATCGAATCTGACCTGGGTAAAAAAACAACAGGATAAATGCCGCGCTCAAGTCCACTCAGCACCCGACGAGTACATCGATGGCGAAAGCCATTACGTTCAGGGGCGGCGATTTTTACTGGAGGTAATAGAGCGCAATGCTCATCCGAAAGTCACTGTGGACGAAGAAACAATACGGCTTCAGGTGCGCCCCGGTGCCGATAAAGACAGCAGGCGATCAACGTTAGACGCCTGGTACCGCCAGCAGCTAGAAGAACAGCTCGGCCCGCTAATTGCCCAGTGGGAAAACACCATGGGCGTCTCGGTGGCGAAATTCAGTATCCGTAAAATGAAAAGCCGATGGGGCAGTTGCACCCCGAGTGCGCGCTCCATTCGTATCAACCTGGAGCTGGCAAAAAAGTCGCCTCAATGCCTTGAATTCATTGTGGTGCACGAGCTGGCACACCTGCTTGAGCCATCTCACAACCGTAATTTTTACGCCATTATGGACAAATTCCTGCCTAACTGGCGGCTTTGTGACGCCGAGCTAAAAACCGGGCTGTAGCCTTGCGCGTCCTGGGTGTGTCACTGATCAAATAACCTTGGACGCGACACTGGTCAAGTAACACTGGTAAAATAGCCGCCCGTTAAACCCAGAGTTCCCCATGCAAACAGCCCCGCATCTGTCGTCCTACCCTAAGTATTGGGCGGAATGTTACGGCACCGCGTCGTTTCTGCCGACCAGTCGCGAGGAAATGGACGTTCTCGGTTGGGACAGTTGCGACGTCATCATCGTCACCGGCGATGCCTATGTGGATCACCCCAGTTTCGGCATGGCGGTTATTGGTCGATTACTGGAGGCTCAGGGCTTTCGTGTCGGCATCATCGATCAGCCCGACTGGCGTAGCAAAGACGACTTTATGCGCCTGGGTAAGCCCAATCTGTTTTTTGGGGTCGCCGCGGGCAATATGGACTCGATGATCAATCGCTACACCGCCGACAAGCGAGTGCGCAGCGACGATGCCTATTCGCCGGATGACGAAGGCGGTAAGCGGCCAGATCGAGCCGTTATTGTGTACAGCCAACGTTGCCGCGAAGCCTGGAAGGACGTGCCCGTTGTGCTGGGCAGCATTGAAGCGAGTCTGCGCCGTATTGCCCACTACGATTACTGGTCCGATGAAGTGCGTCGCTCGGTACTGTTCGACTCCCAGGCCGACATCTTGCTGTACGGCAATGCCGAGCGAGCCATCGTGGAAGTGGCGCACCGTATCTCCCGTGGGCAGCCGGTCAATCGGGTCACCGATATTAGAGGCACCGCAGTACTCCGCACAGATTTACCCGATGGCTGGGTGGTGATGGATTCCACCCGGGTGGATCGCCCCGGTGCAATCGAGTCGATGTCCAACCCCTACGAGACCGACGAAGAACTTGCCGCCGCCACGGGTGGTAGCTGTCGGGTCGAGAACAAGGCAGAAAGTGCTACGGCCAAAAGTGCGATAGCGTCAGCTGGTGACGAGATCCACGAGCAGGTTTTACACTTCGTACCACCCCGAGAAAAGCTTGATCGCGCCACCACGGTGATTCGCCTACCGGCTTACCACAAGGTTAAAGCCGATCCCGTGCTCTATGCTCATGCATCTAGAGTGCTGCACCTGGAAACCAACCCCGGTAACGCGCGCGCCCTGGTGCAGCGCCACGAAAACACCGAAGTGTGGTTGAATCCTCCACCGATTCCCCTCACCACCGAAGAAATGGACGCCGTGTTTGACCTGCCCTATGCGCGGGTGCCCCATCCGAAATACGAGGGGCAGCGCATCCCCGCCTACGAGATGATCCGCTTCTCGGTGAACATCATGCGCGGCTGTTTTGGTGGCTGCACCTTTTGTTCCATCACCGAACACGAGGGGCGCATCATTCAAAATCGCTCCGAAGATTCCATCATTAAAGAAATCGAAAAAATTCGCGATCTTACCCCCGGCTTTACCGGCACCATTTCCGATCTCGGTGGCCCCACCGCCAATATGTATCGTCTGTCCTGTAAATCCCCCGAAATCGAATCGGCCTGTCGCTTGCCATCCTGCGTTTATCCCGGCATTTGTCCCAACCTAAATACCGACCACAACCCCTTAATACAGCTGTATCGCCGGGCTCGAGATTTGTCGGGCGTTAAACGCGTATTAATTGCCTCGGGTTTGCGCTACGACCTCGCTGTGGAATCGCCAGAATACGTCGAAGAGCTGGTTACCCATCATGTCGGCGGCTATTTGAAAATCGCCCCCGAGCACACCGAAGAAGGCCCGCTGTCAAAAATGATGAAGCCGGAAATCGGCTCCTACGACCGCTTTGCCGCCATGTTTGAAAAATACAGCAAAAAAGCCGGTAAAAAACAGTATTTAATTCCCTACTTTATCGCCGCACACCCCGGCACCAGCGAGAACGACATGGTCGAACTCGCCCTGTGGCTCAAGCAACGCAATTTTCGCGCTGATCAAGTGCAAACCTTTTATCCTTCGCCGATGGCCACCGCCACCACTATGTACCACACCGGTCGCAACCCCTTGCGTGCTTTGCATTACAAGCGCGGTGAAAAAGTCAGTCGCGTGCGCGATCTCGATAAGCGCCGTCTACATAAAGCCCTACTGCGTTACCACGACGCCGCCAACTGGCCAATGATCAGGGAGCACCTGATCAGCACCGGACGCGCGAACTTAATCGGTGACGGGGAAGGGTGCTTAATACCCAACGCTGAGAGCCCACTTAAACGCGGTCGCAATACCACAGGGAACGCCACAGGGAATTACGGGAAGGGGAGTAAAGAACGAACTTTTTCTACCCAGCATCTGGGGATTCGTAATCGCCTGGGTAATGGGAAAGGAAAAGGTAATGGAAAGAGCAGTGGCAAGAGTAGCGGTAAGGGTAATAACAGCGGCAACAACACCGGGAAAAACCGAAACCGACCGCCATCCAAAAAATAACAGGATTGATTAGCAGGGTTTATCCCCGGGGTTTTCTGTTTTGGCCTGCTCTTTTGGCTTACAGCCGATAGTCCCAGGGTTGGTCATGCGACAGCGGTTTTCTGTTAATATCCCTCACGATGGACCGCTTAGGCAAACCTGTACTTAAACAAATAAATAGATGCTGAAATGAACCCTCCACAAACAGCGCATCGCCAATATCGACGGGGCCTCACGTTCTTTATTCAGTGGCTTGTCGCCATGGGCGTACTGCTGATACTGCTAGCCGGCCTGACCATCATCAAGGGCGGCCACATCGACCCGCCCTACCTGGTGCTGATGGTCTTAACACCGCTCCTTGCACTGCCTATTTACAGTATTTTACGGGTTTATAACCGTTACGAGGGCTACCTCACCGGCGCCTGGAAACTAATCCTGGCCTGGTTAACGGTGCTGGTTACTCTGGGTGCCGTCGGTTTTGTCTCTAAAACCAGTGCCGTTTTTTCCCGCGAAGTTATTTTGCAATGGGCCGTGCTGGGCATGGTGTTTCAGGTAATCGCATTTGGCAGCCTGCACAAAATGGCGAGGCTGTGGTCTGCCCGCGACGAAAACAAAACCAATACCGCGATCATCGGTGTCGGCCAGTTAGCGAACAGGCTGGTAAAAGCCACCGCAGGCAATGAGACCGAACGCCTGGTAGGGCTTATCTCCCACCGCGACAGCGGCGAGGTCGAAATAGAGCAATCACCAGCCGTCCTCGGTGATGTCAGTCAGCTAAGTTCCTTGCTCGCTAGCCATAATATAGAAAAGCTCTATATCGCTTTATCCATTACCGATGCCGAAAAAATAGAGGCACTCTATATCGAGCTACTGGATATGAACGTCGATGTAATATGGATGCCCAACCTCGAAGGCTTAATACTGCTCAACCACTCCATTTCAGATATCGCTGGCATGCCCGCCATCCACCTCAATGAAAGCCCATTAACGGCCTATAGGCGATCTGCGTTAATAAAAACGACTATCGACAAAGTTCTGGCACTATCTGCCGTCATTGTACTTTTGCCGGTGTTTATCTTAACCGCCATTGTCGTCAAGCTAAGCTCTCCCGGCCCTGTCCTGTTTAAGCAAAAACGCCTGGGCTGGAACGGAAAAATTATCGAAGTGTGGAAGTTCCGCAGCATGTACTTGCACGATGATCAGCAGGTGAAACAGGCCACCCAAAGTGACAGTAGAATCACCAAAGTAGGAAAATTTATTCGCCGCACCTCTATAGATGAGCTGCCACAATTTTTTAATGTCTTGCAGGGCCGTATGTCGCTCGTCGGCCCGCGCCCCCACGCACTGGAACACAATAATTACTATACCGACAAAATTGACGCTTACATGGCACGGCACCGCATCAAGCCGGGCATTACTGGGCTTGCCCAAATTAATGGCTGCCGAGGTGAAACAGAAACCGTGGAACAGATGAAAGCGCGGGTAGACTACGACCTAAGCTATATTAATAATTGGTCTGTAGGGCAGGATATTAAAATATTGCTTAAAACGCCGTTATCACTTTTGGCGAGAGATATATATTGAAATCTCCCGCCTTCTTAGCCCGCTTTAAGTCCTGGGTGTTGAGTTATAGGCCTCTCAATTCTCGGCGCACGGCATTTAATATAAGAATTTCGACCTAAAGTTTATGCTAAAAAAGTTCCTAAAACGGTATAGCCATATAAATTTAGCTCTCGTCGATC
Organism: Porticoccaceae bacterium; assembly: GCA_018069525.1. Lineage (GTDB taxonomy): Bacteria > Pseudomonadota > Gammaproteobacteria > Pseudomonadales > Porticoccaceae > JAGPUQ01. The sequence continues at coordinate 54,096 of JAGPUQ010000025.1, read as the reverse complement.
AGGCGATGGTCAGTGGCGTTAATTTTCTCACTGGGCTACTGATAGCGAGGTTTCTTGGCATTGAAGCCTTTGGTGTATTTACCTTGGTATGGATGTCCGTGCTGTTCGTCAACTCCATTCAAATGGCAATGATCAGCGCGCCGATGATGACGATAGGGCCAAAGCAGTCAGATACAGAGAGGCCCGGCTATTACGGCGCCGTGGTGGCGCAACAGCTTATCTTCGCTACTGTTACATCCTTATTGCTATGGTTGGGGATTGTTCTCAGCAATCTTATCAGCCCGCAGTGGCAAGTTGCCCATCTCGCGTTGCCATTAGCGATGAGTCTTTTTTTTTTCCAGAATCAGGATTTTTTAAGGAGGTTGTTCTTTGCCGAGGCGCGGCCACTAGCAGCGCTGATTAATGATGCTGTCAGCTATTTGGGGCAGATCAGTCTGTTGATGTTGTTTTTCTTACGTGCTTCCCCAGCCGCTGCCGATGTTCTGTGGATAATTGCTATAAGCTCTGCTCTAGCGGTTCTTGTTGGTTTATTTCAGTTGGATAAACTGGACTTTAATACGAGTCAATTATGGTCCGTATTTGAAAATCACTGGGTGTTGTCGAAATGGTTAACGGCATCGGCCATAATGCAGTGGACCTCAGGCAACTATTTTATATTAACCACAGGTAGTCTTGTAGGGCCAGTTGCGGTGGGGGCACTCAAGGCAACTCAAAATATTATAGGGGTTGTTCACATTCTATTTCAGGGCTTAGAAAATATAGTACCTTCAACAGCGAGTCGACACTTTATGAAGGATTCACTAGTGGGCTTAAAGCAGTACCTGTTAAAGGTATCCTTCTGGGGCGGGGGGGCAACAGTGGTGATTGCTTTGGCAGTCAGTTTATCTCCAGACACATTGCTTCGTTTGATTTACGGTGAGCAGTACCAAGGCTACGGCTATGTATTACGTTGGTACGCGCTTTGCTATGTATTCATATTTTTTAGCTTACCACTCCGAGCAGGGTTACGTGTATTAGATGCCTCCCAGCCAATTTTTATTACTTATATGTTAATGACGATATTTTCCATTTCATTTGCAGGTGTGATGGTAGGAAAGTGGGGTGTTGACGGTGCTATGATGGGTATTCTGTGTACGCAAATAATCATGCTCTTTTGTTTATTGCTGTACTTTAAAACACAGTTAAAAAAGAGAGCGTCTGGATGAAAGTGATTCATGTGCTTAAAGGGAAGGCGAACCCGGAAACGATGAATGGCGTTAATAAAGTAGTCCACAATTTGGCGACAGAACAGCTGCGCCTTGGAATTGATGTGGAGGTGTGGGGCCTAACCGAAACGCCGGATGTAATAAGACACCAGCATGACTATCCATTGAAATTATTTTTAGCATCTAAGGTAAGGTTTTTGCTTTCAACTGAGCTTAATATTACTATTGACGCTATTAATCAAGAAGACGTGATGTTTCATTTGCACTCGGTATTTTTACCTGAACTGTTTTCTGTTAGCAAAAGATTAAAAAGAAATAAAATTTCGTGGGTATTGTCGCCACATAGCGGATATAACTCACGTAGTATGGAAAAGAACAAAATAGCTAAAGCCATATATATGAGATTTTTTGAAAAGGCGCTTATTGCCGGCGCAACAAGAATTCATGCAGTAGGTAAAAGCGAAGTAAGTGATATAAAGAATTTATATCCATCGGCTGAGGTCATCTTAATTCCCAATGGCCAATCATGCGAAGATGTAAAATTTGTCACGGTTGCGTGTGAAGAGCCTAATGAGCGTCCTATATTTGGGTTTTGCGGCAGACTTGCCTGGGATCACAAGGGGCTTGATTTGTTGATCCAAGGGTTTTCTGCTTATAAACAAATGGGAGGTAAAGGTGAGCTTTGGTTAATAGGAGATGGTCCAGATAAGGGGCTCTTGAGCCAGCTTGCGGAGAAAGCGGGTGCGTCAGCATCAATCCGCTTCCTCGGCACTAGGTTTGGCGACCATAAACTTAGCACAATAAAAAAGATGGATATTTTTGTGCATACTTCACGATGGGAGGGAATGCCTATAGCGGTATTAGAGGCGGCGGCTTTGGCAAAACCCTTGCTGATTAGTGAAGAAGCCAATATGGGTGAATATGTCAGGCAATATAGTAATGGAATTGTGCTTAGTGAGAATACTCCTGAAATTATCGCTAAAGAAATGGGAGTATTTGGCGAATTATTTTATGCTAAAAAGCTTGAGGGGATAGGTCGTAGGTCATTAAATTTGATAGAAGAAAAGTTAAACTGGACTGCCATCGCAGATTCGGTTCTAAAAGATCTCTATATGTGAAGATGGTTGATATTATTTGGAAATCTGTAGGTGGTTGAGGAATAAATACTTGTTAAGTACAGTGAGTTTATGAAGCCTAGGGCTGTATCCATAAGGCAGTCTAAGAGTAATTAAAGGAATCGTTAAATGAAACTAGAGAGAATAAAGTCTGTCGATAGAGAGGAGTACATTTTTCGGCAGGCTGATTATAAAAAAGTTTTGCATGTAGGCTGTAGTGATATGCCATTTACAAAGCGAAAGGTTGAAAAGGGATCCCTTCTTCATCAGCGTATAATTAAAAATGCAAAATTTTCGAGATTGGCAGGAGTGGATATTTCAGATATGGGTGTATCTTTTATGAAAGCTGCTGGAATTGATGATCTCCATGTTGTTGATTCGGATGTGAAGTTGCTTGGTGATTACTTCGATGAAAAATTCGATTTGGTGATTGCCGGAGAAGTGTTGGAGCATATCCCCAACATGGGGAATTTTATTCAGTCCCTTAAAAGTGTGTGCGATAAAGACTCATTAATATTGATCACCGTGCCAAATTTTGCGCCAATAAAAAGAATATTCCGACTATTTTGGTTTAACGAAGAGGTTCATCCTGACCACGTTTGTTATTTTTCTCTGTCAACGCTAACTAGTTTATTTGAAAAGTGTGGAATTGAAGCTGTTGAATGGAAAGTTTACTGGCGTGATTCTGGGAAAGTATCGGCAGTTATTAATAAGTTGCTTAGAAAAATTTCTGTATTCCAATATTTTTCAGATGGGTTTTGCGTGTTATGTCGGGTTCCGGAAGAATGAAATGTTTGTTGTAAGTATTGATTTTTGATGCGTGAAAAATCGATTTATTTGGCGGTTTTGAGCATAGGGCTTGGCGAGATAATTTTACTACATAAAAAGTTAATGATATTTTTAAACTTTAAATATTTTTTTGAAAAAAGGGAAGTTAGGTGATATCGCTAGTTAATTTTTTAGAATTTTTTATTGATCGTATGGATAGGGATGGTATTGATCACTGCGTCCTGCGTAATTACGAAGGGTTGCCTAATAGAAGCTCCGGGAATGATATCGATATGCTTATCCGGGAGAGCGATTTTGAAGCGATTGTTAAGATTATTAAAGATATTGATTCAGTAATAATTACGACGATTGTAAGACGTTTTTATGTCAAGTCAATTTTTATTTATGGTGTTAGTTGGGGTGATGCACGAACCGCAATCAAGTTTGATTTCGTGCCGTCTAATTTCTATTGGAAAGGTCTTCCTTACCTGGGTTGTGACGAAGTATTCAATAAGATGATAGAAGTGCCCTCATCAGGTGGAATGCTCATGAGGCCTTCTCCTTGTCATGAAGCCGTTATTTCTTTTTTTTCAAGTTACTTAATAGGTAAGTGGATTAACGAAAAATACCAAAAAAATGTCCAGGCAGTATTTGCTAATAATAGAGCTGAGGTGCTGCAGATATTGCAGGGCTTTCTGAGTAGAAAACTATCAAACTCTTTGTTAAATGCCGTGATAGATGATGATAGAGATGCTATTTTTACTTTGCTTTCCAGTATTAAGTTCCAGCTAATTATTGGTGAGTTGTGGAAGAATCCAATAAAAGCATTTTGTTCCGCTGTCAGGCACCATGTAGATGAAATTAAAGTCCAGTTTACTCAGTACCCCATAACAAATGTATGCTTTCTCGGCGTTGATGGGTCAGGAAAATCGTCAGTTATTTCCGCAATTTCTCGGGAATTAGAAGGCGTTGCGAAGGAAATATTTTTTATTCACTTAAAGCCCGATTTGAAGAGATCTCGATCAAGCGTCGGGCTAGTTATAGATGATCCGCACAGTATGCCACCCAGGAACAAAGTGATATCCATTGCTAAGTTGGGATGGTGGTTAATATTATATTGGTATGATAATTATTTTCATAAACATCGGAATGCGACGTTGCGCATTTGGGACAGATATTATTATGACATTTATGTCGATCCAAAACGATACCGGTATGGGGCGGGAATGCGGATTGCCAAGTTTTTAGGGCGGTTTGTTCCTGATCCGGGCCTTATTGTTGTATTGGATGCTCCCTGCGAAGTGATTCATGCAAGAAAATCGGAGGTTAAACTAGCTGAAACAAAGCGACAGCAGGAGGCATACTTGACCTTTGCAAAAGAGCGGCGTAATTGCGTTGTGATTGATACCGCGCAATCGTTAGATAGAACTGTTAATGAAGTTTTAGCGGAAGTCCTTAGTTATATGCAAGTACGTGAGAAGCAAAGGAACAAATTTAATGGTTCAAAGCGCGCGGATTAAAACAGTCCTTCATGAAATAAATTTGGCCGCCTGCGACCAGAACGGTAGTGTGTCGTCGTATGATGAGCGGTATTTTGTGATTTCCAAAAATGACAAGCTGCGTTGGATAGTACCTGCTAACCCGCTGTTGGGAAAGAAAGTGTTGGCTCAATGGCATCCTTATGGTTTGGTATCTCAAGTTGCCTGGTTTGTGCTGCGATGTCTTTACTCCCTAAGATGTGCTTCTCTAATGCCGGGTGTGACGGGCGTGACTGCAAATGTTGTTAGGGGAGTAATAGTAGCGGGGAGTAAGAAGGTAGTTTCGCCGGTTATTTATGTTGGTACCCGCGGATCGCAGCAAAAGGCGGTAGTGACTTTTGTTGACTTAAACACGGGCCAGCCGCTAGTGATTATGAAAGTGGCGTTGGAATCCGGTGCGCGTATAAGCCTAAAACGTGAGGCAGAAACTCTCAAATCATTGGCTCAATTGGGCGTTAGAAATGTTCCAAAATTACTAACTATAGACAACGAGAATGGACCCACGTGGCAGACAGTGATTTCAGGCAGGCTTACGTCAAGGAAATTGACGCGTAGCCATATTGATTTTCTCTTGAAGTTGCCTAGGCATACAACAACAACTTTGGATCATCAAAAGGATATTTTATGCGGTCTAATAGAAAGTTCAGGAGGAGGTTCATTTGTTGAGCTTCCAGGCGTAATTAAGAAAGCAATTAATCAGATTAAGGGAAAAAAAAATATTCCTCTTGTATTGGTCCATGGTGACTTTGCGCCCTGGAACTTAAAGCGGCAGCCGAATAATCAATTAGCGGCGATAGATTGGGAGGATTCAGAGTTTGATGGGTTGCCGTTATGGGATCTTTGTCATTTCCATTATATTCAAGCGTATCTATTTGGTGATAATAAGAGAGTAAGATCGTTCCTGTCGGGGCGGTTGATCAAAGAATATCTTCAAAAATTAGAGATTGAGAAAGTAGATCACGCAGCTTTGGTGCTTTTGTATCTTCTGGGTATGGTGTTTCAGAAGAATGGTAATAAAAACCGTGAGTTCAAGGATTTTCTGATCGAACAAGTTCCGTTGGTGTTAGCGAATTGAATATTTTGCTCTCCGCCTATGCCTGCGAGCCAAATAAGGGTTCTGAGCCGGGCGTTGGCTGGAATTGGGCTATAGAATTAGCGAAGCTCGGGCATCAAGTCCATGTGATAACTAGGGCTAATAACAAGCGCTCGATAATCGCCGCATTATCAGAGGCTCCTTGTGATAACTTGCATTTTACCTATTACGACCTGCCTGATTGGCTTAAGTCGTGGAAGAAAGGTGCGCGTGGAGTCCATCTTTATTATTTCCTATGGCAAATAGGTATTTATAGCGTTGCGAAGCGGCTCGTCAAAAAACATTCATTTGATGTGATTCATCATGTGACTTTTGTGAGCGTTAGGCAGCCGAGTTTTTTGGGGTTGTTGGGTGTACCGTTTATTTTTGGCCCGGTGGGGGGGGGGGAGCGAACACCTTTTCGATTACGAAAAAGTTATCCACCGCGAGGCTGTTTGATAGATGCCATTCGGGATCTAGCTAACCTATGGGTTAAATTCTCTCCGTTGATGCGTATGACATTTCATACTGCAACGAAAATTTATGTAACCTCGGAAGATACTTGTCACCTAATTCCAAAGAAATTTCACAATAAAACTTCTGTGCAGCTGGGAATAGCGTTAGATATCTCACCTCAAAAACCTATAAAAAAATTTGAAATTTGGCCTGAGCCTCGGGTTTTATATGTGGGAAATTTATTGTATTGGAAGGGTGTTCATTTAGCGCTTCGTTCGTTTTCCTTATTGCTAAAGCACCTTCCTGAATCGAGGTTGACTATCCTTGGCAAAGGGCCGGATAAGCTATGGTTAAAAAATCTGTCATGTCAGCTCGGCATTGAACACGCGGTAGAGTGGCTGGAATGGATGCCAAGAGGAGGGCTCGATGAGGTATACCAGGGTCATGATGTTTTATTGTTTCCAAGCCTGCATGACTCGGGTGGCATGGTTGTGCTTGAAGCGATGGGTAATGGACTTCCGGTGATTTGCCTGAGCTTGGGCGGGCCGGGTGTTATCGTAGACGAAACATGCGGTTACACGATAGATACTAACGGTTGCACGGAGTTACAGGTAGTTAAAAAACTAGGGGATGCGTTGAAAAAACATCTAGGGTCATCAAAATTGAATGGCGAATTAAGCGAAGGAGTATTGCGTAGGGCAAAGCAATTGAGTTGGGCTAATCAGGTTTTTACGGTATACGATAAAATTAATGGGAGCATGAAATAATATGCTTTTTTCCCAGATTTTTTTGTGCGTTATCGGTGCGGCTATGTTTTCGAGAGTCGCTTCCTATGTTGGATTTCCATCTGTGATAAATTTTGTGCATTTCCCGCTAGTTTTTTTGTCGTTTGTGTTGGTAATAAGAGCATCAAAGTCAGCCATAACTAAGCCGTTTTTGTATGCAGGAATTGTTTTATTTTTATTGATTCTATTTAGTTCGATTATTAATGAGGCTGGATTTGTTAATGCACTTTTAGATTTTGTGCTTCTTATGGAAGCTCCGGTCTTTGCTCTTTGTATTATTTCAGTTAAATGGTCTGGGAAAGGGGTGCTGATATTTAGGCGTGGAATGGTGTTCGTGGCTATTGTTCATTTGATGTTTATTTTATATCAGAGATTTGTTCAAGGGTATAGCGGTGATGACGTTGAAGGGCTTTTAATTGGCATGGGTGCGGGTTCTCATCTTTCGGGAGCTATAGCGTTAAGTTTAGCTGTTTATTTTATTTTATTAGGGGAGGAATTATATGGTCGATTTTCGTTCAGGTACATCACAATGTGTATTCCAATATCAATTCTTTTTGCTGCTACCGTAGTATTTTCCGATGCCAAACAGGTTTTTGCAGTTTTTTTGGTTGCTTCGGCATTGTTAACGATGATTACTTTGCATAGCTTTAGGAAAGTATTTTTTTTGACTGTTTCGATTTTTGCGTCTTGTATTGTTTTATACAAAATGTCTCAAACGGTTTTTCCAGAATTAAGCAATTGGGTTGAAATTGATCTTCTGAAAGAAGGTTTTGTTCAAAAGTTTTCTGTTTTTGGCGTGATATTTGATGCCTATGACTCCTTTCTTAACGTTCTATTTGGGTTGGGTCCGGGGCATACCGTTGGTCGTTTGGCAATGCTTTTGCCAGAGTATTCCAGCTATTTAGATAAATTGGGTGCAACGGTTTCACCATTAACGACTGAAATTTGGGTGTTGCATCAAGGACATTACATGTCTAACAGTCTAACTGGTTCCAGCATGTTTTCATTGTTTTTTTCCTGGGCTGGAATTTTTGGTGATATTGGCTTAGTTGGGCTGTCAGTTTATCTTTACATATATTATTTGGTGTGGAAGCATGTCTCGGTTGACCTTTTTTCAAAATTTTTGGTTATAACGGTTATGGTTTTTGGGTGGGTTTTTCAGTGGATGGAGGAGCCTCAATATATGTTATTTACTATGGGGTTGATCGGCTTGAGATGGCAGCAATTTCAGTTGTTTGAGCGGTCGAGAACCGTTGATGTCTAATTTGATACCTGGGATGTTTGTTTGTGAAAATATTGTTTGTCCATAATCGATATAAGCAAGGAGGCGGCGAAGATAGTGTAATGGATGCTGAAATTAAATTGCTTGCCGAAATGGGCCTCTTAGTTTTCTCAGCACTAAAGGATAACAATGAAATCGATTCTTTTAAGTCTAAATTGCAAGTATTTTGGGAGGTTGCACACTCTCGACAGTCGTTGAAATGGATGAGAGAAAAAATCCGACAATACGAACCTGATATTGTTCATATCCATAATTTTTTTCCTCTGCTAACCCCCTCTATTTACGATGCTTGTATTGATGCAGGTGTTCCAGTTGTGCAAACGTTGCATAATTATAGAACCATGTGCCCGGGTGGGCTATTGATGCGTGATGGAAAGGTTTGTGAAAAATGTATTAAAGGTTCAGCTTACCAAGCTGTTCTTCACGGTTGTTACAGAGAGTCGGCTATCGGTTCGCTTGCGGTAGCGCGAATGGTAGCGAAACATCGGTCGATGGGTACCTGGCAGCATAAGGTAAATAGATTTATTGCGCTCACAGAGTTTGCGAAAAATAAATTTATCGAAGCGGGTTTCCCGGAACATAAAATAGCAGTGAAATCAAATTTTGTGGTTGATGCCGGTTTGTCTGAAGACGTTAACCCAAATAAAGCAGGTGCACTTTTTGTTGGGCGTTTAAGCCAGGAAAAGGGAATGGAGACGCTTTTAAATGCCTGGAGATCGCTCAATGTGTCGTTGCGAGTAGCAGGTGCCGGGCCGCTGGAAGGGGAATTGGCTAATTTAACCGGTGACAAGGTTGAAGCACTCGGGATGCTCAATCAGGATTCGGTACGTAAAGAGATGGGGCAGGCTGCCTTTCTAGTAATGCCTTCAGAGTGTTATGAGGGCTTTCCAATGGTGCTTGTAGAGGCGTTTTCTCAGGGTTTACCAATTATCGCATCCCGACTTGGGGGCATGGCCGAGATTGTTACGGATGGTGTTACTGGCTTGCATTTTGAAGCGGGTAACGCGAATGATCTTGCCGACAAAGTACGTTGGATGGCTAGTCATCCCGAAGAATCTCGACAGATGGGGCGTAATGCTAGAAGAGAGTACGAGGAAAAATATACGCCCGACAAGAACTACGAAATATTAATGGATATTTATAACCAGGCGATTGAAGATAATAAGCAGATTTTGAATTTAGAGCCTTGAGGTCTCGGTTCAGACAGTAGAATGAGTCTTGGCTGTCAAACGGTAGGTAATTGTATGATAGTTAGGCTGATTGAATGAATGCGGTGAGACGAGAATGGACGCGGTGAGTAGAGTTACCATTATTGCAATGGATGTCGACGTAACGGCATTAGCGCCTGCCGTCGATCGAATTTTACAGTCGGCTTCTGCTAATAAAGGGGCTTACGTGTGTGTGGCCAATGTCCATATGTGTATGGAGGCTTTCGATTCACCCCATTTCTGTGAGCTAATAAATAACGCCGACTTGGTGATTCCTGATGGCAAACCTATTGCGGTTGCTCAAAAGCTCTTAGGGCATAAAGAGGCAGCACAGGTGAGGGGCCAGGATATTATGCATGCACTGTGTGCAGGGAGTGGCGAGAAGTTGATCAATGTTGGCTTATACGGCGGTAGCTCGCAGGCCATTCTCGATTTGGTTAAGTCTAATCTACTAGCTCAATATCCTGAAATCAAGATAACATACGATTTTTCGCCGCCGTTTCGTGCTTTAGATCAAGCGGAAGATGAGATTATTACAGAGCGCATTAATCAAGCGGGAGTTGATGTGCTGTTTGTGGGGGTAGGTTGCCCCAAGCAGGAGATCTGGATGGCAGCGCATAAAGCGCAGCTGAATTGTGTCATGATTGGTGTTGGTGCGGCGTTCGATTTTGTTGCGGGCACTAAAAAACACGCACCCCGCTGGATGCAGAGTATCGGCATGGAATGGTTGTTTCGACTTTGTTGTGAGCCAGGGCGATTATGGCGGCGCTATCTAAAACATAATCCCCGGTTTGTTTGGTATTTTCTTCAGCAATGGCTGTTCAAGAAAAATTTTAGTAGAGATATAAATGGACAATAAAATAGCATTGATTACCGGAGTCACCGGCCAGGATGGCTCCTATTTGGCTGAATTTTTATTGGAGAAGGGCTATCAGGTTCATGGTATTAAGCGTCGTTCGTCTTCGCTTAATACGGAGCGAATTGATCATATTTATCAGGATGTTCACGAGTCGAATAAGAATTTTTTCTTACACTATGGTGATCTAACAGACACATCTAATTTGGTTCGCATATTGCAACAGGTGCAACCGGATGAGGTGTATAACCTGGGTGCGCAAAGCCACGTGGCAGTGTCTTTTGAATCACCAGAGTACACGGCGGACACGGACGCAATGGGTACCTTGCGCCTACTGGAGGCGATCCGTATTCTCGGTATGGAGAAGAAGACGCGCTTCTACCAGGCATCGACTTCAGAGCTTTATGGTTTGGTTCAGGAGAGTCCACAAACAGAACGGACTCCTTTTTACCCTCGCTCGCCTTATGCGGTAGCAAAGATGTATGCCTATTGGATTACCATTAACTACCGGGAAGCCTACGGTATGTATGCCTGCAACGGTATTTTGTTTAACCACGAGTCCCCGCGCCGTGGCGAAACCTTTGTGACCCGTAAAATCACTCGCTCCCTGTGCAATATCTCGCAAGGTTTGGAGGATTGTTTGTATCTGGGTAACATGAATGCACTGCGGGATTGGGGGCACGCGAAAGACTATGTGCGTATGCAATGGATGATGTTGCAGCAAGAGACGCCAGACGATTTTGTAATTGCCACCGGCAAGCAAATATCGGTGCGGGATTTCGTGCGGCTGTCGGCGGCTGAGTTAGGCATTGAGCTTAAGTTTAGTGGTGAAGGCCTGGAAGAGACCGGAGCCGTTAAAGCCATTACCAGAGAGCCGCTACCGGGGGTATCGGTTGGCGATGTGTTGGTAAAGGTTGACCCGCGTTATTTTCGCCCGACGGAAGTAGAAACCTTGTTAGGTGATCCGACCAAAGCTAAGGAAAAATTAGGCTGGGTGCCAGAGATTTCGGTGGAAGAGATGTGTGCCGAGATGATTACCAATGACCTGGATATCGCTAAACGGCACGCTTTATTGAAAGCGCATGGGCATGAGGTTAATGTCAGCCTGGAGTCATAAAAAATCTTAAATCCTGAGTTAAAAGACTCAGGGCATATCAAGTAGAGAAATATGGGAAAGCGAATTTTTATTTCAGGCCACCGAGGTATGGTGGGTTCCGCCATTGTCCGGCAACTTGAACCCTGTGCCGATGTAGAGCTCGTGACCCGTAATCGCGACGAGCTTGATTTGTTGTGCCAGGCTGAGGTGCGAGGTTTCTTTGAAAATGAAAACATCGACCAGGTGTATTTAGCGGCGGCCAAAGTGGGTGGTATTCACGCCAATAACGCGTACCCCGCAGAGTTTATTTATGAAAACCTGATGATTGAGGCAAATATCATTCATCAGTCTTATGTTGCGGGGGTAGAGAAGCTGCTGTTTTTGGGCTCGTCGTGCATTTACCCCAAGATGGCTGTGCAGCCGATGCAAGAGTCGGAGTTGTTACAGGGTACTTTAGAACCAACCAACGAACCCTACGCCATTGCTAAGATTACAGGCATTAAGCTGTGCGAGTCCTACAATCGACAGTACGGGGTGGATTACCGCTCGGTGATGCCCACTAATTTATACGGCGAGAACGATAACTTTCATCCAGAAAATTCACATGTTATCCCTGCCTTGATGCGACGTTTCCATCTAGCTAAAGTTAAAGACGACCCAGTTGTCACGGCCTGGGGTTCTGGTACACCAATGCGTGAATTTTTACATGTGAATGATATGGCCCAGGCCGCAGTTTTTGTGATGAATCTTGATAATGCAGTGTATCAACGCCATACCAAACCTATGCTCTCGCATATTAATGTGGGCACGGGTATCGATTGTACGATTAAAGATCTGGTCGAAACTATGGCGCGGGTGGTGGGTTATAAAGGCAAGATTGAGTTTGATGCCAGCAAGCCAGATGGTACGCCGCGCAAGTTATTAGATGTGTCTCGGTTGAGTGACCTGGGCTGGCAAGCCTCAATCTCTTTGGAGGCGGGACTAGCCGCGACTTATGACTGGTTTTTGGAAAATCAGAATAATTTCAGGACGTGAAAAATTGCATTGTTTTTGTTTAATGTCTGTTATGCCATTTGTGCCTAACATTTTTACCTAATATTGGTGCCTGAATGATTAATATTATTTTATGTGGGGGCTCCGGTACGCGTTTGTGGCCTTTGAGTCGAACCATGTTGCCAAAACAATTTGTTCGATTGTTTGACGGACGTTCATTGTTTCAAGATACGGTTACTCGTAACGAAAATAGTTGTGATTCAAGTTTTATTATTTCTAATACGGATCAGTTTTTTCTGGCGGTTGACCAGTTGTCTGAATTGAATGTCGCGGATTCAAGGTTTTTACTGGAGCCCGTTGGGCGAAATACAGCCCCTGCTATTGCCTTGGCCTGTTTTGCGCTCAATGAGGATGACATGGTTTTGGTGACGCCATCTGATCATCTGGTGAAAAATCAACAAGCCTATGACCAGGCAATTTCTGTCGCAGAACAGTTGGCTGAGCAGGGCGCGTTGGTCACCTTCGGCATTAAACCGGATTACCCTGAAACCGGTTATGGTTATATTCAAAGTGCGGGTGTTGACAGGGCAAATGAAACGACGGCCTTGGGTGAACAGGTGCTTTCCTTTAAAGAGAAACCTTCGGTAGAGCTAGCGCAATCTTATATCGAACAGGGTAATTACTATTGGAACTCGGGCATGTTTTGCTTCAAAGCAGGCGTGTTTTTGGCCGAGCTGGAGCAGTACGCCCCAGAGATGTATCAGGCCTGTAAGCGGGCTATTGCAGCAATCGATTCTGCCGAGACTGACTCTGACGGCGCCAGGAAAGAGATTCGCATTCAATTAGAGGCGATGCAGGCGATTCCTGCGGACAGTATCGACTATGCAGTGATGGAGAAATCCAGCAAGGTCAAGGTTGTACCCTGTGATATGGGGTGGTCTGACCTGGGTAGTTTTGATGCGCTTTTTGACGAGGTAAAACGTAGTAATACGGCAAGTCAGGCAGATGCTGGTAATGCTTTGGTAGCGATGGAAGAAGGTGATAACCAGCCCATTTATATTGACTCACATAATAATTTGTTAGTGTCCGGTGAGCGTCAGGTTGCTTTGATTGATGTCGATGACTTATTGGTAGTGGATACCGTTGATGCCTTGTTGATAGCCAAAAAAGGTAGTTCTCAAAAAGTAAAACAAGTTGTAGAGAAAATTAAGTTAAGGTCGCCCGAGTTGGCGAAGGTGCACAATAAGGTACACCGGCCCTGGGGGACCTATGAAGTTTTATTGGCTTCTGAATTTTATAAAATTAAGCGAATTGTGGTCAAGCCAGGTTCGAAATTGTCTTTGCAGAAACATCGTTATCGCAATGAGCACTGGGTAGTAGTTTCCGGCATAGCTACAGTGACGGTTGACGAGGATGTGTTTTTGCTCAACCCCAATGAATCAACTTATATAAAAATGGGCCAGGTCCATCGTCTCGAAAATAAAGGCGATAGCGATTTGGCAATGATTGAGGTACAGATGGGCGAGTATACCGGCGAAGATGACATCATCCGTATTGATGATGTTTATGGTCGGGAGGTTTCCGAGCCGAAAATGAAATCTTAAGGAATGAACTTTTTGTTATGAGGCTTGAGTTATGAGTTATGAGTTACGAATTATGAGTTATTGCTCAAAAGATTCAATATTAAAATTTGACTCCCGCGCAGATTTTTTCCTTTCTTCCAGAATAGGCTTATGACTTTTTTTAAAACGTATGACTTCGTTTAAAGCTAATGGCTTCTTTTAAAAATAGTGTGATAGCGCGATGGGCTTTGTTTTTGTCCGTGAGTGCTGTTGTGTTGTACGCGATTTTTCGTCCTACGCCAATTCCGGCTGTTTTCGGTTATGCCGGTACGATTGATCACGTTGTGGCTTTTTTGGCGTTGGCTGTTACCGCTCGTATGGTTTTTCTTATGCTGCCTAAAATCGGGTTTTGGCTAGCGATGTTGGTCACTGCTTTTATTCTGGAGTATCTGCAAGGCGTCATTCGACCTTTACGCTTGTTTGATATGTATGACGTTTATGCAAATTTGATCGGTGTGCTGCTGGCTATGGCTCTCATGGAGCTGTTTTCACGTGGTGCTTTGCGAGCACGGCGATTGCGCAGAGTACCGTGAAGGTAGCGGCATTGGCGGGGATTTGCAGATTAAAATCGGTAGAAGAGTGAATCAGGAGCGATAAGATCCCCATGGACGAGGCAAAGCCTACTCCGCTGCGATAGGGTGATTGGTGAAAGCGTAGGGCTTGCAGGGCGTGCCACAAGGACAGGACGATAAACAGGGCAAGGGGCAATAGGCCGATAAGGCCAAATTCGACAATAAATTGTAGATAGTCGTTGTGGGCGTGGTCGAGGTGCAGTTGAATGTCTGCGCCCGGGTATTGTTGGTAGACCGATTCAAAGCTGCCCGCTCCGGCGCCGGTGATGGCATATTTCTCAATCAGTGGCAGGGCTGAAACGAAAATATCGTCGCGAACGACATTGGATTGCTGTACCACTTCGCCATTGACGATCTGGTCGGATATCTGGGTGTTAATCAGGCGGTCTTTGAGGTTTTCCAGGCCAAAGTACTGGCTGATAACCAGCATGTCAATCAGGATAATGCTGAGTAGAACCAGGCTGTTGCGGGTTCGATGCTGTTTGTTGGTGACAATAAACAAGCCACCCACAATTGTCAGCGCGCTAAAGAAAGCCACATTGCCCATGCGCGAGTGGGTCATCACCAGTGCGATTACCATAATCACTAAGGACAGGCGGATTAGGGCTTTGGGGCCCATCAGCAGTTCAATAGAGTTGCGCAGGTTAAATTTTTGTCCGCCTCGCAAGGCCAGCAATAGGCCAATTCCACAGGCGATGGTCATTTCCAGATAACCGGCAAGATGATTACGGTTAACGAAGGTCCCGGTGGCATGGCCGAGGTAATGTTCTTTTACGGCAAAAAAGTGCCATTCCAGGCCCGAAAGTGTCATAAACGTGCCATAAAAAGCCTGAGCCGCGCCACTTATGACGACGACGGATAGTAATAAAGTCAGTCTTTGGCGGGTATAAAAAAGGTTGATGACCAGCAGATAGAGCAGGCCATAGCTACAGCCGAGCATAAGGTAGCGTAGTGTCTCCCCGTGGTTTTGGCTGATGCCCGTTAACCATTGGATACCTATCCATGTTTGGCTTGCGGCCAGGAGGCAAAGCAAAGGCTTGGAGTGACGTAACACATTGTTTTTATTTGTTTTGTTCGACGGTCTTCGTAGTTTGGTCCAGGCCCAGGCGGCACTCAGTAGAGCCGTGATGAGCACCAGTAACATCGAAGACCAGGGGCGATTGCTGCCCAGAGGTAAGGGTAACCAGGCCAGTAAAGCTAATACGGCGTAGGCGAGCAATTGCTCAAAGTCTGCTTTTTGTTGGGGTCGAGTGATTAGAATTGGCCTGTTTGTTGTATAGCATGTCAACGGGATGGGTATTTATTATTGTACATTTAAGCAGATTCGCATAAATAAATGCGTAAAACGTTCGGTAGTATACAAAATTAGTGGGGTAGGTATGTTACAATTTTCTTGTTTGTCAGGAACATAAGATCAAAAAGAGGTCTAAAGTCTGAGGTCTGAGGTCTGAGGTCTGAGGTCTGAAACTAGAGATAAAAACAAAACGCAATACAAATGAGGCAGCGATCAGAGAGCAAATTGATGCTCCGGGATTTGAAATGGAGTGCGAGCCATGAAAAAGACGTTAATTGCGCCATTAGTGACCTTACTACTGGCCATGATAATGAGTGTGAGTGCGGCGCTTGCCGATGAAGTCACGGTGCAGGCTCTTTTAGATGCCGGGCTTGAGTTGACCGAGGTACAGCAAGCAGAAATTTTGGCCGCCGAGGGTGATGCTTTAGTGGTCGCCATTGACGCCTTGCTTGAAGGCGCGACACCTGAAGATCGCTTGCTTATTACCGAGACTCTGAGTTCTCCGACCTTCTGTGATAGGACGGCTGTCGTCGGTGGGCCCTTCATCTGTGACAAGTTCGCTCATTTACGGAGCCCACCAACGGAGTCTAACAATAACAGCGCAAGTCCTAATTGATTAATTAGGGTTTAAGAATAGTAAGAACGTCGCTCAGGAACCGGACAGGGACTTTCGATGGCTAACAAGAAAATGGCATGGGTGTTGGTCGCGCTTACGATAAGTGTAATTAGCCATCAGGCACTGGCACTCGAACCAGATCCTAACAAAACTGGATTTATACCGTCTGTAACCGTGGGCGAGTCTTACGACGATAACGTTTGGCGAGCACGCAGCGGTGAAGTGGAGTCGTGGATAACGACGGTTGCTCCCTCTTTGGTATTCAGAGCGAAGGATGGCCTGAATTTATATCAATTTAAATATGACTTGCTGCATGACGAAGTGCATTCCAGTAAGGATGATTCGCACACTGACCACGACGCTAAGGTATTGGCGCGTATTGAATTTACTGCTCGACATCGCCTGGATTTTAATCTTAGTTATGTGGACGAAACGCAAGAGCGAGATAGCTCCAATCGGTTTTTTAATGAGACCGGCGACGAGATAAGCACGTTCGACGGCGGCTTTATTTATGGCTTTGGTGCGAAATCGGCTAAAGGGCAGGTTGATATCGGCCTGAACATGGGGCAGCGGCGATATGATAATAATCGTAATTCCGGGTCCTTTAATCGGCAGAGCGAGTATGACCGAAAAGGTGGCAGTGGGGCCTTCTACTACCGCGTCGGAGCGAAGACCCGCGTTTTGGCTGAAGTGATTTATATTGATTATGATTATAAATCTTCTACAAGCCTGTTAAGTGGTGACAGTAAAATCTACCGCGTGGGTGTGGAGTGGAATGCAACGGCCAAAACCGGGGGTCGTATAAGCTTTGGTAGAGAAAACAGAGATTATGATGCGAGTTCGATATCTAGCGTTTCCAGACCATCGTGGGCGGCCTCCGTTAGGTGGCAACCAAAAACCTACTCAACCTTTACTCTGAGTAGTGAGGGTTTAATTTGGGAAGGTGGCGGAACGGAAACGTCGACGGAAGTGACCGCTACCGAACTCACGTGGGATCATGAATGGACTACGAGGTGGAATTCACATATTGGCTATAAATTTGAAAATTATGACTACCAGGCGTCATTTTTTAATAACCGTGAAGACGATGTCGATACTGTAAGCCTTGGCTTGAATTATAAAATGCGCCGCTGGTTGGATGTAAGCTTGTTTTATGAGTATAGCGAAACCGACTCGAATAACTTATTTTCTGAATACGACCGTAACGTACTTGGGATGAAAATTGGGATGAGTTTTTAATCCTAAACTGAGACTGTGATTTGCGGAGGGCCAGAGACGAAAATGGCTAGCCTTCACAAGTATAGGTTACCGATTTGCCAACTATTTAATGTGCTACCTAATGAATAAATTGATCTTGATGCGATATTGTATGGTTGTCTTACTGGCAGGGGTTTTGTCGCCTGGTCAGCTGAGTTTTGCCGATGGTGGGGATTCTCTGTATCAGTTGGGCTCCGGAGATATTATTAGTATTCAAGTGTATGGTGAAGAAGAACTTAATTTTGATCAAATATTATTGACTGATGCCGGTACAGTATCTTTTCCATTTTTGGGTGAAGTAGGAGCGAAAGGCAAGACCGCAAAACAGCTGGAAAACATTATTATTCTGGGTTTAAAGGATGGTTATTTGATTAACCCGAAAGTGACGGTAAGTGTCATTGAGTATCGCAGTTTTTTTGTTAATGGTGAGGTGAAAGAACCCGGTGGTTATCCCTTCCAACCAGGCTTAACCTTACGCAAGGCTATTGCGGTTTCAGGAGGCCTGACCGAACGAGCCTCGAAAACCAAAATATTTGTCATCCGCGACAGAGATCCCGATAAGCAGCCACAAAAAATCTCAATGGATGCACCCATTAACCCCGGTGATATAGTGACGATTGAGCAGAGCTTTTTTTAGCATAAGCATGCTTTAAAAGCGAACAATTATAAGATGGAAAAATTATAAGATGGGAAGATTTTAAAATGGATAAGGCTTCCTCGGACGACGATAAATTCTTTGCTCGGAATCGGGCTTCGGATAGTGAGTTTAGAAAGAGAAATGCGGATAGAACTTTTTTCGATGATCAAGTCGATGACGAGGTCATTGATCTTCGGGCGTTGTGGCTAACTCTTTATCGGCGTAGATGGGCGATTATTTCACTCACCACCGTTGTGGTGATGTTGACCACATTGATCGCTCTAAGTTTAACGCCAGTCTACCGTTCGAGCGCGACCTTGCTAGTGGGGCGAGAAGAAGCTCAGGTGGTTTCCATTGAGCAAATGTTTGGGGCTGATGGTGCGTATCGCGAATACCTGTTAACCCAATTTGAGTTATTAAAATCGCGCGACCTGGCTAAAAGAGTGGTTGCACAACTGGATCTAAATCATCACTTTGAACTTGACCCACGTCAACAACCAGAACCATTGATAAATTTCGGGGCGATTTTCTCGTCGTTGACTAAATACCTGCCCGTCACCCAGCCGGAACATCTTGTGCCGTCTCCTGCTTTGTCTGAAGAGCAGAAAATTAACGATGCAGTGGTGGCGGGTTTAATGGGGCGTATTGAAATTACCCCCGTTTCTAAAACCCAGCTAGTAATGGTGTCTGTTGCAATGAAAGACCCCGTTATGGCCACCGCAGCAGCGAATGCTTTGGCTAGCGGCTATATTAGTGGCCAGCTCGAGGCTCGTGTCAGCATGACCTTAACAGCCACCAGTTGGATGAACCAGCGCTTGCTGGAATTAAAAGGCGAACTGGCAGAATCGGAACTAAAGCTGCAAGCCTACCGAGAACAAGAAAACCTGCTTGATCTAGAAGGTATCACCAGTGTCAGCTCCGGAGAATTAGACCTGATTAGCCGGAGTTTGGCGGATGCTCGTCAGCAGCGAGCCGGGGCAGAAAGTGCGTATCGTCAAATTCAATCGATGAAATCATCGGGATGGCGCAGTCAGGCGACGGTACCGGTGGTGATTAGTAACGAATTGGTCCAAATATTTAAAGCCGATGAAGCCAGGGCCAGCACCAAAGTGGAGGAGTTATCTCGCCGCTATGGTGAAAAGCATCCAAAAATGCAGGCCGCTCGCTCTGATCTCAAAACCGCCACGACCAACCTTAAGGCTCAAGTTGCCGCGGTGGTATCTGCGATCGAGCGTAGCTATCAGTTGGCACGATCATCGGAAAGATCACTAACGTCGTCGGTAGAACAAAGTAAGGGTGATATCCAAAGCATTAAGCGTAAGGAATTTAAACTGAGTGGATTGCAGCGTGAGGTTGATGCTAACCGTTCACTGTATGAAACGTTTCTAACGCGCTTAAAAGAAACCTCGGCGACCTCGGACATCGAAGCAACTAATGCCCGAGTGGTTGAAATGGCGGTGGTTCCCACGAGACCGTTTAAGCCCAGAAAGAAATTGATGGTTGCCCTAGCGGGATTTTTGGCATTTATGTTTGGTGTCGGCATGACGCTGTTACTTGATGCCTTAAACAACACTTTTAAGCGCACTGAAGATGTCGAGAGTCATCTGCACCTGCCGGTGCTCGGCATTTTACCTCTTATGGAAATAAACACACCGAGTGTGATCGCTAAGCTGTCGGTAGAAGATAACGAAAAGTCGTTTACAGAATCTGTTCGATCCATTCGTACCGGCGTGGTGTTGTCGGGGATCGATAACCCCCATAAAATACTCGTAGTGACGTCGTCAATACCGAAAGAAGGCAAAAGTAGTGTGGCATCAAATCTTGCTTTCTCATTAGGAAAAATGGAACGGGTATTATTAATTGATGCCGATATGCGCAAGCCCAGCGTGGCTGCGAATTTTGGCTTTCCCATCGAAACGCCGGGCCTGGCTAATCTCGTGGCGGAGACCGCGACTGTGGATGAGTGTACCCACTCGGTCGGAGGTATTGATGTGATTTGTGCTGGTATTGTTCCGCCCAACCCATTGGAGTTGTTGTCTTCCCGGCGATTTGCCAAGTTACTTGGGGTTTTGGATCAAAAATACGACCGAATCGTGATAGATTCTCCGCCGGTACAGGCAGTCAGCGATGCTCTGGTCTTGTCTACTTTTGCCAATGCCGTAATTTATGTGATTAAGTCCGACGATACTACGGTGCCGATCGCTAAGAAGGGTATGGGGCAGTTGTTGCAAAGCAATGCTCCAGTGGCGGGAGTTGTGTTGAATCAGGTAGACATTAGTAAAGCGCAAAAATATGGTTATAGTTTTAGTAATCATTATGATTATTACGGTTACAGTAGTAATACCAAAGCGTGAGGGCATAATCAGGCCCATGCGATGATTGATATTCATAACCATCTGTTACCGGGTATTGACGATGGTGCGGCGGATGTCGATACCTCAATAAAGCTAGCTAAAATTGCCGTCACAGACGGCATTACCCATCTGGTGTGCACTCCTCATATTCATCTCGGTCGACACGACAATACAATCAGTACGATTGCCGCTGCTAAACAGGTGTTTGAGGGGGCGCTTCGGGAGCATGGGGTAGATTTACAAATTGCCACCGCGGCCGAGGTGCGTTTCGACACTGAATGGATGCCGGACGTTGCTGCTGGTAGTGTTCCTATGCTCGGGCAGTGGCAAGGCAAAAAAGTGTTGTTGCTGGAATTCCCCCACGGGGCGATACCGTTTGCAGCCGAACAACTCACGGCCTGGTTAATCGCACGCGACATTGTGCCCATGATCGCCCACCCAGAACGCAACAAAGGCTTATTAGCCAAACCCTCAAAGTTAAAACCCTTTCTTGAGCAAGGCTGCTTGCTGCAGCTTACGGCTGGTTCTGTTGCCGGACGCTTTGGCAAGCCAGTGCGTAAATTTGCTGCGGAGTTACTTGAGCAAGGACTGGTGACAGTGTTGGCGTCGGATGCACATAATATTAACCATCGACCTCCGATTTTGACCGAGGGCTTAGCGGCGACGGTCGAGATTATTGGTGAGGAAGCCGCGCATAAATTAGTGCAGGACAACCCCTGGCAGATTGCCGAGTGTCACTTTTAAGTTCTTCTTATGAAGACATTACTGGCCATGCGTAAATACTCGTTTTATTTATTGTTGTGTTTCAGCCTGGTGCTTGTGTACTACTCAGGCAGAATTATGCTTTCTGCACTTTGGGCTAAGCAGTTGAATACGTTTTTACTGGATTGGGAAGCAAAAAAGGTGGAGCCCGATGCCGTCGCCTGGCAGGTCGCATTTGATGCTGCGAGCAATGCCATCGCACTTCACCCCGGCTCTAACGCGGATTACTATGACCGTTTAGGGCGAGTCTGGGAGTGGAAACAGTTTCAGCAAGCCTTTGGAGATGAGGCAGCAACTGAGTCCAGGCAACAGGCTTTGGATGCGTATCGCCAGTCAGTAGCGACAAGACCGATGTGGCCCGATACCTGGGTGAGCTTAGCCTACACTAAGATGAGGCTGCGAGAGATTGATGAGGAGTTTGTAACAGCTTTACGTCGTTCAGCAGAATTGGGGCCCTGGCGGATAAAGTCGAATAAGGGTATAGCTGAAATGGGCTTAATCACCTGGTTTGATCTTGATAAGGAAACCAAAGAGCGGGTGGTGGAGTCTGTTCGACGTACTGTCGACTTCAGTCACAGTCAGGCCCGTTGGTTAGAAAGCCGCGCAGTTGATGCAGGTCGACGAATGGTTTTTTGTGACTTGATTGCTGCGGAAATTAAAACAAAACGTAAAATTTGTTCTGCTTAAGGCCGGACTTTTTTTGGCGAAAGCTAGTATTTAAGAAACGGTTGGGATCAAAATTTGTGCTTATTGGGAAGATTATTATTTCAGGAGAAATTTATACAAAAATACCGCCGATCTTATTGGCGGAATCAATAAAAAATAGGGGGCTGTCCTGGATAAGTAAAATTATCTAGGATGGATTAACGAGAAAGAGTCGTTTAAGCATCTATAAACAAAGGGTGCGATTAACGCCAAACGACCCACGCTTCGCGGTGAGTGGGCGGCAAGGTCGGCCAGCAAGCTGCCGCCGAGACAGGCTCCAGTCATATCGGCACCGGTGAGCCCGGCTTGTTCAATTAAATCGAGGCAGGCGCAAACCCAGTCGGAGTTGTCATCGAGGGATAGATGGCTGGGGTCAGCGCCGGGACAGCCCGGCAAGGAAGGCGTGACCTTTACGCCTGGTGAATAGTCTATGCCGATAGTAATGGCGTCGTGGTGTCGAATAAGGCTTTGTGAGATTGCTAAAAAACGGGCATTATTATTCGCGGATCAGCCGTATTATAAAAATAAAAAGCAAGACTTACCCCCGATTTTCTTATGGCCCTGTTTTATTCCCGTGCGCTGTTAATTCAGATATTTTTGTATAGCGATGCCATCGCTTAGAGCGCTTAAGTAAATGGCTTAACGTAACAGGCCGGTGGTATTTGCGCAAGTTGACCGGTTGGTCTCCAGCGTGCCAACCTAAAGGCCCCTGGAAAGCCATTAGGATGTTGGTCGACGAGCATTTAATCCAGTAGGTGCTCCGTACCGCGCTCGATACACAGATCATTGATCTGCAGTTTTATCGGAAGTAGCATGAGTATTCAACGTTCAGGACGGAATCCCCGGCAAAAACAGTGTGACTCTCTAGAAGCAGCACCATTAAATAAAATTAAAAGGAAAGGTAACATGAAAATACAAACCATTCTTGATAGGCAGGCCGTGCGGAATCTCGGTCGTGCGAAGAAAAAGCTAACGAGCATT
The DNA here is from genome assembly GCA_018069525.1 of Porticoccaceae bacterium. Classification (GTDB taxonomy): domain Bacteria; phylum Pseudomonadota; class Gammaproteobacteria; order Pseudomonadales; family Porticoccaceae; genus JAGPUQ01. The sequence goes on along the minus strand of JAGPUQ010000025.1, from coordinate 30,922 downwards.
GCGGGGCTAGCGATTATGGCTATAGCTACCATAACGACTAATCCCGCCCAGGCGGCTGATGTTGATCTTAGTACATGGACTGCTGAATCCTACTCTTCGGAATCATTTGTTGATCCTAGTGAGTGGGTTCTCGAACCAGGTAACCTCAATGTCTCACAGGTAAATAATGGGGAGGCTACGTTTTTCATAAGTGATTTCGACGCTTTTGGTAGCGTTGTCCAAGGCAAGATCGAAGTTCTTCCCACGGGTGACGACGATTACATTGGTTTTGCTCTGGGCATCCTGCCTGGTGATCCGATAAACACTAACGCGAATTACCTGCTGGTTGACTGGAAGGGAGGAAATCAAACCTTTGACTTTCCCGCCCCCTCTTGCACGCCCGGGCACACTGCGGCGGCTGGACTGGCTGTTTCTCGCGTAACTGGTATACCGACTTCGGACGAGATCTGGGGGCACACAGACGATAACGCTTCTTGCTCACCGTCTGGGCAAGGGCTTACTGAATTGCAGCGGGCTCTGACACTGGGAAATACCGCTTGGGTTTCTAATAGGGAATACACGTTCAGTTTCGAATTTACCGCTAGTTCGCTGAAGGTATTTGTGGATGGTGTGCTCGAAATTGATCTCAATGGTGCATTCAACAATGGTAGGTTGGCCTTCTACAATTTTTCACAAGATGTAGTCCGTTATAGTGGCTTTACCACCACGCCTCTGGCTACTGCTGACGCCGGTCCAGACCAGACCGTGAACGAATTTCAAGGCGTCACCCTTGATGGAAGTGGGAGTCTTCCTGTCGGAGGCACGTTGAGCTGGGTACAGGTTGGTGGTCCGAATGTGACGCTTTTAGGCGCCGATACGAGCCAGCCAAGTTTTACCGCTCCAGCCGTCGCGCCCGGAGGTGCGACACTTACCTTTGAATTGACCTTTACTAATGGTGGCGAAATCAACACCGATCAAGTCAGCATTACCGTTGTCAATATCAACCACACCCCCGTGGCCGACGCAGGCATTGACAAGTCGATTGCTGAAGGTTCGCCGGTAATACTCAACGGCTCGGACAGCTTCGACATCGACGACGATCCCATTACTTATCAGTGGGTACAGACCAGTGGTCCGCTAGTGACTATTACTGGTGCAGACACGGCCTATCCGAGTTTCAGCGCTCCGAGCGGTGGTGACGGCGGCGCACCTGGTGTCGTGGCCACACTTGGTTTCACGCTGACTGTCGACGATGGTTTCCCGGCGGATGCTCCGGCTTCTGGTTTCGGATTCGAAGATGTCGTGGACGCTGTGACGGTCGAAATCACGAATGTAAACAATGATCCGATTGCCAATGCGGGCCCAGATCAGACCATCAATGAAAATGGTAATGTCCTGTTGAACGCAAGCGCTAGTAGTGATCCTGACAGCGACGCCCTGACCTATGCATGGACTCAGGTCGGTGGTGCATCGGTTGCCCTTATAGATGGGGCTACAGCGTCGCCGAGCTTTACGGCACCATTTGTTATGTCCGGTGGTGAGGATCTCACGTTCCAACTGATGGTTGATGATGGTTTCGGGGGCACGGCAACTAGCCAGGTGGTTGTTCATGTTCAGAATGCGAATGATCCGCCTCTGGTCTCTGCAGCGCAGCCGACGGTCGATTGCCTCTGGCCGCCTAACCACAAGCTCGTGGCGGTTGGTATCACCGGTGTGAGTGATCCAGACGATAACGCGGTTTTTACGATCGATAGTGTTACCCAGGACGAGGCGACTAATGGTCTGGGCGATGGTGACACAGCGGTTGACGCAATCATCAATAGCGACGGTACGGTGTCCCTGCGCGCCGAGCGTTCGGGCACAGGTGATGGCCGCGTTTATCACATCAATTTCACGGCGTCGGACTTCGAAGGTAGTGCCTCGGGCACCGTGGACGTGTGTGTGCCACATAACAAGAAAAGCGTTGCCATTGATGGCGGCGAGTTATACGACTCGACGAATTAATCAGGGGTAGGCACTATAAGGGAGGAGCTCGTAAGAGCTCCTCCCTTTTTTTGTCTTACCAGGTTAGAGGGTTATAACTAACCGATCTTGCGCGACAAATGGCAGGAAATCGGGGCCCGGTTGAACCTGCCATAGTTTGACGGGTACTTTTATAAAAAATAAGGGGTTGTCCTGGATAAATAAAATTATCTAGGATGGTTTAATGAGCAAGAGTCGTTTAAGTACCCATAAACAAAGGCAATTAACAGGAAAATTAGAAAATTAGGGTCAGAGTACTATTTCTTTCTTGAAAATTAGGGTCAGAGGAAAATTAGGGTCAGAGTACTATTTCTTTCTTCGGTCTGCCTGCTTTCCCTGATCTTGCTCTTCGATTACTCAAGTATTCAATTTTCTCAATAAAATCTTGTCTTCCAAGCACTAATCCCTTACTTGTGGCATTTCTTAAGTCATCAAGAAAATGGTCATCCAATGCTTGAACAAACAATTTTTTATAATTTGCTAATCGTTCATTTTTGCTTAAGCCAAGCCCAAGATATAGAACATGTGGCGCACACAAAGTTGAATCCCTACCCAAAGCGTTGACACCATAACTCGACCATTGATATTCACCGGGATCACTCACCATTCTTGCTCTGACAGGATTGAGTTCTATATAGCGATAACAGGCTAACAAGTAAGCTTCACTGTCAATCAGGCATGCCTTAAACCGGCCTTCCCATAAGGTGCCAGTTCGTTGGTAGGTGAAATTAAAATATCGTACGTATTGTCTGCCCAGTGATTGCATCATTTTGGACACGCCACCTTTATGCTTTGGGGTGACCAGCAAATGCACATGGTTAGTCATAAATACCCAAGCGTGAACATCTACCGAATATTTTTTTGCTGCAAGCTTTAGCCAATGGGCATAAGCGGCATAATCGGTGTTCGATGCAAAACACACATCCTTGTTATTACCTCGTTGTATCACGTGTTGAGGTACGTTTTCTAAATCTAACCGTGGCAACCTTGCCATGTTCTTCTCCTTCATCCTTGAAAGATTTAATATAGGTTTGAATCAAGCAACAACTAGTCTGACAAATTGTACTCTGACTCCGAATATCTTTAAATATCTCATGACAAATTGTACTCTGACCCCGAATATCGCCGAATATCGACATGACCCCGAATATCGTGGTACTCTGACCCCGAATATCGCTGGTGACCCCGAATATCGTCGCCGAATATCGTCAAGCATCGCAATGGGCCACACAAACTCGGGGACCCATTGCAATTCCCAACACGGTTCATTACATATCCATCGCTTCGGCGACTTCGACGCTACCGCCACTAGTCAAAATCGGGCAGTCCTTGGCCTTTGCTAAGGCGTCGTTTAAATCCGAGGCTTCGACCAAACTGTAACCACTGGCCGGGTTGGCGCCGCCATTGTCGATTACCGAGCCGTCTGACAGTACGGTGGAAGATTTGCCGACGGGATTCCCTCCATCGACCAATGCACTACCCAGCCCACCCATCCATTTGCCCCAGGCATCCATTACCTTTGCGCCTTCTTCGGGTGAAGAGGGCGCGCCACCGCCGTGAAAAACATATAAATATTTAGCCATTTGTCTATCTCCGTATGTATCCCCTACAAGTATTTGTAGTAGAAAAACAGAGACTATCAACATTAAAATAACAATACACTAGGCAAAATAACCTGATTTTGAAGGATTAATTGTGTAGATTACACAATATGCCCGATTACCATACCAAGGCGCTCACCACTGCCCTCGAAAATCTCGGAGTCCATGCTGTTCGAATCAGCGCGGCCAAATACCTGAGTAAACATACCCGACTGATCGCAGATGAGTTGACGGCCACTGTGCTCGCGGAAATTACGGCGTTTAGCGAATCCCGTAATCCTGAGGTTTTAGCCCAGCTCGCGGAACACGGTCCAGACCACGTCAGAGAAATTACACGACTGTTACAAAGTGGCGATGTCGGCGACTTCAGTTTCGTTGCGGCCCACGCTCGAACGCGGGCAAAACAACATTTCCCTCTGGAGGCCACATTGCATGCTTATCGCTGTGGTCACAAAGTGTTCGCCTCGTGGTTGCGCAAGGCTATGCTGCAAATTGCGTCAGATCCAGACGCACATTTACAGCAAGTTTCGGCAACGGCCGATTTTGCCCTGGAATACACCGATGCCGTCAGCACTATTCTAGCCAGGGAGTACTTAACTCAGACCCGTCTCACGGCCGACGTGACAATGGACAAGCGCAGCGAATTAATGCGTATTTTATTGCAGGGTTACGATGAATCCGACGGCCGCGTGGCCAATATTTTGCGCGAAGCCGGCTATCTTGAAGGCCGTCAAAGCTATTGCGTTGCGGTTATCCGCTCCGTCGATCCGGCCGAAATGCTGAACTCCGAACGCGCGCGCCGCCTGGTCGACTCGGTCGATCAAATCATGCGTCAGCATGCCATCACTCGAGTTATTGATATCCGCGATAACCGTGTGATTGCCGTAATTTCGGACGTGCATCGCCTGTCCGGGTGGACCACGCCCAAACAGCCGTTAAACGAACGCGTGTCTTTGCCATTGTTTGACGTCGGGAATGCGGCTCTGGTCGGTATTAGTAACGATGTGCAGGCTACCTCACATATACCGGATGCCTATGGAGAAGCACTGCTCGCATTAGAGTTGGCGGGAGTGTCCAAACGCGTGGTCAGAATCGCCGATATGTCAATGCGAGATATCATGTTGCAATCTGTCGGCGCAGAAATACATCGCGCGTTACCGAAGTGGGCCAGGGCGTTCATCGCCGCCGACAAAAAGTCCGACGGCGTACTGATCGATACCCTGCGCGCCTATGCCGACGCGAATATGAACGTATTAAAAGCCGGTGCCCGTTTGTCGATCCACCCCAATACCGTCTATTTCAGAATGCAAAAAATAGCCGATATTACGGGTTTGGATGCGCGTTCCTATCATCGTTTAACCGAATTGCTGTTAGTTGCAGATAGCGCGCGGTATTAAGTAGTGAGAGACTGCGTTTAGGAGTGGAGAAATGTCCAGTAGATGGGTTTAGCAAGGCTTGATAGGATTCGTTCCGTTGAGTATAAGTTTGGCGAAGAAAAAATAAATTCGAAAGAGCGCGACATGGCCTACCAATGTATGGATTGCAGCTATAAATCAGCAAAGGGCTTTTCCGGCGGAAATTGTCCTGGGTGTGGTTCCTTCAATATAAGAAGCGCTCGGAAAAGTATTGTCTATGAAGCCGAGAAGCCGAGGAAAACCCTGCTAGAGCTGGCAATGATGTTTTTCCTCTGGGGCTTAATCATTTTTGGTGTCTGGGATAAGTATTTGTCGTGATTATGGTGGGCCTTCGTTATTCTATCCACGGTATTGCGGAACTAGGTGGGGAATTAATCAGAGGCTCCCTTAATCATCTAGATTGTACTTCGTCTTAGCTGTCGATTGCCGACCTTGGCCGGATTGTGGAAAACTAGGATGCGTAGTCATGACGCAGGAACTCCAGGAGTAAGATATGAGAAGAGTGAAATTGGTCAATATTCTTGCTGTACTGATGGTCCTGCTGCTTTCGGCATGTATGCCGGGTGAGCCGGAGAGTGATGACGCTCTATCCCAGGCAGAGGCGCGAGCCTCTTTCGCTGCCGGTGAGGCTTTGTTTATGGAAAACTGCTCCAGTTGTCACCCGAGAACAGGCCGGGGTAACTATCTCAAGCGTCTGCCTAAAAAACTGCTAAACAGGCGTTCGGAGCATGAATTAAAAGAATGGATTGTCGGTAGCTATAAACACAGGGAAATGCCAAATTTTGATAATCTGAATGAAACTCAGCTCAACGATCTGGCTACCTACCTGAAGCAGGAGACAGGTAAGTAGCATTTCCAGACTCACAAACTGGGTGTAAGAAAATCTTCCCTCTTAGCAAAAATGGCGAACAAAAATAGAGAGCCAAAATGGAGAATCAAGATGAAGAAAAGCAAGATACATAAAATAAAACACTATATTTTTGCCGTCTTATTTACTGTGCTTGGCCTGACGGCTACCGCTAGCCTGGCCGCCGATAATGATCAGGCTATGGCCGCTCGAATTACCGAGCAGCAAAATGCGCCGGGTCGCGACCAGTACGACAATGTTAAGGATGCCAGCCGGAAGCCTGTTGAAGTGGCGCAGTTTTCTGGGGTGAGGGCTGGGATGACCGTGCTTGATATCACCACCGGCGCTGGCTACAGCACAGAGATACTGTCTGCGGCCGTGGGGCCGGAAGGTCTTGTTTATGCCCAGAATCCGCACCTTATACTAAAATTAATAGGTGGCAGGCACCACGATGCAATGGTCGAGCGGCTGCGTGGGGAGCGTCTTGAAAATGTTCGCTACCTTATTGTCGATGCCGAAGATATGCCGTTCAGTGGCTCAATCGACCTGGTGAACTGGGCGTTTAATATCCACGATGTCTATAATGAAGGCGGAGAGAACGAAGGCGGCGAAGCGGCGGCCCTGAAAGACCTGCAAGCTATGAAGCAAGCCCTCAAACCCGGCGGAATTCTGGTCGTAAGTGACCACGTTGGCGTGGCCGGGAATGATAATGAGAAATTACATCGCATCGAGACCGCGACGATTATCAGCCTGCTTAAGCAAGCCGGATTTGTCGTCGAGGAAAGTTCAGGCCTGCTTGCTAATCCAGCCGATGATCACAGTCAGTCCATCTTTGATGATGAACTACGCTACCACACCGATCGGGTTTTGATACGTGCAAGAAAGCCGAATTGAGTCAATGGTAAGTAGGCGAGTGAATAGATGGGTGTTAGCGCTTACGAGATAGAAAAACAGTGTGGTAGATCTGAGGCGATGATTGAGCAGTTTTATGATTATGTAGATCGATTATAAGGCTAGTGTGGGAATTGGGCCGCTCTCGGGCTTGGCCCAGGCCAGCTTCTCGACCTCGTGGTCTCACCTTCTCCTGGCCTTCGCGACAGACGAACATCCTTGCGTCGCTCTCGGCCATCCTTGGCCTACGCGACAGACGCACGTCCTGTGCGCCACCCGCAGCGCAAAAGCGTTTAATCTTGCTGCTACGGCCAATAAAAAACCCCACCATTTTTCAATGGTGAGGTTTGTTATTGGTGGAGGGAACTGCGTCGCTCTCGGCCATCCTTGGCCTACGCGACAGACGCACGTCCTGTGCGCCACCCGTAGCGCAAAAGCGTTGAAGTCTGCGAATCGGCCAATAAAAAACCCCACCACTTTTCAGTGGTGAGGTTTGTTATTGGTGGAGGCGGCGGGAATTGAACCCGCGTCCGTCAGTCCGCTGCCGGCAGCTCTACATGCTTAGTCAGGTCTATTATATTTAGCTCGTCACAGCCCGACCGACAGGGCGCGCAACGTAGCGATTCCGGTTTAGGTTTTAGCGAGTCCACCCCGGACGTGTTTCCTCGCGATCTTGTGAAATATGACACCTGAATGCTTCGCCGCTACTCCGGGGTTTGACGCCTGAGGTAGTTGAAGCCTGGACGCACAAGCACGGCTCCAGTCAGATGGCGCTCTACTGTTTCTTAGGCAGCGAGTGCGTAGTTGTCGTCGTTGGCAACTATAAAGTTTGCGACTTTGGATTTACGAGATTGGTCACCCTCTCGGCATGCACTACAGGTTTTGTAACCGGCGTCGAATCCAAAACGCCCCCAAAACTGTGTGACTTTCTTTTACAAGACTCCTTTCTATGACTCGAACGGCGAGTATTGGTTCGCCAGAATCACGCTGGGATTATATCACGGAGGCTGCTGGGCAGGTGTGTGCCAGGCGCGATTTAGCTGTGCCGCAGAATCCGCTGCTTTTGCCGCGACCAGTCGCGATCTTTTTCGGAGTCCCGTTTGTCGTGCTTGTCTTTACCTTTGGCGAGGGCGATTTCGCATTTGACCAGATGACCTTTCCAGTACATGGCCGTGGGTACGCAGGCGTAGCCCTTTTGATTGACGGCGGCTTCGAGCTTACCCAGTTCCTTGCGGTTTAAGAGCAATTTGCGGGGGCGAGTGGGCTCGGTGACAAAGTGGCTGGCGGCGGTGGGCAGAGGCACGATATTGGCGCTCATTAAAAATGCTTCGCCTCGGGTGAACTGGACGTAGCTGTCGACGATCTGCACTTTTTTCTCGCGCAGGCTTTTAACTTCCCAGCCGAGCAGGACGACGCCGGTTTCAAAGCGATCTTCCAGATGGTAGTCGTGCCGCGCCCGTTTGTTGAGTGCGATGGTAGGGGAGGTGTCTTTCTTTTTGGGTTTTTTGGCCATGGGTTAATTATATCGTGTGCGCGGGGTCACATGCGGATGTTTATGCATGTTAGCGATAAAGGTTAAACTTGAACGATGAGATATGGGGTTTCAGTATGGCGGTAAGCACGAATAAACCTGCACAGTCGGTGGCGAACACTCGCCATGGCCGCTGGTCGAGCCGTTGGACCTTTATTATGGCCGCGACGGGCTCCGCAGTGGGGCTGGGTAATCTGTGGAAATTTCCCTATATCGCGGGGGAGAACGGTGGCGGCGCGTTTGTGCTGGTGTATTTGCTGTGCATTTTAATGTTGGGTATTCCGGTGATGGTGGCGGAAGTAATGCTGGGTCGGCGGGGACGGCAAAGCCCGATCCGCACTATGGCAGCACTAACCCGCGAAGCCGGCGTGGGGAAATTTTGGAATGGCATCGGCTGGTTGGGCGTGGTGGCTGGCTTATTGATTTTGTCCTATTACTCGGTAATTGCAGGTTGGGCGCTGGCTTATATCCCGGATATGACTCAGGGTTTATTTCAGGGAGCCAATGCCGAACAGGTGAAAATGCGCTTTGATGCCTTGCGGGCGGATCGCAATGGGCTGATCTACTACCAGTCGATTTTTATGCTGCTCACCACCGGCGTGGTGGTGTTTGGGGTGAGTCGGGGTTTGGGTGTGGCGGTGCGCCTGCTGATGCCGCTGTTGTTTTTGATCCTCGTGGCGTTGTTGGTTTTTGCCTGGCAGCAGGGGGATTTTGCCCGCGGTTTTGAGTTTATGTTCCACTTTAATTTCGAGGCGCTGACCGGTGAATCGGTACTGGTTGCGCTGGGGCATTCGTTTTTTACCCTAAGCCTGGGTATGGGGTCGATCATGGCCTACGGGGCGTATATGCCCCAACAGGCGAGCATCGGCAAGACGGTGTTGATGGTGGGCGGTCTCGATACCCTGGTGGCGCTGATGGCGGGTCTGGCCATATTCCCCATCGTGTTTGCCCACCCGGGACTGGAGCCCAGTGCCGGGCCAGAACTGCTGTTTATCAGCTTGCCTATTGCCTTCGGCAATATGGTCGGCGGCGTGCTATTCGGCACGGTATTTTTTATTCTGGTGACCATTGCGGCGTGGACCTCGGCGATTTCCCTGATCGAGCCGGGGGTGGCCTGGTTGATTGAGAACAAAGGCTTTAATCGCTTTACCGCCAACCTGTTGTTAGCACTGATCGCCTGGGTGTTGGGTTTGGGGACGGTGTTGTCGTTTAACGATTGGTCGGAATACACGGTGTTCGGTTTTACTTTCTTTGACGGGATGGACTTTTTGACCTCCCGCATTATGTTGCCAACCACCGGCTTGTTGATTGCGGTATTTGTGGCCTGGGTGATGCCCAGGGTGCTGTCGAAGGATGAGTTGAACGGCGAGGGCTCGGTGGCGTATTGCTTGTGGTTTTGGATGCTGCGCTGGGTCTGTCCCCTGGGTATTGCATTGGTGCTGGTCTATGGCCTGTACGATACCTTTTCAAGTTAAGTGCAAGTTAAGTGCAAGTTAAGTACAGGATAAGTTCAAATTAAGTACAGGGTGAGTGCAGGGTAAGTTACCGACTAGCTGGGAAATAATGAGTTTATGAGTGAAACGCGAATCCAACGCAGCGCGCTGGTGTCTTACAGCGCCGAGGCGATGTTTGATCTGGTGACGGATATAGAGCGCTACCCCGAATATATGGACGGTTGTGTGGGTGCTGAAGTCTTATCCAGCGAGTCGAGCGAAGTCGTAGCGCGACTCGATTTAAAAAAAGCCGGGATTAGACAAAGTTTTGTCACCCGCAACCGCCAACACTATCCCGAAAGCATTGAGCTAAGCCTGGAAGAAGGGCCGTTTAAAGAATTTTCCGGGGTGTGGCGCTTTCTGCCCCTGGGTGATTTGGGCAGTAAGGTCAGCCTGGAGATTAACTTTGTACTCAGCCATCGACTGTTGAGCAAACCCGCGCAGACCTTGTTTACCAGCGTCGCCAATAACCTGGTGACCTCGCTGACGGAGCGGGCGGTGACGCTTTATGGCGTTGCGGCCGGAGATAAGCAGGCCTGATAATCGAGTTCGGAAAGGCTGTGGGGTAGCGCATTTTATAGGTTAAAATTGCGCACTTCTTTATTTAGGCATTGGATGCAAGTTGTGAGTGAACAGTTACTAAGCGTAGAAGTGGCTTACGCCCTACCGGATACCCAAAAAATTATCGCGTTGCGAGTGCCTGCGGGTACTACTGCGGCGCAAGCCGTGCGGCTGTCGAAAATCACCGAGGTGTTTCCAGAGATTGATTTGGACAGTGCGGCGATGGGTATTTTTAGTCAAACCCTGGGTAGCAAGGGCTTGCCGCCAGCGGATGAATACCAGTTGCAGTCGATGGATAGAGTTGAGATTTATCGGCCCTTAATCGCCGACCCTAAAGAGGTGCGCAAGCGCCGCGCAGCGGAGGCCAAAGCGCGCAGGGCTGCGGAAAAGGCTGCGGAAAAAGAGGCAGGAAAGGCCGGGTAAGTCGGACTCTTTCGTAAGCCGGGCCAGCGGCTAGTTAAAAGGCCGGCTTAGATATCCTGATCGAGAACGCTAGACTGATCTTCAACACCAATTTCGCTTTCCTCAGGAATCGGTACGGCGAGAGGCGCTTCAAATTTAGGTTTTGCTGGTGCCGTGTTTGCTGAAGAGGCACCGGCAGACGAAGAGCTCGCCGCCGGAGCCCCATTATTGGCAGTGGAAGGCAGGTAATCCCCGGTAATCCCCGACAGGGCGTCGTCGGTGAAATGCACCGCCACTTGCTCCCGCAACTCGAAGCCATTGGGTAGTTTTACACTGTACCAGTAGTCCCAGCGGCTTTGGTTAAAGGTGTCGGCAACGAGGGGCGTGCCCAGAACATAGCGCACTTGCGAGCGGGTCATGCCCGGTCTGAGTTGGTCGACCATCTCCTGGGTGACAATATTCCCCTGTTGAATAGGGAATTTATGCACGCCAGGCAGTTTGAGGTAAGAGCACCCCGAAAGTGTCGCGATGGCCAGGGTAAACGCGATCGCGCGGAAGTGATGAAGCATTGTGGGGTTCCAGTTAGAGGGTCGAGAGGTGATAATACCGAAACGGCTATTTGGTGAGAAGGGGTACACAATATCATGTCTGACGAAGACCTGGAAATAAGAAAGGCCGGACTCAAGGTCACCCACCCTCGCGTGAAGATTTTGCAGGTGTTGGAAGAGTCGGAGCAAAAGCACATGACCGCCGACGACGTCTACCGCGGGCTTACCGAAGCCGGTGAAGATGTGGGTATTGCCACGGTCTATCGGGTGTTGACTCAGTTTGAGGCTGCCGGGTTGATCGAAAAAAATGTGTTTGACGATGGTGCCGCCCGTTACGAAATAAATCGGGGTGCCCATCACGATCATATGGTGTGCATGGTCACGGGCAAAGTTATGGAGTTTCATAACGAAGATATTGAAGACATGCAGACCAAAGCTGCCGAAGAGGCGGGCTATGAGTTGGTCGGACACAGTCTGGTGTTGTATGTGCGACCACTGCCGACGGAGCAGGATTAAAGTTAGCAGGATTAAAACCAGCAGTTTGAAATTAATCGTTCAAGGCAACCACCAGTTACCAGACACCACTTACCAGAAACAAGAGCACTGGTGTTTGGGAAGATTGCCCTTAACCTAAATTTACCCTTACAGAAAATACCGAACACAGGAGTCCCTAGTGGAAGATATTAGTTTGCAGTCCAAGATCGACGTGTTGAGCGAAGAGCAGGTGCTGATACAAGACAGCGCCGTTGCTTTTATTGCGCAGGATGAAGAATTAAAACGCGTACGTGCTAGCCGCTTTACCCAGCCCGGCTACGATAAAGCCGTGTGGCAAGAAATGGCGGAGTCCGGATGGCTTGGTTTTTTGGTACCCGAGGAATACGAGGGTGTTGGCTTATCGTTCTCTGAGCTGAATTTGGTGTTGATTCAACTGGGCAAGGGCTTGTCGCCCGTCCCGTTTGTCTCCACCGCCGTTGCTGCGGCTCGCGCCCTGGTGAAGGGTGATAACGAAGCACTTAAAAAAGAAAAGCTGCCCTTGCTGGTTGCCGGTGAGTGGACGCCCGCTCTGGCCTGGCAGGAAGTTCGTGCTAACTTATCGGAAAAAGCCAGCGCCGTTACCTGCGCTAATGATGTGCTTAACGGTGTGAAACTTTTTGTGCCGGACGCCGGTGGTGCCGATGCCTTTATTGTTTCCGCCGCTACGGATACAGGCACGGGTTTGTATTTAGTAGACAAAGACGCCGCTGGCATCAGCATTGAGTATGAACAGCGTGTCGATGGTGGTTTTTACGGGCACATTACTTTTGCCGATACTCCGGTGAGCGATATGGTCGCAGCCGCTGGTAATGGCGAAGGTCAGGGCGAAGCGGTGCTTGCCGCTGTGCTGGATGAGACCCGGGTAGCGGTCAGTGCTGAATTACTGGGCGTGATGACGCGGGCTTTGGAAATTAGTGTTGATTACATTGCGCAGCGTGTGCAGTTCGATAAGCCCATCGGTAGTTTTCAGGCCTTGCAGCACAAAACGGTAGATCTGTTTATCTTGACTGAAATTTCCCGTTCGGTTCTGTTGCAAGCGGCGACGGTATTTGATTCCGACGCCTCGGCGCAGGAGCGGGCCATCGCGGCCAGCCAGGTGAAAGCGCGTTGTTCCGACGCAGCGCTGACCGTCGGCAAAGATGCGATTCAACTTCACGGTGGTATTGGTTACACCGACGAAGCCAATATTGGCTTATATCTGAAAAAAGCCATGTACCTGTCCTCCTGGCTCGGCAGCGCAAGTGCACATCGCGCGCGCTACGCTGAACTGACTTTGTAAGGGGGAGGAATAGAGATGACAAACACGACAACGACTCAGCAAGTAAATTACAACGGCATGGACGACGATGCTTTTCGTCAAATGGTGCACGATTGGTTTGTAGAAAATTATCCGGAAGAACTGCGTTTTCCACCCGAGCGCATGCACTGGGATCAGTGTGGTGACTGGTATATGACCCTGGCTAAAAAAGGTTGGTTGGCCCCAGGTTGGCCCGCCGAACATGGCGGCATGGGTTTAGATGCCAACAAGCTACTCATTTTTATGGATGTAAATGAGTCCTATGGTGTTGGACGTACGCCGGATCAAGGCATGACTATGGTCGGGCCGCTATTGATTCAGCACGGCACCGAAGAGCAACGCGCCCATTACTTACCGAAAATCCTGGCCGGTGAACACATCTGGTGTCAGGGCTACTCCGAGCCGGGTGCGGGTTCCGATCTGGCAAATTTGAGTACCTCTGCGGTGCGCGATGGCGATGACTATTTGGTTAACGGCCACAAAATCTGGACTACTTTGGCGATGGATGCCAACCAGATTTTTGTCCTGGTGCGCACTGACAAAGAAGGCAAAAAGCAGCAGGGTATTACCTTCTTGCTGGTGCCGCTGGATACTCCTGGTATCACCGTGCGACCGATAGTCAACTTGGGTATGCACGACGAGTTTGCCGAAGTCTTCTTCGACGACGTGCGCGTGCCGGTGGCCAATGTGGTGGGCGGTGAACACCAAGGCTGGGGCATCGCCAAGGCGCTGCTCGGCCACGAGCGTATCTTTATTGGTAGCCCCAAGTTTGCCATCCTCGCGATGTCTCGACTCAAGGCCCTGGCCGATATGGCCGGCTTGTTTGCAGACCCGCTGTTTGTGGATCGTTACACCCAGTTGAAAATGGATATTGCCGATCTCGGTGCGGCCTATAAGCGCTTTGTCGAAGTGCTTAAGCGCGGTGGCCACATTGGTGCCGAAGTATCGATGTTAAAAATCTGGAACACTGAAACCCAGCAGCGGGTGATGGATTTAATGCTCGATGCTGCCGGTGAGCACGGGGGCGTTTGGGGTGAACTGGAAACCGCCGATGGCGTAGCGCGCGCCGCGGGTGATTTTATTGGCGCACGTCCCACCACGATTTACGGCGGTAGCAATGAGGTGCAGCGCAATATCCTGGCTAAAGCCGTATTGAAACTGCCATCGTGACAATCGACGCTGTGGAATCGCTACCGACGGGCGACGATGAATTTCGTGGTCATGTGCGGACCTGGCTGGAAGCCAATTTTCCGGTCGAAATGCGCTTCCCCACGCGGCGACATACCTTTGAGCAATCCTTGCAGTGGCACAAAGCCCTGGCTAAAAAAGGCTGGGTTGCCCCCGGCTGGCCGCAGCAGTATGGCGGTATGGGCTTGACCGCTTATCAGCAGGTTATGTTTTCTGAAGAGATGGATCGAGTTGGGGTGATGGTGTTGCCCAACTTCGGTATCACCATGCTCGGGCCCTTGCTGCTGGGCTACGGTACCGAAGCCCAGCGTGTCGAATATTTACCTAAAATACTGTCGGGTGAGCATCTCTGGTGCCAGGGTTACTCGGAGCCGGGTGCGGGTTCCGATCTGGCCAGCTTGCGTACTACCGCCGAACTGGATGGCGACGAGTACGTGGTTAACGGCCAAAAAACCTGGACCACCATGGCCCAGCAGGCAAATCGAATTTTCTTGCTGGTGCGCACCGATAAAGACGCTAAAAAACAGCGGGGTATTAGTTTTTTACTGCTGCCAATGGATGCGCCGGGTATTACCGTGCGAGAGATCGACAATATCGGCGGTTATTCCGAGTTTTGCGAAGTGTTTTTCGACAATGTGCGGATACCTAAAACCAGTATGGTCGGCGAGGTCAACCAGGGCTGGACCATGGCCAAGGCCTTGCTGGGCGCCGAGCGAATCTTGCTGGGTAGCCCCAAGCTGGCTAAATTTCCCCTGCAACGCTTGCAGGCCTTAGCGAACGAGTTTGGACTATTTGACGACCCGGTATTCAAGGCGCGTTTCGTTTGCCTGGCCATGGAAGTCGAGGATATGGGTGCGCTTTACGTGCGCTTGCTGGAAGTATTGCGGCGCGGCGAACAGTTGGGCCCCGAGGTTTCTATACTGAAAGTGGCGGTTACCGAGTTGTATCAGCGCGTGACCGATCTGATGCTGGAAGCGGCGGGGGAGTTTGGCGGTACGGAGGCAGTGATTCCGTTAAGCGACGGCTCAACGCTAAAGCCCATCAATCCCTATTATCTCTCCAGACCTTCCACTATCTACGGTGGCAGCAGTCAGGTGCAGCGCAATATTTTGGCCAAGGCCGTACTGGGCTTGCCCAGTAAGTAGAAGTAAGCGCTTACCAGAAAATAGCAGCAAGCGGCTCAGACAAAAAAAGCAGGCAAAAAAAAGCAGGGAAACCCTATTGGATAGTCCCTGCTAAACGGCTTGCCTGGTGTTAAGTCGGCGTAGGCTTAATGCGTCTATTTAAAGTAGTGTCGGGGTTAAAATAATGTCGGGGTTAAAATAATGTCGGGGCCGATAGCATGGGTGTGCCTATCCCGAACAGTTGTATCGCTACCATGAATAAGACAAACGAGAGTACTAAGCTGCCGGCAATTCTATTGGTGGGTGATTGCAACTCTTGTTTAACTGACATGAGATTGTGCTCCTTGAGGGTGATTTTCATGTTGTGCGCTTTGATTTCTCGTCGCGGTCAACATATTAAAAAATATATCAAAAAATTTAAAGCATAACCAATGATTATTTCTCATAAATAACATTCCGTCTGGGACTATTCCTTTGCTACATAAATATCTTTCTCAGACTTAAGTGCTGTTAAGGCCCACTATCAAAATAAGCTGGGCTGAGAGAGGTGCATCAGTGATACTAAAGACGGTGCGTAGGCGTAGCTCGCCAGGGTGGCGACGCAGCCTGCGCCAAACAGTGTTAAGGTTTTGATGGGCTTGATCATGGTCTTTACTCCTTTATCTCCTGTCGCCATTAGTGGCTTGAGGGGAATAATAGGGAGAAAAGACCTGTGTGAAAATTCCCTTGAATTGCAAACTGGTTGTGCAATAATGCAAATATGAGTGAATGGGATGATTTGCGGTTTTTCTTGGCTGTCGCGAGAGCGGGCAGTATATCTGGGGCGGCGAACCAGTTGGGGGTTAATCACTCCACGGTTTCACGCCGCATAAATGCCTATGAGAAATCACATGATGTGCGTTTATTCGAGCGGGTGCAAACCGGCTACGAGCTGACGGCGGCTGGAGAACACATTCACCACTACGCCCTTGAAATTGAGCAGCGCGTACAGTCGGTTGAACGCGAGCTGTTTGGTCGTGACGCCCGTTTGCAGGGTACGGTACGCGTCACCTGCTACCACGGCGTTGCGACCCAGGTGATTGTTCCCGAGCTGGGGCGCTTTCGCGAGCAATACCCGGATATCGACCTCGAATTGATCGTTAGCACCGATGTGCGGGATCTCTCGGCACGGGAGGCGGATATCGCCGTGCGCGGCACTCCACAGCCGCCCGAACACCTCATCGGCCGCAAGGTTGCCTGCTTTGTGCACGGGGTTTACACCTCGGACAATTATATTAAGCGGGCCTTAAAGCAGGACGAGCTGGTGTTGTGGCGCAGTGACCCCGAGCCCTTCGATTGGGTGCAAACCTACTACCCCGAGGCGAAAGTGGCTTTGCGAGTAGATGATGTTGCGACGATGGTGGCGGCGGTGCAGGCGGGCCTGGGGATCGCACGTTTGCCCTGCCACATTGCAGATCAGCACCAACAACTGTATCGCATGCGTATCGAATTCCCGCCCTCGGAGTGGGGGATTTGGGTGTTGAGTCACGCGGATTTGCGCGCTACCGCCCGGGTGCGCGTCTGTCGGGAATTTTTGGTGGGTCTGTTTGAGGAGAAAATCGATCTGCTTGAAGGGCGTTGTTCGCGTTATTTATAGTGTTCGTTATGCATGATGCCTAATAAAATAATTCAGCGTCAATTTTAGATCTGAAATCCCTTTACCTAAAATCCTTTGCCTAAAATTACTGCGCTTCAAATCTAGCCAGCAAGCTGCCCACCTTCGAGCATCTCTTTAGCGTGGGCCAGGGTTTGACGGGTAATTTCTGTGCCACCCAGCATCCGCGCAATTTCATCGACGCGCTTATCCTCGTTAAGCGTAAACAACTGGCTGTGGGTGACAGTGTCATTGTCATTGTCATTGCCGTTGGTTGTCTTGGTGGCGACTAAATGTTGATGGGCGCAGGAGGCGACTTGCGGTAAGTGAGTAACCGCGATTACCTGACCGCGCTCGCCGAGTTCCCGCAACAGTTTGCCGACCACCTCGGCCGTGGCGCCACCGATGCCCACATCGACTTCGTCAAAAATCAGTGCTGGAATTTGCGCGCGTTGTGCGGCGATTACCTGAATCGCCAGGCTAAAGCGCGAGAGCTCGCCCCCGGAAGCAATTTTAGCCAGAGGCCGATGGGGGTGGCCGGGGTTGGTTTGGGCCAGCAGTTCGACTTTCTCCATACCCAGCAGGTGCAGGTCATCTTTCTCGCGGGGAGTAAGAGACAGCTCCAGACTGGCCGTGGCCATGCCCAAATCCGCCAGTTGGGCGTTCACCTGTTTAGCAAACTTGGCGGCATTGGTTTTGCGCACCTTGCTGAGTTTTTGGGCGCAGCTGCGGTAGGTCTCGGCCAGTTGCTCGCGTTGCTTGCGCAATTGTTCCACATCGCCGTCGCCGCCGGACAGCTCGCGCAATTCCGCCGCCAGGGTTTGATGGAGGTGTGGTAAATCGTGAGTTTCTATTCGGTGCTTGCGGGCCAGTTGATAAAAGCCGCTGAGCCGCTCTTCCACTTCCTGCAGGCGAGTCGGGTTGATCTCGACACCGGAGACAAAGTGTTCGATTTCCTGTGCCGCTTCCTGAACCTGAATATGCGCAGATTTCAGCAGTTCGATGCTGCTGGTAAGGCTGGCGCTGTTATTGGCAAGGCCCTTTGCGACTAAATCCTGGATGAGTTGTAAGGCCTGATGCAGGTTGTGGGTAATATTGACCTGCTCACCGCCATTGCTGCTGGCAGCCTCATCACCCTGACAAAGTGTCAACGCCTGCTGGCAATCTCTGAGTACGGTATCGGCGTTGGCAAGCAACTGTTGTTCGCCTTCGAGTTTGCCGACTTCGCCGTTGATGGGAGTAAGTTGATCGAGTTCCTGTACCTGAAAGGTCAGTAAGTCTCGACGTGCCTCCAGCTCGCCGCTTTGGTTTTCGAGCTGGTCCAGGAGCTGGGCTGCGGCGCGCCATTGCTGGTAGTGCTCAGCCAGTTCGGCCAACAGTTTGGCGTGATTGCCGTATTCGTCGAGCAGGCGCAGATGGCTATCTCGGCGCAGCAGCGACTGGTGTTCGTGTTGGCCGTGAATGTCGACTAAGCGCTCACCGAGGTCTTTGAGCTGTTGCATGGTGGCCGACTGACCGTTGATGTAGCCCCGGGAGCGACCTTCGCTGGTGAACACACGGCGCAGCAAACAGGTGTCCTCCTCGGACTGATAGTCGTTGTCGGCCAGCCAGGCAGCGGCTTCTGCGTTGCCGTCGAGGCTAAAGTGGGCCGCGACTTCGGCTTTATTGGCGCCGGGCCGGATGCGACCGGTATCGCCGCGATCACCGAGGGCCATGCCGAGAGCGTCAATCACCAGAGACTTGCCCGCCCCGGTTTCTCCGGTAATGGCGGACATGCCGGTAACGAAGTCGATTTCGAGCTGCTCGGTAAGGGTGTAATTGTTAATGGTCAGGCTGGTTAGCACAATGGGTACGCTTGATTTGGTTGATACAGGTAGCGTTATACCTAATCTACGGGTATGAGTGCAATCACCGTCTTGAAAGCGAGGCAGATGACCCAATAAATCGGAGTTAGGTAAGACAAATTAAACAGCGCGTTAGGAGTGAATACGGGTGACGAAGGAAAAAAATGATCTGAACGAGGATTTGGAAGAGAAAGGGGCTGAAGCAGGGCAGGAGTCAGCCCCAGCAGAACAGGAATCAGCTGCTGCGGAGGACATCTCCCCCGAAGCCAAATTGGAAGAGTTGCAGGCCGCATTGGACGAAGCGCGGGATCAGGTCTTGCGCACCCAGGCCGAAATGCAAAATCTGCGGCGTCGTGGCGAGCGCGATGTTGAGAATGCGCACAAGTATGCCCTGGAGAAATTCGTCAACGAACTTATCCCGGTAGTGGATAACCTGGAGCGAGCAACGACCTTCATCGACCACGATAACGACGTATTTAAAGCCGTTGGGGAAGGCGTGGAGCTAACGCTAAAAAGCCTGCTCGACGCGCTGACCCGCAACAAGGTCGAGCAACATAACCCCCTTGAACAGGCTTTTGATGCGGAATTACATCAGGCGGTGACGATGGCTCCGCACCCGGATTTACCCGCTAATACGGTGACTGAGGTCTTCCAGAAGGGCTATACCCTGAGTGGTCGCTTGGTGCGGCCAGCGATGGTCGTAGTGTCGCAAGGTGGCGGCGGCGATGAGAGCAAAGGCTGACTTAGGTCAAGATAGCTTAGAGATAGGTGAATAAAACCCCGGTAAACCGACCCGAACAGGGTTGAAATCCCGGTGTACCAGCCAAATATAAGGCGCAAGAACAGCATTTAACACCGTAAAAGTTTCAGTTAGGAGATAAGTGATATGGGTAAGATTATCGGCATTGACCTCGGCACCACCAATTCTTGTGTGGCTGTGATGGAGGGCGACAAAGCCAAGGTTATCGAAAATTCAGAGGGCGGACGTACTACGCCTTCGATCGTGGCCTATTCCGAGGATGGTGAAATTCTGGTTGGCCAGGCCGCCAAGCGTCAGGCTGTCACCAATCCCCACAATACGCTGTATGCGGTTAAGCGCCTGGTTGGCCGGCGCTTTGAAGATGACGTCGTGCAGAAGGACATCACCATGGTGCCCTACAAAATCGTTAAGGCCGACAACGGCGATGCCTGGATCGAAGTCAAAGGCGATAAAAAAGCACCACCCCAAATTTCTGCTGAAGTATTGAAGAAAATGAAAAAGACCGCCGAGGATTATCTCGGTGAAACGGTCACTGAAGCGGTCATTACCGTGCCGGCTTATTTTAATGACTCCCAGCGTCAGGCCACCAAAGATGCCGGCCGCATCGCGGGCCTGGAAGTAAAACGTATTATCAACGAGCCAACGGCGGCAGCGCTGGCCTACGGTATGGATAAAGCCGTTAAGGGCGATAGTGTCGTTGCGGTGTATGACCTCGGTGGTGGTACGTTTGATATTTCCATTATTGAAATTGCCGACGTCGATGGCGAAGTTCAGTTCGAAGTGCTGTCTACCAACGGCGACACCTTCCTCGGTGGTGAGGATTTCGACCTGTGCCTGATCAATTATCTGGCAGAGCAGTTTAAGTCCGAAAGCAGCATTGATCTGAAGGGCGATCCCCTGGCGATGCAGCGTCTGAAAGAGGCCGCTGAAAAAGCCAAAATCGAACTGTCTTCCAGTCAGCAAACCGAAGTGAATTTGCCCTATATCACTGCCGATGCGACTGGGCCGAAGCATTTGGTCGTTAAGTTAACTCAGGCCAAGTTAGAGTCGCTGGTCGAAAGCCTGGTCACTCGATCTTTGGAGCCGGTTAAAATTGCACTCAAGGATGCCGGTAAATCGGCCAGTGAAATTGACGAAGTTATTTTGGTCGGTGGCCAAACGCGCATGCCTTTAGTGCAGCGCAGCGTGACCGACTTTTTTGGTAAGGAGCCACGCAAGGACGTGAATCCCGACGAAGCCGTTGCGGTAGGTGCAGCGATTCAGGGTGCCGTACTTTCTGGCGACGTTACCGACGTACTGTTGCTCGACGTAACTCCGCTATCTTTGGGTATTGAAACCATGGGTGGCGTAGCGACGCCTTTGATCGAGAAAAACACCACGATCCCCACCAAAAAATCACAGACCTTCTCGACCGCTGACGACAATCAGACAGCAGTAACCATTCACGTGGTACAGGGTGAGCGCAAGCAAGCCGCACAGAATAAATCGCTGGGTCGTTTTGATCTCGCGGATATTCCGCCTGCCCCGCGCGGTCTGCCGCAAATTGAAGTGTCTTTTGACATCGATGCCAACGGCATTCTTAACGTGTCGGCGAAAGATCAGGCGACCGGCAAAGAGCAATCCATTGTAATTAAAGCGTCCTCGGGTTTGAGCGATGAAGAAGTCGAGACCATGGTGAAAGATGCCGAAGCTAACGCCGAGGCCGATCTCAAGTTTGAGGAAATGGTACAGACGCGCAACCAGGCCGACGGTCTGGCTCACGCCGCGCGTAAAACTCTCGACGAAGCCGGTGATAAAGCCAGCGACGAAGAAAAGCAGGCCATTGAAAGCGGTATCGCCGGCGTTGAAGAAGCTCTGAAGGGCGACGATAAAGATGCCATTGATACGGCGTCTAACGCACTGTCGGAAGCATCGGCTGCACTGGCCCAAAAGCTCTATGCGCAGCAGGCAGAGCAAGCCGAGCAGGCTGAAGCTGCCTCGGCAGAAGCCGGTGGTGAAGATGTTGTCGATGCGGAATTTGAAGAAGTAGACGATTCCGAAAGCGGCTCTGCTGGCAAGTAAGCTAGCAAGTCAGCCGGTAAGCAAACCGGTAACTAAATCGGCAAGAGTTGCTGAAAGTATAAAACGCAGGTGTTCGCACCTGCGTTTTTGCAATTTAAAAATACACAATAAATTATTGTAAGCGAACAAGGTTATGGCAAAGCGGGATTATTACGAAATACTGGGGGTCGAGCGCGGCGCGGAAGAGTCTGTTGTAAAAAAGGCCTATCGCCGTATCGCGATGAAAGATCATCCGGATCGCAACCCAGATAACCCGGAGGCCATGGAGCGCTTTAAAGAAGCTACCGAAGCTTACGAGGTGCTTTCCGATCAGGAAAAACGCCAGGCCTACGATCAATATGGCCATGCTGGCGTGAACGGGAATGCTGGCGGCGGGAGTGCCGGCTTCAGCGACGTGTTCGGCGACGTATTTGGCGATATTTTTGGTGGCGGTCGTAGAGCCGGGCCACCCCGTGGTTCGGACTTGCGCTACGACCTGGAGCTTGACCTCGAGGATGCCGCTAAAGGCAAAACCATCAAGATTAAAGTGCCGACTCTCACTGCCTGTAAGGAGTGTTCCGGCAGCGGCGCGCGCAAGGGTACATCGCCGATTACCTGTACCACCTGTGAGGGAGCGGGAAAAATTAGACGTTCCCAGGGCTTTTTTGCGGTGGAGCAAGCCTGCCCTACCTGCCGTGGTCGCGGCAAGATGATTACCGAACCCTGTAATTCCTGTTATGGGCAGGGCCGGGTCGAAGAAACTAAAACACTGTCGGTAAAAGTACCTGCGGGCGTCGATACTGGCGATCGTATTCGCTTGACCGGAGAGGGCGAAGCTGGGCCGGAAGGCGGTCAGGCGGGCGACCTTTATGTTCAGGTAGTGATGCGAGATCACGCGATTTTTCAGCGCGACGGCTCTAATTTGTACTGCGAAGTGCCTATCTCCGTTGCCGATGCAGCGTTGGGTGGGGAGCTGGAAGTGCCGACGCTCGAGGGCCGGGTTAAGTTAAAAATTCCTGCGGAAACGCAAACCGGAAAACTGTTCCGCATGCGCGGCAAGGGTGTGGTGCCCGTGCGCGGTGGCTCGCCCGGAGATTTGTTGTGTCGCGTCGCGGTGGAAACCCCGGTTAAATTAACCAGCGAACAAAAAGACCTGTTGCGGAAATTTCAGCAAACCCTGGAAAGTGGCAAGCACTCGCCACGTAAGACTTCCTGGTTTGATGCTGCTAAAAAATTCGTTGATGGCTTTTCACGATAAGCTCGTTTGCGTCGACCGATTTATATTGACCAGACCAGCCTAGCTCAGTTCGCTTTGCGCTGGCTTAAGGCTTTGATTAAGCTGTGCGGCCTATCATTCACTCTCGTGGAACGCAGATTATGATTCGAGTAGCTGTCACCGGTGCGGCGGGCCGCATGGGTAAGACCCTGATCGAGGCCATCGCCAATCATCCCGAAACCCAATTGACCGTAGCGCTTGAGCGCCCCGATAGCTCATTGCTGGGTGCAGATGCGGGCGAGTTGGCGGGTGTCGGCAGCAACGGCGTAACCGTAGTGGGTGATTTAGCTGCGGTGGCGGATGAGTTTGATGTGCTGGTGGATTTCACCGTGCCGGCAGCAACGCTGGCTAACGCTGAAGTCTGCGCCGCTCACGGAAAAAAGATGGTGATCGGCACCACGGGTTTTGACGACGCGCAAAAAGCTCGACTCGACGCTGCCTGCGGGAGCATGGCGGTGTGTATGGCCTCCAACTTCAGTACCGGCGTCAATGTCTGCTTTAAATTGCTCGAGCTGGCCGCCCGCGTGTTGGGTGACGATTCCGATATCGAAATTTACGAAGCCCATCACCGTCATAAGGTCGATGCGCCCTCTGGCACAGCTCTTAGCATGGGGCAGGTAGTGGCGGATACCCTGGGCCGAGATTTACAAAAAATCGCCGTCTATGGCCGCGAGGGCCAGACGGGGCCTCGCGATAGCGATACCATTGGCTTTGCCACGGTGCGGGCCGCTGATATCGTCGGCGACCACACGGTGATGTTCGCCGCCGAGGGCGAGCGCGTTGAAATCACCCACAAGGCCTCCAGCCGTATGTCTTTTGCCCGTGGCGCGGTGCGTGCAGCCGCCTGGTTGGGTACTCAGGATGTGGGCCGTTACGACATGCAGGATGTACTTGGGCTGAATTGACGCCTGCTTCACAGTAGCCGGGTCAAAGTGCGACTTAATTGGCCTCGAAACTGCGATTTCACTGGACAGAGTAGCCCCCTTACCCTAAAATTTCCGCTCAGGTTTCTATCAATCGGAGAGCCTGAATCGGCGACCACAAAAAACAAATTCGTAGCGAGATGAGACACAGGTTTCATCTCGCTTTTTTACGAATTTCTTCCAGAATCGTCGGCGGATCTTTCCGGTACATATAAAGCCCATACAGAATGATTTACGGAAGCGCCTGGCCGGCGTCTTGATTCCGACCGTGCTAGCACCAGTAAGACAGGCACCGGTAAGGCTGGTACAGGTAAGACACGTAAGCCGCCTGAGCGGATTATAACTAGACAGGAGAACAGTTTGAGCGCCCAAACTCGTCGTCAGCCCGCCTTATTGGCACTCGCTGATGGCACACTTTTTCGCGGTACCTCCATTGGGGCCGAAGGCCTGTCCACGGGGGAGGTGGTGTTCAATACGGCGCTCACTGGTTATCAGGAAATCCTCACCGATCCCTCCTATTCACGTCAAATCGTTACGCTCACCTATCCGCACATTGGTAATGTGGGCGTAAACGCCGAGGACGAAGAGTCCTCGTCCGTCCATGCCGCAGGCCTGGTGATTCGCGATTACCCTCTGTTGCTGAGTAACTTTCGAAGCGAAGAAGCCCTCGACACCTACCTCAAGCGACACAACATTGTCGCCATCGCCGACATCGATACCCGTAAATTAACCCGAATTTTGCGCGAGAAGGGCGCACAAAGCGGCTGCCTGATGGCGGGTTCGCAGGCGCTTGACGAAGAGCAAGCCCTGGCCGCAGCGCGCAGCTTTGCAGGCTTACAGGGTTTAGACCTGGCCAAAGAAGTGAGCACGACCGAAAGCTATAACTGGACGAGCCAGAGCTGGGTGCTCGGTGAAGGCCATCGCGACGCAGAGTCGAAAGGCGAGTACAAAGTTGTCGCCTACGATTACGGCGTAAAGCGCAATATCTTGCGTTTGTTAGTGGATCGCGGCTGCGAACTCACCGTGGTACCCGCACAAACCCCCGCAGCCGAAGTGCTGGCCATGAAGCCGGACGGCGTATTTTTGTCCAACGGCCCCGGCGATCCGGAACCCTGCGACTACGCCATCACCGCCATTACCGAGTTGCTGGCTGCGGATATGCCGCTGTTTGGCATCTGCCTGGGCCACCAGTTGTTGGCGCTGGCCTCAGGGGCGCGCACCGAAAAAATGAAGTTCGGTCATCACGGCGCGAATCACCCGGTACAGGTGCTCGACTCTGGCGTGGTGATGATTACCAGTCAAAACCACGGGTTTGCGGTAGACGAAACCACCTTGCCGGATACTCTGCGCGCTACGCATCGATCATTGTTTGATGGTTCGCTGCAAGGTATTCGGCGCACGGACAAACCCGCGTTTAGTTTTCAGGGGCATCCCGAAGCGAGTCCGGGGCCGCAGGATGCAGCGCCCTTATTTGATCATTTTATTGAACTGATGGCGCAAGCCCAAACAGCAAAGCGGGCCAGGTAAGCATGCCAAAAAGAGACGACATTCACAGCATTCTGATTATTGGCGCCGGGCCTATTGTTATCGGTCAGGCCTGCGAGTTTGATTACTCCGGCGCACAAGCCTGTAAAGCCTTGCGCGAAGAAGGCTACCGAGTTGTGTTGGTGAATTCCAACCCGGCCACCATCATGACCGACCCGGATATGGCCGACGCCACCTACATTGAACCCGTAGAGTGGCGCACCGTGGCGGCGATTATTGAGAAAGAGCGTCCCGACGCGCTGCTGCCGACCATGGGTGGCCAGACCGCACTTAATTGCGCGCTCGACCTGGCTCGCGAAGGCGTGCTGGAAAAATTCGGTGTCGAAATGATTGGCGCGACTCAGGATGCCATCGACAAGGCCGAAGATCGCGAACGCTTCGACAAAGCTATGAAGTCCATTGGGCTGGGTACCGCGAGTTCGGTGATCGTACACAGCATGGAAGAGGCGCAGCAAGCGCCGGATCGCTTCGGCTTTCCCTGCATTATTCGGCCCTCGTTTACCATGGGTGGCTCCGGCGGCGGCATTGCCTACAATCGGGAAGAGTTCGACGAAATTTGCCGTCGCGGTTTTGATTTATCGCCTACCAAAGAACTACTCATCGACGAGTCTCTCATCGGTTGGAAAGAGTATGAAATGGAAGTGGTGCGGGACAAAAAAGACAACTGCATTATTATTTGTGCCATCGAAAATCTAGATCCCATGGGCATTCACACCGGCGACTCCATTACTGTCGCCCCCGCGCAAACTTTGACTGATAAGGAATATCAGATCATGCGCGACGCTTCCCTCGCCGTGCTGCGAGAAATTGGCGTGGAAACGGGTGGTTCCAATGTACAGTTTGCGGTGAACCCAAAAGACGGGCGTTTAGTGGTGATCGAGATGAACCCACGGGTGTCTCGTTCTTCAGCATTGGCGTCTAAGGCGACCGGTTTCCCCATCGCCAAAGTGGCGGCCAAACTCGCCGTGGGTTATACCCTCGACGAACTGCAAAACGACATCACCGGTGGCGCTACTCCGGCATCGTTTGAACCCAGTATCGATTACGTAGTAACTAAAATTCCGCGTTTCGCCTTCGAGAAATTTACCGGGGTTAACGCACTGCTCACCACGCAAATGAAATCGGTGGGCGAGGTGATGGCGATTGGGCGCACTTTTCAAGAGTCGCTGCAGAAAGCCCTGCGCGGCTTAGAAGTCGGCGTCAGTGGTTTTGATCCCATGGTGGATATCAGCACCAAAGCGGGTATGGCCAAGATACACGAGGAACTCGCATCCACCGGCAGCGAGCGTATTTGGTATGTCGCCGACGCGTTTCGTGCAGGTATCAGTCGAGACGAAATTCACGCCAGTACCGCGATTGACCATTGGTTCCTCGCGCAAATTGAAGATTTAATTCAGCAAGAAACCGCTTTGATTGGCACCGGTCTCGATGCACTGGATCGCGACGCGCTATATCGACTTAAGCAAAAAGGTTTCTCCGATCAGCGCCTGGGCGAATTGCTCGGTGTGTCCGAACAGGTTTTTCGCGCCCGGCGGCACGAATTAAATATTCGCCCGGTTTATAAACGCGTCGATACCTGCGCCGCTGAATTTTCCACCAGCACGGCCTATATGTATTCCACCTACGAGGAAGAATGCGAAGCGGAGCCCACGGATCGACAGAAAATTCTGGTGCTCGGTGGCGGGCCTAACCGTATTGGTCAGGGCATTGAGTTCGATTATTGCTGTGTTCACGCCGCGCTGGCGATGAGCGAAGACGGTTACGAGACCATCATGGTCAACTGTAATCCAGAGACGGTTTCCACCGACTACGACACTTCCGACCGACTCTACTTTGAGCCGGTGACACTGGAAGACGTACTCGAAATTATCGCGCTGGAAAAACCCTTAGGCGTTATCGTACAGTTTGGTGGGCAGACCCCACTGAAATTAGCGCGCGCCCTGGAAGCCGCAGGGGTGCCGATTATTGGTACTACCCCGGATGCCATTGATCAGGCGGAAGATCGCGAACGCTTTCAGCAAATGATTGAAAAACTCGGTTTGCTACAGCCACCTAATGCCACGGTGCGTTCTGTTGCCGCTGCGGTGGAAAAGGCCGAACAAATTGGCTATCCGCTGGTGGTGCGCCCATCCTATGTGTTGGGTGGTCGGGCCATGGAAATTGTGTACGGCGAGGATGAGTTGCGGCGCTATATGCGCGAAGCGGTGTTGGTGTCGGAAGATTCTCCGGTACTGCTCGACTACTTTTTATCCTCGGCTATTGAAGTAGACATTGATGTGGTTTCCGACGGTAAAGATGTCGTGGTCGGCGCCATTATGGAACACATCGAGCAAGCCGGTATTCACTCCGGTGATTCGGCCTGTTCCTTGCCGCCCTATAGTCTACCCGCCGCGGTGCAGGACGAAATGCGCGAAGTGGTTAAGATCATGGCTCGCGAACTGAAAGTCGTCGGTTTGATGAATGTTCAGCTCGCCTGGCAAGACGAAAAAGTTTATGTCATTGAAGTGAATCCGCGCGCTTCTCGCACCATACCTTTTGTGTCCAAGTGCATCGGCGTATCGCTAGCCAAAGTAGCCGCGCGCTGTATGGCGGGCACTAGCTTGAAGGATCAGGGTATTACCGAGGAAATTATTCCCGAATACTTTAGTGTTAAGGAAGCGGTATTCCCGTTTAATAAATTCCCCGGCCTCGATCCGATTCTTGGCCCAGAAATGAAATCCACCGGCGAAGTAATGGGTGTCGGCGTAACCTTTGCCGAAGCCTATGCCAAAGCACAGTTGGGCGCCGGTGATGAAATACCAAGTTCGGGCACTGCGTTTATCAGTGTGCGAGACTGCGACAAGCACGGTGTGGTCGATGTGGCGCGGCGTTTGTCGGAGCTGGGCTTTAAGCTGGTTGGTTCCCGCGGTACCGGGCAATTGATTGCCGATGCCGGAATCGACGTTGAGATCGTCAATAAAGTGGCCGAAGGTCGCCCGCATATTGTCGATATGATTAAAAATCGCAAAATCAGTTTGATTGTAAACACCACCGAAGGGCGCAAAGCCATTGCCGACTCGGCGACGATTCGTTCCAGCGCAGAAGCTAACGGCGTGTATTACACTACGACCCTGGCTGGCGGTAACGCCGTCTGTACCGCGCTCGCAGAGGGCAACATCGGCACCGTGCGTAGTTTGCAGGAATTGCAGGGAGATTTAACTAGTGAGTAACGTTCCAATGACTGTCGAGGGCGAAGCGCGTTTACGGGCCGAACTTGAGCAGTTAAAAAAAATCGATCGGCCGCGCATTGTGCAGGCCATTGCCGAGGCGCGTGCGCACGGCGATCTTAAAGAAAATGCCGAGTACCATGCTGCCCGCGACCAGCAGAGTTTTGCCGAGGGTAGAATTCAGGAAATCGAAGGCAAGCTGGCCAATGCCCAGGTTATCGATATCAGCAAAATTCCGCCGAGCGAAAAAGTTATTTTCGGCTCCACCGTCACCATGATTAATGTAGAGAGTGATGAAGAGGTGGTGTACCGAATTGTTGGCGACGATGAAGCTAATGTGAAAGAGCACAGAATTTCCTATCAGTCGCCGATTGCCCGCGCCTTGATAGGTAAAGAAATCGGTGATGTTGCCGTGGTGCAAACGCCATCTGGCGTGGTCGAGTACGAAATCGACGCCGTCAAATATATCTAAAGGTTTACTCCACCCAATACTATTTAAATAATCTTCGTCGAGGAAATAACTATGCGTATGCAAACCCCCCGCGTGCCGCCAGTACAGCCGGAAGATTGGAGCGACGAGCAGCGCGCTATTTTTGGCGAAGTCAAAATGGGCGGGCGCATCCTCAATATTTTTAAGACCCTGGCCAATCACCCGCAACTGGGTAAGCGCTGGCTGGTATTTGCCAATCACATTATGGGTAAGTCGAAAATTTCGTTGCGCGAGCGCGAGATTCTAATTTTGCGCATTGGCTGGTTGTGCAAGTCCGGGTACGAGTGGGGGCAGCATGTCGTGATCGGCAGAGAGTGCGATCTCAGCGATGCAGAAATGGAACGCATTAAGCTAGGTGCCGATGCCGAGGGCTGGACCGAACAGGAAGCCCTGTTGCTCAAAGCCACCGACGAATTACACGCCGATGCGTTTATCTCCAATGCTACCTGGGCGGGTTTGTCGAAAAGTTACAACACCCAGCAGCTAATGGACGTCGTGTTTACCGTCGGCCAGTATAATTTAGTATCGATGGCCCTCAATACCCTGGGCGTACAGCTCGACGAAGGTATGGAGCTCGATCCGGAGCTGGTACGTCGAGCCTGATTTTTTACGATCTTTTTAAATTATTAAACCATTAACTTTTAAATCACTGCGAGAAAAATGATGAACTATTCGGATTATGAATTCCTGTTGTTTGAACACAAACCTAACGGCGTATTAGTCATTACCCTTAATCGCCCCGAGGTTATGAACGCCACCAATGCGCGTATGCACTGGGAACTGACTAAAATTTGGGACACCGTTGCCGATGATGACGAAACCAATGTCGTCGTCGTAACCGGTGCAGGCAAAGCGTTTTCAGCCGGCGGTGACCTGGAATGGGTAGGCAGCGTAGTTGGCAACCCTGAGGGCGTGCAGCGCATTCAGAAAGAAGCCGCCGATATCGTCTATCGCATGCTCGATCTGCAAAAACCGATTATTTCTGCCATTAATGGCGTTGCAGTGGGTGCTGGCCTGGCGGTCGCACTGATGGCCGACATCAGCATTATGTCCGAAACCGCTAAGTTCACCGACGGCCATGTCAAAATCGGTGTGGGGGCAGGTGATCACGCCGCCATCGTATGGCCGCTGTTGTGTGGCATGGCGAAGGCGAAGTACTATCTGATGACCGCCGAATTTATCGACGGCAAAGAAGCCGACAGAGTTGGCCTGGTCAGCATGAGCGTGCCACGCGAAGAAGTGCTACCCAAAGCCATGGCCGTCGCCGATCAACTGGCAGCCGGCGCACAACACGCTATCCGCGGCACTAAAACCACACTGAACGGCTGGATTCATCAGGCCCGACCGATTTTTGAAGACTCCCTGCGTATGGAAATGCAGTGCTTCTTAACTCCTGATGCCGCCGAAGGTATTGCCTCGGTAAGAGAAAAGCGTCCAGCTAAGTTTCCCTCTGCTAAAGGCAATTCATAGGGTTTTTTAACGGAGCTCTTTAATAGAGCTTTGTAATAGGACTTTTTAATAGAGCTTAGTGCTAGCCGGTTTAAGGCTAGAGGTAATGAAAACGAAAGCCGACACTTATGGTGTCGGCTTTTTTGTGTCTGTGGTTTGGTGTCTGTGGTTTGGTGTCTGTGGTTTGGTGTCTGTGGTTTGGTGTCTGTGGTTTGGTGTCTGTGGTTTGGTGCCTGTGGTTTGGTGTCTGTGGTTTGGTGCCTGTGGT
This sequence comes from Porticoccaceae bacterium, assembly GCA_018069525.1. Classification (GTDB taxonomy): domain Bacteria; phylum Pseudomonadota; class Gammaproteobacteria; order Pseudomonadales; family Porticoccaceae; genus JAGPUQ01. The sequence goes on along the minus strand of JAGPUQ010000025.1, from coordinate 55 downwards.
TTGGTGTCTGTGGTTTGGTGCCTGTGGTTTGGTGTCTGTGGTTTGGTGCCTGTGG
>JAGPUQ010000018.1 GCA_018069525.1 Porticoccaceae bacterium | reverse complement strand
CATCATCGACCTTAATATAGGTCACCTTATGGCTCGGAAGATGCACCACATCCTCAACACCGTCAACCACTCCCAGCAAGGCGCTGGCGGCAATAGGGTCGCTGCCCTCGTGCTCCAGGGTAAGACTACGCAGATAACGCGGGGGCTTCATTGGCAGAGCAACGGCCAACCACACTAGCGCAGCCACCAATGCTAGCCAGAATACGGAGGACAAACCAAAGGTGTGGACTACCAAGCCCCCCAATACACCACCGCAAAAAGCGCCCAAGAATTGACTGGTCGAATACATCCCCATAGCCGTGCCTTTGATGCCCGCAGGACTCATCTTACTCACCAACGATGGCAAGGATGCTTCCAACAAGTTAAACGCCACAAAAAATACCAGCAAGCCCATCGTCATTACAGTGAGATCATTATTGGCAACCGCCATAATGGCTTCGGAGAGCACTAGTACCGCAACGGCGCCAACGAACACCGGTTTCATCTTACGCCGGGTCTCACCCCACCAGATAAACGGCACCATCAATGCAAAGCCGCCGCCCATGGTCAGCAAATATAAATACCAGTGATCTTCTCGAGAAAAACCCATGTTCTGTTCCAGCAGCAGGGGCACCGACACCCACGTCGCCATTTGCGCAAAATGCAGTACGAAAATGCCCAGGTTGAGGCGTCGTAATTCGACGTCGCGGAGCACCCTGGACAACATAGCAGGCAGGGGAATAACATCGTGCCCCTTATTGTTCACTGCGGGGTTAGGAATCACCAATAGCAGCACCAACATACCCACACCCGACAATACCGCCGTTAACCAGAAAACCGCCGGCATCCCCCAATGGCTAGCCACTAAGGGCCCTAGCACCATAGCCGCGGCAAACGATAAACCGATACTACCACCCACCGCCGCCATTGCGCGGGTACGGTGCTGCTCTCGGGTTAAATCCGACAGCAGCGCCATAATCACGCTGGCCACCGCGCCCGAACCCTGTAGCGCTCGCCCAATAATCATCCCGTAAATACTTTCAGACAGCGCCGCAATCACACTGCCTATGGCAAATAACACCATGCCCAGCACAATTAATGGCTTGCGCCCAAAGCGGTCCGAGGCAAGTCCGAAAGGGATTTGTAATGCACCTTGAGTTAAACCGTAAATACCCAGGCAAATACCAACCGTAATCGCGCTCCCCCCCGAATAATCGGACGCGTACAGACTCAGCACCGGCAGCACCATAAACAGGCCGAGCATACGCGTGGCATAAAGGAAGGCCAGTCCTACTATAGAACGGGTTTCTAAGCGTGATAGCATGAAGATCTAGCGTTAACTACGAGAATATCAGCCGGCATTATAGGTTAAATGTATTCCGCACTCCCGCGTAAACATCAGTGGCGACGAAAAATTTGGTATCGGCGTGTAAACATTATCGCTCCGTGTTGCTGGCCCCATCCAGGGATTGTTATTGTGATCGCTCTTGCGACGGCTATTGTGACGACTCTTGTGATGGGATAGACATCTCAAAAGGCAGAACAGCTCAAGGATAGGAACTCGCCCTTTGATCTGGAACCGCGCAGCTATATGATGTGACAATCAACATCCAACCTAGAGCAAAAGGTATGAAAGACTGGTTAATTGGTCTACCCCGCGTCTGGAAGCGTGCGCTCCTGGTTGCCCTGGATCTTTCAGTCATCGTGTTTGCACTGGCAGCGGCGTTTATGCTTCGCCTGGGCAGCGAGGAGTTCATTGACCTAATCAAAGTACAGGCACCCTTCGAGATAAACTCGGTCGGCTCCCTGTTTATTATTGCCCCTTTTGCGGTATTTCCCTTCCTGATAAAAAGTGGTCTCTACAGTACTGTTAACCGCTATAACGGCACCGAAGTGACGGGCTCCGTGGTCAGAGCAATGACCCTGGGTGTGGCAACGTTTCTGATCATTTTATTCCTCATCCCCGGCCCACAGTTTTTACCGCGTTCGGTGCCCATCCTTTGGTGGGCACTGACCATCGGCATTATTACGGGCACTCGCTACTGGGCTGGAAAATGGTTACACGGCGATTCTCTATCCTCCTTGATTTCCAGTATTGCAAACCCAAACTACCGAGGCTCTAAGCACAGCCTCCCGGTAGCCATCTACGGTTCAGGCGCTGCTGGACGACAATTACTAGCGGCCTTGCGGCAGGGCTATCAATACCACCCCGCTGCCTTCATCGATGACGACCAAGAACTGCACAATAACCTGATTTCTGGCGTACGGGTTTACAGCCCGGCACAAATAAAAAAGATGATAAGTCGTACCGGAGTAAAGGAAGTCTTACTGGCTATTCCTTCCGCAAGCCCATCGAGAAGAAAACAGATTATCGAATTACTCGAACCCTTCGGCCTCGGTATTAAAACCATGCCAGGCATGGAAGAAATCGCCCAGGGCAAAGTCAAAATTGAAGGCATTCGCGAGATTAGCATTGACGATATATTGGGACGGGATTCTGTACCCCCGGTGCCCGAACTGTTTGCGCCATGCATTGAAGACAAGGTGGTTTTGGTGACCGGGGCTGGCGGCTCTATCGGAGCTGAATTATGTCGGCAAATCATGACTGCAGCCCCCAGCCGTCTTGTGTTATTTGAAAACTCCGAATACAACCTTTACCAAATTGACCAGGAATTAGAACGGGTCAAGCAACATACGCAAGCCAAAACCGATATCGTGCCGATACTCGGTTGCGTCACTCAACCTCGCCGACTCAATGAAGTGGTCAAAAATTTTGGCGTTCAAACTATCTATCACGCTGCCGCCTACAAGCATGTGCCCATTGTTGAGTACAACAGTTACCAGGGCCTAAAAAATAATGTGTTCGGTACACTTTATGCTGCTCAGGTGGCCATACTAAACAAGGTCGATAATTTTGTACTGATTTCCACAGATAAAGCCGTACGCCCAACCAACATTATGGGTGCCACCAAAAGAGTATCTGAACTGGTCTTGCAGGCCTTGAGCCAGGAGCCTTCAGTTAATTTTTTTAACGCTGAAAAATTTGGTCTTACACCAACAACAAATACTATTAACCGTACCCGTTTCACCATGGTTCGATTCGGCAATGTATTGGATTCATCGGGATCCGTTATCCCAAAATTTCGTGAACAAATAAAAGCTGGGGGCCCGGTCACCGTCACTCACCCAGATATCATTCGTTATTTTATGACGATCCCAGAAGCTGCTCAGCTGGTTATTCAGGCCGGCTCACTAGGTGAAGGCGGAGACGTGTTTGTTCTCGACATGGGAGAACCGGTTAAAATTGACGATCTCGCAAAAAAATTAATCCATCTTTCAGGGCTGACGATAAGAAACAAGGATGGTTCCGAAGGCGATATTGAAGTCGAATACAGTGGCTTACGTCCAGGCGAAAAACTCTACGAAGAATTATTAATTGGCCACGATGTTTATCGTACTCAACATCCAAAAATTAAACGCGCTAACGAACAGGTCGTTAACTGGGCATCGTTAAGTGAGCTACTGACCCAGCTCTTACAGGCGTTTCGAAGCAATGATTATCCTATGGTGCGCAAATTATTAATCGCGCAAACTGAGATAGCCTATGCACCCCAGGACGAAATTAATGACCGGTTGCATAACCAGGTTTCTACCGGCAACAAGCCCTACAAAAACCAGGCCCAATAAAGTTAATTAAGCCTTAACTAGCGGCTTATCGCCAATCGTGGTAAATTTTGCGCCTCTGCGGAGGAGCTCAACGACCGCTGATCATATCAATCTAACAATCTGGGGAAGTAAACCATGGGACGAGTACAGGACAAAGTTTGCCTAATTACAGGCGCAGCACTGGGTATGGGCCGAGAACACGCCCTACTTCTGGCAGAACACGGCGCCCGTCTGATTCTGACCGACTTGAATGTCGAAGCCGGTGAAGCCACCACCAAGGGCATTAACGACGCTGGCGGCGACGCCATCTTTATCAAACACGACGCTTCATCTGAGCAAGACTGGCAGCAAGTGATCAAAACCGGCGTAGAGCATTTTGGCAAGATCGATGTACTGGTAAATAATGCCGGCGTACTAACATTGAAGAGCATTCAGGACACCACCACTGAAGATTGGGACTTTGTACAAAGCATCAATACCCGCGGGGTGTTTTACGGGGTGAAATACGTATTACCTGCCATGCAAAAAGCGGGCGGCGGCTCAATTATTAATATTTCGTCCATTTACGGGATTGTCGGTGCCCCAAGCGCGTCGGCCTACCAGGCATCAAAAGGTGCGGTCCGCCTGCTTAGCAAATCTGCCGCTGTTGAATACGCTGAATACAATGTCCGGGTTAACTCTGTTCATCCAGGCGTTATTGCCACCAACATGACCAAAGATATCATGGTCGATGACGCGTCTACCGATGCCCTGCTTGGCAGCGCCCTTATCCGTCGCCCGGCTCAACCCAAAGAGGTTTCCTGGGGCATACTGTTCCTCGCTTCGGACGAATCGTCTTATATGACCGGCTCCGAACTGGTGATCGACGGCGGCTATACTGCTACTTAAGGCTGCTGCTTAAGTTCTTAAAAAAGAACCGACTTTACAATTTATACGACGCCATAAAAAAGAGCCACTTCAGTGGCTCTTTTTTATGGCAAACAAATAATACTAAAACTACATTTGTTTAATTTAACACTATATCGTCGAGATCTGCGCTTAGCTCATCTCGAGTATCTGCAGATACCGCCTCTCCCGCCAGCGTCATATAGGGGTGATCAATACCGAAACTTAGAGCGGTACCGTTCTTTAAACTTCGAACCATGTCAGCGCTCAATTCAAAGCGCATAAAATGTACCGCAGAGGTTTTTTCTTCGCGACTTCTTTCCATATCTTCATCGGCAATGCCATACACCTTGTCACAACCTTCCACCTGCGCCCATACTTTGTCCTCAACACCCACTAAACGCGACAAATGTATTTTTCGCTCTTCGGGATCGTCGTATTCGATCATAAAGGTGGCTTTCCAGTTACTGCCATCGGGAATTAACGGATTGTAGGAATCCAGCTCCTCTTCAATAGCGGGAGCTTCAAAAATACGTTCAATACGTAACATTTCTTGAATTTGATACTGAATAGTCAAACGATTTTCAAAATAGAGGCGAGCGTTATCGCTTATCGCGACCTGTCGAACCTTCTTATTTTTAATAATTTCTGCGCGAAAGTCCTGTCGCTTAGCAGAGTACTCTTCCAACGACCAAAGATCGTCTCTCGATAATTTATTCATTACTCTAAACCTCCTAAACCATAAGCGTGACGCAGTAGCGTCATCGGGTGTTCGGGCTTTTCAACGCTGTCCGCTAGCTCGGCAATATGCACGGCAGCCATGGGACAGTCACTGGAAAAGTGATCCGTTTCTATTTGATCAATTTTGCGCGCTACGGGACGACCAATTTTAACGGCCTTATCGTAGGTTTCCTTTTTCACCGCGTAAGTACCATCGTGACCGGAGCAGCGCTCCTGAGGATGCACATTGGTGCCCGGCACCAGAGCCAGTACATCGCGGGTTTTCAGTCCAATTTTTTGTACGCGCAAATGGCAGGCGACGTGGTAACCAATCTCGCCCAGGCTATTTTTAAAGTCAGTATTTAATTGACCTGCCTTGTGTCGCAAAAACAAATATTCAAAGGGGTCAAAAAAAGCTTGCTGAACTTTTTTAACCTGCTCGTCATCGGGATAGAGCAAGGGCAATTCCTGCTTGTACATCAGCGCGCAGGACGGCACCGGTGCGATCAGGTCATAACCTTCATCCACCAACTTTGCCAATACCGGAATATTCGCTTCTTTCAACTTATTGACGCTGTTTAAATCCCCCAGCTCCAATTTGGGCATACCACAACATTGCTCTTTGGGAACCAGCTCAATATGAATATTGTTGTGCTGAAACACCTGATAAAAATCTTCACCCAAATCTGGACTGTTGTAGTTACCATAGCAAGTGGCATACAAGGCAACTTTACCGGTAGTGCGCCCGGCGGCCTGCGGGGTAATATCTCTGCCCATGGTGGCAACCCGCTTACGCAGGGTTTTACTGTGATAGCTGGGGATCGGCGCATTACGATGTACGCCAAACGTAGATTCAAACACCTTGCGGAAGGTCGTATTTTGATTCATGGCATTGACCGTGACATCCACCAGCGGGATCGTCGCCAACTTACCAACCATGTCCGTACTGGTGAGGACCTTATCCCGAAATGAAGCGCCCTCTTCTTTAAATTTGATCGCCTTAGCGCGCAACATTAAATGCGGGAAATCCACATTCCATTCGTGGGGCGGCACATAAGGGCACTTGACCTGATAACACAAATCGCAGAGATAGCACTGATCGACCACCTTACCGTAGTCGGCTTTATCGACGCCATCGACTTCCATGGTGCTTGACTCATCGACCAGATCAAACAAGGTGGGGAAAGAATCGCACAAGCTCACACAGCGGCGGCAACCGTGACAAATATCGTAAACCCGCTCCAACTCCTCGTTTAGGGCATCTATATCCCAATACTCCGGCGTTTTCCACTCGATGGGGTGCCGTGTCGGCGCTTCAAGATTGCCCTCTCTTCTGACTTTGCTTGCAGTTACAGTACTTGCAGTGCCCGGAGGTGAGTTCTCGCTCATAATACTTTCCTGGATAAAAAATGCGGAGGGCGGTTTTGAGGAAAAACTAACCGTCAAACGTCTGCCGTCAAAACAGCAGAGCAAAAAAAACTTCGGTGCTACCGTACTCTCGCACCCAACACCGAAGTTTTTACTCTTAGCTAATTAAGCGTCGAGAGTGTCCAGCGCTTTCTGAAAACGGTTGGCGTGGCTACGTTCAGCCTTAGCCAGAGTTTCCATCCAGTCTGCAATTTCGTCAAAACCTTCATCACGCGCGGCTTTAGCCATGCCCGGATACATATCGGTGTACTCGTGAGTTTCACCAGCTACAGATGCCTTCAAATTATCGGAGGTAGGACCGATGGGCAGGCCTGTCGCAGGATCACCAGTTTCTTCCAGATATTCCAGATGACCGTGTGCATGGCCCGTCTCGCCTTCGGCAGTAGAACGAAATACCGCAGCTACATCGTTGTAGCCTTCAACGTCGGCTTTGGCGGCAAAATAAAGATATCGACGATTGGCCTGAGATTCACCGGCAAAAGCGTCTTTCAAATTTTGTTCAGTTTGTGAACCTTTAAGTGATGGCATACGTTTCTCCTGTTAATGTAACTTTCCGAACCAAAAAACAGCTCTTTACAGAACTTGGCCTTACAGTAGCGCTTCGATTACAATCGGTAAAGTGAATTTTTTGATTATTATTGATCGGAATTATCGATGGCAGCTAAACCCACTCTCAAACAGCTGAAATACCTCTGCGCCGTGGCCAATACTCGCCACTTTGGCAATGCGGCCAAAGCCTGTCATGTCACCCAGTCCACCCTCAGCGCAGGTATTCAGGAGCTTGAAACCACCCTCGGCATCAACCTCGTTGAGCGTAGCAATAAAACCGTATTGCTAACCGCTACCGGCAACTTGGTGGTCGAGCGCGCACAAACCATTCTGACCGAGGTGGAAGAGTTGGTGGAGGAAGCCGCCTCAACTCTGGAGCCCTTTAATCGGGCCGTCCGTTTGGGTGTAATCCCCACCATCGCGCCCTTCTTACTGCCTTCCGCGCTTACCGCGCTGCGCAAGGATTACCCGGACTTTCAACTACTGATTCGGGAGGACCTGTCTGAAAACCTGATCAACTTGCTCAATCAGGGCGACCTCGACCTGTTATTGATGGCACTGCCCTACCCCATGTCGAACGTGACAGTTCACCATCTGTTTCAAGATCCCTTCTGCGCCGCCTACCCGGCGGGACACCCGCTTAGCAAGATCAAAAAACTACACACCCGCGATCTCAAAGGCCACGATATTTTGTTACTTGAAAACGGCCACTGCCTACGCGACCAGGCACTGGAGGCCTGCAAACTACTCGACCAACAAATATCACTGTCCTTTGAAGCCACCAGCTTGCACACTTTGGTGCCGATGGTGGCCAACGGTATCGGTATTACTTTACTGCCCCAAATGGCCATCGATACCGGCATTCTTTCCGGTCTCGACAACGTCGAAACACGAGCATTTAGCAAGGCCGATGTATCCCGGTCAATCGATTTCGTGTGGCGCGCCAAAAGCCCACGCGCAGAGGAATACCGTATGCTGACGCGCTATTTTAAAAAGACGGGTAAGAGTTAAAGAGACAACTGAGCTGGATTAACATAGGGAAGGGAAAAGCGGCCAAAAGCTGGGCACGAAAAAAACCACGTGAGACTCTTACAACTCGCGAAAAGACAGATCACCTCATGCGATCCGCCAGATAAAACCCCATAGTCTGACCTGATTTACCGACTACACTATTGGTTAAGTTATTAACAAATAGAATAAGCTACGGCCTACACAAGGCCCTAAACCGGCACACCTAAATCATCGCCAGCAACATCTATAACACCCAATCCAGTCCAAAGATTTTCAAATCAAATAAATTTGATTTGAAACAGTAGACCTTCAGGAATTCGTCACGATGAGGAGTTTTACAGTCCTGAAACGTTCTCGGCCTGAGGGCCCTTCTCGCCCTGCGTCACTTCAAAAGAAACCTGCTGGCCTTCTTGAAGTGTCTTGTAGCCGTCTCCGACAATCGAACGGAAATGTACGAATACATCTGGGCCGCCCTCTTGTTCGATAAAACCATAGCCTTTATCGGCGTTAAACCATTTAACTGTGCCTGTTACGGTGGACATCTAACCTATCTCCATTTACTTTACGAAATCATACTACCTTGTGAATATCCTTCAGGGTAGTATTGTTACGAGACCGAATGCACTAAGCAACAATCCCTTGCGACCACCTGACTCGACGTCATCCTCGGCTAATCGATAACAATGTTTCCCCCTATTAAAATGGCACTTAATACAAGCAGCCAATGTCAGAGCAAACATGGAATATCAAAACAACCGAAAAAACACTATCGTCAAATTGTCGTGGCATTACCCTACATGTTTTTAATAGCGGATACCAGTCATTCCAGATGCCTTTTACGGGCCAGTTTATGGGCTCATTTTATGGTCTTGTTACTCGTTATTACGCCCCTTATAGCACCCACCCAGGCCGCCGATAAAATCAATACAACTCAAGATAAATCATCGAACAAATTAACCTTATTGTCTCAGGATAATATTGACCATTGGCAGGAAAAAAGTTTTGTCGGCCACACTACTTATACCTTTGAACACCCCTCCTCGAACAGTACCGATAGCAGCAATAATGGCGGTAATGGCATTGTTTTAAACGCCACCAGCAAAAACAGCGCCTCCGGCCTGGTGAAGCGTGTCCGCATAGATTTAAAACAAACGCCCTGGCTGCACTGGCGCTGGAAAGTCACCAATACAATTCAGGCTCCCGACAACCAGCCTATTGATGAGACCAGTAAATCTGGCGACGATTATGCGGCGCGGGTTTATGTCATTGCTGATGGAGGCTTACTCTTCTGGAAAACCCGTGCTCTTAATTATGTCTGGGCCAGCTATCAAGCCCAGGGCAGCACTTGGCCAAACGCTTACGCGGGGGAAAATGCCGTCATGCTGGCGCTCCGCAGTGGCGCTGACAAAAGTGGCTCTGATAAAAGCGATGCCAACCAGAGTAATGTTTGGCTAACTGAAAAGCGCAATGTTTACGACGATTTACAGCAAGCCTTCGGCAAAGACATTCGTTACATCGATGCCATTGCCATTATGACCGACACCGACAATACCGGCGCTGAGGCCAGCGCCAGCTACACAGATATGTACTTCTCCGATCATTGAGCGCTAACCAGCTCGAATTAACAACGCCCTGATCGAGCAATATCACCATCCAATCCAGTAACCATCGGCGTTTTGCGGTAGTATGGCCGCGCTTTTTATCCACCCCATAAGCCTTCGCCACAGCCAGGCCACCAGGCCCTAAAGTACACCTATGCCCCTACTCCGCCTCGACAATATTTCCCTGCACTACGGCACCCGAGACCTGCTGAAAAAGGTCGACTTTACCCTCCACAAAGGTCAAAAAATTGGCCTCCTGGGTCGTAATGGTGAAGGTAAAACAACGCTGCTAAAACTACTCGGCGGACAAATTCACGCCGACAGTGGTGAATACTGGCTGCGACCAAACTGTAAAGTGGCCTGGCTGGAGCAAACCTTGATAAGCGCCGATGACAGCACGGTTTACGATGTCGTCGCCAGCGGCCTCGAAGAAGTAGGCGCTTATCTTGCCGCTTATCACCACAGCATCAACAACAACGATATGGATGCGATGGCAAAAGCGCAGCAACAACTGGAAGCAAAAGACGGCTGGCAACTGCAACAAAAGGTCGACACCATTATTAGTCAGCTTGAACTTCCCGCCGACGCAACGATGAGCTCCCTGTCGGGCGGCTGGCGCAAACGCGTGGCGCTGGCCAAAGCCCTGGTCACCGATCCCGATATTTTATTGCTGGATGAGCCAACCAACCACCTCGACATTCTGGCGATTGAATGGCTTGAAAAACAGCTTAAAACGTTTCGCGGCGCACTCATTCTGGTCACCCACGACCGGGCTTTCCTGCAAAACGTCGCTAACAACATTGTCGAACTAGACCGGGGCACACTCTACCCCTGGAGCGGCGACTACCGCAGCTTCCTGGAGTACCGCGCCCAACAAATGGCCGCCGAAGAGACCGCCAACGCCCTGTTCGACAAAAAACTCGCCCAGGAAGAAGTCTGGATACGCCAGGGTATTAAAGCCCGCCGCACCCGTAACGAAGGCCGAGTTCGCGCTCTTAAAAGCTTACGAGAAGAACACTCTCAACGCGTCGCTCGCCAGGGCAAAGCTGATTTTCGTGTCGAATCCGGTGATCGCTCGGGCAAAATTATCGCCGAGTTGGAGCACGTCAGCCACAGCTTTGACAAAGGGCAGGTTATCGATAACCTGTCGCTCAAAGTAGTGCGCGGCGAACGCATCGGCCTGGTCGGTGCTAACGGTGTGGGTAAATCCACCCTGTTAAAAATATTACTGGGCGAACTGGTACCGCAAGAAGGCTCGGTAAAACTCGGCACTAAGCTCGAAATCGCCTATTTTGACCAACTCAGGAATCAACTCGACCCCGAGAAAAATCTCATCGATAACGTCTGTGGTGGTCGCGAATTTATTACCATTAACGGTAAAGACCGTCATGCCATCAGCTATCTCGGCGACTTTTTATTCAGCCCGGATCGAGTGCGTCAGGCAGTTAAATCTCTGTCGGGTGGTGAGCAAAACCGCGCCATTCTGGCCAAGCTATTCAGCAAACCCGCCAATGTGCTGGTATTGGATGAGCCGACTAACGACCTCGATATTGAAACCCTGGAGTTACTTGAAGAAATTCTTCTCGAATTCGACGGCACCGTATTACTGGTAAGTCACGATCGTGACTTTATGGATAACACCGTGACCGGAATCCTCACCTTCGACGGCCAGGGCAAAATCACCCCGCACGTCGGTGGTTACAGCGACTGGATCGCTAAAGGCGGTCAACTACAAACAGAAAGCCAAACCACCAAACCAGCCTCCGCTAGTCAACAGTCGCAGAGTGCAGCGCCATCGTCTGATCAGTCTTCCCCTAACCAACCGACCCCTAATCAGTCCGCCCCTAATCAAGCAGTGACTGCCAAAAAAAATCCGGGCAAAAAGAAACTGTCTCACAACGATCAGCGGGAACTAAGCAAGCTCCCGGCGCTTATCGAAAAGCTGGAACTGCGTCAGGGCGAGCTGGAACACACCATGTCGGCACCTGAATTTTATCAGGGCGACGCGGAGTTGATTCGCCAAACTACCGAGGCCCTGAGCGTGGTAAAGGCTGAACTCGATACCGTCTACACGCGCTGGCAAGAACTGGAAGAAGCAGCCAACTAAGGGGTCGCCTCTTCCGGGTTCGGGCTAACTTCTCGCCGACACTGGTGAATACGGCCTGAGAGTCTTGAGGCTCTTAACCCTGTGGCATTCTTAACCCTGCGGCATATAAAAGGCATTAAATTTATTGCCATCCAAATCGCGAAAATAACCGCAATGGAAAGCATCGCCACGGGGACCCGGCTCACCTTCGTCGGTAGCGCCCAGCGAGATAGCCTTGTCGTAGATAGCTTTCACCTGCTCGGGAGATTCCGCCGCCAGCGCCATCATCACTCCATTACCGGGGGTGCAGGGCTGCTCATCGAAGGGCTTCATCAACATCATCATGGTGCCGCCAGTGGGGCCAGCCCAGCCGATAAAACGCTCCGTTTCCCAGGCGCGCTTGCCGCCGACAACACTAAGCAGTTCATCGTAAAACTTACCAGCTCTCTGTAAATCATTGGTGCCTAAGGTTACGTAACTCAACATACCTGTTCTCCTACTTCGCGTTATTGGGTGGGGCGCCAGCCTAACACGGTAATTTTGACCGGGGCAATGCGGTCTACGCAAACAGACCTTGCAATAAAGCCGAGCGCTACCCAAAGGAAATACGCCTGTTAAATTGACAGGAGAAATGCGCTCCCTTAAGGTGTGCCGTCTTTTCAAAGTGCTTCTGTTACCCGCCCTACTACCCACCCCGCTACTCAACTAACTCGGGGTACCTTGAGGATCTATCATGCCTAAATCAGTCGAAATCGCCCCCGGTCGTTACCGCGAATCCTACGGTCGTTATCTCGAAGAGTTCGCCGTTGGCGACGTTTACGAGCACCGCCCAGGGCGCAGCATCACCGAAACCGACAACACCTGGTTCACCCTCCTCACCATGAACCAGCATCCCCTGCACTTTGACAAGGAATACGCCAAACACAGCGAATTCGGCAAACCCCTGGTCAACAGTACTATGACCCTGGCCGTGTTGTGCGGCATGAGCGTCTCGGACGTCAGCCAAAAGACCATCGCCAACCTGGGCTGGAAAGAAATCCGCATGTCCGCGCCCGTGTTTATTGGTGACACTTTATATGCTGAATCCGAAGTACTGGAAATTCGCGAATCTAAAAGCCGTCCCCACGCTGGAATTGTTACCATCAGAACCACGGGTAAAAATCAGGATGACACCGTGGTCTGCGATTTTATTCGCTCCATGCTGATCCCAAAAACCGGTCACGCAGTAGACGACAAGGCGAACTACTAGCCCACTAAGCCGGAAAAAATCCATTTTCAAGAGACCTTCTCAATGCCTAACGACTTACCTAACGAAACGCCCAACGAAGAAGAAAACCTGATACTCGACAGCATTCACCGCTGGCTGGAAAAAGACGTGGTCCCCTATGCCCATGATCTCGAACAGGCCGACGAATACCCCTACGCCATGGTCGAGCAAATGAAAGAACTCGGCTTATTCGGCGCCACCATTGCCCCGGAATACGGTGGCCTCGGTCTTAGCGCCTCCACCTATGCAAAAATCGTTAGCGCCGTCGCCGAAGTGTGGATGTCCCTGTCCGGCATTTTTAACTCCCATTTAATTATGGCCCGCTGCGTGCAAAGCTCTGGCACCGAAGCACAAAAACAGGAATGGCTACCGAAATTTGCCTCCGGAGAATTGCGCGGCGGCATTGGCCTTACCGAACCCGACGCCGGTACTGACTTACAAGGCATTCGCTGTGCCGCGGTAAAAGACGGCGATTACTACGTAATCAATGGCGCGAAATCCTGGATCACCAACTCACTGGAAGGTCACGTGATTGGCTTGCTGGTTAAAACCGACCCCAAGGCCGTCCCGCCGCGCAAAGGCATGAGTATGTTTATCGCCAAAAAAGGCGAAGGCTTTAACGTCACCCGCAAACTTAAAAAACTCGGTTATCGCGGCATCGATACCGCCGAGATTTCTTTCGAAGACTACCGCATTCACAAAGACTGTTTGATCGGCGGTGAAGAAGGTCGAGGTTTTTATAACGCCGTCGGCGGACTCGAGCTAGGCCGTATCAACGTTGCCGCCCGTGGTGTCGGCGTCGCCAGAGCCGCACTCAAGCACGCCACCGCTTACTCCCAACAACGCAAAACCTTTGGCAAACCGATTTGCGAGCACCAGGCTATCCAGCTCAAACTCGGTGAAATGGCCACTCGTACAGAAGCCGCGCGTCTACTGGTAGAGCAAGCCGCTCGAGCCTTCGACCGGGGCGAACGCTGCGATATGGAAGCCGGTATGGCGAAATACTTCGCTACCGAAGCCGCCGCTAAAAACGCCGACGAAAGTATGCGCATCCACGGTGCCTACGGGTATTCCTGCGAATACGACGTCGAGCGTCTGTATCGGGACGCGCCCCTAATGATCATTGGCGAAGGCACCAATGAAATGCAGCGCATTATTATTGCCCGGCAATTGATTGAGAGAAATCCCATATAAGCCGAATAGTAAGCAGCAATCCTCTAAAACCCGGTGTCAAAACCGGGTTTTTTTATGCCTGCACAAGTGCTTTAATGCCAGCGACAACAATAAAGGAGCTGCACCATGAGCGACCGACTATACGACACCCTAAACTGGCAAATCGGCGACGTCTCCATCACCCGCATGGTAGAAGTCGTTATAAAAACACCGATCTCTACCTTGTTTCCCAGCGAAAACCCAGACGAACTCAAGCCCTACCACGATTGGCTCAAACCTAACTTCATCGTAGACGGCGACAATATCTTAATCAGCATCCACGCATTTTTAATCAATGCCGGCGGCAAAAAAATCATCGTCGACACCTGTGCCGGTAACGGCAAAAAACTGCCCTTGTTCGATGAGTGGACCAACCTCGACACCCCCTTTCTCGAAAACATGAGCAAACTCGGTTTCGCACCCGACTCCATTGATCTCGTGATGTGCACCCACCTACATTTTGACCACGTCGGCTGGAACACCCATAAAGTGAATGGCGAGTGGGTCCCCACCTTCCCCAACGCCCGTTACCTTTTCAATGAAACCGAATGGGATTACTGGAAAGATCACGAAGACCCCTACGAAAGTCATGCCCTGGAACACGCACTGCAACCCATCTTCGACGCCAAACTGGTACAACTTATCGGCCCCAACCACCGCGTCAACGACGAAATCAGTTTAATCCCCACACCCGGTCATACCCCCGGTCATGCCAGCGTACTGATTCAATCCAAAGGTGAAGAAGCTGTGATCACCGGCGACATGTTCCACCACCCACTACAAATGGCCAAACCCGGCTGGATCGATATGGCCGACATGGATACCGACGTGGCCGAACAAACCCGCATTAAATTTATGCAACGGTTTGGCGATACATCTTCTACAGTATTGGGAACCCACTTCGCCACACCTACGGCAGGAAAAATTGTGAGTGATGGGGATGGTTATCGTTTTGAGTCTTAAGGCAAAGTGATATAACTCAAGTCGCACCAAGGGTGCAAAAATTCATGCTTAACAGAAGGCAACACCAACAATTAGCGCAGCGTCTCTACCAGGCCTATATAAGCCACGCGGCACTTACGCCCCTAAGTGATGAATTCCCTGAGCTTGAAACTGCGGATAGTTACGCAATTCAAGCTTTATTAGTCGCCTACATCGCCGCGGCGCGGGGAAATACCGCCGAAGGTTTTAAGCTGGGTTTTACCAGCGCAGCTATGCGCGAGCAGATGAATGTCGCAGAACCCAATTACGGGTTTTTATTACCCGGCTCGACGGCCGGCGTCCAGGTGGCTTTCAATGACTTTATTCATCCACGAGTCGAGCCAGAAATTGCTGTTATTACCGGAACGGAGCTCAGCGGCAATGTCAGCCTTGAGGGCGTAGCCGCAGCGACACAGTATTTATGTGCGGCGATAGAAATTGTCGATTCGCGCTTTCAGGATTATCGTTTTAAAGCTGTCGACAATGTTGCGGACAATAGCTCCGCTGCCGGATATTCGCTGGGTAGCAAGATTCACCTGGATGAAATCAAACACCCGGAACAGCTCGGGTGTCGGCTATTAAAAAACGGCGAACTAATTGCCAAGGGTGTCGGCAGTGACGCCATGGGCGGCCCGCTACAGGCAGTGCAATGGCTCACACATAAGCTCTCAGAAAGTGGGCAAAGCCTGCCCGCTGGCAGCATAGTGTTGACTGGAGGTTTGAGTCACGCGGAACTAGCCGAGCCCGGTGATCTGTTTCGGGTGGAGTTTTCCGAATCGTTGGGTAAGCTTGAACTAGCGTTCACTTAGCTGCCTATCTAGCTACCTAATTATTTAGTAACACCATAACTATATATCCCACAGGAGGTAAGCAATGACTCAGACCTATTCACGTATTGCTACGGTCACCGGCGCAACCTCTGGAATTGGCGAGGCCACGGCAAGAAAATTTATTGCTGCCGGGTTTGGCGTCGTTGGTACCGGGCGCAACGCTAAGAAACTGGCCGAGATGGAAACACAACTGGGCGACGCGTTCTGTGGTGTTGCCGGTGACGCTGCCGACGATAGCGTACTCGAACAGTTATTTACTTCCGCTCTCGACCGCTTCGGCAAGGCCATCGATATCGTGGTGGTGAATGCGGGCCGGGGTTTGGGCGGCTCCGTTAAAGATGCCGACTTAACAGAATTTGAGGAAGTGCTTAAAACCAATGTCAGTGCTGCGCTTGCGCTCTTGCAAAAATCCGCGCAAAAAATGCTCGACCCGCAACAAAAAGCTTATCCAAAATCAGCGGCCGATATTGTGGTTATTGGCTCGGTGGTGGGACGGCATATCTCGCCATTCAGCGCCGTATACGGAGCATCAAAATTTGCGGTACACGCACTGGCTGAGGGCTTGCGGCGGGAAGTGGGGCCGAAAGGCATTCGGGTGTCCTTAGTTGAACCGGGCGCGGTATTAAGCGGGTTTCAGGCCGGTGCAGGTTATACGGATGAAATGGTACAGGGCTTTGAAGATAACTTCGGCCCGCTACTGGTGGGCGATGATGTGGCAAATGCCATTCACTTTATGGTGAGCCAACCGCCACACGTGCATATTAGCGATCTTATGGTGCGCCCTACCCGGCAGGATTATCCCTGAGCTTTCTTGTTCTAACTCTAGTTCTGGCTCTAATTCCTGACACTAATTCCTGGCTAACTCCTAACTAGGAAATCAGAAAAAAATGAAACACCAAAACCTGTACCACACCGATCATAAAACCCAATAAAGCGCCGAACCAGGTGATATGCCGGAATTGCTTGCGGGAAAAGCCCATCACCAATTCTTCTAAGGTCGCGACGTCAAGGTTGTCGATTTTTTCCTGGATTCGTTGTTTTATCCCCTCGCTGTCATCGCCCATCTCATCTGCGACATTAGCAATCTCGTCAATCACATAATTCCCCGCCATGCTGCGAGCCATACCCAACATAGCTTCGTTCACATTGAGCATGCCACCCAACTGGCCGATCAAGCCATCCACTTTGGTTTTAAGTTGAGTTTTCACCTTATCCGTCAAAAACAGTTCGGCCACGTCGTTATTACTAAACACATGGGCCACGAAGGTATCGGCAATCGATTCGGCAATATGGTGGCGCTCGCGGGGAATCAAACCCGGCGTAAACGGTACCCGCCACTTGCCAATATGCCGGGCGGCGTAGGGCCGAAACAACATGCGAATGGCCACATCGTTGGTGAGCGCACCAATAAATGCACCAATGATTGGGGGAAGAATATAGGGAAGCCAGGTATCCATAGTTACATCGTCGTCATCAAGCGTAAGGGAGTTTATCCAGCGCCCATTCTATTTGCCCCACCTAAAAAAGCCATGTTTATTACCTTCATAGACAGACTTTATATGCTGACTTCACATAAAACACATATTTAGCCCACATATGCCCAGCACCGTGCCCCTAAACAATCCCCCTGAACAATGGCCCTGAGCGATGTCCCCGAACGAACCCCTGAATGACGCGAACAAGTACCAACCGAATTGGGAGTGAGCCTTGCGTGCAAGCCATGCAATCGTTACAGCAGTGAATTACCTAAGGTCAATAAACACCGACTATCTTTATGGGTATGTTTATCGCAAAATGTAGCGGCGCTTATTGAATTTAGGAGTAGCACTAACTATTTTCTGGTTCTTTAAATTTGTACACGAGGAGAGTAACAATGTTTAGTCATGTAATGGTTGGAGCAAACGACGTTCAAGATTCGAAAAAATTTTACGATGCGGCCTTAGGTGCTCTGGGATACGAACCAGGTGTAATCGACGATAAGGGTCGTTGTTTTTACTTTAACAAAAGTGGCGTCTTCGCGATCAGCAAACCCATTAATGGCGAGCCAGCTTGCCATGGCAATGGCAGTACCATCGGCTTCAAAGCAGAGAGTTCGGCAGCAGCTGATGCCTGGCATACAGCGGGGCTTGCTAACGGAGGTACCACATGTGAAGCCCCCCCTGGTATCCGTGAAGGCGCAAACGGAAAGCTCTATCTCGCTTATTTACTCGATCCCTCCGGTAATAAGATATGCGCTCTTCATCGACCAGGTTGATTTTGAAAACGGATAAGGAGCCATACCGAGAGATATTGCGTCTCTCAAGCATCCTGATATAGTCTATTTTTCCTGGACAGCAAAGGCATGGCTATAGCAAGCGCAGTCACGACAATGGTTTTTCCGCTTTGCCTTCATTACCAAACCGCGCGTGCAGCATGCCTTATGTTTTCAATTCAAGCTACTTAATAAACGCTTAATATTCCACCAACAAAGTGAAAGGAGAAATTTATGTCTAAAGGCCAAGATTCAAAAAAAGCCACTAAGAAGAAAGCCGAAAAAACATTAAAAGAAAAGCGCCAAGATAAAAAGGAAAAGAAAGAAAACAAACGATAGCTATAAGTCCTCTACTAGACCAGGACTTGCTAAGTATTTAACAGCAACTACAACTCGGCGGCGCGGCGGGTTTGTAATGTGTTTTTGTTGCCGTCTCGATCACGGCACTACCTGCACCTACTGATGCATTTATTGATGTATTGCTACGACTCGATCCGCCATTCATCGCAACACGCTCGCTCTCCATTGCGCCGAGCTCGGAACCCGTATTCGCTATGTGGAAACGATGCTCGCCAATGGTCGAGTTAATTTCTATGGTGTTATCCCCCACTACACCCCAATCGTTATAGAGCTGGTCGTCGCAATAAATTTGCACGGTGGCCGGATCGCGCAACTGACTTACGCGCCAGCTAGTGGCAGCACCACGGCGGGCAGAAGTCGCCGCGTAGGTGGAAACGTGCAAAGTACCATCATTAATATCATTGCTCGCCGCGCTAATACCCAGCGTTGGAAAATCGACACCTTCGACCGTGGGTAAATCAAACTGCCCGTTGCGACTGCCTTTGTAGATATTGGTCCACGCGCCCGGTCCGCCGATCTCGCTTAAAATCATCAAGCCATTTAGCTGGCCGCGGGGATGAGGCTCAGCAAGGCCAAAACCCCAGGCGAAGCGATCTTCATCATCGCCGAAAAAATTGGGTCCCCACTCTCGTTCGGCGACACTCTTTAAACGGTTTTCCGTGGTTAAATCGCCAACTTCACGGGCCAGCATCATTGTCATGGTTATCCAGCGCGGATCGTCGAATGCTTGCACCAGGGATTTACTGCGATCGTTCCAGCCCAGCGCATTGACTCCGGCTTCGTAGAGCTGCAAACCAAACTCCGGTGCCTGGGGATATAAATAAAATAGCGGGGCCAGCATGGAGTAACCGCTTAACCCGGGTGGCGGCGAGTAGGCAAATTTTTCTAGCGGATCGTAATAGAACGCAAACGAGGTGATGTCGCCCCGCGCATTGCGTTGAGTGAAGTGTTTTTTTGCATACTCTATCCATTGGTCGTATACCCAATGGGAGTTGCCGCCAAATAGTTTGTCGTGCAATTGCAGACTTAAACCCGCGGCACTTAAACAGTAAGGCCAAATTTTGGTGTTTTCGCACTGCGCACCCTGTGGACGTTCAGACCACTGGTCGGCAATAAATTCGGTAATACTGTGTTGAGTCCACTGAAACATACGGTCGTTATAACCGGTAACCTCGAAGGGTTTCTCCCACTTATCGTTGCCGGATACGTAGGAATAACTCCCCAACAATAAATTAAAAAAACCGCGAAAAAATAAATTGCCATCGGCACCAATCGGATCCGGTTGTAAGCCCCAGGGTTCGACACCATTGGCCGTCCATCCCGGTGGATCGTAACTGCCACGCATGTGCTCGGGCATAAATACCAGCCATTCCGGTGGATATTTATCCTGGTGGGGAGAGTGGCCGATATAGGTCAGCCAATCTATGGCGCCCCAATACGTGGCGTACCGACCCACCAGTTCGTCGGCGATGCGCGTATACACTTCTCGCCATGCAGGGGTTTGATCAGCCATCAGCGGCAAGGCATAAGAAGTTTCACTTAAGTCGAAGCGCGGGAAACTACACATCGGAGGTGTGGTGTAGCGGTCCCACCAGGGCAGTGGCTCGCCGCTGCTGCTCCAGTCATCCTGTGTGGTGGCCTTGTCCCAAATGTGCCGCAGCCAGCCACAAGCCCGCGGATTAAGACCTTCTGCATTTGCATGGTTCATAGCTACATTATTCATGCCGATTTCTCCGAGGAGTTTGCCGGAGCATCTAAGGAGATATCGGTTATGGGGTCATCACCTATAGGGACATCAAGCACGTGCTGAAAGCCGACGGGCTTATTGGGCACCGCTACGCCCTGCCCAACCTGCCACATAACTAATTTTTCGCGCTGCTCAACAGCCTCGCTCCAGGCGGGGTCTAGCGCCTCTACCGCAGGCTGCCGCGTAATACGGTCAGCTACCTTACTGTTGGGATTGTGCGCGACATAACCGTCGGGCAAGTCGCTACGAGGTGTTTTTCGCCACGGCAAGAAGCCGAACACCAATTCGTAAAACCACAGAACCGTGGTGGGGTCGCCCTCCAACTCAATAGTTCTGCGTGCAAGACCGTCAACAATCCGCTCCACTGCGTTTCCGGCAAGCAGAACTCCTACGCCTTGCCCGGCAGAGCTAAATATTAATGTGCAATCGGCCTGCGAGGATCGGCCATCGTGAGAAGATACCCGACGATTCTGAAAAACATAATTACGCCCGCTTCCGTCTTTAGCGCAAACGGTAAAGATGAGGTCTCGGGTGAGCTGCCGACGTAGACGTACACTTAAACGGCTCGCGATTGCGAGTTGGATACCAACAAGCCAGAGTAGACAACGTAAGGCCATACTGCTCTCCCCTATTAAGGTGCACCGCCCCTATCTTGCCATATCTGCCGTGGTATCTGCCACCGGCTATTGAAGTAGACTATGTGACTGAAGCGGGGATACCATTAGCACCGGAATTAAAACCAGCAAAGCCTATCTGGCCTCCAACAACTCAAAAGAAGGCGTGGCCGCTTTTTTCAAAAAGCGCCAGCCAAACAAGAACACAAACCTGAGGAAGTAGTATGAAAGATGTAAGTGGCAAAGTAGCATTTATCACCGGCGGCGCAAGCGGCATGGGCCTGGGCATGGCTCGCTCATTTGCAGCGGCAGGCATGAAAGTCATGATCGGCGATATTGAGTTAGAACCGGCTCAAAAAGCCGTTGACGAATTGAAAGCCAAAGGTCTGGAGGCCGCCTGCGTGCAGGTCGATGTATCCAGTATGGAATCCATGCAGGCCGCCGCCGACAAGACCATTGCGACATTCGGTAAAGTCCATGTCATCAGTAACAACGCCGGTGTGGCAGTGGGCGGCTACAGCGAATCCTGCAGCATGCGCAACTGGAAATGGGTGATGGACGTCAATCTGTGGGGCGTAATCTACGGACTGCAGGCTTTTGTACCGCTGATCGCCTCCCACGGCGAAGGCGGTCATGTCATCAGCACCGCATCCATGGCGGGCATGGTTGGCCTGCGCGGCGCGGGGCCATACAACGCCACTAAATTCGCGGTGGTCGGCATGATGGAAACCTTCGCGGCGGATCACCGCAAAGATAATATCGGTGCCTCGGTGCTGTGCCCCGGCATTGTCGCCACCAATATCGGCCACTCCGGACGCAACCGTCCCGATGAATATGGCGGAGCAGTAGCGCCTAGCGCAAAAGATAACACCGCTGAGATGCTCGCGCAGGGTCTTAATGCCGATGTCGTCGGTGACCTGGTACTGGAAGCAGTGCAGGAAGATCAGTTTTATATCTTCACCGATCCCGGCTTGAAACATCTAGTTGAAACCCGCTGTAAACGGATTATGGCTGGCTATGACTGGGCATCAAACTGCAATGCCCTTGACGGCGTAGAACAAATTGGTGGATTGCCGGGTTAGGTTTTAATGTTGCGTTACTGCAAGAAAATCTCAGGGTCATAAGTTATTTATGATATTGAAAGGCTTATGACCCTGGCTTCTTTTTTTTGATTTCCGCCTCCCTATGCCTCCCAGACATCATTTCTATATTTTTTAAGCAGTTATTTAGTGCTCATCAACTACTTCATTTTTTATTATCAAAAATTCTAATCTAAGGCCGAAACTAGAGCCTCGCAGCTTGCATAAGCTCTCTTTTCTTTGAAACTCCAATCAGAAATTCAATAAAGGAATATCCGTTCACGCTATACTAGTGAGCTAAATATCTGAACTAAATTGATGGGAACGATGCCGCAAGCAAGCAGTGAACTTTCGCCCCGCACGGAAAAATTAATCTACGCCACAGCCTTCTTCTCCCTCTCTAACGAGGTCTTAATGGGGCTAGCACTCCCTCTACTCGCAGCGGAAAGAGGCCTTCCAGCGACGACTCTGGGCATGCTATTTGCGCTAGCTGCGCTTGGCCCGATTCTCCTGGCGCTACCCGCCGGTGCCCTCTGCGATCATTTTGGGGACAAAAAAGTTCTGCTCGTACTGACTTCGGGCATCGCCATCACCGCCATTTTTTATCCTTTTGTGAGCAGCCTGGCCGGACTCTTTGCCTTACAAATAATCGCTGGTATTTGTCGCAGTAACGCCTGGGTAGCGGTGCAATCCTACATGGTGCGGGAGACTCCGCTACAAGCTTTGAGAAAAATCGCCGGCAAATTTACCTTTTTCGTTAATGTAGGATTAATGACAGCCCCCGTGCTCGGCGGGGTCGCCTACACGGCATGGGGAGCCACCGCTGCCTTTGGATTTATGGGTTTTTGGGGCGCATGTTACGCTCTATTTACTTTTTTACTGCCGGATCAAAAAGAACAACAACACGATACTCAGCCCGCCTGGAAAATTTGCATCAAGTCTTACCGAGCTGCGATGCCAATATTTCTGCGCCCCATGCTGGTCATTATGCTACTCCTGACTCTGGCTCGTCTGATGTCTGGTGGTATTGATATTTCTTTTTACGCTGTCTATCTAGACGATATTGGCCTCGCTGCAGCGACCATAGGTATCCTGATGACCTTAATGAATGGCAGCGCCACGCTGGGTAGCCTCGTCGCAGATCCTCTTGCGGAGCGCCTGGGTTTAATCGGAGCGATGGTGTGGACCATAGCCATTTCCGCTATCGCCATCGCGGTACTACCACTATTTTACAGCGTCTGGTTTATTGCTTTTGCCAGTATTATTCACGGCTTTAGCCTTGGTATCAGTATGCCCTTGTTGCTGACCGGGATATCCCAATACAGCAAACCAAACGAGCGCGGCCTGGTGCTAGGTTTGCGCTCCATGTTCAATCGAGGAGGCGTTATGCTCGCGCCACTGTTACTAGGTTTTCTGGTAAGTGGCTGGGGTATGTTATGGGGATTTTTAACAATGGGCGCCATTATTCTGCTGTTACTGGCGGTCATCGGAATCGCCGCGCGGTTTATCAATCAGGAGGCCCCAAGCGAGTCGTAATCAAATCGTTTCAAAATCTACCATTCAACTCCGCGCCAACACCCAACGATGCACCTCACTGGGTCCATCATAAATCCGAAACGCTCTTATATCCCGATAAATACGCTCAATCACCGTATCGCTGGAAATACCTTTGGCACCCATGACCTGCATAGATCGATCCACCACTCTACCCAATGCTTCGGAGCAATGCACTTTGCACATGCTGGTTTCGGCCTGAGCTTTTTCGCCTTGATCCAACATCCAGCAGCCGTGCCAGGTGGCGAGGCGACTGGTATGCAAATCAATTTTGTTATCCGCTAACTGAAAGCCCACACCCTGATGCTCGATAATGGCTTTACCAAAAGCCTGCCGGGTACGGGCGTAGTCGGTGGCGATATCGTGGCAGCGCTGAGCGGCACCGAGCCAGCGCATGCAGTGGGTTAAACGTGCAGGGCCGAGCCGTACCTGGGCGTAGCGAAAGCCCTTACCCACTTCGCCGAGTATCTGGCTGGCGGGAATCCGCACATCGTTGTAATCCACCTCGCAGTGGCCGCCTGGGGAATTGCTATCAATGGTGTCGAGCATGCGCACCATTTCAATGCCGGGTGTATCGGCATCGCACATAAACATGGTCGCGCCGATGTCGTTACCCTCGGCGTCGAGGGTTTTTGCCATAATAATTTGGTAACTAGAACCGGGCATACCGGTAATGAACCATTTTCGACCCTTAATAATATAGTCGTCGCCGTCGGGCCGGGCCGTGGTAAGCATTAAACCGGGGTCGGAACCTGCACCGCCATCGGGTTCGGTCATCGAAAATACCGAACGCATCTCACCGCGAACCATAGGCGCCAGCCAACGCTGTTTTTGCTCCGGCGTAGCTACTTGATGCAGTAGATTGGTATTGCCTTCGTCAGGCGCTTGAATGTTCAAAGCTAAGGGCCCGAGTGTGGAGTAACCGGCGGCTTCAAACACCACCGCCATCTCTCGATGGTTAAGCCCCAGGCCGCCGTATTGTTTGGGGGCGTGGGGCGATAACAAACCTGCCTCCCGCGCTTTCGCGACCAATTCAAGACGCAGCTCGTCGGTGGGGCCGTGGTATTCCTGCCGCGCGTCTTTCTCGTAGGGCATGATGACATCGCGGATAAAATTATCGGTGCGCTCTTTTAGCACGAGTAAATCAGCGGGTAATTCAAAATCAATCATGGTTAAACCTCGTTAATAAATATTCTTTCTGCTTGCCTAGATTAGCTTCATAGCCTCGGAAAAAAACCGGGAAGTGCTTTGAGCAAACTCCTCCCAGATGGGATCAATACGTTGTTTTTTTCGATGTAAGCGCACATTGAGACAGGCAATGGAACCGAGCTGATAGGCGGCTAAAGCCTGGTACCAGTGAATATCGGGGAAGGAACTACCCATGCCGCGCTGATAAATATCCGCCAGCTCATCGGAGCCAACCGGAGCGCAGGGTTTCATATTGTCGCTCCAAAATGCGGGGTCGGCAGAAAACATCAGCCAGCCGATGTCCTGAAGCACAGCGCCAATCCGCACCAACTCCCAGTCGATAAGGCCGGTTAGTTTTCCGTCTTTATACAGCGCGTTACCCGGTTGGTAGTCGCCGTGAACAATACCGGCAAGACTTTGCTGCGGCATGGTTTTTAGTAATTTAATGCGCGTTTCATCCGCCAGGCGAATCCACTCTGGCTCCAGGGCTTTGCCGTAAATTTTTTCCCAGCGGGTAATTTCCTCCTCGAGTGGTCGGGGCTGTTCCCAGTTGGGCAGCTTGCTCTGCCAATCGACCTGATGAATTCGAGGCAGGACTTCGGCCATATCCCGCCACAGGGGCGCAACTTTTTCATCACTAAGATCGAAAGACTCATCCGGCTCCCAGATAAAAAACTCCCGGCCCTCCAACTTCTCCATTACCACATAGGGCACTTCAAACTCGTCTTCGTGCGGAGAAGCAAAAGGCACCGCCGGTACTGGCAGCCCCTCTTCATGTAATGCATTTAACAAGGGCGCGGTTCGATACACATCGGTATTGCCTTCTCTGCGCACCCCCTTGGGGGCTAGTTTGATGATGTAGCTGAGAGGTTGCTCACCTGAGTTATCCAGGTCACCACCAAACACGTCAAAGCCAAAGGTTAGTCCGGCGTGACCACCTAGCATGGGCTCTATATTTTCAGCCCGTGCAGAGCCACCAAAATTACGCTCTACAAAGCGAGTGAGGTTAACCCGTAGTGCGTCATCAACTCCGGGGCGTTCTTCGTTTCCCATACCTCTAGCTCTCGATTTTATTAGAATATTTTATGCAGCCACTAGCAGAATACTGCCAGTAGATTATCTTACTGAATTGAGGATACCATTAACACCCAAGTTAAAACTTGAATCAAAACCTGTGTTCAAATCCATTCCAATCGCATTAACTATTTTTTACCGCTAAAGGGAAATTTACTATGGCTATACAACATCGACTTGTCGAATATAAAGTCGGCGACATTGTGTGCGAAGCTTATCTGGCCTGGGACGATGCGGTTTCCGGCCAGCGACCGGGAATTGCCATTGCCCATACCTGGGCCGGACGCAGTGAGTTTGAACAGGGTAAAGCCGAAGACCTCGCCAGGCTGGGATATGTCGGCTTTGCGGTGGATATGTACGGCAATGGCCGGCGCGGGGCCAGCGTGGAAGAGAACGCCGCCTTAATGCAGCCCTTAATGGAGGATCGTGAATTATTACAGCTGTGGATTACCGCTGCCGTGGACGCACTAAAACAACAACCCGAAGTCGATGAAACTAAAATCGGCGCAATGGGTTTTTGTTTCGGCGGGTTAACGGTACTTGATCTGGCTCGCACCGGGGCAGATGTTCTGGGTGTGATTAGTTTTCACGGTTTATTTAATGCCCCCAATAATCTTTTAGATAAAACACCGGCCAATAAAATTTCTGCAAAAATATTGTGCTTGCACGGCTACGACGACCCAATGGCTTTGCCGGAATCGATGGTGGAGCTGGGCAACGAGCTAACGGCGGCAGGTGCAGACTGGCAGATACACGCCTACGGCGGCACCCTACATGGCTTTACTAACCCGCTGGCGAATATGCCGGACATGGGAGTGCTATATAACCCGGAGGCAGATCGCCGATCCTGGCAAGCTATGGTGAATTTCTGGGAAGAGGTATTTTAGAGTATTTATTTTTTAACGCAGAGCTAAACAGCCGCCGCAGTTTGGCGGTCCGATTTTGAGCGCCTTGTTAGGCGCTATTTTAACTACGATGTTTTCCATAACTTCGCAACCAAAACCCATTGCACAAGCCCCAATACACCAGCAATCAAGACAGCTACAAGAGTTCCATGTGGCGCAAGAAGCGATAACAATGAAGCAGGAAGTCCTGTGAATATTAAAGCAAGATGTGCATTTACTCCGGCATCCCCGATTTTAAAAACCGTAATGACTAGATTGAGGATAATCCATGCCCCATATCCTACGACAATAAACATAAGCCCTTTTTTCATATATAAAGCCTAACAGTATTATTCAGAAGACACCGTCGCACTATCACATGGCTCGCTATCTCGGGATCAGAGTCGGGACAAAAAGGTTGTATTTGCATTGATTTCAATGTGTTACCCCTCTTGCTTTAATTATCGTTTTCGGTAATAGCGCAACATAGGCGCGGTTGTTTTCTAAACACGTTATTTCAAATCACAGAATGCCTGTGCTTCGGCAACGTCGAGTGTGCCTTCATAAATGGCACGACCGGTAATCGCACCGAGAATACCGGCATCGGCGGCGGCTTTTAAAGCATGAATATCGTCCATGTTGGTAATGCCACCGGACGCAATGACCGGGATCGACGAGGCATTCGCCATTGCCACAGTGGCTTCCACGTTCACCCCCTGCATCATTCCATCGCGATCGATGTCGGTATAAACAATGGCGCTAACGCCGTCGGCTTCAAAGCGTTTCGCCAAATCTGCGGCTTTAACTTCGGTGATTTCGGCCCAGCCGTCGGTGGCTACTAAACCGGCTTTTGCGTCGATACCGACGATGATATGCCCCGGAAATTCCTGACAGACTTCGCTAACAAACTCCGGCTCTTTTACGGCTTTAGTGCCGATAATCACGTAGCTAACCCCGGCGTCCAAATAAGCGCGAATGGTTGCTGCGGAGCGAATGCCGCCGCCAATTTGAATGGGTAACTCGGGATAGGCTCTGGCGATGGCGCGCACTACTTCGCCATTCACTGGCTCACCGGCAAAAGCGCCGTTTAAATCAACCAAATGCAAACGTCGCGCACCGGCATCTACCCAGCGCCCGGCGATATCGACCGGGTCTCCGGAAAATACGGTGCTGTCGTCCATGCGGCCCTGGCGTAAACGTACGCATTGGCCGTCTTTTAAATCAATGGCAGGAATAATTAACATTAATTCAGTTTCCACCTTTCCAATTAACAAAGTTTTTTAACAGTTGCAGACCCGCTGTGTGGCTTTTTTCCGGGTGAAATTGCACGGCGAATAGATTGTCGCGATGTAGGGCAGCCGCAAAGGTACGACCGTACTCGCAGGTGCCGACAACAATATCGTCAGCCGCGCTAACGCAATAACTGTGGACGAAATAAAATCGCGTGTCCTGAGGAATATCCTGCCACATAGGGTGATCGACCGTTTGATGAACTTTGTTCCAGCCCATGTGTGGGACTTTTAAACGCGTGCCGTCCCTCTCTACCAGATCATCGCCAAAGTACTCGACCTGCCCCGGCAATATATCGAGACAATCGACCCCGTCGTTTTCATCGCTGGACGCCATCAACGCCTGCATACCGACGCAAATCGCCAGCACGGGTTTTTCTTTGATGGCTTTGGCAACGGCCACATCAAATCCGGCACGGCGAATTTCGGCCATGCAGTCGCGTATCGCACCGACGCCGGGAAACACCACGCGATCGGCCCGCTCCAACTCTTTGGGGTCGTCGGTAATAATGACCCGGGCATCGGGCGCCACATGCTCCAGCGCCTTGGCGGCGGAGTGCAGATTGCCCATACCGTAGTCGATGACCGCGATGCGATCTCTAAAGTCCGTCATAATTTTGCTCTGGGAATGAAGCACTAACCGCCCATAGAAAAAGCTCTACGGGCAAAAACCGGCTAGAGGCTGCCCTTGGTAGATGGCGAAACATCGCCGAGACGTTCGTCTCGAGTGACCGCAGCGCGCAAGGCCCGACCAAAGGCCTTAAAAATAGTCTCGACCTGGTGGTGAGCATTTTCGCCACGCAAATTATCGATGTGCAAAGTCGCTGGCGCGTGATTGGTGAAACCCTGAAAGAATTCGAACACCAAATCCAGATCGAAGCTGCCCACCCGCGCACGGGTAAACGTGACGTCCTTGATTAAACCGGGACGGCCAGAAAAATCGATCACCACGCGGGACAGCGCTTCATCCAAAGGCACATAAGCGTGGCCGTAGCGCATGATGCCTTTTTTGTCGCCCAGCGCCTCTGCGACCGCCTGGCCCAGGGTGATACCGATGTCTTCCACGGTGTGATGGTCATCGATGTGGATGTCGCCGGTGGCTTTGACACTTAGATCCACCATGCCGTGACGCGCGATCTGGTCGAGCATGTGCTCAAGAAAAGGCACGCCGGTATCGAACTCCGCACGGCCGCTGCCGTCCAAGTCGACCGTTACGGTAATTTGAGTTTCTAGGGTGTCGCGACTCACCGTCGCTTTACGCTGTGTGTTTGCCATACTCTGCTTAGCCATACTCTAATTAGCCCTACCCTGCTTAGTCATGCTTTGCTCAGGGGGCCACGTTAGCGACCACGGGAAAGTAGGCTATTATACGTGCGCGGTAATCACCTCGCCAGCAGCAACGTCAGCCCAGCAAGTCAATCGGTAAGAAATCCAGCAAATCCGGGGAATCAGATGAAAAAACTACTCAAGGTATTAGTCGGCGGTGTGTTGATTATCGTCCTGCTACTCGCCGCAGTCGTCGCTTACGTGATGTTTGCCATTGATCCCAACGACTACAAAGCTGAGATTCAAGAGGCCGCTGCCGAACAGGGTATAAACCTCAACATCACCGGAGACCTGGGCTGGCAGGTTGTCCCCAACCTGGCCATTCGCATCGGCGCAACCGATGTGAGCAGCTCGACGCAGGCCATACCGGACACCCACTTCGACAACGCCAGCCTCAGCCTTGCCTGGTTGCCCCTGCTCAAAAAACAGGTACACGTCAAAGCCATTACCATCGATGGCGCGGATATTGTCATTACCGACTCTGCAGAAGCCGCAACGACTGCAGCCGCACCCGTCGCCGCTGCCAGTGCAGAAACTACGGCTGATAGCGCCTTCGGCATCGCGGTGGATTCCATCAAAATCACCGATAGTCGCGTTACTTTACCCGGCGACACTTTACCCGGAGAAAAGGGCAGTGCCGACACGGTGCTAAGCAATTTGACCTTCACCGGCAAAAAAATCAATCTGGAGGGCAACAGCTTCCCCATCAACTTATCCTTCGACTACAGCGACGGCAGCCTCCCCAAACCACTCGATATTAATTTAAACGCCAATGTCATCTTCAATCAGCAAACCGAAGAGGTGAAAGTAGACGGTCTGGTAATAAAATTTGGTGACACCACCATCACTGGCGAGACCGTCGTTAAACTCTCCGCACCCAAAACCCTGATTGCCAACCTCAAAGGCGATAGCATCGACCTCAACCGCTATGTCGCGGGTAGCGAAGGTGAAGGTTCGAGCAGCACATCTTCCGGTAGTAGCCAAGCTAGTAGTAAACAAGCCGAAGCGCTTTTTGCGCCATTAGCAGCCCCCATTGCCTTTCTGGAAGGCGGTAAAGGCGCTATCGAGCTGAACTGGGGCAAACTGGCTATGGATGGTTTAACCATGGAGAGCATCCACGTCGGTATGACAATCGCCGGCTCCACCGTTAATATCAACGACTTTTCTGCCAACACTCTCGGCGGCACTATCAACGCCACCGCCCGGCTCGGCAATGTCACCGGCAGAACCCCCAATGTCAGCTACACCGCTCAGCTCGCTAACATTTCCCTCGCCGAAGCGGGTAAAGCCTTCGCCGACGATGCGGATACCGGCGGTACATTGAACGCGACCGTCAAGGGCACCTCAAAAGGCGCAACCGGTGATGCGCTGTTCGATAACCTCAGCAGCAGCGGTACGCTACAGGTCGTCGACCCAGAGTTAAAAACCATCAATATTGAACAGAGCTACTGCAAACTAGCGGCGATGGTCGAAAAAGTCCCCCTCAAAACCGACTGGCCAGCAGGTACCAAGCTCAATAATCTCGATGGCAAATTCCGCATGCAGGGCCGCACCCTGATTCTCGACGGCGTGAGCAGCGGTGTCGGCAATCTTGCTTTAACCAGCACCGGCAAGGTCGATCTTAGAGCGGGAGCCTTTGACATCGTCGTGGTCAGTCGTCTCAACGGCACCCAAACCAGCGAAACCGGCTGCGTAGTGGAAAGCACCAAGCTGCATAACCGGGATATTCCGCTGCGCTGTAAAGCCACCTTCGAGAGTGTCGGTGCGAAAAGCTGTCTTCCCGACGGCGACATTGTGAGACAGTTAGCCAAAGATGAAATCATGAAAAAAATCAGCGAAAAAGCCGGGCTCAGTGAAGAAGCCGGTCAAGCCGTCGACAATTTGTTAAAGGGTATCTTTGGTCGCAAGAAAACCGACTAAACCGAGCAAACCAAAAGACGAGTTTAATGCGCCCAGGAATGCACGCAGCCTTTTCTACACGGCTACTGGATTGGTACGACCAGCACGGTCGCCACGACCTGCCCTGGCAGCACGACATCGTGCCTTACCGGGTTTGGTTGTCGGAGATTATGCTGCAACAGACCCAGGTCAAAACCGTCATCCCCTATTTCCAGCGCTTTACGGCCGCTTTCCCCACCGTTACCGAACTCGCCCGCGCGCCTCTCGACGAGGTGCTACACCTGTGGACGGGGCTCGGCTACTACGCCCGTGCTCGCAACCTGCACAAAACCGCGCAGCTCGTCGTAAGGGATTATTCGGGGCAATTTCCCGACACCCTTGAAGCCCTGATAGCTTTGCCGGGTATAGGCCGCTCCACCGCCGGGGCGATTTGCGCTATTGCCTTTCAAAGCCGGGCGGCAATTTTAGACGGTAACGTTAAGCGGGTGCTCGCGCGCTTTCACGCCGTTTCTGGTTGGCCGGGGAAAAATGCCGTCGCCGAGGAACTCTGGAATATCGCCGAACAATATACTCCCCATGATCGCGTCGCTGACTACACCCAGGCGATTATGGATTTGGGCGCCACGCTGTGCACCCGCACCAAACCAAAGTGTCAGCTCTGCCCTTTCAGTGCTGATTGCCAGGGCTTCGCCGCGGGTGACCCAACTCAATACCCTGGCAAGAAACCCGCCAAAATCAGGCCAGTTAAAAGCACACTGTTTTTAATGCTCGAAAACAGCAAAGGAGAAATTCTGCTGCAACAGCGCCCCGGCACCGGTATTTGGGGTGGACTGTGGAGCTTTCCCGAGTGTCCGCAAGAAGCTGAGATTGAATCCCACTGCGCCGCACTCGGCTACCCGGTAAAAGATTGGAGCGCCCAGCCAATGGAAAAACATATCTTTAGTCACTACCAACTCAATTACACACCCGTCACAGTTCAGATTAACAAGCACTCAAGCGTCGCCGACGCCAATACCCGTTGGGTACGCCCCGAGCAACCGGGGCAATTGGGCCTGCCACAACCGGTTAAAGCGCTGCTGGATAGCTATTCTGGATAGTTAGTCTGAGCAAGGGTCACCACCGAACCAGGCCCGCAGCGTTTCCGGAAACCCGTTCCATTTCCGTAATTAAGAAAGCAACGCTTGCCTATAGCGACTGCAGTTCTTATCCTTAGCGCCCTGAATATTCATTACACCTCTGCTTAAGCTCTACTGAGCTCGGCAACATCTCCACCGCCTATTTATATAAAGTGCTATAAATAGAGAGGCACTATGAATAGCGAGACACCACAGATAGAGAAACACTATGAGTCGAACCATTTTTTGCCGCAAACACCAAGCTGACCTGGAAGGCCTCGACGCGCCGCCCTTCCCCGGCCCTAAAGGCCAGGACATCTTCGATAATATTTCAAAACAAGCCTGGGATGAATGGCTGGCGCAGCAGACTATGCTGATCAACGAGAAGCGACTCAATATGATGGACCTGACCGCCCGTACCTATCTCAACGAGCAGCGCGACAAGTTTTTATCCGGTCAAGAATACGACGCAGCCGAGGGCTACGTGCCACCAGCAGAATAAACCTGCTCTCACAGGGTCAATCAGGTTGACGACCCACTCGCGAAACGGTTTAATACGCGCCTTCCAAAGCCCGGGTAGCTCAGTCGGTAGAGCAGAGGATTGAAAATCCTCGTGTCGGTGGTTCGATTCCGCCCCCGGGCACCATGTTTAGTTGGCCTCTCGCGCCTTTCTCGTTCAAGCAATTTTTTTCTCTCCGGTCTAGCTCCGGTTCATTGTTGTTTTTGCCTAGTTGCTGGCCTTGTCTGATCTATAAACGACAGGGCTAGGCACCTTACTTACTTTGCCAGTGTGTCCCCCAGCCGACTTCACAAACTGCCTAATAGCTGCCTTATAGCTGTGTACTGAAAGACCTTGAGGTTTGGTCTAAGCTAGCCTGAACGCTGCCGGGATTATTGCCCTAGCTACTCTCCCGAACTCCAGGACAAAAAACTCGTTAGCTTGTGAGCTGACTAGGCCGACATCGGGTTTTGAACTCTCTCAATTGTCTGAACGGCGCAGGGTGAGCGACATTAACTTAGCGGACAGGTTTAATCGTTATAGATTGCTATAACCTATTGGAGATGTGCCGCCTCCTGAGTTTGAAGAAGACTATTTTTCTAAGCTAGAAAATGTCTAGCAAATCTCGAGAAGTCCATGCTAGTATTAATTTTTAAATCAAAAGTCATTTGCTCACGGCTTTTCTATAGGAAATGGACGTGCACGAGGGGGTTTTATTTTTTGAAAAAACTTAATTTCTTTTCGGAAACTGGCAGTTGTTTTTTCGCCTAGATTCTTCTTACCTAAATTCTGAAAATTTTATCGTTTACTATAATCACTCGGAGAGTATGCATTAATGAACCCATTTAAAATAAGAAAAATTACATTTTTTGGTGCAATGCGAACGCTTGTCATGGCCTCAATTTCAATTATCACCGTAGCACTACCAGCAATCGTAATGGCAGGAACTGTTTCGGCTACAGCTACAGCTACAGGCGTAGACTTCTTTGGTTTAATTGAGGATGAAGATTCATATGACGGGATTATTTCCACGCAAAATGGCGTAGCTAACAATGACGTGTATATCTTTAGTCCCGATGATTTGGAAGGAAACAATTTATTGGCAATTGACGTTGATTGGGCAGCAGGTACTGCGGACACAACGACTATTGATGCGAGTATCGCTCCGGAAGGGTTATTTACTATCAATGTTAAATCTTTAACCCTTCCGGAAAATTTGGCAGACCCTGATTATGTTGATGTTGTTTTTGTCCTCGGGGAAACGGTCTCCGGGGATAATTTCATTTTGGGTGAAGTTGCTGTTAACCCCGACACCTTCTTAACCTTTGAGTTTGACGATGTGTTCACTTCAACGGGGAGCGGTTTCCTTTCTATAGGTTTAAGCGTTACGGGTCTGTCCGATCTAGGCATGTCTGTAACTTCACTCGCGCCGGCTGTTCAGAGTATGTGGAATACTACGGTGGGAACGTTACATCAGCGTCAGGGCGCTGTCAGGGATCAGAAGCTAGATAATAATGTGAGTGTATGGGGTAGATACTTCAATGCTAGTGGCGATATTGATCCAAGTGGCACGAACAACAATGATGATTTCAGTATGGATGTTGACGGGTATGAAGTCGGTGTGGATATTGCCTTGACAGATGAAGTTAGGTTGGGGCTGATGGCTAGCCAATCAAATGGTGACATGGGGCTGAACAACGGAGTAGGTAGTGCTGACCTGAACGCAGATACTATAGGTGTCTACCTGACCTGGCTATCTGGCCCTTGGACGGTAGATTTATCTTACCGAAATATGGATTTTGATGGTGATGTAAAGAGCGGTTTGTTCAGAGGCGATGTTGATGGTGATGCCAATGGCTATAACCTAGAAGCAGGATACGCTTTTATGACTGATAGTAACTGGGTAGTTGAACCGCAGTTACAATACAGCACTGTGGATGTCGATCTGGATGATATGAACAACAGTTACGGCGCCTTCAAACAAACCGATTCGAACTCTGCTTTGGGTCGCTTAGGTGTCATGTTGCGTAAATCCTATCAGAATGGCAACAATATCTGGACACCCTATTTTTCTGTAAACGCGCTGGAAGAATTTGATGGTGATAACGAATACAACATCAATGGCTTTACGGGAAAAACCAGTACAGGTGGCACTAGCTTCATGGCAGAAGGCGGCATTAACGCACAGATCAGCGGGGTGGTTGTTTTCGCTGGCTTGAATTACCTTGATGGCGATGCACAGGATGATTGGCTAGGTGGACAAGTGGGAGTACGCTACCCCTTCTGATAGTTGCTTAGAAAGCAAAATCACAAAGCCGACGCTTCGATGGAGTGTCGGCTTTTTCACTTACATGGTAGTTGATATATGGACTTCCCAGGCTTTGCTAGACACCCAATAGCGTTAAAATCTAACTCTATGAGAGGTGTTTATGAAAGGCAAACGATATACAGAGGAGTTTAAAATTGAGGCGGTCAAACAAGTTGTTGAGCGAGGTTATTCCGTTAACCAGGTCGCAGAGCGCTTAGGCGTTTGCGCTAACACACGGTTAGGCCGCATAGTTCACTGGGTTACCTACCACCCGTTGAATTTGCGAAACTAGCAGCACAAAGTGAATCAATCTCATCGAAGCTTTGGTACTAAAGCAGGGGAAAGGTCAGGAGGTCAGTTATTACATTGCTTAAATTTATTTTACCGTTGTTAGCTTATTTCTCCGGTTTCGGTTTTTTCGGCATATTGTTTGCGTTGTTTTTGGGGTCGAGTCTAGATCGCTTCTTTTCCTTAGGGTTAGGTGCGATTAATCCCTTAACTAATGAAAAACGTCAAACCATTTTTATGGAAACCGTTTTTCTTTTAAAAGGTAAATTAGCCAAAGCTGACGGTCATATCTCGCAGGATGAAATCAGTCATGTTGAGCAGTTTATGGCGCAGCTAGGTATGACGTTTGAGCATCGAAAAAAAGCGATCAATTTATTTAAACAAGGTTCTACTGAAGGGTTTTACATCGAGCCGGTATTAGATGAGTTTTTAATCGTTTGTGGGCATACCAAGAACCTTAAACAGTTGCTATTAGTCTTTTTAATTGCCATGGCGTTAGCGGATGGTGTGGTCGACCAAGCTGAAGATTCGTTATTAAGAACCGTTGCCACAAGATTAGGGTTTTCAAGTATTGAATATGAACGGCTGATTGCCATGGCCAAAAGCCAGTCGCACTTTGCAGGTGGCGGCGGGTCGGCAACAACAGCGTCGGATTTAGATGATGCTTATAGCGCATTAGGCGTGAGTGATCAAAGTACAGACCATGAAATTAAGCGTGCATACCGAAAACTGATGAGCCAGTATCATCCCGATAAATTAATGGGCCAGGGCGTGCCTGAAGATATGATTCAGG
The DNA here is from genome assembly GCA_018069525.1 of Porticoccaceae bacterium. Lineage (GTDB taxonomy): Bacteria > Pseudomonadota > Gammaproteobacteria > Pseudomonadales > Porticoccaceae > JAGPUQ01. Next base: position 32,011 of record JAGPUQ010000018.1, on the reverse strand, counting down.
TGGCCACAGGAAAGACCCAAGAAGTGCAATCGGCTTACGACTTTATTAAAAAACATCGGAGTAGAAATTAGTTTTTAAATATAAGGGTTGGTTGGGGTTTTATGCAAAAGGTGGCGGAGAGATTTTTTTTGATCAACCAAGAAATAAGACATGACCGATATTGGCCGATAGCAGCTTATTACACCGGAGCAGAATTATTCTTTGCTAGATACGGCTAACAACTCAGTTCTATCCACATCCACTGACTGTGGTGCATCAATACCAACCTTGACCTTTCCCCCAGATTAACACCACTGCTTCGATGAGAACCCAAGCACAATTTACGCAGCCTTGGTCGCTAAAACCAAGAACACGGGATATGATTTTTCGTTTTTAGTGACGGTAAGGGCTGTGAAAAAATTGATGTCCTTGAAGCCATATTTCTCTAGCATGGCCTGAAACTCAGAGCGTTCAAAGCCATCATGGTAAACACCTTCAGTGCCTTCGGGGTGGAAGCTACCATCTTCTTTATCCAAGTCTGCTAATGCGACCTTAGCGCCCGGCTTCAGATGGGCTGAAAATTGCTTAATCATGTTGTCGGTGTTTTGTACATGATGCATGGCCATAGCGCTCATAATAAGGTCATATTTATCCTTAGTTGGCTGGGTAGTGATATCTTGGCACAATATCTCTACTTTATCCTTGAGCCCTTGCTTGGCAATTAGTTTTTCCAGCATGGATTGTGAAATATCGACTGCTGTTATTTTATGGACGTGAGGTGCAACTTGTGAGGTGATTAGGCCAGTGCCAGCACCAAAGTCCATGGCATGCATTTGCGCATTCAGCTCTACATTATCAAGTATGGATTGACCGATTTCTGAAGATAATTGTTTGACCATTTCGTTTTTATCCCAGTCTTTCGATTTTTCTTCAAACATATCTTTCATCGTTTATCTCCAATATAAATATATTAAATAAGTGAAACATATGTTCAGCCTTACAGGTTTACTCTATGGTAGTCGGGTTTTGACCTTAATGTACCTATCCCAATCAAATCGAATGACATCTTCATTCGTCAGCAACGGTACATAGCTGCCAACAGTGGCCCAAAAATTATAAATGACAGTTTCGTCATCGCCGTCGTAATTTACCCTGGACACAAAATCTAACTCTATCCCTTCGTCATGCAATCTGACATCGCCGAGACAGGCTAAATCGGTTAATGAAAATTTAGTTGAGTCGATGATGACAGGCACCATAGATAGTTGACTGACCATGCTTGTGGTATCCCCCTATTTGCAAGTATGTACTTGAATCTACCTAGGTAGATATTGTCGGCGACCGTATACTTTCACACGAACAAGTATACGCTGCTATCAAATAATTGGATGTCGACTAATTTTTATGGGTCGTCGTACCCAGACGTTCAGCGATCTCTGCAACCGAATAACCCCGTTCAGTAACTTGCTTGACGGCTTCAATCTTAAATTCTTCTGTATATCGTTTGCCTTTCATAAACACCTCTCATAGAGTTACACTTTAACGCTATTTGGTGTCTAGCAAAGGCTGGGAAGTCCACAGCGCACCATCGGGTTAAGCTCAATATCTGTACAGCCAATGCATTAATAATAGCTTGCCGATGGCCAGTAACCTGCATTTTATAGTAGGGTGAGAAGATAGAGGTATTAATCCTTCCCAATACTCGTAGCAAAGTTATGTGGACTCAGAGGTATACGTTTTGACACAAGACATCGATACAAAAGGCCCAGATATAAACAACAGCGTCATCATCGACAAAAATGAACTTGGCATCGCTTACGTTACCATCAATCGGGCCCATGCGTACAACGCGCTATCGCTTGGGTGCATGCAGTCTTTACTCACCGCATTTGCGGATTGCTCAAGCGACGCCTCGGTTCGAGTGATCGTGCTCGCCGGTTCCGGCAAAGGCTTTTGCGCGGGTCACGATCTAGCGGAAATGCGCAGTCACCCCGAGCGGACATTTCAACAACAGACCATTGATACATGCGCTACCCTAATGCTCGCCATTACCCAATCGCCAAAGCCTGTGATTGCCAAGGTGCATGGAGTAGCGACGGCGGCCGGTTGCCAGCTAGTGGCCAGTTGTGATTTGGTAGTTGCCGATAAGCGGGCGCGGTTTGCCACCCCGGGAATTAATTTGGGTTTGTTTTGTTCGACGCCAATGGTGCCCCTGTCGCGCAACGTGTCAAAAAAACATGCTATGGAAATGTTATTGCTGGGCGATTTTATTTCCGCCCAGCGCGCCTACGAAATGGGCTTTGTTAATCGACTCGCGCCTGCTGACCAACTCAACCAACTGGTTGATGAGCTGGCGGCAAAGATTGCCAGCAAGTCATCAATGACCCTAAAAACGGGCAAGCAGGCCTTTTATCAACAGATTGATAAAAATATCAGCGAGGCCTACGACTATTGCGGCCAGGTGATGGTCGATAACATGATGACCCACGATGCCCAGGAAGGGATTGACGCCTTTATAGCCAAACGCGATCCCGTTTGGCAGGACAAGTAACACTAGAATCAATGGGGTCAAAATTGATTGATTATGTCACCACCTTTTGAGTTATCAGAAGGTGTCCCTAAAACGGGGGATCTACATTATTCTCTAGAAAGTGTTGTGCGGCGGAAAGTACTAACTAAGTTCGCTGTCTGTATTATGGCGAATCACTTCTCCTTCAACCATAAAGATGACATCTTCGGCAATATTGGTCGCCAGGTCGGCGATTCTCTCAAGGCAACGCGAGGTTGATAACAGCGACGTGGCTCGCTCAACTGCCGTAGAGTCATCTCTCATCAGCGCCTGCAGTACAACATACATTTGACGATTGACGTCGTCCACGGCGTCGTCCATAGCGATAACACGACGGGCCATCTCCACATCCAGTTTGACCAGGGCATCAAGGCTGTCGTGCACCATCGCCAGTATCGATTTTGCCATTTGATCGGAAAATTCCGGGGGACAGGGAATAGCTTCCTGGCCAGATAAAAAAACAGCTCTTTTGGCTACGTTTACCGCGAGATCGCCCATGCGTTCCAGGTCGTTATTCACCTTTAATACCACGACAATAAAACGTAAATCGACGGCCACCGGCTGATGCAGGGCAAGTATTTTCAAACAGTACTCTTCGATTAAAACTTCTTTTTCGTCTATCAACTGTTCGGCATCAAATACGCTTTGAGTCAGCTCGGGGCGTCGGTCATTTAGCGCCCGGACGGCGTTATTAATTCCCGTCTCAACCATGCTACCCAGCTCTAGAATTTCTTTCCTCAGCTGATCCAGGTCTCGTTGTAAATGCAGTGACATAAGCTTTTTCCGTGTCTTTAGTTTTATGAGTCTAATAATATTCTGGGACTAATAGTTTCTGGAACTAACAGTGCTCTAGGATTAATAGTACTTGGGTCTAGCCAAAGCGACCGGTAACGTACTCTTCGGTGCGTTGGTTTTGTGGCCGCGTAAAAATTTGGTCGGTAACACCAAATTCAATTAATTTACCGGTCTCAAGAAATGCCGTGTGATCTGAGATTCGCGCCGCCTGCTGCATGTTATGGGTAACGATAACGATGGTGTAACGAGACTTCAGCTCGAATAATAGATCTTCAATATGAGCCGTCGAAATCGGGTCGAGGGCCGAGCAAGGCTCGTCCATCAGCAAAACGTCGGGGGCCATCGCCAGGGCTCTGGCAATGCAGAGCCGTTGCTGCTGACCACCGGACAGGCTCAGCGCCGATTCATGCAGGCGATCTTTTACCTCTTCCCACAGGGCGGCCTGCCTCAGAGATTGCTCGACCAATTCGTCCATCGAGTCTTTATAGCCGTTAATTCCCGGCCCCCAGGCAACATTTTTATAGATCGACTTCGGAAACGGATTAGGTTTCTGAAACACCATACCAATGCAACGTCGCACTTCAACCGGGTCTACCTCGCTACCGTGAAGATTCTGGCCACCGTAAGTGACCATCCCATCGACAGTAACCCCTGGAATAAAATCATTCATCCGGTTCAGCGAACGCAGCAAAGTACTTTTACCACAGCCGGAGGGCCCAATAATGGATGTGATTTTATTTTTCGCTATGGGAAAAGACACCTTGTCTACCGCAATTTTTCCCGAGTAAAAAATACTAACCTCCTGCAAATCAATAATGCTGTTATCAGCCAGGGGCACTTGCTCATTGGGGGTCGAATTCATAATTGTCTCGCTGATTGAAACTGACATTATTTAAATTTCTTTTCGGCTTTATGCCGAATCACAATTGCCGCCGCATTCATTAGCAACAACACCGCTAACAAAACGATAATGGCGCCGGCTGCCAGCTCGTGAAATTCTTGCTGGGGGCGAGCCACCCAGTTAAATATTTGAATTGGCAAGGCAGTAAAGGAATCCATTGGCCCCTCGGGGAAAAATGCCACGTAGGTCAGGCCACCGATCATAATTAACGGTGCGGTTTCACCGATGGCTCTGGACAGCGCCAGGATAACCCCGGTGAGAATACCCGGAGAGGCAGCAGGTAATACGTGGGCCCAGGTGGTTTGCCAACGTGTCGCACCCAGCGCGAACGCCGCGTGCCGAATACTCATAGGCACAGTTTTAATGGCTTCGCGACTGGCAATAATAATAATCGGTAAAATCAGTAAACTCATGGTTAGCGCGCCAGACAGTAAACTGCGCTCTAAACCGAGCTGGCGAACAAACACCGCTAAACCAATAATGCCGTACACAATCGATGGCACACCAGCCAGGTTCGAGATATTAAGTTCGATCAGGCGGTTGAGTCGGTTTTTACTGTTAAATTCCTCTAGATACAGCGCTGTCGCCACCCCAATAGGAATCGAAATTATCGCGATCAAACTGATTAACCACAGGGTGCCCACCAGGGCCGAGGCGATACCGGCCTTGGCCGGAAAGCGCGAAGGGAAGCTGCTAATAAACTGCCAATCCAGCCATTTAAACCCGTCTATGGAGACCTGGGCCAGCAACACCGCCAGCAAGGCGACACCCATCCAGGTAATCGTTGCACAAAAATTAGCAAATATTTTGGCTTTGCGATGGCGGCGTTTGAGATCGCCGTAATCCAGCTGGAAAGCGGGTTTATTAGGCGTACTCATAAACTACTCTCTAGCCTGTCCATTAGTCCATTCATTAATCCGTTCATTAGTCCGTCCATTAATCCATCCATTAGTCCGTTCATTAATCGTAGACCTCTTGATAACGCATTAAGATTTTCTGCGACAGAACATTCAAAATTAATGTGATAACGAATAGCAGCCCCGCTACAACAAACAAAGTCTGATAGGCAATGCCACCGGCGGGCGCATCGCCCAAACTGATTTGCACGATATACGCCGTCATGGTTTGAATACTTTCAAAAAAGGTCAGCGATATATTGGGAGTCGCACCAGCCGCCAGAGTGACGGCCATGGTCTCGCCAATCGCGCGAGAAATCGCCAGTAAGAAAGACGCCATCACGCCCGACAGTCCAGCGGGCACCACCACCTGGGTGGTCACCTCATAAGACGTAGCTCCCAGCGCGTAAGCTCCCTGCCGTAGGGTTTGTGGTACCGCTGACAACGCGTTGTCGCTGAGTGTAGCGATCATCGGCAACACCATAATGCCAACCACGATGGCACCACTCAGAGCATTAAACACCTGGATATCGGGGAATATCCCTTTAAGTAAGGGCGTAATAAACGTCAGCGCAAAGAACCCATACACCACGGTAGGAATACCGGCCAGCAGTTCGAGAATCGGTTTTACAATGGAACGCACCCGGTCACTGGCGTATTCACTTAGGTAAATCGCACTTGCCAAACCAATGGGGATGGCAATCACTGCGGCGCCAAACGTTACCAACAAGGTACCCCACACTAAGGGCAGTACCCCAAAAGACTGAGGTTCCAGTAGCGGTACCCAACGCGTGCCCAAAAAGAATTCTGCGGGGCTGACGTGCTGAAAAAAACTAAAACCTTCCTTGCCTAAAATAATAATAATCGCAATCGTGGTGATAATTGACACCAGGGCACAAAGGCCGAGCCCTGATTGAATCAGAAACTCAGCCCAACGAGTGCTACGCTTATTAATATTGCTAGCTTGAACGGCTTGATACGTATCTGTTGTCATTAAACGATTTGTCTATCCAGCATAATTTATTAACCCGTTTCGCCCTAAGGAAAACCCTTAGAGCCTTCAGCTATTGGAACCTTCAGCTATTGGAGCGTCGGCCGTTAGAGCTTCAATCATTACTTCGCCAGTAAATTGACCGCGCGCATATCGGTATCATCAGAGTAAGCCGTACCTGATTCACGATTTAACACTCGATCCAAAGCCCGTTGATACACGACATCCGGTAGCGGGATATAACCAACTTCGGTGGCCAGTTGCGCGGAGTTGTTGATGTAAAATTTAACGAAGGTTTCCACTTCCGGGCGATCAAGTGCATCTTTACGAACGTAAATAAAGATAGGTCGAGACAAGGGTGCATAAGTGCCATCGTTTATCGTGGTCGGCGAAGGTAATACAGCGGTTTTCTCGCCTTCGTTGTCGCCATCGATAGCCACCAACTTAAGCTTGTCTGTATTAGCGGCGTAGTAAGCGAAACCGAAGTAACCCAGGGAGTCCAGCTCGCCGCTAATACCCTGTACCAGAGCATTGTCATCTTCGCTAGCGGTGTAATCAGGTCGAGACGCACCTGACTTACCATTGATGGTTTCGCTGAAATAATCAAAGGTACCTGAGTCCGTACCTGGGCCATACAAACGGATGGGGCGCTCGGGCCAACCGGATCGAACGTCGCTCCAGTTTTTGACCGTACTGCCCGGCTGCCAGATTTTCTTCAGCTCGTCTACGCTGAGACTATCTACCCAGTCATTGTTTTTGTTAACGATGACCGATAGCCCGTCGAACGCTACGGGAAGCTCGATAAATTCAATGCCCGTTTCCTTAGCTACCTTCATTTCCTTGGCTTTTATCGAACGTGAAGCGTCGTTAATATCGATTTCGCCAGCGAGAAATTTTTTGAAGCCGCCACCAGTACCCGATACACCAACGGTAACGCGAACACGGGGCTGGACCGCCAAAAACTCTTCTGCGACGGCTTCACTGATTGGAAATACGGTACTCGAACCATCTAGCGAAACCGTGCCTTTCAGCTGCTCAGCCGCGTAACTTGCACTAGAGAGTGCCAGGGCAGCAGTACTGATCAGAAGAAAGCGCGATAGCGTCTTTACTTGAAATGCTTTTGCTTGAGTTGTCGTTGCTAATATGTTTTTCATGATTCTATTTTCTCTCTCAATTGTTAAGATAAGATAAAGATTGCACATCCTTGTGCTTTCTAGCTCCTGTGTTTTAACGCCAGGGCTTTGACTGGCTTTACGCCTTACACCTTCTTAGTACTTGAACTTCAAATCTACCTGCAATCGGTCGTAATCTGTCTCCAGAGCACCTTTGTCATTGATGAAGTAAGTCAGAGCAAGTGAGGTGTTTTTATCCAGTGCGTAGGCGCCTTTTACGATATGCCCCTTACTACCGGTACCACCGCCGCCGAAATCAGAATCCGTAGTGAGGCCAAGTACGGCATCGGCTTCAAGATCCTGATAGATATAGGCGAGCTGCCATGAACCTGGATTCTTAGCTTTACCTAATTGCGCACCCGCAGACCAGCCCGTGTCGTTGTCGTCGGCATCCTGGTTCTGTACCCAGTCGACAAACATGCTGGCGGGAAGACCACCTAGCTTGGTCTTAAGCTCGGCAAACACTTCTAATTCTTCATAGTTGTTCAGATAGACTTCATCCCCACCAACCATAACCACAGTGTTGCCAAAAGAGTCACCATCATCGAAAAAGGGCTTACTGCCCATCACCGGAATATGGTAATAGCTGGTTCCCGCGATAAGCTGGGTGGAATCGCTCAATGCGGTGGTAAAACCGAACTGCGCTCCCCAATAACTCTCTTCGTCCTGACTACCGGCTTTATCGTCGCTCTCCAAATACAAATAGGCTGCATTGGCAAACACGGTGCCGTTATCGTATTTAACTGCGAGACCTTCCGGGCGGTAATCACCATCCCAGATCAGGCTGTTTTTAGCGGGTTTGTAGAAGGGGTTTTTAAATTTACCGCCGATGACGTGGGTGTTTTCAAGACCCGACCAGTCGAAGTAAGCGAGATCGAGGTTAATACCTTTAGAACTACCACCGCCACCAAGACTCTGGTTGGTGGATACCGGATCATTACCGCCCGAAGCTAGTCCAAGACCTACTTTCCAGGTATCAGTGACCTGCGCCTGGGCCTCTATGCGAGCGCGAACTCGAGAACGGTTACGATCACTAGGCTTGGTTTCATCGTCGATGTTTTCGTAACGATAGCGAAAATCACCACCAATCTTGACCTTCTCTACCCAGGCCAGTTTTTCATTAACTTTACCGATACTGCTATTGGCTACTTCACGCAAGGCAACATTTTCCTCGCGTAGCTCTTTATCGGTTTTTTCCAGCTGATTGACCCGATTAGTTAAGGTTTCGACCTGCCCAATCAGACGCTGCAGCGCTGCTTCGTCTAAATTGACCGCTGCGTGTGCGCTGCCCATCGCTATCGATAGTGCTGTCGCTACGAATGGTAAATAAACTTTCTTCATCATCTGTTTCCCCGCTATGTGTCTATTGAGTCCCCATAGGTGTTATTACCTGTGGTGCCTGCAGGGAATTGTCCATTGCGAAGGTAAAGAAATGATTAAGATGAGATGAAATGACAATAAATTTGAGCTGATTTTGCTTTTATAAGTGGTGATTTGAGATTTTTAAGCGAAAAACCTCAACGAGACAGGGGAATCTTTACCGTAAAGGTCGAACCATGACCCGATTTACTCTCCAAAGACACGGAGCCGCCGTGCTGTTGGGCAATATTCTTAACAATCGACAAACCCAGACCCGTGCCACCCAGGTCGAGTGAGCGAGCTTTGTCGACCCGGTAAAAACGTTCGAAGATGCGCTGCTGATGTTGCGGACTAATACCGACTCCGCTGTCCACAACCTGCAATTCCGCCGTAGCCTGATCCTTCGTTAAGCGCACCGAAATAAGCCCATCGGCAGGAGTGTATTTAATGGCGTTATCAAGCAAATTGTCGATTAACTGACAAAGACCCTGAATATCGCCATCGACAACAACACTATCGTCTACCTGATCGGCGGTCAAAGTAAGTTGCTTTTGCTCACAGACCGCCCTGGCAGCGGATACGGAGCGCCGCACAGCCTCACTCAAATTCACCGACTGAAAACTCTGTTCACTTTGATCGGACTCCAGCCTCGAAATAGTCATCAAATCGACCACCAGCGAGGACAGACGCAAACTTTGACGATGAATTCTTTCTATAAAACCATGCCGGGTTTCCGGCGGCATATTGGCATCGTCCAGTATGGTCTCCGCTAAACCTCTGATCGCCGTAATCGGTGTTTTTAATTCGTGGGAGGCGTTGGCGACAAAATCGCGCCGGATGCGCTCAAGATGATCCAGCTCCGAAATATCGTGTAACACGATAACCGCACCCTGGGGTTCGCCAGCGTCGTTGCGCAGGGCGACCGTATAGATATTGACGACCAAATCATCGGCTTCCAAAGAACGCCGCATTTGCGATTTAACCACACCCTGCTCCGCGATGGCTCGCTCGAGCGCCTGATTAATTTCCTGAACCCGGACTTCCTGCCAGATGGGTTTGTCGATGCAAGAGGATATTGAGAGTTCCAGTAAATCCGCTGCTCTGCGGTTAACGTGAATAATTTTCTGGTTTTCATCGACTCCGATAACGCCTTCCACCATGCCCGCAAAAATCATCGCCAGACGATTGCGGTCGGTAGTAATCTCCTTCATTCGCAGCGCAGAACTCCGGGCCATACGATTAACCGCGGCCGCAAGCTTACCGACCTCGTCGTGCTGCTCGACCGATATACGACGGCTGTAGTCCCCCTGGGATATGGCCTCCGCAACCTCGGTCATCCTGATTAGTGGATCGGAAAAACGCTTCGCAAAATAGAAACCCAGCAACAGCGCAGTAAGGGCAGACACGCCGGTGCTAAACAAAACAATCCGACGCAATTGCAGCACTTTTTTATCGATGGTGCGCAGCGGTAAAGACACCCGCACAAAACCGATAGCTCCCCCTTTATCCGTAACCCGCAAGGCTCGATAAATCATTTCTTGCTGAAGGGTCTGGCTAAAACGGGAGGTGGTTGCCGAACCGTGTTTGCGAGCGTCGATAATCTCAGGGCGTAGGCCGTGATTATCCATGTTGCCGGGCGACTCCTGGGAGTCTGCTATCACCCTTCCCTCGGCAGCAATAACCGTCAATCGGCTATCGGTATTTTTGCCCAGCTCTACGACAACTTGCTGCAACGACCGAGAAGGCGGAAAGCCCGGAGTGTATGTATTGTCGTCGCCGCTTTTAATTTTAGCTTTAGCTTTAACAGTTTCATCTCGCAAGGCTTGCCTGGCGATTTCAAGCAACATCTGCGAGCGCGCTTCAAGCGAGTGATGAATTTCCTCCATACCATTGTTGGCGACCTGCCGACTCACCAGCACACCCACAATCAACATGGCAGACAGGATAATAACGACGTAGCCCGCGTAGAGCCGCCATAACAGTTGAGAGCGAAACATGTGTGTGATCGACATAGTTATCGACATAGTGATCGACATAATCTCCGTACGCTAGCTCTGCGAGTTAATCCGCATCCTTAAAACGATAGCCAACGCCGCGGATGGTTTCGATAAAATTCTGATCGTCACCTAACTTTTTACGAATGGCTCTGATGTGGACATCAATATTTCTATCGACGACGATCGCATCAGTAGAAAAACCTCGATCCAGCAATTGCTCCCGAGAAAACACCCGCCCCGGATGGCTGGCCAAATAATGCAGCAAGCGAAATTCGGTTGCCGTAAATTTAATTTCCTCGCCATTCAGGGCAACTTTATATTTACTGGTATCTATATCCAGGCCGTCAATCAATACGCGCTGCTCACCTGCGGCCTCTGCACCCGCGCTCGCGCGCCGCAATACCGCCTTCACTCGCGCAATCAATTCTTTCGGGCTAAAAGGTTTAACCAGGTAGTCATCCGCACCAATACCCAGGCCCAGAACCACATCGCTCTCTTCACCCTTGGCGGTGACCATAACGATGGGGATATGCTGGCTGGCGGAGTTACTTCGAAGGCGACGACAAATTTCTAGACCGTCGATGCCGGGCAACATAAGATCGAGTAGTACCAGATCTGGAAGTTGTTGCTGAATCAGCTCAAGTCCCTGAACGCCATTGAGGGATGAGGAGACCTCAAAACCCTCGCGCCGCAGGTTATAGCTCAACACCTCGAGAATATCGCTTTCGTCTTCAACGACGACTATGTGCGCACCAGACATAAATATAATTTCCTCAGTGATAACTGAGCAAGTTTGCCATGACTCTGTTAAGAACTAGTAAAGATTAAACTACCTTCGGGTTTGAGCCAGCTGAGCGTCCGAATGCGATCTGGGTGCCATCTGGATAAACAACGCTCTAAGTAATTGGCTGCTCGGTGGCCGGAGTGTCCGCAATCGCCAGCAGATGCTCTTCATGGAATCCTTCCACATTACTCGCCACTTCCCCCACGTCCTCAAATCGCGCGAGATGAAACAGCGCATCGCCTTCATTGACCAAAGGTAAATTGGTACGACCAATCACGATACCACTGTAAGGAGACAGTAGCTGAAGTTCTTGCTCACCAAAGGGATCGGCTACGATACCTAAGAGTTGATTTTTTTTGACGTGGGCACCAAGCGGAGCCATGGCACGTAATATACCGCTCTCGGGCGCTCTCACCCAACTGCTGGAACGCGCGACAACGGAGTCGGCTCCTTTGTTAGATTTTTGGCGAGCCGCAGGCAGCATCTTCAATTCCCGCATCACGTTGATGATGCCTTTGACTCCAGCTCTGATACCAACCTCGTCGAAACGCAAAGCTTCACCGGCCTCGTACAACAACATCGGCATACCTAAATCCGCTGCAGACTGCCTGAGTGAACCATCGCGCAAGGTCGCCGAAATAATCACCGGCACATTAAAAGCGTGGGCCAGACGCTCGGTTTCCGGATCGTCCATATTAGCTCGCACCTGGGGCAAGTTACTGCGATGGATCGCGCCGGTATGCAAGTCGATACCGTGGGTACACTGCTTAACGATTTCTTCCATTAACAGATGCGCCAGCCGACCGGCTAGTGAACCCTTGTCGGTGCCAGGAAAAGAGCGATTCAGATCACGTCGGTCAGGTAAATACCGAGACTGGTTGATAAAGCCGTGCAAATTGACAATGGGCACTGCAACCAGCGTGCCAGACAAACGTTTTAGAGCCGGAGATTTCAACACACGCCGAATAATCTCAACTCCGTTGATTTCATCGCCATGAATCGCCGCAGAAATAAATAGCCGGGGGCCATCTTTTTTACCTCTGATAATTTGCACTGGCATGGTCATTGGAGCGTGGGTATACAAACGCCCTACGGGCAAATCTATGATGACGCTGCTACCGCGCTCGACAGTCGTGCTATTTATTTTAAATGGTTTTTCGTCATTCACTGTAATTACCCTTGCCCCCTGGTTCGAGTTTTATTAGGTCGCGCATTTTTTTCAATAAAGTCGATAAGCATGCCAGCCACATCTTTACCGGTCGACTGCTCGATACCTTCCAGACCCGGCGAGGAGTTCACCTCCATCACCAGAGGGCCGCGCTCGGCGCGCAAAAGATCCACGCCGGCCATATTCAGGCCCATAATGTTAGCGGCTTTCACTGCCGTAGCGCGCTCTGCTGGGGTGATCTTTACCAGTTCGGCACTGCCACCGCGATGCAGATTGGAGCGGAACTCGCCCTCCGCCCCTTGCCGTTTCATTGCCGCCACTACTTTATCCCCTACCACCAAACAGCGAATGTCCGCACCCCCGGCTTCTTTAATAAATTCTTGCACCAAAATGTTGGCTTTAAGCCCCATAAACGCTTCAATCACACTTTCGGCGGCCTTTTTGGTTTCCGCCAACACCACGCCAATACCTTGGGTCCCCTCCAGTAATTTAATCACCAGAGGTGTGCCCCCTACCATTTTAATCAGGTCTTGTACGTCATCGGGGGAATGGGCAAACCCGGTCTTAGGTAGACCGAGACCTTTGCGTGACATAAGTTGCAAGGAGCGCAATTTATCTCGCGAGCGGGTAATCGCTACCGATTCATTGATGGAAAACACCCCCATCATTTCAAACTGCCGCACCACCGCGGTGCCATAAAAAGTGACCGATGCGCCAATGCGTGGAATCACCGCGTCGTAGCCCTCTAGTATTTCACCTCGGTAGTGAATCTCGGGCTTGCTGGAATTGATGTTCATGTAACAGCGCAAGGTATCAATCACCCGCACCTCGTGGCCACGCTGTTCGCAGACTTCCACTAAGCGCCGGGTTGAATAGAGTTTTTTATTTCTAGATAAAATACCAATTTTCATAGCACGTCTCCGAGTAAAAAATGTAACCCTGCTCTTTCAAAATAGAAAGTTATGGGAATAGAAAGTTATGAAAGTTTTTCCGCTTCTATCGATGCCATTTTGCCAAGTAAATAAGACTGATCCGGCATCACCACTATACGCCCCTGCATCGCCGAGCGTCCCAACAACATACGAAAGCGCATGGAGTCTCGATTGGTTAAGGTTACTTCAATGGGCCAACTCGCCGTCGGCAACACTAGCTGGGTGAGAATAACGTAGCGGGTTTCTCTGTGACCACCAGAATCAGTCACTATCCGCTCATCAGTAACTTCGGCCTCGCAAAATATTTCCTCGCTGATATCCCGCTGGTTGGGGTGCATACCAAACCGTACCCAGGGTTTTCCGTCTCGACTAAAGGGCTGCAACGAAAACGCGTGCAGGCACGAGGTTCTGGCACCCGTGTCGATCTTCGCCTTAATGGGCGGCAAGCCAAGCTCGGGCAGCGATAGCCACTCTCGCCAGCCAATGGATATAGGCGAATCCTGTAATAACACCGACATCAAAGTCACTCGAAACAAAATGGTAACGCAAGATACTCATATCACTGCGGAGCGTCAATCTCCGGGTGTTCCCTCTAATACTTCCTACTAATGCTTCCTACGCCGTTTTCTATATGGCTTTCTACATGGTTTCTACATAGATTCTACACTGCTTCGCTAAACCGCATGCTTAGTCCAGCTCTTCCGCTTCACGATGGCCCCTCCCTAGTGTCGTCACCTTCGACAATAGTCGCATAATTGCCCACCTCAACCTAGCAGACGTCCTTCCACGAGGGACCCGAGGTTCTCTAGATGGTTTCTTTGGTCCTACGACCGGCCAATGGACTCTTCGCCGCTATGCATTGGGCATACTGCGGGGTACGGGCAAGCAACTCGTGCTAGTAGCACTTCCTTGACAAAGCCTATCAATTTGCGCCTCCTAAGCCACGATCCTCTTTCCAATCAGCAAAATATAAAAGGAATCTGGCATGGCATGGCTTGTCGTAGTCAACAATTATGGACATAACTACTTGTTCCGCTCCGTGCCTTTTATGGAATATAAATAGCGCATATTGCACTCGGGAACTTTGTTTTAAACGCCATCTATAAGGATCTAATCAAAGAGAATAGGGGGGGGTATAATCAAGAGGAATTAAGACTATAATCAAAGGGAATAGTGCTGGAGAAATCTATATGACTTCCGTATTTGAACATACAAGATTCAAAAAACCGGACCATCGCAACATCTTGCGAGTATTGCTGGCGCTGACATTCTCCATATTTCTGGTTTCCTGCAATGATACGCAAAATGATGAAATAGAATCTGTAGATCCCAGTATAAGAATAAACCTCCTGGATATTGAAGAACCACATACTGCCTACAACGCCGAGGATCCACTCGCCAATACACTGCACTTCGGCTTTGAACTACGCAATAGCATTCAGGAAGATGCAGCACAATATCTATCCCTTTTAACCTATCTAGGCGAAGAAACCGGCTACACTTTTAAACTCCATTTCGCCGCCAGGCACAGCAGCCTTACTGAAGACCTAGGCAACAATGTCGTTCAACTTGGTGCCATTGGCGCTCTCGGCTATCTCAAAGCGAAATCACGTTTCGGTGTAATTCCCGTGGTTCGCGGCCTTAGCAGCAATGATAAAGCTGAATATCAATCCTTTTTTGTCGTCAGACCGGATAGCGCTGTTAACACCTTGAATGACATAAAAAATCATTCCCTGGCTTTGGGGAACAAGGACTCAACACAAGGCCACTTAATTCCGCGCATAATGCTTTACAAGATCGGGCTAACTCTTGACGATCTGGCCTCCTACCAATTTACCGGCTCCCATTACAATTGCCTGCAAGCGGTTCTCCTGAAAGAAACTCAAGTCTGCGCTCTGCAAGATACCCTGGCCGAACAGTATGCTGAACAAGGTTTGGTACGCATTATCAAGAAATCCGAGTACTACCCATCAAGTGGTATCGCGACAAATAAAAATGTCCCTACAGAGATCATCGAAAAAATTCGACACGCTCTAGTGAGGCTTCACCCGCTGAGCGAGCATAAAGATAGACTCTACGGCTGGGAAAAAACAGAAATGTCACATGGTTTTATTACAGCCAGGGAAGAAGACTACACAAAACTTTATCATTGGGCCCTGCAATTTGGCTTTGTAACTTCAGGCTCTGAAAAATGAAATTTAGTACGCGCCTGACCGTAATTCTTTTATCGGCATTTAGTTTACTTGTCGTCATCAGCCTCTTCACTGTTAGGATCGAATTAAGTGTCCGACAGACGGCCTCGCAAAAAATATTCGCCGAAACTCTAGCTCAAGGCATGTCTAACGCTATTATTCAGGATGTTATCGATGGCGAAAGAGCAAAGCTAACCACGCTACTAAAAGCGATAACACATAAGGACAACGGCCTAATTGAATACATCTATGTATCCGACATGGATGGCCACGTTTTCGCTCACTCATACTCCAACGGTTTCCCGGCATTCCTGGTGAAACACAGCCCCCAGAATACTCAACACCCCGAGCGTCCCCAAAAATCATCTGGAACAGCCCAGCTAACGTCAAAGTTTCGTATTCGCGGGGACGACTTAATTCACGAATACGAGCTTCCTCTAATTACTGGAACGGATGCAACGCTTTATATTGGTTTCAATCAAGCAACAATAGCTCAGGTTATTAATAGCTCCAGCAAAGGAATACTTGGGCTGGGGCTGCTACTTGCAACACTGATCACCATAGCGGCCTGGTTTATCATCAAAAGAATGATACAACCAATCAACCATTTTACTTCCATACTTAAGCAATATCGTTCAGATGAACGATTAGATTTTTCTAGTCAAAAAACCACCATCCCAGAAATCCAGTTATTATCGAGTGTACTGCAGGATGTATTTAGTACTCATAATCACCATGAAATTACTTTAGAAAAGCAGAGACGACACCTTGAAGTAACACTCAATAGCATTGGCGACGGTGTGATCACCACCGATGCCAAAGGCAAGATCACACACCTAAACCCAGTTGCTGAACAACTCACCGGCTGGAGTATTGCTGAAGCTAAGGGCTTGCCGGTAAAAACTATTTTCACCGTCATCGACGCGACGACTCGAGAACCGATTCCAAACCCAGTTGAAGAAGTATTATCCAGTGGAAAAACGGTTTATCTTAGCAATCATACGACTCTGATTTCAAAGGACGGCACGGAGTATCAAATTGCTGACTCAGCGGCTCCAATCCGCAGTGAGGAAAATGAAATTAATGGTATGGTGCTAGTTTTTAACGATGTGAGCGAACAATATCATCTACGCGAAACTGCTAAGAATATGCAGCAAAAATCACAAAGAATGCTCGACGACATGCAAACATTCGTGGGGCTTTTCAAAACTGACGGAACCTTAACCTTTGTTAACAAAGCCCCTATCGAAGCTCTAGGTTTTACTGAAAGCGAGCTTTTAGGAAAAAAACTCTGGGCCACTCCCTGGTTTGATTATTCCACTGAAATCCAATCCAAAATCGAAAGTGAATGTGAAACAGCGGCTTCCGGCACAGCATCTATCTGTGAAATCTACATCAACACCCTTGACGGATTAAGATTAATTGAATTGACCAGCCGCCCTCTTTTTGATCAATACAACAAGGTAAGCGAGCTAATAATAGAAGGGAAAGAGATAAGCATTCAACATGCCGCACTGGTCACTGTCCAACAACAGGAAATCGAACTAAAAGAAATACTGAACTCACTTGAAAACAGCGTTATTACCATCGATCAGAACGGCATAATTCTCTCGCTCAATCTCGCTACTGAAATCATGTTTGGTTTCAGTAGCGAGGAAATGCTTCATCAGAACATTTCCATGTTAATGCCAGAGCCTGATAAGAGTCAGCACGATGGTTACATCGCTCGTTATTTGAAAACCGGAGAAAAACATATCATCGGTACAAGCCGGGAGGTAGCCGCTCAAAGAAAAAATAAAACCTCCTTTCCGATCAATCTGTCTATAGCCGAACTCCCGAGAACCGACAATAATTTACGCCGCTTTGTCGGATCCTGCCAGAATTTAACAAAAATAAAGTTGCAACATGCTCAATTGCAGCAAGCGCAAAAAATGGATGCCCTGGGCAAACTGGTCGGCGGTATCGCCCATGATTACAATAATATTCTCGGCATCATTTTAGGCTATAACGAATTAATAACTATGAAATATGCCAACACAGATGGTTTAAGCCGATACACTAGCAATATCTCTCAAGCAGTCAAACGAGGGCAAGACCTTACTCATCGCATGTTGGCTTTCTCCAAACGAGAAAGCACAAAACCTCAACTTGTTAATATTCAAGAATCATTTAACTCTCAAAAGGAAATGCTGAGTAATTCAGGTACATCAAGGGTTAGCATTATTTATAATTTTTCTACGTCAACCGGGCCTATCTGGGTTGACCCCAGTGAGTTCGAAGATGCCATATTAAATCTAACCATTAATGCTCAGCATGCCATGCCCGATGGTGGCACCCTGACATTCACCACAACATCAATTCATCTTTCGAAAATGGAGGCAACCATCCTCGGGTTACCCGAAAATGATTATGTCAAGCTTTCAATTACTGACACCGGGTCCGGCATTGATGAGGACACAAGAAGTAGAATATTTGAACCCTTCTTTAGCACTAAGGGAACCGATAATAGCGGCCTGGGTTTGAGCCAGGTTTACGCTTTCATGGAACGAGCGGGAGGCACAGTTGATCTTTACAGCCAGCCAGGTATCGGTACTGAATTTTCCCTCTATTTCCCGCGACATCTCGACTCTCCACCCACCCGGACACTAGAAGTACTTCATACCAGCACCCCGGGTGACGGCGAAAGAATCCTGGTCGTCGATGATGAACCTGCCTTACGAGAGGTCGCAAAAGAGATACTAGAAATAGCAGGATATCGCGTATTAACAGCGACTGATGGGCTCACCGCCCTGAGTATGTTAACCACTGAATCTGTCGACTTAATTCTTAGCGATGTCATCATGCCAAATATGGATGGCTATCAACTCGCAGAAAAAATAAAACAACAATACCCCTCTATTAAAATACAACTTGCCAGTGGGTTTAGTGATGATCGACATATTACTCATGCGGATGAGGCACTTCACGAAAACAGGATTTCTAAACCCTATACTTCATCCGAACTATTAAACCGGATCTCCATCCTTCTGGAGAAAGGAAAGCGACAATGAATTTAAGAAAAATATCGGCCTATCCATCACTAATAACAGTCTCATCACGCCGCCTGCCATGACAACCATATACATCCTTGACGATGACGCTCAACAAGTAGACCTTTTGCTTGAGTTTGTTAATGCTATAAACTTGTCTGCATCCGGGTTTACCGAAGCCCACTTATTTATTAAACATGAAATTTTTAATCATGACATCGTTATACTCGATTTGAATATGCCCGGCATGGACGGTATCGAGGTCATGCGCAAACTGCATAGCCAGAACTCTCTTCCAACCTACATACTTATCAGCGGCTTTGATGATCGAGTACTACACTCGGCCAAACAGTTTGCTGATGCCAAAAAAATCACTGTTGACGGCACCTTCACCAAACCTGTCGACATCCAGAAATTTATTTTTCACGTTAACAAATTACACCAGAAGTTAAACCTGAGACCTAATGAAAACACTGAAGACCTTGATGAAATTTTCCCTACAGTTGCCGACAATAAAGGCCCTTCTCCTTACGAATTAAAAGTGGCGCTCAAAGAACACCAGCTCACGCTCCATTACCAGCCTCAGTTAGATATGAAGACGGGGGGATTAAACGGCTTTGAAGCACTCGTTCGCTGGCAACATCCAGAGCAAGGGCTTTTACTTCCTAAAAAATTTATTGCCCTGGCGGAAAGTAATAACATTATTAGCGAACTAACCTCAGAAGTGGTTCAGCTGGTCGCCCGTGATTATTTTGAATTTCAGAAATCGGGAATCCACCAACGAATATCCATCAACCTTTCAAACCTTGAATTGCTAGATTTATCTTTACCAGAGAAATTATTTTCACACTTTACTGAGAAAGATATCTCGCCTGACGCCATCGTAATCGAGCTTACCGAAACAGTATTATCAGCCTCCGTTTCAAACTCCCTGGACGTACTAAATAGACTACGGATGAAAGGATTTTCCCTTTCGATCGATGATTTCGGAACCGGTTACTCTTCACTTGTACAGCTCTACCAGGCGCCCTTTACCGAACTCAAGATTGATCAAAACTTTGTCGCAAATATGACAAAAGATGATGAGGCCGCATCCATTGTGAAAATTTGTATCTTGTTAGCAAAAGAGCTAAAAATGAAGTCCATTGCTGAAGGTGTAGAAACACAAGAGGCATGGACTGCCTTACAGAACTTAGGCTGTGATGTCGCCCAGGGTTATCTGATTTCAAAACCTATGCCAGTGAAAGCGTGTTGTGACTGGGTAAAAGCCAAACAATTAACAATTAACTCTTTATCCAGCAACATATAAGTCCGCTTAGTCCAGCTCTTCCGCTTCGCGTAAACGTTCTTGACGGGCGCGCTCTTCCGCGAGCACTTCTTTAATTTCGAGTAGCACGCCATCGACATCCGCCGCGTCCGTGTTTTCCTCAAACTCACCGGTCAGTTCAACTTCCGGGGTTAACTCGCCGTCTTCGTAGAGCGCCCAAATTTCCTGTGCGTAGTGGCTGTTTAGTAATGCCGGCGCATACTGGCCGTAGTAGTCCGTCATATTATTAACGTCCCGCGCCAACATCGACTCGGCATTGTTATTGGCCGCCGCGTTCACTGCCTGGGGCAGATCGATAATCACCGGACCGTATTCGTCGACTAAAACATTAAATTCCGACAAATCGCCGTGGATCAATCCGGCGCAGAGCATTAACCTGACGTAGTGCATCATCAGCGCGTGATCTTCCAGCGCTTGCTCTTCCGACAGCGCGACATCATTTAAACGCGGTGCGACATCCCCATCTTCGTCGGTAATCAGCTCCATTAGCAATACGCCTTCAAAGCAGCCGTAGGGTTTCGGTACACGTACCCCGGCGCGAGCTAGCAGATAAAGCGCATCCACCTCCGCGTTCTGCCAAATCTCTTCCTGTTGCTTGCGGCCAAACTTGGAACCCTTCTCCATGGCGCGCGCACGACGGCTATTGCGCACCTTGCGCCCTTCCCGATATTGCGCGGCTTTCTTGAAACTGCGCTTGGCCGAGTCCTTATACACCTTGGCGCAGCGTATCTCGGTGCCACAGCGCACCACGTACACCACGGCTTCTTTACCGCTCATCAGCGAACGTAGCACTTCATCGACAATGCCATCGTCGATCAGAGGTTGAATTTGCTTTGGGGTTTTCATCGCGCTCTACACCCAGGTAACAAACGGGCTGGAGCAAAACATGGTGCGGGAAAAATTAGTAGGTACTCCTTGTATTAGGATTATTATGGCCAGAGCTGACTTCTTACCTTACTAAATGCCCTGTTAGTGAGGAATACTAACACCTAAGCGCAAAACTCGCAGCTTGAGCGTAAAGATTTCACCTGCTGGATAGCGGCCGCTATCCACTTCATCAAAGCCGCCAATTAGCCGATTTTAAAAGCGGATCGTCTGCGTTACCCCGCCAGAAACCCCACTGTTGCCGCCACCCGCAGAGATATGCTGGTTACCCGCACAACCTGCTAACAGCAGTACAGCAATAAAGATCATCAACGCGCCTTTCATACCCTTCATATTATTACCTCGTATTCCAAACTCTTCGTTCCAAGACCGGCCCCGCCAAACACAACGAGTCGCGATCATTTCCCGGTAAAGCGTGGCATTCGTTTTTCCGCGAACGCGAGCGGTCCTTCCTTCGCGTCCTCGCTGCCCATAGTAATGACGCAATTCTCCGCCTCAACCTCATAGGCCTCTTCCCACGACAGGCCCAGGGTTCGCAGCACGGTTTCCTTGGTCTTGCGCACGGCCAGCGGGCCATTCGCCGCAATTCGCTCTGCATACCACTGGGCGCGGGCTAAGACCTCGTCGACCGGGACAACTTCGTTAACAAAGCCCATACGGTGGGCATCCTCAGCACCGATCTTGTCGGCAACCAGTAAAAACTGCATGGCCATGCAATAGGGAATCTGTCGTGCCAGGCGTACTGCCGATCCGCCACCAGGCATAAAGCCGAGGGCAACCTCGTTCACCGCGAAACTCGCCTGTTCCCCGGCAATGCGTATATCAATCGCCTGCAGAAGTTCCGACCCAGCGCCGAGGCAGGGGCCGTTGATGGCGGCGACAATGGGTTTGTAGATAGTCGAATTTTTAAGGGTTGCCGCGCGGCTAACCTTTTGATCGTCGGCGAGCAGTCGAAAGTCCCACTCGTCCTCTGGCTCCCGTGCTCCCGACAGTAGCGGTATCATGGTTTTTAAATCCGCGCCTGCGGTAAAGGCCTCGGTACCTGCCCCGGTGACCAGGGCAACCCGCATGTCGTCGTCCGTATTAAAATCTTCCCAGGCGTCTGCAAGTCGACAAATCATTTCTGGATTCATCGCGTTGCGACGTTCCGGGCGGTTAAAGGTGATGTACGCAATATGGTCGCGCTTCTCGTACTGTAAAACGGGTGCAGACATGGTGCTCACTCCAAAAGTTTACAAGCTCGGCTTTTCTATAAGCTCGAATTAAGAATTATCAGCTCAACTTATCAGCTCGACTTATCAGCTCGACTTAAAAGAAAGGATCATTTTTAACTTCGAGCCCGAACAAAACTTTGCCCACGGGTCGATACATTTTTTGCTGCACTACAATGTGCGCGCACACAACGTTGATATCTCGCAGTAGTCGATCGATGGGGCTATTTGAGCGAATCGCGGTGGAGCCGATCACGTCGTGTATCCGCAGCACCACATCGCGGGCTACGCGCGACACCTCCACCAGGCACAGGCGGAATAAGGCCCGCTGCTGCTTCGATATTTCTTCCCCACGGCAGGCCGTGTCCCAAATATCCTCAATGACCTCGAAGACCCAGGCCCGGGCGGAGCGCAGCGCTGCCTCCGATCGGGCTAGCACCTCGTGGGCCTCACCCTGTTCCTTAAACAGGCGATTGCTCGGTTGCACACGCTTGGTTTCGCCGAGTTCATAGAGATAATCCAGCGCTGCCCGCGCGATACCCAGCGGAATCGGCGCGTGGGAGAACAGGAATAAGGCGGGAAATTGATACAGCGGGCCGTCGTGGTAGGCCGAGTAACTGGAGTCGGAGACATGGGCAGCGGGCACGAACACGTCGGTCATCGTGTAATCGTAGCTGCCAGTGCCTCGCATACCCGACACATTCCAACTATCGCGAAGGATATTCACGCTAGTCTTCGGCACCATAACCGAACACACTTCCGGCATTCCGCTGTCACGCATCTGGACCTCGCCATCCACGGTGACAAAACAACCCGCGGTTATTACATCCGCATGCATACACCCGCTGCCAAAAGACCACTTACCGGTAACTCGATAGCCACCCTCAACACGCTCGGCATTTCCCCTCGGTGAATATTGCCCCGCTGGAACCACATCCGGATTCGGAAATAACTCCAGCGCTGCAACTGGGTCGATGGTTGAGGCAAGCAGCCCCCCTATCGCCGCGAATGTACCTGCCCAGCCAACCGAACCGTCGATGCGGGACAACTCCTCAAGAACCTCAATCTGCGTCATCGGGTCCAGCTCGAGTCCGCCCATAGAGCGCGGCCACGATGCGCGAAACAGACCGGTAGCACGCAAGGCTTCCACCAGATCGTCGGGTAGACAGCCTTCGGCTTCGATCGAATCCGCCGCCGCCCTTATTTGCGGTTCAAGTGCTTTGATGCGTTCAAGCAGTGATGTGTCGTCGAACGCCGGGGTTAAAGAATGACTAGTTGCTTCGGTGCTCATTGTATTTTTTATCTCCAGATGCTTTTGTTTTCAGGCGCTCTTATTTCCGATAACAGGTGTAGAGAGAACCGCTTGAAGCGTATTTAAGACTAAAGGGCCTTAAAAAACTAGACCGCAGCCATTTTGCGATATCGACAAACGGCATATCCGTAGGCCGTCACGATAGTCACTGGTTCGCCGATTTCAAGAAGCGGCTTTATCAACGCAGAGCTCTACGTCACATGCCAAAAATGACCAATGAAGAATGGGCGCAAACCGCGGATGAGTATGCAGAGTGGGCGGATATGTCGTAGAAAACGGGCTTCCAGCCAGTCTATCTAAGTTTATTAAATATTACTTTTGGCTTGTTATCCTGGCTCTTATGTAGAACAACGGCATTTTTATGTGTTAATTCACTGAGTTACGGACCTGTCGAGAACGATGATTTTGGCAACATAAACCGACTTGTCGGGTTATGCGCCAAAACCCAACATAATCGCGACGCAGGCGTTCATTTAGCGCAAAACATCGGCCCTATTGCTTTATTCACTGAAATCAATATATTGGGAGCATAAGTTAGATCGGTGCCAGGGAATGATAAACCGACCACTCTGCTTAACACCCCAAATCCGGTACATATACCGACCAGTCTCGTTTTCCGAACATAAGCCGACTGGTCGGTTTACTAATAGTTATAGCTAAAGAGAGTTATGGATTACTTATCACTATTTAGAATGCCGACACCGATGAAAATCACAGGAAGATCATCGAGTATTACGAATTCATTTATCAATTCAATTATCCCAATAATTGTACCGACTAATGAGCAAGTGAAAGAGGCTCTAGGTATTCTCGGCATGGATCACGATAAATTCGAATGCTCTTACTGTGGCTCTACCGCCTCAGAGTGGGATCATCTAAGACCGCTAGTTCTAAACAAGAAGCCTACTGGTTATGTATCAGAAATTCACAATCTCGTGCCAGCATGTGGGAAATGTAATCAGTCAAAGGGCAATAAGCCTTGGGCTTCTTGGATTATAAGTGCAGCAAAGTTATCACCTAAAACTAGAGGTGTTAAAGATTTAGAGCAGCGAATTAAACGGCTGTCAGCTTATGAGCGATGGCTAGAGCCGACAGTAGTAGATTTTGAGAATATTGTAGGCAAAGAAAAATGGGAGCAGCACTGGGCAAATTGGGAGCTTGTGCAAAACACAATGCGCCAAGCCCAAGAGCTAGCAACTGATATCAATCAAACAATAGCTAAATCATATGCAAAGCTATAACAATGCCATCAATTTGACCGCCTTACGCTGCGCTTCAGGCGGCAAATTATGGCGGCGTTATACGCCCATAAGAAGGTGGTGGACTCATTGGAAACTTGGTTAGATTACGAAGAGCGGTTTAAGGAGCTTGCCTCGAGGCTTCAGCACTCGCGCATTGACGATCAAACTGGTGCAGCTGGCGAGTTTTGGGGGGTATCTGGATTAACTAACGACAAAGAGGCGCTCCATGAATTTGATACCTTGTGCACCATTGTAGGTAGAAAAATCACTGATGTGTTGACAGAAAGTGACAGCTTTTCAGAGATTCTGAATCACAAAGACCCTAAAATCAGGTGGTATCGATTGCTGAAAAACCATTCGACGAGCTATTATCGTAGTGTACCAGGGTACCAGACTGAAGATGATGGAAGTAAAGGCTGGATATATGCCGGAACAATTTCAAACATAGGCAAAGGTTCGGCGAACCTTTGCCTATGGTTAGAGGCGCACTTTCCTATAACGCAACCGTGGTACAGAACTTTGTATGGAGATTATGGAAAAGAGATCGTTATTGGAGTTATTTTGATAATAATTTCGGCAATATTTGCTGTCTAATCGCACGATAGCGTATAACCAATCGCTTCGCCGTCGGCTGAGATCCGACGTTAGGCTTTAAGAGGAATTCAGTGTGGATGATGAGACGGCAGCAGAGATAATGAGAAAGCTAAAGGAGTCACACGCAGCATATTCCAAAGGCATGGAAATGGTTGGCTATTTTAGCGCAGCTACAATAGGCGTTGTTATTGCTCTTCGGCCACATGAGCAGGGAGAAACACAAATACAAATACAAATAGCTGTTGTACTTCTATTTGTCTCGGTACTCTCTACTATTTTCTGGTTCTTTGGAAAAGGAACTCAACATTACATAACTGCTAAAAAAATAATGGAAAACCCCAGTGAAGCAGCAAGAACTAAAGAACTTCCGTGGGCTAGAGCCTCAAGAGTTATTGCTTTGTCTGCATTTATAAGTGCATATTTTTACCTGTATATATCATTATAAAAAGCCTAATAAGTCGCGTAAAAAGGGCAGCCAGCCGATCGTTTTTCTCACAGCTAGTTGCCCATTAGTAAAACGTTATCTCCATAAAGGAAATCCGCATGTCTAAGAGGATAGAACAGAGTCGTGAAATATATCTTGCGCCGGGAATTCTAGGAAGATATGAGAAATCCACCCCAATTGTCATTGACGAAAGAAACAATTTTGCCGAGTTAGACCCAAGGGATATAGAAACAAAAATAAAAATCTATGAAAGAGAGGTGACGGAGTGGTTTTTAAGCCCAGCATCTGATCTTCTTAAGCAGGACAGCTTCAAAAACTCATTTGTCGTTTTAATGATTTGCATGTCATATATCGAAGGTGTTGAACAATATAAAACAGGGATTGATAGCAACAAAAAAAGTAAAAAATGTTTTATTAGTTCTGTAAATCGACTATTCCCAGATAAATTCTCGGACAAGAATCTCGAGGTCTTATATTCAAAATCAAGGTGCGGTTTATTTCATAATGGAATGGTGAAAGGCGGTGTTGTTTTTAGTTCCGCGTATAAGAATGCCATTGAGTTTATCAATAATGGTGAGATCATAAATATAAACCCTGAGTTATTATTGCGGCGCATTACTGATGATTTCGATAGCTATATTGCCGAGCTTCGCTCTAATATTTCCGAAACCGATAATGATCGAATTAAAGCAGTAAAAGAAAACTTTAATAGAATGTTTGATGTTTTATAGGTGGAAGAAATGATAAGGGACATTCACTCGGGCTGTCAAAATACGAGCTATTTCACTCCGCACTATTTTGCACCCCATATCTTCGGCGCAATATTTTAAAAATTAACAATGCAATACTGTAAAAAGTGTTAGAGCTATTGCTGTAACTAGAACAAAAAACTTATAGGAAGGTGCTTTAACGGCGAATGATTATAACAAAGTCTATTTTTATCAAGGCGGCGGCGCTATTGGTGGCAAAGATGGCTTAAAACATATCAAACAAAAAATAGCTGAATTATCCAATGTTAAAAACGAAGACTAAGGGGTCAAGTCTTGAATCTTGAATCTTGAATCTTGAATTTATCGTCGATTATACTAACCCTCTATGGCTAGACCCTTACGAATAGAATTCTCCAACGCGCTTTATCACATTACTTCTCGGGGTAACCATCGTGAAGATATCTATCTTGATGATGAAGACAGAAATGCTTTTCTACAGATACTAGCCCGGGTCTGTGATCGTTTATCGGGCTTATCAAAGTGGTGGTTATAGTATGAAAGCAATAGCAGGTGCGATAGGGTTGCATTATTCTTCAGTAAGCAAGGCCATAAAAACTTATGAAAATTCACGATTCAAGACTTGACCCCTTGATCTATGCCGTAGAAACCACCTGACGGCGACATGGAGACTCATTGAGAGGACAGATGAGGGCTATTGCTTTATTCCCTGAGATCAATATATTAGGAGCATATAAAAAAGGTGTCACGGAATGATATACCGACCACTCTGCATAACATCCCGAATTGGGTACATATACCTACCAGTCTCGTGTTCCGAACCTGTGCTAGCGGGTCGGTTTACTAAAAGTTAGTACAAAAGGATAATAATGAAGTTCTCACAAAGAGTTGGGGAAACATCATCCACTAAGCTAGTACAACATGAAAGCATTGATGATGATTTAAAAAATAGCCTTTGGAGCGTTATCACACTTACCTATTTTGATAAGGTAGTATTTCACCCGCATCGCCTAAACCTTACGAAGCATTGTAATTTGATGCCTCTTATTCAAGCGCTGTGGCTTCACCATTTTAAAGTGCCCGTAGATACAATACCGTATGAATTCTCTACGGCAACTTCGTATTTAAGGGATCAATTTTTTGATGCGGCCTGGTATCGGCAATTAGATTTTATTGAAGCCTGCGCCAATAATGGCCCCCCGAAATTAAAGAATGACTTCATTGCTTTATGCAATTCGTACCTTCTCAGGGAAAACTCAGCTTACCGTTTTGTCGACGGTGAACTATCAGAAATAACATCGGAGGCTGAAATTTCGGCTGTGGAAACAGCTATCAGAACATCGGGGCAATACACCGGCGTAAAAGAGCACCTTAAGACGGCGCTAAATTTAATGAATGACCGAAGCAACCCCGACTACAGAAACTCTATTAAAGAATCAATATCTGCTGTCGAATCTCTGGCTAAGGTTCTTTCAGGTGATAGCAAAGCGACTTTGGGGCAAGCTCTGAAAGTGCTGGAGGAAAATGGGAATTTACACCAAGCTCTAAAATCTGCCTTTTCATCTCTATATGGTTATACCAACGATGAAGGCGGTATCAGGCATGCGCTGCTGGCAGAGTCCACTCTTGAAAAGGCCGACGCTAGATTTATGCTTGTTAGTTGTTCAGCATTTACTAATTATCTTATTGAGCTAAACGGTGAGTAAAGTCTTTCGATCAAGCGTTTATGTTAATACAATATCTGACCCCGGTAACTTAGTGGTCTTAACAATTTTTTGCGGAGAATTGGCGAATATAGAATTACAGGAGCTCAACCCATCATGGACGGAGTTGAAATTATGTTTGATCACGCTTTTTCTGACGAAGAGTATAGGGAACGCTTATTTAAAGAAGGGCTGGGGAAAACTTGTGAGTGTTCTTGCGGCAGCTGTCTTCGGTGACCATCGTGCTGGGCGCTCCACAGTTGCCAGAGGCCTTTGGCACTGGTGCAAAGGTGCGTAATCAGACATGCCGCAGAAATACGTAAAGGCCGTTACAAACTGAATATTAGTATTTTATAAATGAGAGTTATTTAAATGGTGGAAACATTTAGGCTAGTTAGAATATTTTTAGCGTCCCCTGGCGACCTTAAAGAAGAGCGCCGCATGGTTAGGGAGACTGAGGAAGAGCTTAATAATGGAATTGCTGCCTATTTAAACTTTAGGATTGAACTTAAAGGTTGGGAGGATACTCTCTCTAGCTCAGGTCGACCTCAGACCGTAATTAATAAAGAATTAGATAGTTGTGAGTTTTTTATTGGCTTGATATCTAAAAGATGGGGAACGCCTCCATCTTCAGACGGCATCTATTCATCGGGTTTTGAGGAAGAGTATGAACGTTCGTCTCAGCGTCGTAAGACGACTGGAAAACCTGAGATGGCTATGTATTTCAAGAAAATCGATTCTGAGTTCCTCGAAGACCAGGGGGCGGATTTAAAGAAGGTATTAGAATTTAAAGAGCGCTTGGCTAATAAAAGAGAAATCTACTACGAAGAGTTTGGTGATCCCTATGAGCTCCAAAAACGTGTGCGTCTTAGAATACAAGAATATTTAATAAATTTGAGCGCTGCGGAAGATGAAAGCCAGGACCAAGAAAAAGCGAAAACCAGAGAATCCTCTGAAGAGGTAGGTAATTCGGCAGATAAGGGATCTACTACGAGCCCATTTTCGGCTGAAGGCTATGGGTTTTTGAAGAGTTTCTTAACACGGACAGAAACTCAAGATAGCACTGAGGAAATAACCAATCTAGACGTTGCAAGGTTCCGCCTTCTATCAAGCACTATATCTCAACCCGGAAACGATAATCCATTCTTAGGGGCTCATGACGCAAACATTATATATTCTAATAAACATCTGAAATACGGCTCAAAAGAAGTGCTGCGGTTAATGGATTGTGCTCTTAAAAATATTAGTCACGAAAATATACCTTTTTGGTATTGGTATGATATTTATAAAGAAGTAAACGAAGATATTCTTGTTTTTAGGTCACTCTATACTTCTGATGAAAACGTATCCGTTGGTGCTTTTAAGATAATGGGACTAATCGGTTCAAAGCTCCCAGTTCATGGAAAACACATTAATAGAAGGTTTTTCATAGATAACTGGTTGTCAACTGATCGAGCGAATAACGTAAAGTTGGCAGCGCTGCATTATCTAAAGCTTCATGGAAAAGAAGAGGACATTCCGCTAATGCATTCCGAACTAGATCGGGCGAACTCAATCACCTCAAGAATCGCATTGGAAGGAATCATAAGCACTCAGTTTCGTTATAATAAAACTAGAGCGCTTAAAGTCGCATTTGCAAATCAGTTCAATTCATTCGACGAGATACTCCTTAAAGAGATTCTGTCTGCATCAATAACTCTGGACGAAGAAACACTAAGATCGGGGTTAAAACATAATAACAAAACAATTAGACTGGAAAGTTTTAAGCGATTAAGAAGAGATAACCTGGTAAATACAATCGACATACAAGATCTGAAAAACGACCCTGTTGCACAAATTCGCAAGGAGGCCCTTTTCTATCTATCGGAATTTTCTCCACCATTAAACGACGAGGAAGCTAAACGCGTTCTTATTAAACCAAAAGAAAGAGGAGCTCTAGGCGGCGTATTATCGTCGGGCCGTTCTGATGCGGAAGGACAGGTATGTTTTGACGAATACTTATTTGCCAAATACTCTAGCATGTCTATAAAAGAGCTTTTGGAAATAGCAAAAAATTCTAGTATCTACGATGACATACCATATTTCACATTATGCAGGCGCGATTTTAAAAATCATTCTGAAGAACTTAGAAAGAATGTTGACTGTAAGTTTGAAGGCAAATTCGAGGCCTATATAGAGTGCTTAGAAGAATTGAGGGTTCAAGATGAGCTCATTCAAAAGAATAAAGATGTAAAAGATTATTTAAAAAGAAAATTGACTCGGAAAGCTCTGAATGTTCTATGTGAAAAAAATGAGATAAAAGACCTTGATAGAATAAGGAATGGTATGCGTTCGGAGTACGTAAAAAGTTCTGAAGATGAAATCGAATATTTTCGGAAGTTAGGAGAATGGGAGGATATTCCCTTTATCCTTAAAGCAGAACAAGATAGAGCATCGTCACCAAGTCTAGTACCGTATTCAAGTGGTGATGACTGGCACTGTTCTAAAGCCAAAGCCATATACAACATTGGAAAAGATAGGTTAGACGAATTGTTAACCATAGAAATGCCGGCTCGTATATTGGCTCATCTAATCAAGACCTGCTCGCGCTCTAAATTCTCCGAGATATCAGATAAAACTTTATTGGGTCTCTTGAATAAAAAAGAAGACACAACGCGCAAGTTTGCTTCCTTAAAAAGCGTGCAGTCCTTTAATAAGACTAAGATTGCGGCACTCCTCCAAGGATATGTAGATAGCCCAGAGTATCAATACTATAACGTTATATATTGGCTTGATTTTGGCGCGACGATGCCAAAGTCTATAGTAAGGAAAGCGATCAACATTGCTTTTGAAGAGTAGCTACCCCGGGCGCCTATCCTTAGACAGCCACTTCCCCTCACTCCCTAATCGCTAACGCACCCGCGCAAGTTTATTACGTACCGCCAATCTCTTCAAAAGTATCTACTACTAAAAATTGTAACGATTTTGAATTTTTATAAAACGAAAAAGTTATCGTGATTTATTGCTTTTATTGGTACCCGGAGCCGAAATCGAACCGGCACGGTGTTGCCAACGAGGGATTTTAAGAAAGACATCGAATACTTAACACCAAATGGACTTAATATGGACTTAAATCCGAGAAAATAAAAAGCCCACTTTTGAGCGGGCTTTTTGACTAACTGTATTGCAAGGTTTTTTTGGTGGAGCCAAGCGGGATCGAACCGCTGACCTCAACACTGCCAGTTGTCGGAGGTGACAGCCCATCAATCACTCGCTAGTTTCGTAAGACTGACATACTTCCGCTCCCCCGGCCTACACTGCGCCTATATTAAAGAAATGGTCGGCGCGATCATAACCTATCCGAAAGAAAAATCACTATAACTTATTGATTTTATTGGTGCCCGGAGCCGGAATCGAACCGGCACGGTGTTGCCACCGAGGGATTTTAAGTCCCTTGCGTCTACCAATTTCGCCATCCGGGCAGTATTTCACGTAATTATTGATGGCAGTTTAAACTCAGTTGCCAGCGCCAGGCGCTGGTCTTGCTATCGCTCTCGACGTCCTGTCTCCCGCGACACTTGTGCTTCCTGCACATCGTACCAATTTCGCCATCCGGGCAGTGCTTTGCGTAACTCTATGATGACTGTTTCTATCTAGTTGCCAGCGCTGTGCGCTGGTCTTTTGGTCGCTTCCGGCGTCCTGCCTCTCGCGACATTAGTGTGTCCTACACGTCATCGCCTTCGGCGTCCTCGGCAGCTGCTCCATGCGGCGCCTAAAGCGCCTACTGTTGGTGCTCTACCTCCTGCATCCATGCAGTCGTGC
>JAGPUQ010000010.1 GCA_018069525.1 Porticoccaceae bacterium | reverse complement strand
TACATTTTCTTTTCACCGATCAAACGCGGGATCAGACAATAAAGTGAACCAATGGTCATCATTGCGACCCAGCCCAGCGCACCGGAATGCACGTGACCAATCGTCCAGTCCGTGTTGTGGGAAAGTGCATTAACAGTTTTGATCGCCATCATTGGGCCTTCAAAGGTCGACATGCCGTAGAAAGACAGTGACACCACCAAAAAACACAAAGTGGGATCGGTGCGCAATTTATCCCACGCCCCCGACAGCGTCATAATGCCGTTGACCATGCCGCCCCAGGACGGTGCCAACAAAATCAGTGACATCACCATGCCAAGGCTCTGTGCCCAATCAGGTAAAGCTGAATAATGCAGATGGTGAGGCCCGGCCCAAATATAGATCGCGATTAAAGCCCAGAAATGCACGATGGACAGCCGATAGGAATACACCGGACGACCGGCCTGCTTGGGCACGAAGTAATACATCATGCCGAGAAAACCCGCAGTGAGGAAAAAGCCCACCGCATTGTGGCCGTACCACCACTGCACCATTGCATCGATAGTGCCCGCGTAGGCTGAATAGGATTTAAACATCGACACCGGAATTGCCGCACTATTGACCACATGCAGCATTGCAACCGCGAGAATAAACGCACCAAAAAACCAGTTTGCCACATAGATATGTGAGGTTTTGCGCCTGGTGATGGTGCCGAAAAAAACCACCGCGTAAGGTATCCAAACCAGCGTAATCAGGATATCAATCGGCCACTCCAACTCGGCGTATTCTTTACTGGTCGTCAAACCCATTGGCAGTGTCACCGCAGCGGCAACGATTACCAACTGCCAACCCCAAAAAGTCCACGCGGCCAGGCGAGGCGAAAATAATGTTGCCTGACAGGTTTTTTGCACAATGTAGTAAGAACTGGCAAATAGCGCACAACCGCCAAAGGCAAAAATCACCGCGTTGGTATGGAGCGGACGCAAACGCCCAAAATGCAGCCAGGGCAGGCCCATATTCAGATCCGGCCAGATCATCTGAGCGGCGAGGATAACCCCCACCAACATTCCGACAATCCCCCACACAATAGTCATGATCGCAAACTGCTTGACCACCTTCATATTGTAGTCAGGCAGCACTTTGACAGGAGTGACATCACTCATTATGTGTTTCCTTAGAGAAGAAGAATAACCAGCGCGGATTTCATTCGGTGCACATTATTTAGATTTAAGCCCCGCGAGAGAATGACATACATCAATCACTAACGGGGATAAAACACCAAATCTATGACAATGGGGAATAGCTTGAATAACTAGCGGCCTTTATTGGCTGCAATGCGCAAGCGCAAAGCATTCAACTTGATAAAACCTTCGGCATCTTGCTGGTTATACGCACCGGCATCGTCGTCGAAAGTGGCCATGCGCTCGTCGAACAAACTATCGTCCGACTTGCGACCCACCACGGACACTCCGCCTTTGTAGAGCTTTAAGCGAACTACGCCGTTAACGTGAGCCTGGGATTCATCAATCATGGTTTGCAGCATTTTGCGTTCCGGTGACCACCAGTAACCATTATAAATTAGGCTGGCGTAACGCGGCATTAGCTCATCCTTCAAATGCGCGACTTCGCGATCCAAAGTGAGCGATTCAATCGCGCGATGGGCTTTCAGCATAATGGTGCCGCCGGGAGTTTCGTAGCAGCCACGCGCTTTCATACCCACATAGCGGTTTTCGACAATATCGAGTCGCCCAATGCCGTTGTCGCCGCCAACTTTATTAAGATGAGCCAGCACAGTGGCGGGGCTCATCGCCTCGCCATCAATGGCAACAATGTCGCCGCCCTGATAGCTCAATTCGATATAGCTCGGCGTATCCGGTGCCGCTTCTGGAGACACCGACCAGCGCCACATATCCTCTTCCGCTTCAGCCCAGGGGTTTTCGAGGATGTCGCCCTCATAAGAAATATGCAACAAATTGGCGTCCATCGAATACGGTGATTTTTTCTTCTGATTATCAAAATCCACCGGGATCTTGTGCTGCTTGCAATAGGCCATCAGGGTTTCGCGGGAAGTTAAATCCCACTCTCGCCAGGGTGCAATCACCTGTACACCGGGCTTGAGCGCATAAGCGCCCAACTCGAAGCGCACCTGATCATTACCTTTACCAGTGGCCCCGTGGGAAATCGCATCGGCTCCAGTTTCGTTGGCAATTTCGATCAAGCGCTTGGCGATCAGGGGGCGAGCAATAGAGGTACCTAGCAAATATTCGCCTTCATAAATGGTATTGGCGCGAAACATCGGGAAGACAAAATCGCGGACAAATTCCTCGCGCAAGTCGTCGATATAAATTTCTTTGATGCCCATCGCTTGAGCTTTGGCGCGAGCCGGCTCCACTTCCTCGCCCTGGCCAATATCGGCAGTAAAAGTCACCACTTCACAGTCGTAGGTTTCCTGTAACCATTTGGCGATAACCGAGGTATCCAGGCCACCGGAATAGGCTAGAACGACTTTGTTGATTGCAGACACGAATTTTTTCTCCCAAATAGTAATAGTCGATAGTAAGGCAAAATACAGCGCGCAAGTTTAAACCTCTCGATAAAGATTTGCACAAAAACCGTATTTCGGTAGGATGCGCACACCGCAGCCAATATAAGCGCATTATGGATTCTAGCAGCCTCACTCTCACCCGCCCGGACGACTGGCACCTGCATTTGAGGGACGATGCCGCTTTGCAACACACCGTGCCCAATGCCGCTCGGCAATTTGGCCGTGGCATTGTGATGCCCAACCTGGCAACCCCGGTGGCGACCACCGCACAGGCCCTCAGCTATCGAGAGCGCATCCTTGCCCAGCGCCCAGCACAGAGTAGCTGGCAACCGCTGATGACCCTGTATCTCACCGACAATACCTCTGCCGCAGAACTGAAGACCGCCAAGGACAGTGGCCTAATCCACGGCATCAAATATTATCCTGCTGGCGCTACCACTAACTCCGATGCCGGGGTGACGAAGTTAGAAGGCGTGTATCACTTACTGGAACAACTCCAAAGCCTGGGCCTGCCACTACTCGTGCACGGCGAAGTCACCGACAGCGACGTGGATATTTTTGATCGGGAAGCCGTGTTTATCGATCGGCATTTAGCCCCGCTGGCCAGGACCTTCCCCGAGCTAGCCGTGGTCATGGAACATATCACCACCCGTGAGGGAGCGGATTTTGTGCGCGAGTCTCCCGCCCACATTGCCGCCACCATTACTCCCCAACACCTGCTCTACAATCGCAATCACTTATTAGTGGGCGGTATTCGCCCCCACTTGTACTGCCTGCCGATACTCAAGCGGGACATTCACCAGCAAGCCTTATTACAGGTTGCCACCAGCGGTAACCCCAGTTTTTTTCTCGGCACCGATTCAGCACCCCATCCGCGCACCAGCAAGGAAAGCGCCTGCGGTTGCGCCGGTTGCTACAGCCATCACGCCGCTATGGAGCTCTATGCCGAGGCGTTTGAGCGCGAAGGCGCTCTCGATAAGCTAGAGGGCTTTGCCAGCCATCACGGTGCAGACTTCTACGGCTTGCCCTACAATGACAGCACCATCACCCTGGTGCGCGAAAGCTGGCAAGCGCCCCACAGCATCGCCTTTGGCGATACCGAACTTAGCCCCCTCGCCGCCGGTGACACCCTGCAATGGAAAATGCTCGAAGGCCAATCCCTCGAGACGCCTTAGTTAAAGACCTAGAGATTCCCTAAAGATAGCCCGTAGAATCCAAACTTATTATCCGGGCACAAACCCCACTTTTACTATCACCTGCATAAGGCCCAACCTGTGACCGACCATTTTGAAAACGAACTGGACGAATTAAATATCGCCCACCGCTTCCGTGGTTTTTTGCCCGTCGTGGTCGATGTGGAAACCGGGGGCTTTGATCACAACCAACATGCCCTGCTGGAAATTGCCGCCGTCACCCTGGTAATGAACGACGATGGCGAACTGGAACTGGGCGAAAGCGTATGTCACAACATCATCCCCGACCCCCGCCTGAAGCTCGATCAGGCGGCCCTGGATTTTACCGGCATTAATCCCGACGACCCGGATCGTGTCGCCTTAACAGAAGCCGAAGGCATGAGAAGTGTGTTTCAGGTAATACGCCACGCGGTGAAACAACAACACTGCACCCGTGCGGTGATGGTTGCCCACAACGCCCATTTCGATTTGGGTTTTGTTAATGCGGCTGCGGAGCGCTGCGATATTAAGCGCAATCCCTTCCACCCCTTCACCTGTTTTGATACCGCCACACTGGCGGGCCTGGCCTTTGGTCAAACTGTACTGGGCCGCGCCTGCAAAGCCGCGCAAATCCCCTACAGCAATAAAGAGGCCCACAGCGCGCTTTACGACACCCGCTGCACAGCGCAATTGTTTTGCAATATTGTTAACCGCTGGCGGGATCTGGGCGGCTGGCCCGGAGATAATCTAATTGCGCTGGAGTAAACCGCGGACTTAACTTTGGCAAAAAGCTGGACAAAAAAATAGCGATTGCGGAAACATCACAATCGCTATAATTTTAATAATTTACATTGTAAATCTAATATAGTCTATTGATATATAAGCAATATAAATAGATTCAAGACAAAGTCTTTACTCCGCTGACGCACCCTCTTCGGCGACCGCTGTGGTAACCAACTTCTTCAGCTCTCCGCTTTCGCCCATCTCGGTAATGATATCGCAGCCACCCATTAACTCGCCCTTGATCCACAACTGAGGAAAGGTGGGCCAGTTGGCGTAAGCCGGTAAACTCGCGCGAATCTCCGGGTTAGACATAATGTCCACATAGGCGAAACGCTCGCCACAGGCCATCAAGGCTTGCACAGAACGCGCTGAAAAACCGCATTGCGGTTGATTGGGATCGCCCTTCATATAAAGGAGAATCGGATTGGTTTCGATTTGTTCGCGAATGGTATCGATGATAGCCGTATTGGCTTCGTCTGGTTGATTAGCGCTCATGGGCCTTTACCTCACTGCAATAGCTGACTGAAACAGTCGGGTATATTACCTTGTTTCGCAATCGATGAAAAGAACCTACGGCCCATTACACCTCGTTTAAACGCCATATAACAGGCACAAGGTCATCTAAAGTGCCCTTACACATGCCACCACAAAAACCCTGGGGATTGCCATAGGGGCTAATTCGCTATAGCATGCCCGGCTTTCCTTGGGGTAGCTGTTGCTGCCCTTTTTTGATTGGGGCCAGCTTTGACTAGGGTAGGTAAACACTGCCATTGGCAACCGAGACGGATTAAGGTCAAACACAGCTCCTGGTTGAAGCAGGCATTTAAACCGCCAAAACGTAATGAATATGAACATAAATAGGCAGGCAGCAGGAATTTCACCATGCCCACAAACGCATTAATGAATACCTACGGCGAACGCGCCCTCACTTTGGTGCGCGGCGAAGGGGCCTACGTTTGGGACAGCGAGGGCAAGCGCTACCTCGATGCCCTGGCGGGTATTGCGGTGTGCGGGCTTGGGCACGCCCACCCGGCGGTCACGGAAGCCGTGAGCGGCCAGGCTAGCTCGTTGGTGCACTGCTCCAACCTCTATAACATCCCCGCTCAGCAACAGTTCGCCGACAAACTACAAAGTGTGTCCGGCATGAGCAAACTGTTCTTTGGCAACTCTGGTGCCGAGGCCAATGAGGCGGCGATTAAACTGGCCAGGCTCCACGGCCATAGTAAGGGTATTGAGGTACCCACTATTATTGTGATGGACAATGCCTTCCACGGTCGCACCCTCGCCACGCTCACCGCCACCGGCAACCGCAAGGTTCACGCCGGTTTTGAGCCCCTGGTACGCGGCTTTACTCGCGCGCCCTTCAACGACATCGACGCCATCAAAACCATCGCCTCGAACAACTCCAACATCGCTGCGATTCTGGTGGAGCCGATTCAGGGCGAAGGCGGTATTCAGATACCGGATGCGGATTACCTACAAAACCTCCGCGCCCTGTGTGACGAGCACGACTGGCTGTTAATGCTCGACGAAATTCAGACGGGCAATGGCCGCACCGGCGCGTTTTTTAATTACCAGCTTCACGGTGTAATGCCCGACGTCGCCACGCTGTCTAAGGGGCTGGGCAACGGCTTCCCCATTGGCGCGTGCTTTGTGCACGGCAAGGCCACGGATTTATTCCAACCCGGTAATCACGGCTCCACCTTTGGTGGCAACCCGGTGGCCTGCGCGGCGGGACTCGCCACGGTGAACACCATTGTCGAACAAGACTTATGCAGCTCCGCAGCGCGCCTTGGCAAACAGCTCTTACAGCAGTTTAGCGATGAACTCGGCGACTGCGACCATGTTGTCGACATTCGTGGCCAGGGCTTGATGATAGGCCTGGAACTCAACACACCCTGCGCCGAACTGGTTGCCCAGGCTGCCGAGCAGGGTTTGCTGATTAACGTCACCGCCGGAAACGTGGTGCGCCTACTACCACCGCTGATTTTTAGCGATGAGCAAGCTCAGCAACTGGTTGCTATTTTGTCGCCATTAATCCGTAACTTTAACCCCTAACTTTGACAGTTGATCGAGGAGTAAACCTTGACCACTAGTATTAACAACAGCCCGCTACGTCATTTGCTGACGCTAAACGATCTGACTCGTAAAGAATTAGAAGGTATCGTTGCGCACGCAATCGAGCTCAAAAGCGCTCGCAAACAGGGTAAAGAACAAGCCAGACTCAACGGCAAAGTACTGGGGATGATTTTCGAAAAATCGTCTACCCGAACCCGTGTGTCCTTCGAGGCGGGCATGGCGCAACTGGGAGGTCACGCCCTGTTTTTATCCCCCAGCGACACACAACTGGGTCGTGGCGAGCCTATCGAAGATAGTGCTCGAGTGATTTCCCGCATGGTGGACGTCATTATGATTCGCACCTTCGAGCAGGAAAAACTGGAAGCTTTTGCGCGTTATTCACAGGTTCCGGTAATCAACGCCCTCACCGATGACTTCCACCCCTGCCAGTTGCTGGCCGACATTCAAACCTTTGTGGAACATCGCGGTGAGCTGAGCGGTAAAACTGTTGCCTGGGTCGGCGACGGCAACAATATGTGTCAGTCGTATATTAACGCCGCCGCCCTGCTGGACTTTAAACTCAATATCGCCTGCCCTAAAGGTTATGAACCCGACGCCGAACTCGTTGCCGCCAATAAGGCTCGCGTTACGATTACCCATAGCCCCGCCGAAGCCGTAACGGGAGCGCATCTGGTGGTGACCGACACCTGGGCATCCATGGGCCAGGAAGAAGAAAAACAACAACGCGAACAGGCCTTCTCAGGTTTTCAGGTCAATCACGCGCTGCTCGCCAACGCAGCCGATGACGTATTGTTTATGCACTGCCTGCCCGCTTACCGAGAGCTAGAAGTCAGCGCGGACTTGCTGGAAGATCCACGTTACTCCGTGGTTTGGGACGAGGCTGAAAACCGTCTCCACGCGCAAAAAGCCTTGATTTTGTTTTTGTTGGGTTATTGATTCCCTTCCCCACGCTCAACTAGCACTAAAGCACAGCCCTAAATCATACTCAGCATCATCAAAGCTATTGATTATATTTGCTTAACCAAATATAATCTTCGACTATGACCTTCGACGACTACGCCAACCTCTTTAAAGCCCTGTCCGAACCGGTGCGCCTGCGCATCGTGTCTCTGTTATTGCGGCGCGGAGAACTATGTGTGTGTGACATCGTTGACGCCCTGGAGCTCTCGCAAAGCGTGGTGTCACGACACCTCGCCTACCTGCGCAATAACAGCCTGGTTGAAACTCGGCGCGAAGGCGTATGGGTGTATTACCAGCTCTTTAAAACTGAAACTTTAGGAACCGAAGCTTTGGAAACCGACACTTTCTCTCAGCAACTATTAGAGCTGTTTCGGGTTCATGCTGAGCAGGCACCAAATCTACAGCACGACCTGGATAAGCTCAGCAAGCTTAGCGGCAGAAGCTGTAGTTAAGCGCAATTTTGGACCTGGGCTTAAACTGAGACTTTACTAATCTTATTTCGATTGCTCAGCATCAGGCTCAACACATCTGCTTAAGCGCATAAGCATATTTAACCCCGAGATACATTTAACTCGGGACATATTCAAGGCCTGGCCAATCAAGCCATTAACAGAGGACATACTAATGACGATAAAAGTCGGTATTAACGGATTTGGTCGTATCGGCAGACTCGCCTTGCGAGCTGCCTGGGATTGGCCAGAGTTTGACCTTGTGCTCATCAACGACATCGGTGGTGACACCAATTCCGCTGCCCACTTGCTGGAATACGACTCGGTGCATGGCCACTGGGATAAACATATTACTGCCGACGCAAACACTTTAGTCATCGACGGGAAACCGCTTACCTATACCCGTCAGCGAGATCTGGACGCCGGTTTATGGAGTGATGTCGATGTGGTCGTAGATTGCACGGGAAAATTTAAAACCCAGAAAACACTGGCGCCATACCTGGCTATGGGTGTTAAAAAAGTCGTGGTTTCCGCGCCCGTTAAAGACGGCACCTTAAATATTGTGATGGGTGTTAACGATCATCTTTATCAAGCCGACACACATCATATTGTTACTGCGGCTTCGTGCACCACTAATTGTTTAGCGCCGATTGTCGATGTCATTCACGCAGAATTTGGTATCAAACACGGCAGTCTCACCACCATTCACGCTGTTACCAATACGCAAAGTATTCTCGACGAATTCCACCCGGACTTACGCCGCGCGCGGGCTTGCGGGTCATCGTTAATTCCTACCAGCACCGGATCGGCCACGGCTATTTTCGAAATATTCCCAGAATTAAAAGGTCGTTTAAACGGGCTTGCCGTGCGTGTACCCCTCGCTAACGCATCCCTCACCGATTGCGTATTTGAAGTGGAAACCAGCACCTCCGTCGCCGCCGTTAATGGGGCCTTGAAAGCCGCATCTGAGGGAAGACTTAAAGACATATTGGGTTACGAAGAAAAACCGCTGGTGTCTGTGGACTACACGGACGACCCCCGCTCCAGCATTATCGATGCCCTCTCCACCATGGTGATCAACGACACTCAGGTGAAAATTTTAAGCTGGTACGACAACGAAGTCGGCTATGCAAATCGTTTAATGGAACTGGTTAAAAAAGTCTCTAGTGGTCTTTAGATCATCAATCAGCCAATCAATGATTCACGTAATTTCATCATTATTTATCCATAGCCTTAATTAACCGCCCTTCAATGAACCACGCTATTCGTCAATACAGCATCGTCACCGCCAGTTACTGGGCGTTTACCATCACCGATGGGGCTTTACGTATGCTGGTGGTACTGTACTTCCACGGCCTGGGTTATTCGCCTTTCGAGATCGCATCGCTGTTTGTTTTCTACGAAGTCTTTGGCATTGTCACCAATTTGTTGGGTGGCTGGCTGGCGGCACGCTTCGGTCTGAATACCACCTTGTTTTCCGGCATAGCGCTGCAAGTCATCGCCCTCCTTATGCTGGCCGTCGATCCCGCTTACCTAAGCGTAGCGTACGTGATGGCCGCCCAGGCCCTTTCTGGAATCGCCAAAGATCTTAATAAAATGAGCGCGAAAAGCCGTATCAAATTATTGATACCCGCCAGTGATAGCAGCAAACTTTATCGCTGGGTCGCGCTGTTAACTGGATCAAAGAATGCATTAAAAGGTGCTGGTATTTTCCTCGGTGGATTTTTACTTGCACTGCTTGGTTTCCAACAAACCGTGATCGCGATGGCGGTCGTACTGGCGATAGTATTGTGTGTAACTTTCCTTACTCTTGAGAAAACTGCGGGTAAAAGTAGCTTTTCTCCGCAGCTTAAGAACCTCTTACCTAAAAGCAAATCGGTAAAACTCTTATCGGCAGCACGTTTTTTTCTGTTTGGTTCCCGAGATGTTTGGTTCGTAGTGGCCCTGCCGGTATTTTTACAAAGCCAACTGAGCTGGAGTCACACTGCTGTCAGTAGTTTTTTAGCCATCTGGATTATCGTTTATGGATTGGCACAAGCTGGCGCGCCGGCTATTACCGGTATAAAACGCGGCAAAATTCCCGATGGGCGCTCCGCCTGCAACTGGGCGATAGGCCTCTGTATGATTCCGGCATTGATGGCCGCAGGTTTATTCTTAGGCCTGGATGCCACTCAGGTATTGATAGTAGGTTTAATGTTTTACGGCCTTATATTCGCCTTAAATTCGGCTATCCACTCTTATCTTATTGTGTCTTATGCCAAAACAGACGGTGTTTCATTAGATATGGGTTTTTATTACATGGCCAACGCCGCAGGCCGCTTAACAGGAACTCTGTTATCCGGATGGATTTATCAGGTAGCGGGGCTTAATGCTTGCCTGTTGACGGCCAGTATTTTTGTTATGGCGAGCTGTATATTTTCTGACAAACTGCCTGCACAGTGTACTCAGGCAGATGCAATTAATTGAGAATTCGCAGAGTCATTTCCCCCTGAAGAATTTTCCACAGCACTGTTTTCCACAAGGCCATATAAGGTACTACGCTGATAAGCTTGTCGCCCAGCGGAACGAATTAAATTCTCCATCATCGCCGGTTTC
Organism: Porticoccaceae bacterium; assembly: GCA_018069525.1. Classification (GTDB taxonomy): domain Bacteria; phylum Pseudomonadota; class Gammaproteobacteria; order Pseudomonadales; family Porticoccaceae; genus JAGPUQ01. Next base: position 48,710 of record JAGPUQ010000010.1, on the reverse strand, counting down.
ATTTCCTGCCCATGTTTCGCACCGGCAGCGCGCGAAATACTTTCGTTCATCAAAGTACCACCGACATCATTGACCCCGGCTTGTAGACAAGCGCGCACGCCCTCCTCGCCCATCTTCACCCAGGACACCTGGATATTAGTCAGCACCGAATGAAACACCAGGCGCGCAATGGCGTGCATCAATACGGCTTCGCGGAAAGTGGGTCCCCGACGCGCCATACCGCGGCGATAAATGGGCGCTTCCATATGCACAAAGGGCAAGGGCACAAATTCCGTAATACCACCGGTACGCTCCTGTAAATCGCGAATGTGCAACAAATGCCTGGCCCAGTGCTGCGGGTTTTCCATATGACCAAACATAATCGTTGATGTGGTGCGCAAACCCTGATTGTGGGCGCTCTCAATCACATCAAGCCACTCGCGGGTATTGACCTTGTCGCGACAAATAACCGCGCGCACTTCGTCGTCGAGAATTTCTGCGGCAGTACCGGGTAAACTCGCCAGGCCCACATCTTTAAGCTGTGCCAGATAATCACTGACCGACAAACCTAGCGTCATCGCGCCCTGACTAATTTCCAGCGGTGAAAACGCATGAATATGCATCTCCGGCACCGCAGCTTTAACGGCGCGGCAAATATTCAAATAGGTGTCGCCGGTATAATCGGGATGAATGCCGCCCTGCATGCAGACTTCCGTCGCACCGCGCTGCCAGGCTTCGCGAGTACGCTCGGCAACTTCGTCCAAACCTAAGACATAGGGTTTACCGCGCAGATCTTCGTCGGTTTTGCCTTTTGAAAAAGCACAAAAGGTACAGGCGTGCTTACATAAATTAGTGTAATTAATATTGCGGTTGACCACATATCCAACTCTGTCGCCGCACACCTGCTTGCGTAGCTCATCGGCGGCTTTACAAATTTCCGTAAACTCTCCACCGCGAGCACGGAACAGTGTCGCGATTTCCTCTTCGCAAAGTCGCTCTCCACGTAGCGCTCGCGCAATACTAACTTTTATCGCCGAACCGGCGACAGGTGGTGCGCTCTGCCAACCGCCCGTATCGCTTGGCCATACCGGTGCGCTGCCGATACCCGGACTCCAGTCGTCGCAACGTGCCAGACCATCGCTGTCCATTGCCCGCCGTACGGATTTTGCCATTGTCGGTGTTTGCCAGGCACTCACGTCTTTGGTGTAAGCCGGATAGACCGCGAGGCGTTCGACCAATAACTTGCCGGCGTCAGCGGTATAGCGCGCCAACTGTTCCAACTCGGGCCAGGGTTTCTCTGGATTAACAAAATCCGGGGTGACCGGAGACACTCCGCCCCAATCGTTAATACCCGCCGCAATTAACTGCGCCAGTACACCCTCGTTAAGATTAGGCGGGGTCTGGATATTCATTTCCTCACCAAAAATAATCCGGGTCGCGGCGATGGTCCAAAGTAGTTCTTCCAACGGCAGATCCGGCGTATCCGCCATCAAAGTGCCCTGCTTGGCGCAAAAGTTTTGTACGATAATTTCCTGGATATGTCCGTAACGCTGGTGTAGTTCTCGCAGCGCTAACAGCGCTTCTAAGCGCTCTCGCCGGGTTTCGCCAATACCAATCAAAATACCGGTAGTAAAGGGAATCGCTAATTTGCCCGCGTCTTCAATACAGGCTAGCCGCAATGCCGGTTTTTTATCGGGAGAACCATAGTGCGGGCCGCCCTTAGCGCATAAACGATCCGAGGAGCTTTCCAACATAATACCCTGAGATACCGACACCTCGCGCGCCGCCTGTAGTTCTTCGCTGGTCATCACGCCGGGGTTTAGGTGAGGCAGCAATCCGGTTTCTTCGTGTACTAGTTTTGCCATCGCCATTAAATATTCGTGGGTGCTGCGATAACCCAGTTCTGCCAAAGCCTGACGAGCGCTTTCGTAACGTAGTTCAGGCTTATCGCCCAAAGTAAATAAAGCTTCCCGACATCCGGCTTGCGCACCTGCCCGCGCAACTGCGAGCACGTCTTCGGGCGTCATATAAAGTTTTTCGAGCCGGCTGGGGGTTTGCGCAAAGGTGCAGTAATGACACACGTCCCGACACAATTGAGTGAGAGGAATAAATACTTTACGGGAGTAAGAAATTAACTGCCCGTGGCCCGCATCGCGAAGGGCGGCGGCAGTTGATAATAATTCGTCGGTACTCTGCCGCTCTAAAGCCAGGGCTTCCGAGACAGAAATCGACAACTGCGTCGGTGTGAATGGGCTATTCATACCACCTGCCCCGCTAGCAGCGTTGTTTGATTCGGGAGACCTGAAGCGTTTTCAAAGCGAGCAAAGACATTAATTTTCTCCAAATAGTTGCTGGTTTTACTTTTATTTTCCGAGACAGCTAATAAACTCAATAAGTCATCCGGTCTATCGATATCCAGGGCCATTTCTTTATTTTGAACAACTTGCACATCAATACCATATTTTTTTGCCGCTTGTAAAAACCGACGGCAACTGTCTTTACCAAACACCGGAACCAAGGCATCGGGAGGATTTAATATCAGTGCGTTGGTACCGCCGTCAGCTTCGGCAGCAATCAAACTTATTCGTAAATCGCCACCGCTAAATTTTCTATGTTGTTGAATAAAGCCATCAATACCGGCACTTGTAACCAGCGGAACATCAGCATGTAAAATTAATAGTTCCTGGGCACCCTGCGCCATCAACTGCGCTGCTGCCTCTTGCAGTGCACCATTTAAATTCCCGGCAGTATCTGCAATAAGCTGAGCGCCATACATTTTGGCAATAGCATCAACCTGGCTATCGCTACTAACAATAAATACCTCAGTAACTCCTTCTGCGGAACCTGTAGCGGCGAGTACATCTTCCAGCATATAGCGCGCCAGACACTCCCGCTCTTCACTATTGAGAGTAGCGGACAAGCGCGCTTTCGCCGCGGTCAGAGACTTTACCGGAATAACTACTTGCATCGCGCCACTCGTATCGTCCTTATTCAGTTTCATTACGAAAGATTTTTAAAAAAATATCTATATAAGTCATTAGATTAAAAATATTAATTAAAGTTATTTCTATTTTATATGGTTTAGGGTTTTGGCAATATCCAGCACCCGACCGGCCAGGGCAAGCTTATCCTGGTCGATGCGCATCACCGTAGCAGCCAACTCTATATGGGGCACGTAACTGGCCACTGCCTCGCTCTCACTAGCGTCGCCTCGATCAATAATCAGACAATCAAGAAAGTCGCGATAGTGAGCAGCGATACTTTGGGAACTCACTTCTACACCCAGTTCCTTCATGATTTTTGCCGTCGGTCCCTTAAGCGCCTGCCCGCCTACTATAGGTGAAACCGCAATCACCGGCACCTTTGTTTTCGCCAGGCCGTCGCGCACACCGGGCAAAGCTAGCAGAGGATCAACACTGAGGTAAGGGTTAGAAGGACAAATAACAATGGCCGTTAAACCAGCGTCCTCTGCGCCACAAATTGCCTCCAGTAAAGCCGGGTTAGCCTGTGTATTTTCGCCGCCATATTCCAACGACTTAAGTACCGGCTCGCAACGCTCTCGCACGAAGTAATGTTGAAACGGCAAAACACCTGCTGTGGTGTGGACCAGGGTAGGAGCAGGCTCGTCGCACATGGGAATTATTTGCGCATGTATGCCCAGGCGCTCGGCAAAATGTTGACTAACCTGGGTGAGGGTCCAGCCTGACTTCAACAAGCGCGTACGCTCCAGGTGAAGCGCCAGGTCCTTGTCACCCAAATAAAACCAGTCTTCACCACCCAGTTGTCGAAGCGCTTCCATGCAGTGAGCACTTTCGTCGGCCCGGCCCCAACCGGTTTTGGTATTCACCATGCCGGCTAAGGTATAGGTGACGGTATCGAGGTCGGGACAAATCGTAAGGCCAAGATGTTCAAAATCATCGCCAGTATTTACCGTAATTAACAGCTCGTCTAATAATTTGGCTTTAAGCAAACTTTCGAAACCAAATGCTAACTTGGCTCCGCCGACACCACCGCATAAAGCGAGTATGCGGGTACTCATCGAAACAAATCTTTGTGTTTAGGCCGCAGTAGGTTTTGCGCATTATTAGGCAAAGCAGTTTCTGGCCAGCTAACACCGCGCACCAGGACTACCGGCAAGCCTTCGTCGCCCTCCCCCTGAACTAAAGCCGCAGCAGCGGCGATTTGATCAGCCAAAGCCACCTCACTGACCTCCAGAGTTCGGCCAAATAAATCCTGTTCACCGCGCCGATCATACAAGGCCGGAAAACCTGCCGCGCCTAGCGCCAAACCCACCGTACCGTTGCGCCAGGCTCGACCAACACTGTCATTAATAATCACGCCGACGGGGCATCCCCCGTGCTGACTTAATGACTTTGCCAGCTCTGCGGCGCTGCTATCTGGGTTTGTCGGTAATAACAGCACACGATCCCCGGTACGACTTTCAGTACTGCCTTCGTGCTCAATATTAGAGGCATCCACCCCGGCATTGGCCATAACGTAACCGAGTTTGTGCTCAACAACGAGAACGCCAGGACAAGTGCGAACCACTTCGTTAGATTCGGATAAAATCACCTCGACCAATCGCGGGTCTTTTTCTACTTGCTTAGCTAAGTCCTGCGCTTTAAACGATGGCGTAATACCACTCAGATCGACGTAGCGATTTTCTGCCTTGGAAACGATCTTTTGCGCCACGACCAAAATATCGCCCGTAGCGAGGGTTTCCCCGGCGCGAGATAAACCTTTTAGGGTCAAGTCGAATAAGTCGTCCCCCGGCTGAATCAGAGGAAAATCCGGCAAAGCGATAAGTTGAATACCCGAGTTGCTCATCGGCAATCCGCTATCAACAAAATAAGTACACGCGAAGCGATCAAACTTTTGGAGTGCCGGTGATACGAAACCCTGAACCGGGAATTTTATAGCGTCGATTTAGAGTAATGAGTACCGAGGTCATCGCCTCGGCCACCACTGAATTTGCAATAGGGCCCGCGTGCCAACCGCGCATACCTGCGGCCTCCACTAACTCGACAACCAGAGCACAAGCCTCTTTGTCGTTGCCACAAACCAACACATCGCAATCGGGGTCGTGACTGGCATCCGTCAAATGAGCGGCAGCAACATTCTGAAACGCCGACACCACTTTTACCTCATCACCGAGAAAATCCTGAGCCATAACACAAGCCGAACCACCTTCAGGCAATTGCACCGTACCCACCTTCGGTGGCACTAGCGGCACCGTCACATCGATAAACACCTTGCCCTGCACTATGTCTTTCACACTTTCTAAGGTGCCCTGGTGATTGGCAAAAGGTACCGTCATTACCACGACGTCTCCGGCTTTAGCGGCGGCTTCGTTGCTCATCCCTAACACAGGCTTTGTAAGCCCCTCGTTATTTAACTCTGCGGCCGCTTGTTCGGCTTTCTCTTGGGTGCGGGATCCGATTACTACGTCGTAGCCTGCCCGCGCCCAGCGCCAGGCTAAACCTCCACCTAAGTCTCCACTACCACCAAGAATTGCGATTATTGGTTTACTTGCATTCATTATGTATTTCCTATCAATTGATAAATGGCCTCAGTTCGATTCTATCTTAGGCTTAGGCTTAGGCGGCAGGGCTTAACTTTACAGCTAAGACCCCGCTTTTCAAGTAATACCTAACCTTACAAGCAAAACCTAGCTTTGCAACGGATGATAATTAAAAAATCACCTTATCGCAGGTCCTTAACCTGAATACAGAGTCAACAAAAGGCTAACACCTGCAAAATGGTTTTGATAAGGTAAGGCGTAGCACTTCCACACTCCCAACATATTCACATCGACAGGGGCCAGCGTATGAAACTTGGATTAATGACCGGCTACTCCGGCAACAAAGTGAAAATCCCACTGGACGCCATCAAACGCGCCGAACAACTAGGTTACGACTCGGTGTGGACTGCCGAGGCCTACGGCTCGGATGCGGTTACTACCGCCACCTGGATTCTCGCCCATACCAGCAAAATTAAAGTTGGCACCGCCATTATGCAAATGCCCGCCCGCACTCCGGCGATGGCCGCAATGACGGCGATGACCTTGTCCCATCTTTCCGACAACCGTTTTATTGTCGGCCTGGGTGCTTCTGGCCCCCAGGTGATCGAAGGTTGGCACGGCCTACCCTATGGCAAGCCGGTCACCCGGTTAAAAGAATACATTACCATTATGAAAATGATTTTCGCTCGCGAGGGCGCAGTCACCTTTGATGGCCAGATGTACCAACTCCCCTACACGGGCGAAGGCGCCACCGGTTTAGGCAAACCTTTAAAAAGCATTCTGCATTGCGATGGCGAGATACCGATCTATAGTGCAAACATCACTCCAGCGGGTGTTAAAGCGGCTGCGGAAGTTGCCGATGGCTTTTTCCCGGTGTGGATGGACCCGCAACAGTTTCACGTCTTTGAAGAACCCATTAACAAAGGCTTTGAAGCCGCTGGTGGTAGAAGCCTAAAAGACTTCGCCATTGCGCCTTTTGTACGAGTGGTGGTTGGCGATGATGTCGATGCCTGCATGCAGCCCTTAAAAAAGAACTTGGCGTTGTACATTGGCGGCATGGGTGCACGCAGTAAAAACTTCTACAACGATTACGCCAAGCGCCTGGGTTTTGAGGAAGCAGCCGTAAAAATTCAGAATTTATATTTAGACGGGAAAAAAGAAGAGGCCGCCGCCGCTGTTCCCGATGAATTAGTGGACGCCTGTAATTTGGTCGGCCCCGCCGATCGTATTCGGGAGCGGGCACAAATTTGGAAAGATGCCGGCAACAAGGGCCACGTTCACACTATGTTGTTGGCCGATGCTTCGGTAGAAGCGGTAGAGTTGATGGCCGAAGTGATGTTATAGAGAGGTAATGCTATAAAGAGGCGATGTTATAGAGAAGCTCTCTATATACAAAGCAGTGCTATAACTCGGGTAAACTCCAATCAATGGCCTCACTACCCTGCGCAATCAAATATTGATTGGTACTAGAAAACGGCTTGCTGCCCAAAAAACCACGGTGGGCCGATAGCGGCGACGGATGGGGCGATTTGATGACACAGTGCTTATCGGTGTCGATGATCGCGCCTTTTTTTTGCGCGTAGTTACCCCAGAGAATAAACACCAAACCTTCGCAATGCTCATTTAACAGCGCGATGGTTTTATCGGTAAAGGTTTCCCAACCCTGATTTTGATGAGCGCCCGCCTGGCCATTTTCAACCGTTAAGGTCGCATTGAGCAATAGCACACCCTGCTCGGCCCAATGATTCAGACAACCGTGAGTAGCGCGTGGAATCCCCAGATCGCCTTCCAACTCTTTATAAATATTGACCAGGGAAGGCGGTACTTTTACCCCGGGCATCACCGAAAAGCACAAACCGTGGGCCTGACTGGGGCCGTGATAGGGGTCTTGTCCAAGAATAACGACTTTTACTTTATCGAAAGGCGTGGTGTTGTAAGCGGCAAACCAGTTATCGCCGGCCGGATAAATAATTTTTCCCTGCTGCTTTTGGTCTTGCAAAAACGTCCGCAAGTGCTGCATATAAGGCTGTTCAAATTCCGCTTCAAGTAAAGCCAGCCACGAAGCGTGCAGATTTGTTTTTTGTGTTGTACCCATCACCAGCTATTACCTACTCACTATTACGTTTCAGCTCGCATATGGGGAAACAACAATACGTCGCGAATGGTGGGCGAATCGGTTAGCAACATCACCAGGCGATCAATACCAATACCCTCGCCCGCCGTCGGCGGCAAACCGTATTCCAAAGCTCGGATATAGTCTTCATCATAATGCATGGCTTCATCGTCGCCGGAATCTTTTTCGCGAACTTGCTCCATAAAGCGCTCGGCCTGATCTTCCGCATCGTTTAGCTCGGAAAAACCATTGGCAAGCTCGCGACCACCGACAAAAAACTCAAAGCGATCAGTCACCATAGGATTGCTGTCGTTACGGCGCGCCAGGGGTGACACCTCCGTCGGATATTCCGTAATAAAAGTGGGTTTATCCAGCTTCGCCTCAACGGTTTTTTCAAAAATTTCAATTTGCACCTTACCCAAACCCCAGGAATCTTTCAGGGGGATACCCAGGTCTTTAGCAACAGCCCGCGCACTTTCCGGGCTATTAATATCTTCCGCCAATAGGGTCGGGTTAAAGATCAATATAGAATCAAACACTGTCATGCATTCAAAGGGCTGAGAAAAATCATAATCCGAGCCTTGATAATGAACCGTAGTCGTTCCCAGCACTGCCTCACATAGCTTACGCAGCATATCTTCGGTTAAATTCATCAAGTCGCGGTAATCTGCATAGGCTTGATAAAATTCCAGCATGGTAAATTCAGGATTGTGTCGCGTCGACAAACCCTCGTTACGAAAACTGCGATTAATTTCAAACACCCGTTCAAAACCGCCAACCACTAAACGCTTTAAATACAGCTCCGGCGCGACCCGCAAAAACATTTCCTGATCGAGACTGTTGTGGTGGGTAACAAAGGGTCGCGCCGTCGCGCCACCGGGAATCACGTGCATCATCGGAGTTTCGACTTCCATAAAATTCTGCTGATTCAGGTAGTGTCGAATAAAATCGAGGATTTTCGAGCGCAGCACAAACACCTTGCGGGAATCTTCGTTAACGATTAAATCCACATAGCGTTGACGATAGCGCTGCTCCTGATCTGCCAGGCCGTGATATTTCTCCGGCAGCGGGCGCAGGGATTTAGTCAGCAGATCATAGTTTTCCAAATTAACGTAGAGATCGCCCTTGCCAGATTTGTGTAAGGCACCGCTAACACCAACCAAATCACCAATATCCCACTGGCCCCACTTTTCTTTAATATCATTCTGCGTGGTTTTATCAGCGTAGAGTTGCACCCGACCGGACATGTCCTGCAACACCATAAACGGCCCGCGCTTGGCCATAACACGACCGGCAACACTGACCTGATGGTTCAGGGCTTCCAGTTCTGCTTTGCTTTTGTCACCAAAGTCGTCCTGTAATTTTTGCGCAAAATCGTCGCGACGAAACTCGTTGGGAAAGGCATTACCTTTTTCACGAATATTGGCCAGTTTACTGCGGCGCTCGGCGATCAGTTTGTTTTCTTCCTGCACCTGATTATTATCGGTGTCGGCATTATTCACATTTTTATCGTTAAAGTCGGTCATCTTTTATTCACGCTTAAGTATTAATAGTTCAGGATTCAGAGTTTAGAGTCCTGGGTTAAGTTTCAAACAGATCGTTATTTACAGCCCGGCTTTTAAACTGGCTTCAAGAAAAGTATCGAGATCGCCGTCCAATACCTTCTGGGTATTGCGGGTTTCTACCGAGGTGCGTAGATCTTTAATACGGGCATCGTCTAGCACGTAGGAGCGAATTTGGCTGCCCCAACCAATGTCAGACTTATTGTCTTCCACCGCTTGCTGGGACTGGGTGCGCTTGAGCATTTCCATTTCATAAAGCTTGGCCCGCAGCATTTTCCAGCAGTTATCCCGGTTCTGGTGCTGGGAGCGCTGATTCTGGCACTGCACCACAATCCCGGATTCCAAATGAGTTAAACGCACTGCCGAATCGGTTTTATTGACGTGCTGGCCACCGGCCCCGCTAGCTCGATAGGTGTCTTCCCGTACATCGGCTTTACTGACCTCAATGTCGATATCATCGTCCACTTCCGGCGACACAAACACCGCCGCAAAAGAGGTATGGCGACGATTACCGGAATCGAAGGGCGATTTACGCACCAAACGGTGCACCCCAACTTCCGTGCGCAGCCAACCAAAGGCGTATTCGCCCTGAAAATGAATCGTGGCACTTTTAATACCCGCCACATCACCGGGAGAAGCTTCAATCAAATCGGTTTTAAAGCCCCGTTGATCGCCCCAGCGTAAATACATGCGCAGCAGCATCTCCGCCCAGTCCTGAGCTTCGGTGCCGCCGGAACCGGACTGAATATCGAGATAGGCATTATTGGCATCCATCTCGCCGGAGAACATCCGTTGAAATTCGAGTTTTTCTAGCTGAGTGGTGAACTTTGCGACATCGGCTTCGACCTCGGCAAGGGTGTCGAGGTCGTCTTCTTCCCCCGCCATTTCCAGTAATTCCAGGGTATCACCAAGATTGGCATCGAGGTTACTAATAATACTTACCACGGTTTCAAGAGCCGATCGCTCCCGGCCTAGCACCTGGGCGCGCTCTGGATTCTCCCACACCGCCGGCTCACCCAGCTCCAGCTCAACTTCCGCTAGGCGTTCCTGCTTGCCGGCATAGTCAAAGGTACCCCCTGAGCACGTCGGTACGTGCCTTAAGGTCTTCGATAGCGCTACGAATGGGGCTGATTTCAAGCATTAAAATGGCAATCCGAAAGGAAGGAAGCGGTAGAGGGAAGCGGTAATCCGAAAAAGGCGGCTATTCTAACGGATTCGCTTCTGTCTAACTACCGGGAGAGGCTAACCGAAGAAATCCCCGGTGCCTTGTGTATTGATCTTTATTATCGAAGTTGCTTTATTATCGAAGTTCCTTTGTTGTGGACTTCTCGACTTAACGTTCAAGCATAACGAAAAATAGCTGCCTAATTAATACGCTGTGAGTATAGCGCCGTCAATTTACCTTTTATGTCCACCTCTTGAACGCAGTCGTTTTAATTGCCGTTCGCGCTGCTCGCGTTCCGGCAAACTAATGGGCGGCACCCTGGTATCCAGCCCCGCTACCTTCATTAACAGATTAATATCACCGGTGGGTAAATCGAGCCACTGGCCCTTGCGCACAAAGGACGGTAGTGCCAGCGGGCCAAAACGCGTGCGTTTTAAACGGCTGACTTCCAGGCCTTGAGATTCCCACAGGCGACGCACTTCGCGATTACGCCCTTCTTTTAATACCACCGAATACCAACTGTTGGCGCCTTCACCGCGCCCGGCACTAATGCGGTCAAAGCGCGCTGGGCCGTCGTCCAGGACAACGCCTGCAACCAGTAGTTTTAGCGTGGCATCCTCGACTTCGCCATGAACGCGCACTTCGTATTCGCGCTCTACTTCCGAGCTCGGATGCATCAGGGCATTGGCCAATGCACCGTCGTTGGTGAATAACAACAAACCACTGGTATTGATATCCAGGCGGCCAATAGCGACCCAGCGCCCCTGCTGCAATGGCGGTAAGGACTCAAATACCGTACGCCGACCTTCGGGATCATTCCGGGAAGCAATTTCGCCTACCGGTTTGTTGTAGGCCAATACTCGCGTGCTGCCTCCGCCGAGACGCACCTGGCGATTATCGACGCTAATTTTATCATCACGAGTACAACGGTCGCCGATGGTAATCGCTTGGCCATTGACCTTAACGCGACCTTTTTTAATCCACTCTTCAATTTCACGGCGCGAACCCATACCGGCCTCGGCCAGTAATTTTTGTACTTTTTCGCCGCTGGTTTTATCTGGGCTCGATTTATCTCGATTCAAATGACTACACTCACTTAACTGACCTGCACGGGGCTTATATAACTGGGAAATATCTACTTACGACAAAGCTCAACTTACAAAGAAGCACCACTTATGAAGAAACGCTACCGGAAGCTAGCGAGCTTTCTTCCGGGTGAGCTTGGTTCTGCTCATCCTGATCCTCGCCAAGCTCTTCTTGATTCAGCGCGTTGGGCTCAGCCTGATTTTCACTACTGTCTTCAACGCTGTCTTCAACGCTGTCTTCAATATCACTTTCAACATCACTTACAATGCTACCGTCAACATAGCCCTCAACACTGTCGCCAGACGTTTCCGGGTTGTCTTCCGAAGGCTCACCTGCGCCAGCAGCCAGCTCATCCGCCGCCACCGCCAGAGCCAGCTCTGGATCGATACTGGCCAGGTCCTTAATGTCACTCAGGGGTGGCAATTGGTTCAAGCTTTTGAGATTAAAGTAGTCGAGGAACTGCCGAGTGGTGGCGAACAGCGCGGGTTTTCCCGGCACATCTCGATGCCCCACTACACGCACCCAATCTCGCTCTAGCAAGCTTTTGATAATTTCCGAACTGACGGATACGCCGCGCACGTCTTCAATTTCACCACGGGTAATCGGTTGTCGATAGGCAATCAACGCCAGGGTTTCGAGTAGTGCACGGGAATATTTTTTCGGCTTCTCCTCCCACATCCGGCTAATCCACGGCCCCAACTCTTTACGCACCTGAAAGCGATAACCACTCGCGGTTTGCTTGAGTTCATAACCCCGGTCTTTACAGTCGGCCTCAATTTCTTCTAAAGCAGCGCGAATTTCTTCCTTGTCCGGTTGCTCGGTCATATCAAATAATTGCGCTAAATCGGCAACATCCAACGACCGGCCCGCCGCAAGTATCGCCGCTTCGATAATTTTTCTTAATTGCTCACTATCCACGCTCGTCACTCTCCACAGTGGCTGTTCTTCCGGACACGTGAATCGGCCCAAAAGATTCATTTTGTACAATTTCAATCAGTGCTTCTTTGACTAACTCCATCATTGCCAGAAACGTTACGACAACACCGAGCCGACCTTCGTCGGTGCGGAATAAGGCGATAAAAGGGATGAATTTTTCGCCCCGCAGCCGATCCAGTATCTCGGTCATACGCTCTCGCGTAGACAGCGTCTCTAACTGAACATGGTGATGTTCGGTTAAGGCGGCTCGGCGCATCACTTCCGCTACGGCGAGCAATAACTCTCGGAAATCTACATCGGGCTGCGGTTGTTCAAGTTTGTGCTCTGGCTGCTTGGCGGTGGCGATATGCACATCGCGCTCGAGGCGAGTCAGCGTGTCGATATCTTCAGCGGCTTGCTTAAAACGCTCGTATTCCTGCAAGCGTCGGATCAGCTCGGCACGGGGGTCGTCCTCGTCCTCCACCTCTCTTTGTCGAGGCAGCAGCATGCGCGATTTAATTTCCGCTAGCATCGCCGCCATCAGCAGATACTCTGCTGCCAGCTCGAGCTTTATGGCTTCCATCATCGCGATGTAACCAATGTACTGGCGAGTAATTTCGGCGACGTTGATTTCAAGAATATCGAGATTTTGGCGCTTAATCAGGTACAGCAGTAGATCGAGGGGGCCTTCGAAGGTTTCCAGCACCACTTCCAGAGCTTCAGGCGGAATGTAGAGATCCTTCGGCATCTGGGTGATTTTCTCACCGTGGACGATGGCAAAGGGGAACTCCCCTTGCGCAGTGCGAGCGCCGGTCATTGGGGCTTCTAGTGGGTCCGGCTGACCAGCTATTTTCTCTGCAATTGGCTCGGGTAAAGGAGCAGTTTGTTCTGCGCTATCGGTACTCACATATTCTCCCCTGATTTCTGGATGTCATTATACGGTGATCGCAGACCGGGGACAGATGTTTTAAGAGAAAAGCCAATACTAACGGCGGTAAATATTAACAACCAAAGACCTGGGGGTCGCCCATGCCCGCCCGCAGCAACAGCGGGTGGTCGCCGCTGAAATCAATCACGGTGGTAGGTTCCAGGCCACAATAGCCTCCATCCACAAACACATCGACGTGTTGTAACAACCAGTCTTTGATGTTTTCCGGGTCAGTTAAGGGCTTGTCATTACCGGGAGGAATCACGGTAACGCTCATCAAGGGCTCCCCCAGTTCAGCGAGTAAGCCCTGGGCGATGGCGTTATCGGGCACCCGTAGACCAATGGTTTTACGCTTAGGGTGAAGCAAGCGTCGGGGCACTTCCGAGGTGGCCTGCAAAATTAGCGTGTATGGCCCTGGCGTATTGGCTTTAAGTTGCCGAAACAGCTGGTTATCGACTTTGGCATAGGTGCCTAGCTCCGACAAATCCCGGCACATTAAGGTGAAATTATGGTGTTTATCCAGCCGCCTGATCCGGCGGATTTTATCGACTGCGGCTTTGTCGCCGAGATGGCAGCCCAGCGCGTAGGCCGAATCGGTGGGATAGACCACAATGGCCCCGGCACGAATGCGCTCGGCGACCTGCACAAGCAGGCGCTGCTGAGGGTTGTCTGGATGGATGTATACAATGTCAGCGGTCACGGGGCGTTTCCCAGTCTGCCGAGTTAAGGGAGCCGCACTATACGGCGCGCTAGATAAAATAGCTAACCCCTCAATTCTGAACTTACCTGGCCGGAAATCAGTAAAGGTCGTGCTAAATACCTCACAAGCCGTTAAAATTTGCGCTTCGCATATCAGCACCCTTCCATACGAGTAACGCCCCATTACTATGAACCCTAGCGAACCTACATCAACACCTGCATCAACACCTACGCCAACACCTGTTCAAGGGCTTTCACCGGCACCCGCGCCAGCTCGGGAAAATATGTTGCTTAATATCGGCTTTAACATCGTCTTGCCGACCCTGATATTAATGAAACTGAGTGGCCCCGAGGCGCTAGGCACCACCTGGGCCCTGATTGTCGCACTGCTGTTCCCCATTGCTTACGGGGTGCGTGATTTTGTGGTGCGCCGCAAATTCAATTTCTTTTCGGCGCTGGGCGTGGTCAGCGTGTTGCTCACCGGTGGTATTAGCCTGCTGGAACTGGACCCTCGTTATCTGGCCATCAAGGAGGCGGCGATTCCCGGCATTATCGGCCTGGCAGTGCTGATTTCAGTCAAAACTCGCTACCCGCTGATTCGCACCATGCTGTTTAACGATGCGGTGCTTGAAACTGAAAAAATAAATGCCGAACTTGAGCAACGTGCTCAACAAAGAGCCTTCGATAAACGTATGAACAATAGCTCCTATATTGTCGCCTCTTCGTTTTTTCTGTCGTCCTGCTTGAACTACATTTTGGCTACCGCCATTGTCACCGCCAACCCCGGCAGCGTCACTTACAACGAACAACTGGGCAAGCTCACGGCATTAAGCTATCCAGTGATCGCGATTCCCGCCACTATTATTATGATTGGCGCTATGATTTACCTGTTTCGCGGCATCACCCAGCTCACAGGACTGTCTTTCGAAGATATGATTCGGCAACATCATCAACCCAAAAAGCAGCAACAAGAGAAGGAAACGCCCTAATGTGGTATGTGTTTATTTGCGAAGATGTAGAAAATAGCCTCGCTGCGCGACTTGCAGCCCGGCCCGCTCATTTGGCGCGTGCGCAACAGTTGATAGATCAGGGTCGGCTCTTTGTGGCCGGGCCGAATCCGGCCATTGACAGCGAAACACCAGGAGAAGCCGGCTTTACCGGCAGCATCATCATTGCCGAGTTTGAGTCCTTAGTCGCGGCCCAAAGCTGGATCGATGCCGACCCCTATGTCGCCGCAGGGGTTTATCGCTCTGTCGTCGTCAAACCCTTCAAAAAGGCCCTTCCCTAGTAAACGGCCCTAACGGACAGTCTTAACAGGCGACCCTGGCCCGCGATGTTTAACAGCAGCCACATATTCGCTTAAACATTGAGAACTGGTCCCGGTGCATTCCGCACCACTCTCACTTAAAATAGATAGCACACAATGAATAAAGCTCTGGTACCCAATATTATGTCCCCATCTAAATTATCCACACCAAAACTTTTTATGGCGCTTGTATTCTTATTGTGGAGCACAGCTGCTTCAGCAGCCACCCAATATATTTCAGATCAACTTTTGGTGCCCTTGCGCAGTAGTCCCTGTAACAGTTGCAAAATCATCCACCAGGGTTTGAAATCTGGCCTTGCGCTACAGGTACTCAATACCGAGGCTAACTGGACCGAGGTGAAAACGCCCAACGGCACCCGCGGATGGATTCCCAACCAGTATTTAAGTGCCGAGCCCGTCGCCCGAGACTTACTCGACAGCTATCGCGTGCAGGCCGAAGGACTTGACGAGGAAAACATTCGGATCAAAACACAACAAGATGTGCTCAGTGAAGAAAACACTTTATTAAAAAAGCAGTTACTCGACCTTGGCAGCAGCAATACCTCTGTCAACGAAGAACTTGCTAACATTCGCAATATTTCTGCGGACGCTGTTAATTTGTACGAACAAAACCGCGAATTACTAACGCGTAACAAAGTATTACAAACCGATATTGACATACTCACCGCAACCAAAGAACAGCTGGAAAAAAATCAGCTTCAGCGTTGGTTTATCTACGGTGGCTTTCTGGTATTTCTCGGCGCTCTCCTCAGCGTACTAATACCACGACTGAAACCTAAAGGCGGAGGTTATTCCGAATGGAAATAATTGCGTTCTGTAAAGCCAGGTTACAGCGTACAAGCCGATCTACTGTTCAATCTAAAATGCAATCGAGAATTCAGTTGAGAGGATCCTTGATGTTGACAGTGCTGTCGGTATTCGCCCTGACAATTTCCGCGGCACACGCGGAACCAGAGTCGGAAGCTCGCTCAAACGATGCACCGGTTGTCGCTATCTCCACAACTATGGGTAGCTTTTCCGTAGAACTGTATCCACAGCACGCCCCCGTCACCGTTGCCAATTTTTTACAATATGTTGAGCAAGGTTTTTACAACGATGTTATTTTTCATCGTGTAATGGAAGGCTTTGTTATTCAAGCCGGGGGCTTTAATGCACAACGCGAGGAACGAGAAACGGGGCAATCCGTAAAAAACGAATCCATTGCGGGGCCTAACAATGACCGCGGCACACTCGCTATGGCTAGAACCAGCCACCCGGACAGTGCCCGCGCGCAGTTTTATATCAACCTTAAAGACAATAATTTTTTAAATTCACATAACACCACACCCGGCTACACGGTATTTGGAAAAGTAATTTCGGGATTGGCTGTGGTCGATAAAATTTCCGCAGTAAAAACCACTGACCTCGGTGGGCCCTTTGCGGCAATTCCCCTTGAGCCTGTTATTATTTTGAATGCACAGCGAGTCTCTCGTAACAGTGACAATGACCCAGCTCAGCGTTAATCTCAATAAAATTGCGCTGATCCGTAACTCCAGAGATGGTGATTACCCCAGCGTTATTGAACATGCAAAAACCTGCCTAGCGGCGGGCGCCGACGGCATTACCGTGCATCCGCGACCGGATCAACGTCATATCCGACCCCACGATGTCTACGAGCTGGCGACACTTATCGCGACTCACAACACATCCGATCAAGACATCGAATACAACATAGAAGGCAACCCCTTTGCCGATGCTCAGGGCGCTTACCCCGGGCTGCTGGCACTGGCGCAACAAACTCGCCCGAATCAATCCACGCTGGTGCCCGACAACAACGACCAGCTCACCTCCGATCACGGCTTTGATTTAACGCGCTCGGGTAAAACCCTACAACCCATCATAGAGCAACTGCACGCGTGGGATATTCGAGTCAGCCTGTTTATGGACCCCGAACCCGCGCAAATTGATCTCGCCCACGCCATCGGCGCGGATCGTATCGAACTCTATACAGGGCCCTATGCGGCGGCGGAAAAAAATCGTGACGCGGATTCAAAAACTGCCGACGCCTTATTTGAACGCTATGTTGAAGCTGCGCAACATGCCCATGGCCTGGGCCTTGGCGTCAATGCCGGCCATGATCTCAACCTCGACAATCTGGCTAAGTTAAACACCCTGCCCGGTTTGCTCGAAGTCTCTATCGGTCACGCTTTGATTGTTGATGCCCTGGCTATGGGACTTGAGCAAGCGGTAATTCGTTATAAAAATTTGCTCGCTTAGAAAAGCCGACACACCGCTTACGACTCTTCTACTATTCTTCGTCTACTCTTCGGCGCGCTGCTGACACAACAAGCAGTACAGACTCTCAGGGCTATTATTAAGCCGTTCTAGACTGATCTGGTTTCCGCAGGACTCACAACAACCATAACTACCATCATTACCGGCGATCACGCTGAGCGCTCGCTCAACTTTGACTAAACGCTGCCGATACTGGCTACGGCTGGCCTGGCTCATTTGTTGCTGCTGTATGGCATCCATGCGCGACAAACGTCCCACAGTAGTCTGATCCAGTTCAACGATCTGACTCGCTGTGTCGGATAAATCCAGATGCCCGAGCAATTCTTCACGCAAAGCGCTTAGCTGCAGCTTAAATCCCTGTAACTGTTGATCATCCATTATTTTATCGTCTACCCTAAAGTCCTTATATTGACTTCATTATTCCAGTACAGATTTTCCCGCACAGAAATTCCCGCACAGATATAATAGCCGTCTTTTATCAAACTTATCGGATGCCTACAAACCGTGGCCTACGCAGACAAAAAACACTTCTTTGACCAAATGATTACTGTCTATGGGCGCAAACCGGTACTGGAAGTGTTACGCGACCCAGCGATTCCGGTGTATCGACTGCATTTGGCGCAATCCAACCGCAGGGACAATAATATCGAAGAAATGTCGACGCTTGCCAGTCAGCGCGGTATTGAAGTTCACGAGCACAGCCGCGAACAACTATCGCGTATTTCCAAAAACAAACGTCAGGATCAAGGTGTAGCCGTCGATATTCAATGCTCATCGCATCGGGACTATCAGGATTTTTTAGCTGCCCAAAACCAACTGGCTGACGGTGACGCATCTGTAATCGAAGCACCCGCCATGCAACTGATTGCGCTGGATCGCATTACCAATCCGCAAAATTTAGGCATGATTATTCGCTCGGTGTGCGCTAGCCCCATGGACGGCCTGCTGTTACCGCGGGATGGCTGCGCATCGCTATCCGCACTGGTGATTAAGGCGAGCGCGGGCACCCTGTTCCGCTGTCCCCTGCTCCGCTGCGATAACCTCAACCAGGCATTGGCAGATTTTTCTCAACAGGGTGCCGACATCGTTACGCTGTCGGCGGACTCAAAGACTTCGCTACTCGATTACCAGCCTTCGGGGTCGGTGGTTTATGTTTTGGGTAATGAAAGCGATGGGGTCTCCCCGGAGGTTCGCGCCCTGGCCAACACCCATGTTTCCATCCCCATGAACAACGATGTGGAATCACTCAATGTTGCCGTTACCGCGAGCCTGATCGCGTTTCGGGATTTACTTTCTAGCTAGGTATTTAGAGCTATACGGATTTTTCCGGAGTACGCCAAAGCTGACTAAACACACCTAACATCGATGCCAGCAAAGTACACACCCCAAGTATCATCAGCGTCGATAACACACCCCAGTCCGCAATCAACTCACCGGCAAGCCAGGCGCCGATAGGCGCGGTACCAAAAAACGATAATTGATAAATCGAAATCACTCTGGCTCTATGGGATTCCAAAGCTTCGGAGTGTGTCAGTACCCGACCCAAAGTGATGGACATTCCGGTAAACATTCCCCACATGGCAATGCTCGGGAATAAAGCCCAGAGCGGTAGATGCATTGCAATTAATATCAAAATCAGGCCACGACAAAATAAGCTTGTCACCAGTACCCGACCCGGATTGTCGAGCACTCCGCCCCAGCGTATAAATAATAAGTTGGCGAACAACACGCCGAAAGTAAAACTAAATTGCAGCGCCGCAAAAAACCAGGCTCCACCTTGATAGACCTCGCGGGTCATCAAGGGCATGGCCACCAGGTAAGCCCCAAAACCCAAAAACCCGGTTGCACCCACCACGCTCATTAATGCTCGCAAGCGGGGATGGTGCCACACTTCCGAAAAACCAGAAATAATCCCCAGCTTTTCGCGATAACGCCCACCCGGTATACCTTCATGCGGCGGCTGACTGCGGCGGAACATAAGCGCCGCGGTTACAACCATGATCATCTGCATACATAGCAGAGTGGTCAGGCCGACCAGATCAAACAGCCCCGCCGCCAACACCCCAAGACTTTGGGCTGCAAATTGCACAAAAGTAGAGCGAGCCACCGACTGCTGTAATGTGGACACATAGACCTGCGGCAATAAACTTTCCCGCGCTGGCTGTACAAAGGCAGTAATCGAGCCATAACAAAGGGCAAACAAAATTAACCAGGAGTAATCTAGATTACCACTCAGGTTCGCCCACAGCAGTAAAACGAAGGGCAGGCTATACAGCATAAATAATCGGAACAGATGGCTACCGAGATGGAGCTTGTCCGAAATGGCCCCGCCCAACACAATAAACAACAAACTGGGCAACATCACGGCGGACTGCGCCAGGCCAACGCGCTCGGCGGGCTCGTTGAGCACACCAACTACCAGCCAGGGAAAAATAACTACTTGCAGGCCCATAGCACCAGCACCCGCACCGACGCCGGACAAATAATAACGGAATCGGTTTGCCGCCCGTTTCAGTTCTGCTTGAGCTGGATCTGTTTGAATGCGAGTAGCCTCGTAGTAAAAACCGAGTGATAAGCCTTGCTAGTAAAATAAGACTTGCTGGTAAAATAAATCCTACTGGTAAAAGCAGCAATAAGCGCAGCTCAAACTAACTGCCTGCGTTAGTCGTCAGCGTGTCTTGTAAGATTATCTTAGCGAGCAATTATTGGCGGCCTTTGGCAAGTAAGAAATAGGCAAGTAAAAAAGTATTGCCTCAGATTGGCCGCAGAGAAGCGAATATAAAGTCAGAGTGAATTAAAATCAGAGTCATTAGAGCCAGCTTTCACGACTCCATTCGCAACGCACCTGAATGTCTCCGCTACCCGGGCTATGAAAGGCTGAATCGCTGTCCCACTGAAAACTGTGCAGGCCCGACGCTTCTGTTTCCAGGTGAACAATGGCGGACACCCAAAACATTTGGGCCAGTAAACTTTCAAATTTTTCCATCCACAATTGCCACTCGTGTTCGACGCCCTGATAGGATGCACCGAAATGAAAGACTTCGGTGTGGGGCTCGTTAAGCACTAAAAACTGATCGCTCGAGGAAAACATATCCCGGCTCAATAAAGGCCAGTGTTCCGCAGACGGCAGCGTCGACATCGCTGAACGATTGGTAATCACTCGATCGCGAGCATCGCCGTCATAAACGCTGTCTTTAATGCAACCGTACACAATTGATTCTGCTTCCACGGATCCTCCTACCCCTTCTGTAAGCCTAGTCTAGCAGGCTTATTCGATACTTGTTAAGTACTCGACAAATTCTGTTTCATTTATAGTCGGCACATTCAGGGCTTCTGCCTTTGCCAGCTTCGACCCCGCCTTGTCGCCCGCTACTACCCGGGTGGTATTAGCCGACACACTACCCGCAACCTTCGCGCCAAGCGCTTCGAGTCGAGCCTTAGCGTCGCTTCGCATCATTGTGTTGAGCGAGCCGGTTAAAACCCAGGTTTCTCCACTCAAGGGTAAAGCAGCTTGCTCCAGGACTTCAATATCCGGCCACTGCACACCCGCGTCGCGCAAATCGCCAATCACTTTCAAGGTATCCGTGTTGGTAAAAAACTGCCGTACAAAACCAGCGACTATCGGCCCCACGTCGGCAACGCTTTTCAGACTGTCTTCATCGGCCTCTTGCAGGTTTTCCAGCGAACCAAAGTGCTGCGCCAATGAACGCGCCGTGGCCTTGCCGACTTCGCGAATACCCAGGGCATATAAAAACCGCGGCAGTGTAGTTTGTTTCGAGGCCTCAATAGCGGCCACCAAATTACTTGCCGATTTTTCTGCCAGGCGTTCCAGCGCTGCTAATTCCGCGACTTTTAAGTGATAAATATCCGGCAGGGAATGTATGCAACCGGCATCGACCAGTTGATCTACCAATTTATCGCCAAGCCCTTCAATGTCCAGGGCATCGCGAGAAGCAAAATGTTTAATCGCCTGCTTGCGCTGAGCCGGGCAAATTAATCCCGCGGTACAACGCACGGCGGCCTCACCCTCAATGCGCGATAATGCTGACTCACAGGCCGGACAGTGCTCCGGGAATACAATGGCTCGAGCAGTACTCGGTCGGTCTTCCAGCAGCACCCGCGCAACCTGAGGAATCACATCCCCGGCCCGTCGCACCACCACGGTGTCGCCAATCTTCACACCTAAGCGAGCAATTTCATCCCGGTTATGCAAGGTTGCGTTGGACACCGTAACACCACCCACAAACACTGGGTCGAGACGCGCCACCGGCGTGATCGCTCCGGTGCGACCCACCTGGAACTCCACATCCAGTAGCTGTGTTGTCGCTTCTTCGGCCGGAAATTTGCGGGCAATCGCCCAACGCGGTGCCCGCGCCACAAAACCCAATTGCCGTTGATGGTCGAGCCGATTCACCTTAAACACGATACCGTCAATGTCGTAATTAAGTGTCGCTCTTAGCTCCTTCGCCTTTTGATAATAGGCGACGCAAGCATCGATATTGGCGGCGGTGTCCAGCAAGGGGCTAATCAAAAAGCCCCATTGGTTTAACTGGTTTAAAATTTCGACATGGGTGGCTGGTAACGTCCAGCCTTCGCTAATCCCGACACTGTAAACACACAGTTCCAGTGGCCGAGCCGCAGTGATTTTAGAATCCAGTTGCCGAAGGCTGCCCGCCGCCGCATTGCGTGGGTTAATAAAAACCTTTTCATCCGCCGCTTCGGCACGCGCGTTGAAGGCTTTAAAACCAGCCAGCGGCATGTAAACCTCACCACGCACTTCGAGCAAGGGCGGAATGTTATCGCCACTTAAACACAGCGGCACCGAGGCAATGGTGCGTAAGTTGAGCGTAATATCTTCGCCGGTTTCACCGTCGCCCCGCGTCGCACCGCGCTCGAACACACCGTCGCGGTACAGCAGGCTAACGGCCAGGCCATCGAGTTTGGGTTCGCAGGCGTATTCCAAAGTAGATTGATGCTTCTCCTCTGCCCCGAGCTTAAGCCGCTCCCGCATCCGACGGTCAAACTCCTCCAGTTCGGTATCGTCGAAGGCATTATTGAGAGACAACATCGGTAGTTCGTGGCGCACTTGTTTAAACGCCGGCAGCGGCGCTGCTCCGACTCGCTGCGTAGGCGAATCTGGGCTTAACAGTTGCGGGTATTGTTCTTCGAGGTCTTGCAGGCGTCGCAGCAGTTGGTCGTACTCGCTGTCGCTGATGACGGGATCATCGTGAACGTAGTAACGCTGGTTGTGTTGGTTAAGCAGATCTCGCAGTTCTGTCGCCTGATTGATAAGCTCTGCTGATGGTGAGGTGTGCCCCATGCCGAACTCAGGACATGCGGCGGGTATAGTCCACCACCTGTTGGCGACAATGGGCGATAGTCTGGCTGGTGAGTGTACTGCGCTGTTCGTCCTTAAGCTCCCCGTTCAGGGTTTTCGCGATGGTTTGTACCGAGACGATCATTTCGTCAAACACCTCGAGTGGCTCATCGGTTTGCTCCAGCACCATAAAAAAAGTCAGTCCCGGGCTCGAAAAATTGTCCATGGTATCCCCATCGAACGTACCCGGGTTAATGGCGTTAGCCAGACTAAACCTCACCGGACCAGAGCCATTTTTCAGACGGTGGCGATGGAAAATACCCTGTTCACTGAGATGTAAGCCTTCGGAACTTAAGACTTTCTGTAAGACCTTACCGGAAAATAAGGTGTCTGCCGGGGACATCAAATGCAGTACGACGGTTTCCAGGGTGTCTGCTTCCAGGGCTGCGCTTGAGGCTGCGTTTGAGTTAGTCGCCTTTCCCGACTGACTGTCAGCAGTCCTTGCACCTGCATCTTCCACACCTGATTTTTCTACACCGGCATCCTCCAGACCGACTTCCTCCAGACCAAGAGGTACTTGTTCCAGTTCCCGAAACGCCCGAGTGACGTTGTACATTTCCTGCTCGGCGGCATTGCGAATTTCGTCGTTTACTTGATCGGCAGTTTCTTCGTCGCGATAGCCCACCACCCTGGCACCACCACTAGGTAACTCGCTGCTGCGCTCCTCAAAGTCATCTTCAAAAATAGGTTGCTTGCGAATACTGCTGCGTAAAATGCCTTCACGGCCGGAACGAATCCGCCGCAAGCCATCGAGGATAATGCCTAGCACCACTAGAACCCCTAAGGTAATCAGTATTTCGCGAGAACCAAAATCCATAATTTAGATCTTAATAATTTATATTAGAAAAAATAGATAACATACTAATTTATAATAACTTATACCGAAAAATTCTAGGCCTGAGCTAACTGTACGGCTTCATCCACATCGACCGATACCAGGCGAGACACCCCGGGTTCATGCATCGTTACGCCCATCAACTGGGTGGCAATTTCCATCGATATTTTATTGTGGGTAATATAAATAAACTGCACTTTTTCAGACATCTCTTTAACCATCTGCGCGTAGCGTGCGGTGTTCACATCATCCAGGGGTGCATCAACTTCGTCCAGCATACAAAATGGTGCGGGGTTGAGGTGAAAAATAGAGAACACCAACGCAATTGCAGTCAGTGCTTTCTCACCACCCGACAGCAGATGGATTGTCGCATTTTTCTTGCCCGGTGGCTGTGCCATAATCGTCACCCCGGTATTCAGCAGATCATCACCGGTCAACTCAAGGTAGGCATGACCGCCGCCAAACAGTTTTGGAAACAATTGTTTTAACGAGGTATTCACCTGCTCAAAGGTTTCTTTAAAGCGGGTACGAGTTTCCCGATCGATCTTACGAATCGCACCCTCAAGGGTCTCGAGAGCATCGTTGAGCTCCGCGTTTTGAGTATCGAGGTAGACTTTTCGTTCCGATGCTTGCTGGAATTCTTCCACCGCAGCCAGGTTAATGGCACCTAAGCGCTGAATGCGGCGATCCAGTTGCGATAGCTGTTCTTGCCAATCCGCCGGGTCGGCGTCATCGCCAAGCTCTGCCAGTAAATCGTCCAGCACATAATTGTTTGCTTCAATTTGCTCCACCACAGTACCGGCACGGGTCGCGGCCTCTTGCGCTTTTAAACGCAGCCGCTCGAGACTCTCGCGCAAGGCCTCAATACGCTTTTCAGTTTCTGCACGCTTGTTTTCTTCGGCGCGCAAACTGAACTCGGTTTCTTCCATCACCTTGCGGGCATCACCAAGCTGTTTTTCAACATCCAGACGCACAGTGAGTCGCCCTTGCAAGTTTGCCTGTAATTCGACGCTAGGGTCCGTTTGCTGCTGATGGTTTTGATCCAGATCGGTGCGGCGCTCGCGCAGGCGCTCCACCTGCACTTCGAGTCGCGTAAGACCTTCGCGGGCAGCGCCCAACTGAGTATTTAGCGAGCGCTCGCGTAGGTCGAGCTCATGTAAATGTTCGCGATTGCGTCGGGTTTTTTCCCGTACAGTCTCCAGCTCCTGTTGTAACTGCTCGCGCCCTTGCTGTAATTCACGGCGTCGATCTTCATCGCCCTTCATCTGTTCAACCGCAATCTCGAGTACGCCTCTGGCCTCGGCTAACTGCGCCGTTTCCTGGCTCTTCAAGGCACGCGCACTCTCGATATCTTTCGACAGGCGACCGCGCCGCCCTTCCAGCTCGGTAAACTTGGCGCGCTCGGCACTTAGGCGCGAACGCACATCGGCATAGGCACTTTGGAACTGCGACAAACCAAGCTCTAGCTGACTACGCTTACTTTCTACCTCGGCCTGCGCCGCTTCAGCTTCGGCTTGCTCCGCTTCCAGCTGTTCGATACGGCCTTCCGCCTGGGTAATGTCCCCAGTTAACTGCTCCAGCTCGCGCTTGCGCTCCAACACACCAGACGCCGCATCCTCGTCGCGAATCAAACGCAACCAACTCGCACCAAGCCAAACACCATCGCGGGTAATTATCGACTCCCCCGCTCCGAGGTTGGCGCGCTTGCTCCAGGCTTCGTCGAGACCATCAACGGCATAAACGCCGTCAAATAAGCCTGCCACGTAATTTTGACTGCCATTGACTTTCGCCGCCAGTGATACCAAACCAGCTACGCCAGTGGAGCTTGCCGTGCCCGGCTCAACCACACACACGCGCCCAGACTCCAGGTCGGCCACGCCCCTTACATTTTGTAAAGACTCAACACACACTGCCTGTAGGTCGGCGCCCAATACCGTCTCAACAGCGCGCTCCCAGCCCGGCTCTACGCTAAGTGCATCGGCAAGGCGTTGGTTATCGTTGAGCTGGCGTGTACTCAGCCAGTCGCCCACGTCGCCGGTATCTTTAAGTGCCGCTTCCTGCAAGGCTTCAAGAGCCGACCTGCGGCCTCGTTGCGTTTGCAGGGTCGCCCTGGCTTCATTCAGTGCGGTGGCAATATCAACCTGCTGGTGGCGAGTTTTAGTAATGATGCCGGATACCGATAACAACTCGACACGGCACTGCTCAACTTGCTGCTCATTGCTGGCGAGCTGCTCGGTGAGCGCGCTCAGCTCCAAACCCGGTTCAGAATCACCCAGCTCATTCAATTCGGCTTCGTAGCCAGCCATCCGCTCACCCAGGCGCTTAATGGCTAATTCAAGGTGCTGAATACGCGCCTGATCCACCTCTACGCGCCGAGACACTTCGGAAGCTGAGCGGTTAAACTCGTCCCACTCCTGCTGTGAGCTCTGCGTCTTCTGCTCTGCAGTTTGTCGAGTGGCCGTGGCTTGCTCCGACTCCTGTCGAGCCGCCGCCAGAGCGGGGGCGATTTCTTTTAACTCAGCTTCCCAACCGGCAATTTTACTGCGGTCCTCTTCAAGATGACGACTCGACTCAGACAAGTTACGTTCTGTTTGCTCCATATCGCCTTGCAACTCGCGCGCGCGATCCTGGGCGTGCTTAATGGATTGCTCCAGGGCAGAAATCTCAGCGCCCGCCGCGTAAAATGCCTCCTGAACACTGCTCAACGCATCCGAATTAGCTGCATGGCCAACGCGCAAACGTTCGATGCTAGCCTCCACGCCCCTACGCTCGGCAACCTGCGCTTCCATCTTGGTTTCTTCGTCCCGAATCACACTTTGCTGCTGCTCGGACGAGTTATTGTAGGCTCGCCAGTTAAGCGCCAGGTGCTGCGCGTTGAGCAAACGCTCCTCGCGCTTCAAGACTTTGTATTTTTCTGCCGAGGCCGCCTGGCGTTCAAGGCGTTGTAATTGGCGCCCTAACTCGTCGCGAATATCGGTGAGGCGCTCCAGGTTTTCACGAGTGCGATGAATACGATTTTCGGTATCCTTGCGCCGCTCCTTGTACTTGGAAATACCCGCCGCTTCTTCGATATAGACCCGCAAATCGTCGGGCTTGGATTCAATCAGATTGGAGATCATGCCCTGTTCGATAATGGCGTAGCTACGCGGCCCCAGGCCCGTGCCAAGAAACACATCGGTGACATCCCGCCGCCGACATTTGCTGCCATTCAAAAAGTACATCGACTGCCCATCGCGCGTCACTTTGCGCTTGATGGAAATTTCGTTATAACCGGCGTATTCGCCGACCATGGTGCCGTCCGAATTATCAAATACCAGCTCAATGGAGGCTTGGCCCACCGGCTTGCGACCGCCGGAACCGTTGAAAATCACATCCGCCATGGACTCGCCACGCAGGAGCTTGGCCGAGCTTTCGCCCATCACCCAACGTACGGCATCGATAATATTGGACTTACCGCAGCCGTTTGGACCGACAACGGCACATAAACTGCCCGGGAAATTTACCGTGGTGGGATCCACAAAGGATTTAAACCCCGCCAATTTGATACACTTGAGACGCATTAAGTCGTTCTAATCCTTGTTTTTAGAGCGCCCTTACATAGGGTCGCGTTCGGGATTTTACACGCTGTACAATCCTGAACAAGAGTGTTTACTCATACGGTGGTAAAACAGCCCGTTTCCGGCACTTATTACGCCCAATTTTCACCCATTGGAAGCCTTACCCGAATGCTCCACGTCGTCCTTTTTGAACCCGAAATACCGCCTAATACCGGCAATATCATTCGTCTTTGCGCCAATACCGGCTGCCAACTGCATTTAATCGAACCCCTGGGCTTTGCCATGGACGACAAACGCCTGCGCCGAGCCGGGCTCGATTATCAGGAGTGGAAAGCCGTGCAAAGTCACGCCAACTGGGCAGCCTGCAAAGAAGCCCTGGGTAGGGCACGCATCTTCGCCTACACCACCAAAGCCCAAAGCCGCTACGATGCAGTGCAATACCAGGTCGGAGATGCCCTGGTGTTTGGCCCGGAAACCCGAGGTTTGCCCAGCGATATACTCGACAGCTTGCCCGCTGAACAGCGCCTGCGTATTCCTATGCGCCCCGACAACCGCAGCATGAATCTATCAAACTCCGTTGCGGTTGCCGTCTACGAAGTCTGGCGGCAACTGGACTTTACTGGAGCCTCCTGAGTGTCGGACCAGCACATACCCGCAGCCACGCCTATAAGAACGGTAGCGAAAATCGGCCTGTTTTACGGCTCGTCGACCTGCTACACCGAGATCGCTGCCGAAAAAATCCGTGACTGCATTGGCCCCGAATATGTTGCCCTGCACAACATCAACACCAGCCCCCTGAGCTTAGCCGACAACTACCGCTATTTAATCTTGGGTATCCCCACCTGGGACTACGGCGAACTTCAAGAGGACTGGGAGAACCACTGGGAACAACTGGGGCAAATTGACTGGTCAAGCAAAGTGGTCGCAGTCTACGGCCTCGGCGACCAAATCGGTTATCCCCAGTGGTATCAAGATGCCATGGGCTATTTATGGGCACGGGTAAAACAACTGGGCGCAACAACCATCGGCGAGTGGCCAACCTTGGGTTATCAGTTTGAGTCTTCGACCGCACTTACCGAAGACGGCGAACACTTTGTCGGCCTGGCCCTGGATGACGAAAGTGAATTTGAACTGAGTGAGGAACGTATTGGGTTGTGGTGCCGGCAGATTATGGCTGGATTTGAGTAGTGTTTTAAAACTGTCCAAGCTTGCAGCAAGGCGAAATTAATATCGCGGACAATATCAAACTAATTACGCCTATCACGGTTAAATTAGACCCACAATAAGAATTATTGATTTATTTTTAATAATCAATATATTGGAAGCATGAATAACCCGGTGCCCGAGAATGAAATACCGCATGAGCCACATAACATCCCAAATTGGGGCGATATACTGCACATGCTCGGTTTCGAACATATACTGCAAGCGCAGTTAACTAATAGTTATGAGCAAAACTAGAACATGATCTATGTAAAGCTAGCAATTCTGATTCGTACTTTCGCTATAGGCGGGATAATTTTTGGTGCTCTATCCAGCCTCGCTTCAGGATTGTTCGTAGAAAAAAGTGTCGCCCTAAATATTTTGTTGTGGCCTTTGTTTGTTTCTATGCCATTCATCATACTGCCGCCGCTTATGGCTAAGGCGTGCCCAAATTGCAACAAAAGCTTTTTTGGCAATTGGTTTTCAATAGATATTCACACAAGCAGTTGCAAGAATTACGGTCACAGCTTATAACAAGCCATCAATGATCGCCACGTCGTGGCTGGATGCTCAAACTGCCGCGCGCCCATTATGGCAACCTTAAATGTCAATATATTATGAATGATGACGAAAGATTCATAGCGAACCAGAAACTTCACGCAACAGTGCGAGAAATTCGTGGCAGAATATTGAATAGCTTAGCTGTAATAGATGTAAATATTAGCAAAATCCTATCTGTATATTTTAGTCCGGAAGAGCACAAAAGAGATCTGCTTATGTCAGAGGTTTTTACAAGCCAGTCATATGGTTTAAGAACTAAAGTTCAGCTATTAAAAAAGATAATAAGTAATGATCTGGATTTTTATCTGGAAGACAAAGAATGGTTTTTCTCTGACCTTGAGAAACTTCGAAAATTCAGAAATGATTTAGCACATGCCACATTAGATGTATCCGAGAAAGCACACAAAAAAGCCGAAACTCAAGTAGGGTTTATTTTCTATAAAAATGGAAAGCGCCACACAAAAGTCGTTACGTTTGAAAGAGCTGATGAATATCGAGTGAAAGCAAATATGGTCTCAGACTGCCTCAATGATATCGCACGAATATACGGTATAAGAATTTAATCAATCAAGCGGGACTGCTAGGCCTGCGGCCTAGCAGTCCCTTATTTCAAACGTTTTTCCTATCCGTATTGGCCCAAACGCCTGACCTCACCTCTAATACAAATATTTTAGCTCTAGACAACAATAGATTTTAGGTTTAATAAAACCAACCTACCACTGCTCATCAGAAAGCGCCATTGTCGTTTCAGAACCCGACAAAATCGCGCTTAAGTAAGTCTCCGTACGCGGTGCGATTTGCTCGGCAAAAAAGCGTGCCGTATGCACTTTGGCTTCTAAAAACAAACCCTGCTCATCCCCCGCCGCTATCTTAACGGTAGCAACAGCGGCACTTTTCGCCATCAAACTAGCGGCAACGGTGGTACCCATTAGCATTAACAGATTAAACGCCACGCTACCGGGCAAGTCTTTATCGGTAGCCGCACCTTCAAAGAGATGGGCAATACTTTGCTGGCAGCGCTCAACACAGCGAGCAACGCTGTTTGCCAAATCATCCAGGCCCTGAGCCCGACACGCCGCAATGTCCTGTTCGATATCCTGTAATAATTCCTGGGCGCCTGTGCCCTGATCGCGCAGCAGTTTGCGACCCACTAAATCCATGGCCTGGATACCGTTGGTGCCTTCGTAAATAGCCATAATGCGGGCGTCGCGCATATATTGCGCGGCACCAGTTTCTTCGACAAAGCCCATACCGCCATGTACCTGAACGCCGAGGGAAGTCACTTCGTTAGCAATTTCAGTACACCAGCCTTTGACCAGGGGAGTCAGCAGCTCAACCCGACGCTGGTGATAGGCGCGATCTTCATCGTTGGTACCGTGTAGATTGAAATCCCAGTGCATCATCGCTGAGTACGCCAGGGCTCTCGCGCCTTCGGTCAGGCTTTTCATGGTCATCAACATACGGCGCACGTCCGGGTGACCAATAATCACTCCGCCTTGATCACGATCTTTGGCGTAGGCAAGTGCGTGTTGATAGGCGCGCTCGCTAATCGAGACGCCTTCCAAACCCACCGCCAGGCGAGCGTGGTTCATCATTGCAAACATATACACCAAGCCCTGATTCTCTTCCCCAATCAAGTAACCTACTGCACCGCCATTGTCGCCATAGCTCATCACGCAGGTGGGACTGGCGTGGATGCCCATCTTGTGTTCCACGCTCACCGGATAGACGTCGTTACGCTCTCCGAGCTGTCCGTCGGCATCGCTTAGAAACTTGGGGACAACAAACAGCGAAATACCTTTCACCCCGGCTGGGGCATCGGGCGTTCTTGCCAACACTAAATGAACGATATTATCGGTGTAACCGTGATCGCCCCAGCTGATAAAAATTTTCTGCCCACTGATTAAATAGTGGTCGTCCTGTGGAACCGCTTTAGTGCGCACTGCGGCCAGATCACTACCCGCCTGAGACTCGGTTAAATTCATGCTACCGGTCCATTCCCCAGTGATCAATTTGGGCAAATAAAGTTTTTTCTGTGCCTCGCTACCATAATGTTCGAGCGCAGTAATAACCCCCATGGTAAGCATCGGCAGCAAAGAAAAACTCATATTGGCACTTTGCAATAATTCATCCACCGCAAAACCAACCAGATGCGGCATGCCCTGGCCCCCGTGCTCGGGATCACCGGTGAGGCTGGGCCAACCCGCTTCGCGGAAAGAATCGTAGAGACCGTCCAAAACTGGCGCAGTGACCACGGCATTATTTTCAATGCGGGTACCTTCAATATCGGCTTGCTGATTGGTGGGCGCAAACACTTCGGTAAAATAACGCCCGGCTTCATCGAGAATGGCATCTACCAAATCTGGGGAAACCTCTTCAAAACCCGGTAGTTCGGCGATGGCCTGCAACTGAAATATATCCTTGAGGAGAAAACTTATTTCTTGAACGGGGGCACGATAGTCGGTCATGGTCTTGCTTCCAAATCAGGGCTTGTACATTAAAGAGCTAAGAGGCGGTACTGGAAAACCAGATAGCCATTATAGCTAGGCCGTTATTATAGAAAGACACCGAATATTCCCCAAGCCTAGATTGTGACTTACGGGTATTCTGTAAATGCAAGAATGTTGGATTAATCGTAAAGGGTACACTACTCTAAACACTCGCTTACCGGAAACTTATAAGCGATTTCTTAAGCCTTGATTTATTGTTTTAGTTAATTCGCTGTTCGCTTGTCGGCTCAAGCATAGAATAAAATTTTTGAACTTCAGATGCCGCCATCGGCTTACCGTAAAGATAACCTTGCGCGGTATCGCAACCTATCTCCCGCACCTGGTTTTCCTGAACGCTGCGTTCAACACTAACCGCGATAACTTCTTTACCAAGGACCTTACACAAGGCCACCAGAGCACGGAAAAAACTGCGGTCGTTTTTATCTGAATACGCTTTAGCTAACGAAGCTTGATTGATTTTTACCGTATCAACTGGTATGTCTTTGATGTAGGTATAGTCGCTGGTATGTGAACCAAACTGGTCGATACATGAACGAATACCGGCCTTTTTTAGTTGCGCAAAAAACACGTTGCACACGCCCCGATTACGAAGATAGTCGTCTTCGGCAACTTCCAGCATTAACGACGACGCGGGCAACTTATGACGCAGTAACGTTTCGCACACCAGCGCCGGAAAATTTGAAGATTTGATTTGCGACATCGCCACATTAACGGCGATATAGTCGACCGGAACACCCAGCTCAAGCCAACGACCCAGCTGCGAGGCAACAGTATCTAGAGTCCAGGAACCCAGGTTTTCTGTGATCCCCGCTTCTTCCGATACGGTCATAAAGTCCGACGGTCGAATATTACCTCGGCAGTGATGCTCCCAGCGCAAAAAGCTTTCACAACCCACTAAGTGCCCGTCAGACAACGAAAGTTGTGGTTGATAAACCACTTTCATCTGCCCACGCTTAACGGCCAATCGTAGTTCTGAAGGATAGTAAGGGCCTTGTGAAACCTGCGTGGGACGTTCATCGGAAATACTGTAGAACCCATTGCGGCCTTCAGCCTTAGCGCGATACATAGCCTGATCTGCGTGTTTCATCAGGCTGACAACATCGTCGCCGTCGTCGGGATAGAGCGCAATACCCACACTACCCGATACATTCAACTGCTGATCAGGAAGCTCAAACGGCGCCTCAAAACACGCCATCACCTTTCGCGCTACCGCTATGGCCTCATCCTGATCGCGGATATTGTCGGCAATAATCGTAAACTCGTCACCGGATAAACGTGCAACCGTATCACTTTCGCGCACGGCAGCTTGCAAGCGCACAGCAATTTCTTTGAGTACAGCGTCGCCGACGTCGTGGCCGTAAGCATCGTTAATTAATTTAAAATTATCAGCGTCTAGAAATAATACCGCTAACCGGGAATGGCTGCGTTTTACCCGGTGCAGGCTTTGATCCAAACGATCGAGAAACAAACGTCGGTTGGGCAAGCCCGTAAGATTATCGTGGTTAGCCAAATGACGTAGCTCGTCTTCCGCCTGCTTGCGCTGACTCACATCGGAAAATAAGGCCAGATAATGTCGCACTCGACCAAGACTGGTCTTAATCACACTGACCGTCATATTAACGGTAAATAAACGTCCGGATTTGTGCCTGATACTGACTTCGCCGTTCCAGGAATCTGCGTTCTCGAGATGATCAAAAACCACTTTGTAATAGTTTTCACCCGGGGGCTTACTAAGCAGCAAATTATCTCTCTGACCCAATGCCTCGGCTTCTTCAAAACCCGTTATTTCGGTAAAAGCCTTGTTGATAGCGAAGACCCGGCGTTTTTTGTCGAGCAACATAACCGCATCTACGGAGTGCTCAAACATTTGTTCCCACAGGTCGACCGTCGATGCTTGCCCCTTATCTCCAGTAACTTCCGTTGAAACACAATCAAAACCGGCGCTGACGCCATATCTCATCCGCGGGGTAAATGTATGCTGATAGGTCTGCGGCCCTATATCGCAAGTAGCGACAAACGCTTCGCCACCCATAGCCCGATAGAGCAAAATGCCAAACTCGGAGTTGCGTTGAGACAGCTTATCAGCCGTTTCTCCAATTAAATTCGCGCAAAGGCCCTTACTATTATCCTTTGTATCTCGGTCGCCGCGGATATTACAACCATGTACATCGGTAACGACGCTGCGGGCATTCATCGACCAGGCCACCACAGACAAAGTTTCTGTAATGAGATCAAGTAGCTCTATTTTTGAGCGCCGCTGCCTTCCTGAAGTTGAGGAAAAAAATGCATAGTGAGTACCTAATGCCAGCAGCCACAACACCGCCAGAGCTCCATACCAGGGCCAAACTTCAGCCATCGGCAAGCCGAAACCAAAGTGACTTACGCCACCGGCAAGCGCAAATAGCAATGTGATAAGGACTCTCTCCGTATTTCCAGAGAGGCTCCAGGAATATGGCAGCACTCCAACCTCGACTTCTTTCACCTGATCCATCCTTGATCTAAATTATTTGATTAACGTCCAAGTATAGTCAGCAGAGATAAATGACTGCAATGAAATCAACGATTTAGGCGCTGAACGGTCGAAACGCCATTATCAGCGGTTGGCACTGGTCGTATTCGTTACTGAGAACTATGACACATTCCCAGGCTGGATTTGCGGGCTTATAGATTTCGAGCTACTACTTCCAGCATGATTTCGCTGGTGCCTGCATAAATTCGCGCAACTCTGGCATCGGCATACATACGGCAAATTAGGTACTCTTCCATATACCCGTAGCCACCGTGCATTTGCAGGCAGATATCCAAAACCTGCTGGAGCTGTTCTGAGGTCCAGTATTTACACATTGCTGCGGTGGTGTTATCAAGCTCCCCGCGCGCGACATTTTGAATACAGTAGTCGAGAAATACTCGGGCGACCTGTGTGGTCGTTTTCGCCTCCGCCAGCCGAAAACGAGTATTTTGTAAACTGAACAAAGGCGCGCCGAAAGCTTCTCTCTGCTTCACGTAACTAACGGTTTCCTCAATAGCGCCCTCCATCATCGCAACACTTTGCACGCCCACCTGAGTGCGCTCGTAGGGTAAATCTGACATTAGTTGGGCGAAGCCCTGCCCCTCAATACCACCGAGTAAATTTGCCTTTGGAATGCGCACTTCGTCAAAAAACAGTTCGCAAGTATCCTGAGACTTTTGACCCATTTTTTTTAACATAGTCCCAACTTTGAAACCAGGTAAATCAGTGGTTTCTAACATTACAATGGATAGTGCCTGGGAGCCCCCTTCCGGATCAGTACACACCACCAGCGCCAGTAACTCCGACACATAGCCGTTAGTAATAAACATTTTCGACCCGTTAATGACGTAATCCTCGCCATCACTCACTGCTCTGGTTTTAATACCCTTAAGATCGGAACCGGTGCCCGGTTCGGTCATGGCAATTGCGGCAATTAATTGGCCTTGCGCCATCTGCGGCAACCACTGTTGTTTTTGAACGTCGGTACCGTGATTAAGCAAATAATTGGCGACAATACTATGCACACCCTGGCCCAGACCAGACAGTCCACGTCGCCATTGCTCTTCAAAAAATACCGCTTCGTGACGAAAATCGCCGCCACCGCCACCGTATTCTGAGGGTATATCAGTGCATAAAAAGCCGTTCTTCCCAGCTTTCCGCCAAAATTCCCGGTCTATATATTTTTGCTCTCGCCAGCGTTCATCGTGGGGTACCATCTCCCTTTCAACAAAACGGCTAGCGGCTGAACGAAACAGGTCCAGGTCTTCGTCCATCCACGGCGATCGATAGGTATTCATAGATAATTTATAACTGTTGGATTAAAACTGTTTATTCAGGATTGTTATTCGGGTTTGCTATTCGGGAGAGCCATCACTGCTTCCCCGGTTAGCTTAAGCTCATCATGCTGATTATGTACGCTCAGTCTTATCCGCACGCAATCTTCACCGGCTTGCTCAAACCTTTCGTCGATCACACCCTTGCAACTCAGCTCGTCACCCAGGTGAACGATAGCGCCGAACTTTACCTCAAAACATCGCAGATATTGTTGCGGTAACCACTGCGTCAACATTTGACCTACATAAGCCATATTGAGCATACCGTGAACAAACACATCTTCCATACCCGCTGCCTTTGCAGCGTCGATATCGACATGCAGGGGATTATGATCATTTGATGCACCGCAAAAATAAGCTAGTGTAGTGCGGGTAATCGGCGCTTTAGTTAGAATGGGCAGCTCATCGCCAACAGCTATGCCGGCCTTATCGAAGACTGCAGCAAACGGTTTATTCATGTCGCAGTCTCCTTGCCCTCAGTAGCCGTATCGTTAAGACCATTACCTTTAATCACCACGGTTTTTCGAAATCGCGTGGTCATCACGCCTTCTTGATTAACGGCATCGGTTTCCTCAATCAAAAACTTTATAGCACCTTTGCGCCGCTCGATAAAATCGACGATGCGACTGGTAAACGTAATTTTGTCACCTGCATAAATAGGTGAAAAATACTCAAATTTTTGCTGTGCATGCAACATCTGCTCAGGATTGATACCAAGCTCTCGATATTTTTGGAAAGGGTCAGGCTCCGCGATGCTCAAAGTCAAAACATAGGTTGGCGGGGCTAAAATCGATTTGTGGCCTTCAGCCTGGGCGGCGACCTCATCAAAGTAAATCGGATTGGATTCGCCCACTGCTTTGGCAAAAAACCGTAGCTGCCACTTTTCCACGTCCGCTTGCAATGGCGGGAACACTTTCCCTACATATTCACTGGCCATACTTATAAAATCCTTGCTTACAACTATCCTGGTAACAACACCGCCAACCGTCCTAAACAGCTTGATTAGCCCGTAAACTAAGCGCCTCAACTAAACTGATACCAGCTGGGTGAACACCACAAAGCGCTATTGTAGGTGAATTAATGCCCCAAGACAGCCTACCAGTTAACATCCCACACCTTAACTTTAATTCTAAAAAAAAACAATAACTACTTAATTTTTATAGATAAAATATAATATATCCGCAGTTAAAGCCACTTACCATCGAGTAAATCTGCTGACCTATTTGTACTCATTTCCCACTCTCTGGGTTAGACTCGCTGCCACCGTTCGCTCGGCAGCGCGGGAAAACCATACCAAAGTATGTACGTCTATCTAAATGTAACTATGGAGAATACCTCACCTTATGAGCAAAACACGCTGGGGCAAAACCGTACAAAGTAAAGACGAACAATACGAACTCAAGCGCATGGCCATCCTGCGTACGGCTGGACGCCTGTTTAATCAAAAAGGTTTTCGGGCCACCTCGCTAAACGATCTCGCCAGTGAACTCGAAGTTACCAAGCCAACGCTGTACTACTACATCGAAAACAAGGAAGACATCCTGTTCCAGTGCTTACTCACAGCGATCACCCATTTACTCGAACAAACCGATACCGTTATGAAGTCTCCCAAATTGGGTATCGATAAGCTTACCGACTTTATCCACCTGTTTGTCTCCACCTTCGACGATGAATTTGGCCGTTGCCTCGCTCATCCTGGCTGGGAACCACTTTCACCCAAATATCTCGCTAAAATCGATCCTCTTTATCAACAACTCGATATCGCCATGCGCCAGATGATTGAGGATGGCAAGGATGATGATTCAATGCGGGCCTGTAACCCGAAAATCACCGCTTTTACGATATTTGGTGCGATTAACTGGATGACCCGCTGGTATCAGGTCGACGGCGAAATGAATACCCACGAGATCGCGGAGGAAATGGCCGCGTTGTTTTGCTCAGGCTTGCAGAATCAAAAGGCTTAGACTCACAATAAGGATCGGCACTTAATATCGGGGCTCGGCATTAAAACCTCGTAACCAAAACCCTCGCCATCAAACTAAGATAGATACTGCTTCGCAATCTGCTCCATCGCAGCAGCCATCTCAATATCCAACAAGGTAATGCCTTTAGATCGATGTGTGAGTAAACCCACCTCCACCATATTCCACACATTCGTCCACTTTGGGTGATGG
This sequence comes from Porticoccaceae bacterium, assembly GCA_018069525.1. Lineage (GTDB taxonomy): Bacteria > Pseudomonadota > Gammaproteobacteria > Pseudomonadales > Porticoccaceae > JAGPUQ01. The sequence continues at coordinate 11,081 of JAGPUQ010000010.1, read as the reverse complement.
TCCATTACTTCGCAGACCATCGCCGCCTGTGTCATAAACGCAAACGCAGTACTGAAACTGGAAAACTTATAACGCCGGTGCAGCTTACCGTCATCGAGCGTCCAGGGTTCCAGGGCATCTGCGTTTAATACAGCAAGGCTTGAATCGAGTTGTGCCGGTTCTAACAAGGTATCTTTAGCCATAATAATTACCGTTTACTGTCGTAAGTTGAAATGGTGTCGCAAAATAATTAGTGTTCTTCAAAATGATCAATCACTTTATGCATCCCTTCTACCGCCAACGGCGCACCCGCATAGGCAAATACTGTCAGCATTAATTCTTCAAGCTCTATTTGCGTAACGCCGTGGCGCACTGCTGCAGGAATATGGATATCCAACTCCTCTCCCCGACCGAGCGTAGCCAGCACTGACACCACTAGCAAACTACGATCGCGCCGCGACAACTCCGGACGCGCCCAGACTTCGCCAAACGCGAAATCAATACCATATGCGCCCAGCGGGCCAAGCTTACCGGCCAGAGCGGTCAAAGCTTCTTCGGGGTTCAACGACTGATCGTTACCAGACAAACGTGCCATCACCTCCACACCACGAGCTCGACGCTCGGCATCACTCAGACGCTCCGCTTCTCCCAATCCGGCCGGGCCGGTATCGTGGCCAAGCTCCGCCAAAATACGATTGCTCACAGCCATGGCATCAAGTGCTTTCGGAAATCCGGCATAGGCGGCAAGATGGGTCATGATTTCCCGAATTTCTACCGGCGTTAAACCGTGATTCAACGCACCCGGAACATAATACTTAAGCTGACTGGTTTGATTCAGTGTGCCCAGTATCGACAACACAATCAGATTGCGATCGCGTCGGCTCAGTTGTTCTCGACTCCAAATGTCGCCCATCACAAAGTCCAGTGCGAACGAACCAAGAGCGCCGTTTTCAGCAACAAATTGGCGGGCGAACGCTTCGGGATCATCCGTACCAGTCAAGGTCGCAATGACATCAAGACCGCGCTGACGTCGAACCACGTGGTCGGCTACTGCTGGTTTCGCTATCGTTTCAGAATCTCCCTTATCATCAACCCCACAGCCGTAGAGCAGTAAGACAAGGGAGAATATAAACAGATTATTTGCTTTATTTTTAATCACTTAAGGCTCCTAGTTAATTTAGTTTATTATACAGATGCAGCGATGTTCGTGATAAGTTTAGGAGGGGATTTAGTCCCGATGGTTTATCACCAGCTTACCACCTGTTACCGGCCAAACAGAATCTGTAAGCTAGCTGCCTTATGAAACAGTACTAAGTATCGAGCTTTAATAACCTTCCCCCTGAGATATAACAATGAATCACTCTACCGTAGAGATACCCAACTTCGAAACCCTCGCTATCGATTTAAATCAGCACATTACCCATATTCAGCTCAACCGACCCAAAAGCGCCAACGCCATGAATAGAGCTTTATGGCAGGAACTTGGCGACGCGATGAACTGGGCCGATCGCACACCCGAAGTGCGAGTCGTTGTCCTTAGCGGCAATGGTAACCACTTCTGCGCAGGAATTGATCTCGCCATGCTCAACGAACTAATCGACGAATCCATTACCTGCGAAGCCCGCAAACGGGAAACCTTACGAGAAGAAATTCTTGGGCTACAAAAGCAACTCACCTCCATAGAGCAATGCCGAAAACCAGTGCTGGCCGCGATTCACGGTGCCTGCATTGGTGGCGGCGTAGATATGATTAGCGCCTGCGACATGCGCTATTGCACGGAGGACGCTACCTTTTCCATTAAGGAAATCGATATTGGCATGGTCGCCGATGTTGGCACTCTACAACGTTTACCTCGCCTGATTGGCGACGGCTTGATGCGCGAACTCGCTTATACCGGTCGGGATGTACGCGGTGAAGAAGCAACAACCATTGGACTAAGTAATCAATGCTTTAAGGATAAAGACGCTATGATGGAAGCGGTGTTCGGCATTGCCAGGGCCATTGCCTCCAAGTCACCCTTGAGTATTCGCGGCACCAAGCAAGTCTTACTTTACTCTCGCGAACACAGCGTCGCTGACGGACTAGACTATATCGCCACCTGGAATGCAGGAATGTTAATGTCTGATGATCTTAAAGTTGCCCTGGACGCCAGGCGCAAAAACGAAGTGCCCAACTTCGAAAATTAGTTTATCAACGACACAACAAGCTATTAAATAATTTATTTATAAACCTAAGTAATCAGGAAAACACTATGAGCAACAGAGGACACGCGCTGGTTACCGGCGCTATCGGTGGTCTTGGCACTGCCATCACTAAACGTTTAATCGCAGCGGGTATACCCGTCATCGGCACCGATCGCCGGGCTACGGATATCGACCCCTGGATCGATGAATTCCTGAGTGTCGAAGAAAAAGCCATGTTCACTTTTTATCCTCTGGACGTCACCAAAGAAGATCAAATAGCCACGCTGGCAGAACAGCTCTCAGACCAGGGCATTCACATCGCATATCTCATCAACAACGCGGGTATTCAAGCCAACGCCGAACCCTGGGAGCTGGACACCAAGAGCTGGAAAAGAGTCATGGCGGTTAATGCCGATGGCACTTTTTATCTAACTCGGGCTTTTAGTAAAGCCATGGTGGACAAGGGTTTTGGTCGCGTGGTGAACTTTGCTTCAATGTACGCTTATCATCCCGGTCAGGGGCAATCCCCCTACGCCGCAGCCAAAGCCGCCGTCACCGGCTACACCCGCTCCGTGGCCCTGGATTTAGCTAAGCACGGTGTAACATGCAACGTTATCGCGCCGGGTATTATCTGGCACGAACGCTTGCGCGGCGTATTACCCGACGAGGTCTACGAAGGCATGATTAAAAAGGTACCTGCTGAGCGTGCAGGCAAACCCGAAGAAATTGCTGGCACCGTTGCGTTCTTTTGTTCCGAGGAGTCGTCTTACGTTACCGGGCAAACACTGCACGTAAATGGGGGCTTGTATTTACCGGGATAATGCTGTGATGAATAACGGCATTTATTTTTTATAATTTTAATATATGTGGTCGTCACTCACCCAGTAAATTAGTTTTGAAAGGTAGTAGCGCCCTCCTGGAAAAACGCTCACCGGTCTGGGATAAATAGCAGCTCAACCGGTTCGCTTTCCAACCTTTATTTCTTTATGCCTGATCTTCGTCAAATACGCCGTGCCGGCCCTTGCCTTCTGCAAATTGAGACGCTCCTTTAAGGCCGTCCACCAACAAGGATTCTGCGCTGCGCTCAAACTCGTTCCGCAGGGCATCCTCTAACGTAAGGCCCTGCTGCTCGTAAACAGAGAGTCGATCATTACGTAAACAGTGTTGCGGGAATTGTGCTATTTCACGGGCCAGCGCTTCCGCTTCCTGTCGAGCGGTTCCACTGGCAACAACGCGATTGGCCAGGCCCATCACATAAGCTTCTTCCGCAGCGACCGGGCGGCCACTCAGAATTAAATCCATAGCTCGGCCAAGGCCAATAATTCTCGGCAGGCGAACGGTGCCGCCATCAATTAGCGGCACGCCCCAGCGGCGACAAAACACGCCGAAAATCGCATCTTCCTCAACGATTCGCATATCACACCAAAGTGCCAATTCCAGGCCACCCGCCACGGCATAGCCCGAAACAGCGGCTACAACAGGCTTGGACAACAACATACGACTCGGCCCCATCGGGCCATCCCCTTCCGTAGCTATGCGGTTACGCCGCGACTCGTCTGCCATTGCTTTGAGATCAGCCCCAGCGCAGAAGCTACCGTTGGCACCGTAAAACACAGCCACTAACGCTTCTTCGTCAGCGTCGAACTGCAGGAAAGCCTCTGCCAGAGCTTCTGCCGTCGGCCGGTCAACCGCATTTCGCGCCTCCGGCCTGTTGAGAATGACCGTTGTCACTGGACCATTTTTTTCTACTAAAACACTCATCGCGAAACCTTATTACCGTTCTTTGTTGTACCCGAACAAAAGGGGATTGCAGAGTTAGCCTTAGTAGGAAATATTAGCGCGGCCTTCTCAATTAAGGATAAGTATCTCTCATCGGGAAGACTGTAACCGTCTATCTAATCAAGCGTCACCAGATCACTTTTGTCATAAGCCCGTAACTGGCTCTCCTGTCCTGATTTGATCAGCTTGGGCCAATCCGGGTTGGATATTATTGAACGACCTACGGCAACCAGATCAAAATCGCCACGCTGCAACCGTGTCGCCAAATTACCAATAGATGCAGGCTCGGAATGCTCGGAAATACCTCGCGCCTTTTCATCGAGGAAGTCCTCTTCCAGGCTAATACTACCGACGGTAATACAAGGTTTACCCGTAATTTTCTTGGTCCAGCCAGCGAGATTAAGGTCGGAACCTTCGAACTCGGGCTGCCAGAAACGCCGTGTACTACAGTGAAAGGCATCCACGCCGGCAGCACTCAGAGGTTTGAGGAACTGCTCTAACTCTTCGGGATTATTGGCGAGCCGAGCGTGATAATCCATCAACTTCCACTGGGAAAAACGAAAAATAATGGGGAAGTCAGGTCCCACTTTTGCTCGAATACCACTCACAATATCTACAGCAAACTGGGTTCGCTTCGCCAAACTACCGCCGTAAGCATCGTCGCGCTGATTGGTACCCTCCCAGAAAAACTGATCAACCATATAGCCGTGGGCACCGTGTATTTCAACGCAATCAAAACCAAGTGCCCTGGCATCCACCGCTCCCTGCACGTAAGCCGCTACCACTTTTTGAATATCATCCAAACTCATGGTGTGACCAATCTCCTTACCGGGCATCAGCAAGCCTGAGGGACCACAGGCAGGAGCATCGGGATAGGGTTCCATCGTCATGCCCTCCCCTCCAACACCGCGCATAATGCCGGTGTGCCATAACTGGGGTGCAATTTTTCCCCCGACAGCATGAACCTCGTCAACTACCTTTTTCCATCCCGCCAGGGCTTCGTCGCCATAGAAAAACGGAACATTTTCATAAGCCCCTGCCGAAGGATGGTTAACGTAAGTGCCCTCGGTAATAATTAAGCCTGCCCCACCTTCCGCACGGCGGCGATAATAGGCCGCGACATTGTCGCCGGGAATATTGTCGGGGGAAAAATTTCGGGTCATCGGAGCCATCACCACCCGGTTAGGCAATTCCATTTTGTTGATGGTGAAGGGTGTAAACAGCGCGTCGGTATCGGCGGACATCAATCTAACTCCTTAACTTATTGAGCGTAAAATCACGGTGATAAATATTTAAAGTCAGCATAACACGGCTGTACTTCGATCTATTCAGCCCGCAGTCTGGCCCCCGTTGTTTAGGGGGGGGTTCCCAGCCTTTTGTACTTTTTTTACTCTAGACTTCATCTATATTTGGTCTAGACTAAATATAGACCTGAGATAGCTATACCTAATCACTTCTATATGGCTAAATCCAAATTGAGGCTATCGTTAGCCCTAAATAGAGGCTGTCGTTATTGAGTGTCGTTATTAAGTGCCCGTTATTGAGTGCGGTTATTGAGTGCGGTTATTGTTTGGTAGGGAATAAAACCATCTGACAGGAATCTGTTAAATTCACAAACAACACGAGTATGAGGAGATAAATGATGTTTAAAAGGATGCTTAAAAGAATCTCACCTTTGATCGTTGCCGTCTCAGCCATCACAGCTATGACAGCCACGCTATCACCAGCAGCCTGGTCCGAAAACCTGTTCAGTGGCAAGGCCAAACCAAACAGCTTCTGGTGGCCTGACCAGGTGGATCTCGACTCGCTACGTGATCACGACGAAAAATCCAATACATACGGTGATGACTTCGACTATGCCGAGGCCTTCAGCAGCGTCGATCAGCAGGCCCTCAAAGCGGACCTCGAAAAAACCCTGACCACCTCACAGGACTGGTGGCCTGCGGACTGGGGTCACTATGGCGGCCTGATGATCAGGATGGCCTGGCACAGCGCAGGAACCTACCGCGTGCATGACGGACGTGGCGGTGCCGATGGCGGTCAACAACGATTCGAACCACTCAACAGCTGGCCTGATAATGCCAATCTCGACAAGGCCCGCCGCCTACTATGGCCAGTCAAACAAAAGTACGGGCGTAATGTCTCCTGGGCCGACCTGATGATCCTGGCCGGTAACGTCGCACTGGAATCCATGGGTTTCGAAACCCTGGGCTTTGCTGGTGGTCGAGTGGACGACTGGGAATCTGACCTGGTGTACTGGGGCCCTGAGACCAAGATGCTTGGTAATGACAAACGTTACGGCAAGGACGGCAAACTCGAAAAGCCCCTGGCGGCACTGCAAATGGGGCTGATCTATGTGAACCCGGAAGGTCCCAGTGGCAATCTCGATCCGGTCTCTGCGGCCCACGACATACGTGAATCATTCGGCCGCATGGCAATGAACGATGAAGAAATCGTAGCGTTGATCGCCGGTGGACATACCCTGGGCAAGGTTCACGGTGCCAGGAAAGCTGACTGCGTAGGCCCCGAGCCTGCCGCCGCCGCTATCGAAGAACAGGGACTCGGCTGGAAGAGCAAGTGTGGCAAAGGCAATGCTGAAGACACTGTCACCAGCGGTCTGGAAGGCGCCTGGACCCAGACGCCTACCGCATGGTCGATCCTGTTCCTCGACAACCTGTTCAGATTCGAATGGAAAAAACAGGAGACTCCCGCTGGTGCAACTGTGTGGGTGCCGACCGATGAACATGCACAATCTGCGGTACCGGATGCCCACGTCAAGGGCAAACGCAATCCGCCGATCATGCTGACGACAGACCTGGCGCTGAAGGAAGATCCCGGCTTCCGTAAGATCGCCGAGCGCTTCCTGAAGAACCCGAAAGAGTTCGACATGGCATTCGCGAAAGCCTGGTTCAAGCTCACTCATCGTGACCTGGGTCCGCGTACCCGCTATCTGGGCAGTGAGATACCGAAAGAAGTATTCGTATGGCAGGATCCGGTTCCGGCTGCCGATCACAAAATAAGTGATAGAGAGGTTGGCAAGCTGAAAGCCCAGATCCTGGAATCCGGTTTGACCGTACCTGAGCTGGTCAGAGCCGCATGGGCATCAGCATCTACCTATCGTGGCTCAGACATGCGCGGAGGCGCCAATGGCGCGCACATACGCCTGGCTCCACAGAAGAACTGGCAAGCCAACGACCCGCAAGAACTGGCCAAGGTCCTGAAGGAACTGGAGACGATCCAGAAGGACTCCGGCAGCAAGGTATCCATGGCTGACCTGATCGTACTGGGCGGCGCTGCAGCGATAGAGAAAGCCGCCAGTGATGCCGGTCACAAGATCACGGTTCCATTCACACCGGGTCGCGGTGATGCGACGCAGCAGATGACCGATGTGCACTCGTTCGCCGTACTGGAACCAAAGGCTGATGCCTTTCGTAACTACTACAACGAAGGCGCTTACGGCTCTCCGGCAAACATGCTGGTCGAGAAGGCAGACTTACTGAACCTGACCGTACCGGAGATGACCGCACTGGTCGGCGGTATGCGTGCAATAGGCGCGAATGCCGGCGGTTCAAAGCATGGTGTGTTTACCGACAGGCCTGGACAGCTCAGTAACGACTTCTTCGTCAACCTGCTCAGTATGTCCACTAAGTGGGCACCATCGAAATCAACAGGCGTGTACGAGGGGCGTGACCGCAACAGCGGCGAGCTGAAATGGACTGCGACACCTGTCGACCTGGTGTTCGGTTCCAACTCAGAGCTCAGAGCAGTCGCTGAAGCTTATGCTTCTGACGATGGCGAGAAGAAGTTCATCGATGACTTCGTCAAAGCCTGGTCAAAGGTGATGAACAACGATCGCTTCGACATCTGATGAAGAACGAAATGCCCGGGAGATCGTGCCCGGGTACGCTAGTTGTTCAACTAAAAAGCCCCGCCTCTTCAGGTGGGGCTTTTTTACTTCAACTTTTGACCCTTATTCCTTTTCATAAGCGCCTCCATTTACCGGATGCATTATTCCTTGTTAGGACTCATTCCTTTAAGGAACTTGAAAAGATCGCTGTCGGTCGATAGCACGATGGTGGTACTTTCACCGATAATAGCGGGGTAGGAAGCCATAGTGCGTGTGAACTCATAAAACTCCACGGCCTGGGGGCTTTGATTGTAGGCACTCGCATAAATTTCGGTTGCCTTGGCATCGGCCAGGCCACGTATTTCTTCTACCTGACGATAGGCTTCGGATTGAATTTTGTTAAGGTCGCGTACCCGGTTACCCCGTATTCTTGCCGCTTCGCCATTGCCTTCAGACAAAAACCGTTCAGCGATCTGCCTACGTTCGCTAATCATTCTGTCATAAATTTTAGGGCGTACACTTGCGTTGTAGTTGATGCGTTTAAAACGGATATCCAACAGCTCAATACCAAACACACCCACTTTCTCCGCCGCTGCTTTGAATATTTCCTGTTCTACTAACTTACGCCCTTTTTCAATAGGCACTAATGCGCCCATGTTAAGGCCCTTTTCTGTAGAAGGTAAAACAGTATCCCCAAGAGCCGTATCCAGCAGTGGCACACGATCTTTGGTGGTGCGAATGATTTCAATTAATTCGTGTTTGGCCACGGCATTACGGGTTTCACTGCCGAGGATATCGTCCAACCTTGATTGTGCACTGCGCTCATCACGCAAGCGCAAAAAATACTGTAGCGGATCAACAATTCTCCAGCGGGCAAACAGGTCGACAGAAATATACAATTTGTCCTTGGTCGGCATATCAGAAGGCGCACCATCCCATTCCAGTACACGCTTGTCGATGGGATTAACTTCCTGAATAAAGGGCGTTTTGAATTTAAGACCTGCCGTAGTGACAGGTTCACCCACCGGCTTGCCAAACTGGGTAATGATGACTTGCTCGACTTCATCGACGGTGTAAATCGAGCTTCCTAAGACAAACACACCAACAAGGGCAATGGCGGATATCCCAAATAAGGTTACATTTTTCATTGTTGACGCTCCGCTTGCTCATTTAAATTAAGTAACGGCAACAGCCCCGACATGGCATCGTCCATCAATACTTTTGATTCTATTCTCGGCATGACATCTTGCATGGTTTCAATGTAAATGCGACGGCGAGTTACCTCCGGAGCTTTTTGGTATTCAGTAAACAGCGCATTGAATCGCAGGGCATCGCCTTCGGCTTCATTGATACGCTTGAGCCTATAACCATCAGCCTCACGAATGCGTTGATCCTTTTCGCCCTCCGCCAGGGGAATCACTTTGTTATATTCGCGCCGCGCCTCGTTAATAAGTTTTTCTTTCGATTGTTGCGCCTGATTCACCTCGTTAAATGATTCCTGCACAGGTTTGGGGGGATTAATATTTTTTAACTGCACCTGATCAATGCTAATGCCCATGACATACTTGGTCGATAGCTCCTGCATCTTGACCAGCGCTTCAATTTCAATTTCCTGGCGGCCAATGGTAATCACTTCGTCCACGGTTCTATCACCGACCACTTCACGCATCACCGATTCCGATACATAGCGCAGGGTTTCACCGGGTTCACGCACTTCAAACAAAAATTTAACCGGGTCTGATATGCGATATTGAACGACCCATTCCACCAATGCGGCATTAAGGTCACCGGTGACCATCTGGGTTTCCCGCCCACCATCGCGCGCGCCCTGGTAAGGATCACGAGCACCCGGTGTGGCAAAACCAAACTCCTGCTTCAACTGCCGTTTGACAGGAACAATCGTGGCGTTATCAACGCCAAAAGGCAGCTTAAAATGTAAGCCCGGCGGTACTTCTTTGAGATACATGCCAAAGCGCTGCACCACGGCAACCGAATCACTGGGCACGGTGTAATAGGCGGACCATACACTTAGGGCAATCAGCAGTAAGGTGGCATAGGCAAACAATCTGCCAAAACCGCCACCTGAGTTGTTTCCAGAACCACCTCCCGCGAATAAACTTTTTAATCTATCACCGGCTTGCCTAATTACTTCGTCAATATCAGGTGGTGATTGGGGTCGAGACCCCCATTGGGTAACAGAATCATCATGTTGGGATGGCATTAGATCGCCTTTAATTAGGAACGGCCAAAATTGGCAGCTCCCTACTATATTAGGTTAGCTTGTCTATTTGCAATGTAAAACAAAAACAGGAGCAAAAGGGGGTCAGGTCTTTGATTTAGAGCAAAACGGGGTCAGGTCTTTGATTTATGATTTCTTATAATACCGCTCACCGATGCATAATGCAGTCCAAAGTAATCCCCTATTTCCTTCAAGGTATACCCACCACTCTTATACGCGCTAATGATAGCTGTATTTCGATCCTCGCTTGCGTTTTTATACTCAGCCAGGGGTTTAGGCGCTGGCCGTCTTTGTGATGACGGAATCTCGCTCAGCTCTTTGTCTCCGTCGATTAACGCCTGCATTTCTTCTACAAATTTGTCGCTACCGAGATACATCTGCTTTCGCAACATATCCCATGGTGATAGCTGGCCCGTTCCTTGCGCTACAAATTGTTTATATTTCTCAATGGCTACCGATTTTCGTTTTGCGAAGGCGGCGAGTAGCCATTCGGTATTTAAACAGCTTAGTCCTTTAACTGCCCCTACGGTCGATCGATAACTACTCCAGGGCCATTCTTTGGCTGAACGCACCATATTTGCACGTACCGGGTTGAGAACAATATAACGGGACAGTTCCAGTAGGTAACTGTCCTTTTCTACCAGTATGGCTTTATAGCGACCTTGAAATACGTGCCCTACCCGGTTATTCATGCGATTGAAAGCTTGGGTATACATCCCATTAAGCTGACGCATGCCTTTAGACAGATTCGAATCGGGTGTTTCAATCAGGAGATGATAGTGATAGCACAAGACGGGGTCAGGTCTTTGATTTATGATTTTGATTTTGCTAGCCTTGCTGTTCTATTAATATCGATTCAATACAACTATGGCCAGACCCCTTAGGCTGGAATTTGCCGGAGCGCTGTATCACGTCACCTCGCGAGGTGATCGTCGGGAAGCAATCTATGAAGACGATGATGACAGGCTAGCGTTTTTATCTGTATTGGAGCGTGTCTGTGACACCTATAACTGGGTCTGTCATGCCTACTGTTTAATGGATAATCACTATCATC
>JAGPUQ010000026.1 GCA_018069525.1 Porticoccaceae bacterium | reverse complement strand
CCCGGTTCGACAAATTCGGCCACGAATTTGGACAAGGCGCGCAGCGACGTAGCCCCGAAGGGGTGTTTGCAGCCCCAGGCTGCAAGCATCAATCCCTCCCTCACCGCCAAAATGCTTTTGATTTACCAAGACGGCCCCTATTGGGGCTTTTTTAGTTTTCGGGAGTGGCGATCAGGATGAGAACCCGGTTCGACAAATTCGGTCACGAATTTGGACAAGGCGCGCAGCGACGCAGCCCCGAAGGGGTGTTTGCAGCCTCAGGCTGAAAACATCAATCCCCCTTACCACCTACCTTTGAATTTTGGTTTTTCCCTCGGCAATTGCCTAACTTGGGCATTGTTACGCTAGTTATTTTTCCCTGCGCCTAATTTTATTGTTCCAACTATAAGTGGTACATAGGCGCAGCCTAGCCAAACTAAATTCCATTGTGGCCAAAGCAGGCTGATGAATACCAGAGGTAGTAATAAGAATATGTTGATGGCGAGGGCAAGCAGCGTTACTGAGCGGTGACTGCTCCAGCGTCGAGCAAGCTGTTGGTAGGCATGGCTACGATGTGCAGAGTACCAGCGTTTGTTGCGCAATATTCGGGTTAGCAATGTCACCGTAGCATCGGTAATAAAAACTGCACTGAGTATTAGCCAGACCGTGTAAGTACTCCAGCCCGACTGTATAGACAGTAGACCCAGCACAAAAATAATAAAGGCGAGCCAGGTGCTACCGACATCGCCCATAAAAATAGAGGCGGGTGGCCAGTTGAGTACGGTAAATGCTGATGTTGCTCCGACAATACAGCTTGCCCAGAGCCATAGAGGGCTGCTTAGCACTTCAGGGTGCATCCATGCAGATACCCCCCACCCTACAATTATCATAAACAAGGCCTGTATTCCTGCTAGACCATCAATGCCATCCATGAAATTGAATAGATTAATCCACCACACGCCGCTTATGAGTAACAAGATGGACAATACCACGCCGCTTAGCTCCAGGGAGGGTGTCAATAAACCAAAACTAATAGGGCTAAAGTTGATATATCCTGCGGGTAGTGAGTCAACCACCACGAGTAGCCCGAGACAGCATATGATTTGAGTGAGTGCACGGATACGCGCTGAAACATGCTGGATGTCGTCCCACAAGCCGACGCAGGCAAGGAGTAAACCCAAACTCAGAGGCCAAATGTGAGATGCGCCTGCCGTGTCATAAACGAAAAACAAGTAGAGTCCAGTCAACGTGCAAACCAATACAATGCCTAGACCGCCACCGCTAGGTGTTGGTTCGACGTGAGACGAGCGGTCATTGCTCTGAGCGATTAATCCCACTTGCCCCGCATACCGACGAATCAATGTGATTATCAGCCATGAAATCAGTGCGCTACCAAAAAAAATAATTGGCAAGATCATGGGTTTAACCTGGAGCTTGGATTAACGGAAGCATTAGGGAGAGACAGCGCTATACAAATGATGAGTTCAAAAAAAAGCGGGCGGCAAGGGAACTCAATACATAGGTTATTAATGTAAATGTTTGATTCTCCAGTTTAGTAAATAACAAGGGCCTGCTCGTAAATTTTATAAGTATTGGATTTTCTAAAATCAATCCTTAGAATTTATTCCCCAGTAAATTCTGGTTTGCGCTTGTCTTTGAACGATGCGACGCCATCTAATCCGTCTTTTGTCTTTCCCATCGCGATAATAGAGTTTGCTTCGGACTCTAATTGCTGAGCAAAGTTATTTTCTAAACTGCTGTGGAGCAGGCGTCGGGTGTTGCCGTAGGCGAGAGTGGGGCCGGCGGCGAGCTGTTCGGCCAGTTGCTGTGTGGTAGCTGCCAGCGAATCTGCGGATACCACCTGATTGATTAATCCCCAGTCCAGGGCTTTTTCAGGGCTCAGGCGGCAATTGCTGATCATCATTTCTTCGGTGCGGCGCATACCGATTTGGCGTGGTAAAAAATAGGTGGAACTGCCGTCGGGAGTCATGCCAATGCCGGTATAAGCCATGGTAAAGCTGGCTTTGTCACTGGCGACCACAAAACTGCACGAACACATCAATGATAAACCCGCTCCAGCGGCCATGCCTTGCACACTAGCAATGACCGGGGCATTCATGGTGGACAGTGTTTCTACTGCGGGATGAAAACTGTCCAATAACTTACGCAATGTTGCGGGTAAGTCTTTACCTGCCGCAGCAAAGGCCGCAACATCGCCACCGGCGCAGAAAAATTTCCCCTCGGCGTCGAGAATAACGGCACGTACAGAGGCATCGTCTCGGCACAACTCGGCGACGTGAAGCAGCTCCGCGCCCATCTCCAGGTTTAGGGCGTTAGCGGCGTCGGGCCGCGCCAGGGTGATGCGCGCGATGCTAGTTTCGCGTTGAAATTTGATGGTTTTATAGGGCATGATTTACCTCATCACCGATTTAGGTGTCAGCTATCTGCTGGCTGTCTGTTACTGGCTGTCCATTATATATGGTACGCCCTGAAGGACTGCGTATCCAGATAGCGAACAGGATTTACTGCGGGCTGGATTTACGGAAGGCTACTTCATTACAATGCTCGACTTAATGGCAGGGAAAAATCGGCATGTCTTATTACCAGCACCATGTATTTATGTGTACCAATTTACGCGACGATGGTCGGGAATGTTGTCAGGATTATCAGGCTGGTGAGTTGCGTGGATATCTGAAAAGCAAGGTTAAGACGGCGGGCCTGGCGGGGCCGAAGGGCGTGCGGGTTAACAGTGCGGGCTGCCTGGATCGCTGCGCCCTGGGACCGGTGATGGTGGTATACCCCAACGAGACCTGGTATCGCTATCGCTCAAAGGAAGATATAGACGAGATTTTTGAAAGTCATATCAAGCAGGGAGTGAAAGTCCAGCGGCTGCGTATTGCGCCGAAGAGTGACGATTGAAAGTCGCGGGCTTTCCAGTAATAAAATACTAAAGCGGCTGGTTTAAAAATCCACACCCAGCACCGCGCTCAAATCTTCAATGGCCTGGTTTTCTGATAATACTTTAATCGTAGTCATGCCAAGCTGACGCGCTGGTTTCAGGTTAATGCCAAGATCGTCCAGGTACACCACTTCGTGCGCTTCCACTTTCATGCGCTCACAGGCCAGTAGATAAAATTCGGGCTGAGGTTTGCGCATGCCTTCCTTGCTCGATTGCAGCACGTGATCAAACAGCGCCATTGCCGATGCCACCTCGGCGGCGCTCTCCAGAGAACGCGACATTCCCGGCCCGCTGCCAGCGCGAACGTTGTTGGTGAGGCAGGAAATTTGGTAATCTTGTTTGCAGCGTTTAAGTACTTCAATCATGCGCGGACGCACGTCGCCGCTCAACAGTTTGATGATCTCGGTGCCCGGCAGCGGGTGTCCCGCCAGGGTGGATTCTTGCAGAAAGAGTTGATCGAACTGTTCCAGAGTAATCTGGCTCGATTCAAACTTGGCCCAGGCATTGGTGTCGGGATTACTTGAATTAATGGTGCGAATAAAATCCCGAGGCAGGCCTTGTGCTGACTCGAAGCGTGCGAAAGATTCAAAAGGGGAGGCGGTAATGACGCCACCAAAATCCCAGAGTATGGCTTTAATAGACATAATTTATAAACGCATTTAAAAAAATAGGCATAGTTTTAGAAGTCTTATTTGGGTCAGTGGTGTTGCTGTCCAGGCAGAAAATTTAGTTCGTCCGGACGATCGGCAGTTGCGGTCGCGCTAGCCCTTTTTGTAAAAGCTAGCTTCGCCTTCCGGGCGGGTTTTAAAGCGTTTGTGCATCCATAAATAATCTTCGGGGTGCTGGCGAACTTTTCGTTCCAGCCAGTCGCTCCAGATCTGGGTGTCGGCGATATTGTCCCCGGAGGGATAGTTTTCTAGCACCGGTTCTATTTCCACTACGCAGCGTTGGCCTTCCCAGTGGGCGCTAAACAGTAGCACCTGAGCATTCGCTTGCTCAGCGTACTGGGGAATGGTGGTAATGGTGGCCGTGGGAACACCAAAAAAGGGAATAAATGTACCCCGTTTTACACCGAAATCCTGGTCGGGAACAATCACAACTGCACCCTTTCCCGCTTCCAATTTCACCAGCATGTCGCGGATGTCTTTGCGGTGAATTGCGTTCACCGGATTGCTCTGTATCAGGCGTTGGTAGATGTGTGCTTCTAGTAGCGGGTTATCCATACGTCGATAGACGATATCGAGGGGAGAAATTGCCGCGATTCTCATTGCCGCGCTAAACAGTGCCGTGAAGTGACCGCTGACCAATAACACCGGTTTGTCGGCGGCCAGGGCTTGCTCAAGATATTCCGCGCCGATGACTTCGACCGGATCGATCATCGTTTCTGGTGCTCGCCACACGAGATTTAGCAAATCAAACATCATCAGCATTGACGACTCAAGATTCGCGGTAAGCAGCGCTTGTCTGTCTTCAGCCGATTTTTCTGGAAAGCACAAATCAATATTACGCCGGATGATCTGCATGCGGTTACTGTTGTTGTTTGCCAGTCGACGCGCTAACCAGCGGGATAAGCCTCGTTGCCAGGACAGCGGCAGTCGCGCTAGCGCCCAACTCAAGACGACAGCTAGCCACGACAGCCAATATTTGGGGAGCAGATAAGCGGGTTTAAATTTTTCAGATGGCATGTATGTTTGACGACGAGTGGGCGAGAAGGAATGGCATAGGAACAGGGCGACCGCGCGGCTTGAGTTATGTGAATGTGTCGGTATTACCAGGCCTGATTATACCGGTTTCTCGGAGCGGGGTTCTGGAGACGGAATGATCGGCTGAGGAATAAGACAATTATCGGACCCCCGCTATTAATCGCGCATTGGTACGTGGTTCACACATGGGTGCGGAGGTGTTCCCGTGTTTGGCGTTTCGAGGTCTTTCGGCTGGCTATCTTAGGGCGCACTATCTCCTCGCAAACTATTTTCTCGCAAGGAACGCAGGCGTAGAGGTTTAACGAAATCATGAACAACAAATTCAGGACTTATGTGCTCATTGTGATGTTGGTATTTTCAACATCGGCCTGTGAACCCATTTCACTGGCGTTATTAGGTGCGGGTGCAGGTGTTGGTATGGGTTATAGCCTCGACGGTTATGCCTATAAAACGGTAATGATGCCCGCGAGCACAGTGCAAAGAGCGTCGGTTAACGCTCTCGGGCGCATGGGTATTAAGGTCACCGGTAAAAAGACCCATGAGAGCGGGGTGTTAATGGTGTTTGGCCGGGCGGAGGATCGCAATGTGATTGTTCGTCTGGAACCGATCTCCAAGCGCAGTACACAAATCCGAACGCAAGTACGCATGCCCAGCGTGATCCTCCACGACAAGGCGACGGCCTCAGCTATCATTGCGCAAACCGAGCGTGTCCTCGCCCGGGGGTAGCGCTTTTGTTGTGCGGCGCATTGCGCGGTGATTGTGTAGCCATATAACAGCGTCCATATAGCGGCGCCTATCTAGTAGCCCCTATCTAGTAGCCCCATCTAGTAGCCCCATCTAGTAACGCTCATAGTAGCTACGGGCGTTAATCACAGCTGTGCCCCCTCCTGATCTGATCATTAATGCCTGGTGACTCGACATTTACCCGTCTGTAGTTGAGAATAGATACCGCTATTTCCGTGATAACTAAAATAATTGGGGGTTATATGAGTGACATGATGTATTTGCCACCGGCACTCGGTGTGTTTGGTCTTATTTGTGCGTTCGTTATTTATCGGCTTGTCATGCTAAGTCCTGCGGGTGAGGACAAGGTGACGGCGATTGGCGATCAAATTCATCTGGGTGCGATGGTATTTATGCGCCGTGAATATTCAATGCTGGCGATGTTTGCCGGAGCCTTATTGCTGTTGATTCTGGTTTCGCCTTTGGGCGTTAACACCGCGTTGGCTTTTGTTGTTGGCGCACTGTGCTCAGCATCGGCGGGCTGGTTAGGAATGATTGCGGCCACCAAAGCCAATGTGCGCACCGCCACGGCCGCGCATAACGATGGCGCGGCAGCGGCCTTGTCCGTTGCCTTTTATGGTGGCTCGGTGATGGGGCTGTGCGTCGCTTCGCTGGGTTTGTTCGGGCTCGGTATTCTCTATCTGTATTTCGGTGGCGACCCCCATACCGCAGAAGCCATTCACGGCTTTGGCATGGGTGCCTCGGTGGTGGCGCTATTTTCTCGTGTCGGCGGTGGTATTTTTACCAAGAGCGCCGATGTTGGCGCTGACCTGGTCGGTAAAATTGAAGCCGGTATCCCCGAAGATGATCCTCGCAACCCCGGCGTGATCGCCGATAACGTCGGTGACAACGTCGGCGATGTGGCCGGTATGGGTTCGGATATCTTTGAATCTTATTGTGGGGCGATGATTGCTTCCATCGCCATTGCCGCGACCATGGCGGTAGACATTCGCTCTGCGATGATGTCTCTGCCGCTGGCCCTGGCGAGCATCGGCTTACTGGCGTCCTTAGTAGGCATTGTGGTGATACGACTGCGATCCTCGGCGGAACCCGGGCAGGCCTTGCGTAGCGGAACCATTGTTGCGCCGGTCATATTCGTGATTGCCGCGTATTTTTTGATTGAAAGCATGGGCGTCGACATTGGGGTGTGGTTTGCCGTATTGAGCGGAGCCGTTGGTGGCATCCTGATCGGCCTAATCACCGAGTACTACACCGGTGGGGAACCCGTGCGCAAAATCGCCAGATCCGGAGAGACGGGTCCGGCAACAGTGATGATTACTGGCCTGGCGGTTGGCATGCAATCAGTGGTACTGCCGATTCTGTTTATCAGCGCCATTATTTACGTGGCCAGTGACCAGGCAGGTTTATATGGCGTTGGTATTGCCGCCGTGGGCATGTTGTCTACCGTCGGCATTACCATGGCGATTGACGCCTACGGGCCGGTGGCCGATAACGCTGGCGGCATCGCCGAGATGGCGGGTATGGGCAAGGAAACCCGTGAAATTACCGATTCTCTCGACGAGTTGGGTAACACCACTGCGGCGATTGGTAAGGGCTTTGCCATCGGTGCTGCAGCATTGGCGGCACTGGCGATTATTGCCGCCTTTGTACAAACCGTGACCTTGAACAACCCGGACTTTAGTTTGGAATTGTCCGACCCGGATGTTCTGGTAGGGCTGTTTATCGGCGGTATGATTCCCTTCTTGATCGCCTCAATTACCATGACGGCAGTGGGCGATGCGGCCTTCGAGATGATCCACGAAATCCGTCGTCAGTTTCGGGAAATCCCCGGGCTGCTGGAAGGTAACGCGGAGCCGGATACGGCTCGCTGTGTGGATATCGCCACCACGGCGGCCTTGAAGAAGATGTTGTTACCGGGCTTTATTGCGGTAGCGGCACCACCTCTAGTAGGCTTTACGCTGGGTGCTCAGAGTCTTGGTGGTATGTTGGGCGGTGGTCTATTGGGCTGTGTATTGCTGGCCTTGATGATGGCTAACGCCGGTGGTGCCTGGGACAACGCTAAAAAATACGTGGAGAAAGGCAACCTGGGCGGTAAGGGCTCGGACGTCCACTCCGCAGTGGTTGTGGGTGATACTGTTGGCGATCCCTTCAAGGATACTTCCGGACCGTCGATGAATATTCTGATTAACGTGATGGCCATTGTTAGTTTGGTAATTGCGCCGCTGCTGTAACTTTAGCGTTTCAGGAAAAATAAAAAAGGACTCGTCGTGAGTCCTTTTTTTATGCCTGAATTTCCATGGTTGGATTTTTGTTGCTGAGTTTTTACTTATTACATTCGCCAGCGTCTTTTATTTGATCTGAAGCTATTTAATTTGAGCCTATTTAATCTGAATTGAGGAGCTCACCCGATAGGCAATGGCTTCCGTCAGGTGTCGAGTTTCTATGGTTGAGCTTTGATCCAGATCCGCAATCGTGCGGGTGACTTTTAACAGGCGATGATAGGCCCGTGCCGACAGCCCGAGGCGATCAATGGCTTTATCCATTAAAGTTTGTTGTTCAGTGTTTAGCGGACACAATCGAGTCAGTTGCTTACCGTCGAGCGCGCTATTCATGCAACCTTGTCGCTGTTTCTGTCGGCCTTGTGCGGTGCAGACCCGGTGTTGAATTTGGGCATTACTTTCCCCCGCGGGCTGCGCTGCGGTTAATTCGGCGCGGGGAATACTGGGCACCGATACCTGTAGGTCAAAGCGGTCGAGCAGGGGACCGGAAATTTTACTTTGGTAGCGGCTAATTTGGTCCGGTGTACAGCGGCAGCGTGCACTGCCCAGGTAACCGCAGGGGCAGGGGTTCATCGCGGCCACTAGCAAAAATCGCGCGGGGAAGTCGATGCGCGCCTGCACTCTGGAAATCGTAATGGAGCCGGATTCCAGCGGTTCCCGTAATACCTCTAAGACCTTGCGGGGATATTCTGGCAGTTCGTCCAGAAACAAGACGCCGTGATGGGCCAGGGAAATTTCTCCGGGGGTGGGTGTGCTGCCACCACCGACCAGGGCGGCGGCCGAGGCGGTGTGATGCGGACTGCGAAAGGGGCGTTGGTGGAAATCGTCCCGTGCCCAGCCAGCTGAACCAGTGCCGGCTACCGAATACACCGCTGCCACTTCTAAGGCTTCGTGCTCGTCCAGCGGCGGCAATATCCCTGGCATACGACTCGCCAGCATGGTTTTTCCGGTTCCCGGTGGCCCGGAGAATAATAGGTTGTGACCGCCTGC
Source organism: Porticoccaceae bacterium (assembly GCA_018069525.1). Classification (GTDB taxonomy): domain Bacteria; phylum Pseudomonadota; class Gammaproteobacteria; order Pseudomonadales; family Porticoccaceae; genus JAGPUQ01. Next base: position 160,849 of record JAGPUQ010000026.1, on the reverse strand, counting down.
CGCAGCGATTTCCAATGCTCGCTTGGCCTGTTGTTGTCCGATCACATCCGAGAGTTGAGCTGAATTTTTACGTGGTTTGGGGGGTGTAAAACCCTGGCGGGTAAGTAAGGGCTGGGTATCGACATTGATATCGTTATTTTTCGCTAGTAACTCAGCACGCAAATGCGCACACACGTCCAGCAAGTGTTCGGCACCGTAGACGACGGTGTTTTTACTGAGTGCGGCTTCTTCCGCGTTGCCTCGGGGCACAATCAGTTGGCGTTGTGGTTTAACGCAGGCCAGTGCGGCGGGGAGGCTGCCATTGACCGGGCGTAGTTCACCCGACAGAGCTAACTCTCCCAAAAACTCGTAGTCATCCAGGTGATCCATGGGCAATTGCCCAGACGCGGCGAGGATGCCAAGGGCAATGGCCAGGTCAAAGCGGCCACCTTCCTTGGGTAGGTCGGCGGGTGCAAGATTGACGGTGATGCGGCGGGGGGGGAAATCAAAGTGCGAGTTAATCAGCGCGCTGCGCACTCTATCCTTACTTTCTTTGACGGCGGTTTCTGGTAAGCCAACCATGCTCAGGCTGGGCAGGCCATTGGACAGATGAACTTCAACGGTAACTGCCGGGGCAGCAATGCCGGTTTTTGCGCGAGTGTGCACGATGGCAAGTGACATGATCTTCCTTGATCCGAGTATTGATAGCCGACTGTCCCAGCCGGTATGGGTCTATTGAAGCAGTAAACTTTCCCGGTGTCGATGGGCGATCCATGCTCCACGGTTCACGACCCACAGAATAGTATTGTTGTCCTCCAACTCATTCGATGCACCAAACCCTCGCATTAAAATTCTGCACCAAGATGTTGCACGGTCACGGCGCGCCCGGCGAATTTCGCACTATTGAGAAGCGCGTTTCGGGTTCTCAACCCGAGCCCTATAACATTTGACCGGCTTGGCACAGCTTGTGCATTGCCTTTGTCTAGGTGAGTAGTGGACCTCGTGGGCGCTGATGTGTTGCGGTCACGGCACAACTGAAAATAACAGTGGAGCTTTAAGATGAAAATGATTACGGCAGTGATTAAGCCTTTTAAGTTGGACGACGTGCGCGAAGCCCTGGCTAACGTGGGGGCGCAGGGCGTTACCGTTACCGAAGTAAAAGGTTTTGGTCGGCAGAAGGGTCATACCGAACTGTATCGAGGCGCGGAATATGTGGTCGACTTTTTACCCAAGGTTAAGTTGGAAGTGGCCTTGCCAGACAACATGGTCGAGGGCGCAGTGGAAGCTATTCTCGGCGCTGCGGCCACCGGGAAAATCGGTGATGGCAAAATTTTTATCTCCGAGTTACAGCAAGTGATTCGTATTCGTACCGGAGAAACTGGTGATGAAGCGGTTTGATCATCGATCATCACTTAACTGAATAACGTAACAGATTTCGACAACATAACTGGGATATTAACAATGGAAAACGATATTGTTCAAATCAAGTACGCACTGGATACGTTTTATTTTCTAGTGTGCGGGGCCATGGTCATGTGGATGGCGGCGGGTTTTACCATGCTCGAAGCGGGTCTGGTTAGATCTAAAAACACCACAGAAATTCTCACCAAGAACGTCGCTTTGTACGCGGTCTCCTGCATCATGTACCTGCTGATGGGTTACACGATTATGTACGGCGGCTCCGAGGGTGGTTTCTTACCGGATAGCTGGTTTGGCAATAGCATTGCCAATTCTTCCGCCGACGAGGTATTGGCAGGTTATGCGGCTGATGCCGATGGTTACACCTATTACTCCGGTGCTTCCGACTTTTTCTTCCAGGTGGTCTTTGTCGCCACTGCGATGTCGATTGTGTCCGGTGCGGTTGCCGAGCGCATGAAGCTGTGGGCCTTCCTGGCTTTTGCCGTGGTTATGACGGGCTTTATTTATCCTCTACAAGGTATGTGGAAATGGGGCGGTGGCTTTCTTAATGAAGCGGGCTTTCTCGACTTTGCTGGATCCGGTGTCGTACATATGACCGGTGCCGCTGCGGCCTTCGCTGCCGTGTTATTGCTCGGCGCGCGCAAGGGTAAATACAATGCCGACGGTAGTGTTAACGCAATACCGGGTGCCAATATGCCTCTGGCAGCAATCGGTATGTTGATACTCTGGCTCGGTTGGTTCGGGTTTAACGGTGGTTCGCAATTGAAATTATCAAATATTGGCGACGCCAATGCCGTCGCCGACATTTTTGTTAACACCAATGCCGCCGCTGCTGCGGGTTTGATGGTGGCCTTGATCACCGCCCGCTTATTGTTTGGTAAAGCGGATTTAACCATGGCTATTAACGGTGCGTTGGCTGGACTGGTCGCCATTACCGCTGAGCCACTCACCCCAGGACCGCTGTGGTCTTCAGTGATTGGTGGTATCGGTGGTTTGCTCGTGGTGTTCTCGGTATTGACGCTCGATAAATTGCGCCTCGATGATCCAGTGGGTGCTATCTCGGTTCACGGCGTTGTCGGTATCTGGGGTTTGCTGGCGGTGTGTATTACTAATGATGATGCGGCACTGTCTGCTCAGTTGATGGGTATCGGCGTTATCTTCGCCTGGGTCTTCCTGGCCAGTTTACTGGTCTGGTTTGTACTTAAAATGCTGGTTGGCATTCGGGTTAGCGAAGAAGAAGAGTACACCGGTGTGGATATGTCCGAGTGCGGCATGGAAGCTTATCCTGAATTTGCCTCTGGTAAATAAGGACCGAATAACTAGAACATATCTTCTTGCTCATTGGGGCTGCTTGCAGCCCCTTTTTTTGCTTATCGAGTGATCGACATCAGTCTTAGTTTTGCTCCACTCTTAGCAGTGTGGTAAAAATACGCTATGCTAAGAGCGCGATTCGATAACTAGCTGCATTGAATGCTGCGAACACTCAGATTACTTTAATGACTTAAGGAAACAGGCGATGAAACTGGTTACGGCGATTATCAAGCCCTTTAAGCTGGACGACGTGCGCGAAGCGCTTAACGGAGTCGGTGTACAAGGGGTGACGGTTACTGAAGTTAAAGGCTTTGGACGTCAGAAAGGTCACACCGAGTTATATCGGGGTGCGGAGTACGTGGTGGATTTTCTGCCCAAGGTTAAGCTGGAGATCGCGGTCGATGACGGCATGGTTGATACCGTAGTGGAAAGTATTACCTCGGTAGCGCGCACCGGAAAAATTGGCGACGGCAAGATTTTTATTTCCGCTCTTGAAGAAGTGATCCGTATTCGTACCGGTGAAACCGGTAGTGAGGCAGTCTAAGGTCTATATTTAAGGCATAGATCCAAGGTACAGATCTAATGCATCAATAAAGCCACTACTTGGCTTACCAAAAACCCTGTTAAGTCTATTGCGGATTTAACAGGGTTTTTTTATTGCGGTTTTAAAAGGCTTAGTTTGAAAGGAAGTGTTAGTTAATTTTTGCGGCGCGCCCGGGGATGGGCGACATCGTAGACCTTGGACAGATGTTGAAAGTCGAGATGGGTATAAATTTGGGTGGTGGACAAATTGGCATGCCCCAGCAATTCTTGCACCGCACGGAGATCACCACTGGATTCCAGCAAATGACTGGCAAAGGAATGGCGCAGCATATGGGGGTGAATCCGTCCCGGTACGCCCTGGGTAATGCCAATGCGGGCCAGACGCTGCTGAATGGCGCGGTGGCTCAGGCGCTTGCCGCTGCGGCTGAGGAACAGTGCGTGTTGGTCGGCCTCGCACCAGCTGGAACGCTCTTTTAGCCATTTTGTAACAGCGGTTTGGGCCGGTGTGCCAACGGGTAGGGTTCGGGTTTTACCGCCTTTACCGGTGACGGTGATCGTGGCTTCGGTTAAATCCAGATCGGGTAAGTCGATACTGGCAAGTTCGGCCAGGCGTAGGCCCGACGAATACATCAGTTCGGCCATGGCCAAATCCCGTATCGCCAGGGGGTTGTCAGCCGTCATATTAAGTAACTGCTGGACTTGATCGACGTCCAAAGTTCTTGGCAACTTTTTGGCGTTTTTTGGCGCACTCAAGCCGGTGACAGGATTACCGCTAACCCAGTGTTCACGCAAAGCAAATTTAAACAGTGTACGCAGTGACGATAACCAGCGCGCCAGGCTGGAGCCGCCGAGCCCTCCGGCATGGAGTTGCCCGAGACATTGGCGAAGGTGGTGACTATTGAGTTCGTCGAGATCGGCAATGCCGGCCTTGCTGCTCCACTGGCGGAGTTTTTCTAGGTCGCGCCGGTAATTGGATAAGGTGTGGGAAGAGTAACGCCGTTCGCTACTTAAGTAGCGCTCAAAGGCCGCTAGTTGATCGGGCGAAGGGACACCGGCCATGTCAGTTTACCGTTACTTCATCGTATGTGGGGTCATCAGACGCGGGCAAATCCGGTTGAGCACTTCGGCAATGTAGCTGAGGAACAGTGTGCCCATGCTACTGCGATAATGCTGGGGATTGGTGTTGCCGATAGCCAGAATGCCAAAGGTGTGGCCGTGGTTGAGCGGAACTGCCGCTACCGAGCCGATTTGCCCGGAGGCATTACCAAACAAGAACTGTAGCTCTTCCGGGCGTAACACGCCGCAGATGGCGCGATTACTGCGCAGCAGTGTGCTGATGGACTGATTAGCTTCATCGACCCCAACTACTTTTGCCTTGGCCACCGGGTACTCGGTGCTCTTGCCCAGAAAGGTCAGGCTGTAAAACTCAACGCCGTAGTCATTGTCGAGGCTGTTATAGAGAGCCTCGACCACGCCGTCCAGGTCCTGAGCTTCCAGCAGTGTCAGCACCAGACGCTTGGTTTTTTCAAACAGTTGATCGTTGGCGCGGGCGGATTCGAGTAAGCCGTTGAGACGCTGGCGCATTTCTAGGTTGCGATCCCGCAGCACACTGACCTGGCGCTCGATCAGCGATATAGCCTTGCCGCTTTCGTGGGGCAGTTCGAGGGCTTCGAGGGCATTGGGGTAGCGCGAAAAAAAGTCCGGGTTTGCCTCTAGATAGCGAGCAATTTCGTCTTCTTCGCTGGCTTCCTGTTTCGAGTCCGGTGTCGGCTTGGGTGTTGATTCGGGCATGAGACTAGCCTGTCTGTTATTTTTTAAATACGGTTATTGCTGAATACAGTAAGTCGCCTATGATCCGATCGTTGTCCAGCGGTGTTTAATGCTAGGACTTTTTCGGATCATGCTTTTTAGGGTCATGCTTCTTAGGATCATAGTAAATACGGCCATGAAATACAGTGCTTGCCGGACCAGTCATTATCACTGTCTGGTTTTCTCCTGGCCACGCTATGTTCAGGTGGCCACCAGTCAAATTTACTCTTACTTCGGAGTCTAACAGGTCTTGTTGCCTGCCTGCCACCACGGCGGCGCAGGCACCACTGCCACAGGCCAGGGTTTCTCCGGCACCGCGTTCGTAGACACGCAGATCGATTTCCCGACGGGAACGAATCGCCATAAAACCGACGTTAACGCCTTCCGGGAATTGCGGATGGCGACCGATCTCCGGGCCGAGAGTGCTAACCGGCGCGCTGGCAACGTCATCGACCAGTAATACCGCGTGGGGATTGCCCATGGACACCACCGAGATACGCTGTTCGGTGCCGTTTACGTCGAGCAAATAAGATGCCGTGTCCGAGGGTTTACTGTTTCCAATGGTATTCCCACCGGTATTCCCATCGGAGTTATCACCGGGCAGGAAAGGCACATCCTTAGCCTGTAAGCCGGGCACACCCATCGCAACTGAAATAAGTTGGTCGTGAAAGCTGAGTTCAAGTACGCCGGATGCGGTTTGCACGCGGAGTTGCGACTTGCTGGTAAGTTGCCGGTCGCGGACAAATTTAGCAAAACAGCGGGCCCCGTTGCCGCACTGGGTAACTTCGCCGCCATCGGCATTAAAGATTCGGTAGTTAAAATCCAGGTCCGGCGACCCCGGTGGCTCAACGACTAAGACCTGATCGCAACCGATACCAAAGTGTCGGTCGGCCAGATGTCGAGCCATATCACCGGTGACTCGTAGGTCCTGAGTGACTGCGTCGAGCACCACAAAGTCGTTGCCGAGGCCGTGCATTTTTGTGAATCGGAGCAGCATTTTAGTTGCTACCGTCCAGGTTAGAAGTTGCGACAGCCTGGCTATCCGCTAGCAGATGTTCGCCGCGCATTAGGTCGTCGATGGATTCGCGTTCGCGCACTACATAGAACTGATCGCCGTCCACCATAACTTCAGCGGCTCGAGGGCGGCTGTTGTAGTTAGAGCTCATAGTGAAGCCGTAGGCACCAGCGGAGTGGATACACAGCAGGTCGCCAGCTGCGATAGCCAGTTCCCGGTCTTTACCCAAAAAATCGCCGGTTTCGCACACCGGGCCAACCACGTCGTAGGTCGTGGTTTTTGTCGTTGATGAGGTCGTCGATGAGCTGAGGGGCTCAATCTCCATCCAGGCTTGATACAGCGCCGGACGAATCATGTCATTCATGGCGGCATCGACAATGGCAAAGTGTTTGGCGTAATTTTGTTTGAGATATTCAACCTGGGTTAGCAGTACCCCCGCATTGGCGGCAATGGAGCGACCGGGTTCGAGAATCAGGGTGACGCCCAGAGCATCGGTGTGCGTTCTCAGCGCGCTGATATATTGTGCAGGCGTTGGTGGTTGTTCGTCCTGATAGCGCACACCCAGGCCGCCGCCTAAATCGATATGTTGTAAGGTGATGCCGGCATCTTTGAGTGTGTCTAATAATAATAAGACGCGCTCCAGCGCTGCGGCAAACGGCGTCAGTTCGGTGAGTTGCGAACCGATATGGCAGTCGACCCCGGTGATCTCGATATGGGGCAGTGTTTGCGCACGCTGATAGGCTTGTAGTGCTTCGGCGATAGGGATGCCAAATTTATTATCGGCGAGACCGGTGGCGATGTAGGGGTGGGTGCCCGCATCTACATCCGGATTGACGCGTAAGGATACCGCTGCGCGGCAGCCAAGTTCGCCAGCAACGCTGTTTAACTGCTCCAGTTCAGCGTGAGATTCGACGTTGAAGCAGAGAATATTTGCCCTCAGCGCTCGCGCCATTTCTTGCCGGGTTTTACCAACGCCGGAAAATACCGTTTTGCGTGGGTCGCCTCCGGCGCGGAGGACGCGCTCGAGCTCGCCAACGGAAACAATATCAAAACCGGCGCCGAGTTCGGCCAGTAGATTGAGTACGGCAAGATTGGAATTGGCTTTGACGGCATAGCAAATCAGATGATCACAGCCGTTTAAGGCCTGTTGATAGGCCTGTAAGTGATCGCTCAGCGCCGCCTTACTGTAGACGTAAGTGGGCGTGCCGCAGTGCTCGGCAATAGTGGCGAGGGCAACGCCCTCGCAAGTCAGTTCGCCGTCGCGCCGGGTGAGGTGGGAGTCGAGCGCTTGAGCCCCTTCTGCTTGAGACAAAATACTTCCTCGTGATTACTCGGGGTCTACGGTGGAGGTATTTTCAGGCTCAGAGCTTTCAGACTCGAGGCTTTCGGCAGTGCTGCTTTCAGCCGTAGTCGCCGTATTATCGCCAGTGGGCACCGCGTCGGCGCTTGGTTCCGGCGAGACGATCTGCTCTACCGGCGCAGGCGGCAGGTACAAGGGCCCTTTATTGCCACAGCCGGATAGCGTGACAGATAAAGTGGTCGCCAGCATCAGGCCGAATAAAATGGAGTGTGTGTGTCGAGCCATGAGAGGTTTTGATCCGTGATGTAGGTGATTCATTATAGCGATTGCTCGCGTCGGGTGGCGATGTTTTGCAGTGCGCGGGCCACCGCGGCCTGCACTTGCTCGGGTGCGGTGCCACCGAGATGATTGCGCGCCGCGACGGAGCCTTCCAGAGTGAGTACGGTAAACACGTCGCTGTCGATTTCTTTGGAAAATAGCTGTAGTTCTTCCAATGCCAGTTCGCTGAGATCTTTGTCGACCTTAATACAGTGGGCGACGGCGGAGCCGACAATTTCGTGAGAGTCCCGAAACGCGACACCTTTGCGCACCAGATAATCCGCTAGATCCGTTGCCGTGGAGAATCCAGAACTGGCGGCTTTGCGCATAGCTTCGGTGTTGACCTCGATGGCGGGCACCATATCACCGTAGGCGCGCAGGCAATCTTTCAGCGTGTCGACAGTATCGAAGAGGGGTTCTTTGTCCTCCTGATTGTCCTTGTTGTAGGCGAGCGGCTGGGATTTCATCAGGGTTAACAGGGCGATTAAATGCCCGGTGACTCGACCGGTTTTGCCGCGCACCAGTTCGGGGACATCGGGGTTTTTCTTTTGCGGCATAATCGACGAGCCTGTGCAAAAACGATCCGGCAACTCGATGAAGTTGAACTGGGCAGAGCTCCACAGCACCAACTCTTCCGAGGCGCGAGACAGGTGCGTCATAATCAGACTGGCGGCAGCACAAAACTCGATGGCGAAATCGCGGTCGCTGACTGAGTCCAGGGAGTTCTCGGTGGGGCGGTCGAAGCCGAGCAGCTGTGCGCTGTAGTCGCGGTCGATGGGATAGGTAGTGCCCGCCAGCGCAGCGGCACCCAGCGGCGACTGATTCATGCGAGCACGGCAGTCGTGCAAGCGGGAGTAATCGCGCTCCAGCATTTCATACCAGGCCATCAGGTGGTGGCCGAAGGTCACCGGCTGTGCGGTTTGCAAATGCGTAAACCCCGGCATGATGGTGTGCGCTTCGCGCTGGGCGAGTGTCGCAAGGCCTTCCTGCAAGTGGGTGATGGCATTGAGCAGTTCACCGATTTCTGCGCGCAGCCAAAGTTTAATATCGGTGGCCACCTGGTCGTTGCGGGAGCGGCCGGTGTGGAGTTTTTTACCGGCGATACCGATTTTAGCGGTGAGCGCCGCCTCGATATTCATATGTACGTCTTCCAGTTCGATCGACCACTGGAAGCTGCCCGCCGCGATTTCCTCGGCAATTTCCCCGAGACCGCGCTGAATATCAGCTAATTCGTCCGCGCTTAATATTCCCGCTTTGGCGAGCATCTTTGCGTGGGCCAGGGATCCCTGGATATCGTACTGATACAGGCGTTGATCAAAATTCACCGATGCCGTAAAACGTGCAACAAACTGGTCGGTGGCTTCGTTGAAGCGTCCGCCCCAGGATTGGTTGGTGGGCTTGTCGTCTTTCATGAAATGTACTCGTGCCAGGTAAAGAATAAACAAAAAGGTATAAAACCATCGTATTATAAACCAATACAATGAGTTCGAGAGGGAGTTGCCCACGTGGCCTGGAAAGAAAAGCTGTTTCCGCCGCCAGCGCCGGTGTCGCTGTACGAAGCGGATTATTTTTTACCCGACCTGTGCCGGGGAGAGGGTCTGCTGGCCATTGTTGTTATCACCGAATTGCTCGCTCTATTACTGGTGTTGGCGCAAAGTGGTTTGGTGGGCTTTGACTGGTTGGCATTGGGTAATGTGTCGATGATGGCAATGTGGATTTCCCTGGCCAGTGCGCTGGTGCTGTGTAAATGCAACCGGTGGCTGCTTGGTATCTCCTATTTGTACAGCGCCTTGATTAGTTACGCCGTTGTGCTGTCGATCGCGTTTGCGGTGGGGGTGGCCGCTGAGTGGATGATGGTGGTCTATGGTTTTGGGCATGTTTTTGATATCACCCTGCCGCTGGAAACCGTGCTGATTACCGCGATTCCCGCCGGGATACTTCTGCGTTATTTGTTTATTCAGCAGCAATTGCGTGTACAGCAACGCGCCGAACTGCAATCTCGTATTGAAGCCCTTCAATCGCGTATTCGGCCGCATTTTTTATTCAACAGTATGAATATGATTGCCAGCTTGATTGGTTCGGACGCCGAAAAAGCGGAGCGCGTGGTGGAAAATTTAGCTGATTTGTTTCGGCGCGCATTGAGCGATTCCCATACCTTGATTCCGCTGCGCGAAGAATTGGCGCTGTGCCGTAGCTACATCTCTATTGAGCAAATGCGCCTGGGCGACCGCTTAGAGGTTAAGTGGGAGGTGGGTGACTATGGCGCGGGTGCGCAAATTCCTTGTTTGTCTTTGCAACCGATTTTGGAAAATGCGGTGTATCATGGCATTCAGCTTATGTCTGAGGGGGGGTTAATTGAGGTGAAGGTTAAGCGTATTAAAGAGCGCATTAGCATTACCGTTAAAAATCCGATCAACCCTCGAATTCGGCATAACAAAGGCAGTAAAATGTCGATGGATAATGTCAGGCGTAGACTCGAAGCGCATTTTGGCCCTACCGCGACGGTAAAATCCAGGTCGACCGATGACCACTACATAACAACATTGGATTATCCGCAAACTTGGTGAGACTGGTTAGATGAATGTACTTATCGTTGATGACGAGCCTTTAGCACGGGAACGACTTTCACGCATGGTTTTGGCGCTGGGAGGGTTTCGAGTCGTGGGTCAGGCCGGCAATGGCCAGGAGGCGATTAAGGTGGCGCGAGACACCAGCCCCGACGTGGTATTTATGGACGTACGGATGCCGGGTATGGATGGACTGGCGGCAGCGCTGCACCTGGCCGAACTCGATCCGCCGCCGGCAGTTATTTTTTGCACGGCTTACGACGATTACGCCGTAGCGGCGTTTTCGTCCGAGGCAGTTGGCTACTTGCTGAAACCGGTTAAGCAAGCAGATTTGGAGTCAGCATTAAATCGGGCGCGTCGTGTTAACAAGGCGCAGCTCGCCGAATTGCAGCAAACTCCCGGCGTGGTGCTCGGGGGGCGCAGCCATATTTCCGCGAAAAACCGGCGTGGTATGGAGCTGGTGCCGGTCTCGGAGGTACGTTTATTTCTTGCCGAGCATAAATACGTTTCGGCGTATCATGCTGAGGGAGAAGCCCTGCTTGACGAAACGTTGAAGGAACTGGAAACTGAATTTGAGGGCCGTTTTATTCGTATTCATCGCAATGCCTTAGTGGCTATTTCGCACATTGAGGCCATTGAAAAAAGCCAGGATGGTTTGAGCTATGTACGCCTTAAAGGTTTGGATATACGGCCACAGGTCAGCCGCCGCCATATAGCTCCGCTTAGAAAGCTACTCGAACAAATTTAAGCGCCTTATCTATTCTACTTTTATTTTTCTCGTATTTTATTGAGCTATCTATATACATGTCTGAAAACATAGCCGATTCACCTCTTCTTGCCTCCGCAGATACTGCATTAATTCGCATTGCTACGCGCAAAAGCGATCTGGCACTGTGGCAGGCGCACTTTGTTAAAACCGAATTAGAACGCTTGCACGGTAGCGCGGTGAAAGTGGAAATTCTTGGCTTCACTACTCGTGGTGACAAAATTCTCGATACTCCCCTGGCAAAAATTGGTGGCAAAGGTTTGTTTATTAAGGAGCTAGAAACCGCGCTGCTGGAAAATCGTGCCGATATAGCCGTCCACTCCATGAAAGATGTGCCAATGGCTTTTCCCCATGGTCTTGAGCTAGCGGTTATTTGTGAGAGGGGAAATCCACACGATGCCCTTGTTAGTAATAATTACGACAGTGTGGAAGATTTGCCACCGGGTGCTCGTGTTGGCACTTGCAGTTTGCGCCGCAGCTGTCAATTGCAGGCACGGTTCCCGCAGTTAGAGATAATCGATTTGCGCGGCAACGTGAATACCCGCCTGGCTAAGCTTGATAGTGGTCATTACGACGCCATTGTTTTGGCAGCCGCGGGTTTGATCCGTCTGGGCCTTGCCGAGCGTATCGCCCAGCAGCTCGATACCGAATTATCCTTGCCCGCCGGTGGTCAGGGTGCGGTGGGTATCGAGTGTCGCGTTGGCGATAGCCAAACGCAAACCTTGCTGGCACCCCTGCAACACCGATCTAGCGCCTTGCGCGTGGTGGCGGAACGCGCTGTCAATGAACGCTTACAGGGTGGTTGCCAGGCCCCCATCGCCTGTTTTGCAGAGCTTGAGGGCGAGGTTTTGCAGTTGCGCGCCTTGGTCGGCTCTCTTGATGGCACAGAAATATTGCGCGAGCGCATTGAAGGCCCGGCGGAAAACGGAGCGGCCCTGGGCGTTGAGGTGGCGGAACGTCTGTTGAGTAAGGGTGCCGATCGCTTACTTGCCGAGATCAGGTAATATATTTGAGAATGACGGCGCTCGTGCTTTTATGAAAACACTGTCCGGTCTTAGAGTGCTGATAATAAGAAGTGCACGCCCGGATGACCCACTGGCTGCGGCGCTCAGCGCGGCGGGCGCTAACGTGATGAGTTATCCCATCCTTGCGATTGAAGCGCTGGATGCTAATCTTCAAGTCAGTCCACAGCGCATGACCTCCGACCTGGTTTCACAGCAGCAGGCTCCCGGGTGTTACGACACGATTATTTTTGTCAGTCGCCACGCCGTTAATTATGGCGTGGCGCCCCTGCGGCAGGCTGGTATTGATTTCGACAAAGTAGAAGTTGCTGCGCTTGGCCCTACTACTGCGGAGATGCTCGGTGAGCAGGGTATCGCTGCGCTTCATCCGGTAGACCAGACCTCCACCGAAAGTCTGCTGGCCATACCGGAAATGGAGAGGGTGTCGGGACAGCGTATCTTGATTGTCCGTGGGAAGGGCGGCCGGGAGACTTTAAAAGACACGCTGGTGGCGCGCGGTGCAGACGTTAGCTATTGTGACGTGTATCGCCGCGTTGCAGATTATCGCCACGCCGATGGGATTAATCTATTTCTCGATAGTGACGAAGCTACTGTGGTGGTGGCTCACAGTGGTGAAATCCTGGCGGCTTTTGCGAGGCTGGATGCTACGGGCTTAGGCTGCACAAGCCTGGCACCGAAAACGGGCTGGGACTTACCTTGCCTTGTCCCGGGAGCCAGAGTTGCGCAACTGGCTGGCGAGCTGGGTTTTAAGCAGGTGATCATCGCGGCCAGTGCCGTAGCGGCGGATATGGAGCAGGCGCTCCGGGACTGGTACACTTGCCCGTCTCACTGAACCACTCAATTTTATTCGACGGGGTATGCAATCCGTGTCCAAATCTAAGCACACCGAAGTATCAAGTAAACCGGAAACCGTTGAAGACGACAGCGGCTCTGCCGCCAAAAAATCAACTTCGGATATTCAAACCGCTACCCAACCCGACGCCGAATCCAGCACTCAGTCTGGCACCCAGGTGAGTCAGGCTGTGACGAAAAAACGTAAATCGGGTTTGGGTCTGGTGTGGTTGGTACTACTTCTGTTGATCGCCGGTCTGGGTGCCGGCGGTTATTTGGGCTGGCGCTGGTTTCAGCAGCACGACTTTGGCGTGTTGCAAACCGTTCGCGAAGACGGGCAGGCCCAGCAAACCGCTCTGAATGACATTCAATCGGCTTTGCAGGCCGAAAGTCGGGCGCGCAGCCAGTTACAGAGTGAGTTAGCTCAGGCCACCGCGTCTACTCAGGCCGAGATCAACCGTCAGGGCGCGAGAATGACAGCCATCGCGTCGCTAAGCACCGATGACTGGCGACTGGCCGAGGCAGAATATTTACTGCGGCTTGCCAGCCAACGCCTGGCGATGCAGCAAAGCGACAATGTGCTGTCCTTGCTGACCCGAGCAGACACTATTTTGCGGGCTTTGGACGACACTAAAGTATTGCCAGTCAGACGGACACTTGCCGCCGATATTGCCGCGCTCAAAATGGCCGGTTCGGTGGATCGCGAAGGTCTTTATCTGCGGCTGAGTGCGCTCAAAGATATTATGGGCAAACTGAGTATTACCCCCGACCCGGAGGTGGCTGCGGATCCGGGTGCAGCTGCGGCCGATCAGCCCGCGTCGCAAGCTCAGGGAGCTACTAACGACGAACCAGGATTAAGCGAAGAATCGGTGGAGGCATCCAGATTAAAGTCGGCCTGGAATCGCTTTGCAACTAATGCGGGCTCCGCTTTCGATAGCTTTAGCAAAGAGCATTTACAGGTGCGATCGCTCGACGCGCCTCTGCAACCCTTAATGGCTCCCGAGCAGGAGATTTACCTGCGACAAAACCTGCAATTGATGATATCCCAGGCGCAATTGGCTTTGCTCGAGCGTCAGCCTGCAATCTATCGAGACAGTTTAAATAATGCCTCCCAGTGGCTTAAAGCGTTTTTCCAGTTAGATAATCAAGCTAACTTTGTCGTCGAAGAATTAGCACAGTTGGAGCGGCAGCCAATTAGCACGCGCCTACCGGATATTTCCGCTTCAGTAGAGAGCCTTAAGCAGTATGTTGACGGCCGCGCCAACAGGCATTCGCCAGATAGTGGGAGCGCCGCGCCATGAGAAAAGTGATCGTGCTGATTGCGCTGGCGCTGGTCGTTGGTGGCCTGTTGTTTTGGTCGATGGGTTACGCGCAGGGCTTTATTATGATCTCCGTGGGCAACGAGGTGGTTCAGCTAAGCCTGTGGATGGCGGTGGTGGTATTACTTGCCCTGTGGTGCGTGTTGCGTCTGGTAGGGTGGATATTTCGGAGTATTACCCGACCCGGAGTTCAACTGTGGAAAAACCGCAAGCAGGGTCGCGCTGAAAAAAGTCGTCGCCAGGTATTACAGGGTCTGGAAAGTTACTATGAAGGCCGCTGGCGCGATGCGAAGCAGGGATTAATAAAATCTGCGCCGAGCTCGGATGCCCCGGCTTTAAATTATCTGGTGGCGGCTGAAGCCGCTGCCGAGATGGGTAATGATCAGGAAGCAGAAGAAATTTTAACGGCTGCGGAAAAGGAAATCGGCGGCGACAGTATTGCGCTGTCCCTGGCTCGTGCCCGGGTACTAATGCGCGGTCGGGACTATGGTCGCGCGGCGGCGGTGTTGCGCGACGTTCAACAGCGTCAACCTAAGCACCCTTATGCGCTGCGTCTGTTAAAAGATGCCCTGGTGCAGCAGCAGGACTGGGAGAGCCTGGAAAAGTTGTTGCCTGATTTGAGGCGCACGAAGGCTGAACCTATGGATGCTCTGGATGCTTTAGAAGTTAGCACGCGACGTGGTGTGCTGCATAACTTTTTACAGGTCGATTCTGCTGAGCAACCGCTTGCGCAACGCCTGGAAAGTTTGTCACGGCTGTGGTCAAACACGCCTAGAACCGTGCGTCAAAATACTGAGTTGGTCACCTTGTACAGCAAGGCGTTGGAAAATGTCGGTGAGCATAAAAACGCCGAAACGCAGTTGCGGCAACAAATTAATCGCGAGTGGAGTGGCGCGTTGGTATTGAACTGGGTTGAACTAGAAACCCCGGCCTTACCGAAGAAACTCACCATTGCTGAAGCCTGGTTGAGATCACATCAGGATTCCCCAGAATTATTGCTTGCTCTCGGTCGCATTTGTCGGCGTAGTGAATTGTGGGGCAAGGCCAAAGACTATCTGGAGCGCGCGGTGAAGGTAGATGGCAGTCCGCAGGCCTACGGTGAGCTGGCTGTGGTGATGGAACAGTTGGGTGAGCGTGGCAAGAGCGACGAGTATTACCAGGCGGGCTTAAAGAGCAGTTTGGCGCTTGTCTGATAAGACGTCCATAAAAAGGCAAGCATAAAAAGGCAAGCATAAAAAGACGAGCATAAAAAAAGCCTCCAATAGAGAGGCTTTTTTTATGGGCTAGTATTTAAGTCAGTCGATGGTTGGGCTTAATCAGGGGGCTGGTCTTAATCAATAGACGGTCCCGCTTTTACAATATCGTCGGAGACTTCAAATTGCTTGAAGTTTTCAATAAACAGCCCCGCCAGTTTAGTTGCCTGTTCGCGGTAAGCGGCTTGATCAGTCCAGGTGGTCTGCGGCATTAAATACTTGTTGTCCACGCCCGGTATGGTTTTAGGCACTTCAAGATTGTAGAGCGGCAACGTTTCGGTCTCGGCATTTTCCAGCACGCCACTCTGTATAGCCGCAACCACAGCTCGGGTGACGGGAATCGGGAAACGCGATCCGTTACCGCCAGCTCCGCCAGAGCCACCGGTCCAGCCGGTGTTAACCAGATAGACTTTACTGTCAAAGCCTTCGATACGCTTCATCAGCAATTCGGCGTAGACACCGGCCGGGCGCGGCATAAAGGGTGCGCCGAAGCAGGTTGAGAAGGTGGGGTTGATACCGGCTTCTGCACCCAGCTCGGTGGAGCCGACTCGCGCGGTGTAGCCGCTGAGGAAGTGGTAGGCCGCAGCTTCTTTCGAGAGTATGGAGACGGGTGGCAAGGTACCGGTGACATCGCAGGTCAAAAAGATAATACAGCGCGGTTCACCAGCTCGGTTTTCCAGGCAGCGCATCTCAACGTGTTCGAGGGGGTAGCTGCAGCGACCGTTTTCAGTCAGCGAGGTGTCGCAGTAGTCCGGCGCGCGGTGTGCATCGACAACCACGTTTTCGACGATGGCACCGAAGCGGATAGCGTCCCAGATCACCGGCTCATTCTTCTGGCTTAAATCGATGGTCTTGGCGTAACAACCGCCTTCGAGGTTGAATACGGCACCTTTGCTCCAGCCGTGCTCGTCGTCGCCAATCAGGTAGCGCTCGGGATCGGCAGAGAGCGTGGTTTTGCCGGTGCCGGAGAGACCAAAAAACAGTGTTGTATCACCGGCTTCGCCAACGTTAGCGGCGCAGTGCATCGGCATCACATCTTTTTCGGGGAGCAGGAAGTTCTGCACCGAGAACATACCCTTCTTCATTTCTCCAGCGTACTTCATCCCCGCCAGCAGCAACTTGCGCTGGGCGAAATTGATGATGACTACGCCTTCGCTGTTGGTGCCGTCGCGCTCCGGGTCGCAGACAAAGTTAGCCGCGTGTAAAATCTTCCACTTTTCTTTACTGGACGGATTGAACTTGTCGGGCCGGATAAACATATTGTGGGCGAACAGGCCGTGCCAGGCTGTCTCGGTAGTCACTTTTACCGGGATGTAATGTTCGGAGTCCTGACCTACGTGCAGATGAGAGATAAAGCGATCAACTTCGGCCAGGTGGGCTTCAACGCGATTCCACAGCGGATCAAATTTCTCAGCGGGAAAGGGGCGGTTAACCGGGCCCCAGGCAATGTCATCGCGGGTGCTGGGCTCGTCAACGATAAAACGATCAGCGGGGGAGCGTCCGGTGCGCGCACCGGTTACCGCGAGAAAGGCTCCCTGGTCGGTGAGCGTACCTTCTCCTCGTTGCAAAGCTAGCTCAATTAGCTCTGCGGCGCTGAGGTCGGTACGGGTTATTGTGGCGGTTTCATTTTGGGTCATCAGGGAATCCTGTGGATGATTCGATGGAGGATTAGCTGGGTAGATTCGAAAGGGCGCCAATTATGCCAGAAAAGAAACCGCGGATGAAACGCTACGGCAGATTTTAGTGGGGAAATTACCCGAGGGCTCGTTTCCGGCGACGGGCCGAGGTGACGGACTTAGGTGGGGAGCTTAGGTTGCGCCGTCGTCATTACCGGTACTGTGACCAGCACCGCGACCGTGATCTTGCTCCCGAAAACGGTGAATTTGGCGCCGTTGTTTTTTGCTGGGACGGTGATCCGGCTGTAGCAGTCCGCCACGCTGGGCCTTGCGTTCGGCCCCCAGTTGCTCGCGCCGGGCGATGCTGTCGGTTGTTTCGGTATACAGTTCAGCGGCCTCGGTGGCGCTGCGGCGCTGCTCGGAGAGCGCGTCTACCAATACGGTTTTTTCATCCCAACCCTGGCGGATGGCCAGGGTGTCGCCGATGTCGAGTTCCCGGCTGGGCTTGGGGCGTTGGTCATTGACCTGGATTTTGCCACCTTCGATGGCCGCCTTAGCCAGTGAGCGGGTTTTGAAAAAACGCGCTGCCCATAGCCATTTGTCGATGCGTATTTTACTGCCCATGCTATTTATTCAGTGCTCCTTACTCGGTCTTATTGGCTTAGCCTTATTTACTGAGGTTTCAGTTGCTAAGCCCCACTTGTGGAATGGGAAGGATTTCGTCGAAGTGGCCGATGGCCGGAAACCGCAAATCTTCGCGGATATGTCCTTTACTATCGGGTTGTTTGATACACAGTAGGTGAGCAACCCCATAGTTTGCGGCGGCGGCCAGTACGGTTTCGCTGTCGTCGATAAATAAGGTACGGCTGGGATCAAAGGGCATTGCGTTTTGCAGGGCGCTCCAGAAGGTCGGGTGTTCTTTGGCGACGCCGTAGTCGTGTGAGGAAATAAGACGGTCGAGTAGGGCATCGATGCCGGTGATAGCCAGCTTTATATTCAAGCTATCGCGATGGGCATTGGTGATTAAAATGCGTTGTCGGCCGGCTTTACCTAATGCTTCCAATAAATGTCGGGCCTTGGGTCGCTCGGCGATCAGGTGGGCGACCTCCCGTTTCAATTCAGGGATATCCACTGCCAGTTCCGCCGACCAATAATCGGTGCAATACCACTGAATGGTATTTTGTTTGCGTTCAAAGCGCTGGCGGAGATCGCGGGTGGCGTGTTCTGGATCGTGGCCGTGTTGCTCGGCATAGCGCGCCGGCAAGTGTTGCATCCAGAAGTGGTTGTCAAAATGCAGGTCGAGCAGGGTGCCGTCCATATCCAGCAAAACGGTGTCGATGGCGCTCCAGTCGATCATGGCTGATAATAGTCCGCTGTTAAAGTGATGTTGCTGAGTATGCCTATCCCACCAGAAATTTTGAAGCGCAAGATTGTCGCCCGCAGCCGTTTGTTTCGGGTAGAGCAGTTGGATCTGCGTTTTTCTAACGGTGTTGAGCGAATTTACGAGCGATTAGTGAGCGCGGGTTACGGTGCCGTCGTTGTGGTGCCGATCAACCGTGCGGGCGAGGTGGTGTTGATTTGTGAGTACGGCGGTGGCAGTAATAGCTATCAGTGGGGTTTGCCCAAAGGAGCGGTAGATCCCGGTGAAGACCGGCTAGCTGCGGCTAATCGAGAACTTCAGGAGGAAGCGGGCTACGGCGCACGCCAGCTGACGTTTCTAAAAAGCGTGCACTTAACACCTTCTTATATGCAGCGCAGCGTGGATATTGTGTTGGCGCAGGATTTGTACGAACAATCATTACCCGGAGATGAACCCGAGCCGATGGAGGTGATGACCTGGCCACTGGACGAACTATCGAGCTTGCTGGCGCGGGACGATGTCAGTGACAGTTTGTCGATTTCGGCTTTGTACATCGCTCGGGATTATTTAAACGGGCTTGCTCAATAAAACAGGGTGAACAGTTTTAGGTGTTAATGATTTTAAAGGTGTAGCGTGATTATGGCGGGAGATGTGAGGGATAGCGTATTGGGTGATCAGATATTGATTAACAAAGCATTAATGGATGCGGTGATCGAGCTTGCGGTAGAGGCGGGTGCGGCGATTCTGGAGGTCTATGAGCAGGACGATTTTGTCGTCGATACAAAAGACGATGACTCGCCGCTTACTGCCGCTGATCTGGCCGCTCATCGAGTCCTGGCGGAAGGTCTGCGGCGCCTGACCCCGAACATTCCGGTGTTGTCGGAAGAAGCTGAGGTCCCTGATTTTGCCGAGCGTGCCACCTGGCAGCGCTACTGGATTATTGATCCCTTAGACGGCACCAAGGAGTTCGTTAAACGCAGCGGCGAGTTTACGGTCAACGTGGCCTTAATAGAAAGCCAGATTCCGGTGCTGGGTGTGGTTTATGTTCCAGTGACGCAACTGACTTACTGTGGGCTTACTGGGGTGGGTGCCTGGCGTCGAGATAGCGAGAGTACGCTCGCGATTACCACGCGTTCGATGTCGGGTCGTGGCGCTAGCGCGGCGCAGCCAGTTTCCGTTGTTGCCAGCCGCAGTCACGGTGCCGATATGGTCGATCAGTGGTTGTCGGCACTAGAGCAACGGGTAGATCACATTGCTCTTTGCAATATGGGCAGTTCGCTCAAGCTGTGCCTGGTCGCCGAGGGAGCGGCCGATGTGTATCCTCGCTTGGCGCCTACCTGTGAATGGGATACGGCGGCGGCTCAGGCCGTGGTAGAGGCGGCGGGTGGTCAGGTGGTCACGGGCGATATGGCCCCGCTGCGCTACAACACCAAGGCAGAGATGTTGAACCCTTACTTCTATGTCCTGGGCGATACCGCTTATGCCTGGGATGAGATGATCACCGCGTAGTGGTCCTGATGATTATGGCTAAGGTTTAATCTAGGGGCTTAATTCAGGGGCTTAATTCAGGGGCTTAGTCCAGAGGGTTTGATGCAGTGGTTTAGCCCGGCGGTGCTATATAGGGTTTTGTCCGGAAATTTAGAACAGGTCTTCCGGCAGAGCGGCGGCGCTGCCTCCCGATTGGCCGTGGGTGTCGGCAAACCGGGTTGGTGCAAACTCTTCCCGGAATAATTCAACCTCAGCGTCTTCCTGTTCGGGGCGGGCGAGCAATCCGGTTTCTGGGTCGATACGCATTGAAACAATACCTTCCGGCTGGGGGTGATAACGCTCGGGCGTTCCGGCCAGCGCCTTACCCATAAACTCCATCCAGATTGGCAGCGCTGCCGAGCCACCGAACTCGCGTTTGCCGAGTAGTTTGTTGTTGTCAAACCCAAGCCATACTGTCGTTGCCAGGCTGGGATTGTAGCCAGAGAACCAGGCATCCCGAGGCCCGTTGGTGGTGCCGGTCTTACCCGCGATATCACCGCGTTTGAGTTCAAGCGCACGAGTTGCTGTGCCTCGGCGAATAACATCTTTAAGAATATTGTCCATGATGTAGGCGACGCGTGGCTCGAGTACTCGGGGCGCGGGGTTTGTGGGTATCGCTGTGTTAGCGGGACGGTCTTGAATTTCGGTGTCCAGTGTCGAGTCCACGTTTTGCCCGCTGTTATTTTGTTCGCAGCTACGGCAGACGGTGTTGGGTTCGCTGCGGGTGATGACTTCGCCGCTGGCGTCTTCCAGCCGATCAATGAGGTAGGGCTTAACCTGGTAACCGCCATTGGCAAAAGTGGCATAGCCCGTGGCGACCTCGATGGGGGTGACCGCATGGGTGCCCAGAGCCAGTGATAAATTGCGCGGTAGGTCAGCTCGGTCAAAACCAAATTTGCTGGCGGTATTTATCGCTGGGTCTACACCCACTGCGCGTAACACGCGAATGGAGACCAGGTTACGCGACAGATACAGTGCCTTGCGGAGCCGGGTAGGGCCATAGAATTTACCGCTGTTGTTTTCCGGGCGCCAGGCGCGCTCTAGTTTGGCATCGTCAAACACCACCGGGGCGTCGTTGATAAGGGACGCTGCGGTCATGCCCTGTTCCAGCGCTGCGGAATAGATGAAAGGTTTGAAGTTGGAACCCGGCTGGCGTTTGGCCTGCGTCGCCCGGTTAAAGTTGCTGGTGGAGAAGTCGAAACCTCCGACTAAGGCCCTGATGGCACCGTTGTCGGGGTCAAGCGACACCAGAGCGGCCTGGGCTTCTGGAATCTGGGCGAGTTTCCAGTTGCCCTGCGTATCTCGGCGCAGGCGAATCAGGTCTCCGGTTTTAAATAAGGTGGTGAAATCGGTGGTCGAGTCACTGTAACGATTTTCGCTGATATAGCGGCGCAGCTTTTTAAGCGGGCCTTCAGCGTCGAGGACGAGCTCTATGTCCGCCGCTAATAAAACCGAAATCCAGTCTTTGTTGACGATAGTGACGATGGCGGGTGTTAGCCCGCGTAGGGCAGGCGTAGTGTCGAGTGTTGGTAGCCACTGGGCGGGGTCAGCGAGATGGGCCTCGGCACCGCGAAAGCCATGTCGCCAGTCATAGGCAAGTAAGCCGGAGGTCAATGCCCCCTCGGCATATAGCTGGAGTTTGCTGTCGACGGTGGTAATGACCCTGAAACCTTCGATGTAAGCCTGAGTTCCGTAGGTCGCAACCACTTCTCGACGTGCCATTTCAGCCAGGTAGGGGACATCGACTTCGATACGGGGTTTGTAGAGTTGGCCGTGAACCTCTGTGGCGATGGCCGCTTCGGCATCGGTTTGAGTAATGTAGTCAAGTTTTACCATGCGGCCCAATATCCAGTCTCGGCGTTGTTTGGCGCGCTCTGGGTTAACGACCGGATTAAATGTAGACGGTGCTTTGGGCAGGCCGGCAATCATCGCCGCTTGCGAGAGCGAGAGCTGGGACAGTGATATGCCGTAATAGGCCTCGGCAGCGGCAGCTACGCCGTAGGCCCGGTTGCCCAGGAACACTTTGTTGGCGTAAAGCGTCAAGATGTCATCTTTGCTGATCTCGTCTTCAATGCGCAGGGCCAGCAATATTTCATTGAGCTTGCGTATAAAGGTCTGGTCGCGAGTGAGGAAAAAATTGCGTGCCAACTGCATAGTTAAGGTGCTGCCACCGGATTGGATATCGCCGGTACTGATGAGCTGGAGTCCCGCCCGTATCAGACCGTTAATATCGATGCCGATATGTTGGTAAAATCGATCGTCTTCCGCCGCCAGCAGAGCCTGTACCAGCTGGGGCGGGATTTGATGGCGTTCCATAGGTGTGCGCCGCTTTTCGCCAAATTCCCCAATTAACTTCAAATCTTGTGAATAGATTCTCATAGGTGTCTGGAATTTAACTGATTTCAGGGTTTCCACGGAAGGTAATTTCGGGCTAAGGTAGAGATATAAGGTTGCGGTAACCAGCAAGGTGCAGCCGAGACCGAAGCAGCCCAGGTAAAAACCAAGGGAGAGTAATAGGCGGGTAGTGCGGGTCATCGGGTCTGGGCTCTATTGATCAAGAATTGAGATGGAGAGCGGCGGCGAGCCTCTCCTAAACGAAACATTATAAGGTAAGTAGCTAACGAGGGGTGTCGTCACTGAAATATGTGACGTGATACAGACTTTAGCTGGAACGAATTCAATATGTGGTCTTAAGTTGTGTTGCTTTATTTGAGTGGTTTGCTATATAGTTGCCCTAACTATGGAGATTAGATAAGAAAATGGGAATTTTAGGCTTTCTGGATACCAAGTCCAAAGCGTTGATTGGCCTCGATATCAGCTCTTCTGCGGTCAAGTTGCTCGAGCTGAGCAAGAGTGGCGGTCGCGTCAAAGTAGAGAGCTATATGGTGCGCCCATTACCGCCTAATACTGTGGTTGAGAAAAATATCGCTAACGTTAGCGCCCTCTCTGAGGTGCTACAAAAATTGGTTAGCCAATCGAAGACCAAAACCAAGGATGTGGCCGTTGCGGTCGCGGGCTCCGCAGTCATTACCAAGGTGATTGAGATGCCAGCGGGTCTTAGTGATTTGGCTCTGGAAGACCAGATCGCGGACGAAGCCGACCAGTATATTCCCTACCCCCTTGAAGAAGTTGCGCTCGACTACGAGGTCATTGGACTCTCCGAAACAAACCCAGATCAGGTCGAGATACTACTGGCTGCGTGCCGGCGCGAAAATGTTGATTTGCGCACCGAGGCAATAGAGGCTTGCGGACTTAATCCCAAAATTGTCGATGTTGAAGTGTTTGCCATAGAGAGGGCATTCCGCTTGCTTTCGGAACAGTTTGAGGAAATCGGTAACCAGGTGGTCGCGATCGCCGATATTGGCGCGACTATGCTGACCCTCAGCGTACTGGTCGATGGTAAAACCTTATATACCCGAGAACAGTTGTTTGGTGGTAAGCAGGTTACCGAAGAAATACAGCGTCGTTACGGCCTCTCAGTTGAAGAGGCAGGGCAAGCCAAAAAGCAGGGTGGCTTACCGGAAGATTATGAAGCTGAAATTTTAGTGCCTTTTAAAGAAGCGCTGATCCAGCAGATTCAGCGTTCTTTACAATTCTTCTTTTCCTCCAGCGATTATAACTATGTCGACCAATTGGTGTTGGCTGGCGGCGTGGCAGCGATGGACGGTTTACGTCAGGAAGTAGAAGACAAGCTGGGATTGCCCACCGCAGTGGCTAATCCCTTCGCCAATATGGCCGTCGGTAGTAAGGTCAACGCAGTGGCGCTTGCCTCGGACGCCCCGGCAATGTTGATTGCAGCAGGGTTGGCAATGAGAGGGCTTGAATAACATGGCGAACATTAACCTACTGTCCTGGCGCGAAGATATGCGCCAGGAGAAAAAGAAGGCGTTTGTCAGCGCTATGGCTATTACATTCGTTGTTGGTTTGGCCGCCGCTTTTTTATGGGGGCAGTATGTGCAGTCGCAAACTGATACCCAGAACCAACGCAACGGCGTGCTTACCGGAGCAATCAATGCTCTCGCCAAAGATGTTGAAGAGATTAAGAATTTAAAAATGCGGCGCAAACAGGTGTTGGAGCGTATGGCGGTGATTCAGTCACTCCAGAGTGCTCGCCCTGACATTGTTAAAGTCTACGATGAATTTGTGAGAGTGATCCCCGATGGGGTTTATATTGATTCTGTAGCTCGCGTCGGTGATGACATCAGTCTGGCAGGTTATGCAGAGTCTAATAACCGAATTTCGAGTTTTATGCGGCAGTTAGATGGTTCGTACAAGTTTTCTGATCCAAATCTAATTAAGGTGAATGCAGATGCAACCTTAGGAGAGCAGGGAAATCGTTTTGATCTTCGTGTAAAAATCAAAGCAGTCAACAATGGCGAGTTAGATTTAAAGGCTGCCGGGAAGTAGAGCTATGACGATAAATAATCTGGTCGCAGAATTACAATCCTTTGATAAGGAAAAGTACACGCTCGATACCATAGGGGTTTGGCCGGCATTGGCCAAACTCGGCTTGCTGGTTAGTTTGCTGGTCGTAGCATTGGGTTTGGGTTATTGGTTTAAAATCAAAGAAATGTACGTTGTGAAAGATCGAGCAGTCGCATCTGAGCAAAAGCTTAAGAAAGATTTTGAGCAAAAAGCTTTTGAGGCGAAAAATTTGCCCGCTTATCGAGAGCAAATGAAAGAAATCGATATATCATTTGGCGCTCTTTTAGCGCAATTGCCAGAAGATACCGAAGTCCCGGGGTTGTTAGAAGATATTACCGAAATCGGTTTAGGTAGTAGCCTGAATATATCGAGTATTGCATTGCAGCCAGAAAGAGCTAGCGAATTTTACATAGAGTTACCGATAAAAATTTCGGCCACGGGTACCTATCACGATTTCGGGGCTTTTGTAAGTGGGGTTTCCGGTTTGCCAAGAATCGTAACATTACATAATTATAGTTTGAAAAGGGATAAGGGTGGTCTTTTAGACTTTTCCATAGAAGCTAAAACTTATCGTTATAAGGGGGAGCAGTAAGATGCGACTCCACGGGTGCAAACAATATTTTTTATTCCTTTTGGCATCTGTATTGCTGGCGAGTTGTTCGGGTGAGCAGAAATTTCAAGATTTGGACGATTATATGGCGAAGACAAGAGCCAGGCCGGGCGGTAAAATTGAACCCATGCCCGTACTTCAGGTGCATGAAATTTTTAAATATAGTGCGATGACGCTTAGAAGTCCTTTTGACCCACCGTCTACCGTTGTAGCAAAACATACGTCTGGAAAAATCGCGGTGAAACCTGCAACGAACAGGTCGAAACAAGTACTTGAAACGAAAAGTTTTGCCAGCTTATCGATGGTGGGTTCGCTTCAGCGCGGTGGAACGCTTTCTGCACTGATTAGTGATGGCGAAGAAATTCATCGAGTTAGTTTGGGAAGTTATTTGGGCAAAAATCACGGCCAAATTGTTGTGATCGATGAATATAGAACTGAAGTGATAGAAATTATTCCGGACGGAGATGGCGGTTGGGTGGAACGACCGCGATCTTTGCCACTCAAGGAGAATAAGTGATGATGCGTGCGATAATAATGACAGCTCAAGCTATGCGAGCTCGGGTCAAAATCTGCCTTAAAGTTCTCTTGCTGACTGGCTTCGCGATAGCTCCTGTAGCCTACTTGCAGGCAGCCGAGCCGGTTACTCTGGAACAGCTAGATTTTACCTCGGTTGGTGGTGGTAAATTAGAGGTTCGGCTTCAGTTCGCCGGTACTCCTGTGGCGCCCAATGGCTATGTGATTGATAATCCTGCGCGTATGGTTTTTGATTTTGACAACACTGTCAGTGTGTTAGAGCAAAAAAAATATGAGCTTAATTTAGAGTTAGCTAAAAGCGCAATTGTATTGTCGTCGGAGGGGCGTACTCGTCTGATTTTAAATCTTCGTGAAGCAGTGGGTTACGAATTAACAAGCTCCGGCAACGTGCTCTCCATTCTCGTTGGCGAAGAGTCAGGCGCCGTTGCGGCCGCCAGCAGCCGGTATGCCAATGTGGGGAGTTCCTCGGTAGAGGCGCAAACCAGCAGTGGTGGTTCGTCAATTTCCGGCATTGATTTTCGCCGCGGCGAAGTTGGTGAAGGACTGATCTCTATCGGTTTAACGGATAAAAACGCGAGTGCTGATATTTCGCAAGTCGGTAACGATGTGGTGCTGACATTCTATCGCACTAGCTTGCCTGCGGCATTGGACAGAAATCTTGATGTAGTGGATTTCGCGACGCCGGTAAAAAATATTGATGCCAGTTCCGATGGCAGTACAACAAAAGTGGTGATTAAAACCCTGGGGAATTATGATTACCTGGCGTATCAGGCCGACGAAAGTTATGTGGTCAGCGTAAAGCCATTAACAGATGAGGAAAAAGCTGAGAGAGCACAAGAATTTCAATATAGCGGTGAAAAGTTATCGCTAAACTTCCAGGATATTGATGTACGATCCCTGCTTCAGCTAATGGCCGATTTTACTGACTTTAACCTGGTGGCCAGTGATCGGGTTAGTGGCAAAATTACGCTGCGATTGGAGAACGTGCCGTGGGATCAAGCCCTGGATATTATTTTAAAGTCCCAGGGATTGGATAAACGAATTAATGGCAATGTAATGATGGTGGCGCCGGCTGCGGATATAGCCGAGACCGAGCGATTACAGGTGGAAGCTAACAAACAAATCGATGAGTTGGCGCCGTTGCGTACAGAGTATGTCCGTGTTCACTACGCTGACGCGAAAGAATTGTTCGATTTGTTCCGTAACGAGGGTGAAAGTGGATCTACGGGATCGATTTTATCATCGCGAGGTTCTGTCATTGTTGATGAGCGCACCAACACAATTATTCTGACTGAGACTGAAGAAAAAATTATTCAATTCCGGCGCATTATGAAAGAAATTGATATTCCCGTGCGGCAGGTTGAAATCGAGGCGCGAATCGTTATTGCTAACACCGATTTCCGTAAAGAGCTGGGTGCTCGATGGTCAGTTCAAGCCAGGGGGAACTCCGCTGATAATAGCGTCTTCGGAACTAGTGGGTCATTAGAGGGATTCGATGGTGACGTTGATCCGATTAGTGGGGATAACATCCTGGTAAATTCGGATGCGCTAAATGTGGATTTGGGTGTCATTAATCCTTCGGGATCCTTTGCTGTTGAATTTCTGAATGATAACTTTTTCGTTGATCTGGAGTTAAGTGCGCTGCAAAACAGTGGTTTTGGCGAAATCGTTTCCCAGCCGAAGGTAATAACAGGTGACAAGCAAGAAGCGTCTATTGAATCGGGGACTCAAATACCCTATTTATCTGATTCATCTAGCGGTGCAACTGAAATCGATTTTGAAGATGCGACGTTGCTACTTAAAGTGACCCCGCAAATCACTCCGGATAATCGGGTGATTATGGATCTGGTGATAGAGCAGGATTCGGTAGGTGCTTTTGTACCATCGGGGCAAGGGGGTACCATTCCTTCGATCGATATAACCCATATTACGACGCGAGTTCTTGTGGGAGATGGGCAAACCTTGGTGTTAGGTGGGATTTTTCAGGCCGATGAGTTTACCGGGGTTGAAAAGGTGCCATTGCTAGGGGATATTCCTATTCTCGGTCGCTTATTTAGAAAGGACATTTCCGACAGTAGCAAACGTGAGATATTGATCTTTATTACGCCTAAAATTATCAGTGATAATCTGCTGGATCAGTGATATCGGCTAATAATGTATTTCTTGTCGGCCCCATGGGGGCCGGCAAGACCACCATCGGGCGAGTTCTCGCCAACCTGTTAAAAAAACAGTTCATCGATCTGGATAGCGAGATCGAACACCGTTGTGGCGCGGATATTCCCTGGATATTTGATGTCGAGGGCGAGACTGGCTTTCGCGATCGCGAAGCGGCAGTATTGGCGGATTTGTGTGATCGTTCTGATATGGTTGTCGCCACGGGTGGAGGTGCCGTACTGAGGCCTGAAAATCGCAAACTATTGCAAGAAAGTGGCTATGTGATTTACCTTCAGGTTAGTGCACAGGAGCTCTACGAGCGCACGCGTACCGACACTAATCGGCCACTGCTGCAAGTTGCCAACCGTCGTGAAGTCATTGATCGCTTGCTGAGCGAGCGGGAGCACTTGTATCGCGAGGTGGCCGACCTCAGTTACACTGGCAATCGTCGCGGCCCTAAGTACGCGGCAGAAGAAATCTTACGACAAATGGCCACTACTTAAAGCATCTAGTAAGCTTGGGGCGTCTGGTAAACTCAGGCATGACGCATTATTTACTCTTTTGGACGAGCATTAATTGAGCTTGATGCGCAGTGAAGCTAGTCCATCAGAACAACCATTAATATTCAGCTTATGAAACAACTTTCTGTCGACCTGGGTGAGCGTAGCTACCCGATTCTGATTGCTCAAGGTTTACTCTCCCAGCCAGGATGTCTGTCGTCCTATGTCCAGGGTGAGCAGGTGATGATCGTTACTAATACGACAGTAGCCCCCTTGTACCTTGCTTCCGCGATAGAGGCTTTCGCCGGTAAAACCGTTGCGACATTAGTGCTGCCAGATGGGGAGCGATATAAAAATCTCGATATTTTGCAAACAATTTACGATGCATTGATAGATGGGAAGTTCGATCGCAGCGTGACTCTGGCCGCTCTTGGGGGTGGTGTGATTGGCGATATGACCGGATTTTCCGCAGCCACCTATCAGCGCGGTGTGGATTTTGTTCAGATACCCACTACTTTGTTGGCCCAGGTAGATTCCTCGGTGGGTGGTAAGACTGCGGTCAATCATCCCCGTGGTAAAAATATGATTGGCGCCTTTCATCAGCCTCGCTGTGTGCTAATCGATATAGCTACTTTGCTGACCTTGCCAAAACGCGAATTTCAGGCAGGCCTGGCGGAGGTCATAAAGTACGGCTTGATCGCCGATGCGGAATTCTTTAACTGGCTGGAGCACAATGCGAAAGCTTTGTTGGCTCGAGATGAAAGCGCGTTGCTGTATGCCATCGAAAAATCCTGTCAACTTAAAGCCAAAGTGGTGAGTCAGGACGAGCGTGAGCAGGGCGCGCGTGCGCTGCTGAATTTCGGCCACACCTTTGGTCACGCGATTGAAACGGCACAAAGTTATCAAGACTGGCTCCACGGCGAGGCAGTGGCTGCGGGAATGGTGATGGCGGCGCAATTGTCGGTGCGGCAGGGGTGGTTGTCTCCGCAAGACGCCGATCGGGCAAGCAATTTGCTAGCTGCAGTGGGTTTGCCGGTGGCTCGTCCCGCGAGTATTACTCCGGAGCAGATGTTAACGATTATGTCGGTGGATAAAAAAGTATTGGACGGTACTATTCGCCTGGTACTGCTCAAAGCCATCGGCGACGCAGTGGTGAGTGCCGATTATTCAAGAGAAGCCTTGCAGGCAACACTGAACACGGCGTCGTAGGCAGACTAACCCTCCGCTCATAATTTTGAAGGGTGTCTGAAGTAAGCCTAAAGTGCTCCCCGAAGGCTGTATTATTAGGCACCGTCACAAGATCGTATAATCTCACTTCAGCTCGGTATCTGCCCAGTTCATTGGCGACTCTGGCCTGATTCTTTCTTCCTTACAGGTCTTAGTTTCTCCGCGTTTCGCTACACCCAATTTCAAGTTTGTTCCCGTTGCCCTGCACGTGTAAAATGGCCGTCCTTTTGCGCCAGTCGCTCTTTTTGGTGCGAGCCCTCTGTTTCTAACATATTGATTTTAGTGATTTTATGTCCTCAGGTTTGTACCGCGTAGACGAGTTTCGTGATAACTGTGGTTTTGGTTTGATCGCCCATGTGAAAGGCGAAGCCAGCCATAAGCTGGTGTGCACCGGAATCGAAGCCCTTACTTGCATGACCCACCGCGGCGGGATCGCTGCCGATGGCAAAACCGGTGATGGTTGTGGCGTGTTGATTCAAAAGCCCGACGCGTTTCTGCGCGCCGTGGCAAAAGAGTCTTTACAGCGCGAACTACCGGAGCAGTATGCCGTTGGCTCGATCATGTTGAGCCAGGATGCAGCGGCATGCGCGCAAGCAAAACAAGTCATAGCGGAAGAGGCTGAGCGCCAGGGTCTTACTTTGTGTGGTTGGCGGCAAGTACCGACTAACAGCTCTACTCTTGGTGAAATTGCTCTGCGTAGCCTGCCAGTGCTGGAGCAGGTATTTATCGGTGCCCCAGACGGCATGGCGGCAGCTACATTCGATGCCCGGGTCTTTGTGGCTCGCCGCAAATCCGAAATTCGTCTTGCCGACCACAGTGATTTTTACATTGCCAGCCTGTCGGCCCATGTACTGAGCTACAAGGGTTTGATGATGCCGGTGGATTTACCACTGTTTTACCCGGATCTTTCTGATCCACGACTGGCGGCGGCAATTTGTATATTTCACCAGCGTTTTTCAACCAATACCACACCGCAGTGGCCGCTGGCACAACCGTTCCGAATGTTGGCCCACAACGGCGAAATTAACACCATTCTGGGTAACCGCAACTGGTCGGTAGCCCGCACGGCTAAACTCAAAACGGCACTAATACCCGAACTCCAGGAGTTGACCCCTTTGGTCAACCGAGAAGGTTCCGACTCATCCAGTCTCGATAATATGTTGGAGCTCATGGTGATCGGTGGTATGCCTCTACACCGCGCCGTGCGGCTGTTGATACCACCGGCATGGAAAAACGTCGAGGGCAGCGATCCACAGCAACGAGCGTTCTTTGAATATAGTGCTATGCACATGGAACCCTGGGACGGCCCAGCGGGATTGGTGATGACTGATGGCCGCTATGCGGTTTGCTCACTGGATAGAAACGGTTTGCGGCCTTCGCGCTGGGTGTTGACTGACGACGATATTATTACCGTGTCTTCCGAAGTGGGTGTTTACGACTACAAACCAGAGAATGTTGTGGCCAAGGGGCGTCTTGGGCCGGGCGACATTCTGTCTGTTGATATTGTCGAAGGCATTATTGAAACCCGGGATCAGGTGGATAATCGGCTCGCAAGTGCCCAGCCCTATCGGCGCTGGTTGCGCGATGGTGTGGTTCCGGTCGAGGCGACCATGGAACAGGACAGCATCGACATTGAGGGTACGCTAAGCCGAGATCAGATTAAAACCTATATGAAGCTGTTTCAGGTCAGTTTTGAGGAGCGCGATCAAATTCTGCGGCCCCTGGCTGAAGCCGGCCAGGAAGCCGTGGGTTCCATGGGTGACGATACGCCGATGGCGGTACTATCCCGCAAACAGCGCAATATGTTTGATTATTTCCGCCAGCAGTTTGCTCAGGTGACCAACCCGCCCATTGATTCCTTGCGGGAAGGCATCAGTATGTCGCTATCCACCCAGCTGGGTTGTGAACGCAATTTGTTTGACGAGTCGCCGGAACACGCCCATCGCATTGAATTAAGCAGTCCGGTACTGTCACCGCGCAAATACTATGCCTTGAAGGGTAATAGTCATCCCGAATATCGCTGGCAGAAATTCGATTTGAATTATGATCCCGCCGAGACCGATCTCGAGCAGGCGATTATAGCGTTGTGCGCTACAGTTGAAGCCAGTGTTCGCGAGGGCACGGCGCTGTGTGTGTTGTCCGATCACAGGATTGCGCAGGGCAAAGTGCCTATTCATATTCTGATGGCCGTGGGCGCGGTACACAGTCATCTGACGGTCTGTGGTTTGCGTTGCGACGCCAATATTATTGCCAGTACCGCCTACGCCCGTGATCCCCACCAAATCGCCACGCTGATTGGCTGTGGGGCTTCCGCGGTCTATCCCTATTTAAGTTTTCACGTGCTCTATGATTTGATCGAGTCCGGCGAATTGCTCACCGATGTGGGTACGGCGTTCCGTAATTACCGGCGCGGTATTAATAAGGGCTTGTTGAAAATCCTTTCAAAAATGGGGATTTCCACCATTTCGTCCTATCGCGGCGCGATGTTGTTCGAGGCGGTAGGCATTGCCGACGAAGTCATTGAACGTTGTTTCCCTGGTTTGGTCAGTCGTATTCAGGGTGCCGGTTTCGTCGATTTTGAGCTAGATCAACAGGCGCTCGCTGGTATCGCCTGGAAGAATCGCAAGCCGATTCAGCCCGGTGGTTTACTCAAATATATGCATAACCAGGAATATCACGCTTTCAACCCGGACGTGATATACGCCCTGCAGCAGGTGGTGAGAAGTGGTGAATATAGCGACTGGAAACTCTATGCCGATCTGGTGAATAAGCGCCAGGTGACGACCTTGCGGGATTTGCTGAGTTTACGTAGCCAAAAGCCTATCGCACTGGATAAAGTCGAGAGCGTAGAACAGATTGTACGTCGCTTTGACTCGGCCGGGATGTCCCTGGGCGCCTTGTCGCCGGAAGCTCACGAAGCGCTGGCCGAAGCCATGAATACCTTAGGTGGTCGCTCCAACTCAGGTGAAGGTGGTGAGTCTCCAGCGCGCTACGGGACAATACGTACGTCCAAAATTAAGCAAGTTGCGTCGGGTCGCTTTGGCGTGACTCCGCATTATCTGGTCAACGCCGAAGTGATTCAGATCAAGATCGCTCAGGGCGCTAAGCCGGGTGAAGGTGGGCAATTACCGGGGGGCAAGGTCAATGAGTTAATTGCTTCACTGCGTTTTTCGGTGCCTGGTGTGACGCTGATTTCGCCACCACCCCATCACGACATTTACTCCATCGAAGATCTGGCGCAGCTTATTTTTGACCTTAAACAGGTTAATCCCCAGGCCTTGATTTCGGTTAAATTGGTTTCGCGGCCGGGGGTGGGCACCATCGCGGCCGGAGTCGCCAAGGCCTATGCCGATCTGATTACCATTTCCGGTTATGACGGTGGCACCGCTGCGAGTCCGCTGACCTCCATTCGTTATGCCGGTTCGCCCTGGGAGCTGGGACTTGCCGAGACACATCAAACCTTGCGCTCCAATGATTTGCGCGACAAGGTGCGGGTGCAGGCCGACGGCGGTATGAAAACCGGCCTCGATGTTGTTAAAGCGGCGATTTTGGGAGCCGAAAGTTTTGGTTTTGGCACCGGGCCGATGGTGGCGCTCGGGTGTATATATCTGCGTATCTGCCATCTCAATAACTGTGCCACGGGCGTAGCCACTCAGGATGAAACCCTGCGTTCTGATTACTACAAGGGCACAGTGCAGATGGCGATCAACTTCTTCACCTTTATGGCTGAGGAAGTTCGCGAGTGGTTGGCGGTGTTGGGTGTGGCTACGCTCGACGAAATCATTGGCCGAGTGGAATTACTGGAGTTATTACCCGGTGAAACCGACAAACAGCGCAAGCTGGATTTGTCGCCGATTATCCACAGCGATGACTGGCTCGCCAGTAAGCCCCAGGTGTGTAGCGTTGAGCGCAACGCCCCCTTTGATGGCGGTGAGTTGGCTGAGCGCATGGTAGCGGACATGTTGCCTGCCATAACGGACAAGACGGGTGGTGAATTCACTTACGCTACGTCTAACTGTGATCGCTCGCTGGGCGCTCGCTTGAGCGGAGAGATTGCGCGTCGGCATGGCGATCAAGGCATGAGCGATCAGCCGGTACGTCTGAAATTGACCGGTATTGCGGGACAATCCCTCGGTGCCTGGAACGCCGGAGGCCTCGAAATAGAGCTGGAAGGCGATGCCAACGACTATGTCGGCAAGGGCATGGCGGGGGGTAAAATTATCTTGTACCCGCCTAAGGCTAGCAAGTTAGCCACGCAGGAAACTCCCATCATGGGCAATACCTGCCTCTATGGCGCAACCAACGGTAAGTTATTTGCCGCGGGTACGGCCGGTGAGCGTTTCGCGGTGCGAAACTCTGGGGCCTATGCGGTGATCGAAGGTGCGGGTGACCACTGTTGTGAATATATGACCGGTGGAGTGATCGCGATACTGGGTAACACCGGCCACAATTTTGGGGCTGGTATGACCGGTGGTTTTGCCTACGTGCTGGATATGGATCGCAATTTCCCGGATCGTATTAATACCGAGCTGGTTGAGCCGCGCCGTATTCAATCCGAGGCATTGGAAAATTATCGTAATTTCCTGCGCGGTATGATTCAGGAGTTTGTCACGGCAACGGGTAGCTCCTGGGGACGAGAAGTACTGGATAACTTCGAGGATTATGTGGCCCGATTCTGGCTAGTGACACCCAAGGCCGCGGCGCTCTCCAGTTTGTTGGAAAGCACCCGAGCGCGCCCGGAATAATTGGAGTATTGAATGACTGAACGGTCGCAGCACAAAGCGCACAATACCTTCCAGTTTCTGGAGGTGGCTCGTCAGAGTCCACCCAAGAAAACGGATACCGAACGTAAGCACACGTTTGTGGAAATCTATGAGCCCTACGACAAGCAAGAGGCCTCTGGACAGGCGGATCGTTGTCTGGAATGCGGCAATCCCTACTGTGAGTGGAAATGCCCGGTGCACAACTACATTCCCAATTGGCTGAAGCTGGTTGCCGAGGGCAATATTATCGAGGCGGTGGAATTGTGTCATCAGACCAATACCTTGCCCGAAGTGTGTGGGCGAATTTGTCCGCAAGATCGTTTGTGTGAGGGCGCTTGCACGCTGAACGAAGATTTTGGTGCGGTTACTATTGGCAGTGTTGAGAAATACATTACCGATACCGCTTTCGCGATGGGTTGGAAGCCCGACGTCTCTGGCGTCGAGTGGAGCGATAAAAAAGTTGCCATTGTTGGCGCAGGGCCAGCGGGTTTGGGTTGCGCCGATGTGCTGACGCGAGCCGGTGTTAAAGCCGTGGTGTTTGATCGCTACCCTGAAATTGGTGGTTTGCTTACCTTTGGTATTCCCGAGTTCAAGCTTGAGAAATCGGTGATGAGTAAACGGCGCGAGGTGTTCGAAGAGATGGGTATTGAATTCCATCTCAACACCGAAATTGGCAAAGACATTGATTTTCAAACCCTGATGGATGATTACGACGCGGTTTTTCTCGGTATGGGCACTTACACCGCGATGACGGGCGGATTTCCTGGCGAAGACTTTGCTGGTGTTCATCCCGCTTTGCCGTTTCTGGTTGGCAATGTCAATCACAACCAGGGCTGGCCGCAAGACCCCGAAGCCTATGTGAGCGTACGCGATAAGCGCGTAGTAGTGCTGGGTGGCGGCGACACCGCGATGGACTGTAATCGCACCTCGATACGCCAGGACGCGGCTTCGGTCACCTGTGTGTATCGTCGCGACGAAGCCAATATGCCTGGTTCGCGCCAGGAAGTGACCAATGCCCGAGAAGAGGGTGTGGAGTTTTTGTTCAATCGCCAACCGGTAGCAATTGTGGGTGAAGACGGCAAAGTAAACGGTATTCGTGTCGTCGAAACTCGTCTCGGTGAAGCCGACGAAAATGGTCGGCGGCGGCCGGAAGAGATTCCGGGTACTGAACAAGTGCTAGAGGCCGATATTGTGTTGATCGCTTTTGGCTTTCAGCCGAGTCCGGCAGCCTGGTTTGCGGATTTTGATATTGGCATTAATGATTGGGGTGGGGTGATTGCGCCGGAGCAGCAAACCCATCCCTTCCAGAGCCAAAACCCTAAAATATTTGCTGGCGGCGATATGGTGCGTGGCTCCGATTTGGTGGTTACTGCCATCTGGGAAGGCCGGCAGGCGGCTGAGGGTATTCTGGATTATCTCGATATTTAAGCCCCTGGATTGATCATCGAATACCCACAAGCCTGGCTATAACTCCGAGCCGTTATAAGTCAACGCTATTGAGATGCGGCTTTAAATAACAGTAGGTGATAATGCGGTTTGTGCTTTGTAGATAAAATGTGATCTGTGGTTTGTAGATTAAGAAGCGTAGAGCACTTTCAAAAGCATTCCCGCAGTATTCTTGTAGCACCACTAGATTAGAAGGAATCATCGACGATGACCCCGCTTAAAAACGACCGTTTTTTGCGTGCTTTGTTGCGCCAACCCGTGGACGCAACCCCCGTATGGGTGATGCGTCAGGCGGGACGCTATTTGCCCGAATATCGTGCGATTCGGAGCAAGGCCGGTGACTTTATGTCCCTGTGCACCAATCCTCAGTTGGCTTGCGAGGTGACTTTACAGCCACTTGAACGTTTCGATCTTGATGCGGCCATTTTATTCTCCGACATCCTCACTATTCCCGATGCCATGGGCCTGGGACTCTATTTTGAAGAGGGTGAAGGCCCGCGTTTCAGAAAACCGCTCACCACCGCAAAAGATATCGAACAATTGTCGGTGATCAATACCGAGAAAGACCTGCCTTACGTGCTGGATGCAGTCAAATTGATTCGTCGGGAACTCAATGGACGGGTGCCTTTGATTGGTTTTTCGGGCAGCCCCTGGACACTTGCCACCTATATGATCGAGGGTCGCAGTAGCCGAGATTTCGTCGCTACCAAGCGCCTGCTGTACAACGAGCCGGAGGTCCTGCATCTGTTGTTGGATAAGCTTGCAGATTCAGTTGCGGATTATCTGAACGCACAGATTGCGGCGGGTGCTCAGGCAGTACAAATTTTTGATACCTGGGGCGGGGTGTTAACACCGCCCGCATACAGGGAATTCTCTCTTGCTTACATGTCAAAGATAATTGCTAAGTTAAACTTGGAAGCCGAAGGTCGTAAGGTACCAGTGATAGTGTTCACCAAAGGCGGAGGTCTTTGGCTGGAATCGATAGCCGCGATTGGCTGCCAGGGTGTGGGTCTGGACTGGGCCGTGGATATAGGTGATGCCAGGGCCAGAATAGGCGATACTGTGGCCTTGCAAGGTAATATGGATCCGGCGGTATTAAGGACGTCCACTGAGACCATACGAGCCGAAGTGAAGCACATATTGGGTCGTTTTGGGTCGGGTAGTGGCCATGTATTTAACTTAGGCCATGGTATTACTCCGGATGTGCCTCCGGACAATGTCGCCGCATTAGTTGACGCAGTTCACGAAATTTCTGTGAAATATCAGTAAGTAAGTGGCTGAAATCATGCGTTTGTCGTAAAAAACTACCGGTGAGCAGTTTGCTGTTGTATCTTGGGTTTGCTGCTCTATGCTACTTATCAAGCCACTGGCTGGATTGTTGTCATCAAGGTATGACGTACAGGGAATAACGTAAACAGGGAGTGATGGATACGTGAATCCAGGGGCAGAGATAAGACGCGAGAATAATTTTAGCGTCGATTGGCTGGAGTTAAAGGTTTACGCGTAATGGCAATTAAGCAGATACAAGTGGAAGTGAATAACCTGGCGATTGGGATGTATGTTTCTCGCCTGGATAGGCCGTGGTCGCAAACCCCCTTCCCTTTACAGGGTTTTCATGTCCGCTCGACGGAAGACATTATTACCCTGCGTGCGTATTGCGATTACGTTTACGTCGATACTGAAAAAGGCCGCTCACCGGTCGATGTAGGCGGTACTGCTATACCACAGCGCGGTCGCCCTGCCGGTGGCGCTGAGTCGGTGCGGGGTCGCGTCGGCGGTGGCCCTAGTGACGCTTTTTCGACGAGCCCACTGGTGGTGCGCAAGGGCGTCTATACGGCGACGGTAGCTCTGCGTGATGAAATGGATAAAGCTCAGACTATCGTTAAGCATCTCAAAGGTCATCTGACCCTGGTTACCAAGCAGATTGCCAAAGGCAAATTGGCTGACTACGATAAATTACGCCACAGTGTAGACGACATGGTCAGCAGTGTGCTTCGTTGTCCCGATGCGTTTACCTGGTTGATCCGACTTCGGGAGCAAGATGCCCGCACCCACGATCACAGCTTGCGTTCTGCGCTGTGGGCCGTACAGTTTGCGCGGTTTATCGGCATGGAGAAACAGGAAGTAGCCGTGCTGTGCATGGGTACTTTATTGAAAGATGTTGGTAAGTTGAATATTGCCAACGGCTTATTGCGCAAGCCTAATCGCAGTGCTGAAGAACAACTCGAATATGAAAGTTTTGTCGCTCGTGGTGTGGAGATGTTGCGCGATACTCGCGCTGTCGAGCCGAGAATTATTTCGGTGGTGCGCTATCACTGCGAACGCCTTAATGGCACCGGCTTTCCGGAGCGCCTGTCGGGTAATAAAATTCCCCTATTGGCTCGTATCGCGGGGATAGCCACGGTATTTGATGCGATTAGCAATCCAGAAGAATCTGATGAACCGGTATCGCCTTCTAAGGCGGTTAGCTCGCTCTACAATATGCGCGGTGTTGATTTTCAGGAAGATTTAGTCGTGCAATTTATCCAGTCGATCGGTTTATACCCCACCGGCACTTTGGT
This sequence comes from Porticoccaceae bacterium, assembly GCA_018069525.1. Classification (GTDB taxonomy): domain Bacteria; phylum Pseudomonadota; class Gammaproteobacteria; order Pseudomonadales; family Porticoccaceae; genus JAGPUQ01. The sequence continues at coordinate 122,674 of JAGPUQ010000026.1, read as the reverse complement.
GGAGTTGACTTCGGGGGACATTGGTGTCGTCGTTGAACAGCACCCAGATTCACGCTTAACTCCGCAAGTTGCGGTATTGGATCAGTTTGGCGGTGACCTCAATAAAAACTTTTATTTGGTGAATCTCAAAGATCAGGAAGCAACCCGCCAGGTAATGCTCGAACGCGGGCGAGAGCAGGTGCAGGAGTTGAATCGAATTTCCATTGCCCGCGATCTTGAACCTACGGGTTACGACGTTGACTTGAGCACGATTTCGACCGTGTTTATGAAAGTCGAAATCGAAAAGAAAAAAGCGGGTTTGTTGGCGGGTCTGCGCGATCGTTTCCGCGAATAAGTATGATTCCCTGTTTAGGGAGTGATCCCGCCGATAGTTAACAATTCAACATAAAAAAAGAGGCCAATAGGCCTCTTTTTTTTATGGCCGGTTTGCACTTTTTATTGACATTGATTTACTGGCGCTGATTAAGGGGTAATGATCTGTCGGTACTGATCTTATGAGCACGGACCTATCGGCACCGGTCTATTGATACTGACCTATGGATATATAACCGACGGCGCTTTATGTGCAACCGTCGATCTTGGCGACCGCCGAACCCATCGTTATAAATTGACCTGCCTCTACCTCTGCCGCGAGATCTGCGCCTGGCGGCAAGAGTACAATGGCGGTGGAGCCAAATTTGAAGCGCCCCATTTCTTCGCCCTTTGCCAGTTGAAGGCCTTTGTTATCGCCATCGACATTGTTATCGCCATCGAATAGCTCGTCAGCGCTGGTGCCGGGTGAGTAATGGCCGTGCCATACGGACTCAATGCCCGCGACTAACATGGCACCGACCAGTATTAGAACCATATCGCCAACTTCGGTCTCAAACCAACACACCAGGCGTTCATTGGTGGCGAACAGTTGATCAAGGTGTTGAGTGGTGACTGCGTTTACTGAAAATAGCTTGCCAGGAATATAACGGGTTTTTCGCAAAATGCCCGCGAGGGGCATATGCACCCGGTGATAGTCTCTTGGGGATAAGTAGATGGTGGCGAACAGACCGTCCTGAAATGGCTGTCCCGCGTCCTTGGGGCGCTGTTCGTTGGGCTCGCCCAGCAAGGTGGCGACGTCAAAGTCGCGGCCCTTGGCCTGAATAATACGGCCGCCGTCGATTTTCCCTGCCTGGCTGAGTACGCCATCGGCTGGGGAAACTGCGTAGTCGGTGGCGATTGGTCGCGCATCCGGACGCAAAGCCCGCGTGAAGAAATCATTAAAGCAGTTATAAGCTTCGGGGTCGGGCTCCAGTGCATCGCTTAAGTCAATATTGAAACGTCGAATACTTAGGTGGATCAGAAAATTTTTCAGCCAGGGCTGGCGTGCATCGGTCAGCTTGCCCGCCAGGCGGGACAGCAAGTGCTGGGGTAACAGTCGTTGCAGACTGACCCGAAAGCTATCGAGTTTAGTATTCATGATGGTAGATCGATGCAAAATTATTGAACGAAGCGCGCTGGATGCTAAGCGGGGCGGTTATGGTATTAATAGCGGTGTCTCTTTTTAAAGGGCAGATTTTTGCTTAAAGGTTTGGGTTTTGTTTAAAGATATAAATTTATTTAAGGAATCGAAAACGATAAAGTTAAAAATCACCCAGTACTGTTTAACGAGTGAATATGGCCTGTTCCATATGGCGCAAGCTGGCCAGTCGGCGAGGGTCGACCTCGCCGCGTTCAAGGGCTGCAATGATAGCGCAGCGCGGCTCCTGAGTGTGACTGCAATCCCGGAACTGGCATTGTCCCAGTAGCGGTCGCAACTCCACAAAACCTTCGATCAGATTGTTGGATGGCAGGTGGCCAAGACCAAATTCGCGAATCCCGGGGGAATCGATCACCCCACCGCCTTCCGGTAAGAGGTACAGGTGCGAGGCGGTGGTAGTGTGCTTGCCTTTACGCTTTTGTGTAGACAGCTCGCCAACTCGGGCGTCGATGTCGGGAAACAGGTGATTGATCAGCGAGGATTTACCGACCCCCGATTGACCGGCGAGAATGCCATAATTGTCGTGCAGTCGCGCGGTTAACTCTGGGATCCCCGTACCGGTTTTAGCGGAGACCGGGTACACCTCGTAGCCGAGTTTGCGATACAGCTCAATCAGCAAATCGAGCTCACCGGAGTGGGGGGTATCGAGATCAGTCTTATTAACCACCAGGATCGCTTCCAGGTCATGGAGCCGGGCGGCGACCAAGAAACGGTCGATCAAATTGCCGTGAGGTTCGGGTTCAGGTGCAATCACTACGCACACCAAGTCAATATTGGCGGCTACCGGACGCGGCTGGTTGTTATGGTCGGGCCGCTCCAGCACGCTGTGTCGGGGCATCAGCGCGGTAACTACGCCGTAGGGAGTGCCGTCGCGCCAGACTACTCGGTCGCCGGCTACGGGGGACCCAAGATTGGCGCGCAAATAGCAGCGCTTGGGTGGGGCAGTGGGTTGTTCGGGGTCAATAATATCGGCCTGCTGACCATAGCGCGCATAGACTGCGCCGATTTGCTCGACACCGAGTTGTTCGTCAGCGGGCAGTTGCTCGGCGGGATCGATAGCTTCGCGCAGGCGTTTTTCGCTGATACGGCGCTGTTGTTGTAAAGTGAGGTTACGTTTGCTCATGCCCTGGGTTTGATTGGTGCCTTAAGTATAGTGATGACTTGGGGTTTACCGATGACTTGAGTTTACTAGAGCCTTAGGAAGCTAGCGTCAAAGAGCGCCAGCATATAGGATATTACCCGCGGGTTACATTGGCTTAACGTTTAGGTGTGGCCCGTTTGATCTCGCACCACTGCCACTTCTTACTATTGGTACCCGATGTTATGTCATTCAGCCTGTTTCGCGATTACCTTCCACTCCTGATCACACTGACGGTGGTGAGCACTGCGTTGTGGCTCGCACATATTTTATTAAGTAAACGCGCAGGGCTGAGCACCGCGGCGCGCTTCCCAAGACAGTTGATTCTATTGGGCCTTACCGTCGCTGCCATCGTAGTAATAATACTGGCACTACCCACGGATGTCTCGACCCGTAACCAACTGTTAACGCTGTTGGGTCTGGTGTTAACAGCAATGCTCACCCTTTCATCAACTACGTTTGTCGCCAATGTTATGGCGGGGTTCATGCAGCGCAGCGTAAAAAGCTTTCAACCGGGGGACTTTATTCGGGTTGATAGCTGGTTTGGCCGGGTTACCGAACGCGGCCTGTTTCATACTGAACTACAAACTATCGACAGAGATCTGGTGACCCTGCCCAATCTCTACCTTTCGGTGAACCCGGTAAAAGTAACGCGAGCATCGGGCACGGTAATATCCTGCGATGTGTCTCTGGGCTATGACGTGCCCCACCATCGTGTCGAAGTGCTGCTGCTTGAAGCAGCGTCGATGGCAGGTCTGAAAGACCCTTTTGTGCGAGTGCTGGAACTGGGAAATTTTGCCATTGGTTATCAAGCTTCAGGGTTTTGCACCGACCTTAGCCAGTTGCTCACGCTGCAAACTCGCCTGCGAACACAGGTCCTGGATCATCTCCACGGTGCTGGTATCGAAATTGTGTCGCCACATTTTATCAACCAGTTTCAGTTGCCTGTATTGGGTAGCTTTACCCCGACAACGGCAGATATTAACGCTAGGGGAAATAGTGCTATTGTTGCCAGGCCTGTGGCGGATGAGCGCTCACCAGAGGGGCTGATTTTTGACAAAGCGGATCGTGCGGGGAAAATAGAGGCGATGATTCGTGATATGGAAAGCCTCAGCAATAGTATTAAAGAAGCGAAGAACGGGCTGTCCGAAGTGACTAACCCGGCGGAGACCGAACGAATCAAAGGGCAGATAAGTGTCTGGGATGAGCGGCTAAAAACCTTAGCTGAGCTAGTTGAAAATGCCCGGGAACATCAAGATAAAGACTAATGTGAGCTAGCAGTTATGACAAATGATATCGCGGCGAGTAATGACCTCGCAGCAATGAATTTAATCTGGATTGACCTGGAAATGACCGGGCTCGACACAGTGAACGATCGTATTATAGAAATCGCCACGATTGTGACGGACAAAGATCTTAATATTTTGGCCGAAGGCCCAATGATCGCCGTGCATCAAGCCAATGCAGTACTCGACGCAATGGACGGCTGGAACACTCGGCAACACGGCCAGTCCGGCCTTACCGAGCGGGTGCGCAATAGCGAGAACACAGCGCAAGATGCCGAGCGGGAAACCATTGCCTTTTTAAAGGAGTGGGTAGAACCGGGGATGTCGCCCATGTGCGGTAATTCCATTTGTCAGGATCGGCGGTTTATGGCGCGAGAAATGCCTGAGCTGGAGGCGTATTTTCACTATCGCAATCTGGATGTCAGCACTTTAAAGGAGCTGGTGCGCCGCTGGTCGCCCAAGCTGTTGAGCGGGCTGGAAAAGAAATCCACACACCTGGCGATGGATGATATTCGCGATTCTATTGCTGAGTTGTGCTACTACCGAGAGCATTTTTTGTCGGTCCCCAGTAGTTAAGTTTGTTCGTTTACGTTTCACGGACTAAATCCCCCGGGCTACATTTCACGGACTAAGTTTGACGGGCTAAGTTTTACTGGTCGGATAAATGCCGATCAAAAATAGTTTAAATTTTATTTTTAATGATTAGGAGCTAAATAATAATGATTGTCGACCCCATTTTATCCGCATCCCGTATTGAAGCCATGCAGCGCGAAGGCTGGTGGAAGGATGAAAACTTACTTGATTACTTCGACGCGGCATTGACCGAATGTCCGGATGATCTTGCCATTGTCGAATACCGCATGGACAGTGGTGAGAAAAGTCAGATGACCTACCGGCAATTGGCTGAAAAAGCGGAGCGCATCGCGGTGGCTCTGGCTCACTACGGTATCGAGAAGCAAGACGTGGTGTCGTTTCAATTACCGAACTGGTGGGAATTTGTTGCCATTCACCTGGCCTGTCTGCGCATTGGTGCCGTTAGTAATCCGCTGATGCCGATATTCCGTGAGCGGGAATTATCGTACATGGTCGATTTTGCTGAATCAAAAATATTGATTGTGCCAAAAAACTTTCGCGGCTTCGATCACGAAGTGATGATTGATAAAATGCGTGATAAATTACCTCACTTACAGCATTTGTTTGTGGTGGGTAGTGATGCTGATAACGGTTTTGAGAAGGCTTTGATTAATCATTCTCTGGATACCGATACGGGAGCTTTGTTTCAAGAGCGCCAACTCAATCCTAATGACGTCGTTCTGTTGATGTACACCTCAGGTACTACCGGAATGCCGAAGGGCGTGATGCACTGTTCTAATACATTTTTGTTTAGCGTGCATCAGATGGTTGAGCGCTGCGCCATGTCCCAAGACGACGATGTGTTTATGGGTTCTCCGCTCGCCCACTTAACCGGATTTATGTACGGCATGTGGATGCCGATGGTGCTTAAAACCAAAGCAATTTTTCTTGACGTCTGGAACGTTAATATGGGTTGGCAATTGATCAAGGAGGAAAATGCCTCTTTCGCAATGGGAGCGACGCCCTTTTTGGCCGACCTGACCAATTCTGATCGTGGTGACGAATGTAATTCCGAGCGCTTTCGTTTATTTGTTTGTGGCGGCGCACCGATTCCCAGTGTGCTGGCGCAAGAGGCGGCTGAGAAACTCTCAATTCACTTAATAGCGGTGTGGGGAATGAGCGAATGTGGTGTAGTAACTACCACCAAACTCGATGATCTACCAGAAAAAATATTTGGTAGCGATGGTGTTGCGGTGCCGGGTTGCGAAGTTAAAATTGTCGATGAAAACGGCAATACCTTGCCGCAGGGCGACGAAGGCCGCTTGTTGGAAAAAGGTCCGGCAACGTTTATCGGTTATCTCAAGCGCCCTGAAGCCTATGATGTCGATGCAGATGGGTTCTTTGATACCGGCGATCTAGCGCGGATGGACGAAGATGGTTATATCCGTATTACCGGTCGATCCAAAGACATTATCATTCGCGGCGGGGAAAATATTCCAGTCGTTGAGGTTGAAAACATTCTCTACAAGCATCCAGATATTATTGATTGTGCCGTCGTGGCGATGCCCGATGAGCGTCTGGGAGAACTAGGTTGTTGTTTTGTAACGCTTAAAGATGGAGCAGAATTTAGCTTCAACAGCATGGTCGATTTCTTAAAAGAACATCAATTGGCAAGAAATTATTTGCCGGAACACTTAGAGATTATCGCTGATATGCCGCGCACCGCTAGTGGGAAAATTCAGAAGTTTGAATTGCGGGAATTTGCTAAAGGCGTCGTTCGACGCTAGTTTTTAAATGTATTAGTCACCTTAAGTTTTAAAGAAAGAGGATTGTCATGACACTTCCGTGGTTAAGTGAAGAAGAACTTTTTATTAAAGAAGTTGCCGAACGTTTTGCTCGCGAGCGGCTGGGCGATAGTTATATGGAGCGCTCGAAACAGGAAGAACTGGAGCCAGAATTATTACGTGAGATGGGCGAGTTGGGTTTGATCGCGCCGACGATTTCAGAGGAGTACGGCGGCATTGGTGCGTCCAGTGTTGTACAGGGGGTGATCTGCGAAGCACTGGCTTATGCCGATATCAATGTTAGCTACATCGCCATGACCACGCCATTAATCGGTGGTGTTATCGAGCAGCACGGTAGTGAAGATATGAAAGCCGATATCCTGCCGCGCATGGCGGCGGGTGAATTAATTGTACAGCTGGGTCTCACCGAACCTCGGGGCGGCTCCGACGCGGCTAACTTGAAACTTAAAGCCACCAAAACAGATGATGGCTATATCCTTAATGGTGAAAAAACCTCCATCACCTGGGGTGCCAATGGTCATATGTGTTTGCTGTTTGCGCGCACGGGTCCAGAGAGTGCCGCCGCACATGGAGTTTCCGCTTTTTTAGTGCCCCTCGATTTACCCGGCGTTACCTGCACCCGTTTTGACGATGTGGGTTCTCGCCCGGTGGGCCGTGGTTCGGTGTTTTTCGACGACGTTGAAATTCCCAAAACAGCATTGCTGGGTAAGGAGGGTGAAGGTTTTACCAAAGTGATGGAGGGTTTTGATCTCAGTCGATTTTTAATCGCCCTGCAGTGTGTGGCCACCGCTCAAGCATCGGTGAATGAAACCTGGCAATACGTTCAAGATCGCGAAGTCTTTGGGCGACCACTGGCGAAATTTCAGGGCACTACCTTTCCTCTGGCGGAACACGACAGCAAGTTAGCGGCACTGAGAGCTTTGTGCTATCAAGGTTTGGCGATGCGCGACAAAGGTATGCCCCATACCAAAGAAGCGGCGATGGTGAAATGGATGGCCCCCAAATGGGGTACGGATATTATTCACGAGTGTTTAGTACAGCACGGCCATTACGGCTGGGGACACGAAATGCCACATATGCAGCGTATGATCGACGTTATGGGTTTACAGATTGGCGATGGCACCTCACACATTATGAAAACTATTGTGGCGCGGGAAACCATTGGATCGATCGGTGTGGCGTACAAATAAAGAATTGACCGAAGTATACTGAAGCATGAAATAACCTGATTTACCTGAACTTTTATAAAATGCCAATAAGGAGATAGTGATGACAATTAAAGTAGGCGATACATTACCAGAAGGTCGTTTCACCGTGATGAATGCGGATGGCCCCGGTTCTATTAGTAGCAAGGATTTATTCGCGGGAAAGAAAGTAGTGCTGTTTTCAGTGCCCGGTGCATTTACGCCCACCTGCTCCAAAGAGCATCTGCCCGGTTTTATCGAGCAGGTTGCGGCGTTGCAAGCCAAGGGTGTCGATACCGTAGCCTGCATGGCGGTTAACGATGTATTCGTAATGGATGCCTGGGGTAAAAACAGTGGTGCCGATGGCAAAGTAAAAATGTTGGCTGACGGTAATGGCGATTACACCAAGGCACTGGATTTGGAGCTGGATCTTTCCGGTCACGGACTGGGTCAGCGGGGCAGACGTTTCGCGTTGGTGATTGACGACAACACCTGTACCCATGCATTTATAGAAGAAGCCGGTGGGTTTACCGTGAGTTCGGCGGAGAATGTGCTGGCTAATTTGTAATGTAGACTGTTATGACCTGATATGAAACCGGTGTTTGACGACACCGGTTTTTTATGTCAACTGGGTGTTTGGCCGTTCTTATTGGGTTATGAGCGTCTTCGGATGGCGTTGTCTATCTGGTGTGCTGTTATTAAGTATTGACGCGAACCATGCACAAGCTAGTATTGTTTGGCTTTGGCAAGGTAGTTTCACTGACAGCGAGCAAGGAAAACTTAAGCGCCGAACAGAGCTCACGATCGGCGGGGTAGAAACATGGGTTGCTCCTCACATCTTTGAGAGATATATTTTTCATCGATTAGCCAGCAATATAGAACCTGTGCTCTGGGCTAGTACCCGACGTTCGAAGGGGCAGGCCGTGCATTTAAATATTTGATAGGGGAGTTTGATCGCCTTTCACCTGCACTGAGTTCAGTAGTGCTCTGCAGGAATTTACGCGTAATCCGGAGCTCCCGTTTTGCTCCGAGGCCCTGCGGTAAGTTTTGATTTCAGGAAAGTATGACATCCGGGCAGGAGAGGGCTGAGAGAGCTAATTTTATGTGGCAAAATTAGCAGCGATAAAATCCTGCCAGGCTTGCCAGCGCTCGGTGTTATAGGGAAATTTTTCGTGATTGTAGGCGGCTGCGTGAAAGGGTTTTTCGTTCACTTGTCCGGAAATAGAGCCGACAAACTGCATTTGTGCTGCGTACATGGGCTTGTGTTCCGCTGAAACAGTTTTGGCGACATCGGCAGACCACAAATCTTTATTTCTCATGGCGGTAATGATTGCCTGAATGTCTGTTTCAGATAAATCGGAACTTGCACACAGATACAGGCTTGCATTGGTCATGTCGCCACTGTCAAAATACAGTTCGTAATTGTTGACTAAATCGGTTCCCGATAACAACACAGTTACTCTCCTTAAATAGTTATGAGAGACAGGTGGTGAAAGTATCCATAAGCTCCCAGAGCCAGCTGTAAAGTTAGTAGGTGTAAATTAAGGGTATGATTACCATTCGCTGGGGTGGCAGATTGGAACTGGAGAATTGGAGTGCGAGCGTTGATCAGGATATCAGGGTGTCTCCACTGATGCTGGGTTCTCGACGCCGCCAGCGTTGGGGTGTTGGGACGACAACTGCTGAGACAGTGCAACGCGCGCATTTACATCCTCAGGAATAAACTTTAAAGCCTCGATCGCCTGCAGGTTATCTAGCAGACCACGCTGGTTAGCCAGTTGCACGCTGAGACCGGGGCGAGCATTAAGTTCTAGCATCAGAGGACCAAGCTCTCTATCCATCACAATATCGGCACCAAGATAACCAAGTTGCACGGTGTCGGCGCACTGCGTTGCCAGATGCAAAATATTATTCCAGTGTGGGATAGTGATACCCATAATGGATTCTCTGGTATCTGGATGGACGGTGCAAGGCTGGTTACGCAAAACGCCACCACAGCTTATTCCGGTGGCGAGATCAATGCCCATTCCCATGGCCCCCTGATGTAAATTTGCTTTACCATCGGACAGTCGGGTGGGCAAACGCATCATGGCAGCGACCGGGACACCGCGAAACACAATAACGCGAATATCGGGAACACCTCGATAACTGATGTCCTCAAATACAGGATCAAATTTTACTCGGTACTCAATAATTGCCTGATCGGCCACGCCACTGAGGCTGTACGTGCCACTCAGAATATTCGAAATATGGTGGCGGATACTGTCCAGTGATAATAGTTCGCCATTAGCCTTTTGAAAATAATCGCCCATGCATCCGGTGATCACCAGGATACCGTTGCCACCACTCCCGTGCGCCGGCTTAATAACAAAATCTCTATGCTTTCCGAGTATTTCGCTAATCGTTTTGGTTTGATATTGCGCTTCGATAACACCGTACAGCTCGGGTACGGCAATGCCCTGTGCTAGCGCCAGTCTCTTGGTGTGGAGTTTGTTGTCTACCAAAGGATAAAGCTTGCGTTGATTGTGACGCATAATAAAATCGGCATTGCGCTGATTGATACCCAGTAGCCCAAAGTCGCGCAAACGCTTTGGCAGCGCGATAAAACTCATGAGTGGCTATCTGGCTTTACAGTGCGGAAACGGCGTAGTTCAGAGAGCCGATAGCCGGTGTAACGTCCCATCCACAGACTGATACCGAGAGCGACCAACAATAGTTCAGGAAACACAAACATAAGATAAATAAGTGATTCGTTGGTCATTACCAGGTAGCCGAGGCCGGCAACTACCAGGCTCCCCAGGCCGTAGAGTATTGCGGTGCGCGCGCCGTTTTCCTCCCAGGTAATAGACATGCGCTCAATGGTCATTGCCAAAATCACCATGGGGAAAAGTGCTACGGATAAAGTGCGTTCGGCACCAAATTTATTGCTGATCAAGCTGATTAATAACATCAGCAGCACTACAATAATTAAAATGGCAGTTAAGCGAGGCACCAGTAATAACATCAGTCGTTCAAGCCAGAAGCGGATCATCAAACCAATGGAGACGATCAAGGTAAATAGTGCAATTCCCCACAATAATTGAGTTTCTCGAAACGCCAGCGCAATCAGGATGGGCATAAAGGTGCCGAAGGTTTGAATGCCAACATAGGTACGCATAAATACCACGATTAGTGCGCCCAGCGGTACCATCAGCAGCAGACGATAGACATTTTGACTTTGTACAGGAAGGGCGAGTAGAGAGAAATCGACAAAAATTGAACTCGTTTGCTGTGCGCGTTGGCGGGCAACATCGATCAACTCCCGGTAAGTCTTGGTCATGGAAAAACTGAATTCGGCCTTGTGTCCGCCCTCGACAGCGAAGAGTGGGTCGTCGCCAACGTACCAAGTTAGAAATTTTTCAGGTATGCCAGGACGACTGGTTTTCGGATCGAAGGTTAACCATTGGTCTCCGTTGTGAACCTGCAACATTGGCTGTAAGTGTGCGTCGTTCGCGGCATCCGACAGGGTTAGACCCCATAACACCCGTGCCGGAATCCGGGCACTTTTGAGGATGGTAATGATTTCTTCAACCCATTGCTCGGCATTGTGCACGCGGCTACGAATCAGCTCAATATTGTCGTTCGCCACCGGAGCATTTAATTGCTGAAGTAATTCCCGAGTGTAAGTAAAAACATTTGCAGATTCGTTACGCACATCACCGATAATGGCTTGGATCGCAGAGTTGTATGGTTCCGTATGGGTCGGTGGCTGTGGAAATTCGGGTCGAGAGTTCCATGCGCCCTGTTGCGGGGAACCAGCGACGGAGAGTCGGTAGTAAAGAGTCTGCTCTCCGCGCGCACGTCGCACTACCCACTGTGCCTTACGTTTGTCATTTTTTTCTTCGGTGGCCAGGCCGAAACCATTGGAAATAAAATTTTCATCGAGCTTGATAAAACCGGGTGTGGAGTAGGGCAAGTGAAAATCGACAATGGCCGGTCCACCCAAACCTCGAAAATTCAGTGCCGCCTGTATTGTCCAGACCTCGGTGTTTTGTTTGGGGCTGAGTGGTAACCCTAGCGTGAATGATTTATATAAGCAGATGCCAAGGCCTAAAATGATTAGTAAGGCGGCCCACAGCGTGACAGAAAGATTACGCATAATTTTAATGTTCTCGAAAGCGTTTGGCGGTATTACTCACAGTAAGCCTGAGTGAGAAAGCTAGCCTGTGGGTCAACGACGGCGACACCTTCTAGAAATTTACGACCTAACAATGCCGGGTAAATAAACTCCGAACGGTCTGCAAGCGAAAACAGGGTGGAATGAATACGCCCGTCAAAACAAACGTCGAATGCAACAATAGGACGGCTATCGTGATCGCCATCGTGATTTTTAATGTTTACCCTAAATTCCCGCGGTTTTTTCATGGTAATCCGATGAGTTTTATCATCGGTGTCCTTTACTACCAGGGTGAAATCAACCCAACGCTTGTTTCCGCGCTTAAAGATTTTAATGTCTTCTGCATGGATGGATGAAGTCTCGGCACCGGTATCGAGTTTGGCTTTAATAGTAATAGCTTTGGTTAAGCCCCCGGAGGCGGGCAGGGTGATTTTTTCCACCCACCCGGCGATTACCTTGCCGGGTGTTTTACTGCTGGCGTGGACAGGCAGCGAGGAGCATAAGATAAAGAGCATCAGGCTGAGGATCCAGACCATGCCAGACGATTCTTTCACTGAGATAAATTTATTTATAGACTTGCTCATAAACTTGTAGTTAGACCTGTTAGTAGACCTGAATGATGGAGTGATCAGACATTCACTCCTTGTGCGTGATGGCACATATTTTTTAATGTCCCCGAGGACTGGGTTGTCGGCTGAGATAACCGTCGGAGTAAGATGGTTCTTGTCCCGGTTAAGTTCAAGTTCATTCCCGCTGCGATCAAATGTTTTGAGAGTAGCCATCAGTGCCGATAATACCCTGTTTCTTTAAAGCATCGATTTCGGCTGCGTCGAAACCCCAATCTGACAATGCTACCTCGGAATGCTCGCCAAATTTTGGTGGGGGAAATTGTATTGCTCCAGGAGTGCCGAAGAAAACCGGTGTGGGTCCCGGTTGGCGCACGCCATTCACAGTGGGTAAATTATTGCGCGCCACATTGTGTGGGTAGGAGGTGGCCTCGTCGAAATTCAGTACGGGTGATACACAGGCATCGCTGCCTTCAAAAATGGCACACCACTGGTCGCGGGTTTTACTGGCGAACACGGCTTCTAATTGAATCTGCATTTCAGGCCACAGGGTTTTATCTCGGTGGTCTGCCCAGATACTGCCGTCAATGCCAAGCTTTTCCAGCGCCAGGTCAAAGAATTTTCGTTCGACCGCGCCGATGGCCATGTAGGCACCGTCAGCGGTCTCATAGGTTCGATAAAAAGGCGCACCGCCATCGAGGATGTTAGATTCCCGTTGTAGCTCATAGTTACCTTCTTCGTAAAGCCCGAACATGCCGGAAGCTAAATAGGCGGAGCCGTCACACATCGCCGAGTCGATGACTTGCCCCTTGCCGGTATCGCGCGCCGAGATAATGGCCGCGAGCGTACCAAAAGCGGAGAACATAGCACCGGCACCCATATCGGCGACCACATTCAAGGGTGGGTAAGGGCGGCTATCTTTGGGGCCGATGGCGGCGAGTATACCGCTGATGGACAAGTAATTAATATCGTGACCGGCGGATTTTGCTAGCGGTCCGGTTTGGCCCCAGCCGGTGATGCGGGTCATCACCAGGCGAGGGTTGCGGGCCATTAGCACATCGGGGCCCAGACCCAGTTTCTCCAACGTGCCGGGGCGGAAGGGGTCGAGTACGGCATCGGCGTTGTCGATCAACTTTAGAATGATTTGTTTTGCGTTGGGGTTTTTCAAATCGATAGCGAGAGACTGGCGACCACGGCGTTGTACGTCGTAGTCTTGTGATCTTGGTACGCCGAGTCCGGAAGGCTGTTGGCGGTCGAGTCGCAATACCTTTGCTCCGGCGTCGGAGAGCAGCATGCTGCACAGCGGGCCGGGGCCGATGCCGCCAAATTCAATAACGTTGATACCGATAAGTGGGCCGCTGGCCGGGTTTGTAGAGTGTTCGGACATGAAGATACGTTCTCTTTGATTGCTGCCTGGTTTTAAATTTGCCGTTTAGGTAACTGTTGGTTGAATAGCTAAGGCTTAATGCGCATGTCCGCAACCATCCTGCCCGTGAACATGACCGTGTGATAGTTCTGCTTCGGTGGCTTCCCGCACTGAGTCTATGGTGACATCAAAATGCAGGGTTTTACCCGCCATTGGGTGATTGGCGTCGAGGGTTGCCATGCCATCTTCGATATTAGTGACCACAACATTGATGGGACCTTGCGGAGTCTTACCTGAAAAACTCATACCAACCTCGATGGTTTGGTCTTCCTGAAACACGTCGAGAGGCACGGTTTGAACCATTTCCGGAATGTGTTCGCCGTAGGCCTGGTCCGGGCTGATGGTTGCCTCAAAGTGGTCTCCAGCGGCTTTTCCAAACAGTTGTTTTTCCAGACCGGGAATAATAGTGCCGGCACCATGCATATAGACCAGAGGTTCGCCATCGGCACTGGCGTCGAGGACGACATCGCGGTCATCTTTGAGAGTGTAGTGAATCGCCACTACGGATTGCAGCTGTATAGTCATGGTTGGCTCCATTATTACTGTTAATTGATTGAGAATTTGATTAATTGACGGTGTGGTTCGACGTGGAGATGGGTCGGATGGCGCTTATTATGATCAAGGCCTCTGAAATGGACAAGTGCAAGTCTCAAGAATACGGGATTGCTTGATAAGCGCTCGCAATGATGGGATGGGCAGAGCGGAACTGAAGCGAACCGAATCGAGTAAAGACGAACCTGACAAAGGACGGGGAAAGCGCTTAACGGATAATTTTAATCCATTGCCCAGCTTGCGGTTCACCACGAGGATAGGCGTTGTTAATAAGTCGTAACTCGTCTTCGCCATCCGTGTCGAGCTTAAGTTGTCGAGCCAGTTTGGCGTAGGTAGCGCCGGCCGTCGCTTTGACATAATGAATGGTTTTGGTACCTTGACCGCGCTGACTAACATGGGGACGAAAGCTGCGAATAATAGCCAAAAAATCCTTATCTCGCTGACCTGGCTCGGTGTCTTTAGTACTCTTGTTATTATTTCCCGTGAATATATAGGCGCCACGACCGTAATAAATCACGGCAACGCGTTGCTCGATACCATTTGCCTGACGAAAAATCCCGGTATGCCCCTTGAGTCGAGCTTGTGCCAGCGCTTCAGCTTTGCTCAGTTGGGAAATACCAAAAGTAGTTTTAATAAAATCTTCCGGAGTTGCCGCCGTGCGTTGTTTTCGCTCCACCGTCATTGCGGCATCAGACGATTGTGCGGCAAGCACGTTCTGCTTTTCCTCGAATTCCCAACCCTGAGGTAAATCCAGCTGATAACGATAGCGGGAATGGCGAAAACGGCTTAGCGTTGCGGTTTGCGCGTCGAAATTTTCACCCCAGGGTAATTGGTTTGTAGCAATACGAAATTGCGGCACGTTATCGACGCCTGCATCGTCGATACGTTTACCCTTAGTCTCCTCGCCCCCGGCATTTTTAATCACTTCCCGCAGGCGCTGGTCGTTACGTGGATGAGTTGAAAATAGACCGTGGTAGGTTTCAATGGCTTGTCCCGACTCCCGCGCCTTCTTTTTACTAAAGCGTTCGTGATCTTTCAGCAGGGCGATCATTTCCATCATCGCCTGCGGGTTGTAGCCGCTGGCCTGCATAATTTCGGCGCCGACTCGGTCGGCTTCCAATTCCATATCTCGACCATAACCGCGCACAGTCGCAGCACCCCACAGGGCGCTGGCTCGACCTACTTCCGAACTTTGGGTCAGGATGGCAACGATGCCAGACAAGACGGTGGACCCGGTTTGCGCGCGTTTCTGGCGAGAGGCGTGGTCTTCGGTGACGTGGGCAATTTCGTGAGCGATAACTGCGGCCAGCTGCGCCTCGGAGTTCATAAAGTTAAGCAGGCCGCGATTGATATAAATATAAGCGCCGGGCGTAGCGAAGGCGTTAATATCCGGGCTGTCGATAATAGTGAAAGTATAGTTTCGTTTTAGATCGTCAGAATTCGATACTAGTAAACGCCCGACCCGGTTGAGGTATTTGTTGATGCCGGTTTCCTGATAGATGGGCATATTGCTGGTGATTTGTTGGTACATTTCGCGACCTACTTCCGCGGCTTTTTTTTCCGACATGGCGAGGCTGGAGCTGGGGATTATTAATATCCCGAGACAAACGCTAAGGAACAGAAGTACTTTAGAAGGCATTATGAAAGCTTCCTGTTTGTAAAAGACCTTATTACTCGGTAAAAAATGCGCGCAGTTGCTTGCCGATACCTGCGCAGGCTTTGTCCTGTACCTGGGCGATGATCGGAATGGGTGCGCCGATCGCAATCAGATACGAAGAACCTTTAGCGTTAACTTTGACGCGGCCGCGCTCGTCTAGTTGTTCCAGGTCCCAGATGATGGCCTCGTAGCTTGCGGTTTTTTCCCAGGTAGCAAAGCCGAAGCAACCGCCGCCACCCGGTCCGATAGCGCAGCTAACCGAACCGTCTTTATCGGTAGTGGTGGTACTGCCATCTACCCAGATCATATAGTGTACGCCGTGTTGTCGAATGCGTTGGCCGATAAGGGGATCCGCCAACATTTTTTCCAGTCGACGCAAACCCAGAGGCGCAGTGCGCGGTTCAAACCAGGGATAGAGTGCATCGACAAAAGTTGTTTCGGGCAGCACGGTTACGGCGGGAGCCTTGTTCAGACTCTCGCCAATACAATCAATAAATTTTGGCTCGGTCTCGTAGTCGCCAGCGTGGCGTCGCCCCAATACGACGACGGTTTCATTTTCGCTCATAGTTAATTGTGAAGGGCTTTCGCGATATTCGTCAACGGTGGTGGTAGTGCACGCTGATACGGTCGACAGTAGCAATAGCGCAATCAATGTGATGAAAACAACTTGTGAATGACGGCCCGTTGCGGGGCGCTTGCAGAATAGTCGTTTCATGGTGTTAGGACCGCTTCCTTAGCGCTCTGTGTTGTCAGCCAGGCTTTAACCTGGGGTACGTTCCCAAATGAGGTGATCAGGTTGGCACCGGCATCGCGCAGCGCCACCATCGCGGCCTGGTTAAGCGCATCACTTTCAGATTTTAGGAAACGGGTGGGGGTTTTTCCATAGGCGGGCATTACCCACGCTGCAATCAATTCACTATTGTGATCAAATAATTCAATTTTGTATTTGATCCACACTTCAAATACCTTGAGCTGGGTTTCGTAGGGCATGGCAATTTGCACGTCGGTCACGGTAGGCTTAAAAATCAAGTCGGTAGTTACGTTTTTTGGCATAAGGTCTCGAACTTCGGTACCTTTAAACATACTGCCGGAGACGGCCTGGAACAGTTGTACCTGAGTATCCCCAACCGCGACACTGACTTCTCGAGGCACCAGGTTTTCAAAACGATAGCTGCGGAAATCTTCGTTAAACACTAGCGTGGTAGTAAAAGGGTATTGTCGGCTCAGGGGTTTTGGGAAAGTCCCAGAGACTTCGACATGGGTTGCGCAGCCGCTAAGCGAAATAACAAAACAAATTGCCAGCAGTAGTTTTACTGGCAGTTTGGATGATGTTTTCAGATTTGGAGCGACTGTTGTCATTTTTTCTTCGCCCTGATTTGTGGGCCTAGGTTACTGGCTTAGACTACGGGCTGTGCTACCTGTAAAGCCAGCCTCAGTTAAGACTGTTTAGGCCAACAAAGGTGCCGCCATTGCGGTAACTCATTTCGCGCATCAAATTGGCAAAGCGGCTAGCGCTTTTCGCCCTGCCCCCAGGAGCCAGGAAGTGTACCGGAAAACCAATGGTATGGATGCGTACCATTGGCCGACCGTTTTTACGGCGGTTGGCGCGAGAGACGGTATCTAAGACCTGAGCGATAGAGCCGCCGGTGAAGTCGTCGCCAAACACATAGAGGCTAATACGTTTGTCAGAGGCATAAAAGGCGCGAATGGCACGCTGAACACCTTCTACCGGACTAGAATTACTAAAGGGGGTCCAGGTATTGAGTCGGTTAATAATTGCTTTGCGGCGACCCGGTGTATCGGGAATCCACTTGCCCCGATAACCGGAAAACATATAGCCACCCATGTCGTTCATAATCTGAATGCCTTTTACCTTAGGATAAATATCGAGAATGCTAATCATCTCCTTGCGCACCTTAGGCCAGGCGTAATTAAACATACTGCCGGAGGTGTCGATAATAAAAACGATGTATTCGCTATCGACCGGGATGCCACCGACCACTTGATTTTTACGGCGATGGTCGCGGCCAAGTAGGCGCTGCATCTCTTCCGTGAGCACCTGTAGGGCCAGGCTTAGCTCTTCGGTTTCACCACTGTCGACTATGGTGGTTTCACTTTGTTTTTCAGCCGAGGCCAGTTGCTCTCGCAGTCGCGCGATGCGGGCTTTTTGTTTTGATAGCTGTTCCTGTTGCTGAGTTAAGTCCCGGTTAAGAACCCGGCTTTCGCCGCGCAGGGTGAACAGCTGTTCCTGTAAATTTTCAATACTGCCGTCGAGTGGGACGCTCTCTTCCAAGGCGGTATGATCCACAGTTTTAGCAATTAGTAACAACAGAACGATTGCGCCAAAGCCGCAACTGATCACATCTAGAAAAGAAATGTTAGTTTCCAGTCCCGGGCGTTTTTTCTTTTTCATAAAGATTTTATAAACATAGCGGTTTTATGGCCAGTCGCTTGCGGGACTTAAAAATGCACCTTTGGAAATCAAGCCCAATTGCCAGAACAGGCTGGCGGCTTCCGGATCGCCTTCCATCGGCATCAGTATGACATTGACGGGAAGTCGCGAGGGCAGGGTGGCGATGGCGCTGTTAAATAATTTGACCCGGGTGTTACTCGATGCGGTACTGCCTCTGGGTCTGGTTTTCCCCTGAGTTGGTAGACCATCGGTGATCAAAAAAACGTTGTCGGGTTTGAGACTGAAATCATTTATCGCGCCGAAGGCATTAATTAGACTGGTGCCCTGCGCTGGAATGGTGCTGCGCAATTTGCTCAGCGAAGTGTTGATGGATCCGCGATTGGAGGCGTCCAACCACTGCCCTCGTGTGCCGGGTGCGCTGGGCGCGGCTGTAGTCGAAAAGGTATACAGCTGATAGCGGCTCTGTTTGGGTAGTTGCGCCACCAACCACTCCACGGTACGCACGGTACGCCGCCATTTCGGAGATTTAAGTTTAACCGCGTCAGACATATTGCGACGCCGAATCACATTGACGATGGTGTTATCCAGCATGCTGGCAGAAGCGTCCACCAAAATTAATATCCGATTGCCGCCGAGTTTGAGGCCGGTGAGGTATTGGCGGTCACCCTGGCCTTTGAGAGCAACCAGATCGGGGCCCTGGTCCTGTTCTTTTAGTTGCTGAGTTTTGCGTTCCAGCGCTTCGACTTGCTGGCGCAGCAGTGCAATCTCTTGTGGGTCAGACTGGATGCCCAGTTCCCGACGCTTTTCGTTGAGTTGTTCTAATACACGATCGGCTAGCCCCTGGGTTTCTACCAGCTCCTGTGCGGATTGTTGCAGACTATTGCGCAGGCTTACTTTGTTTTCTTCGCCGACGCGGATGTCTTCGTTTAATAATTTTACCTCGGCGCTCAAATTGGGATTAATATTTTCAAAAGCGGTGGAGCTGTCGTGTTTAAGAATCAAAAATAATAAGGTAACTGCACCGAGGCCACAGGCCATAATGTCGAGAAACGATAAGCTGAAGGTGCTGACATGGCGTTTGCTTCGCTTCATTACAGCACCTGGATGAGTTCCAGGCGTGAATCATGAGTTGGATTCTGCTCATCACCGTTATTAACAGTCAGCGTGTCCCCGGCTTTGAGAGCATTGCTATCGCCGCAACAGTCTACGGTTTGCCTTGTGCTGAGCCTTAAGCTCTCGTCATCCTTTAGCAGGTAAATTTCATCAGGGTTGTTATTTTTTGGGTGTGAATTTTTTGGATGCGAGTCTTGTGGGTCAAGTGGCTGAATAATCAGTCCGTCTTTATGCGGTCGCAGGATAAGACCATGATTAATCCGATAGGCCTGGTGTTGATACAGCAGGTGGGTGGCTTCCATTTTGTTCGAGAGAATGTTTTTGGATAAAGGCTTGTCAGATTTATTTGACGTTTTTCCGAACGGCAAGGCCGTCACCAAAACCTGTTCCTGGAAGTTGGTGATTGTCGCCTGGTGAGCGCGGCAGCCTGCGATAACACTGTCCGCAGCTAAGCTAAAGGCTCCCGGCAACAGTGCGTCTATTCCGGGTAATGCCGCAACTCGGTGAGAAAGGAGGAGTGAGGTGTTATCAGCATGTTCGGTAACGGTGCGAATCGCCGCGCGGCTTAAGGCTTCAAGCTTTTCTTGTATAGCCTCGATGAAGTTAGTGCGTGTCATCCCCAGTTGTAGTTGTCCATTGGGCGTGGCGAGACTAATGGTGATTTCGCTTGCTGTTTCTAATGCAAGGAGCCAGTCGGAAAGTTGATCGCGCAGGGCTTGTTCCCCGGTCGCAGTGTGCAAGGGGTCGTAACGATATTCGCCGATAAAGCGCTTAGCAATTGTTTGTACCCACGCGTCTTCGAGGCTTTTTAAACCGAGGCCGGTGAGCGTGAATACTTCTGCTCGACGGATATGCGGTACCGAGTGCTGAACTGTAAGGTTATCGCTGGAATCGCACGTGAGGGTCGTGAGCACCGCGTTATGCAAGTGAATATCCAGATGCACGGCGTTTTTAATATCAAGATTGTTGGTAATTTCAAGGTGCTTGCTGGCAAGGGCGCATACAGCACTGTCCACCAGGCCAGTAACCTCAAGCCCGCAAGCCTTAGCGAGTCCGAGCAGGATGGCGAGTTGTTCGTGGTTGAAACTACCGGGGATGCTAAAAATAATTTCTTTGGGTGCGCCGGCTTCAAAATGCAGTTGTTGTAGTTGGGCGTAAGCGAGATCGGCGTAGTGGCGGGCGTGAGTATTATGAGCGCTGAGCGGAGCCATGCTGAGTTGATGCCAGTACTGATTAAAACTGTGTTGTGGTTCAAGCCAGGCGCGGGCGCGAGCTGCGCTACCAGTGGTAACGCCCTGCTTGGTCAATAGCGCGTAACCCGGACTCAGTATTTGCTGCTCGCCGTGATGACAGACGATGCCGGTGTCGTTGAGTTCAATAATGGCCGGGCTTGCTTTACTCATCAGGCTCAATCGACCTGTAGGTGGCGCAGTAGATTTTGGTCACAATAACTGTGAGTATCGAGTACTAAACGCTCCTGCAATAATTGCAATTGATGCATTAGAAACATCACCACAATACTGATCACCAGCGCAATAAAGGTGGAATTAAATGCGACCCCTAAGCTTGCGGTGACCCCGGCGATGTCGCCCTCCACTGCTTTATGAGCCTGGCTGAGCGCTTCACCAATACCGCGTACGGTGCCGATAAAGCCGATAGAGGGAATCGCCCAGGCAATGTAGCGCACCATGGACAGTTCTGAATCGAGACGGTCGGATTCGGTTTCGCAGGTTTCGCTAATGGCACTCGATACGTCTTGAATATTGCGAGTGGATTGAAAGCGATGCAAGCCAGTGATCAGCGCTCTCGGGAGTAAATAGTCCCGTTGGTTTTCTGCCAAAGCTTGTACCGGGCGCGATAATTGACGAGCGTCTTCCGGCAATATGCGACTGCCTTCGCCGACCTGAATCAACGTTTGTTGCAGCAGCTTGCGTTCAGCCAGTAAATCTCGGGCTTTGAAGCCCATAATGGCCATCGCCCACAGCATAAGAATAAAGCAGGTTTCCTGTTCGTAGTCCTTAACCACAACATACATCGAGCGCTCGACCACGACCAGTTCACCCGCAGCCTCCTGGGCCAGGCGATCTTCCAGGATAGCGGCAGCCTGGGGGCGAATCAGTATCACGTACAGTGCGTGTACCAGGATAACAGCGATAAGTAGAGCAAAAAGCTGATAAAGAAAATCGTTCGATTGGCTGTGTTTCATTAATATGTCCTGGATTTATAACAGTCGTTTTTAATGACAGATTTTTTCGATAGCCGAGACTTTATCAAATATCTACTGGGAAAGGCACGGATAAGTCTTCTGAGATTTTTTCACTGGGTTTAAAGCCTGGTTTTGGTGCTCTAGTTTGAGGAGTTTTGGATCCGGTTGTAATTGATTGGGCTGGTTTGGCTTTGGCCGTAGTTTTCGGAGTTTGATCCTGCGTGCTGATAGGAGTAGAGGGAATTGGCGTACTCTCTGTAGGAGTATTTTTTTCGGCGGCCTCAGTTATCGATGAAACAAGTATCAATGAAAAAATAACCATCAATAACGCGATGCCGATTTGCCTGGCGAAAATAAATTTATTGTAGATAAAGTAAATTGGCATTTTTTAATCCGGTGTTTTGTTTAAAGTCTTTAATTCATTCTTTTAATCAAGCTATTTAATTCGTTTCCTTAATCAAGATAGCGAGCCACGCGAAAACCCAAATCATCCCGACTTTTATTATCGGCGGCATAATCCCGATAGGATAATCTAAGCTCAGTGATTCGGCTGTGACGCCAGCTCGGGCCGCGAATCACGCGGTACTGCCCTGTTTCGGGCCCGAGCGGGTCGGTGGTCTTCGACGGACCACCGATACCATAATAATCGTGTACCCATTCCGCCACGTTACCATCCAAATCAAACAAGCCTTTGGGGTTAGCGGGAAAACTACCCGCGGGCGCGCTTACGGAAAAACCATCCTGGTAAGCAGATAATACCGTGCCAACGATACTGAGTGCGCTATTGTCAGCGATATTGGTGGTTTTGGCTGGGGGAGGGAAAGTACTTCCCCAGGAGTATTTGAGCACAGCGCCGGTGCTGTTGGCTCGCGCCGCCCAGGCCCACTCTGCCTCGGTGGGCAGTCGGTAGCCCTTGCTGGGGCTGTTAGCATCACTACTAATGTTGCCACCGCTAACTTGATAAAAAGGTTCTAGCCCTTCCTGCTCACTGAGCCAGTTGCAATAGAGTGCGGCGTCATTCCAGCTAACACGCACGACGGGTTGTCTGCCGGTATCCAGCGTTTTTCGTTTGATATGGCTGGAACTGTGACTGCTGCGATACTTTTTAAATTCATTATTGCTGACTTCTTTAACACTTAGGTAAAAAGGTTTTGACAGCGTGACTGTGCGTTGTGCCTCGTTGGCGCGACGACCTTGCTCGCGGCGGGGAGCGCCCATGGTAAAACTGATGTTGGGACGAAATAATTTAAGGGTCTGACCAGCAGGGCTTTGCAGGCTAGTCGGTATGGCGGCGAGACGTTGTTGTTCCGGCGTTTGTAATCTGAAACTCAGAGACTGCACAACGCCGGGTTTTGGCGTAATGGTTTTTTGTTCGCTGAGGTAGCCGTTTTTTTCTACCTTAAACAGGTGGGGGCGGGCGGGTAGTCTTAAATTAGTAATATCGTTGCCTTGAGCTTTACCATCAATATAAAGGGTGGCTCCCCGGGGCTGTAGGGATATATTTACCGTGCCGAGTCGAGCGGTGAGGGCAAGGTCGAGAGTGTCTTCGGCGCCGGAAGCCAGGGTCATGGTTCGCGTCGCGCTTTGGTGGCCTGCGAGAAATAGTTTTATTTTATGATTTTGTTCCGGGGATAGTTCGATCTTGAGCGGTGAAACGCCGCGATACTCATCGTCCACGGTGATGCTTGCGCCAGCCGGTTGCGTGTTTATATTGAGCAGCGCATCCGCTGGAGCCAGGGTGATCAAGCCAAGATCGAACGGCTGACCGGGAGCAACTTCGATGATTTTTTTCCAGGGTTTACGACCGGGTAGGATTAGACTTAATTCCTGACCATGAACCGCAGTTACCGTGGCCGGGGTGATGTTTTGTCGTTCTCCGGCAACAATGATGGCAGCGCCGCTGGGTTCCGACGCAATGCTGATGTCGCCCCAGGCGGGTTGCAGCTCGACTTTCAGTGTTTGAGTTTTATCTAAACCCTCAATGTCGACGGTTTGCTCGACAGCCAGATAGCGGGGATGTTGCAGGATAATCTGGTGATTTCCGGGTTCCATTTGGTGCGCGATCAGCGGCGTAATACCGCGCGCTTTACCATCAATGGTGACGCTGACGCCTTCGGGCAGCGTGTTAATCTCCAGATGGCCGGGCAGTTTGATCAGCGTGATGCGATGTCGTTGATTGCCTTTATTATCGACCAATAGCGCTTGTTGGAAGGGCTGGTAACCTTTGGCTTTAGCCTTGAGTTGGTAGTTGCCGCGACGCATTAAAAAGTGCTCGGCGAGACGAAGATTAAAACCGCCGTCAATGTTTACCGTGGCGCTAATGGGCTTCGCTTCAATCACTACGGCCTGGGCCGTGCTTAAGAACCACAGCACCGCAGCAGCCATTAGTAGAAATATTCCTGTGATCGGCCACCACAATTGCCGCTGGCGACGTGCGCGTTTGCCATGCTTGCCCAGAGGCGTAAAGTCCACCGGGGTTATTGGTGCATTCGGTGCTTCCGGCGCATCGGTTTGGGTGGGCTTGCCGGGTGAGGAGTCGATATGATTAGCCATAAATTACTGTAACAGGCTTAAATGGTTTCGTCGCACTGTACTTGTACGACTAGCGAATCCACTTCAGTTGCGCTGGTCACCTTAAATGCTATCCGTACATCGCGGTAACCTTGTCGGTAACCCGTTGCCACGTAGCGCCCCGGTACTAGCTTGATGACCTTGTTTTGAAATGTACCGAATTCGCCAACCTTAAGCAGGGTGACCTGAGTAGCGTTGTCGGATTGCAGAGTTAGCGCCACTGGTATGCGGGCCGCGCTGAGCGTTTGCTGGAGATTATCGATTTGCCTGATCAACTTGGGGCCGGGATTGCCGATGCCGCGGGCGTCGCTCAATAATTGCTCGGCCTGGCGATAAATTGAATTCGACGCCAGGCGTAGCGGGTCGGCCAATATCGTGTCGAGGTTTTGATCCAGCTCGGCGCGAGTGCGGGCGCGAATTTCGCCGACTCGGGATTCGCTCACCGTGCTGTCGCGTCCGAGGGCTAAGCGGTAACTGTTTACGGCGTCCAGCCAGTTTTCCTGTGCTTCACTAGCTTGTGCTTGAGCGAGTAGGCGTTCAATTCCCGTGTGGGTTTGTCTGGCTTGTGCCTGAGCCAGTCCAGAGCGGGCATCAGCTGATTGGGGGGCAACGGCCAGGGCCTGTTTGAACGCGGTAATTGCGCCTTGATAACGCCCGGCATTTAATTGCTTAAAACCCTCGCTCATGGCACTTTGATAGCGGGCATTGTCGATGTGTTGCTGCGCACGTTCCTGGCCGGAGTGGGGTAGGGGATGTTCGCCATCCAATGCCAGGGCCTTGTTAAACGCCGTTAATGCAGCTTCCGCAGCACCCGCTTGCAACTGTTGCTCTCCTTCGGCAACGTGGGTCATGACTTCGGGGAGTACTTTCGCACGGGCAAGACCTTTCTTGGCCACAATATTGTCCGCTTCGATAGTCAGTGCCAACTGAAATAATTCCAGCGCCCGTTCCGCATTTCCCAGTTCCAGAGCAGTTTTCGCATCACTTAATATTTGTTTAAGGCGTGGTTCGATTTGTGCAACTAAGGCCTTCAAATCGGTTGCCACAGAGCTATAGACTACTAAGGCTGCAGCATAGAGCCCTTGGCGATAATCCAGGTCGCCCTGTGGTAGCCCAGCCAGTGCGGCGTCATATTCGCTTGCGGCCCAAGCACGGACCGTTTTATTTTCGAGTAATTGTTGTTGTTCTTTTACGCGAGCAAGCACATCCTGTGCCTGTCTGCGAGCTATCAGGTCTTGTTGATCGGTATTCGCCTGGACTGGAGGCGCTGGAGTAAGCGCCTGTTCGGGAAGTGGCGCTATAGTTTGATTTTTGTTGGCAATAAAATTTGGTAATACAAAAATTACCGCGAGCACTAGCAGCAAGCAGATAGCCAAAGCCACCCACACCCCAGTGTGAGGTTTTGATGATGCCGGGATTTTCTGTGAACTTGAGCCTGGCAAGGCCGACGTTTGAGAGGTAAGTGCTATCTCCGCCGCCTCTATTGAATGGGGTGGTGTTACCCGCTCTTGCCTGGCCTTGTCGGCAGAATTTGTTGTTGCTTTAGTCATTTATAGTGCGCAACTGTGTGGCTTAGGAGTTTTTTTAAGTTTGGTTTTCGACTGTCGGTTTATTATGGATTAACCCCCGCTCTCCGCTCGGTAGATTTTTTGTAAGACGTCTCGCCATTGCTGATACTGACTTTCTACATTGCCGGTGAGGGTGATAGTGCGATCTTCCAGATCGATGACCTGAGGTTCCAGTTCGGCTTCCAGCGACTGACCCAGTTCGGCCAGGGCTTCAACGTGCATTTGCGCTTCTGCGCGTTTACCAATACCGCTTTGTACCAGTAAGCCACCGGAGCCGATAGCCACCGCAGCTGCCGCTCTTGCACTGCCATCGCTACTGCCTGCCGCTACAATGCCGACCACCACCGCGGCGATGCCACCCAGAATTCTACCTGTGCCCTGGCGTTTGAGCTCTCGAGCCGCAATCACCTCGTTGTAACTTTCAGTACGCCAGACCTGATAGGGTTCTTCCATACGCAGAGAAAAGTTGTCGTAGTATTCCTGCATGGTGTCTACGTAGAGATCATCTCGCATCTGAATTTTCTGGATGCGCGCCAAAATAGGATCGTTACGGGCGGGCAAGCGAGAAATTTCCAATCGTCCCTTACGATTTTCGACGATGTGTTGGTCAAAGGATTCCGGGGAAAAGTCACGGGCAAATCGTAGCTCGGAAATAGTGCGGAGTTTGACGGCGGTATCGCCATCGAGTTTTTCTCGGTAGCTGAGTAAGTCGTTAGCAATTTGATTAAACAGTCCGGAAAAAGGATCCCGTTGTAAAGTTTTACGGCGCTGATAGGCGTATTCGCTGGCTTTTGCAGCATAGGTTTTTTTGTACCAGGGTTGCCCGGAAGTATCGGACACGGCAATGGCAAGTTTTAAACTTTCTCCGGTGGATTCCAGAATAGTGCCCTGCACGTAAACATCGGTGACCGGTTTGGTGGAGGGTAACACTCGCACCGCCCCCCAGGCGGCGCTGTCCTGTATGGCGCTGCGCAACTGATTGGCCAGGTAATAGCTTTCCGCGTTGCGAACCTCTGGCAACACCGCATCGTCGTCATCGCTTTCATCCAGACCGGGATCAAAAGTGACGACGCCTACATCGAGCAACTGGTTTTCGGGAATGGCCGTGGTCTGTTGCTGTAGCGGAACGTGGCGGGTCGATTTGATGGTCGTACTATTAGTGCAGCCGTTGAGTACAAATACGGCGATTAGCAGAATAAAAATACGGGGAATATTAAGGTGAGTCATATTGATATAAGTCATAGGCTGATCGAATCGATTGTTACCTTAGTTAAGCAGAAGAATTGGATAACAACGAGTTGCTTTAAGCTACTACTGTTTTTTGTATTTGCGATATTCATCCCAGAGTTTCTCCCGTAGCACCGGATCTTTTTCTTTCATCGCCGCTTCACGAATTTGTCGGGCCACAATGTCATCATCACTGCCGTTAGAAATATCGGCGGGTACTGCACCAGAACCCGAGCCAGCGCCCCCGCCTGAGGAGGCGGTTTGCGTTGCACTATTTTTCTCAGTACTGGCGTTTTCAGTTGTCGAGTTTCCACCATCCCCATTTGCGGCATCCTCATCATCAGGGTTTTCACCATAGCCGGGCAAGCCTTCGTAGAGGTCGCCTTCCTCGAATAGCGCTTCGTCATCTGCTGCCCCATCGGTTCCTGAATCGCCCGATTGCTCATCAAAGGGTACGCCCAGTGTGGTGGCCGAGGCTTGTTGCTCGAGAATCATACCGTCAAATTCAGCAAAGGATTCGTCGAGTTGCTGGTCGAGCGCGCCGATTTCGTCGCCGTTTAATTCATCGTCTTGCGCGTTCGCGGAGGTTCCGCCAGTCACGGCTTCGCTTTGATCCTGGGTCTCTACCGGCTCGCTCCCGGAGGATGCTCGGCTAGCAGAGGAAGAGCCGCTAGAGGACGGAGGCGAAGATTGTGAGTCGGGCAAAGGGCTCGCGCTGGTGTTTGGTGGCTTGCCAGGTGACTGACTGGAACTCTGTGCTTGTTGCTCCGACTCCGACGCTGAAGATTGCGATGCACTCTGACAGCCCGACAGCCACGGCGTGCTGGCAGCGATGCACAGGGTCAGATAGAGCATAATCTTCGGTTTTATACGCGGGTTAGGTTTCATGGTGTGGTTAGTTTCATGGCGTTGTTAGATTTCATGGTACCGCTAAATGAGTACGGCTAAATGAGAGCCATTATATGGGCACCACCATAGCAGTATTGCAGATTTGATCGGGGCTTAAGCATTAATGGATTAAAGGGAAATCAATAATTTCCCCCCGCGATGCCACCGGCTCGCCATTGACAAAGCGAGGTCGAAATCGGGCTGCGCGCAGGGTCGTGGTCACCCGTCGGCGCATGCGCTTGTTTTCGAGGCGAGTGTCGGGATTCGCTTTGGGATTCTTCTGGGGATGGCCTGCATCGAGTATTTCAGCATTGCTGGCCCAGCCGTTGGCGGCAATATCAACTTTTATACGCGCCATGGGATGTTTTATTCTGGAGTTTAATTCCGACCCCGGCGCTTCATTGCGCACGGCGGGTAACATGATGGGTCGGTTAAACAGCTGTTCGGTGAGCGCCGCCGCCTGCGGTGCTTGCGGGATTAAGGCGATGGCCTGGCGATAAGCCGCGTAGGCACTATTCCGCTTGCTAAACAATAAATACCAGTCACCTAGTTCGGTATAGGACCGGACACGCTGTTCAATACTGCTATTTTTGTCATTCTGCACCATGGCCACAATGGTTTGGTGGGCACTGCGACCGCGGTTATAACTGGCTGCGGATAGTACCGCGGTGCGCATGGGTAAGACATCTTGAGTTCCCTGGGAGGCAAAACCAAAACGGGAATCGAGGGCGGAAGACCATTCATCGCCCTGATGTCGAGAGAGAAAATAATTACACAGGGCGGCGGTACGCAACAAAGTGTGCAGGGTCTGGTTTGCTACCGCTTGCTGAATATCGCTTTGTTGTGCCAGCTTGAGCGCTTTGACAATTAACTGGTTGGCGGTGGTGAGATGGCCAATGCTTTCTGAGCTGTTGTCGAACTCGTAGGCAGTCAAATGCCAGCGGCTCAATTCAAGGAATACCGGAATGACTTCCGGGTTGGTGGGGTCGAGACTTTTTTGGTGTAGCCATAGCAGTCGATAGTAATCCTCGGTGGTCTCTTCCAGCTGACCGAGGGCCTTGCGGCTATTGATGACGCCGCGTAAGGCAGGACTTTGCGCCAGGCTGTAAATGCCTTGATTAATACGCTCGATGTGCATCGTCTGACTAAACAGTTTGATTGCCGCCTGGTGTTGACCGCCGCGTTGCAACTGTAAGCCCAGGCCGTAGTAAGTTTCGGCAAGCGCTGGGTTATAGGGCCCGTGTTCCTCATTCTTATCAATAGCGTTTTGAAATGCTTTGAGCTCCCTGGATAGCAAGAGTTGTTGGGAACTTACGGAGTTATCTCCGGCCACGATGGGTGCTTCTATGGCTAGCGAATTATCGACGGTTACCTGAGTGTCTGTGTTGGTGTTTGGGTTGGTGTCTGGGCTGGTTTCGGTGTCCGTAGGGCCAGCGGAGTAGGTGTTTGAGCACAGAAACGCGAGCGAGAGTGTCAGGCTGACTGCGATAAATTTTTGTCGCCCATGGTACAGCCGGGTCGCGAGTAGGCCGACCGATACCTTATCGGTGTTAGATGCATTGTCATTGCGAGCTAGTGACATAATTTGAATTAAGACTTGGTGTTTGGCGTGGAAAAATTTGCTATGGATTGCTTCCCTCAAGCCCAGTAAGTAGCCCAGCAAGCAACTCAATTTCGAGTCGAAACGCCTACAAATGTTCCCCTCGAAAAAATGGGACGGGTACACTATCACCTAGTTTATTTTTTCATTCAAGGTACAGGTGATGGATCCATTTTCTCAGGCCCTGCTCGGTGCGACGGTGGCGCACGCGACCTGTGGGCGTAAGTTGGGTATGCGAGCCGCCGTCTGGGGAGCCGTGGCCGGTGCATTTCCCGATATCGACGTGTTGTTCAGTGTGTTTTCCGATGAATTTTCTCAGCTTCAGTTGCATCGAGGGATCACCCACTCGCTGTTTTTTGGGCCGGTAGTGGGTGTGTTAGCAGGTTGGTGCTACTGGCGTTGGCAGCGGGCGCGAGGCGCAGAGGTGCCGCGAGCACGGTGGATGATGGTATTTGTCCTGGCGCTGTTATCTCACCCCTTGCTGGATGCATGTACGCCCTACGGTACCCAGTTGTTAGCACCGTTTTCGGATGCCCGTTTTGCCTGGCACGCGGTACCCATTATCGAACCCGTGTATACCTTGATTTTGTTAGTGGGGTTGATCGTTGCGGGGCTAGCACGCTCGCTGGGTTGGCTGGTGTCGTCGTTGACACTAGTGTTGTCTTGCCAGTATTTGGCCTGGGGCTGGTTTCTCAATCAACAGGCGATAGCGACGGTAAGCGCCCAGTTGAAGAAGGAAGGTGTCGAAATAAGCGCGGACGCCGGGCAGGTGCATGCCTTCCCCACGTTATTCCAGATGCCCAGGCGCCGGATTGTGGTGATGACCGATACTGAAATCCGAGTCGGTTTTATTACCATGCAGCAACCCTGCGATGTGACCTGGGATATAGCGCCCCGGCAACAGGATCCACTACTCGACCAGTTTCGAAAAACCCGAGAGGCTGAGATTTTTACCTGGTTTAGCGACGATATTTATAGTCAAACTATGGAAGAGTTTGACGGTACGTATCGAGTAGAAATATCGGATATACGCTACGGTGCTACTGCTAATGCCAGGCAGGGGATGTGGGGAGTGCACGCTGAGTATGACCGTGAAGGAGTGATCATCGGCCCGCCGCGACACTTTTTTCAGCGACCGGATATGTCCTTTGATCGAATGCTGCGAGTGATGAAAGCCGCGTACCCGGAGGTGAAAGTCGATGCCGACGTTAACGCCGACGAGAAGGTTAGTTGTGAGCAGCAGTTGATGTTACATGTACGAAAACGGAACGGATAGTAAAGTAGAGTAGCGGGCCAGGAATAAAGCGAAACGGTATTTGTCAACGGTGGCATAGCAGGCCTAGCGCCAGCGACGATCCCAGGCGTTAAACACTAATTCGGAATACCAGTATTTACCATAACTGCCGTTGTAGCGGGCTAGTGCTTCGGCAAGACGACCTTTTTCTCTGTCGAGATAGTGTTTCAGAATGGTGCAGCCGTAGCGCAGGTTGGTATCGGTATCAATTAGATTGTCTTCGGGGCGGCCAATTTCGTTTTTCCAAAATGGCATAACTTGCATTAGACCCTGCGCGCCGACCCTCGATACTGCGTAGGGATTAAAGCGGCTTTCCACATCGATAACCGCTAGCACGATCTCCGGTTTGAGGCCGGCACGAGTGGCTTCCCGATGCACCTTGCGTAAAAACACCATGCGCTCGCTGTGGTCTGGAAAATAGCGTTCCAGGGGGCTGGATTTCGACAGTAGCCAAACCTCGGCATCGTAGCGATCCTCAAAACTATCCGCATCGGCTATTGCCGTGCGTAAGGCGTTGACTAGATCGGGATCAATCGAGTCACTGGTTTCGGCATGGAGCGGGCTCGTCATAGCCAGTGTGACGGCCAGTCCTGCCGCCAGCCAGCACAGCCGCCGCAGGACCAACACTGAGCAGCGTCGGGTGCTAGTGAGCAATTTTTTCCCGTAGAAAGTCGATAACATTATTCGCATCGATGTCCGTTTTAGTGCCGCTCGCGCGGTGTTTGTATTCCAGGGTGTTGTTGTCGAGCCCGCGATCCCCTATTACCAGAGTGTGGGGGATGCCCATTAATTCCACATCGGCCAACATGACACCGAGGCGAGCCTTGTGCTCGTCCATCAATAGCACATCATACCCGGCGGCGCTGAGTTGTTCGTAGAGGTCTTCGCTGGTTTTGCGAACCGGTTCCGACTTATGAGGGTTAATCGGCACAATAGCGATATGAAAGGGTGCAATGGCGTCGGGCCAGATAATGCCGCGCTCATCGTGGTTTTGTTCAATCGCCGCCGCGACCACCCGCGTTACCCCGATGCCATAGCAGCCCATAATCAGCGTTTGATCCTTGCCCTGTTCATTTAATACCCGGGCAGCCATGGCCTCACTGTATTTGGTGCCCAGTTGAAAAATATGGCCGACTTCGATACCGCGTTTGATTTCGAGAGTGCCCTTGCCGTCGGGGCTGGGATCGCCATGAACCACATTGCGAAGGTCGGCAACGCGATCCAGCGGGCAGTCCCGCTGCCAGTTCGCCCCGGTGAGATGGTAACCGTCCCGGTTGGCACCGCAGGCGAAATCCGTCAGGGCGGCAGCGCTGTGATCAACAATAACAGCCAGCGCCAGTTTAACTGGGCCGAGGGAGCCGATACTGCAATCGGCCGCAGTTTGAATAGCGGTTTCTGAGGCGAAGCTTAAGGGACTGGCGACGCCCTCGAGTTTTTCGGCTTTGAGATCATTGAGTTCGTGGTCGCCGCGCAACACCAGCGCTACTAGTTCTCCCTCGTTTTCACCTTCGACAATCAGTGTCTTCACGGTTTGCTGCGGGCTGATATTTAAAAATTCGGCAACTTCCTCAATGTTGTGTTTGCCTGGTGTGGCGATTTCGCTCAGTGCCTGGGTCCCAGCGGATGCCGGTTCGGGCGCAAGTGCCGTGGCCATTTCCACATTCGCGGCGTAGTCGCTGCTGTTGGAAAAGGCGATAGCGTCCTCTCCCGAGTCGGCGAGAACGTGGAACTCGTGAGAGTGATCGCCGCCGATACTACCGGCGTCAGCCAATACCGCACGAAACTCCAGTCCCAGTCGCTCAAAAATACGGGAGTAGGTGGCGTGCATGACCTCGTAGGTTTCCTGCAGGCTGTCCTGGCTGGTGTGGAAGGAATAGGCGTCCTTCATAATAAATTCCCGCGAGCGCATCACGCCAAATCTGGGGCGGATTTCGTCGCGGAACTTGGTCTGGATTTGATAAAAGTTGGCGGGCAAGTTGCGATAACTGCGAATCGAATTGCGAATCAGGTCGGTGATGATTTCCTCGTGGGTGGGGCCGAGACAAAACTGGCGCTGGTGGCGATCTTCCAGACGCAGTAGCTCCGGTCCATATTGTTCCCAGCGTCCGGATTCCTGCCAGAGATCAGCAGGTTGTACCACGGGCATGAGAACTTCCTGTGCCCCGGCCGCGTTCATTTCCTCGCGCACAATGCCTTCAACTTTTTGTAATACCCGCAGACCCACCGGTAACCAGCTGTAGAGTCCGGAGGCTAACTTGCGGATCATACCCGCGCGGAGCATCAGCTGGTGGCTGGCGATCTCGGCTTCAGCGGGGGTTTCTTTTTGTGTGGCGATTAAAAAACGACTGGCGCGCATGGGGTTCGGGTTCCGTCAGTGGGAGAGGGGTATAACAACAGGGCTTACCGTATTGGGATTAATGTATGAGGCTGTTGCCAGATCATTTTACGGGGCTTAACGAATCTACGCGAGTCTTTAGCGCTGGATGTCCACAGAAGTGAGCATGTCTTACCTAAAGTCGATAACAGCCTAAGGTGGATAAGAGCCTAAAGCGGATAAATTGCCTAAAGCGAGAAAACTGCCTAGAGCGAATAAACTGCCTAGAGCCCGTAAAGAGCTGGGCATAAAAAAGCCCCGGAAAGACCGGGGCTTAGAGTGCAAAGAGCTATATAAGAGGCTATATAAGGGCTATATAAGAACTGCTTACGAAGTAATCGGCAGCATTGCATTACTACTAATGCTGCCTTTACCCGCTATCTCAACTAGCTGTCTTTGCTAATATCTTTCCTAGTTAGCCATATCTTTGAGGGCTTTCAAGGCTAGAATTTTAACTGCTGTGCTGGCAGGGCGTGCTTTAAACACAGTTGCCTCGCCAGTAAAGGGGTTTACGCCTTTACGTGCTTTGCGAGCAGGTTTCTTTACCGTCTTGATTTTCATCATGCCAGGCAGGGTAAACTCACCGGCACCGCGTGTTTTGATGTGGCGCTCAATAACGGTGCTGAGCTCATCCAATACCGAAGACACCTGCTTTTTGGTCAGGCCGGTATTATCGGCAATCTCAGAGAGGGTTTGGGTTTTGGTGAATTTCTTTTGAATCGCGGTAACTTTGCGAGCAGGAGCTGCTACTTTCTTAGCTACTTTCTTTTTCACTGGGGCTTTCTTTTTCGCGGGTGCTTTTTTAGCAGCGACTTTTTTTGCGGGTGCTTTTTTGGTGGTTTTTTTGGCGGCCATGAAGAGATTCCCTTTAATTGTGGTGTTATTTATTAGTGCTTGCCGATTCACAAGCGGTTTAGTTTCGAATTATTCGACTTAAAAATTACCGGTTAAGGTGGATTCGTGTGCTGCTATAAGCGTTAATCGAACGCTGATACCGGCAAAACTGCCTAACCTGAACGCATATATAAAGCATTAAAAAAGCTGTCGCAAGTGATTTTTGTCGAGAGGGCTGTTTTTTTCGGAAAAAAATCGGCTTTACGGTACTGCCGGAGGGGTGTTCCTAACGAATAGCAGTTTCGAGAGAGCAAGGTGCGAGGTATAATGCGCGCCGCATTTGTGTTGCTGTTGATCGATGGGCTCCTTTTTTTAGAGACATCAGCACAAACATTCAGTCGAGCTAAGACAGTATTAAGTTTAGAGGTTTAGCGCCATGCCTATTTATGAATATCTTTGTCAATCCTGTGGTCACGAGCTGGAAGTCATCCAGAAAGTTGCCGATCCACGGTTGACCGAATGTCCGGCTTGCGGAAAACCGGAGCTGAACAAGCAGTTGACCGCCAGCGCGTTCCGCCTCAGTGGTAGCGGCTGGTATGAAACCGACTTTAAGACCGGCGATAAAAAACGTAATTTAGTGGGTGACGACGGTAGTGGTGGAAGCACTGCGGCCTCGGCTAAAGCGGAGAGCACAGGCTCTAAGAGCGAAAAATCAAGCAGTAGCGATGTTAAACCTAAACCTGCTTCAGACGCGGCTTCGGCCACGGGCGCGAAATGAGCAAGACCAGAGAGAGCACCTCCCCTATGCGTACTTCCTATTGCGGTGATGTTGGCGCTGAGCAAATTGATCAGCAGGTCAGCCTGTGCGGCTGGGTGGATCGTCGTCGCGACCACGGTGGGGTGATTTTTATCGACCTGCGGGATCGCGAGGGTATCGTGCAAGTGGTGTTCGATGCCGATTGCGGTGAGCAGTTCCAAATTGCCGACCGAGTGCGCGGTGAATACGTACTGCAGGTGCAGGGTCGGGTACGTGCGCGCTCGCCGGAGACCGTTAATGCGGAGATGAAAACCGGCGAGATCGAAGTCTATGCTAGCGCTATTGAAATTCTGAATACCTCGGAGACTCCCCCCTTTCAGTTGGATGAGCATATAAAGG
The DNA here is from genome assembly GCA_018069525.1 of Porticoccaceae bacterium. Lineage (GTDB taxonomy): Bacteria > Pseudomonadota > Gammaproteobacteria > Pseudomonadales > Porticoccaceae > JAGPUQ01. Next base: position 87,577 of record JAGPUQ010000026.1, on the reverse strand, counting down.
TCGGTGAAGACGTACGTCTGCGTCATCGCTATCTGGATTTGCGTCGCCCCGAAATGCAGCGCAATTTGTATTTGCGCGCTAAAGTCACCAGCGCTATTCGCAATTTTCTCGACGCTCAGGGCTTTCTCGATATTGAAACGCCCATCCTGACTCGGGCCACGCCCGAGGGTGCGCGGGACTATCTGGTGCCGAGCCGCACCCATCCCGGCCATTTCTTTGCACTGCCTCAGTCGCCACAACTGTTTAAGCAGTTATTGATGGTGTCGGGTTTTGATAAGTACTACCAGGTGGCCAAATGTTTTCGCGACGAAGATTTGCGCGCGGATCGTCAGCCCGAGTTCACCCAAATTGATATTGAGGCGTCTTTTGTTAAAGAAGACGACATCATGGCGGTCACCGAGACCATGGTAAGTCAGTTGTTTGCCAGTGTGCTCGATGTGACGTTTGCCGACTTTCCGCGAATCAGCTATGCCGAGGCCATGACCCGCTACGGTAGCGATAAGCCCGATTTGCGTATACCACTGGAATTGGTCGATGTTGCCGATTTAATGGCTGAAGTGGAATTTAAAGTCTTTGCTGGCCCAGCCGCCGATCCGAAAGGGCGGGTTGCCGCTCTGAAGCTACCCGGTGGCAACAGCCTCACGCGGAAGCAGATCGATGGCTACACCGAATTTGTCGGTATTTATGGGGCCCGGGGGCTGGCTTATATCAAGGTCAACGATGTCAGCGATATGGAAGCGGGACTGCAGTCGCCTATCGTTAAATTTTTACCCCTTGATGTCCGGCAGCAAATTATGGACCGGCTGGGTGCAGAAAATGGTGATCTGATTTTCTTCGGGGCCGACAAGGCCACCGTGGTATCCGAGGCCCTGGGTGCCTTGCGCTGCAAGCTGGGTGCGGATCTGGATTTATATACTTGCGAATGGGCACCACTCTGGGTAGTGGATTTCCCCATGTTTGAAGAGGACGGCAAGGGCGCCTGGACATCCTTACACCATCCCTTTACCGCGCCCTCTTGCGATGTTGCTACACTGAAAGCTAACCCGGGAGCTGCACTGTCGCAGGCCTACGACATGGTGCTTAATGGCACGGAGCTGGGCGGCGGTTCGATACGTATCCACCAACCAGACATGCAGGCAGTGGTATTTGATATTCTGGGTATCGACGAGCAGGAGCAGCGGGAGAAGTTTGGCTTCTTACTCGATGCGCTCAAATACGGTTGTCCGCCCCACGGTGGTTTGGCCTTTGGGCTGGATCGTATCGTGATGTTAATGGTGGCTGCGGAGTCGATTCGCGATGTTATCGCCTTCCCGAAAACCCAGTCAGCCCAGTGTGTGATGACCAATGCCCCCGGCGTGGTGGCAAAAACACAGCTGCGCGAGCTGAGTATCAATGTGCGGGAAGATGTACAGAATAAAGCTAAGGGATGATGTGCAGAGTAAAGTTAAGGGATTATGTAAAAAAATGACGCCTGAGCTTTGCTAAAGAAAACAACATAACCTGAACCAGCACGGCTATATTAAATAGCATCATGTACAGATTCGTCGGAGTAGCAACTACCATGGCCGGACACAGTAAGTGGGCTAACATCAAACACCGTAAAGCGGCGCAGGATGCCAAGCGCGGCAAGGTGTTCACCAAATTAATTCGCGAGCTGGTGGTCGCCGCCAAGGCCGGTGGCCCCAATCCCGACGACAACCCGCGCTTGCGCGCTGCGGTTGATAAGGCACTCGGTGCCAATATGAAAAAAGACACCGTCGAAAAAGCCATTCTGCGTGGTGCCGGTGGTGGCGAAGGTGAGAATTATGAAGAGGTCACTTACGAAGGTTACGGCGTCGGCGGAGTCGCGGTATTGGTGGAGTGCCTAACGGACAACCGTAATCGCACAGTGGGCGATGTGCGTCATGGTTTTACCAAGCGCGGCGGTAATTTGGGCACGGACGGCTCGGTGGCATACCTGTTTAATAAAGTCGGGCAGCTAAGTTATGCGCCCGGTAGCGATGAAGATACTGTCCTGGAAGTTGCCCTCGAAGCCGGTGCCGATGACGTCACCAGCAACGACGATGGCTCCATCGACGTGATCACGGCCTGGGAAACCTTCGCCGAAGTAAATGCTGCGATGATTGCTGCCGATCTGGCACCTGAGGATGCGGAAGTCACGCGTATTGCCTCGCTGACGGTGCCGCTGGATAAGGAGGGCGCTGAAAAAATTATTGGTTTGGTCGAGCATCTGGAAGATTTGGATGATGTGCAAAATGTCTACACCAATGCCGATATTGCCATCGAAATTTTAGAACAGCTCGATTGATTTTTACGGCCGCGAGACAGAATTTGGATAAAGCCGAAAGTCGCGCGAGTCACCTGCTTCACGCATTAAATACATTAAACACTGCACCACAACACAACACCGGGAGTTAATTATCAATGAAAGTCGTTAAAAATACCGATCAATATACCGTGTATCAAAAGCGTTCGGGCCGTTATGCGGTTCAGAGTAACAAAGGCACGCCGGTCAATCAGGAAGATAAAGTTAAAATTCTGTTAGCCGAAGGTTTGATTGCCGCGCCTGCGGAAAAAGCCCCTGAACCTGCACCGGTTGTAGAAGAAGTTGCTGAAGAAAGCGCGGAAGAAGCTACTGAAGAAGCGGCTGCGGAAGAGCCTTCTGAAGACAAATAATCGCTGGAACATTACAGTGATCGATCAAGGCGGCCTTAGGCCGCTTTTTTTTGCTCAGTTTGGCGGCGAAAGTCGGTTCAAGGCTATGGAAAAAATCGCTATCACTGTACAGTATAAAGGTGCAGCAGAGAGTACGGCACGAGGGCACCGCCGCCCCTGGTAATTAAGGTATAGCAATGACCATTATTCTGGGTATTGATCCCGGCTCCCGGCGCACCGGCTTCGGTTTTATTAAGGTGACTGGCGCCCAGCAAGATTATCTGACCAGTGGTGTGATCCGCATGCCCGAAGCTGAGTTGCCCGCGCGTTTGAAAGTGATTTTTGATAGCGTTAGCGAGTTGATTGCTAGCCATAATCCGGATGAAATGGCCATCGAAGACGTATTTTTTGCCCGCGATCCCCGTGCCGCGCTGCGGCTTGGGCAAGCTCGGGGTGCGGCCATTGTGGCCGGTGTTAACGCCGATTTGCCGGTGTCCGAATACAGCGCCCGCACCGTTAAAAAAGCCGTGGTGGGTAGCGGTGCTGCGGACAAAGAACAGGTTCAGCAGATGGTAAAGCGCTTGTTAAAACTACCGGCTGTCCCCGCCGAAGACGCCGCCGATGCTCTCGCCGTGGCAATTTGCCACGCTAACAGTCTTAAATTAAACGCTATCAGCCCCGGTACACGGTTTGCCCGTGGCCGCTTGCGCTAGCAGCGACCCACACAGGAGTTTAGAGTGATAGGATCGATCCGCGGTATTTTGCTGGAAAAACAAGCCCCCGAATTGTTAATTGATGTGCAGGGCCTCGGCTACGAGGTCAAGGTGTCGCTGAATACCTTCTTTGAATTACCAGAGTCTGGCAAAGAAATCAGCCTTTACACTCACTTTGTGGTTCGTGAAGATGTCCAGCAGCTTTATGGTTTTGACGACGTTGCCGAACGGCACTTGTTTCGCTCCTTAATTAAGGTCAACGGGGTTGGCCCTAAAATGGCGTTGGCGGTGTTGTCCGGCATGACGGTCGCCAATTTCGTCACTTGTGTACAAACCGGGGATACCGCCGAGCTGATCAAATTACCGGGGGTGGGCAAGAAAACCGCGGAGCGCTTATTGATTGAAATGCGCGACACGCTGGGCGGCAGTACGCCTCGAGATCAGGCCACCTGGAATCGAAATATTACCCAGCCCGGTATAGCCGACATCGTGCAGGAAGCCGAAAGCGCGTTGTCCTCCCTGGGCTATAAACCTCAGGACGCGGCGAAAATGATCAATGTCTGTATCAAAGACCAAGATTTAAGCGAGCTGACCAGCGAATCCTTAATCCGGCTTGCCTTAAAAAGCATGGTGAAAAAATAAGGTGTCCGCGCTAAGCTTGGCGTTGGTTGCCAGGCCGTCGTTTAATACCTTCTCATGCCTTACCTAAGGTCTAAGTCCTAAGGACTTTGCCGGTAGGCAGCTCAAGTGGATGTGGACTGCTAATGCGGACTAATAGCGAATTATGATAGAAACCGATCGTTTGATCGCCCCAGAAAGCTCCGTTCCGGAAGAACGCTTCGACCGCGCTCTGCGGCCATTAAGTCTCAAGGACTATGTTGGCCAGGCTGCCATGCGGGAGCAGATGGATATTTTTATCCGTGCAGCTAGCGCTCGCGGGGAAGCCCTCGATCACACCCTGGTATTTGGCCCGCCGGGGCTGGGTAAAACCACGCTGGCCCACATTATCGCCAACGAAATGGAGGTGGATTTAAAAACCACTTCCGGTCCGGTGCTGGAAAAAGCCGGTGATCTCGCCGCCATTATGACCAACCTCGAACCCGGCGATGTGCTGTTTATCGATGAAATCCACCGCTTAAGTCCGGTCGTAGAAGAAATTCTCTATCCGGCCATGGAAGACTACCAACTCGATATTATGATTGGTGAAGGTCCGGCGGCGCGTTCTATTAAACTCGATTTGCCGCCGTTTACCCTGGTGGGTGCAACCACCCGTGCGGGTTTATTGACCTCCCCGCTGCGCGATCGCTTTGGCATTGTGCAGCGCCTGGAGTTTTATAGCGTCGAGGAGCTGGCAACCATTGTTAGTCGTTCCGCCCACATCCTGGAAATTGTCATAGACGCCGAAGGGGCCACAGAGATCGCCCAGCGTTCCCGGGGAACGCCGCGTATTGCCAACCGTTTGTTGCGGCGAGTGCGGGACTACGCAGAGGTCAAAGCCGATGGTCAGATTACGGTCGGCATCGCAGACAAAGCTCTCGACATGCTCAACGTCGATCGCTTTGGTTTCGATCATATGGATCGTCGTTTGTTACTAAGCATTATTGAGAAATTTGACGGCGGTCCGGTGGGTGTCGATAGCCTTGCGGCGGCTTTGAGCGAGGAGCGCGATACCATTGAAGATGTCCTCGAACCCTACTTGATTCAGCAGGGCTATTTAATGCGCACGCCACGGGGGCGCGTCGTTACCCGTCTGGCCTATCAGCACTTTGGTTTGCAGGTACCCAGCAGCATTGCCGAACTTACTAGCCTGTCGCAGGCCCCCGAGCCCTCACCAACAGGCAGTTCTTCATCAGCCGGAAGCACTGTCGAGCAAAAGGATTTACTGTAAGTATGAGTGCCGAATTTCAACTGCCAATCCGAGTTTATATTGAAGATACCGATGCCCAGGGCATCGTCTACTACGTCAATTATTTAAAATACATGGAGCGCGCCCGTTCGGAGTGGTTGCGTGACCTGGGTTTTGAGAATCCTGCATTTTGGGGAGAGCATCAGATTTTTGTGGTGCACTCGCTGTCGATCAAATATCGCAAGTCGGCTCGAATTTACGACGATCTGCTGGTTACCGCAGAGGGCGTCGAGCATGGCCGCGCCTATTTTGTGGCTAAACAAAGGGTACTGCGGGGTGGCGAACTGTTGTGTGAAGGCGAGGTCAAAGTGGCCTGCGCGGATCGCCGCACCATGAAACCGGTGGCCATGCCGGTAGAGTTTATCAATAAAGTGTTTGGCTAAATGTTAATCGGGTGAGGCGAACACAGCCACAACACAGGCGCACAACACAGTCAGAACACATAATGCAGGATCAGGGGGCTTAGGTGACGCAGGAACTTTCTTTATGGGCACTGGTTATCGGTGCCACTATTCCGGTAAAAATGGTGATGCTGATTTTACTTGGTGCATCGGTGATGTCCTGGGTAATGATCGTGCAACGAGGTATTTACCTGAGAAAGGCCAGTAGTGAATTAAAAGAATTTGAAAACACCTTTTGGTCCGGTGTGGATTTAAATCGCTTATTTAGCGATGGCGGGGGGCGTGCAAAAAATCTGCCCGAAGGGCGCATTGGTGGCGTCGAAGGCGTATTTCGCGCCGGTTTCCGCGAGTTTAATCGGCTCAACCAGCAAGCCGGTGTCGATCCCGAAGCCATCGTTGAAGGCACCGAGCGGGCGATGCGTATTGCCCTGTCCCGAGAAGAAGAGAAACTCAACACCCACCTGCCATTTTTAGCCAGTGTGGCTTCCGTAAGCCCCTACATTGGTCTGTTTGGCACAGTGTGGGGGATTATGCAGTCGTTCCGTGGTTTGGCCATGGTGCAGCAGGCTACTTTGGCCGTAGTCGCCCCAGGTATTTCCGAAGCCTTAATCGCCACGGCCATGGGTCTGTTCGCTGCCATCCCGGCGGTACTCGCCTACAATCGTTTTGCCGCGAATGCCGAAGGTTTACAAAGCGCCTATGAGACCTTTGCCGAGGAATTTTCCAGCATTCTTCACCGTCGTGTGCACAGCAGCCAGTCCGAAGCCTGATTGAATGTCATTTAAAAAGAGCAAAAAACGCAAGCTGGTCGCCGAGATCAATGTGGTGCCCTACATCGATGTGATGTTGGTATTGTTGATTGTATTTATGGTGACTGCGCCCTTGCTAATGCAAGGTGTAAAAGTAACGTTGCCCCAGGCGCTGTCCAAGCCGCTGGAAGAAAAAGACAAAGAACCCCTGGTGGTGTCCATTAAGGACGACGGCAGTTACTACCTCGATATCGGTAACGGCAGTAATGACGAAAGCCAGGCGCAAACCCTTGCCGATATCGTGGACAAAGTCGGCAAAGTATTGCGCGAGCAGCCCGAAACCCCGGTGTTGGTGTGGGGCGACACTCGAGTCGATTACGGTGCCGTGGTCAACCTAATGTCGGAGCTTCAAGGCGCGGGAGCCGCTAGCGTGGGCCTGGTGACGGAGCCACTCGTGCCGGGTCGGTAAGCAAAGCATGGATAAGTGGTTGAGTTATTCGGCAGGCGTGTGCTTTAGCGCTGTCTTGCACGGGGTCTTGTTACTAGTGCTCATTGTTGGCTGGCAAGGTGAACCTGAACTGAGAAAAATAGTGCGGCCACAATATATTGAGGCCACACTGTTGGAGATAAAACCCAAAGCACGCCCTGTACCGCAAACCAAAGCACCCATTAAACCGGCGCAAGACCGCGCAGAAAAGCAACGTAAAGAGCAGGAACTAAAGCAGCAGCGGATACAGGAGCAGGCGCGGCTCGAGAAAAAAAGCCGAGCGACTGCCGCGAAAGCAAAAGCGGCAAAAGACAAGGCCGTTAAAGATAAAGCAGCCAAGGACAAGGCCGCTAAAGATAAGGCCGCGAAAGACAAAGTCGCCAAAGAAAAGCTGGCCCAGCAAAACAAGCTGCGCGAAGATCAACTATTAGCGGCTATGGATGAAGAGCAGGCATTTTTGGATTCGGAGGAAGATGCCCAGCTCATTGGTAGTTATAGTAGTTATATTAATGATCGGGTATCCAATAACTGGAGTCGGCCGTCTAGCGCGCGCCGAGGCATGATAGTGGAGTTAGCTATTCAGCTGGTCCCCACGGGTCGAGTGGTTTCGGTCACGATTGTGAAATCCAGTGGTAACGAAGCTTTTGACTACTCCGCCGAGCGCGCGGTGCGCAAGGTGGATCGCTTTGAAAAAATAGCAGAACTGGCAAAACAGGATTTGGCCTTGTTTGACAGGGAATTTCGCAGCTTTTTACTTGTCTTTAACCCCAAGGATTTACGGCAGTGACCAGTATTAACGGAAGTGATTAGCGCAAACCACATTTTATCCGTCGCCTCAGGGCAGCGAAGAGAGCAGAACCAGTGAATGATAAAAATAATGGGCGGGTTTATACCGAATACAAGCCTGGCAAATACCTCAGCAGCAAGTATCGCCTCAGCAAATGCATCTGTAGTAAACGCAGCCGCACATTTGGACGTCTATCTTTTTCGAGCTACTTATCGTTCCCTGGACATCTATTGAAATCTAACGGTTTATTGGCGCGGACGAGCTTCGGTTTGGTGCTGGCCATAATGTGGCTGGGCTTCAATACTTCGGCTCAAGCGGAGCTGGCCATTGAAATTACCGAGGGTGTCGATAACCCGGCGCGCATCGCCGTGGTACCGATGAATCCCGGCGGGGCTATGTTGTCGGAGGATATCAGCGCTATCGTTGCCGCCGATCTCGATCGCAGCGGTTTGTTCCAGGCGATGTCGCGGGTCAATATGCTATCCTTCCCTAAGAGTGTCAGCGAGGTGTACTACCGCGACTGGAGTGTACCCGGTATGGAATACCTGGTGGTTGGCGACGTTCAGCGCGAGCCAGCTGGCGGCTACAAAGTGGTGTTCAGCTTGCTTCAGGTACACGGTGAAAGGAAGCTATTTACCGAGCTTGTTAGAGGGTCTGAAAACGAGCTCAGAGATATCGCCCATTACATTAGCGACAAAGTATACGAGACCATCACCGGGGTGCGCGGTGCATTTTCAACCCGTATTGCCTACGTTACGGCTACACCCCGCGGGCAGGATCTTGTTTTTCGTTTAATGGTGTCCGATGCGGATGGCGCTCGCGAGCGCCTGATGCTCGAATCGAAAGAACCGATTATGTCGCCGAGTTGGGCGCCCAATGCCCGCGAACTAGTTTACGTGTCTTTCGAGACCGGTCGTCCGGCTATTTACCGACAGCGTTTAAGCGATGCTCAACGCGAGCAGGTTACTAATTTTCGTGGCCTCAATGGTGCGCCGGCCTGGTCTCCCGATGGCAAACAGCTAGCTCTGGTGCTGTCCAAGGATGGCAACCCGGAAATCTATCTATTTAGCTTCGCCACCCGAGCATTTACTCGCTTAACCAAACACTTCGCCATTGATACCGAGCCCACCTGGACACCGGATGGTCGTGCCTTGCTATTTACCTCGGATCGCGGCGGATCGCCACAAATTTATAAATTAACGCTCGATTCTGGTGCGGTAGAACGCATTACTTTTGAGGGTAGCTACAATGCACGACCGCGCCTGGCGCCTGACGGCCGCACTTTAGTTTTGGTGCATCGACAGAACGGCCGGTATCATATCGCTTCAAAAGACCTGGTAAGCAATGATTTTCGAATCTTAAGCGAAACTCGCCTGGATGAATCGCCAACGGTGTCACCTAACGGTGCAATGGTGATTTACGCCGCAAAGCAGGGCAATAAAGGCGTTCTGGCGGCAGTTTCCATTGATGCCGGCGTTCGCTTCTTGTTACCGTCTAGTCGCGGTGACGTGAGGGAGCCCGCCTGGGCACCGTTTTCGAATTAACTTTAGTTTGAAAGTAAGAGTTTAGTCGCGTTTAAGGTAAATATGGTTTACATTAAGCGCAAATTTGGCCCATCACCTAATGTAATAATGCAAAATAAGGAGCTTTTTTATGAAAGTGCAATCTATCAAAAATATTTTATTGGTTGGTTTTTGTACCGTATTTCTAGCCGCCTGTTCTAGTACTCCAAAGGACGACGGGGCATCTACCGGTACCGGTGGCCTCAATACCGGTAACGATGTTGCCACCGGATCGGTCGGTGATGGCTCTGTGAGTGGTAGTTCGTTAGATGGCGACGCCAATGCAGACACCGTGTTTTACTTCGACTTCGATCAAGCTATTTTAAAACCGGAATCTCGCGCCGCATTAAGAACTCACGCCGCAAGACTAGCCGCTAATCCCAGCAATGTTCGTTTGGTAGGGCATGCCGATGAGCGTGGTACTCGCGAGTACAATATGGCCCTGGGTGAGCGACGTGCCAAAGCGGTACGCGACTTCCTGGTGTTAAATGGTGTGAGTTCTAGCAACCTTGAAGCCATTAGTTATGGTGAAGAACGACCAGCCGTCGCCATGAGCAACGAGGCGGCCTGGGCGCAAAACCGCCGAGTGGAAATGAAGTAAAACGGTTTTTGAAACTATGACAATTTTATTTTGTCTTGTTTGGTAGGGCTTATTTGACAGGACTTGTTTTTAAGTCTTTTAACCTGACGGGTTTCAAATGAAGACAATGCAGAAAAAACTGTACCAAAGAAACCGTAGTAAAAAAGCAGTACGAAAAAATAGCGCCGCGTCATTGCGGCGCTATTTTTGCTTGTTGAACGGCCATTTTTTTTGAGTTTATGAGCATGACCTTAATGAAAACAACTCCAGCGAAAGCCATGTCGATGGCGTTGAGGTCTTTGACCCTGGCGGCTTTATTAGGGCTGCCGGCGCTATTAGGGCTACCGGCGCTTACTCTTGCTGCACCAGTGGTTGATATCAATGATCAGGGCAGATCATCTCAAGGTGAATCCCAGGGTCAATTCCAGCAGGGCCAGTTGCCAAGCCCGGCGTTCGGATCTCAAGCGAGCGATGAGCCTGCAGATATGTTTTACCAGATGCAGATTTTGCAGGAAGAAATCCGTCAATTACGCGGCATGCTCGAACAACAGTCTTATCAGCTCGATCAACTCAAGCGTCAACAGACAGAAAATTATGGAGATTTAGACGGCCGAATTTCTGCTATAAACGCTGCAATGACCGCAGTTCCCGCGGGCTCTGTGTTGCGACCTGTATCGCCTGGCAGTGCTGATTCATCAGCAAATATCCCTAACTCAGCGAGTGCCTCATCAAACGCCTCTACGAGCGCCTCACCCAGCGCCTCACAAAGCTCTTCATACGGTACTGATTCGCCCCTTGCTAGGGTTGATGGTGATGGGGAAAGCGCACAGTACAACGCGGCTTACGCCTTATTAAAAGCCCGTAAACTGGACGAATCACTGCTCGCTTTTCAGGAATTTGTCGTGGCTTTCCCGGCCGGGAGTTATACCGCTAATGCCTACTACTGGATGGGCGAAATTCATCTGGTTAAAAGTCGCTTTGATGCGGCGGCGGCGGAATTCAGTCGAGTGGTCGACAATTACCCCGCTCACCGCAAAGCTCTGGATGCCCACTACAAATTGGGCACGGTCTACTATCAAATGGGTGAAAAGGAAAAAGCGCGCAAGCATCTCGATACGGCTGCTACCGGGAATGGCAGTGCCGCCAGGCTTGCGCAACGCTATTTGGAAGCCAATTTCTGATCGGGAAATGCCTATGGTAGGTGCCCGGTGAGCTGCATTTCAAATACCTACTACTTTCGGCTTACCTGACGACCTTTCTTATCCCCCTCAAATTTCCCTTTTCGCACGCATCGGCCCAATCAGTCAATTAAGTAATGCTTTCATTACCTCTTAAACACCGGCGCTGTAGATACCAGAATTTGGCACTACGGCCGTATTTTTCGGTAAACTGCGCCACCCGATAATCAATTGATGGGCCGATGAGCGAACACAGTCTGCGTATTACCGAAATTTTCTATTCCCTACAGGGCGAAACCACCACGGCGGGCTTGCCTACGGTGTTTGTGCGGCTTACCGGTTGCCCTCTGCGCTGCGGCTATTGCGATACGGAATATGCTTTTTACGGCGGTGAGAAGCGCACTCTGGAGGCTATCTTGAGCGAGGTTGCGGGCCATGCCGCGCACTATGTCACCGTCACCGGTGGCGAACCTCTGGCGCAGCCAAATTGTTTGCCACTGCTAAGCGCGTTGTGTGATCGGGGTTATCGCGTGTCGCTGGAAACCAGCGGCGCACTACCGATTGCCGAGGTCGATTCTCGGGTCCATATTATTCTCGATATTAAAACCCCCGGTTCCGGCGAAGTCAGCAAAAATCACTGGGACAATATCCCGGTGCTGACTGCCAAAGACGAAATTAAATTTGTGCTATGCGACCGCGCAGATTACGACTGGGCGCGGATGACCATCGACCGCTATCGACTTGCTGATATTGGCGCTGAACTGTTGTTCTCTCCGAGTCAGGGGCAGTTGCAAGCCCGTCAGTTGGCCGACTGGGTATTGGAAGATAAGTTACCCGTACGCATGCAGCTCCAGTTGCACAAATACCTGTGGGGTGATGAACAGGGGCGATGACTTAAGTTGAAAGCAACAGTTCGAAAATCATAGCTCGACAATCATGTTCGAAAACCACGATTCGAAAATCACAACCGTTAAAACACGGATTGACCGATCAACAGATTTGAAGCGGAAATAGTATCTTGGATAAACCTACAAAAAAGCCCAGTAAAAAAGCTGTGGTGCTGGTGTCTGGCGGACTGGACTCGGCAACCGTATTAGCAATGGCCCTGCAGCAGGGCTATCAGTGCCATACACTGAGCTTCGACTACGGACAGCGCCATCGTGCCGAATTACTTGCCGCAAGCCGTGTCAGTACTGTGATGGGTGCTAGTGAGCACAAAACGGTTAGCCTCGACCTGCGCACTATCGGTGGTTCCGCACTGACCGACGATAGTATCGCCGTGCCGGAATCGGCTGAGCAGTCGGCTGACAGCGCCCTGTCCAGCAAGGATGATGACATTCCGGTGACCTACGTACCTGCGCGCAACACCGTGTTTCTAGCCATCGCCCTGGGCTGGGCTGAAGTGCTAGAGGCGGAGACTATTTTTATTGGCGTCAACGCCGTGGATTACTCCGGTTACCCCGACTGCCGCCCGGAATTTATTAGCGCTTTTGAGACCACGGCCAATTTGGCCACCAAATTTGGCGTGCAAGGGCAGGGCTTTCGCATTGCCACGCCGCTGATCGATTTCAGTAAGGCCGACATCATTCGCTGCGGTTTGAAACTCGGTGTGGACTACGCTTTGACCGTCTCTTGCTATCAGCCTAGCGACGATGGTTTGGCTTGCGGTCGCTGCGATAGCTGCCGATTACGCGCCCAGGGCTTCCGCGAAGCGGAAATAAGCGATCCAACGCGTTATAAGCACTGATTTTGCTTGACCTTTTTTCGCTGGCAAGTAAGATATGCGCCTCTTTCGGGGCCGTTAGCTCAGTTGGTAGAGCAGTTGGCTTTTAACCAATTGGTCGCAGGTTCGAATCCCGCACGGCCCACCAAATAAAACAGCCTCCCTTGCGGAGGCTTTTTTGTTTGGACGCTGTTCTGGGTTGGTTATTTCAGTTGTTCGACAAATCGGCAGGAGCCGATTTGGGCGGCCTTTAGGCCGGCCCGGAGGGCCGAGCGCAGGGAAGGCGCGAGTCAATCCCGTAAAGGTTCGTCCAAAATAAGCGAGATTTCTTCCCACTGTACCCAAAATTTCAATACTAATACGACAGCTCACCGCGAAATTACTCGAGGTACGGGTGTTGAGTCGTTTCTTCGACGGCGAGTTCGACAAATCGGCAGGAGCCGATTTGGGCGGCCTTTAGGCCGGCCCGCAGGGCCGAGCGCCAGGGAAGGCGCGAGTCAATCCCGCACGGCCCACCAAATAAAACAGCCTCCCTTGCGGAGGCTTTTTTTTGGACGCTGTTCTGGCTTGTCTCTTGTGCCTACGCGTAGCGCCCAGAGTTGTCACCAGATTGAGTCTACGGCACTATTCCAGCGAATAGTTCCCGCGAACCATTTCCATAAAAATGGTTGCGTGGTCTTACCAACTCCATATAAACATAATCAGGGTTCAGTATGAGTAGTGATAGAGATACATCCCCGCAGCCAACCCGCGCCGATGCGCGCGCGTTCAAGCCGAGAGTGAACAAAGCCGGGGGGGTGTTCATGCATCGCAAAGGACTAAAAGGCTCCCTGGTCAGCGATTTTTATTACCGGGTTATGGTGGCAAGCTGGACGCAATTTTTCGTCGCCGCCGTGTTGGTTTACCTTTCGATTAATGCGGGTTTTGCGCTAATTTATTATTTAAGTGGGGATATGATCCTCAATGCCCGCCCCGGTTCTTTCGTTGACGCTTATATTTTTAGTTTCCAGACCAGTACTACGATTGGCTATGGCTATCTGCTGCCAAAAAATGGTTATGCCCACGCCATTGTGATGGTGGATGTGTTTTCCGGGTTGATATTTGTCGCGGTACTGACTGGCCTGGTGTTTGCTCGACTGGCGAAACCCCGAGCCAGTGTAATGTTTAGCGACAATGTCGTGTTCACTAAACACGCCGGACAGGATGCATTACTGGTGCGCTTAGCCAGCGGGCGCAAGCATTCTTCCATTGTTAACACGAGAGTTAACGCGGCGGTGGTGATGGTGGATGCTAGCCCCGATAGTAAGATTGATCGTCGCTTCTTTGATTTGACTCTGGAACGAGATCATATACCCATATTTTCTTTCACCTGGACACTGATCCACATCATCGATCAACACAGCCCCTTATATGGTCTGGACCAGGATGCGCTTGACGAGCAGGTGGTAACGCTGATCGTTACGCTGGACGGCATTGAAGATATTTTTGCCCAGACCGTGCATACGCACCAGATATACGACACGAAAAGTTTTGTCTTCGATAAAGAGTTTGCCGATCTTTTTTCAGTGCACGCCGATGGCAATTTAGTGATCGATTACACTCGGTTTAATACCCTGGAGAATACCGATGGCAATGACGAGAGTGAAGAACTTTAAAACTGTGCCCATTCATCGTCTTCGGTTTTACGATTAGCCGGTTTATCTGGCGCGGTTTTTATCGTTGATTTATCGTATGAATGATCATCGTCTGCGCTCGACGGTATCGACGAAGGTTTTGGGTTTGTTGGTGCCGGGGCGCTAATTTCTTCCCGCTGTTGTGGAAGGGCTGTGTTGTTATTCCCGTCGTTATTCCCGTCGTTATTGTCACTGAGCTCAAAAAACGCCACTAGTTCGGTGAGTTGTTGCGCTTGCACCCCCATGGCCTCACTGGCGGCAGCGGCTTCTTCCACCAGCGCGGCGTTTTGCTGGGTAATACTATCCATTTCGACCACGGCGCGATTCACCTGCTGAATGCCGGAGGACTGTTCCTGACTTGCGGCGGCAATCTCACTGATCAAGTCGCTGACATCGCTCGAAGCATCCACAATTTGTCCCAGTCTCTCGGCGGCTCCACCGACCATTTCAGTCGCGTCGGCAATATTTTTAACGCTTTCGGCGATGACTGCTTTGATGTCCTTGGCGGCTTTGGCACTGCTGCCCGCCAGGTTACGGACTTCACTGGCGACGACGCCAAAACCTCGGCCATGCTCACCGGCACGGGCGGCCTCTACCGCCGCATTCAGCGCCAGCAAGTTAGTCTGGAAGGCAAAGTCCTGAATCAATTCCAGTATTTCTGCAATATTATTATTGGAGGTTTCAATGCGTTCCATGGCCGCGGCTGTGCGAGAAGCCAGATTATTGGTATCGGCGGCCAGATTTTTGGCGTTTTTTGCCAGTTCAGCAGCGCGCGTTGCGTTTTCCGCATTGGTGTCCACGGTGCCGGTCATCTCTTCCATACTCGCAGCAACCTCTTCCAGGCTGGAGGCCTGTTCCTGGGTGCGGGAACTGAGTTCGGTATTGCCGCCCAATACTTGATTGGCGGCCACCGCTACCTGAGTCGAGGCCTGCCGGGTTTTACTGATCACGTTACTGAGACTGGCTTTCATATTGACCATCTCGGACGACAGCAAGCCCAATTCATCACCCCAATCCGTGTGCGCGATTTCTTGACTGAGGTCGCCAGCGGCGATAGAGGAGGATGCTTGTAAGGCCGCGCCGAGACGAACAATCATATTACGGGCGAATTGCGCAAACGCTCCCGATAACACAATAAAAATAATTAACAATATAAAATAGAAGCGAACATCGGAGTAGGTGCGTTTAGTTTGAAAGCTAGTTTTATTCGCTAGACGAGCCTGATAGACCAGTCCGTGGGTTTGTTCAATTAGCGGATCGATTTGATTCACGGCTGCGGTAAACGAAGCTTCGGTGGTCTCAATGTCAGCCACGATAGCCAGTATTTCGGGCCACTTGCTTGTATAGTCGTTGATGTTCTGGACCAGGGTTTGTTTGTTTGTGGCGTCAATAGCTTGTTCGTCCACGAGCTCACGTAAATATTCGATTTCAGATTCAATCAGCGCCATCCCGGTTGCGCTGGGGGAGGCAAGGTATTGGGATTGTATCTCCCGTAGCCGCATCACCGTAATGGCAAGGTTAGGATCATCAACCTTGAGGAACACGCCTTCCAGGGTGTCGAGCTGGAATGCGAGAGCGCCCCTTAAACCGGTATCTATGCGCAGACCATAAGCGAGACGTTTCTCCACCATAGCGGTAAAAAATGTTTGGTAATTGGTCAGAGCATTGCGTAACAGGGGAACAATGTCTGCGTCATCATCAACAACGGCAGACTCGTCCATAAGGTTATCGACTATCTGCACCTTGCCAAGCATGACTTCCAGGGCGTCTAAGTCGCTCTCCAGGGTTTGGATGGCTATGCCATGCGCATCTCGATAGGCAAGCTCGTGGCGTAACAGGAAGTTCTTTTCCTGGCGTCTCGCCTCAAGCACCCCGGATTTGATTTTGCCAATGATATCGACGAGTTCGACAGTTTCAGCTTCGAGCGTTTCAGCGTCACTGAGCACGTTTTGTGTACCAAGGTACCCAGCGATTATGGTTGCCGCGCTGATCGTCAACAGCAACAACACTATGGCTATACGGTGGAAAAACTTCAAATTGCGGAAGTTAGGAAGGAGTGCTCTACGTCCGCCTGGCTTAAACTTACTCTCCATTACCGGGGCCCTGATTGCGTAAACCATTCTGCATTATATAGGAGCGTACTGAAAAAATGAAAATAACACGGTGACTAACTATAGAGTGCCGGTTACTAGTGGCCAGGGTTTTGTCAGACCGTTAAGCAGTCCTGGTAGCGAGAACAGTGGCGACGCAGTAGTAGAGTGACAGCAGCGACGCCGTATTAAGGGCTGTCTGGTATAGAAAGATGCGGTTGTCGTGATCTATTACTGACCAATTCAGGTGTTGACAGAGGAAACCGGTGGGGTTGTTGCTGGCTCTCCGGGAAAGCCGACACTATATTTAAAACTGCGACCATTCTTCGTCTTTGTTTTTGTCTTCGCCTGGACGATTAATTGAAGTTGTTTTACTCGCGCTTCTTGCTGCCAGTTGATTAGCTTTACCGGGTTGAATCGAAGGGGGTGCCGGGGCGTTTGGCATGCTGGAGCCAATGCTTTGTTCTTCAAGAGCGTCGTTATCACTCAGTTGGAAAAACGCCACCAGTTCTTTGAGTTGCTGCGCCTGTACGCCCATAGCTTCACTAGCCGCGGCGGCTTCTTCCACCAGCGCCGCATTTTGTTGGGTAATGCTGTCCATCTCTACCACGGCACGATTGACCTGCTGAATGCCGGCGGACTGCTCCTGACTGGCAGCGGCAATTTCGCTGACCAGGTCGCTAACATCGCTGGAGGAGGACACGATCTGGCGGAGCGTATTGCCAGAATTATTGACCAGCTCAGTACCTTCGTTAATGTTTTTAACGCTTTCATTAATCATTGCCTTGATGTCTTTGGCGGCTTTAGCACTGCTGCCGGCCAGGTTGCGCACTTCGCTGGCCACCACGCCAAAACCTCGACCGTGTTCTCCGGCGCGAGCCGCTTCTACGGCCGCATTCAGCGCCAGCAAATTGGTTTGAAAGGCAAAGTCCTGAATTAATTCCAATACTTCAGCAATATTGGTGTTGGAGGCCTCAATGCGCTGCATGGCAGCCACCGTTTTCGAGGCAACCTCATCGCCATCACTGGCCAAATCTTTGGCGCCTTTGGCCAGCTCCGCAGCGCGCGTGGCATTCTCGGCATTGGTGTCTACGGTCCCGGTCATTTCTTCCATGCTCGCGGCGACTTCTTCCAGACTGGAAGCCTGTTCCTGGGTGCGGGAACTCAACTCGGTATTGCCGCCCAGTACCTGACTAGAAGCCACCGCAACCTGGGTAGAGGTTTGACGGGCTTTACTGATAACTTGGCCCAGATTAGCGTTAATGGCGACGATGCTTTGGGATACCTCGCCTAGTTCATCGTCCCACTCTGTATTCGGTGTGTCTTGGGTGAAGTCGCCATTGGCGATAGCAACGATGTTGTCCCGGATTGTTGCAATACGTCCCAGAAGGGTGCGCGCCAACACAACGCCGAAGAAGACTACAAAAAGTGCCCCAATGAAAAGGGATATGCCGAAAGTTATTATGCCCAACCGACGTTTTTCTTGGATTTCCTGGTAGTTTTTAGCGCGTACATGCGTTGCGAAGGTACTTATTTGTTCGATCATTGGATTGATGTTGCTCACCGCTTGAACGAAGGCTTGTCGAGAGTTGTTCATCCCGGCAGATAGTGCGACTAATTCGGGCCACAAGGCCTGATAGGAATCAACGCCCTCAGTTAACTGCTTGCTCACACTACCTGATAAGGTTCGGGTAGAAATTAAACCACGCAGGGCTTGTAGTTCGTCACCAATAGTGCCGAGAACCCGCTTCTGTTGCTCCGTGCTGGCGTTTAGGTATTCATTTTGAGTCTGCCGAAGACGCAGCACCGAGACCATCAGAGTGGGATCGTCAGCGTCAGAGGTAAGCACCCCGTTTTCTAGCTGATCCAGCGTTAGTGTCAGTTTGGCTCTAATGCCCTGCTTATCGTCAAAACCAATTTTGCTGTGACTGTCGACAACCGTGGCAAAAAAAGTGTTGTAGTCGGAGAGTTTGTGGAGTAAATCTTGAAGGATCTTTATGCCTTCCGACTCCGTATTTTCAATAATTGTGCTTTCAGTGCGGGTGTTTTCAGCGCTCCTGGAATGATTTTCGTCGGTATTGAAGAGGACGTGTAGTTGCTCGCTTGCCGCGATGATTTGCTGGTAGTGAATGCGATGTTTCTCCAGGGCATCTTGTTTATCTTCCAGCAGAAACCTTTTTTCCTGGCGACGCATTTCCTGTCCAGAATTACGCAGTTCGCCAATCAGTTCGGTAAGTTGCGTGGATGCTTTGCCCATGGCAATGCCCTGGTCTCCAAATTTTACTGAAAACCAGTAGCCAACTATAAACATAGCAGCAGATATCACGATAATCGCCACCACCCCAAAGGTGAGTTTTTTAATAAGTGAAATACGGCGAAAACTCGGCAACAGAGAAACGATTATTTTAAGCATAAAAATATGTGCCTATGAATCTTGTGCGATGGAGAAGATACTGCCTGACGCAGAAATTTTAATGATTGCGGCGTGAAACGGTTGATGGTTTAAAACTGCGACCATTCTTCGTCTTTGTTTTTGTCTTCGCCTGGATGATTAATTGAAGTCGTTTTACTCGCGCTTCTTGCTGCCAGTTGATTAGCTTTACCGGGTTGAATCGAAGGGGGTGCCGGGGCGTTTGGCATGCTGGAGCCAATGCTTTGTTCTTCAAGAGCGTCGTTATCATTCAGCTGAAAAAACGCCACCAGTTCGGTGAGTTGCTGCGCCTGCACACCCATGGACTCACTGGCTGCCGCTGCTTCTTCGACTAACGCGGCATTTTGTTGAGTAATACTATCCATTTCTACCACGGCGCGGTTGACTTGCTGAATGCCGGCGGACTGCTCCTGACTGGCAGCGGCAATTTCGCTGATCAAGTCGCTGACATCGCTGGAAGCATCCACAATTTGTCCAAGTCTCTCGGCCGCTCCGCCGACCATTTGAGTCGCGTCGGCAATATTTTTGACGCTTTCTGCGATAACCGCTTTGATGTCCTTGGCGGCTTTGGCACTGCTGCCCGCCAGGTTACGGACTTCACTGGCGACGACGCCAAAACCTCGGCCATGTTCACCCGCGCGGGCGGCCTCGACAGCGGCATTCAGTGCCAGTAAGTTAGTTTGGAAGGCAAAGTCCTGAATCAATTCCAGTATTTCTGCAATATTATTATTGGAGGTTTCAATGCGTTCCATGGCCGCGGCTGTGCGAGAAGCAAGATTATTAGTATCAGCGGCCAGATTCTTGGCGTTTTTTGCCAGCTCCGCGGCGCGCGTTGCGTTTTCCGCATTGGTGTCCACGGTGCCAGTCATTTCTTCCATGCTGGCGGCGACTTCTTCCAGGCTGGAGGCCTGCTCCTGAGTTCGGGAACTGAGTTCGGTATTGCCGCCCAATACCTGATTTGAGGCCACTGCCACCTGTTCGGCACTACGACGGGTCTCGCCGATAACCCGGTTCAAAGTTTCCATCAAGGTAGACATGTTGCGCGATAGCTCGCCCAATTGATCTCCTCTATCGCTATACTCCACCTCTTGGGTGAAGTCTCCGTTATGCATTGAGCTTGAGACGCTCAGCAGGCTTTTTATGCGCCGTAGTACACCGAATGAAAACAGGCTTGCGGCTAATACGCAGAGGATGAAGGCAATGACTAATAGAAAATAGAAAGTCGCATCTATCCGGTAAATTTTATCCTGCCGAGAGTCTTTAGCTTTGACTTGAATCCCGGTGGTCATATCTTGAATATTTTTAATGGCAGATAAAGCCGGTTCAAGTGCTTTGGATAAAGCTATATTAGAGCGCCTGGCATGGAGTACCAAAGCGCTGTCGTTTTGTTGAGGTGAATTATTAATAAGTGATTCAAACTGTTGGCCATAGGAGTCGATAGACTCTTTCAGTTTGGCTGCAGCGAGAAGCCCAGTTTTACTCGTGCTGTCGTCGTCAGTGTCGAGTTTGTTCAGTTCCTGACCCAGTTCGTCAGTCAGTTCCAGAGTGTTTTGCAGAGTTTCTCGGTGCGCCTGTAACGTACTACTGTTGTTGTCTAGCAGGAAAAGATTATTCTCGAATTGCCTCAATGCCAAAATTTGTGTGCTGACTTGCTGCGATACGCTGCTCACGGAGTTAGTGATGGTGGTTTCAGTATAGAGTTCACTATGGACACTTTTGGCGTAGTAATGTGAGGAGGTTACGCAGATGGCTGCAGCCACTATGCCTAATTGGCCGAGAAGCATTTTTTGGCCGATGCTCGCTCCGCGAAGAGAGAAGCGATGTTTTAGACCAAGTTTCGGTGATGTCAGGATTGTTGGTTTCATAAATAGTTTTCTGGAGTAAGGAACCTCGCTTAAAACTGCGACCACTCTTCGTCTTTGTGTTTGGGGTTTATCGGCTGATCGGAGACGCTACGCGCTGCGGTTTGCCGGTCTGCTTCAGCGGACCTGGTGACCGGCGATAGATCCGCTCCGTTTGAGCGGGTCGGAGTGGCAGCGGTCTCGGTTTGTGCATAAAATTCTCGGTTTTCGGTATCGCTGTTCTCACCGCCCTCAACTTTAAAAAACGCCACCAGTTCTTTCAATTGCTGCGCCTGTACACCCATGGCCTCGCTAGCCGCAGCGGCTTCTTCCACTAGAGCGGCGTTTTGTTGGGTGATGCTATCCATCTCTACCACGGCGCGATTGACCTGCTGAATACCCGCAGACTGTTCTTGACTCGCTGCGGCAATTTCGCTGACCAGGTCGCTAACATCGCTGGAGGAGGACACGATCTGGCGGAGCGTATTGCCGGAATTATTGACCAGCTCAGTACCTTCGTTAATGTTTTTAACGCTTTCATTAATCATTGCCTTGATGTCTTTGGCGGCTTTAGCACTGCTGCCAGCCAGGTTGCGAACTTCGCTGGCCACCACGCCAAAACCTCGACCGTGTTCTCCGGCGCGAGCCGCTTCTACAGCGGCATTGAGAGCCAGTAAATTGGTTTGAAACGCAAAGTCCTGAATCAACTCCAGCACTTCGGCAATGTTGGCATTAGATTGTTCGATCCGCGCCATGGCGGCTGCGGTCTTGACTGCGACCTCATCACCATCACCAGCTAAATCTTTGGCGCCTTTAGCCAGATCCGCTGCGCGCGTTGCGTTCTCCGCATTGGTGTCCACGGTGCCGGTCATTTCTTCCATGCTGGCGGCGACTTCTTCCAGGCTAGAAGCCTGCTCCTGGGTGCGGGAACTCAACTCGGTATTGCCGCCCAGTACCTGGCTAGAGGCCACCGCAACCTGGGTGGACGCCTGTCGGGTTTTACTGATCACGTTATTGAGACTGGCCTTCATATTGAGCATTTCATTAGACAGTTGTCCGAGCTCGTCGCGCCAGCCGGTATGCTCAATGTCCTGAGATAGATCGCCGGCAGCGATAGTGGATGCCGCCTGTAATACAGATTTAACGCGACGGATAATGTCGAGTGTGAATAACAGGAAGGCAAGCGTTAACACCGCAGGAATCGAACACACAACGATGAAAAACCGGATGGTACCGGCCCTGCGGTCGCGCGCAATCAGTTTCGCGTTGGTGTCCCGCACTTGTGCTGTCAACTGTTGAGTTTGTCCGAGCAGGGGGGCGATTGCATTGGCGGCTTGTGCGAACGAGGCCTCTGCCGTTTTTATACCGGATACGATGCCTATTATTTCGGGCCACATGACCTGGTAGTCGTCCAGATTCTGAATTAAATTCTGTTTAGTCTGCACGCTAAACGCTTGCTCATCAAAGAGTTCACCCAGGTATTCGAGCTCAGAGCCGATAATTGCTATCGAGCCGTCATTAGGGGCAGCCAGGTACTCAGTTTGAGCCTGGTGTAGCCGCATCACCGAAATAGTGAGATTGGGATTGTCGCTTCCCGAGCTGAGCACGGAGCTTTCCAGGGCGTTCACCTGGGCGATAAGCTTGCTTTTTAAGCCGGCATTATTGTGCAGTCCAAAAGTGATACGGCTTTCAGTCACCGCGTTAAAGAATGATTTGTAGTCGGCCATGGCTTTATACAGCAAAGGCATAATATCGGCATCGGTATTGCCCTGGGAGGTCGTTGTGTGCTGCTCGGAAAGCAAAACTGTGAGTTCGTTTAATAGACTTTCTAAGGTTTTAATACTAGTGTTCGTTGCGTCCCGGTAAGCGGAGTCGTTATGTAAGAAAAAACTTTTTTCGTTGAATCTAACTTCGATGACTGTGGCTTTAATTTCGCCAATAACATGGACTATATCGGTGGTGCGGCGTTCTAATTTTTGGGCTTGATCGGTGATATTGAGTACCGAAAAATACGCTACAGTAATAGCGACCGCGGCGATCCCCAACATTACGACAATAAGGGACATCCGAAAGGTCATCGTTAAATCACGCAATTTGGGGAGTCGCGTAAACAATGTATTTTTTGTCATGTATCCATGCTCATTTGTTTGTGTTGTTTGTGTTGTTTGTGATTCTTGTCGCCTGGTGCTAATGCAGTCATATTAGCTGGCCCTTGAGGTCACAGTTTTTCCTATTGCACGTCTAGTCAGGCACGTTAAACCAGGCACGTCTAACTTGTTTGTTTAAGAGTACTGCTTTGCCCCATGGTGCAGCAATTCCAGTGGGCATTTTAACGTAAAAACGCGAGTAGATACTCGCGTTTTTACGTATTGCACTTCCTCGGCCTATTGGGTCACTTTCAATAACACTTTTACAGTGTCATCGACATCGTCTGCGTCAATATAGCCAATACCCTCTGGATTAAGTGCAATCCAGCGTTTGATCGCGTCGGCACTGTCCAGCACTTCCGGAGGACGGCCTTTACCGGAGAAAATGAGTCGTGACCAATAGCGGTTCATCTCAGATTCGCTTTTTTCCAGCACAGTAGATAAAAATTGCTTGCGCGCGCTGCTGCCACTGGATTGATCTACGGCTTTAACTTGCACGTCGTTCAGGGTTTTACTTTTGCCCTGATACAGGTCTCTAATGTCCTGCATATTGATATTACCACCGCTGTAGTCGGGATTGACCACAATGGCTAACTCGGCGTTAGCACTGCTGGCTAAAACTAGTGCAGTGGTTAGCGCACCCGCAGCGAGGGATTTTTGTAATTTATTCATTACCTTCTTCCTTTGATATTCTGATTACGGGCACTTAAAAGGTGACATCGAGGGCAACACTAAAAACATCGGCATCGTCGTTGAAGTGATTGGGGTGAGCATCCGGGCCAAATAAGCCGCCGGTGTTATCTCTGGTTTCCACATTGGCCCATTCAACCTTAAGTGCTGAAGCATCGCCAAGTTCGTAACGCACGCCAAGGGTCACGGTTTTGCTGGCAGAACCAAAAATGTTGTTTTCGGTATCGAGTTCGGCGTAGGTGATATGAGGCATTATGTTGCCAAATCGGTAGCCTGCGGTGGCATACCAGGCGGCGTTAGTAGGTACGGGCATTTCTCCCGAAGCAGCGTCTTCAATTTTGACTTTGGCGTACTCCGACATGAATAACAGGTTATTCCAGTCGACGGTTACGCCAACATTAAAAACATCCACTTCGCGGTCTGTGGGGGCTGCGAAGGGCGATGGGGGTAGAAACAGTACGTTGTTTTCGTCAAAACTAAATTCCAGAGATGCGTAGCTGGCAACGAAATTGACATAGTCGTTGTTGAGCGAAAATTTGGCACCCATAATGTTATCGAGTTCGGTGTCAATAACGAGGCCGAGTTGCTGTACGGAAAGCTCTTCATCTTTGCTGCCAATAAAGGGCTGAAAGCTGAATTCAAAATCGCCAACGGGAACAGTGAATAGTGCGTCGACGCCGTCAAAGGAGTTGAGAGGAATCAGGCCGTAGACTTCCTGAGGCCCGCGAATCCAGGGGTAGGCGTAGCCAGCTTCGATGTATTCCATATGCATGAGCAAGGGTGCGCGAATGCGTCCGGCGCGGATAGTCAGGTTGTCATTAACCTGGTAACCCGCAAAGGCCCAGTCGACTTTGACTTCGAAGTTGGTGTCAGACTCTCTGGAGCCATTGCCAAGCAACTGTGCTTGCAACGTGATTTTGTCGTCTACCGGGACAATGATTTGCAAGCCGAGTACCGAATCTTCGTCAAAGGAAATGTCATCATCGGTGGTGCGCAAATACACTTTATCGGCATCGCTAATAGTGGCACCGGCAGTAAAGAAGCCGTGGATTTCGATTTCGTCGGCGGTCAAGGCGTGAGCGCCAGCGGCAGCTACTAATCCGAAGACGAGGGTTGATGCCTGGACAAGTGCTTTTTTCTTTAATGTTCTTTGCATGACTAAGTGTTCCTGATGTAAGGCAAGATGCCAATATTACGGGTGGCTATTGGGGATTGCGGGTGGTGATTACGGGTGGAAATTGGGGCAAAAATATCGAAATGCTGCTTGAGACCGTGTTTTTACGGTGCGGCATTGTATGAGGCCTTGAGATAATTATTTGCATATAATCTTGATTCTGTGAACTGGGTCACGTTTTCCCTGCCCGTTTCTCGTTCCGGCTTGCCAGGTCATCGTATTTGGCATCTGTGTTTGAGGGGGCAGCGGCAAAAGGTGTTTGTCTCAGGGGGTTCGGTGCATAGATTTTTATTGAACAGACTTGTATTGAACAGATTTGTGCTGAACAGATTTATGCGGAAGAGTGGCGCCTGCGGATCACTGGCGTTGACTAGCGGCTTGCCTAAGGGCTTATGTTAGAATTCAGCCAGGCCTTTTTGTGTTCGAAAAGGCGCTCGTTAATAAGTAAGAGATGATAAATGACACAGAAACTACAAATTGCCGATGGTCAGCGTTTTCGCGAAACGGTTGAGCGCCATTTGGATGGCCTGGGCAAAGAGCCTCGCGATAGCGCGGCACAGCGGGCGCAGTATTACGATCGTATCAAGGCCTTGTTGGTAGAGAAAGACGCGGTAATCGTGGCGCATTACTATACCGATCCGGCGATTCAGCAATTGGCTGAGGAAACCGGCGGTATTGTTTCGGACTCCCTGGAAATGGCTCGCTTTGGCAAACAGCATTCGGCCTCGACATTAGTAGTGGCGGGAGTCAAATTTATGGGCGAGACCGCAAAAATCCTCACCCCTGAAAAAACCGTGTTGATGCCCACATTAGAGGCGACTTGTTCCCTGGATATCGGTTGCCCGGCAGATGAATTTGCCGAATTTTGCGATCAACATCCGGATCGCACCGTGGTGGTTTACGCCAATACCTCGGCGGCGGTCAAAGCCCGGGCAGATTGGGTAGTGACCTCCAGTATTGCACTGGATGTGGTGGATTACCTCGACAGCGAAGGCAAGAAAATTCTGTGGGCACCGGACAAACATCTAGGCAGTTACGTGCAGAAAAAAACCGGCGCCGATATGTTGTTGTGGGATGGTAGTTGCGTGGTGCACGAGGAGTTTAAAGTGCGCGGCCTACGGGATCTTAAACAGCTTTATCCCGATGCTGCGATTTTGGTACATCCCGAGTCTCCGGAAAATGTTATTGCTATTGCGGATGCCGTGGGTTCCACCTCGCAATTAATAGAAGCGGCGCGTAGCTTGCCCAATAAGCAGTGCATCGTCGCCACCGACGAAGGCATTTTTTACAAAATGCAGCAACGTGCGCCGGATAAAGAATTAATTATTGCGCCGACTGCGGGTCATGGCGCGACTTGCCGCAGTTGCGCCAATTGCCCGTGGATGGCTATGAACCACCTGAGTAATTTGGCGGAATCCCTGGAAGGTCAGCTTAATGAAGTGCAGGTTGATCCGCTGTTGGGCGTGCAAGCGATGGTGCCTTTGCAGCGCATGTTGGATTTCCGCGAGCAACAGTTGGCTGAACAGGGTTAAATATAAGGCTCACTGCGGGCACTTTGTGATTTTTTGTATCGGTGTATCGGTGTATCGATGTTCAGGTATTGATGAATTTTTAACACTAACGATCGGGAGAATGTATTTTGAGTAGTATTCTTAACAAACCTTTTACACTGCCCTGTGGTGTAACTATTAAAAACCGTATTGGCAAAGCGCCGATGACCGAAGGCCTGGCCGACCTATGGGATAACCCCACGCCCGAGCTTGCGCGAATGTATCGCCGTTGGGCCGACGGCGGTATTGGCTTGTCGGTGACCGGCAATGTGATGGTGGATAGACGCTATTTAGAGCGCCCGGGCAATGTGGTGTTGGAGGATGAACGCTCTATAGACCAGCTGCGCGCCTGGGCCGTAGCCGGTACGAGCAACGACACGCAGTTGTGGATGCAGATTAGTCATCCGGGACGGCAGTCACCTATCTACGTATCCCGCAAGCCGGTGGCGCCGTCGCCCATCAAAGTCGAAATGCTCTGGGTTCACGGCCAGCCCCGTGCGCTGGAAGAAAATGAAATTCAGGATATTATTCAGCGCTTTGTGCGCACCGCCGAAATCGCTAAAAAAGCCGGTTTTACCGGCGTGCAATTGCACGGTGCTCACGGTTATTTGATCAGCGAGTTTTTATCACCACTGGTGAATAAACGCACAGATCAATGGGGTGGGTCGTTGGAGAATCGCGCACGTTTTTTGCTTGAGAGCGTGCGCGCGATACGCGCCAGCGTCGGCCCGGACTTTCCCATCAGCGTGAAATTAAATTCTTCAGATTTTCAAAAAGGCGGGTTCTCCGAAGAAAATTCGCGCACGGTGATTCAATGGTTACAGCAGGAGAGCGTCGATTTAATCGAGTTGTCTGGTGGCACTTACGAACAAATGGCTGTATTCGACGAAGAGGGCGGTGCCACAGCGGAAGGCGAGAAGGTGATATCGGCGGCATCGGCTAAACGCGAAGCCTATTTTATCGATATGGCACGAAAAATCCGCCAGCAATGCGATGTGCCTTTGATGGTGTCTGGGGGCTTTCGTACCGTGGAAGGTATGGAGGAAGCCGTTGCCAGCGGCGTGACTGACCTGGTGGGTTTGGGCCGCCCGCTGTCGTCGGAGCCGAATTTGGCCAATCATATTCTCGATGGCAGCGTCACCTCGGCGCGCATTGCGACAAAAAATATAGCCCTGGGTAAACGCTGGTTCAGCCCGGCTAGTGATAATCGCCGTATCCGGGTCTTGAATAGCTTTGCCGATGTGGGTTGGCACGCCACTCAAATTGACCGCATGGGGAAGGGTGGCTCTGTTGACTGGAATCTGTCGCCGCTGTCTGGCATGTTGCAGTTTTTTGTCGGCGGGATGATTAAGCAGATTAAGCGCAAAGAGAAGTAAGCATCCACAGTCGGCTATCGAGAAGATTTTCCGAGTAGATCTTATGAGAAGGTCTTTAAGTAGATAAGAGAACAGTAGATGAGCGAAATCAGCCCTGTGATCGATAGTTATCTAACGGCGCTGTGGCTGGAAAAAGGTCTGAGCGAGAATAGCTTAAGTGCCTATCGTCTCGATTTATGCGCGTTTGAAGCCTGGTTGATAAAACGGGGTGAGGATTTAATGCAAGCCGATGCTGCCGGCGTGCAAGGGTATCTGGCTTATCGCTATGAAGCTAAGGCAAGCTCGCGTTCGGTGTCGCGGGGGCTGTCGTGTTTACGCGGCTTTTATCAGTACCAGGTGCGCGAAGGTAAGTTACAGGACAATCCGGTGGTGACGATTTCCAGTCCCAAGCTGGGTCGGCCTTTACCCAAGACCTTGACCGAAGCGGAGGTTGACCGCTTGCTTGAAGCTCCCAGGCAAGGTGGCTCCGGGAATGATTCGACGGCAGGCTCCCCTGTGATAGAAGACCCGCTAGCAATGCGCGATCGCACCATGCTAGAGCTGCTCTACGCGACGGGTTTGCGGGTGAGTGAATTGACCGGCCTTACCGTTAATCAAGTGAATTTACGCCAGGGCGTGGTACGAGTTACCGGTAAAGGTGATAAAGAACGCTTAGTGCCCATGGGCGAGGAAGCGCTGCATTGCCTGCAAAGTTTTATTGCGGGTGCGCGTTTGGACTTGCTCGCGGGGAGGCAGAGCGATGCGCTGTTCCCTAGCAAGCGCGGTAAGGCGATGACGCGACAAACCTTTTGGTATCGTATTAAACACTGGGCCGCTGTTGCCGGTATCGACAAGCCATTATCGCCGCATACTTTACGCCACGCATTTGCCACGCATTTGATCAATCGCGGCGCTGATTTACGGGTGGTGCAGCTATTGTTGGGCCACAGTGATCTCTCTACCACACAAATCTATACTCACGTTGCCCAGAGTCGTATGCAAGAACTCCATAGCCAGCACCACCCTCGTGGTTGATTTTGCTAAGCCCCTTAGATCCTATTAGGCTAAGTGATATCGATTAGAAGGGAACCCCCGTCTGCGGCTATAATCCAAGTTACTCGTCTCGCTGCTAAATACCAGCCTCATACCTAAAGGAAAGTCCTGTGAAATTATTCTCTGTTGTTGCCTCGATAGGCTTGTTTTGTTTTGGCCTGGGGGTACTGGCGGCAGACAAGTCCGCTGCTGATTCTCGTTCTGTTACTCCAGAGGTGTCGGCGGCAATTATCGCGCGCTTGCAGTCCGCGCGGTCTGATCTGGTGTATTTGAGTGTGGAGACCAGTCCTCTTCCGGGTATTCATCAAGTGCAGGTAGAAAATGGACCCTTGCTGTATGTAGTGAATCAGGGCGAGTACTTTTTTGACGGTTCGTTGTATCAGGTTCGCCCCGGCCTGATGGTCAATGTGCGCGATATGGAGCAGGTGGGGATGCGGGCCGAACGCATTGCTGCGCTGGATCTTAATGACATGATTATCTTTAGCCCCGCAGCGGAGACTCGCGGCGTGCTGAATGTTTTCACCGATGTAGATTGCGGGTTTTGCCGCAAGCTACATCAGGACGTGCCGCAGTTAAATGCCGCCGGGATAGAAGTGCGTTATCTGGCGTTTCCCCGCGCGGGAATTGATTCGCCGTCGTATAAAAAAATTGTCTCTGCCTGGTGTGCGAAAGATCAAAGGGCAGCGTTATCGCAACTTAAAAACGGTATCGCCATTGAGGAGAATTTGTGCGAGGGCAATCCGGTTGCCGCACAGTATCTACTGGGAGCCGAAATGGGGGTTAATGGCACCCCCGCTATTGTGCTTAACGACGGAACTTTGATTCCGGGTTATCGCACCACCGCCGATTTTGTGCGTCTTTTGGGGCTTTAAAGGAACTAAGCCAGGACTGAACTGGGTCAGCGCCAGGCTTTCATCGGGTATGCATCGGGTATGGGCGCGCGTTGACAGTCGTTCGCAGCGCCTTTAAGGTGGCCCTCATTTTTTCAAGCTAGGGCTTTGAGGGCAGAGCATGTCGGTAAGGGTGGGTATTTGCGGGTTGGGGACGGTCGGTGGCGGCACGGTTAATGTGCTGCGTCGCAACGCTGATTTGTGTGCGGCTCGCGCTGGCACTGATATCCAAATTGTTCAAATCGGCGCTCGCAGCGTCAATCCTGATTGTGATAGTGACAAGATTCCCGTAGTTGCGGATGTCTTTGCCGTGGCCACAAACCCCGATGTTGATATTGTTGTCGAGCTGATCGGCGGTTCCACCGTGGCCCGAGAATTAGTATTGGCGGCGATTGCCAGCGGCAAGCATGTGGTTACGGCCAACAAAGCGCTTATTGCCGAGCACGGTAACGAGATTTTTGCCGCCGCTCGCGAGCAGGGCGTCACGGTTGCCTTCGAGGCGGCGGTGGCCGGTGGTATCCCTATTATTAAAGCACTGCGCGATGGCCTGTCGGCTAATCGTATCGAGTGGGTGGCCGGCATTATCAACGGCACCGGCAATTTTATTCTTACCGAAATGCGCGATAAAGGCCGTGACTTTGCCGATGTATTGGCCGAAGCCCAGGCTTTGGGTTATGCCGAGGCCGATCCCACCTTCGATGTTGAGGGCATTGATGCCGCTCATAAATTAGTGATTTTGGCGGCGCTGGCTTTTGGTATGCCGCTGCGTTTTGATGCAGTCTATACCGAAGGGATTAGCGAGATTGCCCCGGAAGATGTGGTCTACGCCGAGGAATTGGGTTATCGCATTAAGCATTTAGGTATTGCTCGACAGCGCGAGCAGGGCGTTGAGCTACGCGTTCACCCCACGCTGGTGCCGGAAGAATGTTTGATTGCTCAAGTTAACGGCGTGATGAACGCGGTGATGGTAAAAGGCGATGCCGTGGGCCCCACTTTATACTACGGAGCGGGAGCGGGAGCCGAGCCTACGGCCTCTGCGGTAGTGGCCGATATTATTGAAATTGCACGAGCGAGCGTTGCGCAGTCGCCGTCATCGCTGGTACCGGCATCGCCTTTAGGCGTGGCCGTCGATGCCTTGCGCGATCCCGGTGTACTGGCGATTGCAGATACCGTGAGCGCCCATTATTTACGCGTATCGGCCCTCGATAAGCCGGGTGTGCTGTCGCAACTGGCGACGATTATGAGTGCTCGCGGTATTAGTATTGAAGCCTTGATTCAAAAAGAACCGCGCCCCGGCGAGGATAGAGTGCCGCTTATAATGTTGACCAACGAAACTCTTGAAAGCAATTTGCGTGCGGCGTTGACGGAAATCGAAGCTCTGGAATCCGTGGTTGGGTCTGTGGTACACATTCGCAAGGATGGGCTTGATGGGCAGACCTGATTTTGATGGCAAGCTTGAAACCAAATTTGACGGTAAGTTTGAAGGCAGATTTGAAGGCAGGTTTGAAGGTAATAAAATAAGCGTCGCAAGCGTGTGTCGCTCAGGAAAAAATCAATGAAATACATCAGTACCCGTGGCGGAACCGCAGCACAAAATTTTGACGACGTCGTGCTAACCGGCCTGGCACCTGACGGCGGTTTATTTGTGCCGCAAACTGTGCCGGAGTTTAGCGCTGAGGAAATCGCCTCCTGGAAGGGTTTAAGCTACGGAGAGTTGGCCTATAAAGTGATGGCGCCTTTCGTCGGTGACAGTATCCCCGAGGTCGAGCTTAAACGTATTATCGATGCGTCTTACAATGACGATACCTTTCGCCACCGCGCCATTGCGCCGCTAGTACAAAGCGGGCATAACGAATGGGTTTTGGAATTGTTTCACGGCCCAACGCTGGCCTTTAAAGATTTCGCCTTACAGTTTTTAGGTCATTTACTCGATTACATTCTCGGTCAGCGCGACCAAAAAGTTGTGATTATGGGCGCGACTTCCGGTGATACCGGCTCCGCTGCCATTGAAGGCTGTCGCCGCTGTAAAAATATCGATATGTTTATTTTACATCCGCACCAGCGGGTTTCCGACGTGCAACGCCGTCAGATGACCACCGTGTTGGAAGACAATATTCATAATATTGCACTGGAAGGCAATTTTGACGATTGCCAACGCATGGTTAAGGCCAGTTTTGGCGATCAGTCGTTTTTGCCCGAAGGACGACAACTGGTGGCGGTTAACTCCATTAACTGGGCGCGAATTATGGCCCAGATCGTCTACTATTTTTGGGCGGCTCTAGCCGTGGGCGCGCCGCATCGTCCGGTATCCTTTGCCGTGCCCACCGGAAATTTCGGCGATATTTTTGCCGGCTATCTGGCTCGAAAAATGGGTTTGCCGATTGAGCAGTTGGTGATTGGCACCAATGCGAATGATATTTTGCATCGAGTTATAAGCGGCAACGATTATAGCCAGCACGCGCTTCAGCATACGCTGTCGCCCAGCATGGATATTATGGTGTCGAGCAATTTTGAGCGTTTGTTATTTGATCTCTACGGTCGAGACGGTGTGGCTTTGAACCAATTAATGTCATCCCTCGAACGCGATGAAGGGGTAAGCCTTAAGCCGGACGCTTTGCAGCAAGCGAAAACCGTATTCGCTAGTCATCGCCTGGACGATGCGGGCACCATCGATATTATTCGCAGTGAATACGAGGCGAGTGATTATTTGCTCGATCCCCATAGTGCCATCGGTGTGGCGGCGGGTCGTCACTGCCGTAAGAATTTGAATACCCCGATGATTGCTTTGGCCACCGCTCACCCGGCGAAATTCCCCGAAGCCGTTATTAAAGCAGGGTACCCTCACAACCCACCTCTGCCTCATCACATGGCAGATTTATTTGACCGCGAGGAACGCGTGCAAATCCTTAAAAACGACCGGGGCATCGTACAGCAGTTTATTGCTGATAATCTTCGGGCCTAGCGCCTGAATATTTGCCTGTTGGAAATATATGTTCCGGAAATATCCTTTCGGGAAGTATTTTTAGAGAACACTTTTTTGGATAAGCAATGGGCTTATTAAGCAGCAACGAAAAATCCTCAATCTGCCCTCGTGACACTTCGGTGCCACCGGGTGTCTTTGGTTCAGAATTACCCAACGTATTGCAGCGTATTTATGCGGCAAGAGGCATTGCGTCGGCGCAAGAGTTAGAGCTCGGTCTCGACCGCTTGCCGCCGCCCGATAGTTTGGCGGGTTTGAGTGCGGCGGTGGATTTGTTGTGCGAGGCGCTAGCAGAACAGTGGTCCATTTTAATTGTTGGCGACTACGACGTTGATGGTGCGACCAGTACCGCGCTAATGATTTTGGCGCTGCGCGCGATGGGCTATCAGCATATTGATTTTCTGGTGCCCAATCGCTTTGAGTACGGTTACGGTTTAACACCGGGAATTGTGGGCCTTGCGCAGCAGCAGAACCCAGACCTGATTATTACGGTTGATAACGGTATTTCCAGCATCGACGGCGTCGCCGCCGCCCACCAGGCGGGGATTCGAGTACTGGTCACCGATCACCACCTGCCGGGCGCAGAGTTGCCCGCTGCCGATGCCATCGTCAACCCCAATCAAGCCACTTGTCAGTTTCCCAGTAAGCATCTGGCAGGTGTGGGCGTGGCATTTTATGTGCTCAGCGCGCTGCGTACGCGCTTACGCGATAAGGGTTGGTTCAAAGAGCGCGGTGTAGAGCCGAATATGGCAACCTGGCTCGACCTGGTCGCACTGGGTACGGTGGCCGATGTGGTGGGCCTGGACGAACTCAATCGCATTTTGGTGCATCAGGGTTTACAGCGTATTCGTGCGGGCCGGGCGCGTCCCGGTATTCTGGCCTTGTTAGATATCGCTAACCGGGAACACAGCCGCATGGTGGCCTCAGATTTGGGTTTTGCCGTTGGGCCACGGTTGAATGCGGCGGGCCGCCTGGATGATATGTCCCTCGGAATTCAGTGTTTACTCGAAGACGATCCCTTCGAAGCCCGAGCTTTGGCCGTGCAACTCGACGAAATCAACCGCGACCGCCGCGTTATCGAGGCCGATATGCAGCGTGCGGCCCTGGTACATTTAGCCAAGCTCGATCTCGATGTCGAACACGCCCCTAAAGGTTTGTGTCTGTTTGATCCCGATTGGCATCAGGGCGTAGTTGGATTATTGGCTTCGCGGGTAAAGGATCGACTGCATCGCCCGGTGATTGCGTTTGCTTGTGCTGATACTTACGGTGGTGATTTAGATTCAACAGGCTCTGATTTAAAAGACTCTGGCTTAAAAGATACGGATTTAAAAGGCTCTGGCCGCTCTATTCCGGGGTTGCATATGCGCGACGCACTGGATGCCGTTGCCACCCGTAACCCCGGATTGATTTCTCGTTTTGGTGGTCACGCCGCCGCCGCCGGTTTATCTCTGCCGATCGAGAATCTTGAAGCCTTTGCCAAAGCCTTCGACGCCGTGGTTAGCGAATTACTCTCACCGGAAGATCTTAATCGGCAAATTGCCACCGATGGTGAACTGGCCGCCAGCGAACTGGATTTCGATACGGCTCAGGCTTTGCGCGCCGGTGGTCCCTGGGGGCAACACTTCCCCGAACCTTGTTTTTACGGTGATTTCACCGTGACGCAATGGCGGGTGGTGGGAGAAAAGCATCTTAAGTTGACCTTGAGCCCGGTCGACGATCCCGATACTTTATTGGATGCCATTGCCTTTAATACCGTGGGGGATAGTGATGCAGGTGCGGGGTCTGGTGATACGGCGTTTGATTTACCGCAGCAAATATCAGCGGTTTACCGGCTGGATGTGAATCACTATCGGGGGCGGGACTCTCTGCAATTGATGATTGATCATCTCATCCTCTGATTACCGATCACTTTGGAACTACTTTTTCATTTTCTTTGCCTCCTGCCCTGGCGTCCGTGCCGAGCCGAGCTTACTAAGGCTCGCTTGACCTTCCTGTTAGGGTAAGGTTTATGATGGCCGTCGAGTCAATCAAGTAGGCTGCCGAAATGAAAATTGGCGAAGTTGCAAATCACAGTGGATTAACACCTAAAACCATTCGTTATTACGAAGACATTGGCCTGTTGAGCGCACCCCGGCGCAGCGCCAGTGGTTATCGGGTTTATGATCAGGCCGATCAGCGGCGCATGGTGTTTTTGCGTCACGCGCGGCAGGTGGGGTTTTCCACCGATGATTGCCGACCATTACTGGCCCTTTACGAAGACCCGAAACGACGCAGTACGGAAGTGCATGCTTTGGTTGCCGATAAACTGCGGGTCATCGAACAACAATTATCCGAATTACAGGCCTTGCACACGGTGTTGCAAGAGATGTCCGCACAGTGCGCTAACGATCATTCGGCGCAGTGCGCCATTATTGATTCACTCGCTAACCCCCTTGCTGTGGAGATGTCGAAATGAGTAAAGACACGGTAACCAACGAAGAGCTTCCGGCTTGCCATCAATCGGTAGCAGCAGAGCCAGCGGAGCCATCAGCGCCATCAGAGCCATCGTGTCACAGCGCTGCCCCGACTAGTGTGGATTCTTGTTGCGACACACCCAAAGGCAAACCCGATTATTT
This sequence comes from Porticoccaceae bacterium, assembly GCA_018069525.1. Taxonomy (GTDB): domain Bacteria; phylum Pseudomonadota; class Gammaproteobacteria; order Pseudomonadales; family Porticoccaceae; genus JAGPUQ01. The sequence continues at coordinate 52,347 of JAGPUQ010000026.1, read as the reverse complement.
GTTGTGGGTATCCGGCGCCATTGTATTGGCGTGTTATTTGATCGAACTTTTTGCCGGCGGCTCGGCCTGGATACCCGCGTGGCTCGCCACCATGAGCAGCGGTATTTTCGAGTTAATGAATACCATGTGGTGGGGTTTGCTGATGGCGGTGGTGTTTGTCGGTGCACTCGATCGCGTGCCCCGGGAATTGGTGATGTCCACTCTGGGGCAGGGCGGTACTTTCCGCGGTGTGGCTCGCGCTACCTTTGCTGGATTACTGCTCGATCTTTGTAGCCACGGCATTTTAATGGTGGGTACTAAACTCTATGAACGCGGTGCCAGCCTGGGTCAATTAATGGCATTTTTAATTGCCAGTCCGTGGAATTCATTATCGCTCACCATCATTATGGTGGCGCTGATCGGTTGGCAATGGACGCTGGTCTACGTGGGCTTGTCGTTAGTGGTGGGTATTATTTCCGGGCTTATTTTCGATGCCTTGGTAAAGCGCGGAACCCTGGCGGGTAATCCGGTTGCCCTTGAACTAAGCGCTGAAAACGGCGACAAGGAACACCAGGATGTTGCGGTGCTCCCGGAATTAATGCGTTTAATCAAGGGCGGCACGTATACGCCCGCTGCTATCGGGGCAATGCTACGGGATGGTTTGCGGGATTCGAAGATGGTGTTTCGCTGGTTGTTTTTCGGTTTAGTTATCGCCACCGGGATTCGCGCGTTTGTACCCCTCGATACCTACCAAACCTTGTTCGGCCCGACGGTGGTGGGCCTGTTGTTAACCCTGGTCGCCGCCACCATTATTGAAGTGTGTTCGGAAGGCTCGACACCGATAGCCGCCGATTTAGTGACCCGAGCTGGTGCGCCGGGTAATGGCTTTACTTTTTTGATGGCGGGTATTGCGACGGATTACACTGAGGTGATGATACTACGTGATCTTACCAAATCCTGGAAGATTCCGTTGTTTCTACCGCTGATAACGGTGCCGCAAGTCCTGGTGCTGGGCTGGCTGCTGAATCAGTTTGGCTGATGTGTAGGGAAGATTATCCTGCGATCAAACACTAAGTCCGCGTGGGTCGTTTTTGTAATTTTCTTTGCAAGGTTCGGCGATGCATTCCCAAAGCGCGAGCGGTGGCAGAAATATTACCCTGATGTTCGTTTAATACCCGCTGAATATGTTCCCATTCCACCCGGTTGACTGACGGTGGACTTTCCGGGGGCGAATAGTCGGTTGACTCCGCCTGTGCGTTGAACATGGCGAGAATTTCCCCTACCCCGGCAGGTTTCGATAAGTAGTTGCGAGCACCGAGTTTAATGGCGGTAACGGCGGTGGGAATACTGGAGTAGCCGGTAAGCACGACGATTTCCAGAGCGGGATCGAGGGCTTTTAATTTTTCAACTAAGAGTAAGCCCGAGGTTTCGCCGAGTTTGAGATCGACAATGGCGCGCTGTGGGTGGTGTTCCGTGCAAAGTTTAAGCGCATCGGCTTCGTCGTAGGCAGTCAACGTTTCATTACCGAGGTGTGCGATGCTGCGGGCCAGGGTATCGCAAAATACTGGGTCGTCATCGACGATTAAATAACGCAGGGTAGTCACAGACGTTGTTCCCGCAGGGGCAGAGTGACTTCCGTAAGTGTCCCTGTTTCTATATTTAGAGCATCTGTGGATTGGTGTTTACTGTTTATTTCATCGCTATCAATATTACGGAAGGTGACGCTGCCGTCGTGGCGAGTCAACGTGGAGTAGGCCAAAAACAAACCTAAGCCAAGCCCGTGCGGTTTATCGCTGCGCACCGGTTTCCCGAGCGCCTCGATGGCGGCGGAATCCATGCCCGAACCAAAATCTCGAATGCTAATAAACAGGGTGTGGCGATCCCAGTGGGCACGGATATCTATGGTTTGTGAGGCGGTGGCTTGTGATGCGTCGGCCGCGTTGTTTAATAAATTGTGCAGCGCCTGCTCAACGGTAGGGTGAAAGTAGGCATTTAGTTCGGGGCTATTATTATCAATAACACTATTGATAATAATGTGGGGTCGAAGGATGCGCCATTTTTCAATAATATTTTCGACATAGCGATGTACGGATCGGGCTTCGTCGGCTTCGTCGATAATGTTGGCAGATTGCACCAGTTTTTTTAAGGTGTCCCGGCAACGATCAATCTGTTGTTGTAGCGTGATTAAATCGTTATTGAGTTCGGGTAATTTTTCGACGACATCGCCGTTGTTAATGGTTTGCTGAGTGGAGTCGATTAATAATTTCATCGTGTTGAGCGGAGTGCCTAGCTCGTGGGCAGCGCCAGCGGCTAGTGTGGCTACGCCTAAGACCTGTTCGTCTTGCAGTTGGGCTTCCCGTTGCTGGGATAGCTGTTGTTCCTGTAAGCGCATTTGTGCAGCCATGGTGAACACAAAATAAGTAATCAAACCGGCGCTAATAATAAAGTTTACCCACATGCCGATAATGTGCAGATTTAAACCCTGGTGGTGAAGGGTGGGTAGTAAGTCGGGAATGGGTAAATAAAAGACCAGCAACAGGCTGTAGGCAAGAAAGGCGAGTGCGGTAACGGCCCAGGCGAGTTTTCGATGTAAGGTGGCAGCGGCGATGCTGATCGGCACCAAAAAATACGAAATAAACGGATTGGTGGCCCCGCCGCTAAAATATAAGAGTGCGGTTAGACCAACAATATCGAACATTAGGTGGCCAAAAAATTCGCTTTCGGAAATCGGTTTTGGTCGTTGAGTTCGCCATAAGGTTGCGGTGTTGAGGAGGAAAAAAAACAGCGTAATGCCCCCGAGAACTTTTAGGGGTAGGTGCGCGATGGGGTAGATAAACGCAAACATGAGTAGGGCGAGCGCCTGCCCACCAAGCGCGATATAGCGGATGGTGGTGAGCTGTCGCAAATGATGGCGAACGGCGGGGGAATTTGTGCTATTGGATTCCATAGCAGAATCCTAGCATAGCCCGCTGTCTTAGGTGGCTGTCTTCCGTGCTTGTCTTGCTCCAATATTTTAAAGCGTTGAAAGTTTTTCTGGCGCTTGCTCTGAGGATAATGATGAGCTGGGTAAAAGTATTTCCCGACGAGCTAGGGCCGCTATAAGGAAAATTTGATGCCGACATATATATTGCGTCCGGAGCCAGGTAGCCGGTCACCGATGGGGACAGGGCTGTCGGCATTGCGGTTGTAGCCCGCAAGGTGGTCGCGATAATATTTATCGAACAGGTTTTCAACGCCAAGCGACACACGTAATTGCGGGGTGAATTGATAATTCCCGCGCAGATTGATCAGGCCGTATCCTGCGGTAGATTCTTCATCGTTAAAACTGGCCGTGTGAGTTTGTTCGTCGTAGAGCACGGACTCTAGATGTATGTCGGTATTGTTGTGTACCCAGCTCAGAGCCAGGCGGTGATTAAGCGGTGGAATGCGGTACAGGTTATCTCCGGCATTACTGCGCCCGCGAACCAGACTGAGTACCCCGTGTAGTGACCAAGAGTCGGAGAGTTGATAGCCGTAACTGCCATCAAAGCCGTAGAGTTTTGCATCGATATTAGTAAATTGCAGCGGTAATCTTCCTGACATCATTATAGCCAGGGTATTGGCCGTAACATTGGTGCTGGGGCTGCCCTGAATATAGTCATCAATATCCCGGTAGAACACTTCACCGTCGACGTGGAAATTACCCTGCTGCCATTCGAGGCCGAGCGTGAGTTCGTGAGAAACTTCACTATCGAGGTCAAGGTTGCCAATGTAGGTAAAGCCGTCGGCGAGTCCTCCGGTCGCTTCAAGAGGTAGCCACAAATAGCGCTCCTGATAAGAAGGCGCGCGCGTTTTTCGGCCAAGACCAATATTGCCTACCAGGGTATCGCTCAACGCTCGACTGGCTTTAAAGACCAGATCGATATTGTTGAAATTCTTATCGGTATCGCCAGTGTTGAAGTCGGTGGCCAAAGTGTTCGCCAGCATTTGCATCATTGGCATCATCCCGGCTGCGGCAACGGCGTCACTATCCATGGTGATGTGGTTATAGCGAACCCCCGCGTTAAGGTTCCACGCGCCAATGTCGCCATCCCATTGGGTGAACAGGCCGTAAACGTTGCGTTCTGTACCAGCAAAATTCTGAACCTGGAATGCTGCCATGTTGGGGTTGGTGATCTTAGCGCTGTGTCGGTTTTGGGTCGAATCAATACCTACAGTGAAGCGCTGGATGGTATTGCGGATATCGACTGGGATTTCGATATTCATACCCCAGGCGAATTGCTGAGCAGAAGCCGCATTGACGCGATGCTGCATGGGGTTTGCGTTAGTGCGCAAGGAATAATTGTCCATGCCGTGATCAACATGGCGATAGCCCATACGAGTATTCAGGGTGAATTGCTCAAAGTTTTTACTGGCGTTAAGGTTGGCCATGCTGGAATCGATGTAAATGATGTCCATAGGCAGAGCGGGTGTGCCGGTGTTATCAGTTTCCAGACTTCCTACCGAGACCCCGGTCGTGGTGTCCTCATTTTGCCATCCATAACTCAGGTCATAGCGTTGGCGCTGGTAAGCCGTTCCGGAGAGGTCGTGGTCAGCGGCCTCTGCGTCATCGCCTTCATCGTAAGAGGCCAGAACGGCGACCTTGTGACGGTTATTGGCGCCGATTATTTTTAAGGCGTGGTGTTCGCCATTGTCGAGAGAGTCGTGACGAGTGCTGATACCCGTGTTAAGAGCCATTGGCGTGCTATTGGTAAACTCACCCCGGTCCAGAGTTGCAGTCAACTGCCCTCCAATGGATTCCTGGCTGCTCGACACCGGAGCGAGCCCACGGGTTATCGACAGTGACTCGAGGAGCAGAGGTGGCGCGTAGCTCAAGGGGGCGTCCATCGCGTTAGGTCCGCCCGACAGTACCGTTTCATTGTCCATAAGAACGGCCACGCGATCACCATAGAGTCCCCGGTATTGGGCGATACCCGTGATGGGGCCATTGCTGTTTACGTTCGCGCCAGGTAACGTTTTGAGTAGCTCGGCACTGTCGATAATGGCGGTGGGGAATTTATTGGGAAAGCTGGAAATGGCGTCAATTTGTGTGACGGCCTCGCCGGCAACAATGATTTCCGTTATTTCAGGGTCAGCATTTTGAGCCTGTAAAAGTTTAGGCTCGGCGACTTTGTTGTCGGCGTCAGCAAATGTCAGATTTATTGCTGTGGGGTTTAAACAAAGCAATAGTATTGCCATTAACGGTTTTCGCATCATCTAACCAGCCCTTTGTAATTACTGTCTAAGTGTTTGGGAGAAGTGTAGATAAATAGAGGAGGAACGAAAATGTGACATATTGTCGCAGTGGCTGTCAGCAGAGGGGTTTAATTTATGGTTGGACAGGACACAGAATGCAGCTTGATTTTGGCGTTCGGCCCGCCTAAGCCTATAAATTTTAAAAGAAAATCAGTGGTTGACATCTGGAGTTACCCTTGTAGAATGCCCTAGCCCACAGAATGTGGCTATAGTTATGCCTGCACACCACGAATGCTCTTGTTTTTCCTCAGCACATCGTCCTGTAAGTTCATAAGTTATATCCATTTCTTAAAGCACATTTCTTTTATTTGTTATTACAGGATTTACACATGTCTGACACGATCACTGGTACCGTTAAATTTTTTAATGAGTCCAAAGGCTTTGGCTTCGTTCAACAAGAAAACGGCCCCGACGTTTTTGTTCACTTCAGCTCTATCCAGAGCGATGGCTTTAAAACTTTGGCTGAAGGCCAAAAAGTAGAATTTACTATTGGCCAGGGCCAGAAAGGTCCACAAGCCGAGAACGTAGTACCTCTCTAAATTGGAAGTACCTCTCTAAATTGGAAGTACCTCTTTAAATTGGTAACACCTCTTTAATTAGTCGTACCACGTTATAAGTAATACCGATCTAAGGATCGGTATTGCGACCAGCCTTTTACCGACCGACTTCTCCAGTCGTCCTTTTTAAGATCAAGCTCTTTCACAGAGGGTCTTTTAAAGCAGATGTTTGGAATACAGCGTGGGTAAAGGGCTTTTTTTTGTGCCGGATTTCCGCCGGTAAAAGGTCGCCGGCAAAAGATCGCCGATTACAGCGCTTCGCTAAAGTGTGTCACACACATGCTGATCAGAAGAATCAGCGTCGGCAAAGGGCAGCTTGGGCATTATGTCTTTCAGTATCTCGCCGCATTCGGTCATGGTTTTCATCGCGGAGCTCCGGGCTACTTCTTTGCCGAAAGACAGCGCTTTCTCCTGGGCTTGATTGCGACTTCCATCGGCACACAATGATTTCACTTCACCACTGAGTTGTTGTGAGCGCTTCTCCAGGGTCTTCAGTTCACCCTGATCGATCTTTGCCATACACGATTGCATTTGTTGAACTTGCTGCATCATTGCCGCCATATCGCTTTCGCTCATATTGCGAAAATCTTGAGTCAGGGCGCTTGCCGGGATTAACAGTAAAATACTCATCCAGAGTTTCATGCAGGGTTTCATCCAGAGTGTGATGGTAATAGCCTTCGTTTACAGTTTCGTCAGGTAAATTGCAGTTTAATAAACTCTATCACAAGCTTACTGTGGGTGCATGGGGCTGAAATCTACGCTTAATACTTCCTGTGAGGAATAAGCCACTGCTCGTGGCCTCAGGTTCGGCTATAATCGCGACCTTTTAACGGCCCTTCACTGCTACTAAACCGAGTTCGCCGAACCTTATTATGACCAGCATGACAGAAGAATTGGCGTTGCGCCGCACTTTCGCCATCATCTCCCACCCGGATGCGGGTAAGACCACGATGACGGAGAAAATGCTGTTGTTTGGTAATCTCATCCAGATCGGCGGCACGGTTAAGGGTAAAAAAAGTGATCGTCACGCGACCTCTGACTGGATGGCCATGGAGAAGGAGCGGGGCATCTCGGTCACGTCTTCGGTGATGCAGTTTCCCTACCAGGGGCGCACGGTTAATTTGCTCGATACGCCGGGTCACGGCGATTTTTCGGAAGATACCTATCGCACCTTAACCGCAGTCGATTCTGTGCTAATGATGATCGATGGCGCTAAAGGCGTTGAAGATCGCACCATTAAATTGATGGAAGTCTGTCGTCTGCGCGATACACCCATTATCAGTTTTATTAATAAAATGGATCGCGAGGTTCGCGAGCCCATTGACGTACTCGACGAAATTGAAACCGTATTAAAAATTTCCGCCGCGCCCATTAATTGGCCTTTAAGCATGGGTAAAGGCTTCAAGGGCGTTTACGATCTTTATCAAGATAAAATTCACGTATATCGACAGGGTCAGGGCAGCCGGATACCTGAAGACGTGCAGATCGACGGGCTCGATTCAGACGCCGCGCGCGACTTGCTGGGTTTTGAATACGATAACATTCGTGAAGAAATCGAACTGGTACGCGGGGCCGCTAATCCCTTCGATCTCGACGCTTATCTCAAAGGCGAAATCACCCCGGTGTTTTTCGGTACCGCGCTGGGTAATTTTGGTGTGCGCGAAATGCTCAACCACTTTGTGGAGTGGGCGCCTGCGCCGATCGGGCGCGATGCCGCGCAACGTCATGTTGAGTCCAGCGAAACACCGTTCACTGGTTTCGTGTTTAAAATTCAAGCGAATATGGATCCAAACCATCGTGACCGTATTGCCTTTATGCGCATTTGTTCCGGCAAGTACACGCAGGGTATGAAAATGCGCCACGTGCGTATCGGTAAGGATGTAAGAATTGCCGATGCCGTGAGTTTTCTGGCGGGGGAGCGCTCCCACGTTGACGAGGCCATTGCCGGGGATATTATCGGCTTGCACAACCACGGCACTATCCAGATTGGCGACACGTTTACCGAAGGCGAAGATTTAAAATTTACCGGTATTCCCCATTTTGCTCCGGAGTTGTTTCGCTTAATTCGCTTGCGCGATCCTCTAAGAATGAAACAACTGCGCAAAGGCTTGCAGCAGCTCGCCGAGGAAGGCTCGACGCAGGTATTCTTTCCGCTACAAAACAACAATATTGTGGTCGGCGCCGTTGGCCAATTGCAATACGAAGTGGTCGCCTACCGACTGAAAGATGAATACGGCGTTGAAGCCGTCTACGAGCCGATCAATGTCTATACCGCGCGTTGGGTAGATTGTGAAGATGCTAAAGTGTTCGAAGCCTTCAAGCAAAAAGCCAACGAAAACCTTGCCATCGATGGTGGTGGGCATCTCACCTACCTGGCTCCGACCCGGGTTAATTTAAGTCTAACGGAAGAACGGCATCCAGAGATTCGGTTTTTTGCCACTCGGGAACATTAAATAGTCGACCCATAATAGGTAAAGAACAGTAATATTCAATACGTAAAACGACAGAAAAAATAGAAACTAAAAAAGCCCGAAAAGTGCCGGGCTTTTTTAATGGGAGTGCCGAGGAATTACGCTGCCCGTTCACTCGTCTCTGATTCGGCCACGCCTTTTTTCAATATTTTTCCTGGTGTTGCGCCGGTGCACTCACCGTTTTCGAAAGTGACTTCACCATTCACCATAATGGCGCGGTAACCAATGGCTTGCTGGATGCGTCGCCATTCGCCGCCGGGTAAATCGTAGGCAATATCGCCAACCCAGCCGCCGCCGGTGTCGAGCTTGTCCAGATCGTAGACTACGATGTCGGCCCAGGCACCTGGTTTTAAGGTGCCGCGATCTTTAAAGCCTGCGGCTTTTGCTGGCAGTGCCGATAAACGATAGTGCGCTTCCTCCAGGGTAACTTTGCCTTCGTCGCGCACTAACCATTTTAGAAAATCGGTGGTGTAGCCGCCGCCGGTAAAGAACTTGGTGTGGGCGCCGCCGTCGGAAATACCGGGAATGGTGTAGTCGGAATCGTTCATCATTTCCGCCATAAAGTCGGCGTTAGAACCCCGGTCGGGGCCGGTAAATTCCGCATTCAAATCCGCTTCGATGGAGAGGTCGAGCATCACGTCGATGGGGTGTTTGTGTTCTTCCTCGGCGATTTGGCCGAGGGATTTACCTTGATAATGTTCCAGCTCCGGTTGTTTGTTAACACCGGTAACTACTAGTTTAGGCACGGCACCACCGACACCAGCCTGGATAACCTGCAAGCGCCGATCGGCTTCTTCGGTTTCGGCAATTACCGCTTCGCGGAGTGTTTGATCTCGCATTTTGACAAACTTTTCTTCCTTGGTGCCGGTGGTTAATTCGCGCCAGGCGGGACTGGCATCGTAGAGGTTCCAGTGTTCCAGCGTGAAAGCAAAACCGGTTCGCCCGGTGGCGCACTGCCCGTAAATTGGCAGACCTTTTTCACGCACTCTGTCGAGCCAGGCGAGGCTGCGCCGATGGGGTAGGGGATTATTGCGTGTCGGCGCAATGGCGTTGTGCAAAATGGGTCGGCGTGCGGTGTCGGCCAGGGTTTCTAAAAACCGAAGATCGGCTTTGATATCACCGGTGGACTGGGTGATCTGAATAAAGCCCTCGTTGCGCTCGCGCAATACCTCGGCCAGACACAAAATATCTTCATCGCACATGGTGTCGGTGACCATTGGGGTACCATCAAAATCTGCCTGGGTAGAGTTGGGGCCGAGACGTTGAATAGAAAAGCCACATAGGCCTGCATCCATACCTTCGTGGAGTAGGCGCTGCATTTCTTGTTGCTCTGCCTTCGTCGCGACTCGGGTCTTCGCCGCTTCCAAACCCATTACGTAGGTCATTAGCGAAGCGGTGGGCATATATTGGATGCAGTTGACGCCAAGGGGCGCGCGACTCAGAGATTCGATATATTCGGGAATGGTTTCCCAATCCCAGAGCATGCCCTGTTTCATACAGTCGTAGGGGATGGCTTCGGTGCGCACCATGGTCAGCATGGAGCGCTCCTGGAATTCCGGTTTTACCGGCGCAAAACCAAAACCGCAGTTGCCCAGAACCACGGAAGTGACTCCGTGCCAGCCGGAGATGGTGCAGTAGGGATCCCAGCGAATTTGGGCGTCGTAGTGAGTATGAAGATCGACAAAACCGGGGGCAACGACCAGCCCTTTGGCGTCGATGGTTTGCTTGGCCGGGCCGGGTGACTCACCACCAATTTGTTGCACTTTGCCGTCTTTGATCCACACGTCCGCTATTCGACGTGGTGCTCGAGTGCCATCGACTACGGTGCCGCCCTGTATATGGATATCCATATTTTTGCTCATGATTTTATATCCACCGTATTAATTATTTTAAAAGCTAATATATTATTTTTGATCTCTTAATCCAAAAATAATAACTATAGTTTATGTTTGGATGCTTTTTGTATGACCGCTTGTTATTCTGTATCGGCTTCCATCCGAATGCAAGTCGTCGATAAATCCGGTATAGGCCTGGTAAATAACGATAATGAAAAAAGCAGCTTAGTATTGTTATTGAGCACCCTGTAAACTCGAAAAAAACGAGAGCATGTTAGATGTCGTTACCCGAAATTCCTAAGTGTCATCGCGGTCAACGCTGGCGGTTTACCCGCTGGCTGAGCGGTGCTTTGCTTCGTCTCGCTGGTTGGCGGGTTGTCGGTGCGGTTCCGGAGCACCCTCGCCTGATTTTTGTTGTCGGGCCCCATACGTCTAACTGGGACTTTGTGTACGGAGTGTTGGCGATTCTGGCTACCAACTTGAACATACACTGGCTGGGCAAAAATTCCTTATTCAAGCAACCGCTGACGGCAGTGATGACCTGGTTCGGCGGCATTCCGGTGAATAGAGATAATCCGAAGGGCGTGGTTGAGGACATTGCTGGAAAATTTCGGCGAGCCGATGCCTTGTCGGTGATCATTACTCCCGAGGGCACGCGTAGCAGAGTAGACAATATAAAAACCGGGTTTGTGCGTATTGCCGAGGCTGCCGATTGTTTGTTGTTAGTAACGACAGTAGATTTTCCATCTAAAACCATTCGCCTGGGAGAAACCTTTAAGGCTTCCGGCGATGCAGAGGCGGATGTGGAGCGTATCGTACGCTTGTTTTCCGAAGTCACACCGAAACACCCGGAGAATTTTTCTGCGGGGCGATCTTAAAACAGAGAGATTAAAAGCAGCTGACTTCAAAATAACGACGGTGCGTTCTACGTTCGACCTATTGCGAACAACATTACTTGGTGGCACAGTCAGAAGCTCTTTCTTATTACTCGTGTGACTATGATCACTCCCCGAATTACCCACATCGCTTTGCACGTGAAAGACCTCGACGCTTGCATCGATTTCTATCAGACATTCTGTGGCATGAGCCTGGTGCATCAGCGGGTGGCTGGACCCCAGCGTATTGTGTGGATGGCTGAACCCGGTCGGGAAACGGATTTTATTTTTGTGATGCTCGAAGGCGGTGAAGACCTAAAGCTGCCCGACAAAGATTATCGCCATTTTGGTTTTGCGCTTGATAGTCGGGAAGCGGTAGACGACATGGCTAAGCAGGCGGAGGCAGCAAATTGTTTAGTGTGGCCGCCACGGCAGGAAGCTTTCCCGGTAGGGTATTACTGCGGTTTGCGCGACCCCAACGGTAACTATGTCGAGTTTAGCTACGGTCAGCCGTTGGGGCCGGGTGCGGAGGACTTTGCCGCTAGTTAGCTCGGGGCTTGCTCGGCGTCCGCGTTTTTGGTCGCCACGAATATCCCATCCATTTTCTTTTTCATATCTTCAAGATGCTCTATATAGCGTTTAAAACCGCCGTTGTAGGTGCCATCCTGACGGCGATTTTCCTCGCCTTCAAAGTTGTAATAACCCGGCGTGCAGTCTTTGTTGCGATCGGTTTTACCGCGATGATTAATGACTTCCTGCACCCACCACTCTTCGATTTCCGGGGTGATGTCGATGGATGCACAATTATTTTTTCGCGCATAGTCGATGCACGCGGCGATATAGCCACCCTGGACGGTTAGCACATCGGTGATGTTGAACTGGAAAGACGCCTGGTAACCCGCCATAACAAACAGATTGGGGTAGCCCTGGGATTGCACGCCAAACAAAGTGCGAATGCCTTCCTGGTATTTTTCATTAATTTCCAGGCCGTTCTGGCCGATGATTTGGTTATAGATACCGGTTTTTTGTACTTCAAATCCGGTGGCGTAAATAATTAAATCAACCTCGTATTCTTTACCGTCAAATACTGGGCCGTTCTCGGTGATTTCGTGGATACCCTGGCCCTGGGTGTCTACCAAATGCACGTTGGGGCGATTAAAGCTGGGTAAATACTCGTCGTGGAAGCAGGGGCGCTTGCACATAAACATATACCAGGGTTTGAGAGCGTCTGCGGTTTTTTGATCTTTAACGAGATCGTCGATGCGCTGGTGAATCCACATCATGTAGTCGATGTTGGCGTTTTCCTGCCGACGAAGTTTTTCATCTTTGTCTAAGGCCGCTCGCTTGGCCTTTTGCTCCTCGCTGAGTTCCGGGCCATTGATATTGCGCTGCCGACGCTTGTGTTGCCAGCCGGGTTTCAGTTTGCGCGCCCAGTTGGGATCGGTGGCCCAGTCGTCGCGAATGTCGATGGAAGACGGCGTGCGCTGGAATACATAGAGTTCCTTGGCCGCTTTTGCTAATTCCGGAACTGCCTGCACAGCCGTTGCGCCGGTGCCAATAATGGCGACGCGCTTGTTTTCTAAATTCGATAAATCCTGGCCGCAGTAATTGTAATCCCAGCGCGAAGTGTGGAAAGAGTGGCCCTTAAATTTTTCAATGCCGTTAATTTTTGCCAGTTTCGGTTTGGACATTGGGCCGTTGGCACAGATCACAAACTGGGCTTTCATATGATCGCCCCGATCGGTTTTAACGTGCCAGAGTTTTTCGCCCTCGTTCCATTCCGTCGAGGTCACCGTAGTCTGGAATACGGCGAGATCGTAGACATCGTATTTTTTGGCAATGGCCTGGCAGTGGGCGTAAATTTCCGGTGCCTTGGCGTAGCGATGCTTGGGAACGTAATCTAATTCTTCCAGCAGGGGCATGTAGTCGTAGGACACCACGTCGCAGGCTGCGCCGGGATAGCGATTCCAGTACCAGGTGCCGCCGACATCGGCACCGCGCTCGACAATGCGAATGCTGTCTACGCCAATGTCGCGTAACTGCGCGGTGGTGAGCAGGGCGGAGAAGCCGCCGCCGATAAATAACACATCAACGGTGTCGGTTAATACCTCGCGGGGTTTTATATCTCGATTGTAGGTATCTTCGCCGAAGTGGGCCAGGTCGCCGTCCAGCTTGGAGTTAAATTGCGCCGTGCCCTCTGGTCGATAATTCAGGCGCAGGTCGCGCTGTTCGGCAAATTTTTGTTTGATGGCGTCGTAATAAGACTGTGGGTGTTTATTGCCCGCCGTGGTGGGGTCGAAGGAACTCAGCTGGGCGACGCCATCAGCTTTTTTGATTTGTTTGCTGTCTGCCACGTTGATTGTCTCAATAGTTAATTTCACCGTCATTCAAAGGCATAATGGTGAAACAGGTTTAAAGGTTCAGAAATCGAGTATAGCGAGGCGGCGGGAACTTGTCGCTATAACGGACGCAGAGCGAACGTTAATGGAAGGCTTTCACGAACCGGCTTTGATTATGGTTAGCGGGAAAGTGACTGAGAGGTAAGTGACTGATTGGTAGGAGTCTGACAGGTAGCAGACTTAGGCATAAGAACCTTACATCGCTTCCATGGTTTCTATGCCCAGCAGGTCCAGCCCTTGCGATAAGGTGCGTGCGGTAACTTTACACATCGCGAGCCGGCTGTCGCGGGTGGGCGCGTCGATATGGTCTTTTAATATCGGGCAGTGTTCGTAGAAGCTCATAAACGCGCTGGCCAGGTCGTATAGGTAAGTACACAACACGTGGGGATAGGCTTCTCGCGCGACTTGTTCCAGGGTGTCGCTAAAGCCGAGTAATTGCAGAGCGAGTTTTTTCTCCTGTTCCTCCGTGATCACTATGCTTGCGCTGCTATCCTCACCGCTGATCCCAGCTTTGCGGAAAATACTTTGTATGCGCGTGTAGGCGTACTGTAGGTAGGGCGCGGTATTGCCCTCGAAGCTGAGCATGCTGTCCCAGTTGAAAATATAATCCTGGGTGCGAGTTTTACTGAGGTCGGCATATTTAACCGCGCCGATACCGACCTTGCGGGCGATATCATTGCGTTCATCACTGCTCAATTGCGGATTTTTTTCGCTAACCAATTGCTCGGCCCGATGTACGGCTTCGGTGAGCAGGTCGGCGAGCTTGACGGTGCCGCCAGTACGGGTTTTAAAGGGTTTACCGTCGGGGCCCATCATGGTGCCGAAGGCGTGGTGTTCGAGGGAAATATCGTCGCCCACAAACCCGGCTTTGCGCGCCAGGGTAAACACCTGCTTCATATGCAGTGCTTGCCGGGCGTCAATAAAATACAGAATGCGCGTGGCTTTGAGTTGTTGATCACGGTATCGCAAGGCGGCGAGGTCGGTGGTGGCGTAAAGATAGCCGCCATCGGATTTACGCACAATCACCGGGCTGGGTTCGCCTTTTTTGTTGGCCAGTTCGTCGAGGAATGCCACGAGGGCACCGTCGCTTTCGCCCGCCAGGCCTTGCTGGATAAGTTCGTTAGCAATGGGTTCGAGATCGTCGTTATAGGCACTCTCGGGACGAATGTCGGTGTGGCTCAGGCTAACATTGAGTTGCTGATAGATGCTTTCGCTGTGGGCGACGGAGGTGTCGATAAATTGTTGCCACAGGGTGCGGCAGTGGGCGTCGCCCGATTGCAGCTTAACCACGTAGTCGCGGGCTTTCGTGGCAAAATCGGGATCGGCGTCAAAGTGAGCTTTTGCCTGCTGGTAAAACATTTCTAAATCGGCGAGTGCGATGTCGGGGTTTTCTGTTGCACCCGCTGCAGCGCCTTTCGTTGCGACAAGCTGATCCTCCAGTTCGGCAATCAACATCCCAAACTGGGTGCCCCAGTCGCCCATATGATTTTGTCGAATCACGGTATCGCCGCGGTATTCCAGTACGCGCACCACGGCATCGCCGATGATGGAGCTGCGTAAGTGACCAACGTGCATGGCCTTGGCGAGATTGGGTGAGGAGTAATCGACCACCACCGTTTCAGGAGCGTCGACTTTCTCCACGCCTAGCCGATTATCCGTGCTCAGCGCCATCAAGCCGCGGCCAAGAAAGCCGTTGGCCAGATGAATATTGATAAAGCCGGGTCCGGCGATCTCAACGCTGCTGGCGATGTCGGCCAAATCCAGTTTGTTGACCACGGCTTGAGCCAGTTCTCGCGGATTGGTTTTAGCGGCCTTGGCAGCGGCCAGTACGCCGTTGGCCTGGAAGTCGCCAAATTCGGGTCGTGCGCTCTGCGCCAGGTGAGGGGCAAAGGTGTCGTCGATGCCAACGGCGGTCATGGCGGTGCGCAGGCGTTGGTTAAGCAAGTTACGGAGGGTCATGAGGCCAGATACACAGGGGAAACGGGGCATTCTAGTCGTCACTGGGGTGATTGCAATGTTTTTGCGGTGTAAGGGCCGTGGTAATAAGGAAAGATTTACCCGAAAATTGGATTTGGGAAGTGCCACTTCGGCTGTGTATAATCGCTCGTCGTTTCAGGTGCTTGTGGAGTCCCTTGACCAGGGTGGAGTCGTTATGGAGGCAGCGTTAGTGGAAACATCGTTAGTTCAACAGGGTGGCGACCTGATGCTTTACGGCATGGGGGTGGTATTTGTGTTTCTGATGCTTCTGGTAGTGATGATGATGGCCATGTCGGCGGTGATCCAGCGCTTCTTCCCGGAACCTGAAGTAGCATCTGCAGGGAGCACGAGTACCGCAAGTCGTCCCGGTGTTGGTGGTCCAGTAAGTGACACCGTGAGGAAAGTAGTACAGGCGGCGATAGATCAGCATCGTCGTTAAGTATTGGCGGTGAAATAGGCAATTAAAAAATCGTGGAATGGACGCGAACACGCGACCAGCCAGTGAAAAAATAAGCCAGTGAAAAAGCATAGAGAGATACAAAGAGTTATTTATGGTTGAGCAGAAAAAACCCTTAGGTATTACCGACGTCGTGTTGCGCGACGCCCACCAATCGCTATTTGCCACGCGCATGCGTATCGACGACATGCTGCCGATTGCGGAGAAACTCGATCAAATCGGTTTCTGGTCGCTGGAATCCTGGGGCGGCGCGACCTTCGACGCCTGTATTCGCTATCTTGGCGAAGACCCCTGGGATCGTATTCGCGAGCTCAAAAAAGCCATGCCCAATACGCCCCAGCAAATGCTGTTTCGGGCGCAGAATATTCTCGGCTACCGCCATTATGCCGATGACGTAGTGACTAAATTTGTCGAGCGCGCGGCGTTCAACGGCGTTGATGTGTTTCGCGTGTTTGACGCGATGAACGACATGCGCAATCTGAAAACCGCATTGCGCGCGGTCAAACAGGTGGGTAAACACGCTCAGGGCACCATGTCCTATACGGTCAGCCCCGTGCACACCATGGACATGTGGGTTGATCTGGGTCGGCAAATTGAAGACTTGGGTGCTGATTCCATCTGCATTAAGGATATGGCCGGCCTGCTGACACCTTATACCGGCTTCGAGCTGGTTTCGCGCTTAAAGCAAACCGTGTCGCTGCCGATTCATCTGCATTGCCACGCCACGACAGGCCTGTCCACGGCGACCTATTTGAAATGCATCGAAGCGGGCGTCGACAACGTCGATACCGCGATTTCCTCGATGTCGATGACCTACGGACACTCGCCCACCGAATCCATGGTAGCGATTATGGCGGGCACCGAGCGCGATACCGGTCTGGATATCGAGCTACTGGAAGAAATAGCAGCGTATTTCCGCGAAGTACGGAAAAAATATGCCCAGTTTGAAGGCGCTCTGCGCGGTGTTGATTCCCGCATCCTGGTAGCCCAGGTTCCGGGCGGTATGTTGACTAATATGGAAGGTCAGCTCAAGCAACAGGGGGCGGCAGATCGTCTCGACGAAGTCCTTGCCGAAATTCCCGGCGTGCGAAAAGACCTGGGCTATATTCCACTGGTCACACCCACATCGCAAATCGTCGGCACTCAGGCCGTGCTGAACGTGATGACGGGCGAGCGTTATAAAACTATTTCTAAAGAAACGGCCGGCGTATTGAAAGGCGAATACGGTGCAACACCCGCGCCCATGAATGCTGAGCTGCAAGCCAAAGTGCTGGAGGGCGCGGAGCCGATTACTTGCCGCCCTGCAGATTTAATTGACGACGAACTCGATACTCTCACCGCTCAGCTTTTAGCAGAAGCCAAGGAACGCGGTATTGAGCTGAAGTCGGGCGAAGACCAGATCGACGATGTGCTGACCTACGCATTGTTTGCCCATATTGGCCTTAAGTTTCTGGAAAACCGCAATAAGCCCGATGCCTTTGAGCCCGTGCCGACGGGTCGGGAAGGGGAGGTGGCGCGCACAGCAGACGGTGAAGAGTTGTACACGGTCACGGTTGACGGCCAGAGCTACGCGGTCACGGTGGCGAATGGTGGCGAAGTTAACACTGTGGCTGCCTTAGCGGCAACACAGGGCGCTGGCGCCCTTGGTGGCGGTGCAGGGGGAGGTGTGAGCAGCGGCGGTGAGCCGGTACCTGCGCCACTGGCGGGCGACGTGTTTAAAGTCCTGGTGAGTCCGGGTCAGCAGGTCGCTGAAGGTGAGCAGATCATCATCCTGGAAGCGATGAAGATGGAAACCGCGGTTAGTGCCCCGATGGCGGGTGTAGTTGGCGATGTTCTAGTGGCGGCGGGGGATGCCGTCATGGTCGGTGACCCACTAATTATGATTACGCCTTGTTAGGTCGGGAGTTTCTGTGGATCAATTAATCGCGCTTTGGCAGCAATCTGGCCTGGGTCAAATACAGGCTGGTTCTGCAGCAATGATGGTCGTCGGCCTGGTGCTGCTGTATCTCGCTATTCAAAAAGGCTTCGAACCCTTGTTACTGGTACCTATTGGTTTTGGCACCTTGCTGGTGAATATCCCCGGTGCGGGTTTTGAGGCGATGCCGGTTTACGATGCCGCTGGGCATTTGGAAAGCCCCGGTGGTTTGCTGTATTACATTTATCATGTCGGTATTGAATCCGGCATGTTCCCGCTCATTATTTTTATGGGCGTGGGCGCGATGACGGACTTTGGCCCGCTGTTGGCCAATCCCAAAACCTTATTGTTAGGCGCGGCAGCTCAGGTGGGTATTTTTACCACGGTGATGGGTGCGGTGGGCTTAAGTGCGCTGGGGATATTGGATTTTTCCCTGCGCGATGCGGCCTCTATTGGCATTATCGGGGGTGCGGACGGGCCGACGGCAATTTTTGTGGCCAGTAAACTGTCGCCGGATTTATTGGGTGCGGTGGCAGTGGCGGCGTATTCCTATATGGCACTGGTGCCGATTATTCAGCCGCCGATTATGCGTTTGCTGACCACGGAAGCCGAGCGCAAAATTACCATGCAGCAATTGCGTCCGGTATCGAAACGAGAAAAAATTATTTTCCCGCTGATGTTGTTGATTCTGGTGGCCCTGTTATTACCCAGCGCGGCGCCTTTATTGGGCATGTTTTGCTTCGGTAATTTGATGAAAGAATGTGGCGTGGTGGATCGTCTTAGCGACACCAGTCAAAATGCCTTGATCAATATCGTGACTATTTTTCTGGGGCTGGGTGTGGGTTCGAAAATGAGCGCCGATAAGTTTCTAAACTGGGAAACGCTGGGCATCCTTGGTCTCGGCGCGCTGGCGTTTTGTATCGGCACTGCTGCCGGTATTTTAATGGCCAAGTTGATGAATCGATTTTCCACCACGCCGATTAATCCTCTGATTGGTTCTGCCGGTGTGTCTGCGGTGCCGATGGCAGCGCGGGTGTCGAATAAAGTCGGGCTGGAAGCCAACCCCCACAACTTCTTGTTAATGCATGCGATGGGCCCGAATGTGGCTGGCGTGATTGGCTCGGCGGTTGCTGCGGGTGTGATGATTTCCATGGTTTCTGGATCGTAGGTTTCTGGACCTCAGATTATGGGCCTTAGGTCTCTGGATTTTAGATATCTAGGTTTTAATGCTATCGATGTTAAAGCAGTAGGTTTTAGTAGCGATAAGGGTTTATTTTTATTATGAATGTTCAAACCATTATTGAAGCAAAACTCACCGAGACGTTTGAGCCGGTCTTGTTAACGGTCGAAAACGAAAGTCATCAGCACAGCGTACCGCCTAATTCGGAAACGCATTTTAAAGTTACTTTGGTGTCTGGCTTGTTTGATGGCAAACGCCCGGTGCAGCGGCATCAGTTAGTGTACAAAGCCTTAAGCGAGGAGCTAGCTGGGCCAGTGCATGCCCTGGCGCTACATACCTACACCGATGCCGAATGGCAGAAAACCAATGTCGCGCCTGCCTCACCCAAGTGTTTGGGTTCTACCTGACTCTAAATTGTGATCGTTTCTTCACGCTTCAGTTTCGTAGCTCTGTTCACTAGCTCTCTTCTATAAAAACGATAAAATATTTTTGCTGTTCCCCAACAGAACTTTCATGAACTCAGGTGTGCTGGGTAATGAAAAAGTTTTCTCTGAAAACTATCCGGTAGTTAATCTAGATCAAGGTTGCTCCGAGTCCCGCCTGATTTAATGCGAATACTAGATCGTCTAGTGTTATAGCTTTGTTGCGGAAAATTTTTTGAGGGGAAGTAAATGTTGAAACTACTAAAGGATCATTTTTCATTCATCAGTGTGTTGGTTTTAGGTATCACTGGTTTGATGTTGCTTACACCGGCCGTATTGGCTTATGAAGCGGGAGATATCATCGTTCGGGCCGGGGTTGCTTCGGTGCAGCCGGTTGAAGATAGTGATCCTCTGGAAATAAATGGCGTGGCTGCGGCAGGCACTAAAGCGGGGGTCGATAACAATGAGCAGTTAGGCCTGACGTTGACCTGGATGCTGGATGCCCACTGGGGCATTGGTGTGCTAGCGGCAACCCCGTTTGAGCACGATCTTTCTGCTCGTGGCCTGGGTGTGGATGCGGGTTCGGTTAAGCAATTACCGCCCACGATAACGCTGCAGTACTTCCCTATGCACGCGGATTGCAAATTCCAGCCTTACGTGGGCTTAGGGGTGAATTACACCAAGTTTTTCGATGAGGATATAGATAGTGAGCTTGAGGGTGTGTTGGGAGCGGGTGATCTCGAATTAGATGATTCCTTTGGTCTGGCCGCACAGGCGGGTGTGGACTATGCGATCAACGACCATTGGTTGTTGAATGCCTCGGTTTGGTATCTCGATATTGACACTACTGCCGATTTTAACTTTGACTCGGGTGTCCGCGTTAAAGCGGATGTGGAAGTTGATCCCTGGGTATACATGGTAGGTTTGGGTTATAAGTTTTAGCCCGGCTATTTTTCGGAGCTGAAAAAAACGCCCCCCCTTTATCGGGGTGAGGCGTTTTTTTATGGACTAGTTTTTTCCCCGGCAGGTCATCAAGGAGAATGTTCAGGAATCTATAAGCAGCGCTATTGCCTCTAGCGCCTCGGGATCCTGAGCTTTGATCTTGTTGGCAATATGGTGCTGAAAATAATAGCGAAAGTCGTCGCTGGAGTCAGTCGAGAACAGGCAGTCGTCACCGGGTAATACGGGTGTGTGCATAACTTTGTCCTGATCTGCCACCATCCCCTCCAGGGTGCCATTGTTCAGCAGCCGCCAACTCACCACTTCCTGCAACTTTATAGTTTTAAAGCCATCCTCGGAAAACACCGCGTGGGTACCGATGGTGTCCGGTATTTCCTGGACGGCATCGATTTCAGTATTACAGGTGTACTCGTAGTAGTCGGCAGCGGTTTCCAGCTCCAGGGCCTTGTGGATTGGTGCCTCGTAAAACAGCTCGTCGATACCGGGGTCGTAGTAGCCCATCCAGGTGCCATTGAGAGGATCGCTGATGTCGGTGCAGGCGGCCAGTGAGTTGAGCCAGGGTACCAGCCCAACAATGTCGCCGCTCTCCCTGAGGCCCCAGCACAGGATTTTGATGCTAAACAGTTTTTCGGGGTGAGAGTCGTTGCAGTAGAGCATCTCCAGACCATCCAGCTCGGGGGCGAGACGAATAAAGCGTTGCATAGCTGGGTGGCAGTAGGGTTGGCGGGTAAAAAGGTCGACCACATTGTCCGTAGAGGAAAGTGTGGTTACAGGAGAGTTAGGTTTAGACATGCTTCACCCCGCGGTCACTGTTGAGTCGGTCACTCTTGCGTCAGTCACTACTGTATGACAGACACTACATAAGGTACCTGCGTCTTTCTGATAACACAATACCTAGTGGCGGCTTTTTTCAAACGCTGATTCGAGCCCGATGTTCTGCCATCGAGCCACGATGGTTTAGGGCTGTCAATGGAGAGCAGTGCAACTGATAGCTGCGGCCTCTGATACCATAGCTTTTTGTGTTTACGGTTTCTTACCATCAAGCCCGCATCTATTCCTCAGTCCAGCCAAACTTCCCTCGTCGCTCAGCATCAAGCTGGACATCTCGAGGCCTTGTTTGAGCAGTGTTTCTTCGACAGCTATAACACGCGTTTGTGTGGGGGTGGCGAGGAGCCGGTGTATTTACCTGCCGAACTAAACGGTGAGGCACATCGGCTTATTTACCGCGAAGATTTTTTTGCCAGCGCCCTCCATGAAATTGCCCACTGGTGTATTGCCGGGGCGCAACGCCGCACTCAGACCGACTTCGGCTATTGGTACGCGCCGGATGGCCGTGATGCCGGGCAGCAGCGGGCCTTTGAGCAAGCAGAAATTAAACCCCAGGCTTTGGAGTGGATATTCTCTGAGGCCGCAGGGCTGCGTTTTCAGGTTAGTGTGGATAATTTGAATGGGCCATCTGAAGATGAGCAAAGCGCCCTGGAGAGCTTCCGTGTGGCGGTCTGGCAGCAAGTATGGGAATACTGCGAGCAGGGCTTGCCGGAGCGTGCAGGGGTGTTCGCACAAGCACTGGAGCGAACATTTGGGATAGCAGGGGTTTTGGATGTGACGCGCTATAGCTTGGACGAGACTACCGAGGTGAGTTCGTCGGTATGAAATGTCTATGATGAAATCAATACGATGAAAATTTTAGCCGACGAAAATATGCCGCTGTTAGAGGAATTGTTTGGCTCGCATACCGAACTAAACGGTGAGCTGAACGCCGTACCAGGACGGCATATCGCCCCGGACTTAGTTGCCGATTGCGATGTGCTGTTGGTGCGCTCGGTAACCCAGGTGAATCGAGAACTACTGGCCGGGTCCAAAGTGCGCTTTGTCGGTTCCGCCACCAGCGGCATCGACCATATCGATACCACTTATTTGGATGCGGAAAATATTACCTTTGCCCACGCCCCCGGCTGCAATGCCAATGCGGTGGTGCAATATATGCTCGCCGTGTTTTGCTCTGAGGCTCCCCGCTGGCGTCAGCAAACCGTGGGCATTATTGGTTGTGGTCAGGTGGGCGGGCGTTTATACCGTTGCTTAAGGGCCCTTGGTGTTCAGTGTCGGGTGTACGACCCATTACTGCCCATCCAAAATCCAGACAGCGTGAGCTTCGAGCAAGCCATCGCCGCGGATATCATTTGTCTGCACACACCTCTGACCACCACCGGAGCTTATCCCACCTACCATATGATCGATGCTGAGGTGCTGGCCGGCCTGAAACCCAGTGTTTTGCTGATCAATGCCTCCCGGGGTGCGGTGGTGGATAACCGGGCGCTTAAAGACTCTTTGTCGACAGGTGCGACGCTAACAGCGGTGCTGGATGTGTGGGAGCCGGAGCCGAATATCGACACCTCTTTAATGGCGCAACTTGCGCTGGCCACTCCCCACATCGCGGGCTACAGCGTCGATGGACGCCGTAATGGCAGCGAGATGGTGTATGAGGCGTTTTGCCAGTGGCAAGCTCAGGGTGAGGCTCAAGCTTTAGACAAACCGTTAAGCGTTGAGCCGAGATCAAACCTGGAGCTACCTAAGGGAAGCCTTGAGGACTACATACTCGCAACCTTCGATATAACCGCGGAATCTCGTCGCATGATTACAGCCCTCGCAGCAGAGGGTGTGCGTGGCAATGCTGAGATTGGCAGAGCCTTCGATTTATTGCGAAAGACCTGTCCAGCGCGGCGCGAGTTCTCCCACTACCGAATTACTGGGGCGGTAGATAAGGCGCTTGCTCAAGACTTGAGTGCATTGGGTTTTGAAGTGTCTGAGGTTGAATAGCCTGTCAAAGGAGAAATAAATAATAGTGATCGGTGCCCTCGCCATTAATTTTTACGATAGTTCACTTCACTTCACTTTATTTGGCTTCACGCAGCCGCCCAAGAAAATTCTCCAAACGATCAAGCGCCGTTGATAGCTCATCAACCTTGGGCAAAAAAACAATTCGAAAGTGTTGTTTATCAAACCAGTTAAACGCAGTGCCCTGTACTAACAGCAGTTTCTCCTGCAGCAATAAATCCAGTACAAACTGCTCGTCGTCCATAATTGGGTAGACGTCGGGATCGAGGTGGGGAAATAAATACACCGCGCCGCGAGGTTTCACGCAAGAGACTCCCGGAATAGCGTTCAGCCGTTGCCAGGCGAGATCGCGCTGCTGGTGAAACTGGCCGTCATCGGCGACCAGGTCATCTATAGTCTGGCGACCACCCAGGGCGGTCTGGATGGCGTACATAGCCGGCACGTTGGCGCACAGGCGCATGGAGGCGAGCATTTCCATGCCTTGAATGTAGTTGCGGGCCAGATGCGTGGCGCCGCTGACAATCAGCCAGCCAGAGCGAAACCCGGCGAGCCGATAATTTTTAGATAAGCCGCCAAAGGTGACGAACAAGATATCCTCGGCCAGGGTGGCCAGGGGAATATGCACGGCGTCATCGTAGACAATGCGATCGTAAATTTCGTCGGCATAGACAATCAGGTCATGGGTGCGTGCGAGGTCGACAATGCCGGACAGGACATCGGCGCCGTACACAGCTCCGGTGGGGTTGTTGGGGTTGATCACCACAATACCGCGAGTATGCGAATTGATTTTGCTTTCGATATCCGCGAGGTCTGGCTGCCAGTCATTGGCTTCGTCGCAGCGATAGTGCACCGGTGTACCGCCCGCAAGGGTCACAGCAGCGGTCCACAGGGGGTAATCCGGGGCAGGGATTAGAACTTCGTCTCCGGGATTCAGCAGGGCTTGCATGGCCATCACAATTAGCTCGCTGACGCCGTTGCCGAGAATAATATCTTCGACTTCCACATCGGCAATGCCCTGCAACTGACAGCGCTGCATAATGGCTTTGCGGGCGCTGAAAATACCTTTGGCGTGGGTATAGCCCTGAGCTTCGCCCAGGTTGCGAATCACGTCCTGGATGATTTCGTCGGGCGCCTCAAAGCCAAAGGCCGCCGGGTTGCCGATATTGAGTTTGAGGATGCGGTGGCCCTCTTCCTCAAGTCGGTTGGCGTGATCCAGCACCGGGCCACGAATGTCGTAACAAACGTTATCGAGTTTGGTGGATTTTTGATAATGCGTCATGTGTCACTCTTCACTGTGTGGCCATTGTTTTATAGCTTTATGTTTATGGGGTCGCGGGTATTGGTGCCAGGTAAAAGGGCCCTGACCGCAAGCGCTTTAAACCTACAAGCTCTTTAAACCCGCAAGCTCTTTAAAAGGGCACATTGTAGACTAACTTGGTATGCAAACTAAATTGTTGATACATTAGCCTAATGTTTTGATCGAGGTGCTTAACGGCGAACAGGTACGGCGCCTAAGTGCAAAAACTACTTGTCGATGGCTGCAGATGAGCAGGTCAGGCGGGAGGACAAATAGGAAGACAAATAGGAGGACAAATGAGCGATGTAAAAGACGACGCCCACTGGCGAGACAAATTAAGCCCGGAAGCCTACACGGTGTGTCGTGAAAAAGGCACCGAGAGACCGTTTACCGGGAAATACTGTGACGACAAGCGCGAGGGGACGTATCTCTGCGCCTGTTGCCGTGCCGAGCTGTTTAGCTCTGCGACCAAATACGATTCCGGTAGCGGTTGGCCGAGTTTCTACCAGGCAGTAGGAGGGGAGAGCATTATTGAGGAAACTGACGGTAGTTTGGGCATGTCTCGCACCGAGGTTATGTGCTCGAATTGCGGCAGTCATCTCGGCCATGTTTTCCCTGATGGACCGCAGCCGACGGGTATGCGCTACTGCGTTAATTCTTTGTCGATTCGCCTGGATCAGGACGAGGATTAAGGCGATCACCAGACTTGCCCCCTCGATTGTTAAATAGGTCCTCGCACAGGCTTGACACTCGGGGGGTGCAATCCCTAGAATGCGCGCCTCTGTGAGACAACGTCCCGTTCGTCTAGAGGCCTAGGACACCGCCCTTTCACGGCGGTAACAGGGGTTCGACTCCCCTACGGGACGCCATTTCATCTGCGAAACTGCGGGAATAGCTCAGTTGGTAGAGCGCAACCTTGCCAAGGTTGAGGTCGCGAGTTCGAATCTCGTTTCCCGCTCCAGATTCGTTAGTACCGCACGGTGGCATGTGCGTTAGTAAGAAGAAGGCTCAAAACCCTGTGGTTTTGGGTTTTTTTTTGGTTTTTATTTTTTGGAATTTTTTATTCGAATTCCCAGGGAGAGAACTGACCCGAAATATTCCGGCGGTGCGGTTAAGTTGCGTGGTAAAGTTAGCGGAGTGGGCTAGATACCGGGCTAATAACGCGGGCTGGCAATTTTTTTGATTGAATATAAGTGTATTAAACAACCTATGATCTCTGCTTTATCCATCCTCGGGCTGACTAAAACCTACGCTAACGGCTTTCGAGCGCTGGCCGGTATCGATCTGGACGTCGCCGAAGGGGATTTCTTTGCGCTGCTGGGCCCCAACGGGGCGGGTAAGTCGACCACCATCGGGGTGATCTGTTCGCTGGTGAGAAAAACCTCTGGAACGGTGAAGGTATTCGGCATTGATATCGATGCCGATTTCTCTCGAGCTAAGCAATATATTGGCGTGGTACCCCAGGAATTTAACTTTAACCAGTTTGAAAAAGTCTTCGATATTGTGGTGACGCAGGCGGGTTATTACGGGCTACCGAAAAAGCTGGCCTGCGAACGCACGGAAAAATACCTGCGCCAACTGGGTTTGTGGGATAAGCGCGACACCCGCGCGCGGATGTTGTCCGGTGGCATGAAGCGCCGCTTGATGATTGCGCGAGCTCTGGTGCACGAGCCAAAATTGTTGATTCTCGACGAGCCCACAGCGGGCGTTGATATCGAGTTGCGGCGCTCGACCTGGAAATTCCTACAGGATATTAACGCCGCAGGCACCACTATTATTTTGACCACCCACTATCTTGAAGAGGCCGAAAGCCTCTGCAATAAGGTGGCGATTATTGATCGCGGAGTGATTGTTGAAAATACCAGCATCCAGCACTTGCTCACCAAGCTCGACACCGAGGTGTTTGTGTTTGATACCCGTGAGGAACTGACGGCCTTTCCCGATATTTCCGGCTACGCCGGCAAGTTGCTGAACGGCTACAGCTTTGAAGTTCAGGTGCAAAAAAATCAATCCTTAAATGTCTTGTTCGCCAGGTTTGCGGAGCAGGATATTCATGTGACCAGTATGCGCAATAAATCTAATCGGCTGGAGGAGTTATTTGTGTCACTGGTCGAGTCGGGTAACAGTGCTGAAAAGCCCGGGGTGACATCATGAAAGCTAAGGTTGTGTTATGAAGACCGGGGCACTGTGGATCGCGTTTTCAACACTGGTGGTCCGAGAAGTCCGCCGCTTTACGCGTATTTGGATGCAAACACTATTGCCACCGGCTATTACCATCGTGCTGTATTTTGTTATTTTCGGCACTTTAATTGGCCCGCGTATTGGCGAGA
This sequence comes from Porticoccaceae bacterium, assembly GCA_018069525.1. GTDB lineage: Bacteria > Pseudomonadota > Gammaproteobacteria > Pseudomonadales > Porticoccaceae > JAGPUQ01. Next base: position 25,584 of record JAGPUQ010000026.1, on the reverse strand, counting down.
TGGCAGGTTATCCCTACATTCAGTTTGTGGTGCCAGGCTTGATTATGATGGCGGTGATTACCAACTCATACAGCAACGTGGTGTCGTCGTTTTACGGCAATAAATTTCAGGGCAGTATCGACGAGCTGTTGGTATCCCCGGTACCCAATTACGTTATCTTGCTCGGCTTTGTGCTCGGTGGTGTCGCCAGGGGTTTAGCAGTTGGCGTGATCGTCACTGTACTGTCTTTGTTTTTCACCCGCTTGCAGCTGGAGAATGTCTGGGTGACGGTAGCGATTGTATTTTTGACCGCGGTGTTGTTTTCCCTCGCGGGTTTACTGAATGCGATTTTTGCGCAATCCTTTGACGATATTTCGATTATTCCTACCTTCGTGTTGACGCCATTAACCTATCTGGGCGGAGTGTTTTACTCCGTCGATATGTTGCCGGAGTTTTGGCAGAACGTGTCTCTGGCCAATCCAGTGTTATATATGGTGAATGCGTTTCGTTATGGTTTTCTGGGTATTTCAGACATAAATATTGTCTGGGCCTTTGTTATGGTTCTGGTATTTATCGTTATTGCTTTTACCAGCGCATTACATTTACTCGCGCGCAGCGAACGTTTGCGTAGCTAGTTGTCTATGTCGGATAAAACGTCGGATAAAACTCTAAAAAATAGTTCAGCTAAGCAGGGTCCAGGTGACAGCCAATCCCCACTGGGCAAAACCAGTGCTTATCCGGAGCGCTATCAACCCACGCTACTGCATCCGATTCCACGGGTAGAGAGCCGTCGCGTCCTTGGTATTGATCTTGGTATTAACCTGGGTATTGACGAGCAGCTACCCTTTGTCGGAAGTGATCTGTGGACGGCCTATGAGCTGTCCTGGTTGAACAGCGCCGGTGTTCCCCAGGTCGCTATTGGCGAATTTTCAGTGCCCTGTACGTCGAGCGACATCATTGAATCTAAGTCCTTGAAGTTATACCTGAATTCCCTCAATCAAACTGGTTTTGAATCTATCGATGCGGTCTCACTGACCATCAAGCGGGATTTAAGCGCGTGTTGCCAATCTGAAGTAGCGGTGGCTCTGTTTACGATTGATGATTACGCGGCTCGCGGCTTAGGTGCTTTCGTCGGAGAATGCGTGGACCAGGCCGCTTCTGATAATACTGTCTTTGAACCCTGTTTTGAGCCATCGCCAGAGTTGTTGCAGCTCGAAGATGGGGGCTGCTATGAGGGCGAGGGAGAAATCAGCGAGTGCCTGTACAGCCACCTGTTAAAAACCAATTGCCCGGTGACGGGTCAGCCGGACTGGGCGAGTATTGTTATTGCTTATCGCGGGCGGCGTATTTCGCGGTCGGGCTTGTTGGCTTATATTGTTTCGTTCCGCCAGCATCAGGATTTTCATGAGCACTGCGTGGAGCGCATATTTGTCGATATTCAACAGCGCTTAGTGCCTGCTGAATTGACCGTTTACGCACGCTACACCCGCCGGGGTGGCTTGGACATTAATCCTTGCAGAAGTACTTTGGGGGTCGATTCGACTTCGCTCGTGGAGGCTTGTGGCAGGTTGGCTCGTCAATAAGAGCCGTATAAGTAGGAATTGAAGTTTGCCTACACCAATCAACTTTTGCCGTTTTTGTGTTTTTCGATTTGTTGCTGGATTTGTCGAAAGGCGCCATGCAGAGCACTTAATACTTTCTTTTCTTCGTAATTGTAAATTTTATCCACGTCCATAAACAGTGAAAACCCTTCTGTGGTGAAATCCAGGTGGCCGCGATCTTCCGCTAAATTTTTTCTAAAATCCTTAACTCGGTAAATTTGGATTGGCTCCCTGAAGCCTTTGACTTTAATTTCGCCACGATCCTCACAGATAATAATATCTTTTACCATCAAATAGGTGGAGTGAGAAATCAGAATTTCCCCCGGTGCGGCGCTGGTTTCCAGGCGACTAGCCAGGTTTACTTCCTTACCCAGTAGCGTGTAGTCGAGACGGCTTTCGGTACCGAAATTACCCACGGTACAAAACCCAACACTGATGCCGATGCGAATTTGCAAAGGCTTTAGAATGCCTTGATTGCGCCAGCCGGCCTGTAACTCCGTGGCTTTTTTCTTCATGGCGAGGGCCATGGAAACGCAGGCGATGCAATCTTCCTTAGGGCCGCGAGTCTGGGGATCGCCAAAAAACACCATGACCGCATCGCCAATAAATTTATCGATGGTGCCGCCATATTCAATGGCGATTTTCGACATTTCAGTCAGGTATTCGTTGATCACTGCCGTCAAAGAGTCGGAATCCATTTCGTCTGCAATGGCGCTAAATCCAACGATGTCGGAGAAAAACACCGCCAGCCTTTTGCGCTGGGTTTCCAGCTTAACTTCCTTCCCTGAGGCAATAGCATCTCGTAGAGAGGGAGATAAGTATTTGGATAAATTGTAATTGTTCAGCTTAAGAGACATCTGTTTTTCTCTCAGTGTGCTGACCTCATTACGCAAGCGACGTACCTGGGTAAATTGCTGATAACCATAAAACGAGAAGTAAAAGGCGAAGACTGCCAGCGTGACCACATGTACGGGTTGGTTGATCCGGATGTTCCAGTCGGGTTGATTAAGTGCGATAACGGTTGCGATACCGAGAACAAAAGACAGATTATCTTTTGTCCATTTTGAAACACCACCGGTTGACAGTGCGTTGGACTGAATGAGTGTGGTAAATACCAGGGCCGTTAATAAAGGGAACTCCAACCAGGCCAGAAATGCCCCGATAAGCAGGGCGTCGATATTGCCGATCCAGTTACCGATCAGGCCCCCTCGTTGTGGAGTTTTACGGCTGAGCCGGGCGGCGATAGAAGTCACCAGGAGGTAGCTGAGTACAAACCCGATACTAGCGAGGGTGAGGTCGCTGGGTTGCTGCCAGTCTGCTTCGCGGCTCATCAGGACCGCAAGCGCACCGGCACCGCAAACCGCTCGGTACAAGTTCTGAGAACTATTGGACGAAGCGTGTTCGGCTGAAAGATCGCTGTCTGGCATAGCTTGTAATTAAAGCCTTAAGCTTAGCGTTAAAATTTAACCCTAAGTATATGAAAAATATCCCTCAATTGAAATTATTATATTCAATCCGACGGAGGAGTTCTTTTAGCCGCGCCTACTGATGCTCATCAATGTGAGAGTTTGCCCGGCTGATAGACTGTCCGATCTATTTGTTGTTTTGAGGGGTGCAGTTATGTCGGGAGAATCAAGCTACGCACGGGCTCTGGTGGGCGACGCTTTTAACGAGGCGAGAGCGATGGCCGAGATGGACGCGGATGCTACCGGTAGAGCCATTATTCAGGCGGTGATTGAACAATACCGCCAGTATCGCGACGTGGCCGATATAAGCCGCGAGCTGGATTATCTTAGAGATTCTCTCGATGAGGAGGATCTAGTGGTGACAAGAGGTTGCTAGTTTCGTGCTTGAAATATTGGGTAGTGGAGCCCGAGGGCGTTGTTCTTGATTCTGGTGATTGCCTTCCACAGGGCACTTGTGTAGAGTTTGCGCCCCGCTCGTAGAGGGCGGTAGCGTAAATCATCTGGTGAGGTGTCCGAGCGGTTGAAGGAGCACGCCTGGAAAGCGTGTATACGGCAACGTATCGAGGGTTCGAATCCCTCTCTCACCGCCAAAATCAGAGAACCCCCGAAAGGGGGTTTTTTGGTTTTTGGGGTGAGAGCGACCAGGATGAGAACCCGGTTCGACAAATTCGGCCACGAATTTGGACAAGGAGCACAGCGACGCAGCGCCATGGCCGTCGGTGTCAACCTCTTCCACCCAAGTTGATAGCTTGTGGTTTTTGGTATTTTGTTGCAGTCTGTTGTTTATCATCTACTCTCTCTGTCTTCCTTATGAATATATCTAATTCAAGTTTTTCGGCGTTGGCTTCTTGCAGGGCATGGGGGTTTGTACCTCGGTTTTGTAGTGTTCGGCTTCGCGTAGTGTTCGTATTGTTGTCAGGGCTGCTGCTTGGCGGTTGCGCGACGCAGGCGCAGTCCGGACCCTTGGTCAGTGGCGCGGTCTGGGTATATGAAGTTGAGGGCGAATTTGAAGATGTGCGCGACGACCTGGTCGATGCCATTGAGTCGGAGGGCATGGTGGTGAGTTACATCTCTCATGCGCAGACGATGCTATCGCGAACCGCCGTCACTATGGGTATTACAGTAAACGTGTACCGCGATGCGGAAGTGGTCTTGTTCTGCAAAGCGGATATGGCGCACAGGTTAGTCGCCGCTAATCCGCACAATCTGGTCTTATGTCCTTATGCTATTGCGGTTTACACCTTAAACGACGATGACATTGATCGGGTGTATCTGTCGATTCGTAAACCCGAAGCCTCAGTCGAGGAGTTTGCTGAAATCCACCAAATGCTGCAGGGATTGATGGCGACGGTTCAGGAAGGTTGATGTTTTAGTAGTGATAGGGATTAAACACCCTTATATTAGAATGAAATAATATAGAAGAAAGCTTGATTTACGGTCTTGTATATATAAAAATGTAATCGTTATATTCCAATTTGGAATATGTCTCGAAGTGAGTTGCTGGATTGGGTGTGACTTGCTGAAAATTAGGGGTAATAGACAGTTGAAAAGCATCGCCAGGGGACTCTATGTCGGTTTTTAATCGTACTGGACTAGATAAGCCAGAAGCTCGCGTCCCGCAGAGCAATTTGCCCAGGCAATTGACTCAAGAGAGTGCCGAAAAGGTTACCGAATTAAGTGGCGACGATCGTCGCGGGTTTCTCAAGCGCATGCTGTCTGTGTCTAGTGGCGCTGCGCTTGGCGGAGTCGCTCTCGGTGGCATGGGTGCCACTAAAGCCTTAGCTGAATTATCTTCGGAAGCGAACTTACCACCCAATGTGCCGAGTTGGACGCGCACTTTGGGGCAGGGCGTTTTAACCAAGCCCTACGGCGAGCCCTCCTCTTATGAGAAAGATGTAATACGGCGCACGGTGCCCTGGCTTACGGCCGATACTATTTCTTCTATCAGCATGACCCCCCTGCAGGACTTGAAAGGCATTATTACTCCCAGTGGTCTGGCCTTTGAGCGCTATCACGCGGGCGTGCCGGATATCGATATTGATCAACATCGTTTAATCATTAATGGTCTGGTCGAGAAACCGCTGATTTTTACCATGGATGAACTCAAGCGCTTCCCCAGCGTTTCTGAAATTAAATTCCTCGAGTGTCCCGCTAACGGTGGGATGGAGTGGAAGGGCCCGCAGATGGAAGGGCTGCAATTTACTCACGGCATGATTTCCTGCTGCGAGTGGACCGGCGTGAAGTTGTCGACTTTATTGGAAGAGGCAGGGGTAAAGCCCGAAGGTAAGTGGATTTTGGCCGAAGGTGCCGATGGCTCCGCCATGGCGCGCAGTATTCCGATCGAAAAAGCCTTAGATGACACCCTGGTGGTTTACGGACAAAACGGCGAAGCCCTGCGTCCCGAGCAGGGCTATCCTTTACGTTTAATTAATCCAGGCTGGGAAGGTAATACCTGTATTAAATGGCTGCGGCGTCTCGAAGTAGGCGACAAGCCCTGGTATATGCGCGAAGAGACATCTAAGTACACCGACCTGTTGGCGGACGGTCGGGCACGAAAATTTAGCTTTGTACAAGAATGTAACTCGGTCATCACTTCGCCCTGTCCGGAAAAACCCTGGCGCGCTAAGAGCGGCGCAGATAAGGGCGAGCCGAGTACGGGTTGGCACGAAATTGAAGGCATGGCCTGGAGCGGTCGCGGTAGTATTAAAGCGGTGGATATTTCTTTCGACGGCGGTGTTAGCTGGGTGAATGCGCCTTTAAAAGGTCTGGTGATATCGAAGGCTTTGACTCGTTTCGCCTACCGCTTCAAATGGGATGGCGAGCCCTTGTTATTGCAAAGTCGAGCGGTGGATGAAACCGGTTATGTGCAGCCGACCCTGGCTCAGTTGCGGGAGCAGCGCGGCCTTAATTCTATTTATCATAAAAACTCAATTCATACCTGGCGGGTAGAGTCGGATGGGAGTGTGCGCAATGTCCAACTCGGGTAAGTATTTTGTTGGCACCGGCTTAATTGCGCTGGCGCTGTTAAGTTTGAGTGCCTGTGATACTGGCAAACAGCAACTCGGGGATGTGGCCAGCACCGCTACGGCGACCATCGCTGTGATTGCCGAGGGGCAGGCAGGCTCTGGCATTCAGTATGGCTTTGGTCGTGCCGTTACTGCGGAGGAAGTTGCTGGTTGGGATATTGATATTCGCCCCGATGGCCAGGGACTCCCCCCGGGTGAAGGTTCGGTGGAAGACGGTGAAGAACTTTACGAAGAGAAATGCGGCAGTTGTCACGGTTTGTTTGGCGAAGGTGAGGGGCGCTGGCCCAAGTTGGCAGGCGGCATGGATACCCTGACCCACGATCGCCCAGAGAAAACCGTGGGCAGCTATTGGCCCTACGCGTCCACGCTGTGGGATTATATTCATCGGGCCATGCCATTTACTGCGCCACAATCTTTAAGCGACGATGAAACCTACGCCATCACCGCCTACGTATTGAATTTGAACGATCTGGTGGATGAAGATTTCGTCTTAACTCGCGACAACTTCACCTCGGTTGAAATGCCTAATCGCGATGGTTTTTTTGTCGATAATCGCCCGGATGTTAGCAACCCTCGCTGCATGGAGAATTGCAAAGATCCCGCGTCGATTACTATTGTGGAATCCTTGTTAGCCGCTACATCAAGTTCGGATGTTGACGACGTTGTTGACGACGTTGTTGAGAGTAATGTAACTAGCGACGCAGCCGGTGATAATAGCGTAACTGAATCAGCCGGTAAGCCGGTCTACGACAGCGCCTGCAAGGTGTGTCATAGTTCTGGTCTCGCTGGAGCGCCCATCCCCGGGGATGCGGCTGACTGGGAGCCTCGAATCGAACAGGGCATAGAGGTGCTTTATAGTCACGCTCTGGAAGGTTTTCAGGGTGAATCTGGCATGATGCCTGCGAAGGGTGGTCACACGCAGCTGGAAGATGATGCGGTAACAGCGGCGGTTGATTATATGATCGAGCAAAATCCTTAGTCGTTTTGGTAGATGGTGATTATTTTGAATCGTGACGCACTTGGATTGAAAAATTAAATATCGAAGCGAAAAGCAAATCATACGGAAAAATACGGATATACGATGATCAAAATTAACAGTAGCTCTGGTGTCAGTTCTACAGGATCAGTTGCTGCCGCGCCGATGAACGCAGTTATGCCTTTGTTCGCGGTATTTGCGGTAACCCTGATATTGATTTGCCTATCGATTCAACCTGCTGTGGCGGAAGAGGTGGCGTTGAGCGCCGTGCAAAACCAGGGCAAGCAGCTCGCCTTTGAACGAAGCAAAGGTAATTGCCTGGCCTGTCATCAAATGGCTGATGGCGCTTTAGCCGGTAATGTCGGTCCGCCCTTGCTGCAAATGCAGGCCAGATTTCCGGATCGTGCCGTTTTGCGCGAACAGATTGCCGATGCGCGCATTCGCAACCCGGGCACGATTATGCCCCCGTTTGAGGCCCACGGTATTTTGAGCGCCGAAGAAGTTGACGCGATCGTAGAGTATCTCTACGCGCTTTAGTTTGGTGGCTGTTTTTAGTCGCTAACTTTTAGTTATTAAGATGTAACTTTTAGTTATTAGGGGGGTCTAACCTCGGTAGTAAAGTTCGGTAACCTTATCTGGTAGTTGAGCCCGATCAATATTTAATTTGTACTTTAACTCGTCAATTCATTCGTGAGGTAAACGATGACAGCAGCAACAGCAAAGTTAGTAGGTAAAAGGGTAGTAAACAGACGATATTTTTTAACCAAACTAAGCCAGGGCGCGGCATGTCTCGCTGCAGTTGCCAGCTTTCCCCATCTGGTTTTCGCGCAATGGAGTGAGGCCGCATTTGGTGCCAAAGAGTTAGAGAAAGCGATTGCCGAGCGCTATCCGGAATTGACTATAGAAGACAGCGATGCAATCACGCTCAAGGTTCCCGCCATTGCGGAGAACGGTGCCGTGGTACCGGTTACTGTAAAAACCGATATGGCCGATGTCAGCAGCATTAGTTTGTTTGTAGAAAAAAATCCGACGCCCTTATCGGCATCATTTTACTTGACTCCAGGCAGTGTGGCTGAAGTTTCCGTGCGTTTGCGCATGGGTGAAACATCCAATCTGGTAGCACTAGTTGAAGCGGGTGGTAAGTTATATCGCGCTCAACAGGAAGTAAAAGTAACCATCGGCGGTTGTGGCGGCTGATTCAGAGTCAGATTGAAACAAACGCTGATTTGAATAAACGTTACATTGAATAAACGTAGCATTGAATTAATATAGGTAAGCAGTTATGAAAATTAAAGCAAAAGTAAAAGGTGATGCGGTCGCGGTAAAAATGCTGATCAATCACGTTATGGAAACCGGTCGTAGAAAAGATGAAAGCGGCGAGTTGATTCCCGCTCACTACATTAAAGAAGTCGTCGCTAAACACCAGGATGCCGTAGTATTTAGTGCGCATCTAGGAACCGCCGTTTCCAAAGACCCCTACCTGTCTTTTAAGTTTAAAGGTGGTGCCTCAGGTGAATCGATCTCGGTAACCTGGGTAGACAGTCAGGGTGAAACCGAAACGAAAGAAAGCATTATCAAATAGAGAGCAAGTAGAGAGTAAATAGAGAACAAATAGAAAGTAAATAAAAAAACAAATAAATAACTTAGTGATTTGGGTGTTGTTATGAGAACCAGGCTCTGGATATCGATCGTAGGCAGCCTTATTGCGGCTCAATGTTTTGGAGTGTTTGCAGAGTCATCTGCCCAAACCACCCCGAAAGCAATGGCCTCTGAACAGTCAGCGGCTGCGCCCGAGGATATTGAGGCCCAGGTAAATCTCGATGTAGAGGTTTTTCAGGGCTTTTTTGCGAAGCGCTTTTCAGCGGTGGAATTTGCCGATTATCGCAATGGAGTTTATGCCCTTGACGAAGCGTCGCGTGAGCAATGGTTGGAGATTGAAGAATTCCCACCCTATGAGTTCTCTGTCGACGACGGCGAAACCTTATTTGAAACGCCCTTTGCCAACGGTAAAACCTACGCCGACTGCTTTGACAATGGTGGCATTAACATTCGTCAAAACTATCCGTTTTTCGATGAAACCTTAGGAGAGGTAATTACTCTTGAGCTCGCCATTAATCGCTGTCGGGAAAGTAACGGTGAACAGCCCCTGGGATATAAGAAAGGAGCGATCGCCTCTATCTCTGCCTACATGGCCTCCACCTCCGTGGATCAGCTTATGCATCCAGAGGTTGCCAGCGACGCGGCTTTTAAGGCCTATAACGAAGGTAAAAAATTCTTTTATTCAAAGCGCGGGCAGTTAAATTTTTCCTGCGCCGACTGTCATATGCGGGTCAGCGGTCTTAGATTGCGGGCTGAAGTTTTGGGCCCAGCCCTGGGGCAGGCTACTGGGTTTCCGGTCTATCGATCTAAGTGGATGGAGCTGGGCACCTTGCACCGTCGCTACGCAGGGTGTAATAAAAATGTTCGCGCACTGCCCTTTGCGGCACAAAGCACCGAGTATCGTAATCTCGAATATTTCCAAAGTGTGATGAGCCGAGGCCTGACGATTAATGGGCCCTCTGCCCGAAAATAATTTAGCTCCGCTGGGGTAGCTGTAACAATAATATTTATTACCGTGTTGCCAGGCGTGAAAATAACTGGGGTGAAGAAAAAATGAATTTAAAGAAGTACGTATTGACGAGTCTATGTGCCACCGTGTTACTGGGAGTGCTCCCGGGTTGTGGCGATAGCGCTACGGATTTACCCGCTTCGGATACTGCTTCTGCGGTTTCTGAGACAGGGATTGAAAACACTGATTTATCGCAAGATAAAAGCGATGTGGCGTTGAATGCAACGGAAATTGAGGCAGTTTTGGCCGATGCCCAGGAAAAACTCCAGATCGGCAGCGCGAGTGGTTTTGGCTGGACGACGACTGCAGACTTGTTAGCACAGGCGGAGCAAGCTCTGGAGGAAGGCGAGCTTGAGCGGGCGAATGAGTTAAGCGTCGAATTATCAAAGCAAGCCTTAGCCTCGACCCAGCAAGCAAGTTATAGCGATGCTCAGTGGATGGAATCCATTCCTCGTTAATCAGTATTAGGCTGTATTGATTTGTCTACTTTCTATTTTGACCCGCCGTGAGCTAACTGTATGAACCTGGATCGACGTGAATTTTTAAATCTTCTTAGTCTCGCTGGCGCTGCCGGTTTATTGCCGGGTTGCGGCGGCGATAAGGGCGTTGCGCCTGGTTCTGAGAGTGGTGCAGGGCTTTACGATGTGCTTCCCGAAGGTGATGTCCGCCTGCTGCATATCACCGATACTCACGCACAATTAATGCCCATTTATTTTCGTGAGCCCAGCGTTAATCTCGGCTTTCACGACGCCCTGGGCCGACCCCCTCATGTTACCGGCGATAATTTTTTAAAGCATTTTCAAATAGCCCCTGGCTCTCAGCTGGCCCACGCATTTACTTACCTGGATTTTCCAACAGCGGCAGAGCGCTATGGCAAGGTCGGTGGCTTTGCTTATTTAAAAACCTTAATCGATCAATTGCGCGGCAGTTTCGGCTCCGAAAAAACCCTGTTGTTAGATGGCGGCGATACCTGGCAGGGCTCCGGTACCTCACTGTGGACACGGGGTAAAGACATGGTCGGCGCCTGTAATTTGCTCGGCGTCGATATTATGACTGGCCACTGGGAATTCACTTATCGCGATAGCGAAGTTCTGGAAAATATTGCCGAGTTTAACGGTGAGTTTCTGGCACAAAATATCAAGGTTAAAGAAGACGCATTGTTTGATGGCGCGCCAGCCTACGATGAGGACAGCGGGCACGCCTTCAAGCCTTACACCGTTAAAACCATGGGTGGGCGACGCGTCGCCGTTATTGGGCAGGCGTTCCCCTATACGCCAGTGGCCAATCCCTCGCGTTTTATTCCAGACTGGACTTTCGGTATTAACGATATCGATATGCAGGAACTGGTCGATCAGGTACGCGCTACCGAAAGCCCGGATGCGGTGATCGTGCTATCTCACAACGGTATGGATGTGGATCTTAAGATGGCCTCTCGGGTGAGCGGCATCGACGCCATTCTTGGCGGTCACACTCACGATGGCGTGCCCAGACCTATCGAGGTTAACAATCCCGGCGGCGTGACTCTGGTCACCAACGCTGGCTCGAATGGTAAATTTGTTGGCGTGCTCGATTTAAGTTTTGGTGACAGCGGCATCTCCAGCTACCGTTATAAATTACTCCCGGTATTTGCCAATTTATTGGCCGAAGATAAAACCATGTCGGCCTATATCGATTCGGTGCGAGCGCCGTATCAACAGCAGTTGGCAGAACCACTCGCCGTGGCGGGGGAATTACTTTACCGGCGCGGTAATTTCAATGGCACCTTCGATCAATTGATTTGCGACGCTTTGCGCAAGGTGAACGACGCAGAAATTTCTTTTTCTCCCGGTTTCCGCTGGGGTACCTCGGTATTGCCGGGGCAAACCATCACCATGGAGCACGTGCTCGATCAAACCTGCATTACCTATCCCGAAACCTATGCGCGGGATATGACCGGCTCCGACATTAAAGCGATACTGGAAGATGTGGGCGACAACTTGTTTAATCCCGATCCCTATTATCAACAAGGTGGGGACATGGTGCGGGTCGGCGGTTTAAATTACCGCTTTGATCCCCTGGCCGCGATGAGTAAGCGCGTTACCGACATGACCCTGGATAGTGGAGAGGCTATCGAAGCCAATAAAAGCTATCGAGTTGCCGGTTGGGCCACGGTGGGTAGTCAGTCGCCCGGTGAACCGATTTGGGACACGGTGGCGACCTATTTGAGAGATGTGAAAATAGCCAATGTCGAAAAGCGCAATACCCCGGTGTTGGTGAATGGCACAGATAATCCCGGTTTTTTTGAGTAAGCCCCAACAAATCTTAACTGTCATCAGATCGGCCCCTCAGGGGCTGGTTGTTTAAGTTGTATTGCGAATCATGCTGACTCCAGCCAAATTTTTCTTAGTCTCATTACGTCCAGACAAATTACTATTAGTTAGTATTTTGCTCTCCGGGCTCCTGGTCGGCGCTTGTCTCGCCGAAAATGACACTGACACTGACACTGACACTGATGTCGCCCCAGTTGACCTTCTCTCAGTTGACCTTCTCGCAGCTGAGGTTCTCCCATCTAAGGTAAGCCCAGCAAAAATTGCTATTGCTACTGCCACGGACTTGCGTCAGGACGCGCTTGTCGCTCGGCAAATGTCCGCACCAATTATGTTATATTTTTCTGATCCTGCCTGCGGCTATTGTCGAAAGCTTGAGAAAGAAATTTTTCTACCGATGCTACGCAGTGGCGATTATCAAGATCGCGTATTGCTGCGCAAAATTTCCTGGTTAAGCCGAGGCTTGCTCAACGATTTTGATGGCTCGAAACAAGAGTTGCGCGCCATTGCTCAGCGATATCATGTTCAGGTAACCCCCACCATGATTTTTGTGGACGAAGAGGGCACGGAGATCGCGAAGCGCATTCTTGGTTACAATGGCCCCGATTTTTTCTGGTTTTATCTGGATCGCTCTATCGACGAAGGCCAGGCGGTTCTGCTTAAACGCATGCAAAAGAATTAATCTACATACAAAATATTGGCAACGTGATCAATGGGATTTTATGTTAGACAGTGAGGTGGTAGTGGAGACGGGTATCGGCAAGTTTGCGCAGGACACCTCGGTGCGGCGTATTGACGACACGACCTGGGAAGGTGATTTCTCAGGGGACTGGAATGTCGGTCAGGTGCCTAACGGAGGTTATGCCCTGGCAATGGGAGCAAAGCCCCTGGCGGAAATACTACCGCATCGCGATCCAATGACCGTAACCGCCTACTATGTGGCGCGTACCGAACCCGGTCCCGTGCGTTGCGAAGTTGAGGTGTTGAGAGTGGGTAAGGGGACTTCCACCGGTATGGTGAGAATGATTCAACATGGTGAAACCAAAATCCAGATTATTGGCACCTACACCGATTTCGATCAGATATCCGGTGAAAATTTCTCTAACATTAATATCCCTGACATGCCCGCATTTGAGGCTTGTCTCGACACTCCAATTCGGGAAAATAATGAGCTGCGAAAACGCTTGGTGCAGCGCATGAGCACGACGAATGTTCGCGCCCTCGAAGAGGGGGGCGATCCTTCTGCCGCCTGGGTAGGCTGGACGGCTTTTGCCGACGGTAGCGAGATAGATCTGTTTGCCCTGTTGATGTTCGCCGACTCTACGCCGCCACCGATATTTTCTGTCTACGGTGCAAAAGGTTGGGTTCCCACGCTGGACTTGTCCGTGCAACTACATCGACGACCGGAGCCGGGACTACTGCGATTTATGTTTAACAGTCCTTTGATGACCCATGGTATTGTCGCTGAAGATGGCTTGATATGGGACAGCACCGATAATGTGGTGGCCCTGGTTCGTCAAACTGCCAAGTTCAGGATAAAAAACTAGAGCTAAATAACTATGCTGTTAAGCAACTATTTGTTAAGCAGCTATTTATTAAGTAATAGTGGGTAATCATAATTTTTAAAACTATGTTAAGGAGAAAAAAAATGGCTAAATCAACTATCGGGCTTTATTTGCTGGCCTTCGTTGTGCTGTTTGCATGGGCACTAGTAAACGATCCTCTCGCCACGGGTTTCTTTGCTGCACTTGGAGAACCCTGGGTATGGGTGGTGTGGATGGATTTTGTGTTTGGTTGTTTGTTATTGAGCTGGATGATTTATTTTATCGAAGGCTCGGCGAAGGTGGCGTTGATGTGGGCGATTCCCTTATTTATCGTCGGTAATATTGTTGGCGCGATTTATGTATTACTCTATCTCGAAAAAATAAAGAGTCGGCTTTCTACATCAAACTAGCCGTACCCAGCTAGTCGCACCAGGCTAGCCAAAATTTAAATCGGCAACAAAGGGATTGGTTTTACGTTCGTGCCCAAAGGTCGACATCGGGCCGTGGCCGGGAATAAATTCGACTTCATCACCCAGCGGCCACAATTTTTCGCGAATGGAATGAATCAGTGTTTCGTGGTTTCCTTTGGGAAAATCAGTGCGTCCAATGGAACCCTGAAACAACACATCTCCCACCATGGCAATGCCGGATTTTTCCTCAAAAAATACCACGTGACCAGGCGTATGCCCGGGGCAATGCAACACTTGTAGTGTTGAATTACCAACAGTTACGGTGTCGCCATCCTCAAGCCAGCGGTCGGGGGTAAAACTTTCCGCTGGGGTCATTCCCATCATTTTACATTGCTCGGGCAGGGCCTCAATCCAGAAATCATCTTCTTGTTGCGGGCCTTCAATCGGCAAATGGCGTTGTTTGGCCATCGCCGCCACGCCACCGACATGGTCTAAATGGCCATGGGTCACCAGTATCTTCTCCAGCGTGACGCCTTGTTCTTCTATCGCCCTGTCTATTAATTCCAAATCACCACCGGGATCAACCACGGCGGCTTGCAGGGTTTCTTCACACCAAATCAACGAGCAGTTTTGTTGATAGGGAGTGACGGGGATAATCATAAATTTCATAGTGAAGATGACTCGACAGCTTTTTTGAAGGTGAGCAGGATAGCATTTAGCCGCTGTTTTTTCAGGGAGTTTTAGACAGTTAATCCCTTGATTAAGGCCCGCCTCGATAAGCTCTAAGGGCAAGGTTTACTCCCGGTTTGCGCTTTTTCTGATCCTCGACCCCTATATAAAAGAACCCGCCAGTCAGCTAAAATCCCCATCTATAACAATCACTTGGATTTTAAGCGAATCATAAAAATCAGAAACACGGAGAGTTTATTGTGTCCACAATGCTGGGCTGGCTTGCAGCACCCGAATCGAGGCTTGATGAAACTACTGCCGTTATTACCGGGTTATCAGTAGGGCTTTCGAAATAACATAGGGAAACCGTTATGAGCAACACGGCCAAGCGATTAACGTCCATCGATATGTTGCGGGGCCTGGTGATTGTGATTATGGCCCTGGGTCATGTTCGCGATATGTTGGGCGCTGCAGCGGTACGCCCAATGGACTTTGCCGATGCCGATGTGCCGTTGTTTCTCACTCGCTGGATCACACACCTATGTGCGCCCACGTTTATTCTACTGGCGGGCACCAGTGCATTTTTGTATGGGGCGCGTGGCCGTTCCACAATCGATATTTCGCGTTTTCTTTTTACTCGCGGTATCTGGTTGGTATTTGTAGAACTTACTTTTGTGGGTTTTGGCTGGAATTTTAATCTGAGTTCTCAATATGTCCCCATCTTGCAGGTTATCTGGGTACTCGGGGTGTCGATGATGGCGTTATCCGGATTAATCTGGTTGCCGCGTTCGTTGATTGCTTTTATCGGTATAAGCATGATTGCCGGTCACAATATGCTCGACGGGATTCAGCCCGCCACAGAGCAAGTTTCTATCGCGTGGCGGCTCCTTCATATCCGGGGGCTTCTCACCCTTGGGGGAACCCCGGTCGCTTACGTGATTTATCCGCTTATTCCCTGGATTGGGGTGATGGCCCTGGGTTATGTTATTGGGCCTTATTTTGTCGGCGTGCAACGCAATCGACCACGGACGCTTATGCTAACAGGTCTAGCGCTAAGCCTGCTGTTTGTGTTGCTTCGCTACTGGAACCTGTATGGGGATGCCAATGTGTGGCAGGTGCAGGAAAGTGTGGGAGCAAGTGTGGTGGATTTCCTTAATACCACCAAGTACCCACCCTCGCTGCTGTATTTATTAATGACGCTTGGCCCGGCGATGATGTTGCTGGGGTTTTTTGAACGGCTGGAAGGTGCTTTGAGTAAGGCTTTGGTAACGATAGGGCGAGTGCCGTTTTTCTTTTACGTGGCGCATCTCTATGTGATTCATCTTCTCGCCCTTACGGTAGGGCTTTTTCAGGGTATTCCCGTAGCGCAAACGGCAGTGGCTTTTGTTTTTTATCCAAAAGAATTTGGTGTTGGTTTAATCGCAGTTTACGCCTTTTGGTTTGCTGTGGTTTTAGCGTTTTACCCGGCCTGCCGCTGGTTTGCTGGTGTAAAAGCTCGACGTCGTGATTGGTGGTTGAGCTATTTGTAAGGGGATATTTGTAACGAGATATTTGTAACGAGATATTCGTAAAATGGTGTTTGGAAAACAAGCCGGTTTTTAGCTGACTACCGCCACGCTCTTAACTTGAGCAAACACTTCCATGCCCACGTTTAGTTTCAGCTTACTCAGCGCTCGCCGGGTAATGCGCGCCAGGCAATGACAGTCATCGAGTTCGAGTTTTATTAAGACCTGCGCGGGGTCAGCATCGTCTATCAGAGCATCTATTCGAGCGTTTAAAATATTTTGAATACTGCTTTGTTCGGGTTTGATCAAGGTAAGACTAATATCCCGAGCCAATAACCGGGCCCGCACCGGAGCACCAATAGCGATATTTTTCTTCGATACGGCGAGTTGTCCTCCCGGTACATTCAACACTGTTAAATGAAACTCATCATCGTGCGCGGCTACGGTGCCTTTGAGCATGACCCCGGCGTCGGCGTGGTGCGCCAGCGGCAGGTCGCCACGGGTGAGTAGTTCGTTGATCTCGCCCTCGGCGATGACTTGCCCAGCATCAAGCATAATCAGATGATCGGCGAGGCGAACAATTTCACTGGTGGAGTGAGTGACGTACAACGTGGGGATATTCAGTTGCTGCTGCACCTCGTCAATGTAGTTGAGGATGCTGGCTTTGCTATCGTCGTCGAGGCTGGCCAGTGGCTCGTCCATTAATAGTAGCTGGGGGCTGGTGAGTAAGGCGCGCGCAATGGCGACTCGTTGGCGCTGACCGCCGGAAAGCTGTTCAGTATTGCGATGCAGTAATGCGGAGAGACCTAATAATTCAACGGCGTTATCAAACTGGATATGCCGTTGTTGTTTGGGCACACGCTTGAAACCGTATTCCAAATTTCCTTGCACGGAGAGATGGGGAAGTAAGCTGGGTTCCTGAAACACATAGGCTACTGAGCGCAGGTGGGGCGGCAGAAAGTGTTTGTCATCTTGCCAAACGTTCGCGCCGACCTGGATTCGAGCGGGGTGGCGTTCGAGACCGGCAATGCAGCGCAATACCGATGTTTTACCGGCACCCGAAGGCCCAAACAAGGCGGTAATGCCGCGCTTGGGTATGACGGTGTCGATGGACAGCTTAAATTCTGGCCGTTCGATCTGTAATTTGAGTTCAATACTCAAGGGTTGGATCCCAGTAAACGGAAGCGCCGATTTAAGGTGTAGACACCGAGCAGTAAGGTAAAGGCAATGGCGACTAATGTAATGGAAAGGCTATGTGCGGCAGAGTAGTCGAGCGCTTCGACGTGGTCGTAAATCGCAATGGAAGCTACCTGAGTGACATCGGGGATATTACCGCCGATCATTAAAATAACGCCAAACTCTCCCAGGGTATGGGCAAACACCAGTACGGCTCCGGTAATAATGCCGCGTCGGGCGAGGGGCAGCGTGACCGAAAAAAAGCGATCCACTGGTCCGGCCCGCAAAGTGGCGGCAACTTCAAGATGGCGGCCGCCAGCGCTTTGAAAGGCATTTTGCAGTGGTTGTACCGCAAAGGGCAGTGAGTAGATCATCGACGCGATGACTAATCCGGCAAAGCTAAAGGTCAAAGGGTGGCCGCCGAGTAATTGCATTAATTGTCCTCCCCAGCCGTTGGGGCCGAGGAACAGCAATAAATAAAAGCCTAATACGGTGGGCGGTAGGATCAAGGGTAATGCCACTACGGCTTCGATAACGGGGCGTAGACGACAGCGGGTGCGCGCCAACCACCAGGCCAGTGGCGCGGTCAACAGTAATAGCAGTAGCGTATTGATACTGGCGAGTTTTAACGACAGCAGCAGTGCGCCGGCATCGCTGCTGGAAAGCCAGGAGATCACGAGTGGGGTTTGGCCTGTGGTGAAAGAGACGGGATTTTATACCCTGTTGTCTCGATGATGTCACGGGCGTTCGCGCTATTTTTAATCCAGTTGATAAAGGCGAGTGCGTTATTTTGTTGGGTACTGCGTTTGAGTATCACTGCCTGTTGTTCGATGGGTGTGTATAGGGAGTCGGGGATTATTAGTATGTGCTTTTCCAAACTAACCTCACTGGCGTTTGGCATTATTTGGGATAGCGCGACAAAGCCCAGTTGCGCATTGCCGGTGGCGGTAAATTGCCGAGCCTGGGCGACATTGCTAGCAATCACCAGGTGCTGGTTTTTTTGCAAGGTTTGCCAATCACCGCTGGCTTGCAACACTTCCCGTGCGGCTTTGCCATAGGGTGCATGGCGCGGATTGGCCAGGGCAATAAAGCGAAAATTTTCGGTGGATCGACTTTTGTTTAAAGCGGCGCTTACCAGACTGGTGGCATTGTTTATGTTTTCGTTTAATGCCGGAGGTTTGTTATTTAAATTTTTATCAGGGCTCCATAAGACCAGCCTACCGAGAGCATAGGTGAAGCGGCTATCTTTAAGCGTTAGTCCCGCAGCTTCTAAACCTTGAGGTCGTTCCACATCGGCGGAAAAAAATACATCGTAGGGTGCGCCCTGAACGATTTGTGCATAGAGCTTGCCGCTGGAGCCGGAACTTAACTCTACGGTGATTCCGGTTTCGTTTTGGTAGTGCTGGGCTAGCACACGCAAGGTCGCGGTAAAGTTAGCCGCGGTGGCGACGCGTAAAGGCTTTTGTTCTAAGGCGACAGCAGTGAGTGCCGATGTCGATAGCAAAATAATAAGTAGTTTACCGAGAGTAGTAGTCAGCCAGTTCCCGGTCGCCGAACGCTTCGTGACTGGTTGCATAGATTAATTCGGCGCAAACGCGGCGATGGCTTTAGGGTCGAAACCTGGTTCGCCGTCGGGTCGCAGGGGCTGAATACAAACGTGATCTGCGCCGTTCTGCCAGTGTTCTTCGATACGTTTCAGGATGGTGGTTTCGTCGCCCCAGGCGACAATGGCGTCGACTAAACGGTTGCTGCCGCCATCTTCGAAATCACTTTCATTAAAACCCAGCGTTAATAAATTGTTGCGGTAGTTTTGGAGGCCCAGGTAGAGGGTCATAAATTTGCGGGCGATGGATCGTGCTTCACCGGCATCTTTAACCAATAGGACTTTTTGTTCCGGGGCCAGAATTTTATCCGGTCCTAATATTTCACGTGCTCGAGCGGTGTGTTCGGTGGTAACAAAATAGGGATGTGCGCCGTCCGCTTGTTCTCCAGCCAGGCCCAACATTTTTTCACGTAAGGCGGCGAGTAGAACCGGGCTGCGAGGTTCGCTGACCGGTGCTTGATAGGGTGCTTGCTCCATGGCTTCGAGGTAAGCGCGCATGGTGGAAAGGGGTTTGCCATATTCGTGCTTGCGCACAGGGGATACAATTTCGGAATGAGAGACGCCGAGACCGAGAATTAGTCGTCCACCACAAATTTCATCCAGTGAATTACGTGCCGCGTTCATTGCCATCGGGTCTCGGGCATAAATATTGGCGATACCCGTAGCGAGTTTAATGTTTTGAGTTTCGCGGGCCAGCAAAGTGAGCGTAACAAAGGGATCTCTGCCAAACGCTTCCGGCACCCACAGCGTGCCGTAGCCTTTTTGTTCGACGTTCTGAGCCAGCGCTACGCAGTCCTGATAAGGGTAGTTGTCGAGCATGGTCCAAATGCCCAGTTTGCCCATGCTTATGGGGAGGTGATCTGGGTCGCGCATAAACCTGCTCCGTAGACTCTAGACCGCGTTTTTATGGCTGCCATCGCAGAGCGGTTGCTTCTGGGTAGCCTTGCAGCCACAAAAATAAAGCGTCTTTGATTCTTCGGCGGTATATTTTAAGGGCGTGAAGTCGGTGCCGGAATGTGAGCCGTCGCAGAAGGGTTGTTTACCACTCTGCCCACAGGAACACCAAAAATAGGATTTGTCCTGTTCTACTTCAACGGCGCAGGGGGTATCTAAGGCTCTTACTGGCTGGCTCATCGGGCGTGCTCCTGAGTGATGTGAGAGCCAGTATCATGCTTGACGGCGGCTTTATCTACAAGCCGATCTACATCCGAACCAACAAGCCGATTTTTTAAACCACCTAATGGGGGTGCTCTGGTTTTTCTCCACACCGATGTCCTGCAGATCTGACGGTGGGGTGACCGTGGAGATCATGGCGTTAAGCGACTTAAAAACATAAAGTTCGCGCCACCCGGGGATATTTCCTGTTGTGCGGTGTCCAACATCGGGGCATAGTAAAGGCAGTTATGGCAGCAGGTAATCAACGCGGATCGACGAGTAAGGGAGGCTACATGATGATTAACAATATACAGCGGATATTATTACCCATAGTTATTGGACTAGGTTTGCTGACTGGCTCAGCGGCTTTAACGGCAGAGGAGGAGGGTGGCAGCGCGCTTATTCCCGCCGATATTTTAGCTGGGACACAGCGAACGTCCGCCTGGATAGCACGGGATCAGTATCGCCACCCTGCCGAAACGCTAGCGTTTTTTGGTGTGCGCCCCGATATGACGGTGGTCGAAATTTGGCCCGGGGGAGGGTGGTACACCGAAATTTTGGGACCGTATCTGGAATCGGGCAAACTCTATGCCGCACAATTTCCAATGGTGGGTACGCCCAAATATTATCGCGATGTGCGAACCGCTTTTGCTGAAAAACTGACGGCCAATCCGACGGTCTACCCAACGACGACGATGGTGGATTTCGACCCGACAAATGGTGCGCTAGGCGTGCCCGAGAGTAGTGCTGACCGGGTGCTGACGTTTAGGAATGTACACAACTGGCTGCGTTCAAAAAGCGAAGCGAAGGCCTTTGAATTGTTTTTTAATACATTAAAACCCGGTGGCATACTGGGCGTGGTGGAACACCGCGCTCCCGCCGATACCGATTGGGAAACCATGAAAACCAGCGGCTATATGACCGAAGCCTACGTGATTGAGCTGGCCGAACAGGCGGGTTTTGTCCTCGATGGGCGCAGTGATCTCAACGCCAATCTGAAGGATTCGGCCGATCACCCCGAAGGCGTATGGACTTTGCCGCCGAGTCTGCGCTTAAAAGAAAAAGACCGGGAAAAGTATCTGACTATTGGAGAAAGTGATCGAATGACATTGCGCTTCAAAAAACCAGATGCGAACCAGTCGGAGCCAGTGACTCAGTGATCGTTGTTCCTCCCGAGCACTTGAATGAAGAGCTACTAACGGCCTTGATCGAAGATTTTATCACTCGCGAAGGCACCGACTACGGGCATGGCGAATTTGATCTTGAAGGCAAGGTGGCCCAGGTGCGCAGACAAATTACTCAGGGCAAGGTGTTGATTACTTTTGACGAGGACACTGAGAGTTGCAGCCTGCTACCCAAGCGCGAATTCGAGAACTGGCAAAAGGTCGCAGGTGAAGCGCAATAACCCTGCCGCGAACTAGAACACAGCGCTAGAGCGCAGGGGCGTAAGTATCAATATGTAGCTCTAAGCGCTGTGCTTAATAAGAAATTGGCCAATCTTAGCGATGGCCTCGCGACTCTCCGGCACCATCGGCGCAAATAAATGCCAGACGTGAACCATATCGGGCCAAACTTCCAGAGTTACATCAACCCCCGCCGCACGTGCCTTTGCATCTACCCGGGTGGCGTCGTCCAGTAGAGTCTCCAGTCCACCGACCTGAATCAACAGCGGCGGCAAGCCAGTGTAATCGCCGTGCAAAGGCGAAGCGGTGGCTTGTTTGGGATCGGCGTCGCCCAGATAAATTTTGGCCATGCCCATCAATCCACCGGGTTCCACCATCGGATCGACATCGACCTTGCTTGTCATCGATTCTCCCGTACCTTCAAGGTCAGTCCAGGGCGAAATCGGCGCGGCAGCAGCGGGCATAGGGTCGCCTGCATCCCGTAGCGCCATTAAGGTGGCGAGCGTTAAACCACCACCGGCGGAATCACCGGAAATGGTAATTTTGTTGGCCTCGTAACCTTCAGCCAATAACCAGCGATAAGCTTTAGTGGCATCTTCCACGGCACCGGGATACAGGGTTTCCGGGGCGAGGCGATAGTCCAGGGCGAGTGCGCGGCAGTTGGCCGATTTGGAGAGGCTAGCAATCAAACCTTTGTGGGTGTGAATGGAACCGATCACGTAGCCGCCGCCGTGCAAGTATAAAAGTACGCGATCCTGATCGACGCCGGGGGCGCACACCCACTCCGCCGGAATGCCGTCGACATCTACCGATGTTACTTCGGTGTCCTGCGGTGGAACAGCAAAATTTTTGGTGGCCCGCACAAAATTACTGCGCATCTTTTCGACCTTGTCCTTCATCATCTCGTAATTAGATGGACCGGGATAATTTTTCCACAGCAGGGACAATAATTTTTTACTTTCGGGACTAGCCATATCAATAACTCATTATTTGTTTTTGTTACTAATGTCGTTTGTTAGTTATTTTATTTTTTAGTTATTAAGTTTAGTTTTTAGCCAGCTACCGATTTGATCAATGGCTTCCTGGGCTTCGTCGAGCATGGGCGAAAAGGCATGCCAAACGTGGAACATCTCTGCCTCGTCCAGCAGCTCAACTTCCACGCCCGCCGCTTTGGCCTTGTTGACCACGGTGATGGCATCGTCGTAGAGAATTTCCCGTCCGCCGACGTGAACCAACAGTGGCGGTAAACCACTGAGGTCGGAAAATACTGGGGAGGCTAGCGGGTTTTTGGCGTCTTCACCGTTCAGGTATTTACCCGCCAGGCTAAAGAGTCCCTCGGCGGCCACCATAGGGTCACTGTCGGCCCGAGATATGACTGAGCCGGCTTCGCCAGTGAGGTCTGCCCAGGGGGAGATCAGCACACCCGCAGCGGGGAGTGGGATACCCTCGTCGCGCAGCTTAACCAGCGTCGCCAGAGTTAAACCGCCGCCAGCGGAATCTCCGGCAATAGCGATATTATGCGGTTCGTAGCCTTGATCCAGCAGCCAGCGATAGGCTTTGCTGGCATCTTCAACTGCGGCGGGAAAGGGATGTTCCGGGGCCAGTCGGTAGTCCAAACCGAGAGTGCGCGCACCCGATTGCCGCGAAATATTTTGCATCAAGTAGCGATGGCTCTTAATGGAACCGATCACATAACCGCCGCCGTGGAGATATAACACCACACGTTTGTCGTCGGCCTCGGGCGCGATCAGGTATTCACCGGGAACTCCGTCCACATCCACTGGCGTGAGAGTGACATCGTCGGGCACGACAAAGCGCGCACCACCTTCGTCCAGATTGGCGCGTTCCTGCGCTAAGGGCTGTGCGCCGAGCGGTGGTTGGCGTTCTAAAATTTTAAGTAGTTTGTCCAGTTGAGCCTGCGACATGGAGTTTCCTTAGAGAGTAGATAGTTGATATTTTTTTCAGTAATGGCTGTTAAGAAAAAGCTTTACGTAAAGCAGCAGAAGCCTTATCTAAAAACTCCCGAGCTTCATCTACTGCGCCAGCGAGAGAGGTAAAACCGTGGATTTGGTGTTCGTAACAGATGTACTCTGTGGGCACGCCAGCGGCTTTTAATTTGTCGGCATAGGCTTTGCCCTCATCCCTCAGGGGATCAAAACCCGCAGTCACCACGTAGGCGGGGGGCAGGCCGCTTAAATTAGTCGCGAGTAAGGGGGAGGCGAGCAAGTCGTCCCAGTCGCCGGGTTGAGTTAGGTAGTGATCAAAAAACCAGTTCATGGCCACAGCGGTAAGAAAATAGCCCTCTTTAAAATCTTCGTAGGACTGAGTCGCCGTGCCCATGCGGGTGACCGGATAGATGAGTAACTGCAAGGCAATAGCAGGGCCGTTGTGATCGCGGGCCATTTGTGACACCACCGCGGCAAGGTTTCCGCCTGCGCTATCGCCGCCCACAGCTATGCGGGAGGCATCACCGCCTATAGTGTCTGCGTTAGTCGAGGCCCATTGCAGAACGGCGTAGCTGTCTTGTGGTGCGGCGGGAAAGGCATGTTCCGGTGCCAGGCGGTAGTCGGGCAGGATAACAATGCATTCGGCTTTATTGGCGTAGTAACAGGCTTCCGCTTTGTGGGTCTCGGGACTGCCGATGACCCAGCCGCCGCCGTGGTAGTAAATAAATATCGGTAACGGGCCTGTTTGGGTGGTGTTCGGAGTAATGACGATACTGCGAATGTCGCCGTTGGGGCCGGGGATTTGAATTTCACGAATAGTTTGTACCGGTGGCGCTTCGACGCCGAGCATGTCTGTCATCTGGGCAAAGCCATCTCGGCCTTCCTGTACCGTACCTTCGCCGAGGGCAGGGGCATCGCTTTCGTTAACCAGTTTGAGAATGGCGGCGGATTGGGGATCGAGGTTCATATCGGTTTCCTGCTTATTGTGGTTTTAAATTTTGTTGGTGTTGAAATTTTCAGTTAATCGTCGGCTATAACATTAACTCATTAAAAAATGGCCAAATAGTGTGGCGATGGGTTTGTTTCTATCGTCCTGCCAGCAAGTGGCCTGTACATTGGCAACCCGTCGCCCGTGTTTAGTAACCACAGCCTCGGCGTAGGTGGGCACGATGCGCCCGGAACGCAAATAATCCACGGTAATATTAATGGGTTTTGGTAAATTATCGGTTTCCTGGTCGTGGCACAGTTGCAAAATAGCCGCGGTTTCCAGTAAGCCACCAATGACGCCACCGTGCAGCGCCGGCAACCAGGGGTTACCGGTATGTAAGGTGTCGGCATCGAGCTGGGTGGTGAGCAGGCCCTGGCGTTCGCTGGCGCTGATGCTGAGGGTCTTCATATAGGGGATGCCCTCGGACAATACGCCGAAATCATTGCTGGCTTTAGCCTGGCGTACCAATTCCACAATGTTCATCGGCGATCCTCCGCGGCCGATTTTGGCGTGGATTGCTCGGTGTTTTTCATGCCTGCCGGGGCCTGGGTCGTGCCTGTCGAGGCTTGAGTTTTACCTAGAGGGGTTTTACCCATCGGGGTTCCGGTCACCATAAAGGTCGCGGTGCAGTTGGCGATGGGGTCCTCGGGGTCGTGGTGATAGGCCAGGCCGCGCACAAAGCACACATCTTTGGCGACTTTGTAGCAGTGCCCGGAGGCGGTGACTGCGAGGCCCGGTGTTGCCGGTTTTAAGTAGTCGATGCGTAAATCCAGCGTCGCAATAGCAGTTTGGCGCGCCAGGGCAGCGATGACCGCGACCCCGCAGGCGGCATCGAGGGTGGTGGTAATGACGCCGCCGTGAAGAATACCCGTGGTGGCATTACCGGCCAGGGCGGTATTGTAGGGCACTTGCACCAATGATTTTCCTGACGATACATCGAGAATTTTTAAGTCCAGGAAATTACCGTGGGGTGACTGGTTTTCCGGTTTGGAGCGAAACTCCAAAATTTTTTTTAACAACTTGGTGTCGGTCATTTAAGCTTGGTCATTTAGTGTCGGTCAAAGTAAGACCTGCGGTGGGACTTGCTGCGGATGCAAGTAAAGTTAAGCAAGCCGCGAATAATGCATTGAGACGATAATAGGCAGCCCTCTACTGAATTGCAATGCGGTGATCGCGCGGGGCTATAGTTGAGTTATAGCCGAGCTATAGTCGGGATTGTGGTA
>JAGPUQ010000006.1 GCA_018069525.1 Porticoccaceae bacterium | reverse complement strand
GCCTATGCACGGTTTTGGAAAGAGCTCTGATGTTTGAAACATAAGGAGCGAAAGCGAATAAAGGTGTGACTCCTAACAGGGCAAATGGACTTAAAAATCTAAGACACAAAAAAACCCGCTTTTAAGCGGGCTTTTTTAACTAATCATTTTATAAAATATTTTGGTCGGAGCGGCCGGATTTGAACCGACGACCACCACACCCCCAGTGTGGTGCGCTACCAAGCTGCGCTACGCTCCGATACTTACAAAAGCTCTCTTCGAGGAGGCGCACATGATACGCAATGCCGCTGGCAAAGCAAGAGGCATTGAGTTTTGTACGCATAAATAATGGGTTGGAATAGACTGAGCACTTGATGTGGAGTCTGTTTTATTGGGCTGTCTTGTTAAGTAGCCTTATTGAGTTGCCCTACCGAGCCTAACCTCAGACTTTAAGTACGGAAAGCACGTCTTCCAGTTCGGTAATAGTCTGCTCGATAATTTGGCGAATTTGGGTGGCTTCTTCTTTAACCGTATCACCACCGAGACGCTGACGGGCACCGCCAATGGTAAAGCCCTGATCGTAGAGCAGAGAGCGTATCTGACGAATAAGCAGTACGTCCTGACGCTGATAGTAGCGACGATTACCACGGCGCTTAACCGGGCTTAGCATGGGGAATTCCTGCTCCCAGTAACGCAATACGTGGGGTTTTACGTCACACAGTTCGCTGACTTCACCGATAGTAAAATAACGCTTACCGGGAATCGTAGGTAGTTGATCGTTGTTACTCGGTTCCAACATAACTTTCTACCTTTGCTTTTAATTTTTGACCGGGTTTAAACGTCACTACACGACGTGCAGTGATCGGGATTTCTTCACCGGTTTTGGGATTACGGCCTGGTCGAGAGCATTTATCGCGCAAATCAAAATTGCCAAAACTGGACAACTTAACCTGCTGATTGGCTTCGAGTGCTGAACGAATTTCCTCAAAAAAAGATTCTACAATCTCTTTGGCCTCACGCTTATTGAGGCCAAGTTCTTCATATAACATTTCAGCTATGTCGGCTTTTGTGAGCGCGCTCATTCGCTATCTCCGTAAACTCGCTCCGAACCGATCTTCGAGAGCTCTAATTACTGTTTCTTCCGCAGTATTCACTTCGTTATCCGATAGAGTGCGTGATTTGTTCTGGAAGGTCAAGCCCAAACCGATACTTTTACTATGTTTTTCAACACCTTTGCCTTGATAAACATCAAAAACCTTTAACTGTGTCAGGTATTCACCTGAGTTAGCACGCACAATTGCTGTTAAATCCGACACGGAAACCTGTTGATCGACGACAACAGCGATATCGCGCCGCACCTCGGGAAAACGGCTGATTTGACTGAGTTGGTCAACCAGGTTGGCCGGTAAATGCTCCAAATACAGTTCGAACAAGAATACGGGCTGATCAAGATCGAGAGTTTTTTGTATAACTGGATTTAACTTACCTATATAACCTATTGTTTTTTCTTGATTAAACTTGATCTCTAGCGTTTGCCCCGGATGCAATGCGTCGAGGTTTCCCGCTATATGTTCGACCTTATCGGCAAGCCCGATAGCCGCTAACAGGGCTTCGACGTCACCTTTGATGTCGTAAAAATCAACGTCCTCGGTAGTGTTGTTCCAGTTTTCGCTGGAGCGCTTTCCGGTGATGACTCCCGCCACCGTCGGCCACTGCTCACCCGCAGCCTGGCTGGCAAAGCGTAGACCGGTTTCGAACAGACGCACCCTGCTCTGCTGACGGTTCACGTTATATTGCAATGCCGACAGTAAGCCCGGCCATAAACTGGTGCGCATCACTGCCATATCCGCGCTGATGGGGTTGGTAATCGCCACGGCTTCCTGGCCAGGATTAAGGAGCTGCTGTAGTTGCGGCGCGATAAAACTGTAGGTAATAGCCTCCTGATATCCCCGGTTAACCAACGTCGCCTTTATAGGGTTTAGCGGGTTCGGAGCGGATGCTTTAATTTCCGGAGCCAGGGTTAATTGCGATTTGGGCAGTTTGTTGTAACCGTAGATACGGGCAATCTCTTCGATCAAGTCTGCCTCGATCGACAAATCAAAACGCCAGGACGGGATTTGGAAGTGCCAGGTTTCATCCCCGGCCTCTCCTGCTGTATTGAGCAACTGCAAACCCAGGCTGTTGAGAATGGTTAAGATTCTATCGCTTGCTATCTCCAGCTTGAGCAGACGTTTAATCTGCGCTGCACGCAAAGTGACATTAAGACGCGGCGGTAATTCATCCGCTAATTCTGTACACAGGGCTGGCCCGGCTTTGCCTCCCGCTATTTCCTGCAATAACTGCGTGGCGCGCTCAAGCGCAATCATCGGCAGCTCTGGATCAACCCCGCGCTCAAAGCGATGGGATGAGTCGGTATGCAAACCGTACTGGCGCGCCTTACCGGCGATGGTCAGCGGATTAAAGTGCGCGCTCTCAAAGAATATATCGACGGTATCGTCGGACACGCCACTGTGCTGCCCGCCCATAATGCCGGCGATGGCTAAGGCCTGTTGGCTGTCGGCGATAATCAGAGTCTCGGTATCGAGCTTTAATTCAGCGCCATCGAGTAAGGTGATGCTTTCGTCGCCGCGTGCATAACGCACTTCAATCGCAGTATTCAATTTAGCCAGGTCAAAACCATGGAGGGGTTGCCCCAGTTCGAGCATGACAAAATTGGTGATATCGACCACGGGATGAATACTACGAATACCGCTGCGGCGCAGTTTTTCCTGCATCCACAAGGGTGTTTCGGCACTGGGATTAATACCGCGAACCACACGGCCCGCGTAACGAGGGCAAGCGCTGCCCGCCGTTAAGCTCACCTTAAAAGTATCTTTAACCTCATCGGCAATATTAGTGGGAAGGGCTTCGATTCTAGTCCATGTTGACGTAGTGTTATTAAGCACCGCGATCTCTCGGGTCAGGCCAATAATACTTAGGCAATCGCCTCGGTTTGGGGTCAAATCCACTTCAATCAAGTTGTCGTCGAGCTGCAAATAATCCCGCACATTCGCACCGGTCTCGGCGCTGGTGGGTAATTCAAATAAACCATCGCTGTCGTCGGACAGGCCCAGCTCTGATGCAGAGCACAACATACCGAAGGATTCGACGCCCCGGAGTTTAGCTTTTTTAATGGTGAAGTCGCCGGGTAAGGTCGCACCCACTGTAGCAAAGGGCACCTTTAAACCGACGCGGGCATTGGGTGCACCGCAGACCACGTTAAACGCTTCGTTGTTTGCACCTTGCACGGTACAGACTTTTAATTTATCCGCATCCGGGTGCTTTTCTGCGGAGGTGATTTCACCGACCAGTACGCCGGAAAAATTTGCGGCAGCAGGCTCTACGGCATCGACTTCCAGGCCGGCCATAGTCAGTTGCTCGATTAGCTCTTCGGTAGCGGCCTCGACTTCAACATGTTCCCGTAACCAGGATTCACTTACTTTCATATTCGCTGACTTCTATAATAATTTGGTGTTGCTTGTTTGGTACTACTTATTTGACGGTACTTGTTTAGTGCTGCTTATTTGATGTGCTAATTAAAACTGTCTTAAAAACCGCAGGTCGTTATCAAAGAACATGCGTAAATCGTTGACCCCGTGGCGCAACATGGCCAGCCGCTCAACGCCCATGCCAAAGGCAAAGCCGCTGTAATTATCGGTATCAATCTTACAGTGCTCAAATACCCTGGGGTGCACCATGCCGCAGCCCATCACTTCCAGCCAGCCGGTATTTTTACAAATACGGCAGCCCTTACCCGCGCAGTGGGTACATTGAATATCAACTTCGGCGGAGGGTTCGGTAAACGGAAAATAGGAAGGTCGAAAACGCACCGGCAGATCATCTTCAAAAAACGCTTTTAAGAATTGATCCACCGTGCCTTTGAGATCGGCAAAGCTTACGTCGGTATCGACGACCAGGCCTTCTACCTGATGAAACATCGGCGTGTGGGTTAAGTCAGAATCGCAGCGATACACTCGCCCGGGACAAATAATGCGAATCGGTGGTGTTTGAGTTTCCATGGTACGCACTTGTACCGGGGAGGTATGGGTGCGCAGCACATGGGTGGCATCGACATAAAAGGTATCGTGCATCGCCCGGGCCGGATGGTGGGCCGGAATATTAAGTGCCTCAAAGTTGTGATAATCGTCTTCGATTTCCGGGCCTTCGGCAACTTCGTAGCCAGCGCGGGTGAAGAATTGTTCGATACGCTCCAGCGTTTGCGTGATTAGATGCAGGCCGCCGATATCGCTATTTCTACCGGGTAGCGTGACATCGATACGTTCGGCCAGTAATTGTTCGGCTAAACCAGCAGCTTCGAGGGTTTGCTTGCGCTGCTCAAGTTGTAACTGTACCTGTTCTTTGGCGAGGTTAATTTGCGCGCCCGCAGCAGGACGTTCCTCCGCTGACAGTTTGCCCAGGCCTTTCAGCAACCCGGTCAGCTCGCCTTTCTTGCCCAGATACGCAACGCGTATAGCTTCCAGTTCGGTAATATCCTTAGCTGCAGTGACCGCTGTTTGCGCCTGCTCTATAAGGGTTTCTAACTTAGTCATTCGCGAACGTATCCATTTGAAGGTCGATTATTTTTAATGTTGATGCGTGAGTGCGGATAGCTAAACTAACTTAACTCTGGGTGGTAATAATAGCCGATACCAGGAAATAAGCGCACAAAACCAGAATATAAAAAAACAGGGGAAGAGCCGAAGCGCTTCCCCTGTTACGTCCTAATACTGATTCGCTCTACCGGGCTCAGTGCCCCGTACAACAAAAAATCAGGACAGCGCAGCTTTCGCCTGGGCGACAATGCCGCCAAATGCGCTTTTATCGTGTACTGCAAGATCAGCAAGAACTTTGCGATCCAGTTCGATATTGGCTTTTTTAAGTCCGGCAATCAGTCTGCTGTAGCTGATGCCTTCCACTCGCGCCTGTGCGTTGATACGGGCGATCCACAGTACGCGGAACGTACGCTTCTTAACGCGCCGATCTCGGTAGGCGTACTGTCCTGCTTTGGTGACAGCCTGTTTCGCTACGCGGTAAACCCGGCTGCGAGCACCGTAATAACCTTTAGCTTGTTTTAAAACCTTCTTGTGACGGCGATGAGCCGTAACACCCCTTTTTACTCTGGGCATTGCTATATCCTCGTGTTTGTCTGACCGTGCTTATGCTTATTGAAGCTATGCTTAGTTGAAGCAAGGTATCGGGTCAATAAATAAAATACTGTGTGTCTTTCGATTAGAGCGAGCCGTTAAAACAATTTGTTACAACAAGTCGTTAAAACGATCCGCTAAAGAGCGGATTAGATACGCAGCATACGATCGACCAGTGGCGAGTCCGACGTGGTAAGACGGCTAGTGCCGCGCAACTGACGTTTTCGCTTGGTGGTCATTTTGGTGAGGATATGGCTCTTGAAAGCGTGTTTGTGCTTATAGCCAGACGCGGTTTTTTTAAACCGCTTGGCAGCACCGCTGTGTGTTTTTGCTTTTGGCATTTTTGTCTCCAGTTAAGTGGCCTGGTGTGTATTGCTACAGCTCAGACTCTGTGGTTTTAGTACAACAACATCCAATATTACCGCCGGTCAGTCTGCCAAAAGGCTGAACACAGTCGGTTTTAGGATTTCTTCTTACTTCTGGGAGCAATGACCATGGTCAACTGCCGCCCTTCCATCTTTGGAAATTGCTCAACATTGCCGAGTTCCTCAAGGTCTTGCTCAATACGTTTGAGCATTTCCATACCGAGTTCCTGATGGGCCATTTCGCGGCCCCGGTAACGCAAGGTTATCTTGGCTTTGTCGCCATTCTCCAAAAAACGAGTCACATTACGCAGTTTTATCTGGTAATCCGCCTCTTCCGTACCCGGGCGAAATTTCATTTCTTTCACCTGGGTTTGTTTTTGCTTTTTGCGCTGAGAAGCCTGTAGCTTTTTAGCTTCGAAGACATGCTTGCCATAATCCATCAATTTGCAAACCGGTGGCTCGCCGTCGGGGGCAATTTCGACCAAATCTACGCCAGCTGTAACGGCCTGTTGAAGGGCCTCTTCTATCGTTACAACACCTAGTTGATCACCCTCTACACCGATTAAACGTATTTCCGTGACGCCTTCGATTTCTTCATTAAGCCTGGAGCGTTTACTTGGCCCCTTGCTATAGCTTTTCTTAATAACGCAATACTCCTGATTGATTCAAAATTACCATTACCTTCAATAATGCCTTCAACAACAGCCTTAAACGACGAGGATAAGTTCCTCCCTGCCAGGGCAATGATCACTAATATCTTGTGTCCTTAGTCTTCAACCTGAACGCCAGCAAGCAGACGCCCGCGACGTTCCACTTGCTCGGTGAGTAGCTCGGCAAACTGTTCCACTGAGATGGAACCCCGATCTTCTCCTTCACGAGTGCGGACAGCCACGGATAGGGTTTCGACCTCTTTGTCACCAACAACAAGGAGATAAGGAATCTTCTGTATGGTGTGCTCGCGGATTTTAAAGCCGATCTTCTCATTTCTCAAGTCATTTATCACCCGGAAGCCTTTGTTTTGTAAGGTTTCGGTGATTTTCACAGCATAATCGGCCTGTTTGTCGGTAATATTCAGCACAACGGCCTGTGTTGGCGCTAACCAGGGAGGAAACGCGCCCTCGTATTGCTCGATCAAAATACCGATAAAACGCTCGAAGGAACCCAGCACCGCCCGATGCAACATCACCGGTGTTTGGCGCGAACCGTCCTCGGCCACGTACTGGGCGTCGAGTCGTTCGGGCATGGAGAAATCCACCTGAATGGTCCCCAACTGCCAGACCCGGCCGATACAGTCCTTCAAAGAAAACTCAATTTTCGGCCCGTAGAAGGCCCCCTCTCCGGGCAACAATTCCCAATCGAGCTTTTGCGTATCCAAAGCTTCCGCGAGGGCTTTCTCAGCTCTGTCCCACACTTCGTCCGAACCTACCCTTTGCTCCGGGCGTGTCGATAAACGATAGATCACTTCGTCAAAGCCAAAATCGGCATAGATTTTATGAAGGAAGTCGATAAAGGTGGCGACTTCATCCTGCACCTGAGCTTCGGTGCAAAAGATATGGGCATCGTCCTGAGTAAAACCGCGTACCCGCATAATGCCGTGCAGAGAACCCGAAGGTTCGTTGCGGTGACAGGAGCCAAACTCGGCCAGCCGTAGGGGTAAATCCCGGTAGCTTTTTAAGCCCTGGTTGTAGATCTGCACGTGGCAGGGGCAGTTCATCGGTTTAACTGCGAAATCCCGGTCGTCGACATGCAGTGAAAACATATCGTCGCCAAACTTGTCGGCGTGCCCGGACTTTTCCCACAACGAGAAATCGACGAGCTGCGGCGTACGGATTTCTTTGTAATCCGCCAGGCGCTGCATTTCGCGCATATATTCTTCGATAACGGTATAGACGCTCCAACCTTTCGGGTGCCAAAACACCATGCCGGGCGCTTCTTCCTGCATATGAAACAGGTCGAGCTTTTTACCGATTTTGCGATGGTCGCGTTTTTCCGCTTCTTCAATACGGCGTAAGTAGGCCTTCAGTGCCTTCTTATTGCCCCAGGCAGTACCGTAGATGCGCTGCAACATCGCGTTGTTAGAATCGCCACGCCAATAGGCACCCGCTACTTTAGTCAGTTTAAAGGCGACTATTTTGCCAGTGCTGGGCACATGAGGGCCACGGCAGAGATCGGTAAAGTCTCCCTGACTATAAAGAGACACGTCTTCACCAGCTGGAATCGAGCCAATGATTTCCGCTTTATAGTCTTCGCCGATGCTTTTGAAATGCTCGACGGCTTCATCGCGAGGCTTAACCGCTCGGGACACAAGCAGATCTGCCTTCGATAGCTCAGTCATTTTGGCTTCGATGGCGATTAAATCTTCAGTGCTAAAGGCGCGCTCGTAAGCGAAGTCGTAGTAGAAGCCGTCGTCGATCACCGGGCCGATGGTAACCTGGGCCTCGGGAAATAAGTGTTTAACCGCCTGCGCCAATAAGTGAGCGCAGGAGTGTCGAATGACTTCGAGGCCATCGGCGTCGCGCTCGGTGATAATCGCTAACTGGCTATCGGTTTCGATCAGATAAGAGGTGTCGACCAAGTCATCGTTAACCCTGCCCGCCAATGCTGCTTTGGCTAAGCCGGGGCCGATATCGAGGGCCACGTCGTGCACGGAAACTGGGTGGTCAAAACTGCGGACACTACCGTCCGGAAGGGTAACTTGAGGCATACTTTATTTCCTTCTCAGTGGTGACCCCTACCAAAGGCCACTTGAAGTACTGGGCTAATCCGCTTAAAACTTAACTGCCCAATAGCTTAATTTGCCCAGGCATTATATTTGCCCAGGCTTTATATTGGTAGGCACGAGTGGATTCGAACCACCGACCCCCACCATGTCAAGGTGGTGCTCTAACCAACTGAGCTACGTGCCTGCTATTATATTTACTCGTACATTTACCGGTCTTGATTGCGGATTAACGACCGCCCTTTACGGACAAACATATCGTTCGCTCAACGCAGAAAATGAGCGTCCCCCAAAAAGGGCGGCCAATGTACCAGTGCCCGGCTATTTTGACAAGCTGAGTCGGCGCGATTTGTCAAAAAAACGCTATACAATTCAGTACTTAGATCTCGATTGCCACAACCATTACGGCTCGCTTGCTGCCTCCTCATAACTCCCCGAGTTCCCGACTGGCTCAGCTACCACCTCGTCCCGCTGAGGTTTTATATACGCCACAGGTATCGTCGGGTTGTCATAACAAGCGTCATTAGACTTGCACTTACCCGTATAAACACCCAGTAATGAACCGCCATTATCTTCACCGTTCGCACCGACTGAATACATCCACTGATTATCAAATGAATACTTTAAGGGTTCGCCAGTGAAATAATCTCTTGGTTTTTGCGCCAGATACTCAGGAACTAGTTCATTCAAGGTTTCTGGCATATAACCCTTGCTCTCTTGGTAGGCCTTTGTGGCCACAATTGCCTTAACGGCATCGGCGTAGATGTGAAAATGGCATCTCCTATCAAAATAATCAGCATAATGAAACCCACCCTGCCACGGCCACAGCCGAGATTGAGAATTAGGCAGAATAAAGTCATACCACTGGGGTCGTACCCATTCACCTCGCGCCAATTCAATATTTGAACAGTAGTTAGACGCTTCTTTTTTTACATCAAACAACAAATCGGCAAAAACCCCCGACATCTGGTTAGTGTGGAGATAGTAATTCGGTAGAAGCGTACTCATAAAATCGTAGTATTTGTACTTAAACCCTGACGCATCTTCCGTAACCTCATCTAAAAAGCCGCCATTTTCTCGATAATTATCCAATCTTTGCTTTAAGGTTATATTTTTTATCTCATTGAGCATGCCCACCACAAAGCGCAGCTCACCAGAAAATACTTTTTGGAATCCATCTTCATTATATGGACTGATCTCATTCATTGTTTCCAATATTTTGAGATATTCATCGCTAGACAAATCATGGACATCAACCAACTGATGAATCCAAGTCAAGGTATGAGATTGCATTGCAAGACCAATCAGCCAACCGATCATATTTCCATTTTCGTCTGTTTTTACAGCTTGAGAAAACTTTAAGGCCTCGCCAATAGAGGCAATCGATTTGTCGTATTCGCCAGCTTCCGCAAACAACTTAGATTCAGTAATCAGTAGCCAAAGCCCGTCCACAAGAGGCACATAACTGGGGAAATCAAAATTATTTTCGGGTGCCGGCATTTTCATGAGCGGTTTATTTGCACTACGTTTTATATCCGAAATAACTGCCGCATGATGCTCCACCAGATTCGTCGCATGTTCAGTATCCCACCACTCTCCTTTGGCAATCGCCCGTAGCTTCCCTCTTTCGAAGCCCTCTCCTAGTAACTCATAGCCTTCCTCCTGCATATACAAGATGATTGGAAACCCATTATCCTCGTCGGGAATGATGGGTTCTTGCGAGAGCAAACCTCTGTCGTCAAACGATGACTGGTCTATACTTCCGAGAATAACAATGGCCGTAAGAATAGCCACAGTTAGCCCTAAGAATTTGAAACAACGTATCGCCAACCCCATTAAAACTCCTTATTATTAAGACCTTAACATCTGCTACTGTTTACATTGGCAGCGGAGGAGTGCTGATTCCACGCATCCTAGCGCCCTTGAGTTCCAGCCCGAACCCCCATTTCCAGCAAACCATAACCAATGCGCCCATCCGCTAAACGAAATTCAAACGCAGCTTCATTGAGCAAATAACCATCGAAGGGCCAATGGATAAGGCCCTTGCGAGTACAGGTCATTTCGTAGCGCGTGCCGCTGGCATCGACGGCCGCAACGATGGCGGAAATCGGTTTGTGTTCGTCGTTGAATGTAGCCTCGTAGCGTTCCAGCTTCATGGGTTTGACTTCGCTGCCATCAAAGCTCCAGGATAAATCTGCGCTCTCGCCGCCTTCAAAGTGAATTTGTAAAATACCGAGTGCTGTACCGTCTTCAAATACGGGCCAGGCCAGGTTGTGCCCGGTAAAGGCATTCCAGTTGCGTACGCCAATGGAATGATCGCGGTTACCGACACCGTTAATGGACCATTGCTCGCCCCGGAACGCAATGGTGCCGGTAACTTTTCCGGCTTGCTCAAGGTGAAAACGGGTCGCCTGGTTTTCGCTGTGCCCAGCCATGGCGTTATAGGCAGGCATGATGCCTTCCCATTCCAAATCGACTTTTAGTGGAATTAATTCGTCGTGAAAGCTAATCAGGAATTTTTTTAATAATTCTAAGGCGCGATAGCTGACCCCGCCGAGACTTAAGCCGGTGTCGGTGTCAATATCCATATCGCCTTCAGGTAGGGGCAAGTTATGCCAGGCGCGGTTATAGGCTTCGACACCACTGACGGTCATCAACACCGCCATATTGGCCACACCTTTGTTGGCATACAAACCCATGCGAGTAAACAAGGCGACATCCTGCACGGGATCGTAAACATTGAAGTACCAGCTTTCACCCCACAGGAGCTCGTCGCTATCGGGTGTATGGCGTTTGTCTTCCTGGGGATCGATATTGCTTTCGTTCATGATGTAATCCTCTTGTTGCTATGGGTTTATGTCATGGTTATTGTCAAATATTCTCATTGGTCCCTTATGCCGTAAAGCGCTGTTGCAGGTAACGCCGGGCCTCGTTATTTAAGCCTAGCTCCTGGGTCATAAAGTTGTCCAGACTACCAGACGCATTGCGCATCACATCCCAGGCCACATCGAGATATTGCGTGCGCGCATCGAGAATGGGCAAGACTATCTTTCGATCTACGGGTATACCTTGATTATTGAAGAAGGACTCAAATTTACTAATAGCGGCTTCCTTGTCGGCATAAGCATTGGATGACAGTAAATAGTCCTGCTGAATTTCCTGTTCCGACACACCGAGAGAGCCCAGCAGCAAGGCCGAAGCAATGCCGGCGCGATCCTTGCCAAAGGAACACATTACTAATGCGCCGCCCTCCTCTTTATTGAGCATGTGTTGAAACATAGCTCGGTAACCAGGCACCTCCTCCACGGTTAATTCGCGATAGCGCTCGGCCATAATCTTTGCGGCACCATCTGGATTTAAACCTTTTTCCAGTAGCATATCCCAGAGATTCTCCACGCTGGCGACCAACATGCCCAGCTCTACGACTTCAATATGCTTGTCCACGCTTAGGATATTTTTTTCTCGCTCAACAGGGCTTCGGAAGTCGTAGATGGTCTGAATGCCCTTGTCACTGATAACTTCACGGCCTGCCGCATCCACAATTTCGAGAAACCCCGAGCGAAACAGCCTATCGCCTCGAGTCACCCGTTGATCTGCGGCCCCATAATCGCCCATGTGCCGAAAGTTCATGGTTTTGCCCAGTGAAAAAAAACGTGTCACTTTATACCCCCCTTTCCCAATCGATTATTCTCGATCAAATGATAAGTTAAATTCTTGCTTGTCGCTCAGGCCGACCTATTTTGTTGTTTCAGATCGTATCCGGGCCGAGCTGTCCCCGGTCTTTTTCATAATTTTCTTGACCTGAGTGGTGCTCTTCGCATATTTTAGTTTAAATTATGGCAATATGCTGCCGGAATCTATTTTTCATCGTGATGGCTGTTTAGCCGATCTGTGCAAACCATTATGCAAGTCCGTGTTACAAGTTAGTGTTAAAGCAAAAAATAAACTAGGAGAAGCCGATATGATTACCGAACAAGATATGTATTTTCATCCGCCCACTTCAGACGATACGACCTGGGCAGAAACCAATTACTTTGGCTTTTACGTGCCTGAAGAAAATATCCACGTCCAGGCTTATGTGCAGACCAAACCAACGCTGGGTGCGGTGCTGTCGAGTATCACTATCGTCGATGGCATTGGCGATAAGCCCCACGAAATTTTGTTTTCAGATTGTTACATGCACCTGCCGATGCCCAAGGGCAACCTGGACGACTACCAGCTCGATAACGGTTTAGCAATTAAGTGCACCAAACCGGTGATGGATTATCATCTTCGTTACGATGGCGGCCAAAAAGTAAGCTTTGACGTCAACTACACTGGTTTGATGGAGCCCTACGATATTCACGATCCGGATATGGATCCGCTGGCAGCAGCTAACATTAGCGGCGACACAGTGAGTAATCACGCTTATGCAGGCCACTGGGATCAATCGGGTCGAGTACAGGGTGAGCTGGAAATTTACGGTAAAAAATATGCTATCGATTGTGTTTCCAGCATGGACCATAGTTGGGGTTTACGTGGCGAACGACAGCTGAAAAACTTTTGCTGGTTGAATGCCAACTTTGACAACGACACCAGTATTCACTGTATCTATCTAGTCGACCCAAATAAACTCGATCAATATCCGTCCATAGTTCATGGCTATGTGCGTGAAGGTAATTCCGTCTACGGACTTAAAGCCGGTAGTGGAAAAATTCAGCGCGACGGATTCCTACATAAAGCCTTTGAGTTAGAGGTCGAAGATGTACGCGGTAAAGTGCATCGTTTTACCGGTACCCCCTTGACCTCCAATCCCTGGTTAGCCTGGCCACAAATGTACCTCTCTCATTCTTTCTGTCGCTGGGACTTAAATGGCGTAACAGGTTATGGCGAAGTTCAGGATCTTTGCAAAGAGGATATTAATCAAAAATTGCCTAAATAAAATAACTCGATAGCATTATCCCTCTGCAAACATAAAACTAACAAATAGGGCAGGACAAATAATATGGGACCAGAAATATCGCAATTTCTCTCTGGTATGAAAAAAACCGTGGAGCAGGTAGTGATACCCAACCTCACGGACCGTTTTGCGCAAGAACAAGCCGGTATTGTAGCGGCGACCCTGGGTTATCTAGAAACTATTCACGACAAGGTTTTTCACTACGAATTACTGGAAAATCAGTTGTACAAGCAATTGCTAGCAAGCGTTATTACGCTTATCGAAAACGATTCCTCCAGTTCTCAAAAATTGAACACCACTGCTGAATCGCTCAAACAGCATTTTAAGCACGACCCAAGCGACGAGAATACCGCTTTGCGTGCCTATCCTTTTATTCGAGCCTCTAACGAAGTTATGAAGGAAAGCTTGTGTGACATCATTCAAGAGCAACCAGAAATGCCGAAAGCGCTCCGCGATCAATTTGAGACTTTGATAAAACCCTTTTTTAAAGATATAGAGTTGCGGGAGCGCGCCTGGGTGAAGGGCCTGGGCTTTGACAGCGAAGCCGATCAACTACCCGATATTGACGAACTACTCTATCGAGACGGCAAGCTGGCGTTACCTTAATAAAACTTGTAAAACCTGGACTCTCTCAAAAAAAAATAGAGAAGCGCTATGAAGCATTACACCAATACCCTGGCCCAGCGAGCCAACCCGGACGAAGCCTGGATTCAAGCGATCCGTAAACGCTTTCCAGTAGAAAATGCCATTGACGAAGTGTTCACGCGGAAATTGCATAATCGTAATAAATCCGCCGAACATTCCATGGATTTTGGCAAGCTCCCTGATTCATTGTCAGCTTTTATAAAACATGAAACCCAGCAAGACGACATACTTGTAGAAAACGTACACCGCTTATCTGGCGGCGCTTCCAAAGAGCAATTTACCTTTGATTTAACCTGGCGGCCTGAAGGCGAAAAGACACCCCAGAAACAATGTGTAATGCTGCGTATGGATCCTACGGAATCTATTGTAGAAACCCATCGCGTACGGGAATGGCAAACCTTGCGAGCCATGCACGGCCTTGTTCCTGTACCCAAAGTTCTGTGGCTCGACGCCGAGGGTAAACACCTTGGCCACCCGGCCATGATTGCTGAATTTCTCGAAGGTACGGTTCGTCCCGAAAGTAAAGAGGACAAAATGAGTGGCATCGGCATGTACTTTCCACCAGAACTCAGGGACGTATTGAAAGGCCAGTTCGTCGAGATACTGGCGAAAATCCATCACCTGGATTGGAAAAAGAAAGACTTAAGTGCCTTTGATGTACCGGAATCAAACTCCACTCAGGCCAACCAATGGGCTCTTAACCTCTGGCAGCGTGCCTGGGAAGAGGACGCCATCCACGCTCACCCCATTATGGAGCAAGCCGCCGTCTGGCTACGGGAAAATATGCCTGTGGTGGATAACCCGGTCATCGTCCACGGTGATTACCGTAGCGGCAACTTTATGTATGACGATAACTCACAGATTAATGCCATCTTTGACTGGGAGCTGGCCTATCTGGGTGATTATCACGACGACCTCGCCTGGGCGACCTTAACTCTATTTGGTGGGGTAGACGAACACGGCAACGGCCTGGCCAGCAGTATGATGCCGGTTGACGAATTTCTGGACAGCTACGAACAGCTTTCCGGCTTTAAGGTTGACAGAAAACGTTTATTTTATTTCCATCTATTTTCGTACTACAAAATATCGGTAATTGCAGCGGCTACCAGTGTGCGAGTGGCTTACGGTAAGAAAACTCATTTGGATGCGATGATGAACCTGGCCTCCGGGCTAGGTTATGTCGGCATTTCTGAGTTAAACCGGATGTTGGAACAAACCTGACTAGTCTATGAGCCACTACACCAAAACACTAGCCCAACGTGCACAGCCATCCGAGAAGTGGATGCTGAGTCTGCAACAGCGTTTCCCCGTTGAGAGCGCTATTAATGAAATATTTATCCGCAAGCTGCGCAATCGTCATGTAAAAGTCGAACACTCGATGAATTTCGAGAATTTACATGAAACTTTGACTCAATTTATAAAAGTACAAACCGGACAAAGTGAGCTGTTTATTGAAAACTTACAGCGTCTTTCGGGTGGCGCTTCGAAGGAGCAATTCACCTTTGACTTGATTCGAAAGTCCTACAACAGTGATGCACCGACCACCCAGCGTTTAATGCTGCGTATGGATCCAACGGAGTCGGTTGTCGAGACCCATCGACTGCGAGAATGGCAAATGCTGCGGGCCATGCAGGGCGAGGTTCCCGTCCCGGAAGTCTTTTGGCTAGATCTAGAAGGTGAATATCTGGGACAACCTGCCATAGTTGCCGGCTTTCTTGAAGGTACTGTTCGACCCGAAAGCAAAGAGGACAAAATGAGTGGCATCGGCATGTATTTTGAGCCGTATCTTCGAGAAAATCTCAAAGGTCAGTTTGTCGAGATACTGGCAAAAATCCATCGAGTCAACTGGCGCGAGAAAGACTTAAGTGCCTTCGATGTACCCCAATCAAATTCCACTCAAGCCAATGAGTGGGCCCTGAATCAATTAGAGCGGGCCTGGCAGGAGGATACCACTCATGCCCACCCCATTATGGAACAGGCGGCAGTCTGGCTGCGCGAGAATATGCCAGTGGTTGAAAACCCGGTGATTATTCACGGCGACTATCGCAGCGGCAATTTTATGTACGACAACAATCTAAACATTAACGCGATTTTTGATTGGGAGCTGGCCTACCTGGGCGATTATCACGACGACGTGGCCTGGGCTTCGTTGTCAATTTTTGGAGGCCCCGATGAACAAGGCAATCCATTAGCCGGTAGCTTGCTGCCGATAGAAGAATTTTTAGAACGGTACGAAGCGGCCTCCGGCTTTCCCGTCGACCGCAAGCGATTGTTTTATTATCAGCTATTTTCCTATTACAAAATGGCAGTTTTCACCGCAGCCACCAGTTTACGCGTGGTTTATAGTAAGAAAACCCATCTGGATGCGATGATGAATTTCGCTTCCGGCATCGGCTATATCTGTATCTCCGAACTGAATCGAATGTTAGAGCAAACCTAGCAGTCCCGATTTTGCCGTTATTGGGCGACCGCAAATAGCCAAACTTACAAATCGTTTAAACGCAAGGCGCTACGGGCAATCTGATGCATTTCGTTGCTTTCTAATTGCATCAAGTTTTGTGCAACGATTTTTAATTCATCCAGATCATTGTTGCCCGCCATATCTTCGTAGATTTTTATCAGGCAGTCGTCGACCTCCAATGCCGTGGCAACAATATCTTCGACATCGTTCAAACTAACGTCACGCACCTTTTCAAGTAATTCGTTGACGTGACACTCTGGAACGTACTGCATCCAGGTTTCCATAATGCCTTTCGCCGCGCCCGCCTCATACTGAGCCAGGGTCTCGGTTAAATGACGCTCGTGACGTTGCAGGTAATCCAGCATCAGGCGGGCGCGCTCCGATGTCGCTAGTTGCTCCAGCTCCGCATACTGATGCCCAAGTTTGGTATGTAATTGCTGTGAAAATTCGACAACATCTCTAATGGTTTTATAGCGCACGTTTGTCTCCCGGTTATGCTCAGCCAGATTACTGCCCTTGCCAATCGTGGGTGTTGATCCTTATCAATTCCTGCGCTCCTCTAAGCCATTTCGACCCTCAGCTACACCGGGGACAGGTCTGGCCGGGGCTTTGGCCATACCCGGGCTTTGCCTCGGTCAAAATAGCGCTACAATTCATCCCTGAATTAGCTATAATGTCGCGCAATTTTTGACCCTTCAAATCGAGCAACGCAATGACTGACTTAAGCCACTACAGAAACATTGGTATCTTCGCACACGTTGATGCTGGCAAGACCACCACCACCGAGCGAATCCTCAAGCTAACCGGAAAAATTCACAAAACCGGTGAAGTACACGATGGCGCTGCTACTACCGATTTTATGGAGCAGGAACAGGAGCGCGGCATCACCATTCAATCTGCCGCCACGACCTGTTTCTGGAAAGATCACCGTTTCAATATCATTGATACCCCCGGCCACGTTGACTTCACCATTGAAGTGTATCGCTCCCTGAAGGTACTCGACGGTGGCGTCGGCGTGTTCTGTGGTTCGGGCGGTGTCGAGCCTCAATCCGAGACCAACTGGCGCTATGCCAATGAATCCGAAGTTGCTCGTATCATTTTCGTTAACAAAATGGACCGTATGGGCGCTGACTTCCTGCGCGTGGTCGGCCAGGTTGAGAAGGTACTGGGCGCCAACCCTATGGTCATGGT
This sequence comes from Porticoccaceae bacterium, assembly GCA_018069525.1. GTDB lineage: Bacteria > Pseudomonadota > Gammaproteobacteria > Pseudomonadales > Porticoccaceae > JAGPUQ01. The sequence goes on along the minus strand of JAGPUQ010000006.1, from coordinate 22,829 downwards.
GTTGCCCATCGGCGTTGAAGAAGATTTTGTCGGCATGGTCGACCTGCTAAGCCGCAAAGCCTACATCTGGGACGACAGTGGCCTGCCGGAAAATTTTGATGTTACCGATGTTCCTGCCGATATGGTTGATCAGGTTGAAGAGTATCGCGAAAAATTGATTGAAATGGCTGTCGAGCAGGACGACGACATCATGATGGCCTATATGGAAGGTGAAGAACCCTCCATGGAAGACATTAAGCATTGCATTCGCAAAGGCACCATTGCTCTCGATTTTTTCCCCACCTACTGTGGCTCAGCTTTTAAGAACAAGGGTGTGCAATTGATCCTCGATGCTGTGGTTGACTACCTGCCCAGCCCCACTGAAGTGAAACCTCAGCCACTGACTGACGAAGAAGGTAACGAGACGGGCGAAGTCGCCATAGTAGCGACAGAAGAGCCCTTGAAAGCCCTGGCGTTCAAAATTATGGAAGACCGCTTTGGCGCCTTAACCTTTGTGCGCGTCTATTCTGGTGTGCTCAATAAGGGCGACACCATCCTCAACTCGTTTACGGGTAAAACTGAGCGTGTCGGCCGCATGGTCGAAATGCACGCCGATGATCGCAATGAAATTGATCGCGCCCAGGCCGGCGACATTATTGCCATTGTCGGTATGAAGGCCGTAAAAACCGGCCACACCCTGTGCGACCCAAAACACCCGGTCACTCTCGAAGCGATGATCTTCCCCGATCCCGTTATCTCTATCGCAGTAAAACCCAAGGACAAGGGCGGTTCAGAGAAAATGGGCATTGCGATCGGCAAAATGATTGCCGAAGATCCCTCCTTCCGCGTTGAAACCGACGAAGATTCCGGCGAAACCATCCTTAAAGGCATGGGCGAACTTCACCTGGATATCAAGGTTGATATCCTCAAGCGCACCTACGGAGTCGACTTGATAGTAGGTCAGCCGCAAGTGGCTTACCGCGAGACCATTACGGAAGAGATCGATGACACCTACACCCACAAGAAACAATCCGGTGGCTCGGGTCAATTCGGTAAAATCGATTACCGCATCAAGCCTGGCGAACCTGGTACGGGCTACGTATTCAGCTCCACCGTGGTTGGTGGCAACGTGCCGAAAGAATTCTTCCCAGCCATTGAAAAAGGCTTTAAAGGCATGATGGACGAAGGCCCGCTGGCTGGTTTCCCGGTGCTCGACGTCGAAATCGAACTCTACGATGGTGGTTTCCACGCCGTGGATTCATCTGCCCTCGCCTTCGAAATTGCCGCTAAAGGTGCATTTCGTCAATCCATGCCGAAAGCGGGTCCCCAGCTTATTGAGCCCATTATGAAAGTCGACGTGTACACGCCGGACGATCACGTTGGTGACGTTATTGGCGATTTGAACCGACGCCGCGGCATGATAAAAGACCAGGAGAAAAACGTTACCGGTGTTCGCGTCAAAGCGGAAGTGCCGCTGGCCGAAATGTTTGGCTACATTGGCACCCTGCGCACCATGACATCGGGACGGGGTCAGTTCTCTATGGAGTTCTCCCATTACTTGCCTTGCCCGAGAAATGTATCTGAAACGGTTATTGCCGAAACCAAGGCAAGAAAAGAAGCCGCTCAATAATTAGCTTATTTTTAGTCGAGCTAACAAAAAACCCCCGATGGTTCTGCCATCGGGGGTTTTTTTATCTAAGGCGTTTGCTCAGTAAACTAAACTTTCAAAGCTTTACTGGCAATCTCATAGCTATCTTTAGACAGATCCGGTCTGGCGAGCACCCTCTCCAACGCCTTGGCCATTGCCTGCCCTTTTGACTCGGGATATTGCTTCCACTTGGTCAAAGGCGTTAATAAACGCGAGGCGATCTGCGGATTTAATTCGTCCAGCACCGCTAATTGCTTAACTAAAAAGTCATAACCCGCGCCATCTTCGCGATGAAAATTAATCGGGTTTCCGGCACAAAAAGCACCAATGACCGAGCGCACTTTATTCGGATTTTTTATATCAAAGGCCGAGTGAGCCATTAAACCCTCGACGCGCTCGAGACCGCCAGGCAAGCCACACCAGGCTTGCATTTGAAACCACTGATTAACCACCAGAGTTTCCCCCTGCCAGCGCGTGTAATAGCTCTCTAGCGCGCGTTTGGCATAGCCCTGGGCCAGTGCCGCCGGGTTGTTAAGTAAGGCCATCAGTGCCGCGTTGGTGTCGGTCATATTGTCTGCCTGCTGAAACTGCTGCCAGGCCAGCTCAATATACTCCGCCTTGTCCAGTTGCAGCAGATACGCCAGGGCAGTATTTTTAAGACTGCGTCGGGCGATTTGCGCGGCATCGGCAGAGTAGGTCTCGATGGCTTTATTGCTTTGGTAAACCGTCGTTAACCTGGCACCGAGTTCGACGGCTAAGGTTTGTCGCACAAACTGTCGCGCGCCGTGAATGGCTTCCACATAAATTACTTCTGAGGACTCGCTCAAATAAGATTCACTGGGTAGCGTCAACATATGAGCTAACATGGCTTTATCCAGACCTGGGTTAGCTAATAGCTCGTCGTAGGCCGCAATCAATTGAGAATCGAGCTGCAAAGCTCGCCCCGCTACCTGACTCTCTACCTGTTCCTTAATCAAGCCCTGCAACACAGACAGCGCCAATTGGTTACACGCGCTCCAGCGATTAAAACCATCGCTGTCTTTACGCATCAATTCAATCAACTGCTCGGATGTGCTATCAAACTCCAGTTTTATCGGCGCTGAAAACCCCCGCAGCAACGAGGGAATGGGGTGTTCCTGCAGGTTTTCAAAGGTAACGCTTTGCTCAGCTTCGGTGATCTCAAGCACTATCTCAGTTTGGTTCGCCTGGTCCGTTTGCCCCGCTTGCTCGCTGGCCTGCCCCGCAACATGTAATGGCAAGTCCCCTGCGGCACCCACCAAACCCAGCTTAAGGGGAATATGGAAAGGTTTTTTATTCGCACCTTCCGGAGTTGGCGGACAACTTTGCTTAAAGTCGAGGCGGTAAGTTTTTGCAGTGGCGTCGTAGTGCCCGCTAACCGCAAGCCGAGGGGTGCCCGCCTGTCGGTACCAGTTCATAAATTGATCAAAATCTCGGCTACTCACTTCAGCCATGGCGGCAACAAAGTCTTCAATCGTGACGGCCTGGCCATCGTGACGGTCGAAATACAGATCACTGCCTTTGCGGAACAATTCTGGGCCCAGCAAGGTGTGAATCATACGAACAATTTCCGCTCCCTTTTCGTAAATCGTCAGGGTATAGAAATTCGAAATTTCCATAAACGAGGCCGGCTGCACCGGGTGAGCCGTAGGCCCACCGTCTTCGGCGAATTGTAAGGAACGTAAAAAGTTAACATCCTCAACTCGTTTGATGACTCTCGAACCCATATCAGCGGAGAATTCAGCATCGCGAAATACCGTGAAGCCCTCTTTTAAACTCAACTGAAACCAGTCCCGGCAAGTCACCCGGTTACCAGACCAATTGTGGAAATACTCGTGAGCGACTACTGCTTCAACACGCTGAAAACCCGCATCCGTAGTGGTTTCCGGCTTTGCCAGCACGCAGGAAGTATTGAAAATATTAAGGCCTTTATTTTCCATCGCACCCATATTGAAATCATCAACCGCGACAATCATAAAAATATCGAGGTCGTATTCGCGGCCATAGACCTGCTCATCCCAAGTCATCGCGCGCTTCAGTGAATCCATCGCGTGATCGCATTTATCGACGTCTTTGTCTTCGACATAAATTTTAATATCGACCTGACGACCACTCATGGTGGTAAAGCTATCTTCGATACAAGCCAAATCACCGGCGACCATGGCAAACAGGTAAGCCGGTTTTTTAAAGGGGTCGTGCCAGCGTACCCAATGACGATTGTCAGGCAACTCACCCTGAGCAAGTCGATTACCGTTAGATAACAATACCGGATAGCGTGATTTATCTGCTTCAATGGTGGTGTTAAATTCAGACATCACATCGGGGCGATCGAGGTAGTAGGTTATTTTCCGAAAACCTTCGGCCTCGCACTGGGTGCAATACATGGTGCGGGATTTATACAAACCTTCCAGCGAAGTGTTTTCCTGGGGTTTGATGGCAACGGTAGAACACAATTCGAAGCTATCTGGCACATTGGGAATCGATAATTCACCATTGGCGCAGGCATATTGATCCGCCGTTAATACTCGACCATCCACGGAGAGATCAATAAGCTCTAAGCCCTCGCCTTGCAGCACCAGAAGATTGGTTTTTGCAGCAAGCTCGTTGGGATTAGCCCGTATTTTTAGCGTGGCTTTAACGTAGCTTAGGTCTTCGTATAACTGAATAATCAAATCGCTTTGATCGATCAAAAATTCAGGTGGCTGATAATCTTTTAAATAAATAGTTTTCGCCTGAGCGTCGCGCAAAGCCATCAAAAACTCCAATGATTTAAGGTGTAGTTACTCTATTCTAATATTAAACTTTAGATGAAAAATTTAAATCTTCAGTCAAACAGTGACTTCGATATGGTAAGCCGTGAACTTACGCATATTGATCACGCCGCTATCAAGGATTAAATATTGTCCCTTAATACCCATAAGTCGCCCACTAACCTGAGGGTTTTTGTCAAAGTTAAGGGAAGTGATTTTAGTGGGATACTCTAGTACCGGGTAGTTAATATCGACGGCCTCCGCATCTAATCGCTGAATGGCTTGCAGGCCGAAACGTTGATCCAGAACACTTAATTCGTCGTGGCAGAGTTCAAGTAACTGATCGCGCCTTTCCATTAGATCAAGCTCCGGAATAACTCCCTTCAACATGGTTCGCCAGTTGGTTTTATCCGCTACATGCTGGCGGATCACATCTTCGACCAGGCCCGACTGCTGGCGCGTTTGCACCCGAAGAATCGGCAAGGCTTGCACCGCACCTTGATCTATCCAACGGGTCGGCAACTGAGTGCCACGGGTAATACCGACTTTGACCCCGGAAGAATTAGCCAGGTACACGTAGTGTTCGGTCATGCAAAATTCCTGGGCCCACTCGGGTTCGCGGCAGGTGCCGGCATCGAAATGACACTTTTCCGGGCTCATCATACAAATATCGCATTGCGCTAATTTTTTAAAACAGGGGTAACAATAACCCTGATTAAAACTTTTATTGCTCACCCGACCACAGTGCGCACAGTGAATTTTTCCGGTGTAGGTAAGCTGAACAGTCTCGCCCAGTAATTCATTGAGCGGAAGTCGATGCTCGTCCAGAGGAAGGTGATAATTAACCGGGGCGGCGAGTTCAACATTCATTTTGGCCAGATGGCCCTGGTAAGACGGCATAAATTAATTGATCCTGTCAGAAATTACGGGCTATTGTGTGAGACGGTTATGGCGTGATGCTAGCAATGTAAGAGATGTAAAAAGCGTATTAATGCTGCCACTTTAAGGGTTTTGGTTCGGCTGAAGAGTCTAGATCATCCCCCGCGCTACCACAGTGGGAGTGCTTGCGCGTATCGATATAGGCGACCCGCTCTTCTTCCGGTTTATGTTTGAAGTCCCAGGAAATCACCGCCTGCAAGCAGGATTCTCGCTGCTGCGCCGTTAACACCTCACCGTTGGGCCATTTGCCGATTTCCACCGCCAATTTAAGTCTTTGGTAAAGCTCAGGCGTCATTTGCTCGATCAGTGTTTCAAAATCCATAATATGCTCTCACAGCGGCTCTGATAAGAGCGCCTCTAAACATTCTCGCGACCTTTGTTACCCAAACCCGCGACACCACCAAATAGCATACCCGTCAGTAAACCGACTACGTGGGCACTGTTGGCGACACCACCGTCTAAAAACAGATCGACGATGCCTAAAGCGCAAATCACTAGCCAAGCCAACATAAGGCCAATAATACCGGGGGGAACGCGCAATAAAGAATGGGGAGCAATCATATTACGCACCCAAACATAGCCCAGCAAACCATAGACAAGGCCCGATAAACCACCAAAAATCTGATTGGGTTCCCACCAATATTGGCCTACATTGGCAGCGATGGCGATACCCAGTGCAATTAAGATAAAATTACTTTTACCAACCAGTAATTCAATGCGCCGGCCAAATTCCCAGGTCCATAAGCCGTTAAAAACAATATGCAGCAGACCAAAATGTAGGAAAGCCGGTGTTAATAACCGCCAGTATTCGCTCCGCTCAAAAGCCAGCTCTACTGGAAAAATACGGATATGGGTTTCATCGACACTTTCGAAATCCTGAAAGGTAAACCAGTGCAGTTGCTCCGGTAAAAAGCTCACCAGTACTGCACCTAATAAACCCAACACCAGGGTAATAATCACCACCGGGGTTTGTTGGGCCTGCTGTAATAAGCTCGCATCCGAATTCTGCGAGCCCGAGCGTTTAACCTGGCCCTCAGGATCCTGTTGCTGAAGCGCCATTTGCTGATATTGTTGGAGCACTGCCGCCGCTGTCGGCACCGCTTCCTGTTGGGATACCAGTAACAGGCGTACATCGTTTTGTTGGGCAATCTGATACTCGATGCGGTAGCGATCTAACTCCATCGCTAAGAGCTCGGCATTCAGCTCTGCAGGCACGCTGGCAACGGTAATCCAGTGCGTTAAATCATTCATCTATTACCTCCTAGAATGACCTTCACGAATGATTTTCAGTATCGAGCCGACTACCCCACCCTAGTTTTCTACGACAAACTTCGTAAAAATTATGTTCCTGCGGATGGATCAGCCGTACTGGTTTGGGGTGTTTAATAATTCGAATGGCATCACCTGGCTCAGCGGCTATTTCGTACTGACCGTCACAGGTCGCTTTGGGATGTAATTTGTTAAACGGTCCGACACGCACTTCCAGTTCGCTGGAGCCGCTGACCACGATGGGTCGACTACTGAGGGTGTGCGGATTCATCGGCACCAACACCAGGGCATCCAGCTCGGGACACATAATCGGGCCACCGGCGGATAAGGCATAGGCTGTAGACCCTGTTGGCGTTGACACAATCAAACCATCGGAGCGCTGGCTATAGACAAAGGCGTTGTCGATGTAGAGTTCAAACTCCATCATGCGTACCGAGCGGCCGGGGTGCAGCACCACATCGTTAAGTGCTATGCCAGAGGCAATAGCTTCGGGATTGCCGTTGCGATACACGCTGACCTCAAGCAAAAACCGCTCGGACATTTTATAGTTCCCGGCCAGTACCTGCCCTATTCCCGCTTCCATTTGTTCTGGAGAAATGTCGGTCAAAAACCCCAACCGCCCGCGATTCAGACCCAGCATGGGAATATCGAGATCAATCAGCGAGCGCGCCGCACCCAGCATGCTACCGTCGCCGCCCACCACAATCACCAGATCGAGGCTATCGTTAGTAAGATCCTTGCGCGTCAGGGCTTCCACAGAGCGGTCAGCGAGCAAACTCGCGGTATCCTGTTCCGCTATGACCGTGCGGCCATCGGCTTTGAGAAAAGCGACCAAACGATTAAGACTATCGGCTACCTTCGGATGACGCAGCTGAGCCACCACACCGATACGTTGAAATTGTGCCATTGAAGACCCTTCGTGCAGACCAAAATATGGCTGAATTATACACAAGCCTGATTTAGATAAGACTCAACAGTAATTGATATCCCGGACAGAGTAGCTCAGTGTTTAACGTGGTTAAGCTTGCAGACTTAAAAAGGTCGATCACCTTGCAGTGAAACCCGGTGCAGCAGACGCCGATAGCCGTGATAATCGTTGAGGGGATAGTGATGGGTTGAGCGGTTATCCCACAGTACCACCATGCCGACACTCCAGCTTAAGCGGCATTGAAATTCGGGAATGCGAGCGTGTTGATACAGCCGGTTCAGCAAAGGTTCACTATCCTCCTCAGTCCAGCCATCGATTCGCACCGCGTGGGCTTCGTGGACGTAAAGAGTCTTTTCACCGGTTTCAGGATGGGTACGCACCACCGGATGAACATTGGTAAATACCTCCGGGGCCGATGCATCACCCGAATCCGCGAGGCGAGGCATTCGCGTTTTTGCTACGGCGGCTTTGGCCGAAGTGTAAACCGCATTCAGCCCATCTATCTCGTCTTTAAGATCCTGTGGCAAGGCTGCGTAGGCAGTTTGCATATTGCAAAAAATGGTATCGCCACCGACCGGAGGCAGTTCCAGGGCATAGAGGCTGGCACCGGCGGCGGGGGTTTCCAGATAAGTGGTATCCGAGTGCCATACGCCACCAAAATTAACCGTTTCTTCCGGTAATTTAAGTACCGGGGCAACCAGCGGATAGCCTTCGATACCATTGAGAAAAGGATATTTATTAACTTCACCAAACTGGCCGGTAAACGCCAGTTGTTGCGCGGGCGTGAGGCTTTGATCGAGGAAGTAGATCATCTTGCGATCAAGCCAGACTTTTCTCAGTTCTGCCAAAGTATCGGGCGGAATCGGTTTCGATAAATCGAGTCCGCGGATTTCGCTGCCGATATAAGGCGTTAAATGTACAACTTCAAAATCTGTATTCATGTTCCGGCTCACATAGCTTTTAATTTTGCCACAACGCGATCGCCAAAGGCATCGGTGCCAATCACTTTATCACCACTTTTTTGAGCAGCCAGATCGGGAGTGGTGTAACCGTCACTGAATACGCCCTGCATTGCTGCCCAAATATTTTTGGCCTCTGCACTCATATCCAAACTATGTTCCAGCATCATGGCGACCGAACCGATCATCGAATAGGGGTTAGCGATATTTTGACCGGCTATATCCGGTGCCGAGCCGTGAGACGGCTCGTAATAGGCTTTACCATCGCCAATGCACGCCGATGGCATAAGACCGAGAGAACCAATAAGCCCGCCACCCTGGTCGCTGAGAATATCGCCGAACATGTTTTCCATCACCATGACGTCAAACTGAGTGGGCTTTAAACACAGGTGGGTAGCAGCTGCATCTACCAACATATGAACCACTTTCACCTCTGGATAATCTTGCGCAACTTCATCTAGCACTTCGTTCCACAGCACGCTCGACTGCAAGATATTACTTTTGTGAATATTGTGTAATACCCGCTTACGACCCATGGCTAAATCGAAGGCTGAAATCAATACCTGGCGAATTTGTATTTCATCGTAGCGCAGAGTTTCCTCCACATAGCGCACCCCATTATTATCTTTGCCGACGACTTTCTTGCCAAAATACAGCCCGCCCAGTAATTCGCGGACCATTATAATATCTATGCCTTCGCCGATGACTTCTGCCTTTAAGGGCGAAAGGTGAGCCAGTGATTGCGGTAGTACCACCGGACGAAAGTTCGCGTAGGTGTTGTAGTGGGCGCGCAGAGGTAACACGGCACCGCGCTCTGGCTGCATGTCCACCGGAATTTTAATTGCTTCCGAGTGCACCAGCCCGACCGGGCCTTTTAATACCGCATCGACCACATCGCACACCGCTCGACTTTGCTCGGGGAAAGGATGCCCGTAATCAAAATAAGCCGCTGCGCCAAATGGTGCTTCGATCAATTCAAAAGTCACAGCGCAGCGTTGCTCCACCACTTTGAGAACTTTTAAAGCTTCTTTCATTATTTCCGGGCCAATACCGTCGCCGGAAAAAATACCGATTTTATAGCTTTTCTGTTTCATGGAGATCCTGTTTCAGGAGGGGTATTTTATAAAAACAATGGATAAGGACAATTGATAAACATCAAAGACCCATGCGAATAGCACCATCGATACGAATCATTTCGCCATTGAGCATAGAGTTTTCGCAGATATGTTGTACCAGTGCACCAAACTCCAAAGGATTACCCCAACGCTTTGGAAACGGCACGGTGGGGATAATACTGTCGATCCACTTCTGGGGAATACCCGCGGCCAGGGGCGTTTCAAACATGCCCGGCGCAATGGTCATCACGCGAATACCATAGGGAGCCAGATCCCTCGCCATCGGCAGCGTCATACCCTGCACACCGGCTTTTGATGCCGCGTAGGCCGCCTGCCCTACCGGGCCATCCTGAGCAACTACCGAGGCAATATTAATCACCACGCCGCGTTCGCCATCCTCATTCCCATTATCACTCAAGACGTCGAGTCCGATCATGCCGTAAGCCGCCACTCGTGCGACATTGAAAGTACCGGTGAGATTAACGTTAATGACCCGCTGAAACTCTTCCAGCGAATGAGGACCTTTGGGACTTGCCGTACGCACGGCAATATCAATGCCTGCGGCGTTCAGTACGATACGAGGAGCGCCTAGTGTTTTAGTTACCTCGGCTATAGCAGCCTCCACGCCTGGGCCATCACTGACGTCGCACTCGATGGCCATACCGCCACCTAATTCTTTTACGAGCTCTTCTGCCAGAGATAAATTTCTGTCGAGCAGAGCGCAGGTCACTCCGGCTTTCGTGAGTATTCTTGCCGCTCCAGCACCGAGACCCGATGCTCCGCCAGTGATTAACGCTATTTGTCCCAATACTTTCATTTCAGTTTCCTTAGTGTTTTTTCTAAACTGTTTATCTCAGCCGTTTATCTCAGCTGTTTATCTCAACAACAAATGCGGTACGGAGGCCTTACGGAGCATATTATTGGTGGTGCTACCGACAAAAAATTCTCGTAAGCGAGAGTGGCCGTAGGCACCCATAACGATCATATCCACGTTATGTTCTTGCTGATAAGCGTGCAAAGCCGGTTCGATGTCACCATCGAGGACAGCGGTGCAAACCTGGTGACCGCCATCAACAATCGTTTTTTCCGCCCACTCCATATCTTCACGCAAGGTGTGTTTGTCTTTGCTGACGGAAACCAAATGGCCGGAAACACCTTTAAATAAAGAGCTGGCGGCAAGTAGCTCGACACCCTTGCGAGTGGTTGCACTACTATCAAAGGCAAGCATAACCACTTCCGGAGCTTTGAATTCTCCCTGAGCGATAAGAATCGGGCTGTGCAACGTACGCACTACGCGCTCGACATTACCGCCGACATCGTTGTCAGTATCACCGCTATGTTCTTCGCCCTGCTTACCCATCACCAGTAAAAGCGTTTCATCTTCCAGTTCTGCCAGGTTTTCCACCAGGTGGCCATGGCGCTGGCGCAATACCGGCTCGGCGATACCATCAGCAATCGCTCGAGCTTTTGCAGTTTCCAACATTAAGCGGCCCTGCTCCAGGGCCATTTTGTTACGCCGAGCATCAAGTTCAGCAAGCTCAGTGAGTAAATGCTCGCGTTCTCCAACACCCAAATTACCACTTAAATCATTTTCCATGGGATAGCGGGATTGGTCGAGCACGTGAAGCAACATCAAGGGCGCGGCAAGGCGAGCTGCAGCCCACGCGGCATAGTCGCAAACCGGGGTGGCGGCGCTGGAACCGTCGATACAGGCGATTACATTACTCATAGTGATTCCTCGTGACCTAAGCTGAACAAACTAGTATTCACTACCCGAACATTAACCATCGAACTAATAATCAACTAATAATCAACTAATAATCAAGTTAATGGCCATCCATCATTTTGTCGATAGCATCGGGCTTATCGTGTTCGGCAAATTTATCGACCAGCGTAGCGCTGGCTTCATTCAAACCAATCACGTCCACATCCGCACCCTCGCGACGCAATTTAATAATCACTTTGTCGAGGGCATCAATGGCGGTAAGGTCCCAAAAATGCGCGCGATGCACATCAATAGTAACTTTACTTATCGCTTCTTTAAAATCGAAGGACTGCACAAATTGCTCTGCCGAAGTGTAAAACACCTGGCCAACCACGTTATAGATACGGTGGTTGTGGTTTTCTCCAACGAGAGCGCTAACGTAAAACACCTGACCGACTTTATTGGCATAAAACAGCGCGCTCAGCAGTACCCCTACACCAACACCCAATGCCAAATTATGCGTAGCCACAGTGGTAATTACGGTAGCGATCATCACCACACTGCTGCTTTTCGGATGCGTACGTAAATTGCTCAACGAAGCCCAGCTAAAGGTACCAATGGACACCATGATCATCACCGCGACCAGAGCCGCCATAGGGATTAGCGATACCCATTCATCCAGAAACACCACCAGAATCAGTAAGAACACGCCTGCGACCAGAGTTGATAAACGTGTACGCCCTCCAGACTTCACGTTGATTACCGACTGGCCAATCATCGCGCAACCCGCCATACCACCGAGAAAACCAGAGGCGATGTTGGACACGCCCTGCCCGGCACACTCGCGATTTTTATTACTTTGGGTATCGGTTAAGTCGTCGACGATGGTGGCGGTCATCATTGATTCCAACAAGCCCACCGCGGCCATGGTGACGGAGACCGGGAAAATAATTTTTAGAGTTTCCAGGTTCCAGGGAATATCGGGAATTAAAAATACCGGTAAGGTATCGGGCAACTCACCCATATCGCCGACGGTGCGAATATCCAGGCCCAAAGCAAGAGAAACCGCGGTGAGTACCACGATGCACACCAATGGCGAAGGCACAGTGCGATTAACATAGGGAAACAGGTAAATAATCCCCAGCCCGGTCGCCGTCATCACGTAGACATGCCAGGTCACGTGGATTAATTCCGGCAGTTGCGCCATAAAAATAAGAATGGCCAGCGCGTTGACAAAACCGGTTACCACCGAGCGCGAAACAAAACGCATTAATTGCCCGAGCTTTAATGCCCCGGCAATGATTTGTATGACTCCGGTCAGAATGGTGGCGGCCATTAAATATTGCAGACCATGCTCTTTAACCAGCATTACCATTAACAGGGCCATGGCGCCGGTAGCAGCAGAAATCATACCGGGGCGGCCACCGGCAAAGGCACTAACCACCGCAATACAAAAAGACGCGTATAAACCCACTTTGGGGTCGACACCGGCGATAATTGAGAAGGCAATGGCCTCCGGGATCAGGGCCAGAGCAACCACCGTGCCCGCGAGCACATCGCCACGGATATTGCTCAACCAGGTCTGGCGTAGGGAATACTGCATGAACATTTATTTCGATACCTTGATAAACAATTCCGCAGCTCGGAATCTCGCTCAGTCGAACCTAATATAGCCGATCCTGGCGTGAAGATTACCGCTGCGAGTTAGTATTGCGGGAAACTAAAGGGAAACGCCGTGCTCAGCCTATAAGTCACTGGTGCACATGCGATTATGAAAGAGCGTGCATGATAGCCAGAATGCCTGCCAAGCTCAAACTTGATATAGCCTTGCCCTTCGAATTTAAACCGCGGACTGGGCGATTTCCCAGGCCCGATCCGCCCGATTGCGGCATTCATCTTTAAATTCTAGCGCGGTGGTGGAACTGGCATTGCCATCCAGCCCCCGCTTGTAGACGCCCTGCACAATCGCCCCGGCGCGGAACAAATTATAGATGACATAAAATAGCCAGTTATCAATTTTATCCCGACCGGAAAATTCACAGTACCACTGAATTAGTTCTTCCTGTGAGGGTAAACCTAGTTCGTCGAGGTCGGGGCGTCGCATAGAGGCCTCACCATAAAAATCGGCGTTGTATTCCATGGTGACATAACCGAGATCAGCCAGCGGATGCCCCAGCGTAGACAGCTCCCAATCCAGTACCGCCACGACTCGCGGTTCAGTGGGATGAAACATCACGTTTTGTACACGGTAGTCACCGTGGGCGATGCACACTTCATCGCTGTCCGGGATATTTTCGGGCACCCAGGTCAGCAAGTTTTCCATACTCTCGAGGTGTTCAGTTTTCGATGCTTTATATTGTTTGGTCCAGCGATTAACCTGGCGCTGGTAATAGTTGCCCGGGCGTCCGTAGCTCTCCAAACCCACGGCCTGGTAATCCACCGCGTGCAGCGCCGCCAACACTCGTATTAAGTCACGCCATAGCTCTCGGCGTTGCTCAACCGGGGCTTCTTCCATCATCGGCCGATCAAAAATTCGGCCTTCTATAGCCTCCATAATGTAAAACTTGGTACCGATGACGCTGGTGTCTTCGCACAACGCGTACATTTTCGGCACCGGAACATCCGTGCTGTAGAGCGCATCCATCACCCGATACTCGCGATCGACCTGGTGAGCCGAAGGCAGCAGCTCGCCCGGTGGCTGTTTGCGCAACACGTAGGGTTGCCCAGCACTGTGTAGCATAAAGGTGGGGTTACTCTGACCACCGTCAAACTGAGTGATCGTGAGGGGGCCTTGAAAGCCCTCGACCTCTGCCTCCATAAATCGGGTTAAAGCCGCCTGATCAAATTCGTGCCCCGCTCGAATGGGTGTTAACGCTGTCATAAAGCTCACTGCTATTTTTGGAATAGAGCCAAGCATACCTGTTGTGGACAAGCTCGGCAAAATGTCAGACTATCAGTACTGCATTATCTCGCTAAACAATAAAAAGGAAACTCCCAATGGCACAAATACCGTGTTTAAAATATAGACGAGTACAAACCAAGGCTAGCCCCGGAATGAAAGTGATAGTAGCGCTTATAGCCTTCGGTTTGATGCTTCCCACTTTCGCTGCTGATACCGAACCGCGATGTACCTCCGGGGTGGGCAAGACTGAAATGATGGAAGCCTACGCTTTAATGGTAAACACCAACGGCTTACTGTGCGCTCGACTCAATAAAATCTGCACAACATCAAACCCCGACGTATTGCGATTTGTGTGTAAAGAGTCCAGAACCGCCGATAACACTATTGAGTATTGGTATCACCAATCTACCGGGAAGGTATTGCCTCGCTAAGTTCGAGCTTACTGGGAACCTAGAAAAAAGGAGTGCATCGTGGGTGAGTTTCTAATGGTTATTTTCATTGCGGTGGGACTAGCCGTGGTTCTGATTGCTGTAGCAGTATGGTGGGATGCGTCAGCTAAGAAAACCGCATTAGCTCAAATTGAGCTTGCGACCCAGGAGACCGGGTATTCGTTTTCGCGGGCAGATTACGGGCACCGCAACAAAGCGATAGGCGCTGACGCCAACGCTGGTTATTTGTGCCTGGTATATAAGGAAGCTGGCAGCTTTATCCGGCGTACACTGCCGCTGGCCGACGTGGTTAGTTCGCAAATACAAAGCGATAATATCGTACTTGTCGATGCGCAACGTAAAAGTGGTTTGGGCCGCGCTGTCGTGGGTGGAGCGCTGTTTGGTGGCGCGGGCGCCGTGGCTGGAGCAATAACCGGCTCGGGCACCACCGCAGCGGTGGAGGAAACGGTGTACGAACTCCACCTCACTATTAACGACCTGAGCAATCCGCATTTTTTTGTCACATTTACTGATTTTGCCAAAGCAAAAGAATGGCAATCGTTCTTTGAGGTAGCCTTGCGGTAGAGCGACCTCCGCGCTTGAACCGATAGCTTATTATTGGCGTCTGATAAATCATAGCAAACAAATAACAAGGGATAATTCTCAAATGAAAGCGATTTTCTATAATCAATTTGGCAAGTCCGAAGACGTATTGATTTACGGTGAACAAGAAAAACCAGTAGCCAATCCCGGCGAGGTACTGATAAAAATGGCTACCTCTGCGGTAAATCCCTCCGATGTTAAAAAACGTTCCGGACTGACCTTGCCGCAACTACTGGATAACGGCCCAATCATTCCCCACAGCGATGGCGCGGGTGTGATTGAGGCTGTCGGTACCGGTGTTGATAACACCTGTGTTGGCGAGCGGGTATGGGTTTATAACGCCCAACATAAAAGAGCTTTCGGTACTGCTGCGGAATACCTCGCCCTACCCCTGGCTTTAGCCCCCACCCTGCCCGAAAGCGCGGGTTTTGATGTTGGCGCCTGTCTTGGCATTCCTGCGATGACGGCGCACCGCTGTGTTAATGCAGAAGGCCCCGTGACCGACAAAACTCTACTGATTACCGGCGGCGCAGGTCGGGTTGGTAACTACGCGATTCAATTTGCCAAATTAGGTGGCGCGAA
This sequence comes from Porticoccaceae bacterium, assembly GCA_018069525.1. GTDB lineage: Bacteria > Pseudomonadota > Gammaproteobacteria > Pseudomonadales > Porticoccaceae > JAGPUQ01. The sequence continues at coordinate 7,004 of JAGPUQ010000006.1, read as the reverse complement.
AGTGATTGCCAGCGCTGGCTCGGCACAAAGCAAAGAGGATTGCCTGGCTGCCGGGGCCGACTTAGTGATCCCCCACCCCAATGCTGACACTGTCGCGGAGATAATGGATTTTACCGAGGGCAAGGGCGTTGATCACGTTGTAGAAGGTGATTTTTCTGCCAATATTGAAAGTATTTTAGAGGGGATTCGCGTCGGCGGTGTTATCTGCAGCTACGCATCTATGTCGAATATGAATCCGACCATACCTTTTTACCGAATGATGTATCGAGATTTAACGCTGCGCCTGGTGTTTTTGTATGAATTGCCCGGGGCGGCCATGCAACTTGCCATAGATGATATCAATACGGCCTTACAAAATGATTTACTGATCCACCGTGTCGCCAAACACCTCCCTTTAGAGCAAGCAGCGCAGGCTCATCAATTGATTGAGTCGGGTCATCCGCGGGGTTGCGTGATTTTGAACACCGCGTTTACATAGTCTTAATAGCTACGTAGCCCAAACAGCGGTTTTACCATCCGTTTCCACAGCTGCCATGATTCACTAACGAAGCCTGTATTGTTGGGTAATAATGCCCGGTGCTTTACCTCTCCACATACGGTAAAATAGCGCCGCCTTGTCACCCCTCCCATAAACTGACGGTTTAATTCTTCGATTAGCAGGAAGCTTAGTGAAACATTGTCGCTTTTTTTGCCTTCTTACCATTAGCACTATCGCTCTTAGCGCTTGCTCTCCCAACAAAGATTCGGCGGTCGAAGAACATCCTTTACGCCTGGAAACAGCTCTGGTTAGCAGTGAAACCTTAGCCCTCGAATACACCGTGGTCGGCAACGTTATTTCCGATCATCGCGTCGATATTAGTTCAAAAATTGCCGCCTATATTCGCACTATCAATGTTGTCGAAGGCGAACACATACGTTCCGACCAGGTACTTGCCACGCTGGACGACAGTGCTATCAGTAACGCCATTGCACAAGCTCGCGCTGCCCTCGGTAGCGCAAAAGCTCAACTCGACGATGCCAGCGCTGATTTAACTCGTTACCAGAACTTACTTAAGGACGAGAGTGTTGCCGAGTCTCGAGTGCAAAAAACTCGCCTGCTGCGAGACACGGCTAAAGAACAGTTCAATAGCGCTACGGCCGCTCTCAATAGTGCACTGGCACAACGCCAATACACCCAAATAACCAGCCCGGTAAACGGCCTGGTTATTGCTCGTCACCAGCGTAGCGGTGATTTAACCACACCCGGTGCGCCGATATTATCGGTAGAATCCCAGCAAGGTTTGTTGTTTCAAACCTATCTTCCAGAGCGCTATTTAAGCCGGGTTAAACCCGGCGATAAACTTGCTGTTCATCTAGACACCCTACCCGCGCCACTGAGTGGCAAAGTACTCCGTATCGTGCCCTCGGCAGATCCAATTACCCGGCGCGTCGAGGTGAATATAGCCTTCCTGCCCAACGAGGCATCAAACCCAGGCGGGAGCCCTATTCCCGGTATGTTTGGTCGAGTCAGCTTTTTATTGGGCTCGGATAGTAGACCCGTGATTCCGAACTCTGCTCTATTTGAGCGCGGCGGCTTACAGGGCGTTTTTGTGATCGATGATAATAACCGTTTACGCTTTCGCTGGCTGCGTATAGGTCGTCAGTACGCCGGCACAACAGAGATCGTTGCTGGGCTGTCCGCGGGGGAGAGAATTCTAACTACCGCGCAACCGGGACTGAGTGAAGGCGCGCTTATAGAAGACTTAGGCATGCTGGAAAAGCCAGGTAACCCTGGGCTAAAAAGACCAGGTAACGCTGGCGGCGTTACAGATTCCACCGAACGATAATATTGTGGAATCAAAAAATAAAACCCGTCTAAATCTCGCTGGCCTGCTGGCTAGCTATTTTGTCACCTCACGTATTACTCCGGTCCTGGTATTGGGCTGCTTGCTCCTGGGTGTACTGGCAATAAACCTGACGCCACGAGAAGAAAACCCACAAATTGTTGTCCCCGCTGCTAATGTGATTGTCAGTTTGCCCGGCGCTTCCCCTGGTGAAATCGAACAATTAATTATTCGCCCTCTGGAAAATACCATTAAACAAATATCCGGCGTCGACCATACCTTTGCGGTAGCGTCAGATTCGCTGGGCATGCTAACGGTACAGTTTGATGTAGGCGAAAATACCGAGCAGTCCCTGGTAAAGCTGTATGACCAGGTGATTGGCCAGCAGAAGAACTTCCCTCCCGGTGCCAGTATGCCGATGGTACAAAGTATCGACGTCGATAGAGTACCCGTGGTCACGGTGACTCTGGCCTCTGAGCAATACGACGACTATGCCTTAAAACGCATCGCCGATCGCATGCTCGATAAACTCCGCAGCCTGCGGCCTATCTCCGCCATGTATGTGCGCGGCGGTCGCGACCGGGAAGTTCGGGTCGAACTGGATTTGGCAAAATTACAGGCTTACCATATCCCGGTAACACAATTACGTCGGGCGATTCAAAGTCAGAATGTCTCAATCCCTCTAGGGGATACCGTTCAGAACAACGACTTCACGCAGGTCTACCTCAATGGACAACTGAGCCAGGCCGACGAGCTGAATCAATTGGTCATCGGAGTTCAAGACCAAAAGCCAATTTATCTTTCCGATGTCGCCCGCGTCGTCGACGGCCCCAGCGAGCAACGGGATACCCTAAGTCGCTTTACTTTTGGACCGGCGGATCAACGCTTCAATCAACACCCCAGCCTTGAGCTAAACTCTGTCACCCTCGCCATCGCTAAAAAACCCAACACTAATGCGGTATTTATGGCGGAGGATGTCCTCTCTCGTATCGAGGATATGAAAAGCACCTTTATACCGGCAGGTATTGAGGTCATCGTGACCCGTAACGATGGAGAAAAAGCGGACCAAGCCGTTAACGTGCTGATTTATAATCTCGGCATCGCAATTTTTTGTGTTTTCTTAATTACTATTTTCTTTTTAGGTTGGAAATCTGCCATTATCGTTGGATTTTCCATACCTCTTATATTGTCCTTGACTCTGGGCGCCGATTTTTTATTCGGGCCTACTATAAACCGGGTTACCCTGTTCGCATTAATTTTATCCTTGGGTATGTTGGTTGATGGCCCGATTGTGGTGGTGGAAAATATTTATCGTCACTTTAATTTATCTAAAAGTAACGATCGCCGCAGCCTCGCTATCCAGGCCACCAATGAAATTGGTAATGCTACTAATTTAGCGACTGTTGCTGTAATGCTGGGCTTTTCCTCCATGCTGTTTGCGCTGGGTGGTATGACCGGGCAGTATTTTTATCCGGTGGCCTTTAACGTTCCTATCACCATGCTTGTGTCTTTGATCGTGGCCTATATTGTTACGCCCTGGGCCGCTCATCGCTGGCTACACGACGTTAAAACATCGACCTTGAGCTCCCCCCTAAAACGCTCGGTGGGCACCAACTTTATTTATCGTCGCGCCTTGATTCCGGGCCTGAAAAACCCACGGTGGCGTAACCTCACTTATCTGGTCGTGATCGTTGCACTACTACTCTCTTGCCTCCAGCCGGTTTGGCAATTTATTCGCCCCTCGGGCATTGATGGCCCCACTTCCCTGTTTGGCGTTGATCTCGCTATGCTGCTCAAAGACAACAAAAACACCTTTAACATCACTATTGATATGCCAGAAAATACTTCCGTGGAAAAAACGGATCAGATTGCAAGGCAGGTAGGCGAACTAATGCGTCGCCAGCCGGAAGTACGCCATTATTTAACCTGGGTTGGCCAAACTGGAGTGATTGATTTTAACGGTCTACTACGGGGAGCCGCGTCCAAATCTGGCACTTATATTGCTGAAATACGCGTGAATTTAAGCAACAAAACCGAGCGGAAATTAAGTTCCATTACTATGGTTAGAGAGCTACGGGAGGATATTCTTACGATTCAACGGCGCCACCCTGGCAGCTTGATACAGCTTGTGGAAGATCCCCCCGGCCCTCCCATGCGTGCCAGTGTACTCGCTGAAATTTATGGCAAAGACTTAAAAGTCATGCGCGAAATTGCCGCTCATACAAAAATGGAATTTGAACGCACCTACGATATGGTTGAGGTAAACGATTCCACACCGGCAGATATCCCGATCTATCGAGTTCACATCGACAAAGAAAAGGCCGCACTTTCCGGCATTAGCACAGCAGAGGTCGCCACTTTACTACGCACTTTGATCGATGGCGAAGTAATTGGTAATCTTCATGTTGCTGAAGAAAGTAACCCTGTCGCCATTAAACTAAACATACCTCGGCACCGAGAAATTAATCCGGAAATTTTATCGATGGTTTCCATTACCAACCAAAATGGCGACTCAATCCCTTTAGCATCGATCGCGTCGGTAAAACTCGAGGTGGCCGAGAAGCCCATCTTTCACAAGGATTACGAACGAGTGGTTTATGTGGCAGGTGAATTGAGTCAGGCGACGCCAATTTTTTCGGTACTGCATCTTAATCAGCAGTTACAAGGATTTAAAACCAGTGACGGCCAGCAATTACAAACCGGTAATTTGGGTCTCGAAAGAACCGACCCAGAAACCATTAATGGCTATCAATTACTTTGGGATGGTGAAATGCGTCTTACCCTGGACACCTTCGGCGACCTTATTAATGCGCTGGGGCTGGCTCTGGTTTTCATCTACATTTTACTGGTTGCTTACTATCAATCGTTTAGTATTCCGATGATTGCTATGTCTGCCATTCCTCTCGGTTTGATTGGTGTGTTCCCCGGTCACTGGATTATGGGTCAGGCATTTACTTCAACGTCCATGATTGGCATCGTTGCGCTAGCAGGCATCGTGGTACGTAATTCCCTATTAATTATTGATTTTGTTCTCGACCACCTCGATGACGGAATGCCCCTGCAAGAAGCCATTTTAGAGGCGACGGTGTTGCGCTTACGCCCTATCATCCTTACCGCCATATCAACGGTGCTCGGCAGTGCCATCATGATTACCGATCCGATTTTCGGTGGCCTGGCGATCTCGATGATTTTCGGCACTCTTGTTGCCACCCTCCTTACCATTGTGATTATTCCTTTCTTGCTGTATCAATTGCTAGAAAAGCAAGGTTTTGGCGAGGGTGCCGATAAAAATTCTGAGGCACAATCGTGATTAACTTAAACAATAACCTGAGGCCATACAAAATATTGCTTTGCGCGACAATCTTAAGCTTGTTTGGCCCATCAACTATCAGTATTGCCGAAACAATCGACGATTTCACTCCCGCCAAAGAAAGCCTGGAAGACGCCTGGGAGATCGCCTTCACCAAAAATTATCGTTTAAAGGCCGCCGAGCAGCGTCATCTCTCTGCCCAGGATCAAATTGCGGAAGCTAAGTCCCAACGCCTACCTAAGGTAGTACTCACTGCAAATTATTTAAGTTTAGATAACCCTCCCACTATTCAAGCAGATTTTAGCGGAAACGATTTCACCTTTTCCTATTGGGAACAAAATGCACTTTATTACAGTGTTTACTCCACTCTGCCGCTTTATACTTCAGGACGAATCAAAGAAGCCCTTGCCGCTGCCAAAGAGCAGTCTGATGCAGCCGGGCTGGACACCGAAGCCGAAAAACAGAATTTAAAAATGGCGGTAGCCAGGGCTTACATTGATATTTTGAGGGCAGACCAGGGTAAATTATTAGCACAAAGTCACGTTAATAATCTGGCGAAACACCAGGCAGATGTGAGCAATTTAAAACGCCAGGGCCTGGTATCAAAAAGCGATTTACTATCGGTTAATGTCAGTCTGGCGGATGCCCGGCAAGGACTTACCCGTAGCAAAAATCTCTCAGAGCTGGCCGTCGCCACCTACAACCAATTATTGGGCCGGGCACTCGACACCAAGCCTGCGTTACTAGAACCTGAGGCACCCACTCTCAGTAATAATATTGCTGAGCTCTCCTTAACAGCCATTCAACAACGAGAGGAGCTGATCGCCCTACGTAAGCGCGCCAAAGCCTTGCAACACAATGCCGTAAGCGTTAAATCCGCGACTAAACCACAAATTTTATTAGGTGGAGGTTATGGCTACCAGGAAAATAAAAACCAGCTCTATGAAGACGTGTGGTTCGCCAACGTCGGCATGGTATGGGAATTATTTGATGGTGGCACTAGCCGACACCGCAGTAATAGCTTGAATCGGCAAGCCGCCGCGCTAAAAGCACAGCACGACGATCTCAGTGGTTTAATTCGCCTGCAGGTACGTCATGCCTGGTTGCAGCTTGCCGAGACCCGCGAGCGCGTCGCGGTAAGCAAAGACAGTATCGCTCAGGCAGATGAGAATTTACGGGTAACACGCAATCGTTATCGGGAGGGATTATCGAGCCACAGCGAAGTACTGGATGCAGAAACCTTGCGTATTAAAGCTCAGAGTAACTACCTTAACGCTCGCTACGACACTCTGTTGACGGCCCTTCAATTAAAACGCGAACTGGGTGAGTTGTAGCCGCAACACTTAGATGGCCAGTGTCTAGATGACTAGTGCCTCGCTCTGAAAAAACTCCTCCATGATCAAGTACAGTCCGTGAGCATCGTCGCGCCCCGCTAATTCGCGAATCGAGTGCATGGCGAAGGTCGGCACGCCGACATCGAGAGTCGGTACACCCACGCCAGCGGAGGTAATCGGGCCAATGGTGCTACCGCAGCCTAAATCGCTGCGCGTGACAAAATGCTGTACAGGAACCTCCGCTCGCTCCGCCCACTGTCGAAACAGCGAAGCAGTGATACTGTTGGTGGCATAGCGTTGATTTGCGTTGACCTTGAGCACCGGGCCCTTGTTAAGCGTGGGGCCGTGGTTCGTATCGTGCAGAGCAGGGTAATTGGGATGAATGCCGTGGGCATTATCCGCCGAGATCATCATGGAACGCTCGGCCAGAGCGGCATAACGATCACCGCCCGCAGCCAGGCGCTGTAATACCGAAGGCAGTAAGGTGCCCTGTGCCCCGGCAACTGACAGGCTACCGACTTCCTCATGATCATTACA
>JAGPUQ010000019.1 GCA_018069525.1 Porticoccaceae bacterium | reverse complement strand
CTGTCGCAGCTTCAGTAGCAGCTTTAGTAGCAGCATCTGTCGCAGCTTCAGTAGCAGCTTTAGTAGCAGCATCTGTCGCAGCTTCAGTAGCAGCTTTAGTAGCAGCATCTGTCGCGGCCTGCATGGCAGTGTCGACATCAGTTACCCCAGATAAATCGGCACCACTAACGGCATCGGTGAGGGTAGGGGTCGAGATCATATTTCCACTCAGGTCTGAAGCTGCTTCTGCAGCGCTCGAAACGGCACTGTTAGCTGCATCTGTGGCCATGTCAGTAATATCGCCGGCGGTTTCTGACGCACTATCAACTACAGCGCCGGTGGCGTCGCCGACTGAATCTGCAGCGCCAGCAGCAGCGTCGGAGGCTTGTTCGGTCATGTCTGAGGCATGCTCCATAGCGCTTGAGGCGGTATCTTTCATGCTGTCGAGCATCGAGGCGCCTTCGTCCGCGGCGTCAGAGCCCTTGTCGCCACAGCCGACCAGGCCGAGAGTAAAAATTGCGGTGAGTGCCGTGATAGAAGCTAGTTTGTTCAGTTTGATCATGATGAAACTCCGGTGTTTGTCGATTAATATTTATTAGCTTTAGTTAAGGTTCGTTTTAGCCACAATATGTGATTGTTGTTAGTTTATGGCCAAACCAAACTATAGTCTTACATCAGGATTCCAGTTCCTTGACCAGGATTTCAGGCAACTAAGCAACCTCGAATCCACCTGTATCGGTGTAACCTGTACAGAGTGCGCCATTTAAGGACTAAAACCGAGTTGGGTCAACCCTCTTTTAGCGACACCTGTGCAGGGCGTTTATAAAGCAGCTGTCCCCAGCCCTGGGTAAAATCCTGCTTTTTCAATCGAGCTGAGACGACAGCCTTACTCTGCTGGTAAACTGCCAATCTTCTCTTTGGGCTGGCTTTATGATCCTGAAACTGACGGATTGTTTCATCGAAAATGACGATAAAAGCGCGGTGCTGGGCCGGGTGCTTAGTGCTGTCGATCCGTGTAGCACCGAATTGGTGACTTTTTACTGGGATCATCGGCAGTGGTATCTGCCCCAGCAGCCTTGTATTCGCTTGATCACTCTGCTGTATAAAACCTCGGCGATGGCGCAGCCACATTTGGTGGTGACGGATCAGCTCGCAGCCGCGGAAAGCTGGTTGGAGGTCGAGTGTGCGAACAACAATGCTGTCGGTGGGGCATCGCGTAATGGCGAGGCGCTGCTCAAGGACTTCGCGCAGCATTGTTCGGTGTCGGTGATTGCGCTGGATGCCCCCGCCAACCTTATCCCGGTGATTATTCCCAAACCCTGGGGACGGGAGCTTTGGTATAGCGGAATCGAAGCTCGAGGGCAGTCGGGTATCGGTAGTGAGGACAGGAATATTCCCTTGCCCTGGTTGTTGGCGCTTGCCGGAGATGCGCTACTAGGCGGGGATTGCCAGAGCATCAATTTACTCAAAATACTCGATCCGCTACCCGAACCGGTCTATGGCGATCTTTATCTGGAGTTACACGAAGAAAAACGTGAAGTCTATGTCGTCACTCATGTGGACAAAACCGCGTGGCCGGAGGGTGTCGGCGCGATTCGCTACGGCTTTGATACCCAGGTGCAAGCGGAATACCCCGATGATGCGAGTTTTCGCCGTGCTTTTCGCGCTAGCACCGGCGCCTATGAACAGGTGCGTCGCGAAATAGATAGCGCAATAAGTAGTGGATTAGGCGGCGAGGCTTTACCGCTTGAACTGCAGAGTAGGGAAGCTGCGCTGCGGCAAGCGATGAATCGCTTTACCCAGCTAAAGCCGCTGGTTGTAGGCGATGTGGTGAAAGTGCCGTGCTTACTGCCGCACTCCTTGCAACATGGCGTGCGCACCGTGGAGTTTCAAACCCCAGTATACGAGCGCAAAATTTTATCGTTTGCCCAGGAGGTGCTGACTCAACAGCACTGGGACACCGAGGCGGCGGTCGCCTTGATGACCACCACACCCCCGGTAGATAGCGAATTTGTGGTGTTGGAAGACAGCCCGGGTTTGCGTCGGGAATTGATTGTAGAATTTGACGATTTTTCAGTGGAGAGGGTAACACTTGCCCCCGGTGTACAGTGGCCGATGGCGACCGAGGGGCGCTATGCCCTGGCGATGGCGGTCAACTCGGTACTGCTAGCGGGTAGCCCCTTAGCGGCGGAAAACGCGGTGCTAATTCCCGTAGGGGCTGGTCAGGTGATGATAGAAAATTTGAGTGATGTCCCGGCAATAGTGTTGATCTCCAGACCGGGTGGTTGAGGGCTTTGCGAAACAATTAGCGCAAGCATCGGATGATGTTTTGGATGTCAAAATCGCCATGAAAAGGCGCTAATGAAAGGCACTAATGCCTGGCTGGTGGTTCTTTCTTTCCGGTGAGCGCTCCCAGCCGTGAAAAATCCGGTATTTGGTTGCTGCGGCGTAGTCGCTGTGGCACAATCTGCGCCCTTTTTTGGGGGTAGTAACTGCTCCCAGCTTAAGGCCACTTAAATTGGTGGGCGTAGATCTTGGAATAGTCGGACCTGGGATAACCGGACCGGGAATAGCCAAGACCAAACGCAAAATTGAATTTGACAAAATATGCGAAAGTGGCGGAATTGGTAGACGCGCTGGATTTAGGTTCCTGTGGGGTAACCCGTGAGAGTTCAAGTCTCTCCTTTCGCACCAAATACATGCTGTAATTTACGACTTAAGTTACCGGCGTTCATTATTGATACTGAATTAACGAGGACAAGCCATGCAGGTTTCCATCGAGACGACTTCCGGCCTGGAACGCCGCCTGACCGTGGGCGTTCCCGCAGATACCATCGAACAGGAAATTAACGAAAGACTCAACAAGGCGGCTAAAACCATTCGCCTTGATGGTTTTCGACAGGGCAAAGTGCCCTTGCGCGTGGTTCGCCAGCGCTACGGTGCTGGCGTGCGTCAGGAAGTGGTTGGTGAAACCATGAGCCGTTCGTTTTACGAAGCGATCACCCAGGAGAGCGTGCGTCCAGCGGGTCAGCCGAAGATTGAGCCAACCAAGGATGAGCCTGGACAGGATCTTGAGTTCGTTGCCACCTTTGAGGTCTATCCAGAAATCGAGCTGGCAGATTTTTCAAAGGTCTCGGTGGTCAAGCCGGTTGCGCAAGTCACCGACGCAGACCTCGACACTATGATCGAAAATTTGCGCGAGCAGCGCGTGAGCTGGAAGACGGTTGAGCGTGCGGCGGCAACAGATGATCAGGTGGTCTTCGACTATATCGGCCGCAAAGACGGCGAAGCGTTTGAGGGAGGCTCTGCCGAAGGCAGCAACCTGGTGCTGGGTTCTGGGCAGATGATCCCGGGTTTTGAAGACGCGTTAATTGGTCTGTCGGCGGGCGACGAAAAAACCGCCAAGCTGACTTTCCCCGACGATTACAACAAAGAAGACTTGCAAGGCGCGGCCGTTGAATTTGAACTCAAGGTCAGCGAAGTGCAGCAGCGGCATTTGCCAGAACTGGACGACGAATTTTTTACACAGTTTGGTGTTAAAGAGGGTGGAGAGCAGGCATTTCGGGACGAAGTGCGCAAAAACATGACCCGCGAGCTTAACAATGCCATTAAGACCAAATTTAAAGGCCGAGTGCTGGAGCAATTGATCGAACTGCACGAGGTAGCCTTGCCGAGTGCATTAGTCGCCGGTGAAGTCGCAGCCCTGCGCGAGCAAATGGTCTCGCAATTTGGCGGTGGCCGAGAGTTTGATCCCTCACTACTGCCGGACGAACTGTTCTCTGAGCAGGCCGAGCGCCGCGTGGCCCTGGGTTTGATTGTGGCTGAAACCGTTAAGGTGGCTGAAATCAAAGTAAACGACGACAGCGTACGAGCTCAAATTGACGAAATTGCCGCCACTTATGACCAGCCAGAACAAGTCGTGTCGTACTACTACAGCAATGAGCAAATGTTGAATACCGTACAGTCCTCGGTATTAGAGGACCAGGTCATTGATCACATCGCAGCGGTGGCCAGCGTTACCGAAGAAGAGCAATCTTATGAAGACGCGGTGAAACCCGATGCCAAACCCGGTGATGAACCAGGTGATACAGAGGGTGCAGACGCGGGGTAATATCTTGGTAGCCCTGGTAAGGCCGGGCGCAAGTGACGTTTAAGGTAAGAGTAAGACAAGAGTACGATAAGAGTTAAGGCGCGAAAAACCTCGGAGAGGGTCATCACACGATGAGCCGTTTCGGGGTTTTTTGGTTTTAATCCGGGTTAATGCCGTGTTTCAGGGCATTCCCGGTATTGAGTCTGGGCCTGGTTTAAAAAAAATAGCGGATACTGCACTCTTGGGTTTGCCTGACCGGGTAAGGTCGTTACAATGGCTTAAATTCAACGCTTAATAATGTAACGCTTAATCTTAATATCTTGATCTTAATATATAGAGGCTGAAAAACGGTATGCACGACGACATGGGCAATTACATGGGCAATTACATGGGCAATGGTTCGATCAATTCCTGGAATAACTCTTTAAGCAATACCGAAATCACTGCTGCCGGCGGCCTGGTGCCAATGGTGATTGAGCAGACCTCTCGTGGCGAGCGCTCGTTCGATATCTATTCGCGGTTGCTTAAGGAGCGCGTTATTTTCCTGGTCGGTCAGGTGGAAGATTATATGGCGAACCTGGTGGTCGCCCAGCTCTTGTTTCTGGAATCAGAAAACCCTGAAAAAGATATCCACCTCTACATTAATTCTCCCGGTGGCTCGGTTACGGCCGGACTGTCTATTTACGACACGATGCAGTTTATCAAGCCCGATGTCAGTACTATGTGTATTGGTCAGGCTGCCAGCATGGGGGCCTTCCTGTTAGCGGCGGGTGCCAAGGGGAAACGCTATACTCTGCCGAATTCGCGCTGCATGATTCATCAGCCCAGCGGCGGTGCCCATGGCCAGGCTTCGGATATTCACATCCACGCCCAGGAAATCCTGAATATTCGCGAGCGACTCAACGAGCGTATGGCCTTTCACACAGGTCAAACGGTGGAAAAAGTCGCCCTGGATACCGAGCGCGACAACTTTCTGAGTGCCGAGGAAGCTAAGGAATACGGTCTGGTGGACGAAGTATTGAGCCAGCGTGACTAGTTTCTGCTGCACCCCCCAAACTTTACGATTCTGTGGATTAGTGCTATGTTTTATGGCGGCTAATCCCTAAATTTCCAATTGGAGATACTCCTGTGAGCGATCAGGGCGACGAAAAAGACGACGGCAAGCTACTCTACTGCTCATTTTGCGGCAAGAGCCAACACGAGGTTCGCAAGTTAATTGCGGGCCCATCGGTGTTTGTTTGCGATGAGTGTGTCGATCTTTGTAACGATATTATTTCTGAAGAAATTCAAGAGACTAGCTCCGGCGAAGCGGGCGAAAAGCTACCGGTTCCCCATGAAATAAACGCCATTCTTGACGAGTATGTGATTGGCCAGAAACGCGCCAAAAAAATTCTTTCGGTGGCAGTGTACAACCACTACAAACGCCTTGAAATGAGTGCGAGCAAAGCCACTTCCAGCTCGGATAAGGGTAAATCGGCCAAAGGTAAGGTGGATAGTGAGGTTGAACTCGGCAAAAGTAATATTCTGCTGGTAGGTCCCACAGGCAGCGGTAAAACCTTGTTAGCTGAGACCCTCGCACGCTTGCTCGATGTGCCATTTACGATTGCCGATGCGACCACGCTGACCGAAGCTGGTTATGTGGGTGAAGATGTCGAAAACATCATCCAGAAACTCCTGCAAAAGTGCGACTACGATGTCGAAAAAGCCCAGCGTGGGATTGTCTACATCGATGAAATCGACAAAATTTCTCGTAAATCTGACAACCCCTCCATCACCCGTGATGTGTCTGGTGAAGGTGTCCAGCAAGCCCTGCTGAAACTCATTGAAGGCACCATAGCCTCGGTACCGCCTCAAGGCGGCCGCAAGCATCCCCAGCAAGAATTTTTACAGGTGGACACCGGGAATATCTTGTTTATCTGTGGCGGCGCATTTTCCGGCCTGGAAAAAATTATCGAGCAGCGCTCGGATAAGGGCGGCATCGGTTTTAGTGCCACGGTACGCGGTGCTGAAAGCGAGCGTAATATTGGTGAAACGTTGGTGGAGTTAGAGCCCGATGATTTAGTTCGCTTCGGCCTGATCCCAGAGTTTGTTGGGCGCCTACCGGTGGTGGCTACCCTGGAAGAACTCGACAAGGATGCGCTGGTCAGTATTCTTACCGAACCCAAGAACTCGCTTACCAAACAGTACGGTGTGTTGTTTGAGATGGAAGGTGTGGAGCTGGATATTCGCGAGGATGCCCTTGACGAGATTGCGGCAAAAGCCCTCGAGCGCAAAACCGGCGCGCGGGGTTTACGCTCGATTTTGGAAGGCGTGCTGCTTGATACCATGTACGATATTCCCTCCGAGGAGAATGTCCAGAAAGTGGTGATCGATGCACAGGTCATCAAAGGTGAATCTCAACCCCTGGTGGTGTACGAAAACCATGAACCCGCTAAGGTTGCGGGCGATGACGGTTGATCCCACGATGTTAGAAAAAGTGTAGAAAAAAGGGGCCTAGGGGCTCCTTTTTGTTTGCTCATTATGATTTTTCGTACTTGTTATTCGGGTGTCAGACCCCATCAATGAAATATCAGTAGCCTGCTTTCTAAGGCTGTGCTCAAGGCAAATTGCTTAAACAACTTGTCGCCCAAAGAGATGGTGAATATATGAGTCAGGACGATGCCGAGGATAAACTCGAAGATAAACCCGCAGATAATTTTGCGGACACCCAGGATCATCAGCTGCCTATGCTGCCCCTGCGTGACGTGGTGGTTTATCCACAGATGGTAATTCCCTTGTTCGTTGGGCGGGAAAAATCTATTTTGGCCCTCGACGAGGCGATGTCTCAGCAAAAACAAATTTTACTGGTAGCCCAGAAAGACGCGGCACTGGATGATCCTGGTAGCGATGACGTCTATCGCCTGGGGACGCTGGCGTCAGTCCTGCAAATGCTGAAATTACCCGATGGTACCGTCAAGGTATTGGTTGAAGGTACTGAACGCGTCCAGATTCAGCAGATTTACGATAAAGACGGTTACTTTGTCGCTGACTATGAAAGTGTTCATAGCGCGGACATGCCCCCGGCCGAAGCTGACACTATGATGCGTATGTTGATTACGCAATTTGAGCAGTACGTCAATTTAAACAAGAAAATTCCGGCGGAAGTGGTGACGACGGTGGCCGGCATTGACGACCCCGGTCGTTTGGCGGATACCATGGCGACTCACATGGTACTGAGTCTTGAACAAAAACAGGACGTACTAGAAATTGTCGAGGAAAAACCGCGTATTGAGCACCTTCTGGCTTTACTCGAAGCCGAGCTGGAAGTTTTCCAGGTGGAGCAAAAAGTCCGCGGTCGAGTAAAAAAACAGATGGAAAAAAGCCAGCGCGAGTACTATCTGAACGAGCAAATGAAAGCCATTCAGAAAGAGCTCGGTGAACTCGAAGAAGCTCCAGGCGAAATAGAGCAGCTAGAGAAAAAAATTAATGAAGCTGGCATGCCTAAAGTCGCGCTGGAAAAAACTCAGACCGAGCTGAGTAAACTTAAAATGATGTCGCCGATGTCTGCTGAAGCCTCAGTTCTGCGCAGTTACATCGACTGGATGGTAAGCGTGCCCTGGAAAAAGCGCAGCAAGGTCAAAACCGATCTGACCCAGGCCGAGCGCATCCTGAACGAAGATCACTACGGTCTTGATGAAGTCAAAGAGCGTATTCTGGAATTTCTGGCAGTCCAGAAGCGAGTCAAAAAACTTAAAGGCCCGGTATTGTGTTTGGTGGGGCCGCCCGGAGTCGGTAAAACTTCCTTAGGCGAATCCATTGCTCGGGCCACCGGTCGAAAATTTATCCGTATGTCTTTGGGTGGGGTGCGTGACGAGGCCGAAATTCGTGGCCATCGGCGTACCTATATTGGTTCCTTGCCGGGTAAGCTAGTACAGAAAATTGCCAAAACCGAAGTGAAAAACCCACTGTTCTTACTCGATGAAATCGACAAGATGGGTATGGATCATCGCGGTGACCCGGCCTCGGCCTTACTTGAAGTGCTCGACCCAGAGCAAAACAATTCCTTTAATGATCACTACCTCGAAGTGGATTACGATCTATCCGAGGTGATGTTTATCTGTACCTCCAATTCGCTGAATATTCCAGGTCCCTTGCTGGATCGTATGGAAGTGATCCGTATTCCCGGTTATACCGAGGATGAAAAGGTTAATATCGCTGAAAAATACCTTCTGCCTAAGCAACGCAAGGCCAACGGCTTGAAAGAGAGCGAAGTGGCGCTAGAGCGCGATGCGGTGGTTGATATCGTTCGCTACTACACCCGCGAGGCCGGTGTGCGCGGTTTGGAGCGCGAGATTGCTAAAGTCTGCCGCAAGATTGTGACTGAGCACGTGCGCAGTGATTCTAGCTTAGAACGCCACGTTGGCGCTGAGGACTTAGAGCTATTGCTCGGTGTACGTAAGTTCGATTATGGTCGGGCGGAAGAAGAGAGCCGTATTGGGCAAGTTACCGGTTTGGCGTGGACCTCCGTCGGGGGTGAGCTGCTGACTATTGAAACCTCGTCGACTCACGGTAAGGGCAACGTTATCAAGACGGGTTCTCTGGGCGATGTGATGCAAGAGTCCATTCAGGCAGCGCTTACGGTGGTGCGCAGTCGCTCGCAAGTGCTGGGGATTCCGCGAGACTACCACCAGCACCACGACTTACACATTCATGTGCCCGAGGGCGCCACGCCTAAAGACGGGCCCAGTGCCGGTGTTGGTATGTGCACTGCGATTATCTCGGAAATCACCCAAATCCCGGTGCGCGCTGATGTGGCGATGACCGGAGAAATCACCTTGCGTGGGCAGGTGTTGAAAATCGGCGGGCTCAAGGAGAAATTGCTCGCCGCCCATCGAGGCGGGATCACTACGGTGATTATCCCCCACGAAAACGAGCGCGATCTAAAAGAAATTCCCGACAACATTAAGGCGGACCTCAAAATTCTACCGGTTAAATGGGTCGATGAAGTGCTGCAAATAGCGCTCGAACGGATGCCAGTTCCGTTGTCCGACAAAGACTATGCGGCGAAGTCGCAAGATTCTGTCGTTGATAAAACCCTCACCGAGGACTCTACAGAGGGCGATGGGTCACGTTTAGGTACACATTAAGTGCTTGCTGGAGTGACTTAGGGCAGTATTTCCTTGACCCTTCAAAAGGCTGTTGGTATAAAGTGTGCTGATTCGCGGCGGCAGATTAGACGCTTGATTGACGTGACCGAATCGAACTGGGATTGAACGAAATTTAGGAGTGTACGGGACATCAGTTCGATGCCAGTTGTTCCTATTTGACGTGCACTACTAACGAAAAGTACTAACGAAAAGTACTAATTAAAAGTACCAGGCAAAAGTACAAAAATCAAAAACAACAACTTACCTACATAACAACTCACCTATATTAAGAGGATTACTAGTGAATAAATCAGAACTTATAGACACCATCGCAGAGGGCGCAGATATCTCTAAAGCTGCCGCTGGCAATGCACTAGAATCAGCTATTGAAGCTATTGGTCAATCATTGAAAAAAGGAGATTCTGTCTCGTTGGTTGGTTTTGGAACATTTACCGTTAAGCATCGCCCTGCGCGTATGGGCCGCAATCCACGCACTGGCGAAGCGATACAAATTAAGGCCGCAAATGTACCCGGGTTCAAAGCCGGTAAAACACTTAAAGACTCGGTTAACTAATTCGATTCTGAGTTCAAGAAGTGATAAGGCGCATGATTTATGCGCCTTTTTTTTGCTTAAATCATTTTTATTTATGCCATTATTCATCCATACGGTTTTCATCTACAGATAAGGTAGCTCACAGCAATGTTGCAGGATTTTAGGGAAAGTATTAGCGGAGCGGCGAAATTTATCGTCATACTAATCGCCATACCCTTTGCTTTTTTGGGCATAGAGTCGATTTTCTTTACTGGTGCCTCGGTCGAAGAGGCGGCTAACATCGGTGGTGAACGTATTACACGCCTTGAAGTTGCCCGCGCAATCCAACGGCGGCGTAATTTGATCCAGCAGCAATTTGGGGAGGTAGACCCCAGTACGGTGTCAGATGAATTGCTCTATGGCCCGGTGTTACAAGATATGGCCAATGCTAAGGCCCTTGAAAACCAGGCCCGCGACATGGGGATGGCGGTCGCCTCTAGTACGCTTGCCAGGTTATTGAAGGAGGTAGAAATCTTTCAAGCCGATGGCCAGTTTTCAAAAGACAACTACTTAAACTATCTGGCGCGGAATCAGTACACTCCGCAAACCCACCGCCGCTTCATCGAAAGTGAATTGTTGGTGAATCAACTAGCACAGGGTATTACCAGTACCGCATTTTTGACGAATGGCGAATTGCAAAGAGTGGTGGCTTTAATGGAACAGTCTCGAGACTTCCATTATTTAACCCTGCCGCTAGAGCCGGTTCGGGAGCGTATGGTCGCCAGCGCGGCTGAGGTTGAGGCGTACTACACTCAACATAGCGCTCAATTTGTCGCGTCGGAAACAGTGGTGTTTGATTACATTGAATTAAAATTAGGCGATTTGACCGACAGCGTAACGCTCGATGATAAGGTAATAAAGGCCTACTACGACGATCAATTAGCTGCGGCGGAATCATCGAGACGTTTGTTTGTCGGCCATATTATGATTGACAGCCAGGAGGACGGTTCACATAACCAAAAATTGGCGAACGCTCAGGCAGCCCTGGAGCAGGGTAATGAGTTTGCTGCAGTGGCTCGCCAATACAGCGAGGATTTGCTGACTGCTGAGCAGGGCGGTGAGATTGGAGAATTTATCGCCGCTGATATGCCCCCGGCTTTCCAGGCGGCGGTCGTCGAGCTCGATGTTGGACAGGTGTCCTCGCCCGTGGAAATAGAGAATGGATGGCATTTAATTAAGGTGCTGCGCGAGGAAAAAACCATCGTGCGCTCTTTTGAGGAGGAGCGTGAGCGCATGGGAAATGAGTTGCGCCAGCAACTCGCCCTTGACCTGATGCCCGAAAAAGTCGAAGAGTTGGGTGACCTGGCCTATAACAATACTAGTCTCGGGGAGGTCGCAGACGAGCTGGGTTTGGAATTAAAAACCTCGCCTGCGCTTACCCGGCAAGGGATACGAGAAGGAACGCGAAATGGCAATGCTTCTGCCGCCGACGACATTGTTAATAATCCGACGGTACTTGAAGTGGCGTTCAGTGAAGACGTGCTCGACAACGGTTATGCCAGCGAAGTACTGGAGTTATCGCAAGGCAATGTGCTGGTACTAAAATTGAAAGAACACCAGCCTGAACGGACATTGAGCCTCGAGGAAGTTCGCGGGCAGGTTGAAGAGCAGGTCAAGACCGATAAGGCCGCCCTTGAATTGGAAACACAGGGAAAAGCGTACGTGGCTCAGATTAGGGCAGGGATCGCGGCGGGTGAAACGATAGAAAGCGTGGCCACCGCCAATGATCTGAACTGGCAGGTGAGCCTGGCAACCCAACGCTATGCTCCTGGTGTGAATAGAGAGGTGGTGGCGCAGGTGTTTGAGCTTCCCGCTGCAACCGCTGTGCCAGCGGTACGGTTATTCTCAACGGCAGCGGGTGATGTAGTGGTTTATTCCCTGGACGCCATCAGCGAGGGTAGTGAGCAGGCCCAGGCTGCAGAACAACTGGGTGCTATGGGCACATCGTTGACTCGTGCCAGTGCCGCACGTGACTTCACTGCCTACCAAAAGACCTTAGTAGCGGAAGCCGATATAGATCTTAGCGCTTTCGTAGGGTCGAATTAGTAGCTTTGTAAACTCGAGTATCGAGTCCATTCTCTTGGAGCCATGGCCTTGAATCGATGGCCTTGGACCCATGACTTTGAATCAATTGCCCTGAACCGATGGATTTGAGTCAATTGTCCTGGGTCCAGGCAATGTCAGGATCAAATTACTAGGACCTAATCAGCAGCCGTAAGCGCTGACCGGGTTGAAGTAGGTCGGACGACTTAATTTTATTCCAGAGTAAAATGTCGGCGATACTGATGCGATGCTGGCGGGCAATGGTATACAGTGAATCGCCACGTTTCACCCGGTAGTGCACTTCGGCCTTAGTCTGGCTCGTGTCGCTTGATTGGCCACCGGCACCTAACTGGCTGCTGGCGCCTGGATAAACCCGCAATCGCTGTCCGGGTTGTAAGATGCTGCCCAGTGCAAGATTGTTCCAGCGGGTCAGCGAACGACTGCTCACATCGAAGCGACGCGCTATTGCCCACAGCGAATCTCCCCGCTTGATACGATAGTAAACCGGTGGGTTCGCCTCGCGATCAAGAGGCGCTACGGTGGAAACCCCGGTGCCGGGAATATTGAGTACTTTTCCCACTTTAATTCGATTTGAAAGTAGATTGTTTTCCGCTTTCATGGCTGCCAGGGGGACGCCATTTTGCAGCGCGATGGCGCTCAGTGTGTCGCCGGATTTTACGGTGTATTGGCGAGCGGGCTGCCACAGGTGTTTTGGGGTCGCTGCAATGCGGGTTTTAAAAGCGGCCGCTTTCTCGAGGGGTAATACAATACGGTGAGGGCCCGCCGGCGGGGTTACGCCCTGACGTAGTCCCGGATTAAGTTTGCGCGCCAGATCGTGATCGATGCCAGCCAGTTCGGCAGCTTTATTAAGATTTATTCGTCCCGTCAGGTCTACGCCAGTGAATCGTTGCGTGTCTGCAATTACCGGGAACGATAGACCATAGCTTTCCGGGTTTGCACAGATACGCGCCAACGCCAGTAGCTGGGGAACATAGGCGCGGGTTTCCCGGGACAGATCGAGACTCCAAAAATCCGTGGCCTTACCGGCGCGGGCATTACGTTTCATGGCTCGGCTCACGGTGCCTTCCCCGCCATTGTAGGCGGCCAGAGTCAGTAACCAGTCACCCTCAAAGCGCCGATTTAGATAGCCCAGGTATTCAATGGCCGCTTCGGTAGATTGTTCGACATCCCGGCGACCGTCGTACCACCAATTACGCGTAAGCCCCATGTGATCCCCGGTATTGGGAATAAACTGCCACAGGCCGGCGGCATTGCTGCGCGAATAGGCAAAAGGGTTGTAGGCGCTCTCTACAAAAGGCAGCAGGGCTAGCTCCAGGGGCATCTGGTGTTGTTGTAGTTGCGCGGTAATATGGCCGAGATAGAGTGGGGCGCGTGCAAAGATCGGATCGAAATAACTGGGATTGTTCTGATACCAGGCGACAAATTTGTCGATACGAATATTCTCAGCATGGCTGGCAAAGACGGTGCCCTGGTTGATAGTCGACCACAAATTAGTGCTGCTCGGCACCAATGCTTGCTCTGTTTCGTGGCCTGGAGTCGTGTTGGCGCGTGCAAGTAGGTCCGCCATTGAGCGGTAGTCCCCCGGGGCTAGCGACTGGAAGTTGAGTTCTGGTGTCGGGGTGACCGGGGGTGCGGGCGGTGCTGGCTCGGGGTCGGTGGTATATACAGTGCTGCAGGCAGAGCATAAGGTCAGCGCAATGAGCGGTGCAATCAAACGCCGACTCAGTCGTGAGCTGAAACGAGGAATGAGGGAGAAGAGCTGAGGGTTATTACTTCGCACTATATACATCCTGGCCATTATTCCTCGTTGATATTAACAACTTGGCAGTTTATCGACCGCAGGCTCCGGCATCAATCGTTAAGACTCAGGATATGATGAGATTCTCATTTTTAATGGACTCGGTCGGGGTTTGGTACCCGTGAATGGCTTTCTCGTTATATATCGTTTGGCTCCGAAAGCTCTGTAGAGAAATTGGTTTTTTTAAAGCGGGCTTTGGGCTGGAATTTTTTACCTCAAGGGTGCTACGCTGAAGCTTAAATGCCTGGCATCAAGCACGTTGGAGGCTTAATTTTGCTTAGAGATATGGCAGTTGGTACGGAGATAAAAGCGCGTTGAGTTGGACCGAAACGATTAAAAATCGCTATCGAGTCGCCGAGCTGGTGGAGACTCAGGATGCGCTCGAAGAGTGGTTTGCTACGCCGTTTGCGACGCGGATGTTGGCGGCGCAGCGGCGTTGCTGCGAAACTAATTTATCCGCTCTGGCCGGTTATCGCCTTGGCCACCTCGGGGTTTCCCGAGGACATGATCTAACGACATGTTTTAACCTGCGCCATCGTTTTAAGCTCGCGGTCAAGCAAAGCGGTGAACAAAGTAATGAACAAAACGATGGTCAAAATGCTAGCTCGCAAATAGCAGGCATAGCCGATTTTGAAACCTTGCCTTTACCTTCGAACGCGATTGATGTGATGGTCTTGCACCACGTCCTCGATTTTTCTTCCAGGCCCCACGAAGTTCTGAACGAGGTTGCCAGAGTGGTCACTGCCGGTGGTCATTTGGTGTTAGTGGGTTTTAACCCCCTCACTGCCTTTGGTTTGGCCCGATGGCCGGGAGTACTAGTGAGCGCAAACCCAATCTGGCGCTATCACAGCTTGCGCTTGTCGCGGGTAATCGATTGGTTAACCTTACTGGGGTTTGAGGTCACGCACAGCTACCGTGGCTTTAGCGAGCCCGACAGCGCGCCGGATTTGATGACGCGCGCACGCGGGTTCACCGAAGTCCATCGCCGGGCTTTTTATGTATTGGCAGCCACCAAGCGCGTAGCGCCCTTAAGCCCGCTTACCCAGCCTAATTGGCTGCCGGTTCGCTTGCCAGCGTTGGCGGGAAACGGGCATACGTCCTCGTTACCGAATGTTGAGAATATCCAAAAGAAGGCTGGAGCGGGGAATCCTGATGATCGGTGGGGCAGTAAATAATCAACGAAATAAATAGAGAGCTTAATTAACCGCCGAAGAGCGTCGAGCCGCTATACTGGCAGCGGCAAAAAATAAGCAATTGTGGTGTAAGGATTGAGTGTGAAAAAAGTAGAAGTTTTTACCGACGGCGCCTGCCGGGGCAACCCGGGGCCGGGGGGCTGGGGGGCCTTACTGCGTTGTGACGGTAGCGAAAAGCACCTCCACGGCGGTGCTGCCGATACCACCAATAATCGTATGGAACTGATGGCGGCGATCGAAGGCTTGGCAGCTTTGTCGGAAGCTTGCGCGGTGGAGTTGACCACGGATTCTCAGTATGTGCGTCTAGGTATTACCGAGTGGATGGTCAACTGGAAAGCCCGAGGCTGGAAAACCGCTAATAAAAAACCGGTAAAAAATGTGGATTTATGGCAGCGCCTTGATCGAGAGGCGGCCCGCCACCAGGTTAACTGGCATTGGGTGAAAGGGCACAGTGGTCATCGTGAAAATGAGATTGCCGATCAACTGGCTAATTGTGGCATCGATGAATTGTTGGCGGGGTAGGAGGCTTAAATGCGACAAGTAGTACTGGATACGGAAACCACCGGCCTGGAAGTGAGTCAGGACCACCGCATTATCGAAATTGGTTGTGTCGAGTTGGTGAATCGTCGCCTTAGCGGACGACATTATCATCAGTACATTAATCCGGATCGAGACATCGATGCGGGTGCCGAAAGTGTGCACGGTATTAGCCGTGAAAGCCTGATGGACAAGCCGAAATTTGAATTGATTGCGGAGGAGTTTCTCGCCTTTATCGATGGCGCGGAGCTGATTATCCACAACGCGCCCTTTGATTTGGGCTTTCTCAATCATGAGTTAGGGAAGCTTCCTAAGTCGGCAACTCCGATAACGAACGACATTATCGATACGCTGCTGCTGGCGCGTCGTTTGCACCCCGGCCAGAAGAATAATCTTGATGCTTTATGTCGGCGCTATGGTGTGGATAATTCGCAACGAGAGTTGCACGGCGCCTTACTGGATGCGGAGATTCTGGCCGACGTTTATTTAACCATGACCGGAGGTCAGGTGTCGCTGGGTCTGGGGGGCGATAATTCTGCGGACAATGGCCTGGGTCGCGAAGAAAGTAATCGGCTACTCACCGACGTGCGACCGGCGCTTAAGGTGATTATGGCGAGCGAGGATGAAGTTCAGGCTCATCGTGAAAAGCTGGCGGTGATCGATAAAGCCAGTGATGGCGCTTGTCTGTGGTTAGTCAAGGAAGGCCTGCAAGACTAAGTATTTCAGGTCAGAGTAGCTCCCGGCGTAAGCATCGCGACGCTGAAAACTGCTTTATACCAAGTGTATTTATATAAAGTGCATTTATATAAAAGAGATAGCAATAAGACCGACGCTAGTCATTACGATGGTGTAAGGCAGCGCCATAATCACCATGCGACCGTAGGACAGCCGAATCAGCGGTGCCAGTGCCGAGGTTAATAAAAACAAAAATGCAGCTTGCCCGTTGGGTGCCGCAACACTGGGTATATTGGTACTCGTATTAATGGCCACCGCTAATTTTTCAAAATGCTCTCGGCTAATATCGCCTGCATCCAGTGCGGCTTTGACCTCGTTAATGTACACCGTGGCGACAAACACATTATCGCTTATCGCCGACAGCAGCCCGTTAACCAGGAAAAATGCAGAGGGTTGGCTTGATACCTCCATGGTGAGTACGGCGTCAATCACCGGTGTAAACAAATGCTGTTCGTGAATCACCGCGACGATGGCGAAGAACACTATTAGCAAAGCCGTAAAGGGCAGGGCTTTTTCAAAAGCGCGACCAATGCGACGCTCCTCTATCACGCCGTTAAAAGCGGTGAGCAGGACAATGACCGTCAGACCAATCAAACCGACTTCGGCGAGATGAAGGCCAAACCCGCCACTAGAATTAGGGCGACTACGCCCTGAACAACCAGCTCTACTTTATCCGAGTCCTTGCGTTTGGAGTTTTCGTGCTCTTTGTACTCGTCGAGAATTTCCCGTACCGCTGGGGGGAATTTATAACCGTAGCTAAACCAGCCGATAAATTCGAGAGCGACGCAGGTACAAAATCCGGCGATGAGCACGGGTATTGTCACCGGAGCCATGATCAGGAAAAACTCGAAAAAACCCCATCCGGCTTTTTCTGCAATCAATAGGTTCTGAGGTTCGCCGACAAGAGTGGTAACGCCACCAAGGGCGGTGCCTATGGCTCCGTGCATAATTAAAGTGCGCAAGAAGCCACGGAAATTATCTAAATCTTCGCGGCGATAATCCTGTACGTCATCCTGTACGTCGTCGTGGCCGAAGTTGTGATCGCTGGCGGTGAAGTGAACCCCGGAGGCGACCTTGTGATACACCGAGTAAAACCCGACGCAGACACTGATCAATGCAGCGGTGACGGTAAGGGCGTCAAGGAAGGCGGATAATATTGCGCCCGAGAAAAAACTAAAAATAACAGCGCCTTAGCCTTTATTCCTAATAAAATACGTGAGAGTGTAAACAGGAGTAGTTCGCGCATAAAGTAGATGCCAGCGACCATAAACATCAACAGTAGAATGACCTGAAAATTCGATTCGGCCTCGTGGTAGACCGATTCCGGTGAGGCCATGCCCAGTAAGATAGCCTGAATAGCGATTAGTCCGCCCGGTTGTAAGGGGTAACATTTGAGAGCCATCGCCAGGGTAAAGATAAATTCGGCGATGAATATCTAGCCGGTGATAAAGGAGTCGAAGGCCATTAACAACAGGGGGTTAAGTACTAGAAAGGCAATAATGGTATTTTTGTACCAGCTCGGGGAATTACCGAGAAAATTTTCGCGAAGGGCACGGAGGGTGGCGTTGGTCATAGCGAAAATCCTGGGTGGCGGGCCTGCTGGACGTCTTTGCAAGGAAGGCGCAGATCGTTTATCCCGAACCGCCGCCTGTGAACTGGCGCTCTATTATCCAAGAAAAGGCCATTTTTACATAGAGTAACTCCAAGTTTTTTGGTAACTTGCAGATAAAAGCTCAATATAAATTAAATATAGGAAGCAATTCGCGGCGAATCCGCTCATAGGAAATGGTAAAACTATAGTGTCTATGCAAAAACTGTCTCCCGATGCGATCGATCTGGCCAAGAACGAATTGCGTCGATCCGTCGAAAAGGCCGTGGATCTGGCGCGCAATTTGAGTGCAGATAATGCCGACGAGCTGAATGCAGTGATTCGCGACGTCTGGGGCGCCGCAGTAGTGTGTCAGCTTGAGGGTATCTCCCGTTTAATGGACGAGGTGAGCGACGTACTTGAGCAGTTTAAGGCCAGCACTCTGACCATAGCGGTAATAGCGGTTCCGATACAGGACGCGTTGTACGCCACCTTAGGTTTGTTGGGTTACCTGGTGAAAAAACGTGTAGATAATCCTTGCTTGCTAATCCCTGAATTGTCCGCTTTACGGGCTATACAAAAAAAACCACCATTCTACGAATATCACCTGTTGCCGAGAGTTCAATGGCCGGGTTTTCATCTGTCTCAGAATACCCTGGCCAATGCGGCACCCGATGCGACCTTACTCAAGCGCATAACTCATTTCTACCAAATGGGTTTAGTGCACATTCTCAAAGACACCAATCGGGAAAAGGGCTTTCAAATCATCTCGGATGCGGCAGGAAGATTAGTGCGTATCGCTCTGTCGCCGCAGGAAAAAAACTATTGGGCGGTATTTAAAGCCATGGTGGATTCAATGGCCGACGGTGGTTTGACTTTGCGGCTTGACCGAGTACGTTTGCTCGCGGTGGTTGAAAAGCAATTGCGTGGTATTGCCAAAACAAATCCAGATCAACCGCGCTCGAATCTCTATCCCGAAGGTTTGTGGCGTGCTTTTCTGGTACTGGTCGCGATGAACCCCGACCCTAAAAAACGCAAAAATGCCAAGCATGAATTCGGTGCTCCGGTACTGGAATTTACCGACGCCGACCTATCGAGTATTCGCGAGCAAATGCTCGGTAAAGGCGACGATAAGCGCTCGCCCTTTAATGTCTTACAAAAAATGGTGGCTTCGATACGTTCGGCTCTGGATCTTGCGCAAGAAGAGGATCAACAGTTACCGAAAGAGGTAATTTCGACCATTCAACATGATTTTTCAACGGTGAGCGATCACTGTCAGATATTGGGCTTGAGTTCCATCGCGGACAAGTTCCGACGGCACTCCGAGGAGCTCTCCGTTCAAATCGAAGCGGGGCGAGTACTTGAGAGCGAGCAGGTGGTCGAGTTCACTAATTCGCTGTTGTATCTAGAAAGTGCCGTTGCCGAATTTTGGGGGGCGTTGCCAACTCGAGCAGAACTTACCGACTGGGATGCTCAACCTTTCGATGTCATTGTTCAGAATGGCCAGCTTAAAACCGCTCGTCACGCCGTTTTGCAGGGGGCTACCGATGCCCTGGTCGGGGTCAAGGAAATGTTAGAAGAGATGAAGAAAAATGTCGCGCGCGCGGATATTATGAATGAACTAGAGCGGGCCTTTACCGATTTACGAGCTTGCGCAGTCATATTGGATATGAAGCGTTTTTCAAAATTGATCGAGGGTGCTCGAATTTTTGCTCTGGAGCGGAATAATATTAATGGTAGTGGCGCGACTAAACTGGACAGTTTTGCGGATATGCTAGTTAGTCTCGAGTTTTATCTGGACGCCTGTAAGATGGACGACGCCGGCAATCAGAGACCGCTTAACATTGCCGAAGAATGCCTCGCTGCAATCGCGGCATAATCAATTTGTAAGGCATGACTTTTTACTATCGATAGAAATTATATTTTATGAGCAAGCCTCAACTAATCAATACAAGGTAAATACGTGGAATTTCTCAGCGAGTACGGTATGTTTCTGGCCCGGGTGGTCACGTTTGTGGTTGCCGTTATAGTGATATTAAGCGCAGTGGTGGGCCTGGCTCAAAAGGCTAAGGGCCAGGAAAAAGGCCATTTTGAAATTCATCACTTCAACGAAAAAATACTGGATATGCAGCATGCCCTTGATCAAGCGCTAACCCTCCCTGGTGGGCGTAAAGGTCTGGAAAAAAGCTATCGCAAAGAACAAAAACAGCGAGATGCGCTGGCCAAAAAAACCGCGAAAAAGAGGCATAAAAACGATTCTGAAAGCAGTATTGAAGCAAAGGGGGATGAGCGGAAACGTGTTTTCGTACTGGATTTTCACGGTGACCTAAGGGCATCTGCCGTAACTCGACTGCGGGAAGAAGTTACTGCCGTGTTGTCACGTGCCACTAGTGGGGATGAAATTGTCGTACGCCTGGAAAGCCCCGGCGGGGTGGTGCATGGCTATGGCTTAGCCGCCAGTCAGCTCGATCGCATTAAAAAACAACAGGTGCCGCTGACGGTGTGCGTTGATAAAGTCGCCGCCAGTGGTGGTTATATGATGGCCTGCGTGGCCGATAAAGTATTAGCAGCACCGTTTGCGGTGTTGGGTTCTATCGGCGTGGTGGCGCAAATTCCCAACGTGCATCGATTGTTAAAAAAACACGATATCGATGTAGAATTGATAACGGCCGGGAAATATAAGCGCACCCTTACCATGTTGGGTGAAAATACCGATGAAGGCCGAGAGAAATTTCAGAGTGATATTGAGGATACCCACGAGTTGTTTAAGGAGTTTGTCTCCTCCCATCGCCCCGCCCTCGATATGGAGGCAATTGCCACCGGAGAAATTTGGTTTGGAACTCGCGCCCTCACTCAAAACCTGGTGGACGAATTACTAACCAGTGATGAATATTTGGTGGCTCAGGTCGACAGCGCCGATATTTATGAAATTGCCTATGTGAAGAAAAAAACCCTACAACAAAAAGTCGGCATGGTCGCAGAAGAGTCGATGGATCGTGTGCTGGGCCGCTGGCTGGATCGGGCAAAAGACCCTCAGTTACCGATATAGACTTATTTGGATACGAAGGGCGTATGAAGGCCTGTACAAAGAGAAACTGCGGGGGCTTTAATCCCGACGCAGTTCGTCCTTGATTGCAATGGGGTTGGGAAAGTTAAACACCACGATATAACTCGATACCAGAAACGATAAAATTGCAGTAGCCTGAATCAGATGTGAGGCCTCGCTGCCGATCAGAGAAGCACCCGCTGCTACGTAGGCAATCAGTAATGAAAATTCGCTGATTTGCCCGAGGCGGAAGCCCAGATCCCACGACAAATGCGTTTGCTCACTTTGTCCTCTCAGTAAATAATGAAAGACTGCTGGTTTTAACATCAGCATGACTCCGCCCAGTACCAGGCTGGCCACGGCGATCTCTGGTAACAGCGTTAAATTAAAGCGCGCCCCCAAAGAAAAGAAAAACAGGACCAGGAAAAAATCTCTGAGTGGTTTTAGACTCAGCGCAATGTATTGTGATATCGGGCTAGTGGCGATGGTAATGCCGGCAAGAAAGGCTCCAATTTCCCGTGATAACCCCAGCATTTCAGATAACTCTGATATTCCCAGGCACCAGCCAATCGCCAATAAAAACATGTACTCGCCGATACGGTCGTAGCGGGCGATAAGTTTAAGCAAAACAAATTTAACGGCGCCCATGCAAAACAAAATCAGCAGGGGTAGCGCGATTAAGGTTCGGCCTATCTGCGCGAAATCGACGGTACCGCCTTCACCGCTTAGCAAGACCAGTAATACAAAAATCGCGATGAAATCTTGCATAAGCAGCATACCCACCATCATTTCGCCGACATGGCGATGGTGGAGGATGGTGGTTGGCAGTAATTTAATACCGATAATGGTGCTGGAAAACATCATCGCGGCACCGATAATCAGTGCCTCTATATGGGGGAAACCAAACAACTTGCTAATAAGGTAACCCGCAGAGGCAAACACTATTGAGCTGGCCAGGGTGGTCAGAGTGACCTTTTTGAATACCCGCAGCAATGATTGCGGCTGCATATCCAGGCCAAGAAGAAATAGTAGAAAGATAATGCCGATATGAGAAATCCCGGAGATAAGTTCAACATCTTCTATCAGTCCTAAACCATAGGGACCGAACAGCGCGCCGACCGCAATATATGCAACCAGCAATGGCTGGCGCCCGTAAAGCGCTAGCGTGGCAAATAGCGCCGCACCGCTAAAGATTAAAAAAAATGAGAAAAATATCGGGTCGTTCACGTCAATATCCACGGAGATTTAGTCGAGATACTTATTGTGCCTCAAGCGGGGACATGAAACTCGGATTTTTGTCGAGAGACAGACTACTGTTTAAAGCACCAAGTTATGCAGAATGGTTAAATTCCTATACACTGCGATTGAAAGTGGATTTTCTCCCTCTAATCAGGCCGAAGGCTCGCAATCAAACTCGATTTAGGTCGGTAAAAATTAATAATACCAGGAGCTAATCAATGAAGAGTCACCATTTTTCCCGCTATTCTCTAGCAATTACACTCGTCACTGCCCTGTTAGTGGTGACGTCCGTACAACCTGCCTCAGCCGCTATGATAGGTACGGGGCAAGCAGCTGCCAGCACTATGCGTGTCGAACAGCTGGATCGTATCGATAAATTATTGGCCCAGGAATCCGTACTTCAGCAGTTTCAACACCTGGGCGTTAGCCCCGTTCAGGCGCAAGCGCGAGTGCAGGCCTTGACCGACGTAGAGCTTAATCAACTATCTAATCAGCTGGATGATATGCCTGCAGGCGGCGGTGTCGTGGGACTAGTTGGCGCGGTTTTTGTAGTGTTGCTTATTCTTGAACTTGTGGGAGTGATTGATATTTTCAAGAAGGTTTGAGTCTTAGCTAAGACGTTAGTCTTAGCTTCTTACTTCAAGTCACGGGCGCTGAGCAAGATACGTGGGCCAATCTACAGATAAAATTACCCACGTATTTTGGCTTTGTGTTTTGCTATCCCTAATGGTATCGGCTTGCAGTCATCGGCCGTCCCTACTCAATACCCCACCGTATCAAGCCATCGCTAAGCTTGAACTAAGCGACGTACCGTTCTTTCCACAGAGTGAGTATCAGTGTGGCCCCGCGGCCCTCGCCACCGTAATGCAATATGCGGGTTCGCTGGTGTCGCTAGAGACTTTGACCGAGCAGGTGTACTTGCCCGATAGGCGAGGCAGTTTGCAGTACGAACTATTGGCGGCTGGGCGCCGCTCTGGTCTTGTTGCTTATACGCTTGATCGTGAGCTGGCGGCAATACTCGACGAACTGCGTTTGGGGCGTCCCGTATTGGTATTGCAAAATCTTGGCTTGGATATTTATCCGATTTGGCATTATGCCGTGGTTATTGGCTTTGATGCCGAGCGCAATTTATTAATTTTGCGATCTGGTACCGAGCATCGAAAAACCGTATCCCTTCGGTCTTTTCTGAAAACCTGGCACAAGGCAAAAAACTGGGCCTTTATTGCTTTACAACCGGGGCAGTTTCCTCATAAGGTGAATCGCCAACGCTACCTTAGTGCGGTTACGGCGCTTGAAGGCGTCGCTCCACCTGAGGAAACTCTTGCAGCTTTCAAATCGGCAGCCGAACGCTGGCCCTTAGAAGCCTGGGCACTCACCGGTTTGGCTAATGCTTTATATGCGTCTGGAGATTCCCTCGCAGCGGAACGTATTTTTCGACAATTATTAGCGCAGCAGCCCGAACACATGGTGGCGCGTAATAATTTAGCCCACTTACTCAATGAACGTGGTTGCTACGCAGATGCTCTGATTGAAATTGAAAAAGGTTTCGCGGGACTGAATGCAAATCATCCTTTGTATAGGCAATTGCAAGCAACCCGCAGTGAAGTCATTTCTGCCAGGGACCACCTCAACAATAGAACGGCTGAGAAATTATTTGATGAGCAATTCGGATGTGCGACGCCTAATGGCCTGGCACCTTAACTTCTATTTAAAAGGAAGATCCCGTTGCCTGATACTGAACACTAAAACTATCGCTACATTTTAGGGCCGTATCCAGTTCAACATTATCGGCGAGTTCAAAAGTATCAAAACCGCAGCGCTTTAAATAATAAAGTTGGTCCGTAAGGAAGCTACCGATGGCGCGCAGTTCGCCCTGGTAGTCATAGCGTTCTCTTACTAAGCGCGCCAGAGAGAAACCTCGACCATCGGTAAATGCGGAAAAGTTTACGGCGATGCAGGAAAGCTTAGGAATAATCTCGCTCAGTAATTCGGGTTCGTCATCGCTGTTAAGCCACAGACCAGAATTGGGATGGTTTAGTAAGCCCTCGCGGTGTTCCAGCCAATAAGCTAGCGGGAAGAGGACCTTACCATCAGGCGCGTCGCCTATATCATCGCTAAATTCCTCCCCGAGACGCTGCCATGTGTCCTCCACCAGTGCACCCTTGTTAAGCAGCTTTGGCATAAACCCTATCCTTGAAAGATTGCACACCAATGCGCTGATAAACCTCTATAAAGGTTTCGCCTTGATGGCGACGCTCCACATAAACCTGAATAATTTTATCGATGATTTCGGGCACTTCCTGGGCGTAAAAAGAGGGGCCGAGCACGGTGCCGAGTGCGGCTTGGGAACCCGCATCACCACCCAGTTGTATCTGGTAAAATTCTTCGCCTTTTTTATCCACACCCAAAATACCGATATTACCGACATGGTGGTGTCCACAGGCATTCATACAGCCGGAAATGTTAAGGCTCAGATCACCAAGATCGTAGAGGTAATCGAGATCGTCAAAGTGGCGCTGAATAGCTTCGGCAACTGGGATGGATTTAGCGTTGGCTAGTGAGCAAAAATCACCACCCGGACAGCAGATCATATCGGTCAGCGTGCCGATAGTGGGTGTGGCAAAACCGTGGGCTTTCAGCTCGCGCCACAATTCGTAAAGCGCCGATTGTTCGACATCTCCAAGCACCACGTTTTGATGATGGGTGACTCGAGCCTCGCCAAAAGAGTAGCGCTCGGCGAGGTCGGCAATGGCTTCGAGCTGTCGGTCGGTGGCATCACCGGGTGCAACGCCCGGTGGTTTCAGCGACAAGCTAACCGCTTTGTAACCAGGAATCTTGTGTGGCGATACATTGCGGTGCAACCATTTATTGAAGGCTTTATCGGCGTGGCTAATGTGCTGTTGCGTCGCGGATGCCGGATCGATTTGCGAGGAGAGCGCGCGGTAGTCTGGTGCGCTAAAAAAAGATTTATGGTGGCTAATATCTTTACTGCTTAAAGTATTGGGGCCATTTTTTAAATGTTGCCACTCCTGGTCTACTTTTTGCGCAAAGACTTCTGCGGTCCAGGCTTTCACCAAAATTTTAATACGCGCTTTGTACTTATTATCGCGGCGGCCATAGCGATTGTAGATTCGGAGAATGGCTTCCAGATACGTGAGCAGGTGCAGGGGCTCAAGAAATTCGTTAATCACCTGACCAATCACTGGCGTACGGCCCAGACCACCGCCCACCAGAACCTTAATCCCCAGTTTACCTTCGGCGTTGTGAATCAATTGCAGGCCGATATCGTGAACCTGGGTCGCGGCGCGGTCGTTTGCGGAACCACTCACAGCGATTTTAAACTTGCGCGGCAAAAATGCAAATTCCGGGTGTAAGGTTGACCACTGGCGTATCAGTTCGCACCAGGGGCGAGGGTCTTCGACTTCATCCGGGCTGATACCCGCGTATTGATCGGAAGTAATATTACGAATGCAGTTGCCACTACTTTGAATCGCGTGCATTTCCACCGCGGCCAGGTCGGCCAAAATATCGGGGACTTCAGCCAGCTGCGGCCAGTTCAGTTGAATGTTCTGCCGGGTGGTGAAGTGGGCGTAGCCCTTATCGTATGTTCGGGTGATATGGGCCAGTTGGCGGAGTTGCACCGCGGAGACCATGCCATAGGGAATGTTGATGCGCAGCATGGGTGCGAGACGCTGGATATACAGTCCGTTTTGCAGGCGCAGCGGCAGGAACTCCTCGTCGCTCAATTCACCCGCGAGATAGCGCTGGGTTTGGTCGCGGAACTGAGCGACGCGCTCGCGGAGCAGAGTGTTGTCCTGATCGTTGTATAAATACATAAGGTTTCCGGGTAGGGCTAAACGATCAAACGGCCGTGGTCGAATAGGTGCGATTCAACTGCGATTCAGCTGTAATTCAACATAGGCGACGGCATTGATCGATAATCTGGTGGGTATCTTAGCGATAAGCCTGTTGGGAGTAAAAAACCGATTTCTTATAACTTTGTTGTAAAAAAGTATAAGTATGAGGACATCAGCCCCCGACATTGGTAGAATGCGCGCGCTTTTTCATGTGTGTCGGCCTTGCCGGTACCGTGCACAGTTTGATTGAAACTGTTTAATTGTGGAATAACGGGAGTAGTGCGTTGTGAGTGAAGATGTAACTGAAGTCAGTAAAGAACGTCACGAAGACAGCATGGCGGATGCCATTGCTGCGATTGTGTTGATTGCACTGGTAGTGACCAGCGCGGTGTTTTGGGTGGCAAGCCAGGGTTAGTTAAGCCTTTAATGATTTGACCTTTACATAGTCCATAAAAAAAGCAGCGTTCTCGCTGCTTTTTTTATGGATGTTTTTTAGTTTGAGTTTTTAGCTTGGGTGTTGGTTTTCAGCTAGGGGTATAGCCCAGCACCGAGCTCAGTTGTCGCTCCAGCTCTGCTACCGAAAGGCCTTTACGAGCAGCCAGGTCTTCCACTTGATCGAGTTGAATTTTCCCCGTGTTGAAATACTTGGCCTTGGGGTGAGCGAAATACCAGCCGCTGACCGCTGCGGTTGGGAACATGGCGTAACTTTCAGTCAATTCGATATCGGTATTGGCGGTAGCATCGAGTAAGTCAAACAAACTGTCTTTCTCTGCGTGATCGGGGCAGCAGGGATAACCCGGTGCGGGTCGGATGCCCTGATACTGCTCGTAAATCAAAGCCTGGTTGTCTAATTCCTCGTGTTCGGCATAGCCCCAAAATTCTTTGCGCACCCGTCGGTGTAAATGTTCGGCAAAGGATTCGGCCAAACGATCCGCCAGGGCTTTAACCATAATGGAGTTGTAGTCGTCGCCCTGGGCTTCGTACTCTTTGGCAATCTCATCGGCATTAATACCAGTGGTTACCGCAAAGCCGCCAATGTAATCCGCAACGCCGGTACTTTCTGGCGCGATAAAATCGGCGAGTGATAAATACGGTTCGTTGTCATTAGGTTTCATCGACTGCTGGCGAATATGGTGCAGGGTACTAAGCACTTCGCTGCGAGTGTCATCGGTGTACACCGCAATATCATCGTTGCCAACACGATTAGCAGGCCACAGGCCAATAACGCCATTGGCTTGCAGGCGACCGTCGGCCAGTAATTTTTTGAGCATGGCCTGGGCATCGTCAAATAAGATACGCGCCTGCTCGCCGACGACTTCGTCGTCAAGGATATTGGGATATTTGCCAGCTAAACTCCAGGTGATAAAAAAGGGTGTCCAGTCGATGGTGTCGATTAAATCTTGCAGAGGATAATTGCGAAACACCTGGGCGCCGAGTTGTTTCGGCACTGGTGGAAGATAGTTTTTCCACTCGATGGCCATGCGGGCATCAATGGCGTCCGAGTAGGCCTGGGATTTTCGTTTTGATTGTCGAGCGGCCGTGCGTTTGCGTACCTTGTCGTACTCGTCGTTTAATTCCTGGTAATACTCGTGGCGTCGCTCGAGATTCATCAGCTTGGTGGCAACACCCACCGCACGAGAGGCGTCGGCGACATAAATACTTTGACCGCGGTGATAACCGGGATCAATTTTTACCGCAGTGTGAGCTTTTGAGGTGGTGGCACCGCCGATTAACAAAGGCAGATCCAAACCGAGGCGCTCCATCTCACTGGCAACATGCACCATCTCGTCGAGAGACGGAGTAATCAGCCCCGATAGTCCGATAATATCCACGTCTTGTTGCCGCGCGGTTTCGAGAATGGTAGTGGCGGACACCATAACGCCGAGGTCGATGACTTCAAAGTTGTTGCACTGCAACACCACGCCGACGATATTTTTGCCGATATCGTGGACGTCACCTTTTACGGTGGCCATCAACACTTTACCGTTACTCTGTGGCGCACCCTGTTTTTCCAGCTCGATGTAGGGCTGCAGGTGGGCGACGGCCTGTTTCATCACGCGTGCGGATTTCACCACCTGGGGTAGAAACATTTTGCCGCTGCTGAACAGATCACCCACCACATTCATGCCATCCATAAGCGGGCCTTCGATGACATCTAGAGGCCGCTTAGCTTGTAGGCGCGCGGCTTCGGCGTCTTCGTCGATAAACAGGGTAATGCCTTTAACCAGCGCGTGCTGCAGGCGTCGAGCGACTGGCCATTCCCGCCAGGCGAGATCTTCTTTGCTTGCGGCGACGCTACCATCACCGCGATATTTATCGGCGATGGCGAGCAGGCTTTCGGTGCCGTCGGCACCACGATTG
The DNA here is from genome assembly GCA_018069525.1 of Porticoccaceae bacterium. Taxonomy (GTDB): domain Bacteria; phylum Pseudomonadota; class Gammaproteobacteria; order Pseudomonadales; family Porticoccaceae; genus JAGPUQ01. The sequence continues at coordinate 70,441 of JAGPUQ010000019.1, read as the reverse complement.
AGCACCACATCTTCCACCACCGTGCGCAGCTCTTCGGGTAAGTCATCGTAAACCGCCAGTTGTCCGGCGTTGACGATGCCCATGCTGAGCCCAGCTTTAATGGCGTGGTATAAAAATACCGAGTGAATCGCTTCGCGCACCGGGTTGTTGCCGCGAAAGGAAAACGACACATTGCTGACGCCGCCAGAAATATGGGCGTGGGGCAGGTTGGCGCGAATCCAGCGGCAGGCCTCGATAAAATCGACGGCGTAGTTGTTGTGTTCTTCAATCCCGGTCGCAATAGCGAATATATTTGGGTCGAAAATAATATCTGAGGGATTAAAGCCGACGTCGTTAATTAAAATATCGTAACTGCGTTGGCAAATGGCGATGCGTCGCTCGAGATTATCGGCTTGTCCGTCAGTGTCGAAGGCCATCACCACCACGGCCGCGCCGTAGCGTTTGCACAGGCGGGCGTGATGAATAAATGCCTCTTCGCCTTCCTTCAGGCTAATGGAATTAACCAGGGCTTTACCTTGAACTTGCTGAAGCCCGGCTTCGATCACCTCCCACTTGGAGGAGTCCACCATAATGGGCACTCGGCAAATATCCGGTTCCGTGGCCACCAGTTTAAGAAAAGTGGTGATGGCCTCGACCGAATCGAGCATACCTTCATCCATATTGATGTCGATGATTTGCGCGCCGTTTTCTACCTGTTCCAGTGCGACTTCGAGTGCGGTAGTGTAGTCGTCTTCCAGAATCAAGCGTTTAAAACGCGCCGAGCCGGTGACATTACAGCGCTCACCAACATTAACGAAGAGGGAGTCCTGGTTGATGGTAAAGGGCTCGAGCCCCGCCAGACGACAGGCCGGTGCAATGTCCGGTATCGTCCGAGTGCTATAGCGAGCCACCGCATTGGCGATGGCCTGAATATGTTCCGGGGTGGTACCGCAGCAGCCACCGAGAATATTCACCAGGCCACTGCTGGCGAATTCGTCGAGAATCGCGGCAGTTTGCTCGGCGCTTTCATCGTATTCGCCAAAGGCATTGGGCAAGCCCGCATTCGGGTGGGCTGACACTAGCGTGGAGCTAACTCGAGATAACTCCTGTACGTAAGGTCGCAACTGTTCCGCACCCAGGGCGCAATTCAGACCAATAGCAAAAGGCTCGGCGTGGGCGACACTGTTCCAGAAGGCTTCCGTGGTTTGCCCCGATAGCGTGCGACCGGAGGCATCGGTAATGGTGCCAGAGATCATCATCGGCAGCTTAATACCTAATTCGGCATAGACATCCTGTACGGCAAAAATGGCCGCTTTGGCGTTCAAGGTATCGAACACGGTTTCGATCATGATGATGTCTACGCCGCCATCAATCAGCGCGCGGGTGGCCTCCCGGTAGGATTCGGCCAACTCGGTAAAAGTGGTATTGCGCGCCGCCGGGTCATTCACATCGGGTGAAATGGAGGCGGTACGGCTGGTCGGACCGATGACCCCGGCAACCCAGCGGGGTTTGTCCGGAGTTTGCGCGCTCACGATATCCGCAGCGGCGCGGGCGATGCGGGCGGCTTCCCGGTTGAGTTCGATGACCTGAGCTTCCATGCCGTAGTCGGATTGAGAAATGCTCGTGGCGTTAAAGGTGTTGGTTTCAATAATATCCGCACCGGCTTCTAAATAAGCCAGGTGGATATCACGGATGATGTCCGGGCGGGTGAGTGCCAGCAGGTCGTTATTGCCCCCCAAATCTTGCGGCCAGTCGGCAAAGCGGGTACCGCGAAAATCCGCTTCTTTGAGTTTACGACGCTGGATCATGGTGCCGGTGGCACCATCGAGTATTAAAATGCGTTGACTGGCGGCCTGGTGGAGCGCCTCGATACGTTGGGTTCGCAGGTTGGACATGAATTAACCGGTAAAAGTAGGGTCGGATTAAAAAAAGGAGGCTATTCTAGCAAATTGCTGAGTTAAGATTTTCAATTTAACAACGTTGTTAGCGATTTTTTAACTAAAGCGAGGCCGGTTTTTGATGAGGTTCGCGAGAAGGGCCGTCAGCAGGGCTGCGGCATGGTTGCGAGATGGCCGTGAAATGGTGATGGGCGGCGGGGATATTATATGGCCAGATGCCATTGTCGGCCCTTGCCTGCGCTGCTAAAATACACGACTAATTTACTCAGGTATAGATCTCCTGGAGATCGGGAAACAAGCTCATGTCCAAAGTCGAAATTACTCCCTCAGCACAAGTCTATCTGGCGGGATTATTGGAAAAACAGGATTGCGAAGGCATTGCCATTCGTCTATTTATCAGCGATCCGGGTACCCCAAAAGCCGAAACCTGTATTGCCTACTGCAAGCCGGGTGAGGAGCAGCCCGACGACGAGTTGATGGAACTGGATAACCTGCGCGCTTACATAGAGAAACGCAGTGAGCCATTTTTGGACGATGCCAAAGTGGACTACTCCGAAGACCGTCTCGGTGGCCAATTGACCATTCGGGCGCCTAATTCTCGTACCCCAAAAGTGAATGACGACAGCCCCCTGGAAGACAAAATCAATTACGTGCTGCACAACGAAATCAATCCCGGTTTGGCCGCTCACGGCGGTGTCGTTAGTCTGGAAGAAATTGTTGACGACGTAGCGGTACTACAATTTGGTGGCGGCTGTCAGGGCTGCGGCATGGTGGACGTCACACTTAAGGAAGGTGTTGAGAAAACCTTGCTAACCCAAATCCCCGACCTTAAAGGTGTGCGCGACGTCACAGATCACAGCGATACTTCCCAGGCTTTTTATAAATAAGCGGTTCGGTGGAAGGCTGAATGCTAGGATGAGGGATAGTTAATCGTCTAAGGAATGGGGTTTTTATGCCTAGAGCACCAGAGTACGATCGCGGACACGTCCTGGCAGAAGCTATGAAGGTGTTTTGGCGAGATGGTTATGACGCCACGTCGATACAAAAATTAACCGCCGCCATGGATATTAATCGCGGCAGTCTCTACCAGGCCTTTGGTAGCAAAGCCGGTTTGTTTGAAGAAGTCCTCAAATATTACGTTGACAATTTCCAGGATCCGGTCGGCGCATTAGTTGCCAATGTCGAGCCCGCAATTGCGATTCGCAGCGTGTTTTACGCCATGTTCCTTATCGACAATCCGAAATACAATTCCTGGGGCTGCCTGCTGTACAACACAGTGAGTGAGTTGACCCATACCGAACCAGAGCTTGCCGCGCGTGCAGTGCAGTATTTGGAGCAGTTGAGCGATTTTTTCGAAGTTCGTATTGAGGCGGCTCAGCAGCAGGGACAAATGAATCAGAATTGTTCGGCAGCGGTGTACGGCAAGTATTTGATTACCCTGTGTGGAGGCTTGCGCCTGGCCGAAAAAATGGGCCTTGAGAAATCGGCATTAAAAACCATGATAGATATGGGTATCGCTCCGATGCTGGCGAATTTTTCTGCGCAAGCTTCGGATGCTTCCGGCAATGTCGAAACTTTGTCTGAAGCGACCGTAGCCGTTGATTTTGGACCGTTGAATAAGTAATTTAGCGAAAGCCCTTAGGACAGCGTCAACGTCGGGAGCGTCAGGAGCGTCAGGTTCGGCGGCGCGAGTGAGGGGTTTAACAATAGTGTTTTATTTTGGAGAGTCAGGGATGCCCAGAGCACCAGAATATAATCGTCAGCACGTTCTGGAGGCCGCCATGAGTGTGTTTTGGCGGGATGGATACGAAGCTACGTCCATATATAAATTAATTGAGGCTACTGAAATTAACCGGGGTAGTCTTTATCAGGCTTTTGGTAGCAAGGCTGGTTTGTTTCATGAAGTGATGGACCACTACGTGTCGCATTTCGAAGTACCGCTCAACGGGTATCTGGAAATTGCTGATCCGATTATAGCGATTCGCAGTTTATTTTATGCCCTGCTTTTGGTGGATAACGACGAGTATCGTTCGCGGGGTTGCCTGTTGTTTAATACCGTTAGCGAGTTGAGCCATACCGAACCGGAAATGGCGCAGGCCGCTGCCGCCCGCTTGTCGATACTCGAGGATTTATTTGAGAAGCGACTCGTCGAAGCCAGGGAGAAGGGCTTAATGCCAGATAACAATCCGGCGTCGGTCTGCGTGGCTTACTTAATGGCACTAGCTGGGGGTCTGCGCCTGCAAAGTAAAATGGGCGCCAGCCGGGAGACCTTGCGCTCGATGATTAAAATAGGCCTGGAGTCGATATTGCCCAACAGTTCTCAAAATGTTGTGGAATTGAATTTTAGACCGCTGCATTAAAGCTGGGCTATGTTTAAGGCTGACTTGCGGTTGAGGCTTTTATTTGCGTTAACAAGTAAGGCAACCCGCTACCCGCTACCTGCTACCTGCAACGCGCGGACCCTGCGGGTAAGGCCAATTTAACCAGCAAAGCGTTTCGGTAATACACTCTTCAGCGTGTCACGCATCGCCAGCAGGGAAGCTTCCGTGGTTTCCCAGTCAATACAGGCATCGGTGACCGATTTCCCATATTCCATTTCGTCTCGGTTAGCCGATAGTTTTTGGTTGCCGGCTTTAAGATTACTCTCCACCATCAAGCCAATAATAGAGCGGTTGCCGTCCGCAATTTGTTGAGCGACGTTTTGCATAACCAGCGGTTGTAATTCGTGGTTTTTGTTGGAATTGGCGTGACTGCAATCGACCATAATATTGGCTTCGATATTAGCTTTCTGTAATTCCTGTTCGCAAAGCGCCACACTTACAGAGTCGTAGTTAGGCTTGCCATTACCGCCGCGCAGCACAATGTGTGCGTAGGGATTGCCCTTGGTGGTGATGATGGCGACTCGACCCTTGCTATTAATGCCGAGAAAACGGTGTGGACTAGCAACGGACTGGAGCGCATTGACCGCGACCGCAAGGCCACCATCGGTGCCGTTTTTAAAACCCACAGCAGGCGTTAGGCCGCTGGCCATTTCTCTGTGAGTCTGGGATTCGGTAGTGCGTGCGCCAATGGCCGACCAGGAAATTAAATCCTGTAGATATTGCGGCGAAATAGGATCTAGCGCTTCGGTAGCGGTAGGCAAGCCGAGTTCGGATATATCGAGCAATAAACGCCGACCGATATGCAGACCTTCACTGATTTTGAAGGAGTCATCCAGGTGGGGATCGTTAATCAGTCCCTTCCAGCCCACGGTAGTACGGGGTTTTTCGAAATACACCCGCATCACCACTAACAAGGTATCGCCTACCTTGTCGGCGAGGGCTTTAAGTCGCTGAGCGTAGTCCATGGCAGCATCCACATCGTGAATGGAGCAGGGCCCGATGACAACGATAAGGCGATGATCTTTATGGGCCAAAATGTTTTGTACGGCTTCGCGGCCTTGCACAATGGTTTTGGCTGCCAGATCAGACATCGGCAGGTCTTTTTTCAGATCGCCGGGAGTCAGCAATACTTCCTGAGTTTGGACGTTGATGTTTTCCAGCGCGCGTTCAATCATTGTAGTTGGCTCATTTTCGTTCGGGTCACTCAGCGCAAGTGACGGTCAAATTATTAAAAAGGGCAGTTATTCTACTGTAAATCAAGGTGGAAGTTTGCATGTTTTATCGCACTGTTTCTATAGCAGCTCTAAATGAGGGATAAGCGGGAAATAGAGTGCAATTTTAATTGCTGTTTCTACAACGCCTGACTCTCGATTTTCCAGTAGGCGCTGATAAGCGGCTAATTGCTCGCGATAGGTATTTTTCTGGTGTCGTAGAAAGTCTTGCAGGGATTGGTTGGCAGTAGGTTCGGCTAATTTGTAGTCGACGATCCAGCGCACATCATCAGCGACAAAACTGCGATCCAGAATCGCGGTGCGCATCTGATCGTGATCATCGACATAAGCCAGTGGCCATTCACAAACGTGTTCTGGGTGGGGCGCAAGCAGCCATTTACCCTCGGGGTGGGCGAGTAACTGGATCACGGCGCGTTCGAGTTTGGCTATTGTGGTCTCAGTTTCGTGCTGATCCGCAAGCAAAGGTTTAAATTCACTGCGCCACAGGGTTTTTTGTCGTGCGATACGCGTGCTGTCCCACCGGTCTATGCCTTCCAGCACAATCTGTCTTGCGGTGCGGTGAAACAAGGTACCGGCGAGCCTTACACGTAACTCCTCGGTGGACGTGGGATGCAAACTGATCTCGCTTTGCGGGAGGGTAGCGCTCTTCGAGAGGGTATTAAATAGTTCGTTTGTCGAGGTCTGGGAATGATTCCCGGTTTCCAAACTTTGTTCAAAGCGCCAGTGCGGCGGTAAACGTACGCCATGACTTAAAGTAGCGGCGCTGATTAGTTCTTGCTCATCTTGCTCATTTTGTTCGTCTTGTGGAGTGTTGAAATCCGAGTCGTCAGAGACGTATTCGGTGGGGTGGTAAAGCACATCGGCGTAGACTGATGTGCTTATTGCTGCGGCTATTGATAATTTACCGCGCTCGCTGGCAGGTTTCAAATCATCAGTTAAAGCTTCCCACAACAGAGCCAAAGGCGTGTTGGCACCCGGCGCAGTTTTTTTCGGTAGCTTGAAGAGTAGGTGTAAATGAGATTTAGCCCGCGTGCAGGCTACATACAAAACCCGGGCATCTTCAAGTCGCCCTTTGAGGCTTTGTTCCCGGCGTAAATATTGATAAGTACGGTCGGTGTCGCTGCCCGTGGATGCGGGTGGTGACATAATCAGGTCAGTTTGCCCCGAGGTGTTGATACGCTCCCTCCATAGCAGCAGCTCGCCCTGATTACTTCTGCCTGGGCGGTGGAGGCCCGGAATAATAACGGTATCAAACTCCAGACCCTTGGCTTTATGGATGGTCATAATCTGCAGATGCGGGTCAGCGTCGGGTTCCGGTGCGGCGTGACCCTTCTCCACCAGGGTCAAAAATGACACCCAATCTTCGGCGGCAATGGTGCTGTGGGTTTCCAGTAAATTAAAGTACTGGCGGCACTGCTGTAATACGCTGGGGTTGAGCAGGGCAGCCGGGCCACCCAGGGCAATCCAGACACCTTCTATCCAGGTACGCAGTGGTTTGCGATGGCGTTGTTGCCACGCCGCGGCTAATACGCCGGCCAGTCTTTGTACAATCTGGCGACCCGCATCCGATAAGTGTTCGGGCAGGGTAGGCGACAGGATTTGATTTAATAATAAAGGGAATGCTCTGGAGTTCTTAGGTGTGCTGCTTGTATTGTTATCTTGGAGTGGTTCCTCGTCCTGCGCGGCGACATGAGTTACCAGGGTATGTAAGTCGCGATGATTAAGTCCGCTCCACGGTGCTCGTAGTAGGGCTAGCCAGGCAATGCGATCGGCGGGGCACAGCAAGGCGCGAGTCAAGGACATTAAATCGATGATCGGCATGCGTCCACTGAGGCTGTCGATATCGGCGGCTTGCCAGCTCAAGCCCTTGCTGTATAGCGCGGGCAAAATTTCTTTTAAATGACCGCGACCCCGCACCAAAATAGCGATGCTGCCTTCGGGATTGTTGTCTTGTGCGGCCAGCACACGCTGGGCAACTTGCTCGCCTTCTTCGCTGTCAATTGCTTCGGGGTCCAAGGTGTCCAGGGTGATACTGCAGTGCGCGTCGAGCTCCGTATCTGTATCTACAGCTGCAACCGCAGCGGCAGAAGGGGCATAGGGGGTAGCACCTCGGCCCGAGTCTTCGGTGTCGGGAAAGGCCTGCGTGAAAACCCGGTTCACCCAGTGAACAATACTGTTGTGGGAACGAAAATTGGTAGAGAGGTCGAGCGCTTGCAAGTGAATGTCGCCGATAGGGTGGCGGCGACTGTCGAGAAACAGGCCCACGTTGGCGTTGCGAAAACCATAGAGTGACTGCATGGCGTCGCCCACCAGAAACAGCGTGCGGCCATCGTCTGCTTGCCAGCCTGCGGTGAGTCGGCGTAGTAAATTAAATTGCAGGCTGGAGGTATCCTGGCACTCGTCAACTAAAATATGCTGAATACGATAATCGAGTTGTAGCGCCAGGTCCGTAGGGTAATCGTCGCCTAAGTTGCTACTGACACTGTGTAGGGCGCGCTGAGCGGCGAGGGCGGTTTCGGTAAAGTCACACTGGCCTTCCCGCTGAAAGACTAACTGCAGGCGCGCTGCCAATTGCGGTAGCAGGTGAGTGAGAGCATCGAGCACCGCCCACTGAGTGTCGTCATAGCGAGCGTCGGGCAAGCTGAGCACATCGTTGAGTAGATCCAGCAAGCCGGGGGTCTGTTGAAATGCTGCAATTAAAGTTTTCCATTGCTGTTTGCGTTCATCGGCTTGCTCGGGACGCTGAGAATCTTTTTTGGTCGGCAGGCCAATGTTTTTGTTAGCTTGTTTGCGCCAGCTACCATCGTTAGTCAGGAAGATACGGCTCAAGGCCTGCCAGGCTGCCATGCAGTCAGCAGGATTGGCAGCGAGTTCGCTGGCACTGCAGTCAAGCCACTGTACCTGCAGTGCCTGAGGGTCCAGATGGGAGGCGATATGCTGAGAAATATAGTCCAGTAAAATCGTTAGCTCGCCAGTAAAAGGCGCGAGTTGTTGCTGGGCTTTGTCTAAAGTATCGGTGATCAGCCGGGTCAGTGTGCCCTCTAAATATTCCCTAGCGTCGCGACTGCTGACCACGTGGCTTAACCACTGTTCCCGCTTGGCAATCAGCTCCATCAGCAGGTCTTCCAATTGCTGGTGGTTGTTGTCCACGTGGGTGAGTAGTAACTCGAGGGCTTCCCCGGTGGGGCCGGAAGATTCCAGCTCGGCAAGTAATTCGCGTGTCGCCTGGCGGTATAAGACACTGGGGGTTTCGGTATTTTCTGGCACTACGCCGAGGCCGGATTCCACCGCAAGTTGTTGCGCGAGGAGGCGGCAAAATCCGTCGATAGTAGTGATTTGCAGGCGATTAAGGGAGGCCATTAGCTGCCAGCCCATGGCTTCATCTCGTTTTAGCACCCGCTGGGCCAATTGCCAGTTATGGCGTTCGTAGTCGTTGTCGGGGGGTGTTGAACTTAAGCCGAGCGTGAGGGCCTCACTGATACGCCGCCGCATTTCTGCTGCGGCTTTTCGGGTAAAGGTCATGCACAGTACAGACTCGGGGCGTTCACTTTCGGCTAGTAGGCACAGCATACGCTGAGTGAGTAGTCCGGTTTTACCTGAACCGGCGGGGGCAGCCACCGCAAAGGATGTACGAGTGTCGAGCGCCTGTGCGCGTTCGGCCTGATCGGGAATCATGGCTTAGCTCCCGAGTTATCTGCTTCGTGTAAGGCTTGAATATCATCCAGTTCTGCCAGGCGATTAATCGGGGTCAAGTGGCCCTGGTATTTTGCGGCGGCGGTGTAGTAAACAATCTCTGCGTCGCCTTCAATAAATTCTTCCGCAAGTCCTCCTAGAGACTCCCGCCAGTGGTCGATGGTGGCATTCCAGGTGTCCGGCAAATCTAGTTTTTGCAACGAGCTAAATCCAGTATTGTCCTCGTCGTCGGTGATACCTTTTAAAGCAATACCCCGGGTGCTGGAAATTTGCGCGAAGCACAGTACGGCAATGCTTGCGGCTTCGCTGTCTGTGGGTGTTAACGGCAGGGTGCTGGTGTCGTCAGTGAGCGCCACAGCATACAGAGGTAATTGAGGTTGCTCCGGTCTGGGGCCAGCCCAGACCGCGGTATCGGCTTTGCCGGTTTTGTAATCCATCAGTAATAAGCGACCGTCGGCAAGCCGATCAATACGGTCAATACGCAGTGGCAGTTGTAAAGGTGAATGGGTGTTACCCCCGCCGAGTTGCAGGCTCAAGTCGTGTTCGCTGACCATCACGCTAAAAGCGGCGCGCTGGGATTCTACTACTAACCAGCGCTGGAGTAATTTATGTAGACGAACGCTTTCGATACGACGCAAGCGGATGCCGTTTAACTCGGGCCGGTAACGGGCGGTTTCATCCAGTGCCGTGGTGATGGCCAGTTCGAGCCTTTGGCCTTTCTCTTCCTCGCTTAGGGCCAATAGCTCGGCCTGGGTTTTGGTTTGACGCCAAAAAATTTCGAGACCGCGATGCACCAAATTACCCCGTTCAAGAGCAGATAATCCCGGCCCGGGTTCGTTTAAGGGTTTGGCATCCAGACGCCAGCGAACAAAGGCATTGAAGGGGCAGGCAGCCTGGTCGCGCAATAGACCGCTACCACCGCGAACGATTTCGCTGCGGTGGTCGAACACTGGAGCTTGCTCCCACTCCAGCCACTCTCTGTTCGGGTGGTCGGCAAGGTGTTTGGCCAGGGGGTGATCAAGCATTGCCGGTATTTCATCGCAAGGAACGTCATCGAAGATATGTAAGGGTGTATTTGTTAAGACTTCCTGTAGCAGCGGTGAAGGGCGTTTTTCCACATCACCGTCCCGCTCTGTGTAGCTAAAGATCACCTGTGTAGCGGCAGCCGCAAAGCCACTGATCAATTCGCGAGCCAGAGCGAGTTCGCGTTCCGCGCTGGTGCGTGGCATAGCCGCGTGTTTTTGCAGGCTTGCCGGCAACAGAGGGTGCATTTGTACGGGCTGCGGCCAGTGTTCGTCGCTCATCCCCGCAACCCACAGTGCGTCGAAGCGCAGTCCGGCGGCTTCCAGAACACCGAGAATTTGTACGGGGGAATCTGGTGCCTGAGCTTGAAAGATGGCCTTGCTGAGTAATTGACGTAGCTGGTTTAAGGCTTCAGGCCAGGTGACTTGCGTGTTGCTAGCATCCAGTTCAGTGAGCTGATCGAGAACTTGCCGCCAGTGTTGTAGTTGCTGGTATTCAATACTGTCCAGGGTGCGGGAACCGGGCCAACCCAACACTTCCAGTTGTTCAGTGAGGGCGCTTGCCCAGGCTGAAAAGGTTTGTTTTTTAGGGTGTCGGCGCGCTTGATCAGCGGCGCGTTGTAAGCGGGCTGATAACTCGGGTTTATTCGTATTAAGAGCAAGATCAGTATCAGTGCTTGTGTCTGTCGTCCCGGTGTTGGCAGGCTCGGCACCTTCGTGAGCATTCTCCTGGGTATTGTCCTGGGCACGTTTAACTACAAAACGAAAATCACCGGGCTTAAGTGTTATTTGATTCAGGTCGCGAAGTCGGACTTCGGCCTCGCTGCGTAGTTCGATTTCGCTATAACTATCACCCCAAAACGGATTATTGAGGACTGCGCAATAAAATGACAATGATTGGGAAGGCTCATGCAGCGCTAACAATTTAAGGGCGGCCTGAATCAGTGGCGTTTGCGCGAGCGGGATGCCCGCAGACATATTAAATGGCGGCGGGGTATTGGCAGTGCCGGGTAAGCAGTATTCGGGTTGTAGTATTGAGCGGAACTGCCGCTCGACCCGATCGCGAATGCGAGTGAGATCGGGAAACACAATGCCAATACGTTGCTGTGGATGGCATTGCTGTGGCTGGTTCTCAAGCTGTTTACGTGCCCACTGAGCGGCTCGGCTGATCTCGATATCGCCGTCGGCTAATACGGCAATCTGGCAATGGCTGCTTTGGGATGCAGGCGTGACCTCAACGAGGGTATCGGCTGCGGTCTCCAGCAGTTGACGCTGTTTAGGCGGTAAGTTTTGAAAACCCACCAGATGGATAGCGTCTGATTTTGGCAGGGTAGCCGTAACAAAACCCTGCTCGATAAAGTCGAGAATTTGCTCCTGTGTGAGCAGCTGAGCTGCAGTCATTGCCGATCTAAACTGGGGTAGCCAGCGCTGCAGCAACTGATAACCCTGGTGGTCGGCAAGCCAGGATTCAGTCTGTTTAGTGTCGGTATCTCCAACTTGCCACAGCTCCAGATATTGTCGTGCCTGGCGAGCGAGGCGAGCAAAACCGATAATGGAACCTTGCGTGGGGGTGCGCTCGTCTGCGGCAATAATTTGCGACCACAGAAAAAGCTCGGTGTGTTCAGGTGCCAGAGTGCCGATCAATGCGGGTTCAAACGTGGCGTCGCGCAAATCTTGCCAGCAAGAGGCAAGCCAGTGATCGATGGCGTAGACCGGAGCCGGATCCCAGGTTTTTTTACCTTGTTGGCACCAATTCAGTCCCCATGCCTGCTGTATGGCGCGGGCGAGTCGCTGATTGGGGGTGAGAATAAATTGCCCCTGAGCGAGGGCATATTGCAGTGGTGTAATGTCGAACAGTGGTGTCAACGGGGCTTCCTGGGTCAGCGTTTTGGGTGGTACTCAAGCATCCTGCTTAAGGTGTCGAGGGTGGCGAAGTGAGGTTAAGATAAGGTCTTCCATTGCATATTCAAGCGGTTTGTTGTGAGCCCTGTTCACGATATGGATAGCTAGGGTAATATAGAGTAATAATAATCAGTTAGACAGTGTTTTGATGGTGTATTCTGCTATACGTGTCTGCCATAGTAGACAGCCCCGTGCTCTGGTGTTGGCTGGCTTTTGTATAATCAGACCGGGCTCTCGGTCATTAGAAGTGAGAGCTCGGCAGGACACAAAGTGTGACTTGCATCACAAGTTGATGCTATTGGGGCGTGGCAGGTAGCGATCCGGCAATTTTTCGGTGAAAGGTATTACTTGTCCAGTGGTACTATTGTCGATGGTAAATTATAGATGGTAATTCACAGTTTGTGACAACTAGCAGGGGGTGCGTCCATGGCGCATTTCATTACTAATGAAAGAGATCCTAATAAAGGAATTTGTAGTATGGCAATGATATTACTGGTTGAAGACTCCGCGTCGATGCGACAAATGGTCTCATTTACCTTAAAAGAGGTTGGCCACGACGTTACAGAAACCGAAGATGGTGCGATAGCTCTGGAGTATGCAAAAAATAACGACCCGGTCGACCTGGTTATTACCGATGTCAATATGCCAAATATGGATGGCCTTACTTTGACTCGAGAGTTGCGCACTCTGGAAAACTACAAATTCCTTCCTATTTTGGTACTAACAACTGAAACGGACGACTCGAAAAAACAAATGGGTCGCGAAGCTGGCGCCACCGGGTGGATAGAAAAACCCTTTGACCCCGATAAATTATTGGCCATCATCAATCGAGTGTTGTGATTTTTAGCACTGTCATGGTGTTGGGCGCTTCTTTTTATTTATATGAGCATACTTATATAAGCGTACATAAATGTACATAAGCGCAAGAAGTGATAGCACACGGTTTACCCCGTTCTAATGAATTAACTTGAAAACCACCCTATGTCGAACGAAATAGATTTGTCACAGTTTTATTCGATCTTTGTCGAGGAGTCCTCGGAATTGATCGAAGCAATGGAGGCGGGTCTTCTTCAGTTGGAGTTGGGGGACATCGACGACGAAATTGTGAATACTATTTTTCGTGCCGCTCACTCGATTAAAGGTAGCGGGGCGACGCTTGGGTTTAACGAAATTGCGGATTTTACTCATGGCGTAGAAGCCATGCTGGAAGAAATGCGCAGCGGTGAGCGCCCAGTCACTAAAGACGGTATTAGTTTGTTGCTGGAATGCGTCGATTGTCTGCGAGGGATGATCAAACGCTGTACTACCAACGAGAGCAACGATCAAGCCTTAATAGCCGGCCTCAGTGGACAGCTAGAGTCATTGCTCAATACGGTAATACCGGCCGGTGAGGACAGTCTCAATCTCAGCACAGAGACGACGACGGCCGCCACTACTAATACCGCCACCACTAATACCTGGACTATTTCTTTCCAGCCCCATCGAAATCTTTTTTTCACCGGCAACGATCCCTTCCGCTTGCTGCGAGAACTGGAAACAATGGGCGATCTTAAGGTTCAGGTAAATACCGAGCACTTACCGGGTTTTGTCGATCTGGATCCCCAGCAGTGTCATCTCGGATGGGATATGACGCTCACCGGGCAAATCGAGGAAGACCAAATTCGGGACGTGTTTGCCTGGGTTGAGGACGACTGTGATTTAACACTGACATTACAACGCAGCAAGCAAGAGGTCGACGACCCAGCTTCGTCAGGCGTAGTTGATGCGGCGACGGTTTCAGAAGGGCAGACGATTACTGATGAGCTGAAGGCTCCTAATAATCTGAAAGCAGCACCAGAAAAACAATCTTCTGAGTCAGAGGCTGGGAAGCCAACCCCTGCCGCTGGTGAGGTGGCTGTAACGGAGCAGAAAAAGAAGAGAAGGGCTACCGATACAGCGGCGCTTAGCGATGGCTTTGGTGAAGAGACATCCTCTATTCGGGTCAGTACCGATAAAGTGGACGATCTGGTCAATTTGGTCGGCGAGCTAGTGATTACCCAGTCCATTTTAACTCAGGCGACAAAAAATATTGACCCCGTACAAATGGCGACCCTTACCCATAGCTTGCAACAGTTGGAGCGCAATACGCGAGATTTGCAGGAGCAGGCATTAAATATTCGTATGCTGCCAATTAGTTTTGCGTTTCAACGTCTACCGCGCATCGTGCATGATTTAAATCGATCTCTGGGTAAGCAGGTCAAGCTAAAGTTTACTGGTGAAAGTACCGAACTTGATAAAACTGTACTAGAAAAAATTGGCGACCCGCTCGTGCATCTTGTACGCAACGCGCTCGATCACGGTATTGAAATGCCGGAGCAACGTCGCGCTGCTGGCAAAGAAGAAAATGGCACTATCGAGGTAAAAGCGTTTTATCAGGGTGGCAGTATTCTTATTGAAGTTTCAGACGACGGCAGTGGTCTGGATACGGACAAAATTTTACAAAAAGCTAAAGAAAAATCTTTGGTAGATGAAGAGGCTGAATTAACCACCGAGCAAATTAAAAATCTGGTATTCGAGCCTGGGTTTTCAACGGCAGACAAAGTGAGCAATATTTCTGGCCGCGGTGTTGGGATGGATGTGGTAAGGCGTAATATCACCGATTTGGGCGGCCGGGTTGAGGTGCGCTCGGAGCGGGGGCGAGGGACAATCTTTACGATCAAGTTACCACTTACTCTGGCAATTCTAGATGGTCAAATGGTGCAGGTCGGAGATCAGGTTTATGTGGTGCCTTTACTGGCGATAGTGGAATCGGTAAAAGTGAAGCCCGGCGACATTCACCGGGTTGCCGGTGAGGCGGAAGTGTATAAATATCGGAACGATTGTTTACCCGTAGTACGTTTGAGTGAAGCATTTGGTGTTCAAGAAGGACGGCTATCCCTGGTGGACGGCTTGTTGGTGATTGTCGACGTCGACGGCCAATTAATTGGTTTGAATATCGATGATGTGCTGGGTCAGCAGCAAGTGGTGGTTAAGAGTCTGGAAAAGAATTTTCGCGAAGTTCCCGGTATTTCTGGTGCCACTATTCTGGGTGACGGTTCAGTGGCGCTAATCGTAGATGTTCCTGCACTGGTGCAACTGAGTCTTACCCATGTCGCGGCGTAGATGCTCAGCGTTATTATTCATTGAACATATATTCATCGAGTATAAATAGCGATGCGCGCAATAGCGGTTATTAACCAGAAAGGCGGGGTAGGGAAAACGACGACTACTGCAAATTTGGCGCACGGCTTGGCGCTGATGGGCAAGCGGGTGATGGCCATTGATCTGGATCCTCAAAGTCATCTTGCGGCGCATCTTGGTTTGTTCGAGCGCGGCCAGTCTGGTATTGATGAGCTAATGCTCGGTCGCCTGGACATAGGTGAAGTTGAAGTTGTTGATGCCCGAGACAATCTTAGATTAATCCCGGCGGGTGCGGATTTAGGCCTGGTCGAGCGTGGTACCGGGGATGGCCTGCCGGGTGAGCGTCTGCGTGAGCTGGTGCAGTCATATAAGGATAGTTGTGATTTTGTGTTGATTGACTGTCCCCCGGCTTCCGGCCTGTTAATTGATTACGCGCTTACCGCTGTGGATGAAACTATTGTACCCGTAGCAGGGGATTATTTAGCGTTGCGAGGATTGTCTGACTTGATTACAACATTGCGTGATTTCGAAGAAAAACACGACCTTGTCTCATTCAATCAATGGCTTGTGGTTACGCGCTTTCATACGCGCCGGCGCTTAAGCTGGGAAGTCAGGGACACCTTAATTAGTTATTTTCCGGAACGGGTATTAGCGACGCCGATTCGAGAAACATCAGTGTTGGCTGAATGCCCGGGTTTTGGAAAAACCGCGTTTGAATATAAGCGCGGGAATCATGGTGAAGCTGATTATGGCGCGCTGGCTCGGAACTTTGTTAATGAGGAATATGCTGATGAAAGGTAAGTCGAAAACTCGAGCTTTAGGCGACAACCCTTTGTCATGGATCGTAAAAGATTCAATAAAACCTAAGTCGGCGCAAAAAGGCCAGGGAAAAAACGGGTCGGCAAAGCAGGCGTCAGAAGACAATATCTTGGCAGAGCGATCTTCAAATGAGTTGGTCGAGGCGAGCTCAGAAAAAACGCAATTGAAAGCAAAAAAGGTGAGGAACGCGAAGAGTACGAAGAGCGCAAAGAAAAATCTGTCCAGGGTGGATGCGGTTGGGTCAAAAAAACCAACAAAAACCCCCTCTGATACGGTGAAGTCTGCATCAAATCTCTACAAGCTAGATCCGATAATGACTGTAAGCCAAAGTACAGGACTTAAAGAACGGTTTAGTGACTTGTTGGAAAATAACGCGAGTGATATTGCGCTTGATGGTTCGGCCGTTGAAAATATTGATAGCGCTGCGCTACAGTTGTTACTCGCTTTTGTGATGGAGCTAAAAGCTCGGAATTGCAAAGTCCTTTGGCCGCATATTTCACCTCAATTACTTAGTCGTTCCCAGACTCTCGGTTTGTCCGCAGTATTTGGCATGGACGAGGCTGCCAGTTAATGGATTTAGACTTTGATCTGGCAAAAAGAACTCGGGAGTTTGCTTACACCGATACAAATTTTAGCTACCTGAGCGCTTTGGTAAAGGCGCGCTCGGGTATTAATTTGTCAGATGCAAAACGCGAACTGGTTTATGGTCGCGTAGCTAAGCGTCTGCGGAGCCTGGGTTTTACTACTTTCGATCAATATTGTGATTTTCTAGAACAAGGAAATGAAGAAGAACTAACGCATTTTATTAATGCGATCACCACCAATGTGACAGATTTCTTTCGTGAAAATCATCACTTTGAATTTTTATCTAATACCTGGCTTCCGGAATTGATGGCAGATAAAGCTGAAGCAGAAGGGAGTGATAAGCGTCGTCTCCGTATCTGGTCCGCTGGGTGCTCCTCAGGAGAAGAGCCTTACTCTATCGCTATAACCTTGCGCGAAAACATTCCAGATATCCATCGTTGGGATATTAAAATTCTCGCGACTGATCTAGATTCCAGCATCGTCGAGAAAGCTCAGGCCGGTATTTACCCTCTCGAGCGTGTTAGAGATCTGCCTCAAGCTCACCTTAAGCGCTGGTTTCGCTTAGGGCTCGGCGGAAATACCGGTACGGCTAGTGTCTGTGACGAAATTAAAAGGATGGTGACGTTTAAGACGCTTAATTTAATGGAAGAATGGCCGATAAAAGGACCGTTTGATGCGATATTTTGCCGCAATGTTATTATTTATTTTGACAAACCCACTCGCGCTACGATGATTAACCGTTTCGAGAAAATGCTTGAAGTAGGGGCGTATTTTTTTATTGGGCATTCGGAGAGTTTATTTGGGGCCAACAAAAGCTTTAAATTGGTTGGTAGGACAATTCACCGGAAAGTTGATTTGTGAGTACTGCTGAGGGAGTGCTCCCCAAGGTTGATATGCTGCCTGAAGCCTTATCAGGTTTTGGGCATATCCAACGTTATCGGGATCAGGTTACCAGGGAAGCAACAGTAAGGATCAAACCGGGTGAATACTACGTTAGCATGTTTGGCGAAACCTTGACGACGGTTCTTGGCTCATGTGTCTCGGCGTGTATTCGAGACACTCGATTGGGGATTGGGGGAATGAACCATTTTATGTTGCCAGATAATACCAATGCTCGATCCAGCGCCTGGTTAAATACCCCGGTTAGTGACGAAACTCGCTATGGAAATGTGGCAATGGAGCGCTTAATTAATACTATTTTGGCGAATGGGGGTAGTCGTGAATCCTTAGAAGTAAAATTATTTGGTGGCGGTCGGGTGCTTGATTTAAGTGTCGATATCGGGCGTAAAAATTTACAATTTGTAAGACGCTATTTAATTGCGGAAAGTTTTTCTATTCAAGCTGAAGACGTAGGAGGGTATCGACCACGCAAGATTCAGTACTTTCCGCGAACGGGACGAGTTATGGTTAAAACGCTTTACAAGGATAATTCTGTTGGCATCGTCGGTCGTGAAACTCGTTACCTCGCGCGTATCAAACGTGAAAAGCCGGCGGGAAAAGTCGATTTGTTTACGGATTAATAAAGGTGAGATCGAGAGCGAAATGAGCAATAAGGTAAAATACTAGTTTATATTATGCAGAAAATACGAGTTTTAATTATTGATGACTCTGCTGTCGTGCGTCGATTGCTTAATGAGATATTGTCTGCCGATTCGTCTATCGAGGTGGTGGGGACAGCAATGGACCCCTATGTGGCGCGCCGAAAAATCAAACAGCTCAGCCCCGATGTATTAACACTTGATGTCGAAATGCCAAAAATGGACGGGCTCAGTTTTCTCGATAATCTGATGCGCTTGCGCCCAATGCCGGTGGTGATGGTGTCTTCGCAGACCAAGGCTGGAGCGGAAACCACGCTTAAAGCGCTTGAGCTTGGCGCAGTAGATTTTGTTTGTAAACCAAAAATTGATCGAGCTGATCAGCTCGAAGAATATCGTCAGGAGATATTGGAAAAAGTTAAAGCTGCCGCGCAAGCGAAAATGCAATCCTATTCTGGCGGTGACACGACTATAGTTATTAGTGATGCCTCAGAACGTACTAATAGTTTTAAAAATAGGAACATGGAAGACATTGCGCCTACTCTAGAGCGTCTGGCTGCCGGATCGCTAAAGAACAAAGCCGCTAAGGCTAACAGCTCAGCTAAAGCTAACAAAGGTAGGAGAAATAAACAAAGCAAGACGATTCAGGTAATAGCCATTGGTGCTTCGACGGGAGGCACGGAGGCTATTAAAAGTATTCTGGCGAGACTACCAGTAAGTACGCCACCTATTGTCGTTGTTCAACATATTCCTAAAACCTTTAGCGCAGCTTTCGCCAGAAGTGCTAATAACTTATCTGCAATGGAGGTTAGCGAAGCAAAGGATGGCGATCTCCTGGCACGAGGGTGCGTATATGTATCTCCCGGTGATCGCCACTTGAGTTTGCGGATGGATGGCGATCGTTATTATTGTGTATTAGATGATGGACCTAAAGTTAATAGACACAAACCTTCAGCCGACGTAATGTTTCGCTCCGTGGCGAAAGTGGTCGGCAATGACGCGGTTGGGATATTGCTGACCGGAATGGGCGCGGATGGTGCACGGGGCCTTGTTGAAATGCTTGACTCAGGTGCTCTAACCATCGCTCAAGATCAGGCTACGAGCGTGGTTTGGGGGATGCCCGGTGAGGCGGTTCGCCTTGGTGCAGCCCAACAGGTGCTTCCCCTGGGAGAGGTTGCCGATCATATAATAGCAATGTCTGCAGAAGAGCTTACCGTGCATGCGCAATAATCAGATAAGTGCTAGAGGTATTAGATAGATGACGAAGACGACAAATACGGCGAATACTGAAGAGATGGAGACTTCTCTGTACTCTCTCGCCGATAAACTTAACGAGCTGGTTGTTCGCGAACAAATAAACCTTCAGGAAGAGCTGGCTCGAGTCAGCGCCCTTATTGCCGATGCGGCAGATACCTTGACTGAAAATTTCACCTCGCTCAATTTAAAGATCGAATTACAGTCTCGCTATATGCGGCCTGGTTATATCGATGAAGACCGAGAGCAAAAGCTCGAGCAAGTTAACCGAGAAATTGACCAAAATCTAACAGCGACGATTAGATCCTTACAATTTGAAGATATTGTTCAACAACTTACCATGCATAGCCGCAATCGTGCCGTTAATATGGAAAGCCTGTTTGTTAAACTCAAAGATCGTTTAGACGGACTAAAAACAGCAGATACAAAAGATCGTGATGGCTTTAATTTAATTCTGAACGATATGCAAAGTGAGATTGAAAATTTTAGAGAAACTCTGGATAGAGCAAATCCGGTTAAACAAGCGTCTATGCGCGAAGGCAGGATTGAGTTATTTTAGCTATGTATATGAAAGCTGAAGGGCTATTACAAAAATGTTTGAAGTGTCATCATGGTCGATAATAGATATGGTCGATAATAGATGTGGCCAGGAACCAGGTAGGAGAGTTAATGTATGAATGAGTCAGCGGCGAGCGGCGCGACAGGAAATAATGCAACAACCATGCTTACCAAAGCAGGGGAAGATCAATTTTTGACCTTCTTGTTGGGTGGCGAGGAATATGGTGTGGATATTCTTCGAGTCCAGGAAATTCGCGGTTGGGATGGCGCCACAGCAATTCCTAATACCCCAGACTATGTTTTGGGTGTGATTAATTTACGTGGCATCGTGGTCCCGATTGTGGATTTGCGTAAGCGCTTTAAGTTGTCCGAAGCAAATTTTGATGCCGCCACGGTTGTGGTCGTCGTGAATGTTGTCTACGAAGGTAGTGAGCGGGTGATGGGTGCCGTGGTAGATGGCGTTTCTGATGTCTACAATTTTTCTGCAGATGATATCAGTGATGCCCCGGATCTCGGGATTAAAATCAGTACTGAGGTGGTTACAGGCTTTGCAATGGCCGATGATAAAATGATTATCATTCTGGACATCGACAAGCTTATTACACTGGGCTTACTGGACAACGTAGAGATTTCCGGCGCAGAAGTTATCGAAGAGTTAAGCGGTGAATCCGACAATACAGAAAAATAACCGGGCGATGATTTGCCCACGGTTGTTTGTCGAGTGGTCGATACACTTATCTTGAGTGCTTCATCCACAGCGTCTAGCCCTAAGTGCTTAGTCCTGAATCAAAACATAGTGAATTTCGTTACAAGCCATAGCCTTTAAGGCCGGGCGTAGTGACTCAACACTGTGTTGTGTGGCATCGCTGGTAAAAACCGAGCTGAAACTACCGGGTTTTAAATTACTAGCTTCCAGGTAGTCGGCGTCAAGCTTGTTGTCTTCCATACCGAGCAGTGACGCTACTCGCCGGGCAATGGCTTCTCCCGAATCAATCCATCGTACTTGCCGAGGTGCGTTGCCTTTCAAGGCCTCTCTTAACAAGGGAAAATGGGTGCAGGCGAGGACGATGGTATCCAGGCTCGGGTGCAAAAAAAATGGCGCGATAATTTGTTTTAACGTTGAATTGTCCGGCGCGGAACCGCGCAAGGCTGCTTCTGCCAGTATCACCAGCTCTGAGCTACCCACCTTTACCACATCACAGTCCCTGGCAAACTCTTCAATAAGCTCGTCTGTATAGGGCCGAGCTATTGTGCCCGGGGTTCCTAATAGACCGATAACCCGACTCTGACTCTGTTCTGCGGCGGGTTTAATGGCGGGCACCACGCCGACGACCGGTAATGTGAAGCGCGAGCGGATATGCGGTAGCACTAGCGTGCTCGCGGTATTACAGGCAATTACCACTACGTCGGGCTGTTCGCGGGCAATCAAGGTGTGCAGCGCGATCTCGACCCGGTGCAACAATATGGCTTCTTCTTTAGTGCCATAGGGGAAAGCCGCGTTATCGCAGGCGAACACAAAGTCGCAGGCGGGAAGCCGCCGTCGAATGGCATCGACAATACTTAAACCGCCGACGCCGGAGTCAAATACCAATATCTTTGGCGCTGTGGTTATTGCTGCCGGACCTTTGCCGAGTTGAGCAGGTTTAGCGATTTTTGGGGGAGAACTATTCATAAGCAGAGATTTTACACCAAGGCGTAAGGGTGAGCTGTTAGAATGTTGTTATGAATGAACTAATTAATTCCATCGCTAACTACACCATCGATCAGCAGTCTCTACCTATGTTGATGCTTACGCTGGCGCTCGGAATCGTTATTGGAGTGATTGTAAGCGCGCTGATTATCCAGTCGCGCCGCAGTCGCGAGCGCGCTCTGGTAGATCAGGAGCGTGCTCACCTGCTCGACAATACCACCCGGTTACAGGATGAGTTAAGCCTGGATCGCGAACGCAATCAGGTGCTCAGTGGCGAAAACGCAGGCTTATTGGCGCGTCTCGAAGCTGATAAGCAGCGTTATCAGGAGCAAATAGCACTGCTTCAGCAAACCCGGGAGAGTCTTGGTAAAGAATTTGAAAACCTGGCCAACCGTATCTTCGAAGAAAAGCAGGCCACCTTTACCCGCCATAGCCGTCAGACCATGGAGACCACCGTCGATCCGCTGCGTCGGGAATTGTCCGCGTTTAAGCAGAAAGTAGAAGACGTCTACGAAAAGGAAAACGCCGAGCGCAATAAGCTGGTGGGTCAAATTGGCGAACTGCAAAAGCAGGCGCAACGTATAGGCGACGATGCCGTTCAACTCGCCAAGGCCCTCAAGGGCGACAGTAAAGTCCAGGGTAACTGGGGCGAAATTGTGTTGGAACGCCTGTTAGAGGAATCCGGCCTGAGCAAGGGGCGGGAGTATGAAACCCAGGTTTCGCTGCGGGACGAATCCGGTCGCCGCCGCAATCCAGATGTGGTGCTGCACCTTCCGGATCAGCGGGATATCGTGATTGATGCCAAGGTCTCCCTCACGGAGTACGAACGCTACTGTCGCAGTGACGATGACGGCCAACGCCAACAGCATTTAACCTTGCACATAAGCTCGCTGCGCACTCACGTCACCGACTTAAATCGCAAGGCTTACGAACAGCTAGTGGGCATTAACACGCTCGACTTTGTGTTTATTTTTGTGCCCATCGAAGCCGCATTTATGTTGGCGATTGAGCACGACCAAACCCTGTTTAGCTACGCCTATGACCACGGCATTATTCTGGTCAGCCCGACCACCTTACTGGCGACTTTACGCACAGTACATAATATCTGGCGATACGAGGCACAAAATCGCAACGCCGAAAAAATAGCCGCTCAGGCCGGAGGCGTCTACGATCAGTTAGTGCTGGTGGTGGAATCACTCGAAGCCACCGGGCAGCAACTTGATAAAGCGCAAGAAGCCTGGGGAACGACCCGCAAACGCCTGGTGTCTGGCCGGGGTAATTTGATTAAACGCATCGATGATTTAAAAACCATGGGTGCCAAAACTCGGGATAAAAAAATACCACCCGCATTAATCGAAGAGGCCGAGTTAGAGCACGAGTCTGGCGATATTAATTCAGCCTTGAATTTACCGGGTAGCGCTGACAAGACAGTAAATTTGACCTCAAAAGATTCTCCGGTTAAAGGCTCAACGCAAAAAAAATCTGCACCGCAAAGTTCGGCTTCAAAAAAGTCTGCGCCGCCGAGTTCAGAGTCAAAAGGTCCTGAACACAAAGATTCCTTATTCGGAGAGTAGTCCATACCAATGGAGCATTTTGAAGTTGTCTCCTTCGCGATCACCACGATTGCGCCTATTTATCTGCTGGCAATGCTCGGCGTGGTATTACACCGCAAAGGCTGGCTTAGCGACGACTTTCGGCGGGATGCTGCGCGGCTAACTTTTCATTTTGCCGCCCCGGCAATGTTGTTTATTTCATTGTCTACTTCCGATATTCAATTTATCGAGGCCCCCCGATTTTTACTGGTCAGCGTGGCTGCAGTGGTGGGGTTTTCTCTGTTTGCATGGTTGATTGCTCCAATCGTAGTTCGAATCAGAACTGAACGCGGCGTATTTTTGCAGGGCGCAACCCGAGGTAATATTTTAATTACGGGTTTGGCGATGGCCTACAGTGTCTACGGACTGGAAGGCGTTGCTCTGGCTTCGTTACCCATGGGTTTGTTTATTATTTTTAATAACGTTTTCTGTATCTACATGTTAGCGCGCTACAGTCCCGATAACGATGGCAAGCAAACCTACTACGTGAAACAAATACTCAGCAACCCAGTGATTATCGCAGTGATACTGGGAGCGACGGTCGGTATATTAAAGATACCTATCCCCAGCGTTGTGGAAACCTCCGGCCGTTTGCTGGGTCAGCTTACGATACCCTTAGTGCTACTCAATTTGGGTGCTGCGCTAGACTTTCGTCAGTTGCGTACCCCAACAGTGGTGGGGTGGGGCGCAACATTCTATAAATGCCTGTTTATGCCGGTAGTCGGTGTTCCCCTCGCCTATGTGGCGGGCTTGCGGGGTATGGAGTTAGGCGTATTGTTCCTGGTCTTGTCTTCGCCGACCTCGACGATTAGCGTTGTGTTTGCGGAAATGTTTGGCGGCAGTCGAACCATGGCCGCCAACATTGTATTACTCAGTGGCTTGCTCTCGTTCGTGGTGGTGTCAGCGGGCTTAATTTTTCTGCGAATTAAGGGTTTGGCTTGAGCACCTTGTCTTACGTAGTAATTGCGGCGGCAGCTACAGTCCTGATTATTCTGGCGGCTTACGCCATTTATCTCTATCTGCAATTACGGGCCCAGAAAGTTCGTCAGCACGAGTTGGAGAGGGAATACCAAAACAGACGTCTATCTGAACTTGAGCAGGCGCAAAAAAGCATCGTGATTTTGGCGCGAGCACTACTGGGTAAAGATCTGAACCTGACGGAGGCTTGTATTCGCATTGCTTACTTGATGAATCAGGTGAGGGAGACTTTGGACTCGAACACAGAAGAAGTATTTTCTTCGGCGGATGACCTTGCTGACCTGGCCACTCGGGGGAATCGTACTTTTCATGATATCTATCCTGAGCACGTCAGCACCGTATTTTTTCAGGTAGCAGAGGCCAGCGCTCATATTCCTATCCTGGAGGCCTGGGGCAAGCTCTCGCACCTACAGCAACTGGCCTATGATCGTGAGCGCGCCGAAATTGAAGCGAAATTCGACGAGTTTGTGGGGGTAGCAGTGGAACAGGTACTCGAGCAAAGATAAGCTCTGTTGGCCGCTGACGAAACACTAGTTGGTATGGTGCTAGCTTGAGAATACGGTAAACCAATTAGTTATTAAAATTTAATTTAATAGTTTGTTTAGTTTTAATAATAATATCGCTATGCGAAACCGAGGGTGTACTCAAATCCTCCCATTGGCGCACAGAGCCCTAAAATAAGGCGATTTTGATTTTATTACTGATATTGCCGAGTAAACTTCCCTCATATAGATTTACTTTGGTATTTCCAGCAGGTAGGTTATCTATCGGAACGCTTAGTGTTTTTTTAGCGACAAAGTAGCATCACCAGTATATATTTTACTCTCTGGTATGAGCCTTCGATGTATATTCTCGATGTAGTGGCCCTCAAACCCGAAAGATATAAATCTAATAAGCTTTAAGAGGATCTACTATGAAGCGCCATTACTATATTAGCGATGACCTGGACGACCTTGAGCATGTTGAAGAGGAGCTGGAAAGTCAGGGTTTTGTCACCCCACAAATACATGTTTTAAGCCGCGATGACGCAGGTGTTGCGAATCATGAGCACCTCCACGAGGTGGAGGCGGTGATGCGGACGAATGTGGTACGTTCGATGAAAATTGGCGCTTTAGTGGGTATTGTTGCCGCACCGCTGGTGTTGGTGATTGGATATTATTCAGGCTTAGTTGAAGAGTTCACCTGGGTGCCCTTTATCTTTCTCTCCATAGTCGTGTTAGGTTTTTGCACCTGGGAGGGTGGGTTTTTGGGTATACAGTCGCCCCATTATCAATTTAAAAAGTTTGAAGATGTTCTCGATCAGGGCAAGCATGTTTTCTTTGTTGATATAGAAGTTGGACAAAAGGAAGTGCTCGATAGGGTAGTAAGGGCGCACCCGCGACTGCAACCTGCAGGTGAAGCGACGGCCACCGCCGGATGGTTTGTAAAAAGCCATCAAAAAATGCGTTTGTTTATGAAGTCGATGCCCTAGGGGAGGCCCTGAGGGTTTATCGAGGGGCGTATCTGCGAGGCTTACTGAGGGAGGGGATCACTTCCCAAAGTAAACACCACGGGTGAAGAAGGTATGATCGCCTTCCATGGACATCAGTGCTATCAGCACCAACAAACAGAGAGGTGGCACCAGTATCGCGTAGCTCAGGGCTAATCGCTCCCATGCCATATGCATAAAAATACTGACAATCAAACCCGCTTTTAGCAGCATAAACACAATAATTAATGTCCAGCGCAAATAGCCTTGAAACTGAAAGTAGTCAACCATATATGACAGCGCACTGAGTACAAATAATAGACCCCAGATCCAAAGATACACGCTAATGGGATGCTGCTGACCTTCTGAACTTGCCATGACGAGCCCCTACCAAAGATAGAAAAAAGCAAAAATAAATACCCAGACTAAATCGACAAAATGCCAATATAGCCCCATCGTTTCCACCATTCCGTAATTGCCTTTCCTGCCGGTCAGAAATCCGGGGCGACCGAGCTCGATACTGCCTCGCAGAACTTTGACCGCAACAATAACCAGAAAAATAACGCCGATAGAAACATGAACACCGTGAAACCCGGTGATCATAAAAAAGGTCGAACCAAATTGAGCAGCACCCATGGGATTACCCCAGGGGCGTACGCCTTCTTCGACAATTAATTTGGTCCACTCAAAGATCTGCATGCCCACAAAGGAAGCGCCAAAAGCGGCCGTTATCAGCATTAAGATGCCACACACCTTGCGATTTTTTTCGTAACCAAACTTGACCGCCATTGCCATGGTGCCGCTACTACTAATTAAAATAAAAGTCATGATGGCAATCAGCAATAGTGGGATATGGTTGCCCGCAATAGTCAGGGCAAACACTTCGCTGGAATTTGGCCAGGGCACCGTCGTGGACATGCGTACCGTCATATAGCCGGTCAGAAAACTGGTAAAGATAAAGGTATCACTGAGCAAAAATATCCACATCATTGCCTTACCCCAGGAAACATTTTTAAATGTTTTCTGGTCCGATGCCCAGTCTGCGACCAGACTTTCAAGGCCGTCGTTGGGGAAATCTTCGGGGTTGCCAGGTACCTGGGTGCTCATAGTATTTCGCCCTTAAGTATTGAGTAGCAAGGTAAACAAAATCAGCCAGATGACGAGTAAAAAATGCCAGTACACGGTGCACAACTCAACTCTCTGCCGTATGCTTTGAGCATCGCCGAAGCTTAATGCGGCTTTACCCCAGACCCACAGGCCGCCGATCAAGTGCAGTCCATGCACTGCGGTAAACAGATAGAAAAAGGCGTTAGCAGGATTGCTCGATAAATAAGATCCAGCAGCGCTGAGTTGTTGCCAGGCTTTTAATTGACCGACTAAAAATACCAGGGTGAAAACCCCAGCGAGGAGCAGCGCGTTACGCATACTCGCGAATTGTTGTTTTTGCGCTGCATTGTAGGAACGCTGAAAAAACAGACTGGCGATAACCAAAACTGCAGTATTGGCCCAAAGTATTTGGGGGTCGTCCAGCATTTTCCAGTCGCCGGCTTCCATGCGGATCATATAGGCACTGATGAACAGGGCAAACAGCGACGCCGCCACGAGCAGGAAGACACCCAGGCCTACTTTTATCGACGAAGTGTGTAGATGATCAGTATTGGCTAAGCCCCGGGCGTCGCCATCTGCGACCCAGGGTTGTACATCTGCTGTCTGGCGTATCAGCCACCAGACTATGGTCGCCATCAGTGTGGCAAAAAATACTAGCGTAACGGTCATTGTGCATCCTCGTCGCGCTGACTAGTTTGTTTAGGTGGCTGGTTCTGCGGTATGTAATCGAGATCCGCGCCCGGCACACTGTAATCGTAGGCCCAGCGGTAAACGATGGGCAATTCGGCACCAAAATTGCCGTGCTTGGGTGGCGTGTCGGGAGTTTGCCATTCCAGCGTAGTGGCTTCCCAGGGGTTTCCGCCAGACGCTTTGCCCCTGAAATAACTCACAATCAAGTTATAGAAAAACACAAGTTGTATGACCCCAAC
Source organism: Porticoccaceae bacterium (assembly GCA_018069525.1). Lineage (GTDB taxonomy): Bacteria > Pseudomonadota > Gammaproteobacteria > Pseudomonadales > Porticoccaceae > JAGPUQ01. The sequence goes on along the minus strand of JAGPUQ010000019.1, from coordinate 42,660 downwards.
GAACAGCGCTGCGATGGTGATGCTGGCGTTGACAGCCTGTGCCGATTCGGGAATAAAATCCGTATTACCCATGGCGTAGTAGCGTCTTGGCACGCCGAGAAAGCCAAGATAGTGCATCGGATAATAAATCGCATATGTGCCGAGGAAAGTCGCCCAAAAATGAAACTTACCCAGCGTGTCGTTGAGCATCCGTCCAGTGATTTTAGGGTACCAGTGGTAGATCGCACCGAATATGACCAGTACCGGCGACACGGCCATCACCATGTGAAAGTGAGCGACGACAAAATAGGTATCGGAAAGCGGTACGTCGACCACCACATTACCCAAAAACAAACCGGTTAAGCCACCGTTGATAAAGGTAAAAACAAAGCCGATGGCAAATAACATGGGGACGGTGAGGCGAATATTGCCTCGCCATAACGTTAATACCCAGTTGTAGACTTTGAGCGCGGTGGGGATGGCAATAATTAAGGTGGTGGTGGCAAAAAAGAAACCAAATAATGGATTCATACCACTCACATACATATGGTGGGCCCACACCACAAAGCTGAGTGCGCCGATGGCGATAATGGCCCACACCATCATGCGATAGCCGAAAATATTTTTGCGCGCATGAATGCTAATCAAATCAGAAACAATGCCAAAGGCGGGTAGCGCCACGATGTAAACTTCGGGATGGCCAAAGAACCAGAATAAGTGTTGGAACAATACCGGGCTGCCACCTTCGTAATCCAGTTGTTCGCCCATCGACATGATGGCAGGCATAAAAAAGCTGGTGCCCAGGGTGTGATCGAGCAGCATCATAATAGCGCTGACAAACAAGGCGGGGAAGGCGAGTAAGGCCAAAATGGTGGCCATAAAAATACCCCACACCGTGAGCGGTAAACGCATCAAGGTCATGCCTCTTGCGCGCGCCTGTAAGACCGTAACGATGTAGTTAAGACCGCCCATGGTGAAGCCAATAATAAAGAAGGCGAGAGACACCAGCATTAAAATAATGCCCCAGTTTGAACCGGGCGTGCCCTGTAAAATTGATTGCGGCGGGTACAAGGTCCAGCCCGATCCGGTGGTGCCTCCCGGTACGAAAAAGCTCGCCACCAGTATCAGCACAGCAAGCAGATACACCCAGTAGCTAAGCATGTTGAGGTAGGGAAACACCATATCGCGGGCACCGCACATCAGCGGAATCAGGTAGTTGCCAAAGCCACCCAAAAATAGTGCAGTGAGCAGATAGACGACCATAATCATCCCGTGCATGGTCACGTATTGCAGGTAGGCACTGGGATCGATAAAGGAAAAAGTATCCGGGAAGCCGAGCTGCAAACGCATGATTCCCGATAGCACCAGCGCCACAATACCGATGCCGATTGCAGTCAACGAATACTGAATGGCAATGACCTTGGCATCCTGACTCCAGATGTATTTGCCGATAAACGTTTTCGGATGATAGAGCTCTTCTTCCGGCACCTCTGAAGGTGGGGCGTAGGCAGTCTCGTCGTGGGCAACTCCGGTCATTAATGCGTCCTCATTGTGTTATCTATGGACTAATTTTTTATCACATATTATTTGTTTGGCAGCTAACTAAACTATTGCGCATTCCCCAGCGTATTGAGGTAGCTCACCATATCGTTAACGGCACCGTCTTGCGCCAGGATAGACGCCATCAAACCCATCTGAGGACCGTACAAATCCCCCGCGTGAGCGCCGCGAATACCTTCTTTAAAGTTGGTTAGTTGCGTTGCTAAATACCAGTCGTCCATGCCCGCTAAGCGCGGCGCATTCATCGCCTGAATCCCCTGACCATTAGAACCGTGACAGGCGCCACAAGAGCGATACAAGCGCTCCCCGTTCTGGGAAACCTGTTGGTCGATAGTAAGCGCTGCGGGTTTATCGGGAAGGGTGGAGATGTAGGCGACGACATTATTGATGGCCGCGTCGTTCGCCAGGGTCATAGCCATGGGGGCCATTTGCCGACCGTAAGTATCGTCCTCGTGAGCGCCGCGAACACCGGTTTTAAAGTACTTGAGTTGCCGCGCCATGTACCAGTCGTCCAGGCCGCTTAATTTAGGCGCGTTGAGAGCGGCATTACCCTGTCCCTGAGCACCGTGGCAGCTTGCGCAAACCGCGTATGCCGCTTCACCCGCTGCCGCATTGCCAGGCACGCTGACTAAGGTCTCCGCATAGGTTGGGTAGCTGTGTAACCAGGTATCAAAGGTCTCTTGTGGCTCAACCACAACATGACCGCGCATGGTGTAGTGGGCGATGCCGCAGAGTTCTTCACAGAGAATATCGAAACGCCCCACACGGGTTGGCGTTAACCAGATATAGGGCACCATGCCGGGCACCAGATCCATTTTGACTCTGAATTGCGCAACGGAAAAATTATGGAGAACGTCTTTGGAGCGTAGAGCCAGCTTGACCGGTTGATCGAGGGGCAGATGTAACTCGTTACTGGCGATCAGTACGTCGTCCTGTCCGGCAGGATCGTCCGGATTCATGCCGAAGGGATTGTCGTCACTGACCAGGCGGGAGTGAACGGTCCCTAGTACGCCGTCATCGCCGGGAAAGCGGTAACTCCAGTGCCATTGCTGGCCGATGACTTCGACAACCGCCGCATCTTCGGGAACATCGACAATTTTTGCCCAGACAAATAAGCCGGGAGCCAGCATCGCTGCAACGCCCACCGTGGTTAGGCCAATCAGCCACCATTCTAGTTTTTTGTTTTCGGGTTCGTAGGAAGCGGTTCTGTCCTCGCGATGTCGATAGCGGACAATCACATAGGCCATAAAGAAATTAACGGTAACGAAAACAAACCCGGTAACCCAGAAGGTGATAGCTATCGTATCGTCAATCATGGTCCAATTTGAGGCGATAGGGGTTAGCCACCACGGACTCAAGAAGTGGAACAGTACTGAACCAACAACCAACAATACCAATGCGATCGCTAATGCCACGTTATAACTCCCTCTAACTCACAGCTGAATCTTTTCTTATGTTAAGTAATACTTAAACCTCATGGTTGATTCCCACTTCTTTCTCAAAATCTCCGGGCGTCCTGCGCCGGTACAACTGAGACCTAATGCTGCATGCTATAAATACGACGTATTATAAAAATAAGTTACTACCTTCAAGTCCCATACTTTTAAGGGGACTGTCAGTAATCGGTGTCAGCACAAACACCTAAGCTAAGTAAAGCACATGTCAAGCCCCTCAGGCAAGTCAACTTAAGGCCTGTAAGTCCAGAATAGCTCGTGTATCAGGGTAGGGGGTTTACGCGGATGTTCCGCCTCGATAGCGGAGTAATCAGAGAGTTTTGGGCGTGCGTTTTAGTCTGGTCACGACCACATAACGGGCCAGGCATAGCGCTAAACCCGCTAATACAACGTACAGCAACCAAAGCGGGTAATTGCTCGCCCCTACACTAAAGGGAAAAACCCCGCGATAAGTATTGCCGTTGCTCGGGTGCCCGGCCGTCACGATGCCGATGTAATTTCCCGTCGCCACAAAATCGTAGCGCACCTGGTACGAACCATCCGCTTCGACACTGGGTGGCTGGTAAAACACCGTGTCACTTTCGATAGAGTCGAGCCGCTGCAAATCTTCCCAGCGCACGAATCGTCCCAGACCCGTGACATCTTTAACGATTCGAAAATCCACCGGCACCTGCTTCAAGCTGCTGTGCAAATAATTGAATACGAAAATAGTGTCGCCGATGCCTGGAATATCCTGACAGAACTCCTCGTTATCGTTTGAGTCAGGCTGATACGCGGTAAGGTGTGCCGTGTAGAAATCAATGGGAATAATACAGGCATCTTCGTTAATAACGACGCCGCCACCGCCTGCCAGGGCCGATGTTCCTAAGCTCATCATTAAGAGACCCATTATCAAGAAGCACCTCATTAAGAGGCACATCAATAGGCTTGTAGGGCCTAAAAGGTCATAGCGATTAAAGTGTGGGCGAAACGGGAGCATCAATAAGCCTGTCCAAAATCTGAAATTTTATAGGGCGTTCGGATGATTAGTCCAGGTGAATCGACCGCAGTGTACCGGATGTTTTTACTGGGCGACAAGAACCGATATAAAGCTGATCGTCAAAGTTTGGGCGTGCATGTGCCCTTTCATTAGAAACATCGTTATTTTTCTAGAACCTCATTGTGGTTAAAACCAGGTTAAAAATAAAAGCAGTTGATTCTATCTTAATATCAATGTATTAGGGCGATAGATAAACTGGGGTTAAGGAATAATATACGGCAGATGCTGTAAAATATCCGAAATTGGGTGCATATACTGAACAGGCAGCAAAGTATCCCGAATTAGCTACATATACTGGATGTGGAGTTAACTAATAGTTAGGGGTGTCGATGAGAAAGCTAATTTATTTGTTTTTTGGTGTTTCGCTAATTACTGGGCAAGTGAGTGCAAAAGAGAATTATTGCGAAGACAATTCCAAGGAGAGGACAGAATTAATACAGTCATTTAATAATAAGTTTTGTTTCGCGACTGAAGAATTTATGAAAACGTTTGCAACTCGTCTTTACGATAACAAAATCCCCTTTGTCGTATACTCAAATGGATATCTGGGTTACAAAGCAGAACATAAACAAAAAGTGCAAAAAATCGGGGAATTTCTTGTTGCGGAATATTTAGGGAAAAAGAAAAAATGAAAAACACCCCTAACAAATCATTCCAGCGGACAGCCTTGTCTGTCACGCCTTTTGCCTATCAAAAGTTAACCAAAAACCGCGCTGGGGTCTAAGGCCGTTTTTACTCGTTGTTGTAAATCATTAATCCCGGCGTGAGTAAACGATTCCGTGGCATCCAATAAAATATCCGAGTCGGCATGGGTTGCACCGTAACCTTGCTCGGCTAATTCAGCGAGCATGGCTCGCGCGCAGCTTCTTACTTGTTCTAAGCTCTCGGCATCGTCGTGTTGGTAGGGCAGGCTAATACGAGCCATCATGGTACGCCAGGTGAGGGCGAATTCGGTAAAAGCGGTGGTGCTGTGTTTACTGGCGATGCTCTGTATAGTGTCGTTAATGGTGGTGGCGTCGCTGCCTTCGATTGCAGCACCGAGCGCAAAACGTATGTAGCCGTGATCTGAGCTGGATTTGTTTTCCTGTGGCGTGACTAGCCCACGCATGGCTTGTTCTCGGTTTTGCCAGATTAGGTTTTCGTTCAGGTCTTCGCTCACTTTAAGTGTTGCTCCGGGGATCCCGCTTAATGCGCCTTCAAGGGCACCCCAGATAATATCGACATTGCCGGGTATACCGTACACCGCGCCGTAGAGATTCCACGCGCCGATATTATGTTTAGCGGCAAGTTCGTTATTACTGGATTCTGTGTTTGTCGATTCACCAGCAAACAACACCGCATCCTGTGTCGCATTACTGACAACGACGGTATTGGGAATCAACATATTCACTTTAAAGGTGTGCAGCGCATCGACCGCTGCAGCCATCGCCTGTTCGTCGGCAAGCTGCACGGTAAAGGGTTTGTACATGGGCGGAGCGGGCATTAACCACAAGCCGATTTTGGTGATAATGCCAAGATTGGATTGGGTAAAAAGGCCATCCACATAGGGGCCATAGCCGTATTTAAATAATTGCCAGGTGTTACTTTTTGGCATGGCGCCCATGCCGGTTCTCACCACGCTGCCATTGGCTAACATGACTTCCATACCGCATTGCATTAGCAGGTGGTCGCCATAAGGCGTGTAACCAAATTCTCGCGCGCTGATACTGTCGGCAATGGAGTGACTACTATTTTTATCGATATCCACCCAGAACGGAATATTGTTGTCGCGTAGGTGGTCTTGCATTTGTTGGTAGGTGACGCCGGGTTCCACCAGGGCGTAGGCGGCGGTGGTGCTCACTTCCAGGATGCCGTTCATGCGCTTTAAATCGAGCATAATAATATCGCCGGATTCAGGCGGCGGTGTGGAACCGAGACCACCGGCATTGGGCATATTCCAAATCGCGACGGACTTGCCTGCGATTAACTTTAAAATATTTTGCAGGTCGTCGATGCCGCCCGGTGTTGCGATCGCGATAATCTGCCGGGCTTCCTTGTCGTAACTGACGGGGCGACGTATACGTTCAATCTTTTCCCGATAGGGCGCAGCTTCTGCTGCATCCGCTGCCATGACATGAGCCGTACCCAGCAGATTGCCGATATCAGTGAGAATGGTGTCGTTGTTCATAATGACCCTGACTTCGCTTGTTATGTATTAAAAACGCTGTGCTGTTTAAGGCGTATCGTTTATAAGAGAACAGCTTAATCCCGATTGGGTGGTGGCATTACCACCGGGTACTGTTTGTTTAAATCCACGCGGGAAAAAGCATCGCGCTTGGCATAGACAATGGATTCTTCCGGCTCGCTATCGCGCCAGGTAAAGGAGCAGGCCGTGCAGTAATACACGGTCCATACCAGTTCACCTTGCGCGTCGCGCCCCTCGTGTTCGACGCGGCAGGCAGACTGCTCAGACTGGCAACGCGGACAAGAATTCATGATTGGCCTCCTTGCTGTTCCTGCTGTAATGCTTGAATGACTTTGGCCAGCGCGTCAATTTTTGGTCCGCCGGGTGGGGAGACGATTTGCGCATCGGCACCAACTTTATCGGGTGGCATAAAACTGGTGGCATCGATAATTAAACGGTGGCCCTTACCGGGGACTTCCGCAGCCGGGTCAATAATAATCATCGGCATATTAGGTACCACAATAATATCGTCGGCGCGGGTGCGAGTGGACAGTGCCCACATCACCTGGTTTAAATCGAAGGGATCGACGTCGTCGTCCACCATAATCAGGTTTTTCAAATACATCAGGCCGTGGGGGGTGCCGAGGGCACGCATGGCGACGGATTTTGCAAAACCGGAGAAGCGATTTTTAACCGAAATAATTCCGGTGAGCCCGTGTTGATACAGTGCGTTAACGGCTTCTACTTCGGGGAAATCTTCTTTTAGTTTGGCGTAAATCGGCGCGGAGGTATTAAGACCAATAAGCGTGTCGTGCTCGGTCCAACCTTTGCCGATGTAAATATTTTCAAAAATCGGATTGTCGCGATGAGAAATGCCTGTCACTTTAAATTGCGGAGCCATCCGCACGCCGCTATAGCTGCCGGGGAATTCGCCAAATGGCCCTTCGTATTGTCGAGAGCCGTGGATTAATTCGGCTTCGATAACAATTTCCGAATCGGCGAGAATATCCATGCCGTTACCGGAATCGGTGAGTCGCAGTGGACTGCCCATCATTTGAGAGGCGTAGGCAAATTCTGATTCGTCGTAGCCGATGGGTGTGGCAGCAAACATCGCCATGGCCGGGTGGTTGCCGAGCATGACTGCAATTTTAAGTGGCTTATCGTCTTTTTCCGCAGCGATAATCATCCGGCCCATATCGTGGGCGGGTACGGACAACAAAGTAAAAATATCTTTGCCCTGGGGCTGAATGCGGTAAATACCGACGTTCTGTTTGCCGAAATTATCCGGGTCGTGGGGGTCGCGGCTGACGACGTTGGCCTTGCCAATATAAAAACCGCCATCGTATTCATTAATGCGGTAGAGCGGCAGTAGATCGTAGAGATTAAAGTTTGAGTCAATACGGTTTTCGTGGATCGGTGCTTGATCCATTGGTACGCGTTCGAGTAAGGGTTTGTCGGAACCCCAGCGGGAAATAATATCGTAGAACAACTCTTTAATCGTGGTGCCTTTCGGATGACCGAGCAGCAGCGCCAGGTTGGTAAAGCTGCCGTGAACACCTAAAGCTAAGCGCTTACCGGGATAACCTTTAATGTCGTCAAACAGTAGGGCGGGGCCATTCATCGCATCCCGTCCGGCGGCGACGGCGATATCGCGAATATCGGGTTCCGGCAACACGGCTTCGGGCCAGGTTATGCACTGGCCATGCTCGGCGAGAAAGTCGAGAAAATCTCGCAAGCTGCCAATGCGCTGAGCAACTTTTAAGGCGTTGTCAGACAAGCTGACATCTTTAATAGCTGCAGTTTGATTAGTGCCCATGATCAGCTCCGGGTAATTGGATGGTAATCCATTTCCATTCGGTGAGAGTATCGATATCCACTTCGACGCCTTCGCGGCCAAAACCACTTTCGCCAGTACCGCCAAAGGGGACGTTAGGTTCGTCGTGAAGGGTCGGGGCATTAATATGGACCATTCCAGCGTTGATGTTTTGCGCCAACATTAAAGCGCTATTAATATTGGTGGTACACACCGCAGCACTAAGACCATAGATAGTGTCGTTGGCCATAGCCAGCGCTTCGTCTATATCGGCAACGGAATAGATCGCCGTAACCGGGCCGAAGGTTTCCTCGTAGCACAGGGTCATATCTTTGCTAACGTTGGTCAAAATAGTCGGCTGGCAACGATTGCCTTCCCATTCGCCGCCGGTAACCACGGTGGCACCGAGTTCCCGTGCGTTTTCGATATGACTACGCACACGCTCGCGTTGGCGGGGAGAAATAATCGGACCAAGAATGGTGCTCATCTCGCGGAGATCGCCCATCGACAGTTGCCTGGCTGCGGCACTGTACTTTTCTACAAACTCGTCGTAAACCGCGGCTTCGACAATAATTCGACTGGAAGCCATGCAGGCCTGGCCTTGATACAAAAACATACCGAAGATTGCGGTTTGCACTGCTTGATTAATATCCGCATCGGCGAGAATCACTAGCGGGTTTTTGCCCCCCAGTTCGAGAATACATCGCTTCATCTGCTTGCCGCAGAGTTCGCTGATATGGCGACCAACACGGCTGGAGCCGGTGAATTCAACCACTTTAACCAGTGGGTGGCTGGTGAGAAAATCACCCACATCCATACCGAAACCGGACACCACGTTTAAGGCCCCAGCGGGGAAACCGGCTTCACTTATTAATTGGGCAAAGCGGTAAGACAAGCTCGGTGCTTCTTCGGATGACAGTAGTACCACGGTATTTCCGGTCGCCAGGGGCGTCGATACCAGTTTGGCGGCTTTAATTAAAGGTACATTAAACGGCGTAATACAGGCTACGACACCGAGGGGTTTACGCACGCTCATACTTAGCCGGCCCGGCGTATCGGAGGGAATCGTTTGCCCGGTGATCCGACGCGCCGCACCCGCAGCGGCACGCAGATAGCTGATGGAGTACTCTACTTCAAACTGCGCCTTGTTCATTGGCGAGCCAATTTCATCGATCAGAATATCGACAAAGTCAGCGCGATCCCGCTCCAGCAGGTCCGCCGCCTTACATAACATGGCTTCGCGGTCCTTGGCGAGACTCTGCCCGTAGCTTTGAAAGCAGGCGTTAGCGGCTTCTACGGCTTTGTTAATGTCGGCTTCACCAGCTTCCGCCGCTTTACAATACAGCGAGTCGTCTAGTGGATTCAGCACATCAAAGTATTTGCCGGTTTCAGGTTTGGTATCTTGGTTGTCGATCCAAAGATCGTGGGTCGTTGTCATGATAAATTTCCTATTACTGCTTATTAAATTACTTGTTAGGCGAGTTATTAGACAAGATGTACTGAATTAAACTATCCAGTTCTCCGTCGTTAATATCGGTGGGGCGAAACGGAGCCATTTCCAGTAAACCGTCGCGCACCACGAAACGGATATATTCCGCATTGAGATCGCTGCGCTCGGTGATTACCGAATTCTCTTCGCCTTTTAATAAAGCCAGTTTCATGGTGCCAGCATGACCCTCGCCGGGGTTGTGACAGGCGGAACAATACAAAGTATATATTTGCTGGCCTGTTTTTAGATCAGTAGCGTTTACATCAGCAGCATTTGCATCAAGCGCAAGCTCAGAGTTTGGAATTGCCTCGGAGGATTCGGGTTTTTGCTCGCAGGCACCGAGTAATAATCCCGTCAGGATTAAGGGCATGATCATTAATGGTTTTATCATTGATTTCATGACTGCTTATCCCTCATTCTCTCCGGCCAGATGCCCATTTTCCCTGGCGATAAAATACCTACGGGATCGAGGCTGTCCTTGAGGGTTTCGTGCATACGCCACAGTGCGCGGTCGTTGTAGTTATAGGTGTCGGCAATTTGATCCATAAACGACAGGTGGGTGCGGTATTCGCCGTAGCCGAGTTTCGCTGCGTCTTCGACTAACACGCCAAACAGTTCGTGGGCGCGGGCTTTCTCGTCGTCGGACATGCGATCAAACATCAACATAAAAATATGGTGTTGATCGCGCCAGCCGATCAAAAATTCGCCGATGTAATCAAAATTATATTCATGGGCGCGCTCGCGAATCATATGAAACTGACTCATGGAATCTTTGCCGTCCGCCGCAGAGATCGGCGAAAAGTTAATATGGCCGCCACCGCCGACCCAGTTGAGCAGGCTGAACTCGGTCATATTGGGGATGCCGCGCATCAGTTTGACGCGGTAGTCCCAGCCGGTGTCGCCTTTGCGTTCTTCATCGAGATAGATGCGCGCGCCGGGAATTTGCATGACTGCAGCTTCGATTATTTTCCAGTTGTTTGCCATGATCGGCGGTGGGCCGTAGAGGGCGGCATAGAAATTCCACATGCCGAGTTTTAAATCCGAGGCGATTTTCTTGCGGATACTGTCCGGCACCGGACCGGTACCGGTGTAATATTGTCGCTTGGTGGTGGACATGGAAGCTTCCCACAACAAGTCTGCAGTTAGTGCTCCGTTGGCAATGACCATATTTAATTTTAGCGGCAGCATGATATCGGTAATCAGTTCGAGATCTTCCTCGCGGGGCAGCGTCACCATAAAAGGCATATAGCCGGGAGGTTCGTGCATCAGCCAAATGCCCATTTTGGTAATTACGCCAAAATTCGATTGGGTAAACAGGCCGTCAACCCAGGGGCCAATACCGTATTTATACAGGTTGTTGGTTTTGCTATTAGGCACACCGCCCATGCCGGTTTCCACCACGGTGCCATCGGCGAGAATAACTTCCATGCCGCACTGCATTAACAGGTGATCGCCGTAGGGCGTATAGCCCGCACCGTGATCGGAGGTATTGCCGACAATGCCACCCCAGGCCGGAGCCGCACAGTCGATCCACAGCTTGCTACCTCTGGCTTGCAGGTAATCGTAGAGATCCTGATAACTGACGCCAGGCTCCACCACCGCGTAGCCGTGTTTTTCGTTGACCTCGATAATACGATTCATGCGTTTTAGATCGAGTACCACGTAGCCGGCTTTGCGCGGAGCGGGGCCGCCGTAGGCGAAGTTTTTACCGGTGGATATGGTCCACACCGGAATTTTATGGGTACTTGCAACAGCCAATACCGCCTGTACCTGTTCAACGGTTTTCGGGGCGACTGCGGCAGAGGGTGCGAAATTACTGTCGTCTAAGGTCGAATAGGCATCTCGATAGCTGCGCAGATGAGCTTTGTCGTCGGTAAATACATATTCCGCGCCGACCGCATCCTTAAATTCGCTCACCGCTGCGGCAAAGGTTTGTGCGCTAATACCCTGGGGTAGGGGTTTGTCCATAACGATGGTCTCGCGTTTTTTTAGTTGCTTAGTTGATAATTATTGTTGAAAGTTAAACGGTCTTTAGTAGCCACGACACCAGGTAACCCGGCTCGTCGTTTTGATAATTTAACGTTGTTTGCAGTTCTACATCGACAAGTTCGCCTTGTGCCTGGACGATAGTCGGCGCGATTCTGGCGAGTTGTTGCGGCCAGCTGTGTTGGGCTTTGTTTAGGGTGTCGGCCAGCACGGGAGCCAGTGTTTCGGGAGCGCTGACCTGGTGGCGCATGAACTCGCCACGGAAGTCGTGAACACCTTTGTACTGCAATTTGAAACCATGCTGGGCAGCGGTGTGTTCCAGGATAAAAAAATCTGAATCTCGGGTTAGACCTATCAACACGCCATCAGCGTTGGTGCCACAAAAATCGTCTACTTCGCGGATTTGTGCCGCCACATCTTTGTCGATATGGGAAAGTGTTTGCTTTGTTGGGCTGGGCGTTGACAGGGGATCGGTGTTGGACGTAGAGGACGATATTGTAGAAAAGACTGTAGAAAAAGCCAAAGTTTGCTCGTAGCCGCCATCGGCAAACACCAATACGGGTACCGAGTTGTTATTCAGTAGGGTGCTTTGCAAGGCGGCTACGCCGGCGCTTCCGGCGGTAGCAGCAAGGGTGGAGGCACCGAGCGTGGTTTTTAGAAACGTGCGCCTTGTTAGCATAGCGATGGTTCTCCTTTTAATTCTTTATTGTGCCTGTTAATTCTTTTTGTCGGCAGGTCAGTGTCTTGTTACTACTCAGTTTGTGCTGGCGTCTTTGATGCCCGCCCAGCGCTGGATTAGTTTATCGGCCGGGATGTCGAGTAAATCTAACATTCTACCCACGGTTTGGTTGACGATGTCGTCAATGGTTTTAGGGCGAGTGTAGTACGAAGGTACGGGCGGGGCAATAATCGCGCCCATTTCGGTCAGGGTAGTCATATTTCTCAGATGTACCAGATTAAGCGGTGTTTCCCGCGCGATCACCACCAGCCGGCGGCGCTCTTTCAATATTACATCCGCCGCTCGCGCCACCAGGTTATCGGTAACGCCGCTGGCAATGGAGCCGATGGTTTTCATTGAACAGGGCACGATGATCATGCCATGGGTGATAAACGAGCCGCTGGACAGGGTGGCGCCCAAATCTTTCGGGTTATGCACCACGTCCGCTAATTTTAAAATAGCTTGTTTGTCCCAGTTAGTTTCCGCATGGGCGGTTAAGGCCCCGGTAGCCGATAAAATAAGATGGGTTTCGACATCGCCCAGGGTGTTTAAAATTTCAAGCAGGCGAATGCCGTAAATAGAACCCGTGGCACCGGTAATTGCGACGATAATTTTTTTCTTCATAGTGCGGCCAATAAAGCTAAAGAGAGCAGTGCGGGAATCGCTATAATTTTTTGCTCCAACCAAAAAACAACACATCGACGTGAGGTGTTACGGTTTCGCGTCCGCCGACACCTAGTCCGGCGGTTGCCGAGGGGCCACGGTATTTATCTTCAACAAATAGTCCGTAGGCGAAATGTACTTCAGATTTTTTATCCATCTTCCAGCTTAGACCCACCGTGTATTGCTCGACGGGGTTGGGCGCCATCATATTAAAACTGACTGAATTAATATCTTCGTCATTGTTGGGGCGACGACCGTAGGCGTAACCGCCTCGTAAGGTCAGACGCTCACTGGCAGCGTATTCGAGACCGAGCCGGTAAACATTTTGGCTACCCCAATTAAAACCACTGCCACCGCGGCTGCCAAGTGGACTACCGCCAGGTTGCAAGGAGTCAAGGTTGCCATTGCCCAGTGCTTTGATTTCTCCCCAGTTAACGCGTTGAATATCCAGGGCAATAACCCAGCCTGGCGCGGGTTTTATCGCAGCACCAATACTGTAATTGGAAGGGATGTCAAAGTTGCCGCTGTCGGCGAACAGGCCTTTGTATTTGTCGAAGTCCTGCATATAAACCTTGGTGGAGTAGGCGGCGCCCAGATCGAGCCAGGGTGTGATTTCGCCAAACCAGCCGATACGCATTCCGAAACCAAACGCGCTATCGTAGCCGTTATTGGTAACGGCATCAGGGTAGGCGGAGAAATTCTGGAAAGCCTGCAGGCCGTATACTTTAATGCGTTGATAAGCGAGTAGGGCGGTAATACCAACACTGTGCTTTGGTGTTACCTGCCAGCCCAATGACGGGGCGACGATGACCTGAGATAAATCGAAACCCAGTTTGCCGCAGCCTAGAAAGAAATTTGCCGCCTGGTCGCCACACGCTTCGGGATTTGCATTGCTGCTCGCAATACCATTGTCATCATTGTATTCAGTATTTAAGCCACCGTTGCCGTAGAGGGTAAGGCCCCAGGCCCATTCGTCGTTAATGCGGCGTGCCATTCCCGCTTCGGGAAGATAAAAGACCGAGTTCCTGCTGGTTGATTCCATATCGTAGATGCTGTTGTTACTACCCGTGCGCTCAATTTTTCGATAGGGCATAAATATCTTTAAGCCGACATCGTTACGATTCCCGGCTGCAAATAGTTTGCCGGGGTTGGAAGAGCCGGCAAAACCGTCAAAGCCAACGGCGGTTGAGGTTCCAGCCATTTGGTTGGCATGAGTGCCGTAGCCAAGCACGAAATAACCGCCGCCAGCATAACTTGCAGAGCTGGTGAGCGCGATGACGCAGCTCAATAAGCACCATGCATTAATCTTGGATATTGCTCGATTCACTCGGGGTTCCTTGTTTTTTTGCGGTTTTTTAGTTGGTTATTTATATGATGTACTTACGGGCATCTTTGTTAAGGGGTGCCTATATGAAAACCAATATATCAGTTGCCAAACCTTACAGCTAGTCACCATCTGATCCGAGTGCCATCCCAATTTTTGGCGATATAAAAAACCGGGCGGTGTGGTTGAGCCCGGGTTTTTATATGAGGCGCTAAGGCAGGTTCATAACTAAGGAGTCATAGGCAACTAAACGCTATAAATATCCATAACATTGGCAATCATATCGTTCATTACAATGATTTTGCGGGCGGCAATTTTTAGGCCGTCCTCAGTTTGTCGAATTAAATGTGTCTGTTGGCCAAAAAAATAACTCGCAACCTTGAGTTTGTAGGAGTGGGTGGTCCACGAGGACAGTACTTCTAGATCACCACTAGCTTGCGGCTCAAAACGGTAGTTCGTCGTCATATGAGTGGTGCGCGGCAGCGGTGTGGATGCCAATGAGCGTTCGGTTTTCAAACGGAAGATGCGGTCTTCGAGACCCGAACGAGCGCCGTAGTAAATTAGCGAGAGCTGGGTGTTGGGATCGTTGGTGACGGTGTACTCATCGTCCCAGGCCGGAATCCAGTACTCGGCATCCTCGGTGTAAAGGTTCAACCATTGATCCCATTCCTTTTGGTCGAGGTAGGCACCTTCGTTAACAATTAAGTCGATGGCGGCCTGGTGTAATTCTTGAGACATACGCGCTGTTCCTGCTACTTTAATTTAAGATTTTTAATTTAAGACTCTTAACTTAAATTTGTTGTTCCATAAGTTCGAGCCAGCGGTGGTGCTGGGCAATCATCAAGCCCTCGTCTTCGAGCTGAGTGCCTGAGCTTACGGGATTAATGCCGAGTTCTTTAGCAAAACGCTCCGGCCCTTTGACGGTATTGGTGGCACCGCGAGACATATCGCTCCAGCGTGCATTTTCGCCTTTAAAGCCCACCTGGCTCATGCCAAACGCGGCGAGATCATCGGGTGTAGCCATACCGCTGGCATTGAAGAAATCTTCGTACTGACGAATGCGTTTGCGCCGCGCTTCGGCAGATTCGCCTATTGGCGCGATGCAAACCGTAGTGACTTCGGTTTTATCCACAGAGATGGGGCGGAACACGCGAATCTGCGTACTCATTTGATCCATAAAAAACACGTTGGGATAAATCAGTAAATTGCGTAGGTAACTGGTCATCCATTTGGAGCGCAGTTCACCATATTTTTCGGTTAGTTCTGCGGATTTTTCGTAAAGTGGGCGGGTTTGGGAGTTGGGGAATTCATTCCACAGCACCACATGACCATTGCCCAGATCGTAGAAGCCGCCAGGAAGTTGATCCAGGCCGCCAATTTCGGGAGCTTTGACATCGTCTTTTTCCATCATGATTTTCGCGCGATGCTGAATGGTTTGTACATAATTACCGTGAATCGATTCAACGTGAAAACCATCTACGCCATTTTCGGCCTGTAACTTCCAGTTACCGTCGTAGGTGTAGGTTTGCACGCCCGGTAATATTTCCAGACCTTGTTCAGACTGATCCGCCAGCATGTCGATCATTTTGGTGGCTTCTGCCAGATGACTATTTAGATCACCCGCTTCGGCGTCGAGACAGCCGAACACGAAGCCCCGATAACTGGCAATTTTGGGTATTTCGGTTAGGCCTAGTTCCTCTGGATTAAATGCTTCTGAATAGCCAACGTTTGCTTTGTTGACGTAATCCACCAGTTTGCCATTGGATTTATAGCACCATCCGTGGAAGGGGCAGGTGAAGATTTTTTTGTTGCCCTTGCTAACGTTAACTAACTGCGCGCCGCGATGGGCGCAGGCATTGATAAAGCCGCGCACTTCACCGTCTTCGCCGCGATTAATAATGACCGGCTGACGACCCATATAGGTAGTCATGAAGTCGTGGGGTTTGGCAATTTGGCTTTCGTGACACAGATACAGCCAGCTCTTCTCGAAAATAAGTTTCATTTCCAGCTCGAAGATGTCTGGGTCGGTAAACACGCGACGATCGAGTCGGTAGATACCTTCTTCGGGTCGTTCGTCGAGATAAGAAGCGAACCCGCTTTTAATGATGCTATTCATAGTGTTTCTCCTATGCGTCTGGCTGATCTTTACGTCTAGCGATGTTGCTACTGTCTAAGCAGTTGGTGGGACGTTTTGAATTCTATTGTAAACCATGCAATGCATTGATCAACATAAAATTACTCCATATTATAACCGTTATGCCTCGATGGTAGTGTCTCATTGAGTGATATCAATGTTTGGCCGAGCTTATTTTTTCCCCATAAATAGACTGACATCGGTAGGGTTAATCAAGTCCGGTACGGTCCAGCCGTCCAGATCGTACTCGTCCATACAGGCTTCGGCTAGCGACATCATATCCTTGTCGAGCCCGGTGGCCTGGGCCGCGAATAGGGTTTCCATGCGAATGTTTTCGTGATTGCCCGCGTAGTTACGCTCGTAGAGCTCGTGGCGACCACCAAATTCGGTGCCGATGCTGTCCCACAACAGGCGCATAACCTTAACCCGGCTTTCGGCATCGTGACCGTAGGAGCCGCGAATGTACTTGTCGATGTAGCCGCGCAATTCCGGCACTTTAAAGTCGACGGAGTGGGAGTTGAGGTAGATCAGACCGCTGGCCACCACATTTTCAATTAACTCTTTAACGCGTGGATAGGCGGTGGTGCCGAGTACTCGGTAGGCCATCGCTGCACCAAGGTTCGGTTGCGCCGCGCCACTGGGGCCCACATCCGGGTTGTGGCACATGGCGTCGGACAGCGCCCAGAACACATGCCGCCAGGACACCGCTTCGCCAACCGCAACCTGCACGCCGCGAAAATCCTTACTACCGGTCATTTCCACCGCCTTCATTAACAGACCGACAATAAAGTCGAATTTTACCGCCAGTCGAGTACAACCGTGGAAGGCAAAACGGTTGGCCCAGCCGGATGCAGGTAGGAAGCTAGCCGCTTTCTCGCAATCGTTGTACACCAGCACGTCTTCCCAGGGGATAAACACATCGTCGAGTACTAAAATTGCGTCGTTTTCATCGAGGCGGCTGGACAGTGGATAATCGAAGGGGCTACCCATCACTTCCGCCTGGTAGGCGTAAGACGGGCGACAGATCAGCTTAACTCCCGGAGCGCGCATGTCCACTAAGGCTGAAATCGCAAACTTGCCATCGCCCATGGGGGTTGGGCCATATTGGCCAAGGAAGTTGTAGTGGGTTAAAGCCGAACCCGTGGCCACGACCTTGGCGCCCGATACTCGAATGCCGGCATCGGTTTCCTTGTGGCAGTGGACAAAGACATCTTTCACAGTTTCCGGGGGGCTAGCGCGATCAATCGGCGGGTTAACAATGGCGTGGTTAATAAAATAGCAGCGTTCCTGAGCATTTTTATACCAACGCGCGGCGTTGTCCTGGTAGGGCGCGTAGTACTCCGGGTTAAAGCCCAGCGTCACCATAAAGCTGGCTTTGTAGTCGGGGGAGCGGCCCATCCAGCCGTAGGTCATGCGCGCCCAGGTGGCAATCGCGTCTCGGGCCTGAATTAATTCCTCACTGTTGTTGGAGGTTTTGAAGAAAGCGTGGGTAAAGCCACCGTTACCCGTATCGGTGGGGACGATAATGCTGTCCCGCTTGTCCGGGTCGTGCATGCTGTCGTATAAGCGCGCCAGCATTCGCGCCGGGTTTCTAAACGCGGGGTGCTCAGTGACGGTTTTGACTTTTTCACCGTAGATCCAGACCTCGCGGTCGTCGCCCAGGCTTTCCAGATACTCCTTGCCGGTAAAGGGGCGGACATCGTTTTTGTTGTTGGTTTGCTTGCTCATGGTTATCGACTCCTGGATCTTACGGTCTATTTATTATCTTGTGGCGTATTTATAGCGATACCTTACCTCAAAAAGGGAGCTTTCAAAAAGCTTATGCAACTTTGATAAGCCAGGGCCGCGCAAATGTATCAGCAGCCCCAGTTTCTTTCATTTAACTTGCGAGTGCGTGGAAATTTAGCAGGGCGTGTACGCGGAAGGTGTTGCATTATATGCAATAAGGTGCATAATTTCGCGAACGAATACGGTCGCTATTTCGTGTGCCGGGCTAATAAGGCGGGCGTTACGGTTAAGGGCTCAGGAATGGTTGGCTCGGGAATTAGTAGCTCGGAAATTAGTAATTAGATGAAAACGGGGTGAATAATGGGTATCGATAGATTTACTGGCAAGCCAAGTTACGGCGAATATATGGACCTGAATGAAGGCTGGGTCGATCGCCGTATTTTCAGTGACGATCATATTTACGAGCAAGAGCTTTACCAGATTTTTGCGCGCTCGTGGCTGTTTGTTGCCCACGAGAGCCAGATACCCAACCCGGGTGATTTTGTTACCACTTATATGGGTGAAGATGGCGTTATTGTCTGTCGCCAAAAAGATAATTCCGTTAAGGTTTTTCTTAATTCCTGTCCTCACCGGGGCAACCGCGTGTGTTTTGCCGATGCCGGTAATACCCGCCGTTTTGTCTGTAATTATCATGGCTGGGCCTTTGATGGTGCCGGCGAGTTGCAGGGCATGCACGAAGAATATTGCTATGACCCAGGTGATATTGATAAGTCTAAAAACGGACTTAAGCAAGTGGCTAACGTCGATAGCTATAAAGGTCTGATATTTGCGACCTTTGATGAAGAAGCTCCGACGCTGGAAGCCTGGCTCGGCGATTTTCGCTGGTATCTCGACATGCTGCTCGACAACGAAGAGGGCGGCACCGAATTTATTGGCGGCTGCATCAGCTCTGAGATTGGTGCGAACTGGAAATTCGGTGTAGAAAACTTTATTGGTGATGCCTATCACGCCGGCTGGACCCATGATTCTGGAACCCGCGCGATGAACGACGGTCAGCCGTTTCCGCCGGTCGATATGGAAAACTCTTATCATGCCAGCGTTAACGGCCATGGTTGGGAATTTGGTCTGGAAGGCGTGGGTGACATTTTTCTTCTGGGTCGCCCCAAGGTGATGGAATATTACAACGACATTCGTCCAAAAATGGCGGAGCGTTTGGGCAAAATGCGTTCGCAAATTTTTGGTTCTGTGGCTTCCGCTTCGATTTTCCCCAATGTGTCTTTTCTTCCCGGCGTTTCAACTTTCCGTCAATGGCATCCGAAAGGGCCGTGGAAATTTGCACTTCAAACCTGGGTGATCGTCAATAAAAATATGCCCGACGATATTAAAGAAGAGATCACCAAGGGTGTTATGCAAACCTTTGGTCCCGGTGGTGCGTTTGAAATGGATGACGGTGAGAATTGGGAAAACTGCACCAGTGTTAACCGTGGCGTAGTTACTCGCCACGAGCGCTTGCACTACCGCTGCGGTATTGACCGGAGAGTTGAAAATCATCCGATATTGCCTGGCATTGTCTATCAAGGACAATACAACGACGCCAATCAACGTAATTTTTATCAACACTGGCGCGATATGATGGAAGCCGAGA
This sequence comes from Porticoccaceae bacterium, assembly GCA_018069525.1. Lineage (GTDB taxonomy): Bacteria > Pseudomonadota > Gammaproteobacteria > Pseudomonadales > Porticoccaceae > JAGPUQ01. The sequence continues at coordinate 22,964 of JAGPUQ010000019.1, read as the reverse complement.
CGGTTAAGGGTGTTCCTGCACGTTATGAATCCCGTTTTAATGGGCGTCAAACCCTAAATTTTTCCGGCCTTGATAAGCTGTGAGTAGGAGTGCCGATATGTCAAAAAATGAAGCAATAAGTGAAGCAATAAATATCCCGGCGATGCCATCGTTGGAACTTATTTCAGCGCTCGAACAAACTTTATATAAAGAATCTCGGTTTCTCGATAGCGAAAGCTATGACAAGTGGGTTGAGATGCTGGCGGATGATGTGCACTACTATATGCCCGGTATCCAAACTCGTTACCGACGCGATAAAACCGATCAGGTTCACGACCTGACGCGCATGGCTTATTACAACGATGGGCTTGCGGATTTAAAAAAGCGTTTGGCGCGACTGGAAACAGGTACGGCCTGGTCGGAAGATCCGGCAACTCGTTATACCCATCTGATTACTAATATTGAAGTTGAGTTAACGGATAACCCGAACGAGCACAAAGTGTATTCCAATTATTTAGCTTATCGGAATCGCAATGAGCGCGATCAAGATACCTTGCTCGGTAACCGAGAAGATATTTGGCGTGCTACCAGTAATGGCTTTCAGTTGGTAAAACGCTTAATTATTCTTAAGCAAAATATTTTGTTAAGTAAAAATCTTAACGTTTATCTCTAGTCGATTTTAGTTGAGCTAAAAACGAAACGTTTACTATAGGGCTCGTCTGATAACTTGGACGAGTCCTTTATTGTTTTGGTCATATGTTGTATTGGTCATACATTGTTTAGGACAGTTTTTAATGACAGATATCACTGGTAAGGAAATCCGTGTGGATAATAAATTAACAGATAAAGCCGCCGAAAAACCCAATGTCAGTGGCAGTGGTAATGGCAGCAAGAGCATTCGGTCCGTCGAAATTGGTGTGCGTGTGTTGGATGCACTGATTGCAAATAACGGCCCTATGCCCTTGCGGGATGTGGCGGAAATGTCCGGGTTGTCGCGTAGTCAGGCCCATCGATATCTAGCTGCTTATGTGAATACGGGCCTGGTTATACCAGCGGCCATGTCCGGCTATTACGGTCTTGGGCCGCAAGCCTTAAGGCTGGGCTTGGCTGCCTATGCACAACTGGATGTCAGTCTGGTGGCGAGAAATGCCATTGATACCCTGGTGAAAGAGACCGGCCTCACTGGTCTGGTGACTATCTGGGGCAGTAATGGGCCGACCATTATTCGCTGGACTCACGGTCGGCCACCATTGGCAACGTCCTTTGGCCTGGGCTCGGTACTATCAGTACTCTCGTCTACGGCGGGCCAGGTGTTCGTGTCTTTTTTGCAGGAGTCACTGACAGAGGACCTGGTCAGTAAAGAATTAAAATTGTTGCCTGGTACAGAGCAGTCGAAAACACAGGTGGGCGACATCCCTGCGCTACGTAAGCGTGTTAGGTCAGCGGGATATGCGGTAGGATCAGGTGTAGTCATTCCTGGATTATCGGCAATTAGTGCGCCGATTCTTAATAAAGACGGCGAGGCTGAGGCGGTGCTTGGCTTGATTGACCGCGGTGCGGATCGTTTTGATGGGAAATCCCCTGCAACCAAACAACTATTGAAAGTTAGCGCTCAGGCTAGTCGCGATATTGGTTATACCGCAGAGCTCGTTAACCCAGGCAAGTAGGTCAATACACTCGGGTTTCCTAAATCAGATTTGCCGCATTTAGTGCAACGCATTACAATCTGTGTAACGCGTTGATCGATTGGTAAATGTCATCGATAGGATGGAATAATAGATAGATTGAATAATGGATAGACCGAATAGTAGATAGACCCAATGTAATAGATAAGCTCAATGTAGCAGTATCAATCGCAACAGAAGTAATTAACAGGAAGATAAGTAATGAGAAAACCAGACCGACTAACCCCGAGCGACATAAAAGGCGCATGGGCAATTCTACCCACACCGGCTACACCCAACGCCTCGGATTGGCGTGAGCGCAACACCGTTGATCTCGACGAGGCTGCGCGCGTGGTTGAAGGTCTTATTGACGGCGGTATCAACGGTATTCTCAGCATGGGTACCCTGGGTGAAGCGGCGACCTTAACCTACGATGAAAAAATCGCTTATATGGGTGCCCTGGTCGATGCGGCTCGTGGGAGAGTGCCGGTTTTCGTCGGCACAACTACCTTAAATACTCGCGATACCATTGACCTGACCCTGAAAGCTCAGGATATCGGCGCCGATGGAACTATGCTGGGTATTCCCATGTGGTGCGCGCCCAGCGTCGACACGGCGGTGCAGTTCTATAAGGATGTTACCGATGGCGCTCCGGATATGAACTACGCGATTTACGCCAACCCGGAAGCCTTTAAGTTTGATTTCCCACGACCTTTCTGGGCCGCAGTGGCGGAAATCCCTCAGGTGGTCACCGCGAAATACATCGGTGTGGGTCCCTTAATGCGCGATCAGTCGGCGATACAAGGGCGCATTAAATTGTTGCCTCTGGATTTTGAATATTACGCCGCGGCGCGTATGGACGACTCCATCGATGCATTTTGGACCAGTGGCGCCGTATGTGGCCCCAGTGTTTCGGTGTATCTGCGCGACGTGATTGCCGAGGCGCGAGCCACGGGCGACTGGAGCAAGGCTAAAGCCTTTCAGAGCCAGCTTGCACCCACTGCTGCGCCTTTATTTCCCAATGGCAGTTTCCAGGAATTTTCGATGTACAACATTGCCCTGGAGAAAGAGCGGATGAATGCAGCTGGCTGGATGAATTGCGGCCCGGTTAGACCGCCTTATCACCTGTGCCCGGAAAACTATTTAGCGGGTGCGCGGGCCTCCGGTGAAATGTGGGCGGCATTGCACAAGGAATTAAGCTCCGGCAAAACGCCTTCCTGGGAAGTTGGGCTTTAATATGGCTGTGACAGACGCGAAAGGCGTAGTTATTATCGGCGCGAACCTGGCAGGCGGTCGGGCCGCAGAGGCTTTGCGCACGGCGGGTTACGAAGGCGCTATTACCTTGATTGGGGACGAGACCGAACTGCCCTATGAGCGGCCACCCCTGTCGAAAGAGGTATTAACTGAGCCTGATACTTTACCGGCACAGTTTTATATTCTGGACTCAGCCGACTACGCTGAGAACAACATTGATTTACGCCTCGGTGTACGGGCGGAGCGCCTGGATACGGTAGGGCAGAAGGTTGAATTGTCGGATGGTAGTGAGGTCGCGTTTGAGCAAGTTATTTTGGCGACCGGAGCTCGTGTCCGTCGCTTGAATATCGAAGGTTCCGATCTTAAGGGTATACATTATCTACGTACTCTCGAAGATGCGCGGGCCTTGTCTGAAGAATTAAAACCAGGGGCGCGCATCGGTTTTATCGGTATGGGAGTGATCGGTGCCGAAGTTGCCGCCAGCGCTCGTAAGCGCGGTTGCGAGGTGATTACTATCGAGCCGCTGGAAATACCGATGGCGCGTGCCCTTGGGCCGCGCTTTGGTGCCTGGTTGGCGCAGGTGCATCGGGAAGAGGGTGTCGATGTTCGCCTCGGTTGTGGTGTTAGTTCCATTCTTGGCGAGCAAGGCCGGGTGAACGGCGTGATTCTTAACGACGGTGAACAGGTTGATTTAGATGCCTTAGTCGTCGGCATTGGCGTGATTCCAAATCTCGAATTAGCGGAAGCGGCCGGACTGGAGATAGACAACGGCATCGTGGTAAACGAATTTGCTCAAACCTCTAACCCGGCGATTTATGCGGTGGGGGATGTGGCAAACTCGCCCTTGTATTTTGGCGGTCGTGGTCGTTGTGAAACCTATCAAAACGCCCAGGATCAAGCTATTTTCGCGGCGCGAGCCATTGCCGGGCAAGCCGAACCCTATCTGAAACCCCAGTGGTTTTGGACGGATCAGTTTGATATTAATATTCAAGTCCTGGGCGATGTGATTTCCGATGCCGAGGTAGTGATTCGTGGCGATGAAAACAGCCGACAGTTCTCCGCCTTTTTTGTGCAGGATAACCTGATTCGCGGCCTGTTAACCGTGAATCAAGCGAAAGATATGGGTGCGGGTCGGCGCTTGCTCGAACGTTCGATCCCGGTCGATACTGTCGCTTTGGCAGACGTCAATATTGATTTGCGTCAGCTGTTAAAAAAGACGGCGTAGTGCTTAACTTAATAATGTAATTAACTGTGTTTTGTAAATAAGAGGATAGGATTATGGGTGTTATCGAATTGGGCTATTTAGGTTTCTCGGTTTCTGATGGTGAAGCCTGGAAAAAATACGCGTCGGCGACCGTTGGTATGCAGTTGGTCGATAAAGGCGAGAAAAACCGCTTTCATTTTCGCATGGATCAATGGTCGCGACGGATCACCGTTGACGTCAATGGCAAAGATGACCTGAGCTATATCGGCTGGAGGGTTTCAGACTTAGACGCTCTTGCGGAGATGGCCGATACGCTTGCCGGCGCAAATATCGACTTTGCGTGGGGGACGGATGAGGAGGCCGAAGAGCGAGACGTGCTGGGTTTGCTTAAATTACTTTCTCCAGGTGGTGTGCCCACCGAAATTTTCCACTCTCCACAGGTTGATGTGGGTAAGCCCTTCCATCCAGGGCGACCCATGTACGGTAAGTTCTTAACGGGAGATCAGGGTATCGGGCACATAATTTTGAACGAGCCGGATGTTGAAAAAGCGATAGCGTTTTACAAATTAATAGGCATGAGTGGCGGTGTAGATTATAAGCTGGCATTACCCAATGGCATGATAGCGCAACCTGTTTTTATGAGCTGTAATGAGCGGCAGCACTCTGTAGCCTTTGGTTTGGGGCCGATGGAAAAACATATTAACCACCTGATGATCGAATATACCGAGCTCGATGATGTAGGGCTTATCCACGACGATATTCGCAAACAGGACATCGATGTCGCCTTGCAGTTGGGTAAACACGCCAACGACCAGGCGGTAACCTTTTATGCGGCGACACCTTCCGGATGGTTGTTGGAAATGGGCTGGGGAGCGCGAAAAACCCTTAAGCACAGTGAGTATTACCGAGGCGATGTCTTTGGGCACGGCTCTGAGGCGAAAGGCTACGGTATGGATATCGAGCTATAAATCAGCTTGAATGAAGATGGCCGCTAATGCTAATAGCCAAGATTTAATAACATTAGCGGCCCATAGTCTTATTAAATAATTATTAACGATTAGCAGGAAGACAGAGATCAGAATGAGCAGCAAAATTTTATTATGTAAGACAGATGCAGTCAGCGACGGCGCACCCTTGAATGTAAACGTAGAAGGCTTTCCTTCACTTGCGGTATACGAGCTGGACGGTGACTATTTCGCCACCGACAACTTGTGTACCCACGGTAACGCCATGCTGACCGACGGCTACCAGGAAGGCGAAGAAATTGAATGTCCTTTTCACGGAGGGGCTTTTAATATTAAAACCGGTGAGCCAACGGCATTTCCCTGCCAGGTGGCGATAAAGTCTTATCCGGTCACTGTTGAAAATAACGAAATTTATCTCGTAAGCGCTTAGGTAACTAATGCCGATATCAAATCCGTCTGTAACTATTGATCCCACTCTGCAAACCGAGGTAAGCCGGTTTTTGGCTTCCTATGCCGAGTGTATCGATACCGACCGATTAGAAGACTGGCCGGAGTATTTCACCGACGATTGTCTCTACATGTTGCAGTCTCGTGAAAATTTCGATCGGGGTTTACCGGTGTCGGCAATTCGCTGCGACAGTAAAGGGATGTTGGTAGATCGCATTGTGTCCTTGCGCAATGCCAATATTTTTGCCGAACATTTTTATCGGCACGTATTAAGTATTCCATTAATTCATTCCGTCGATGACGATAATATTGTCGTGCACACCAATTATGTGGTGTTCCAAACCTTGCTAGACGGTGCTTCCCGCACCTACAGCGTGGGGCGCTATATCGATACGCTGACCCGCGTTGCGGGTGAATTAAAGTTTAAAGAAAAAATTGCTGTGTTCGACACCAATCAAATTGCCACCTTGCTAGTCACACCGATTTAAGGGGCTGAAAAATGCAAACAATACCGACAGTAGATACCGACAAATTTAATCTCGCGCAAACCTTAGAAGACTGGCCACAAGCTGGCGAAGGCTTTGCTGTGCCGTATTCCCTGTTTACCGAACAGGATGCCTATACCGCCGAGCAAGAGCGCATTTTTCGCGGTGACACCTGGTCCTTTGTCGCACTTGAGCAAGAAATTCCCGAAGTCGGTGATTTTAAATCTACCTTTATCGGCGAGACTCCGGTAATCGTGATGCGCGACGAGGAGGGCGGCGTTAATGTCGTCGTCAATCGCTGCGCTCACCGCGGTGCAAAGGTGTGTCGTTCCCTGCGCGGCAATGTGCCCAATCTGGAGTGCGTGTATCACTCCTGGGCCTATAACTTGAAGGGCGATTTAATTGGCGTGCCATTTCGGCGTGGTCTTAAGGGCAATGGCGGTATGCCAAAAGACTTCGACATGAAGCAACATAGTCTGCAAAGTCTACGAGTGGAAATACTGAACGGTTTAGTGTTTGCCTCGTTCTCAAGCTCGGTTGCCGATCTGGAAACCTATCTTGGTCCGATGGCGAGTGCGGCTATTCGCCGAGTTTTTAATCGACCGATTAAAATACTGGGGGATGAGCGCCAACGTATTTATGGCAATTGGAAGCTCTATGCGGAAAATACCCGCGATCCCTATCACGCCAGTTTATTGCATTTATTTCACACCACGTTTGGACTGTATCGCTCCACGCAAACGGGTGTTAGTAAAATGGATGACAAGCGTTGTCATGCTATGTTGACGGCGAAAGCTGGCTCCTCCTCGGCCGCAGACGATGCCGAAGCTTATGCAGATCAACGCGCGTTTAACTCAGAATTTACTTTGAAAGATCCGTCTTTATTAAAAGGTCGTTTGGAGTTTGAGGATGAAGTAACGCTAGTTATTTTAGCGTTATTCCCGAACTTAATTGTTCAGCAAATTGCCAACACCCTGGCGGTGCGACAAATTGTTACTTATGGACCAAAAGAATTTGAGTTGGTATGGACATCTTTTGGTTATGTTGACGATGATGCTGAGATGCAGGACATTCGCATCAAACAAAATAATTTAATTGGTCCCGCCGGATTGATTTCCATGGAAGATGGCGAAGCGGTGGAGTTGGTGCAAGATGGGATACAAAGCGATCAAAACAATGTTTCTTACATCGGTATGGGTGGCGGTCGTTCCGAAGATGCCGATCATTTAGTCACCGAAGGCACCATTATTGGCTTTTGGGAATTTTATCAAAACATCATGAGCGGTGAGCGCAAGGTATAGTTACCGGAAACCGGGTCCAGAGACGGGATAGAGATAGGATAGAGAGAATAATGAAACAGATCGATTTTTACTTTGATTTTATTAGTCCATTTAGCTACCTGGCCCATGTTAAATTGCCGGAGCTAGCCGAGCGTCAGGGGGCGAAGATTGTTTATCATCCCATTGATATCCCTATGGCAAAAATCGCCGCAGGTAATTACGGCCCCTCAAATCGAGAAGTGCCTCCCAAAATTAAAATTATGCTCGCGGATTTGCATCGCTGGGCGGAGCGCTATGATGTGCCCTTGTCTTTTCCTAAAAGCTTCGCTTGCGGGAAGTGGAATACCGCAGCATTATTTGCTGCTGAGCACGATTGTGCCCAAGCCTTCGTCACCGCAGCGTACGCACGTATTTGGGGGCAGGGCATTGATCCCGCCGACGATAGCGAACTAAAGGCGGCTGCCGTCGAAGCGGGTCTGGATGCCGATAAACTTATAGCTTTTGTGGAGTCCTCTGCGGGGCAAACTGCGTTCCGTAAATCCTGCGTCGATGCCCACGCCAGCGGTGTGTTCGGAGCACCGATTATGGCCGTTGGCGATGAATACTTCTGGGGTAATGATCGCCTGGAGTTTCTGGAAGAGTACCTCGAAAAACAATAAGGGCCTCCCGTGGTTCGAGGTTTATAATCGGCGGGCTTGTTGCCGACGCCTGAATTCGATTTAATCCCCCTATGATATCTAATCTGCCCCTGTTCGTCGGTTTGCGCTATGCGTTTAGTAACCGGCGCGATGGGTTTTTGTCTTTTGTCTCCCTGTTTTCCCTCGGCGCCATGGCCCTCGGTGTCACGGTGTTGATTGTGGTGCTGTCGGTGATGAACGGTTTCGATCGAGAAATCAAAGATCGCATGCTCGATATATTGCCCCACGCCACGATTACACGGCCTGAGGGTCTGCAAGACTGGCAACAAATCCGCGACCAATTAACATCTCAATCACCTGCCGACTCGACGACCACTTCACCCTACGCTTCACCTTTTGTCGACGGCCAGGGACTGGTGGCTTTCGATGGCCGCTATCAGCCCCTTAGTTTGCAGGGCGTAGAGCTGGAAGATGCCCACACCATGCTGGATGCTCATTTGATCGCGGGTGATTTGGATATCCTGGGACATCGGCGCTTCGGGGTGGTGTTGGGTCAAATGCTCGCTCGCAATCTCGGTGTGGTCCCCGGCGACAAAGTATTAATTACCTTACCCGAACTCAATATTACGCCCGCTGGGGCTTTCCCCAGAGTGAAACGCATGATCGTGGTTGGCGTGTTTCAGGTTGGTGGGCAGGTTGATAGCCACGTCGCGTTTATGCATTTACCCGACGCGCAAACCTTATTTCGCACCGGTACTTACGTGGACGGCCTGCGGCTCTGGTTTGACGATCCTTATACTTTGTCGGGTATTGAAGACATACGCTCGAAGTTGGACAAGGGCTTTGTCCTATCAACCTGGCAGCAAGATGCCAGCGATTTGTTTAATGCCCTAAGACTGGAAAAAACCATGGTCGGCATATTGTTGTCTGTGATTATTGGCGTGGCGGCATTTAATATTATTGCCGCGCTGGTGTTGATGGTGAACGAAAAACGCAGCGATATTGCGGTGCTACGCAGTTACGGCGCGAGTCCGGTGACCATAGCCAGAATTTTTCGAGTGCAGGGTTGCGTGTTAGGGCTGGCCGGTATCGCTCTTGGTGTGGTCCTGGGCTGTTTTCTGGCGATCAATATTGGTGCGGTAGTGGCGGGGCTGGAAGCGCTATTTAACTTTAATGTATTTGATCCAAGTTTATTTTTTATCTCCCAATTGCCATCTCGTTTGCAATGGCAGGACGTCACCTGGGTGGTGAGTATTTCATTACTATTAACTCTTGTAGCGACCAGTTATCCCGCATGGCAGGCGAGCCGAGTTAATCCTGCGGAGGCCCTGCAAAGTGAACACTGATGGGGTTCTACATGAGTTACCAACGATCGGAACATCGAATGTCTGAACAACAAAGTGCTGAAAACAGTAATGTGACACTGGCCGCCAGGTCAGTACGCAAATCCTATCAGCAAGGGCCTGAAGAAGTAGTGGTGCTCGATGGCCTGGAATTAAAGGTCACTAGGGGAGAGTTACTCGGTGTGGTCGGGGCGTCGGGTTCCGGTAAATCGACCCTGCTAAATTTATTGGGCGGCCTGGATCGCCCGGATCAGGGAAGTATTGAAATTCTGGGACGGGATTTGGCAACGCTGTCGGAATCCCAGCGCGCGCAGGTTCGCAATCAACACCTGGGCTTTGTCTATCAATTCCATCACCTGCTCGGTGAATTTAGCGCCCTGGAAAATGCCGCAATGCCGCTGCTGATTGCCGGCAAGCCGAAACGTGAAATACAAGAGCGTGCCCAGGAATTACTGGTGGCCGTGGGTTTGGAACATCGGCTCAAACATCGACCCTCGGCGCTTTCTGGTGGCGAGCGTCAGCGCGTCGCAATTGCCCGGGCACTGGCCAATCACCCTGACTGCGTATTAATGGATGAACCAACCGGCAATCTCGATCGCCGCACGGCAGATCAAGTACTGGAATTACTGTTGGATTTAAATCAACGCCTGCAGATCAGTTTTGTCATCGTCTCCCACGACGAGCGGGTAGCGGCGCGTATGGATCGAGTCGTAACTTTGGACAATGGTGTACTGGAAAATACCACACCGGAAAATGATGCAGTAAGTCGGGCGAGTTCTTGAGTCGCATGTATCCCTTATTGATTGGCTGGCGGTTTTTCCGCGCCGGAAGTGGCAATCGCCTGGTGTCGTTTGTATCGCTGTTGGCTATGGCCGGTTTAGTGCTGGGTGTCGCGCTAATGATCGTGGTGATGTCGGTGATGAACGGCTTTGATCGCGAAATGCGCACTCGTATTTTGGACTTGGTGCCGCATATCCAGTTGTACGGTGAAGGCGGTATCGAAAACTGGCGCGAGCTGCGCGGTGATTTATTGCGACGGCCCGAGGTGCTTACGGTAGAACCTTTCGTGCGCGTCGCCGGTATGCTGAATTATCACGGCCGAGTGACCGGCGTGGAATTACTTGGCGTCGATGAAACAGCGACAGGCCCTTACCAGCAGCTTGGAGATTTGAATACTGCGACGGTTTCAGCGTCAACCTCGACCTTAACTCCGCCTCGAACTAAAACCAGCGACCGTTTACTGATCTCTGAAAAAATTGCCGCCGAACTTCAGGTCGAAGAGGGCGCACAACTGGTGTTATTGGCGCCTCGGGCCGGCACGAGTGGCGGTCAAACTAGCAGGCTACCTGCAATGCGCGTGTTCACCGTAGCCGGAATATTCAGCACCCATACCACCATTGATAAGACCTTAGTGATTACCACTTTAGCGACAGCGGCGGATATTGCGGGATTGTCCCAAGTAGATTTGTCACAGGTAGGTGATCCGGGAGCTGATCCGGTAGGAAGTAGTCCGATACTAGCCCAGGGTTTACAGCTCAAAGTGAGCGACGTTTTCAATGCTCGCAACACGGGCTATGAGTTGCTGAGTTTATTGCCACCCGGTTTTGGTTTTGTGGACTGGATGCAATCCCACGGCAATTTGTATCAGGCTATACAAATGTCGCGCAAGTTAGTGGGCCTGTTGGTGTTTGCGGTGATAGCCGTCGCGGTGTTTAACGTGATTGCGATGTTGGTAATGACAGTGGTAGAAAAACGCCCAGCTATCGCGATTCTTAAAACTCAGGGCGCAAGCCGCTTTGAAATTTTACAGATTTTTTTGGTACAGGGCAGTTTGATTGGCGTGTTTGGCGTGGCGCTTGGATGCGTGTTTGGCGTATTGGGTTCCCTGGGTATTGAAAACCTTATGACGCTATTACAAAGCTGGACCGGTGTTCAGTTGTTGAACCTGGAAGTCTATCCCATCGATTATATTCCGGCGGATTTGCGCAGCTTAGATGTGTTGCTTGTCGCGGTCGTGGCGCTGGGACTTAATTTGTTGGCAGCTCTATATCCCGCCTGGAAGGCCTCGGCGGTGATGCCGGGGCAGGTGCTGCGTTACGAATAAAACCTATAGCAGTATTTTATTAATTAACTGTGGTCTTTAATTTAACCCCGCTTTAATAAGACCGCTAACAAATAACTCCCAATCGGCGTCGTCTTTATAGGGCCAGCGCCGCAGGCCAGCGATACTTATTTCAGGGTGCTTTTCTTTTAATGAAGCGACGGTGTCCTCGGCCACTTTCTTGTTACCTGCAAGTCCTGCGGCCGCAGCCAGTACAACTAGCGTCCCCGTGTAATCGTCTTCAGGAGCTAACTCCTGCTGGATCCATTCGACTGCAGTGTCAAAGTTGCCGAGTTTTAATTCACCCGCGGCAACTGCCTGAATCAATTGACCACTTTTTTTATAGATATCTGACGACGCACTGGCTTTATTTGATAACTCGATGCCCTTTCTGGCGTCCCCGCTAAATATCTCAATATAGCCGAGCCCCATTAGACCGAAAGCATAAAGTGGATTGAGTTCCAGGCTGCGCATATAGCTGCGTTTTGCTCCACGATAATCGCGCTGGCAGTACAGCAAATACCGACCCATCATGGCGTGCGCGAAGTCGCTTCGGTCATTTAGTGTCAGGGCTTTTTGCAGTGCACCTTGAGCTTTTTCCAAGTTATGGGCCGGTACCGGCCCATAACTTAGGGCCAATTCCCGAAGTAGTAAGCCACCGTAAATACAGTGAAACATGGAATCCTTGGGCTGCTCCGCGAGTAATTCGCTGGCCGTTGCAAGACCTTCGTCCCAGGCCGCAGGGTCGGAGCTGACCATGGCAAAACCCATTCGCGTGAGCTTTACTTCAAAACTATTGTCGTCTCGATTGATAAAACGCCTTGCGACCTCATACCTGATAGAGGTGGAAAGTTTTGCGCTAAGCTGGTCGATGGCTTCCAGTCGATCATCGAGATCTGCTTCAAAACGGCCGGACCAGAAATCTTCGTTGCTGTGGCAGTCCTGCAAACGCAAGGTCGCCCTAGAACGCGAGCCGGTAAGCAAGACGGTTATGTTGGCGGTATATTCAGCTAGAGTAGGTTCGGTGACAAGAATACTGCCGGTAAGATTAGCTATCGTGCGCCGAACTTCTTCGCTTAATTCCTGGGCGAAGTTTTTAGCTTCCTCCGAACTACCGGTGAAAGGCGCAAGATAAATAGTGGGTTTGCCGGCAGCTCTGATTTTAGATTCTGTCAGGAGGCCTGGTTCAGGTTTTTGTTTTGCCTTAAAGAGCAGTGCTTTGATGCTGCCACCAAAAGGGGACAGTAGCAGGCCCACAAGCGCCACAAAGGCGACGAGGCCGGATAAAACCGCTTCGTTTTCGGCAAACCAGCCGGTAATTACAGTTAAGCCTTCCATAAATTGGCCATTACATGTTGTCGATTTTTTATTTAGTGGAGTCTATGTCCTTAGTGCCCCAGTATAACGCCGTTACATCGCCTGTTCATCAATCAGTAGTCGGGATAGAACGAGATTGTCTAAAGCGCTTACGGGCTTCCCAGCGACGTATCACCCGCCAGCGCCAGAAGATTCGAACGCTCACAAACCCCACAAATCCAAACGCCAGCCCGCTAATAATACTACCGATGAGCAGCGGTACTATCAGCGTGGGCCCTTGTTCGCTTAACCAGCTCCAGGTGAACTGCCACTCCACAAAGGCCGAAGGGCGGTTCAGCACCCAGATGCCAACCTGATAACACAGAGCTAATAGCGGTGCCATGGTCAGCGGATTACTGATCCATACCAGCATTAACGAAATAGGGAGATTACAGTGCAGTACAATCGCTAGAATGGCGACGATAATCACGTGTCCCGGCAAGGGCAGGAAGGCCACAAAGATACCGGCGAAAAACGCCATCGACACCGAATGTCGGGTCAGGTGGAACAGGTTGGGATCGCCGATCACCGGGCCGAGCCAGCTCAGCCATTTATTGTTTAAAATAAACTGTGGTGCGGGTAACCAGCGCCTGAGAAACTTCTTTGGCATGGATGGGCTCAAATTGGAAATGCCAGAGCATATATGACATATATGAAGAGGCGTTATGAAGAGGCATTATGAAGAGACATTATGCCGAAATTTGACTGAAATTGGCTCTAAAATTAGCGATTTTTTGTCATTAGTGGCAGAATTGCGTCCCCGCAGGGTCGATGTCCGAAAACAGGCCTGACATCTACAGCATAGTCTTAGATCTCGGCGGCTCGAATACGGACGAATTCAAAGCAAATATCGGCACAGCAGCAGGATTTCACACAAGCAACATCAAGACAACACTACGACAACACCAAGAGAATTCAAGGTAAATTACATGACAGATACGGTCTCTCCCGGCATGCGCTTTCGCCGCGCTATCGAAGCGAACAAACCATTGCAAATTGTCGGCACCATTAACGCCTATAGCGCGATGATGGCCGAACGCGTTGGCCATCAGGCCATTTACCTATCGGGAGCTGGGGTGGCGAATGCTTCTTACGGCTTACCGGATCTCGGTATGACCTCCTTAGAGAATGTGGCCGAAGATGTGCGCCGTATTACGGCGGCGAGCGAATTACCACTGCTGGTGGACATCGATACCGGCTGGGGTGGGGCATTTAACATTACCCGCGCCATTCAGGAAATGATTCGCGCCGGTGCAGCCGCCGTTCATATTGAAGACCAGGTGGCGCAGAAGCGTTGCGGTCATCGACCCAATAAAGAGATTGTCAGTCTTGAAGAGATGGTGGATCGCGTGAAAGCCGCAGTCGATGCTCGCACCGACGACAACTTTTTCATTATGGCTCGCACCGATGCCTTTGCTCAGGAAGGCCTGGAAAAAGCCATCGAGCGCGCTCAAGCCTGTGTCGAAGCCGGTGCCGATGGCATTTTCGCCGAAGCCGTGAATGAGGAAGAGCACTACCGCGCCTTTACTGCGGCCATAGACGTGCCGATTCTCGCCAATATTACCGAGTTCGGTCAAACCCCACTGTATAACAAAGCCGAATTGGCGGAGTGGGGCGTGGCGATGGTTTTGTATCCTCTATCTGCATTCCGCGCGATGAATAAAGCGGCGGAAACCGTTTATAGCAGTATTTTGGAGCAGGGCGATCAAAAAGCGGTGGTTGATACCATGCAAACCCGTGCCGAGTTATACGAATATTTGGGCTATCACAACTACGAGCAAAAACTCGATGAGTTATTTGCCCAGGGCAAAAATAAGTAGCCAAGAATAAGTAGGTAAGAATAAGTAGCCGAAACTAGTAACGTAAACATTAGTAAGACCGATTAATTTTAGAGGAATTTAGCATGGCAAAAGTACTTTCAGGCGCAGGCCTCCGTGGACAAGTCGCGGGAAAAACTGCACTTTCGACTGTAGGTAAAGATGGCTCAGGGCTGACCTACCGCGGTTACGATGTAAAAGATCTTGCAGAAGTTTGCGTATTTGAAGAGGTCGCTTATCTGATTCTCAAGGGCGCGCTACCGAATCAATCCGAGCTGGATGCCTATAAAACTAAACTGAAAGGCCTGCGGGGTTTACCGCAAGCGCTAAAAGACGTACTGGAGCGCATTCCAGCCAGCGCGCACCCGATGGATGTGATGCGCACCGGTTGTTCTTTCCTGGGCAACCTGGAAACCGAAACTGACTTTTCGCAGCAAGACGACATGGCGGATCGCTTATTGGCGACGTTCCCCTCGATGATTTGTTACTGGTACCGTTTTAGTCACGACGGTGTCAAAGTAGAAACCGAAACTGACGACGATTCCGTCGGCGCACATTTTCTTACCATGCTACGTGGCGAAAAACCCAATGACTTGCACGAGCGAGTGATGAACGTTTCGTTGATCCTCTACGCCGAGCACGAATTTAACGCCTCTACGTTTACCGGCAGGGTATGTGCCTCCACCTTATCGGACATCCACTCCTGTGTGACCGCAGCCATCGGTAGTTTGCGTGGCCCGCTGCACGGCGGTGCTAACGAAGCCGCAATGGAAATGATTGAAGGTTTCACCAGTGCCGATCAAGCAGAAACCGAAATGATGGGTATGCTGGAGCGCAAAGAAAAAATTATGGGCTTTGGCCACGCGGTCTACAGCGAATGTGATCCGCGTAACGCCATTATTAAAGAGTGGTCAGAAAAACTCGCCGCCGACGTTGGCGACACCGTGCTCTATCCTGTGTCTGTACGCTGTGAAGAAGTGATGTGGCGCGAGAAGAAACTGTTCTGTAACGCAGATTTCTTCCACGCCTCGGCTTACCACTTTATGGGTATTCCCACTAAATTGTTTACGCCGATCTTCGTGATGTCGCGTTTGACCGGCTGGGCCGCTCACGTGTTTGAACAACGCGCCGACAACCGAATTATTCGCCCCAGTGCCGAGTACGTTGGTGAAGAGCTACGCAAGGTTACACCTATTGCGCAGCGTTGATTGCTAACACTAATTGCCAGTTAATAAGTACGGATTAATAGGTGCTTATTAACAGGTACTTATTAATAGGCACTTATTGATAGTGTTGATTTAAAGGGGGAGTTGACCATCATACGGGCTGCTCCCTTTCTTCTTTATAACGCCGATTGCGTTTAATTATAGCGCCGATCAGGTTTAATTTTTTCTAACTACTATTTAAATGTGTTACTTATCCTATGAGCCAAGCGATGAATACTGATTACCGCAAACCACTTCCCGGTACTGACCTGGATTTTTTTGACACTCGTGCCGCTGTCGATGCAATCCAGCCCGGTGCCTATGAAACACTGCCCTACGTCTCGCGTGTTTATGCCGAAAACCTGGTGCGTCGCTGCGATCCCGCTGTACTGACGGATTCGCTCAAGCAAATTATCGAGCGCAGACAAGATCTGGATTTCCCCTGGTATCCGGCGCGCGTGGTGTGTCACGATATTCTTGGTCAAACCGCTTTGGTTGACCTTGCGGGTTTGCGGGACGCAATTGCCGAGAAGGGTGGCGACCCAGCAGAAGTGAATCCGGTGGTGCCAACCCAGTTAATTGTGGATCACTCGCTGGCGGTTGAACACGCGGGTTTTGAAACAGACGCTTTTGAACTCAATCGCGCCATTGAAGACCGTCGCAACGACGACCGCTTCCACTTTATTAACTGGACCAAAAAAGCGTTCAAAAACGTTGACGTGATTCAGCCCGGCAACGGCATCATGCACCAAATTAATCTGGAGAAAATGTCTCCGGTGATTCAGGCGCGGGATGGCGTAGCTTTCCCCGATACCCTCGTCGGTACCGACAGCCACACTCCCCACGTCGATGCCCTGGGTGTTATTGCCATCGGTGTCGGTGGTCTCGAAGCTGAAACCGTAATGCTGGGTCGGCCTTCTTATATGCGCCTGCCGGACATTATCGGCGTCGAGCTGAGTGGTAAGCCCCAGCCTGGTATTACCGCTACGGACGTCGTGCTGGCGCTGACCGAATTTCTGCGCAACGCCAAAGTGGTGTCCTCGTATCTTGAGTTCTTTGGCGAAGGTGCCGCTAGTCTAACTTTGGGTGATCGCGCAACCATTTCCAATATGACTCCGGAGTTTGGTGCCACCGCCGCGATGTTTTATATCGATGAGCAAACTATCGACTATCTCAAACTTACGGGTCGCGACGCGGAGCAGGTGAAGCTGGTTGAAACCTATGCCAAACACACCGGCCTGTGGGCCGATACCCTGAGCAAGGCCGAGTACCCACGTGTGTTGAACTTTGATCTGTCCTCCGTGGTACGTACCATCGCCGGGCCATCCAACCCCCACGCCCGAGTGCCGACCTCCGAATTAGCGGCGCGCGGTATCTCCGGTGTGGTCGAAAACGAAGAGGGCTTAATGCCCGATGGCGCAGTGATTATTGCGGCCATTACTAGTTGTACCAATACCAGTAATCCCCGCAACGTGATTGCGGCGGGGCTTATCGCCCGCAATGCCAATAAGCTGGGCTTGACCCGTAAGCCCTGGGTGAAAACCTCCCTGGCACCGGGTTCGAAGACCGTGAAAATGTATCTGGAAGAAGCTGGGCTATTGTCGGAATTAGAACAACTGGGCTTTGGCATTGTCGGCTTTGCCTGTACCACCTGTAACGGCATGAGCGGTGCGTTAGACCCGCTTATCCAGCAGGAAGTGGTCGACCGCGATCTTTACGCCACCGCAGTATTGTCCGGCAATCGCAATTTCGATGGTCGTATTCACCCCTACGCTAAGCAGGCTTTTCTGGCGTCGCCACCGCTGGTCGTGGCTTATGCCATCGCCGGTACGATTCGTTTTGATATCGAAAAAGATGTTCTCGGTATCGACCCAGACGGTAACCCAGTTACTCTCAAGGATATCTGGCCCAGCGATGAAGAAATCGATGCCATTGTTGCGGCCAGCGTGAAACCGCAACAATTCCGCGATGTTTACATCCCGATGTTTGAAATCAAAGACGACGACGGCGAGAAGGTGAGTCCGTTGTACGACTGGCGTCCGCAGACCACGTATATCCGTCGCCCCCCTTATTGGGAAGGCGCACTGGCCGGTGAGCGCACGATGAAAGGTATGCGTCCTCTGGCGGTACTCGGTGACAATATCACCACCGATCATCTGTCGCCCTCCAATGCCATTCAGCTCGACAGTGCCGCTGGTGCTTATCTGGCTAAGATGGGCTTGCCGGAAGTGGACTTTAATTCTTATGCGACTCACCGCGGTGACCACCTCACGGCTCAGCGTGCCACCTTCGCCAACCCAAAACTGTTTAACGAAATGGTTCAGGAAGATGGCAAAGTGAAACAGGGTTCACTGGCTCGCATTGAGCCAGAGGGCAAAATCAGCCGTATGTGGGAAGCCATTGAAACCTACATGGAGCGCAAGCAACCGCTGATTATTGTTGCCGGTGCCGACTACGGGCAGGGCTCTTCGCGAGACTGGGCTGCTAAAGGTGTGCGGCTGGCGGGTGTTGAGGCCATCGTCGCCGAAGGCTTTGAGCGCATTCACCGCACCAACCTGGTGGGTATGGGTGTAATGCCGCTGGAGTTTAAAGCCGGTGACAATCGTCATACCTACGCCATCGACGGCACTGAAACCTTCGACGTGATTGGCGTAGCCAGCCCCCGTGCTGAACTGACGCTGCGCATAAATCGTAAAGACGGTGAGGTTGTGGATGTACCCGTGACCTGTCGCCTGGATACCGCCGAAGAATTATCGGTGTATGAAGCCGGCGGTGTGTTGCAGCGCTTTGCTCAGGATTTTCTCGAGTCCTCAACCGTTAACTAAAAAACCGAACACGGCGGCTTAAGGAGAATACTTATGGCACACGCACCCCAAATCAAAATCCCCGCCACCTATATGCGTGGCGGCACCAGTAAAGGCGTCTTTTTTAGCCTGCAAAATTTACCGGAAGTCGCACAGGTTCCGGGAGCAGCGCGGGATGCACTCTTACTGCGAGTCATCGGCAGCCCCGATCCCTACGGCAAGCAAACCGACGGCATGGGCGGTGCAACTTCCAGTACCAGCAAAACAGTGATTTTGTCGAAAAGCACTCAGCCCGATCACGATGTAGATTATCTCTTCGGTCAGGTCGCTATCGACAAAGCCTTTGTCGACTGGAGTGGCAACTGCGGCAACCTCACTGCGGCGGTTGGTGCTTTTGCCATCAGTAATGGTCTGGTCGATGCCGAACGTATTCCCGCCGATGGCATTGCCGTGATTCGTATCTGGCAGGCCAATATCAAAAAAACCATTGTTGCTCATGTGCCGATGTCCAATGGCGAAGTGCAGGAAACCGGTGACTTCGAACTCGATGGCGTGACCTTCCCGGCGGCGGAAGTACAAGTGGATTTTCTCGACCCCGCCGATGGCGACGGCGCCATGTTCCCCACCGGTAATCTAGTTGATGAACTTGAAGTACCCGGTGTCGGTACCTTTGAAGCCACTATGATTAATGCCGGTATCCCCACCATCTTTATCAAAGCCGAGGCTATCGATTACACCGGTGCAGAGTTGCAGGACGCCATTAACGGCGATCCCAAAGCACTCGCCATGTTCGAAACCATCCGCGCCTACGGTGCGGTGAAGATGGGCTTGATCCAAAATATTGACGAAGCCGCAGCCCGCCAGCACACGCCAAAAGTAGCCTTCGTTGCACCACCCAGCGATTACGTTTCTTCCAGCGGTAAAAATATCACCGTAGCCGATATCGATCTACAGGTGCGTGCCTTATCCATGGGTAAACTCCATCACGCCATGATGGGTACCGCTGCCGTAGCCATTGGTACTGCCGCTGCCATTCCCGGCACCTTAGTCAATCTCGCCGCTGGTGGTGAAGCCCGCAATGCCGTGCGCTTTGGACATCCTTCCGGAACCTTACGAGTTGGCGCAGAAGCCAGTCAGGCCGATGGCGAATGGGTGGTGAATAAAGCGAGTATGAGCCGTAGTGCTCGAGTGCTAATGGAAGGGTGGGTGAGGGTGCCTGGGGATTCGTTTTAAGGAGTGTTTCAGGATAGCCTTCAAAAATTAATCGAGCTTGACTCTATTGGTTCTGAGGATAACTCTCAAGATCAGTAACCACCGTCTCGCGAACACTTTTGTGCTTCTAATTCACTGAAAATAAAGAGCTTGTAAAAAGGAAACTAATAGGGTCAGGAAACTAATAGAAACTAATAGGGTCAGAAACTAATAGGGTCAGGTCTTTGATTTATGATGATAGTGTTGCTAGCCTTGTTGTTTTATCAACGTCGACTCAATACACACTATGGCCAGACCCCTTAGGCTGGAAATTGCCGGAGCGCTGTATCACGTCACCTCGCGAGGTGATCGTCGGGAAGCAATCTATGAAGACGATGATGACAGGCTAGCGTTTTTATCTGTATACCTTGAAGGAAATAGGGGATTACTTTGGGCCGCATTATTCATCGGTGAGCGGTATTATCAGGCATCATAAATCAAAGACCTGACCCCATTTTTTCTTTTTTCGTTTTTTTGACCCCGTTTTTCTTTGTAAACCCAGTCTGAAATTTGAGCTGTCGGTTATTGTAGCGTTTCAGCCGGCAGCGTTAGTTTATGGCTTGTCCGTCATCTATAAGGAACGACCCCTGTACCTGGTCTATGCCATCGACCATTTTGAGGTTGTGCTTGCGAATACCGAGGGCGTTGATTTTGACGCGGTTAATTACCCTGAGCTAAAAGCCCATTTGCCACAAATAATTGGTACCGCCTTGCCGGACGATCCGAAGGAACAGCAGGAGATGTTATTTAGCACCCTTGCAGGCGGTCTCGATATCGAATATCTCCCGCATCTGTACCGGCCGCTGGAGAAAGTTAATTTGGTTATGCAGGAACGGGGAGTTCTGTTGGAAAATATACCAGCCGACCTGGCTGAGAAAATCAACAAGCAGTGGCCTGATGCGGTTACTCCCAATACACGGGTTTTCCCATTAGTCTCACCCAAGGGAAGCGATCAGCTGGCGGTGAGGGATTTAAAAAATCAGACCATGATCGGGCTGGTGGATATCGATCCATGGCCAGTGATAGCCAATAACTAGCACGGCTGCCGATATCGCAAAAAAATTTAGTAATTTAAGAGCTCTACACAGAATACAAAATAATAATAAACAATAGAAATCGGATAGTCCCCTGGTGTATTACATAAATGCGCTTCTGAAATGTTGGCGTTCAGAAGGCCGTTGGCGTAAGTTAAGGCGAGGGTTTATTAATGTAATATGCTGGCAAGCACAGATGAGAAGGAGTTCCCATAATGAGTCCACAGGCAGATATGAATGCGGATCGCAATATCCGTCCTGATTACGACCAGGTGATTCAGGATGTCGCCGACTACGTGTTGAATTATCAAATTGATTCAGCGGAGGCCATGAACACCGCCCGCAACTGCCTGATGGATACGCTGGGCTGCGGATTGTTGGCGTTACAGTTCCCGGAATGTGCCCGTCATCTTGGTCCGTTGGTGGAGGGTACGGTGGTGCCGCATGGCGCGCGGGTGCCGGGCACGGCTTTTCGCATGGATCCGGTGAAAGCTGCCTGGGATATCGGTTGTACCATTCGTTGGCTCGATTACAACGACACCTGGCTGGCAGCGGAGTGGGGGCATCCATCGGACAATCTCGGCGGTATTCTGGCGGTCTGCGACTACATTTCTCAGCGTAACTTGGCCACGGGCAAGACGGTGTTATGCATAGAAACCGTGCTGGAAGCGATGGTGATGGCGCACGAAATTCAGGGTGTGATCGCACTGGAAAATAGTTTTAATCGGGTTGGGCTATGTCACGTGTTGCTGGTGCGGGTAGCTTCAACGGCAGTGGTGTGCAAATTGATGGGTGGGAACCGGGAGCAGGTTATGGCTGCTCTGTCTCAGGCCTGGGTGGATGGCTCGGCGTTGCGCACTTACCGGCACGCACCCAACGCAGGTTCGCGCAAGTCCTGGGCGGCGGGGGACGCCACTTCCCGCGCAGTGCGCCTGGCGGATATAACCATGCGCGGTGAGATGGGTATTCCGGGAGTGCTGACGGCGCGGCAGTGGGGTTTTTATGATGTAGCGTTCAGCCAGACCTGCGCGGATTTAAAACTAAAGGCACCAACAGAGCGGCAGTTTAAATTTCAGCGGCAGTACGGTAGTTATGTGATGGAGAATATCCTGTTCAAAATCTCCTTCCCAGCGGAATTTCACGCCCAGACATCGTGCGAGGCAGCGGTGATTTTGCACCCGCAGGTGAAAGACCGTTTGCATGAAATCGAAACAATTGTGATCACCACCCACGAGTCGGCGATTCGTATTATCTCCAAGGTCGGGCCTCTGGCTAACCCCGCCGACCGGGACCACTGCCTGCAATATATGACGGCGGTGCCGCTAATTTTCGGGGCGCTGGAGGCGACCCACTACGCAGACAGTTTTCATGCCGCTCATCCATTAATCGATGAAATGCGGGGAAAAATGCAAATCGTAGAGGAACCGCGCTATTCGCGGGACTACCACGATCCGGACAAGCGCTCTATTGCTAACGCGGTGCAGGTATTTTTTAAGGATGGCAGCGCCACAGCGCAGGTTACGGTGGAATATCCGCTGGGACATCGCCGTCGCCGCGCCGAGGGTATTCCGCTACTGGAGGAGAAATTCCAGCGTAATCTGGCCACCTGCTTCCCACCGCCAAGGTGTATGGAAATTTTTGCTCTGTGTCAGGATCAGGCTCAGCTGGAGGCAACCCCGGTGCATGAATTTATGGATTTGATGATGGCTTGACCATGCTGCAACGGAGTTGCAGCGGGCTGACAATGGTCGCGAAAAATTGGCGCCTGTTCATTTAAACCTCGATCTATTCTTTAGAAATACTATTCCCCCATCCCAGGCCCGTCAACTTTTCCTTTGGAAACCTTAACTTGCAGTCGATAAGGGTAAAGGAAAAATGGGGTCAGGTCTTTGATTTATGATTCTGATTTTGCTAGCCTTGCTGTTCTATTAATATCGATTCAATACAACTATGGCCAGACCCCTTAGGCTGGAATTTGCCGGAGCGCTGTACCACATCACCTCGCGAGGTGATCGTCGGGAAGCAATCTATGAAGACGATGATGACAGGCTAGCGTTTTTATCTGTATTGGAGCGTGTCTGTGACACCTATAACTGGGTCTGTCATGCCTACTGTTTAATGGATAATCACTATCATC
>JAGPUQ010000017.1 GCA_018069525.1 Porticoccaceae bacterium | reverse complement strand
TTGGTCGCTTCCGGCGTCCTGCCTCTCGCGACATTAGTGTGTCCTACACGTCATCGCCTTCGGCGTCCTCGGCAGCTGCTCCATGCGGCGCCTAAAGCGCCTACTGTTGGTGCTCTACCTCCTGCATCCATGCAGTCGTGCACATCGTACCAATTTCGCCATCCGGGCAGTGCTTTGCGTAACTCTATGATGACTTTTATCTAAATGGTTTTGAAGTTGGAGGCGCGGGTCGGAATCGAACCGGCGTTAACGGAGTTGCAGTCCGCTGCATGACCACTCTGCCACCGCGCCTATACATTCAAAACTATTGTCTAGTTCGATCCCGACCCAGGGGTCGGATTCATGCTAACAGCCTTCACTGTTAGCACCCTTCGGGCTTCGTCGCTACGCGCCTCGTGGTGATTGCCTGCGCAATCGCTCGACCCAGCGTAACGGAGTTGCAGTCCGCTGCATGACCACTCTGCCACCGCGCCCGCAAATTCAAAACCACTCTTACCTGACTAAATTACCTGACTAAATTACCTAACTAATTTAGGGGCGCGATTGTACCCGAGGGTGCTGGTGTTGAACAGAGGCGCACGTCGAGAATGGATCACTTGCCTATTTCAGACGGTGCATTGTCACAGGTATGCCCATAGTGCTACTCATAGCTCTACTCAATGTTCTGGTCAATGCTCTGCGAGTTACTCACGTCGCTATCCCTTGTCGAAGCCGAAGACGAAGTCGATTGCAGGTTTGCGGCACTAAATAGCTCTGGCCAGGCGGCGCGGAGGTAGATCACCATTGACCACAGGGTGAGTACAGCGGCGGCGTAAAGCAGCACTTGTGCGAACACATTGAATAGCGGGAACATCGCCGGATTAAACAGCAGCAGGGCAATAATGGCGATCATCTGTAAGGTGGTTTTGACCTTACCTATATAAGAGACCGCGACGCTGGCGCGCTTGCCGAGTTCGGCCATCCACTCGCGTAATGCGGAAATAACTATCTCCCGGCCAATAATCACCATGGTAGGAATGGCGAAAACCCAGGTGGCGTGACGTTCGAGCAAAATAATTAGGGCGACGGCGACGATCAATTTGTCGGCCACCGGATCTATAAAGGCACCGAAGTTGGTCTCCTGCCCGAGTTTGCGGGCAAAGTAACCGTCTAGCCAATCTGTTATAGCCGCGAGACCAAAGATCGCGGCACTGGCAAGATAACTCCACTGCCAGGGTAGATAAAATACGATAACTAGCAGGGGTATTAGCGCGATGCGCAGCAAGGTCAGGGAATTGGGGAGATTAAACATACAAGGAATCCATTAGCGCCGCTAAACTTACCGGTTGTGGAGGTCGCTGTAAATAGCTTCGGCCACTTTGCGGTTAATATTCGGTACTTTCATCAAATCGGCGACGCTGGCTTTCTCCACGGAGCCAAGACCACCGAAGTGACGCAGTAGCTCACGCCGTCGTTTTGGTCCAACACCAGGAATGCCTTCGAGGGGTGAGGTGCGACGCTTGCGGTCGCGACGCTGGCGATGGCCGGTGATGGCAAAGCGATGGGCTTCGTCGCGAATCTGCTGGATCAGCAACAAACTATTGGCATCGGCGACAATCTCCTCCACTTTGTCATCAACGCTAAGCAACAGGGTTTCTAGTCCCGGCTTGCGACTGCTGCCCTTGGCGACGCCGACGATCAGCACGCCGACCACGCCCAACTCTTCGAGTACTTTACAGGCAATGCCCAACTGGCCTTTACCACCATCGATAAACAGGATGTCCGGCAGCTTGCCCTCCCCCTGCTGCAAGCGTTTGTAACGGCGTTGTAAGGCCTGCTCCATCGCGGCATAGTCGTCGCCGGGCGTGATGCCGTCGATATTAAAACGGCGGTAGTCGGACTTCAGTGGCCCGTCGTCACCGAACACTACGCAGGACGCTACCGTAGCCTCACCGCTGCTGTGGCTAATGTCGAAGCATTCCAGACGCTGGGGGATTTCCTGCAAGTCGAGGGTTTCGGCCAAGGCTGCCATGCGTTGTTGAGTACTGCGCGATGCCGCCAGGCGGCCACTCAAGTTCTGCTCGGCGGTACGTGCGGCCAGTTCAACCCACTTACTGCGGGTGCCGCGACTAACGCACTTCACCACTACCTTATGGCCGGAGGCGATACTTAAGGCCTCTTCTAATAGCGCTTTATCCTCCAGCGCTACCGATGTCACCACTTCTTTGGGGATGTCTACTCCGCCACCCCCTTTGAGCCCACCGCCACCTTTAAAATAGCTGTGGGGAATAAACTCAGCCAACACTTCACTTCTATCGGCGTCGATGGGAATGTTGGGATAAAAACTGCGGCTACCCAACATGCGGCCGTGGCGAATGTAGAGCACATGAACGCAGGCTTTATTGCCGGCCACCGCCGCATCGATGACGTCGATATTGGCGTTGCCGGATTCAATCACCTGCTGGGCCTGGATTTGGCGCAAGGCGGCAATTTGGTCTCGAAATTGCGCGGCGAGTTCGAAATCCAGCGCTGCGCTGGCGCGCTCCATATCCCGTTCCAACTCCCGCATTAGGGGCTGGGCTTTGCCTTCGAGAAACATCCGGGTGTGGCGTACGTCGCGCTGGTAATCCTCGGCGGAAATAAGCCCTACGCAGGGCGCGGTGCAGCGTTTGATTTGATATTGCAGACAGGGCCGGGAACGGTTTTTAAACACCGTGTCTTCGCACTGGCGCACACGAAAGGTGCGCTTTAAAAAATTCATACTTTCGCGCACGGCAAGCACGCTGGGGAAAGGCCCAAAATAAGCGCCTTTCGCACGTTTGGCACCGCGATAAAACGACAGCCGTGGAAATTCGTCCCGGTCGGAAAGGAAGACGTAGGGGTAGGACTTATCGTCCCGAAATAAAATATTGTAGGGCGGGCGCAGCTGCTTGATTAGATTTTGTTCGAGGATCAGCGCTTCCAGTTCGGAAGCGGTGACGGTGACATCGATATTGCAGATTTTTTTAACGAGCGCAGCGGTTTTAGGTGCCAGCCCGGAACTGCGAAAATAACTGCTGACCCGTTTACGCAGGTTTTTAGCTTTACCGACGTACAGCACCTTGCCGTCGTCGCCCTGCATTTGGTAGACGCCGGGACGCTCGGTCAGATTTTTGAGAAATATTTTTGCGTCAAAGGCCATACAGGTCACCGTTACGGACCCGTCTATTGTACTTATTTTTAAACTGTTTATTTATAAACGCAGTGATTGATAAATCCGACAACTAGTGATTGATCAACAGCCATTAAACCACTTCGCTGGGATCGACTAAGCCGAGCTTCACGGCAACCAGCGTCAGTTGAACGTCGTTGGTCACACCGAGCTTGTCGTAAATGCGGTATTTGTAGGTATTGATAGTTTTCGGGCTGATATTCAACACCGCCGCCACTTCGTTGGCCCGATGCCCGCTGGTGATCATCTGCGCTATTTGCAGTTCCCGCTGGGACAAGCTCGCCAGGGGGGAACCTTCCTGCTCGGGATCGAGCCGTTTAAGCACCAACTGTTGGGCAATGGCCGGGCTGATATAGACCTTATCTTCGATAACGGTTTGCAGCGCGTTCTGGATTTCCTGTCGATCGGCATTTTTGGTGATGTAGCCAGCCGCGCCAGCTTTGAGTAATTGGGTGGGATAGATTTCGTCCGTATAGACACTAACGACTATTACTTTGACCTTGGAATTGGCCGCCAGCAAGCGCTTGGTGGCTTCCAGTCCGCCAATGCCGGGCATGCGGATGTCCATAAACACAATATCGGGTCGTAACTCCCGCGACAGTGTGATCGCCTGCTCACCGCTGGACCCCTGCCCCACGACCTCCACGCCGGGAACCGATTCCACGAGACTGCAGATACCCATCCGCACTACATCGTGATCATCTACTACCAGTGCTTTTAACATGACGACGCTCCTTGTGTACTTCTTCCGTGACAAATTTCGTGACAGCTTTTTTATAAAAGAAGCCGACTAGCGCTTAGAGACTACCACCGAAGATGATCCTTCGCTACAAGCTTGTAATAGTGCAAGCACATCGGTACTGGATCAAGCAGTTATTATAAATTTTATTCTTATACTCCTATGTCACTACCTGTCTAAAGGTAATACTGATCCGGGCTTCGCTATGATCTTTTGTCTTCGCAATGCGATGGGCCCAGTGCTGTTGCATGGCGCCGGCCATCACCAGCAGCGAGCCGTGTTGTAACTCCAGTTTGTAGCGCAAGTCCTTGCGGGTTTTATGGCGCAAATCAAAACGCCGCATCGCGCCGATGCTGAGTGCGGCAATCACCGGCCTGGAACCCAGCTCGCGTTCGTCGTCGCTGTGCCAATCCACGCTATCGCTACCGGAGCGATAATAATTAAGTAGTGCGCTGTTAAATACCCCGCCGGTGGCCGCTTCCACTTGCTGTTTTAAGGCGCTGAGCTGCTCTGTCCAGGGATTTAAATCTAAACGCATCCCCGAATAACCATAGTGCGTCGCTTTATCGCCGTACCAGGCGTTCAAACGCGGGATCAGGCATTCGCGACCGGCAATGTGCAGACGACTTTGCTGCCAGGGAGTCGCCGCAATAATATCGTTCAGGTGCTGATCGGCTATGTCGGCGGGTAAAAATTCCGGGGCGTAGTGTAGCTCGCCATCCGGCAAAGTAATGACTTCAAAGGCGCTGCTTGAGGCGTTTCCCGTCGCTGGATCCGACTGACCGAATAAGGATAAATTATTGATTGCGAAGTCCTCTTATACACCCGGTATTTTACAAGCTTGGCATTTTACCGCCCGAGTTATCGTCCAAGTTACCTTCCAAGCAAGACGGGCTCTATCTCCAGATCAATACCGAACTGTTTAGTAATATCTGCCTGGATGTCGCTTGCCAGTGCCAGCAGTGCGCACCCTGTGGCACCGACATGCTGCCGCTCACTCACCAGTACCAGCGCCTGATGTTGATGCACGCCGACGCCGTCGCGCTGTACGCCTTTCCAACCTGCCTGATCAATTAACCAGGCAGCGGCCAGCTTAACCTTTCCATCCGGCTGGGGATAAGCCACCAGATCGGGAAACTGTTGTCGCAGTTGTTCGGCCTGGGCGGCGGCAATCAAGGGGTTTTTAAAAAAGCTGCCCGCATTGGGTATTGTGCTGGGGTCGGGTAATTTCTCGCGGCGAATACGGCACACGGTATCGGCAATTTGTCGGGGTGTTGGCACTGCGCCTATGCCCTCGGCTTGCAGCGCTTTCTGCAGGGCCGGGTAGGTCAAAATCGGAGCCGGTTTTTTTGCCAGCCGTAAGGTCACCGAGGTAATCACGTAGCGATCTTTCGCGGCGCCTTTAAAAATACTATCGCGATAACCAAACTCACAGTCGGCGTGGTTAAACCTCACCAACTCACCGCTATCCAGTGCCAGCGCTTCAAGGGCAACAAAGTAAGCTTCCAGCTCGACACCGTAAGCGCCAATATTCTGAATCGGCGCGGCACCGACGGTACCGGGGATTAGCGATAAATTTTCCAGGCCGTACCAGCCCTGATCGAGGCAGTAATTGACCGTGTCATGCCAGTTTTCTCCCGCGCCAAATTTTACCTCTACCGAGTCATCGCTTTCTGTAATTTTCTCTCGCCCCTTAATCCCCATATGGGCGGTAAGCCCGGCAAGTGGGCCAGCGATAACCACATTACTGCCGCCACCCAGCAAGGTTAAGGACAAGCCTTTGGCGCGGGAAAACTCGATTGCCTGAAGCGCATCGGCAGCGTTATTTAATTCACAAAAATAATCGGCGCGAGCGGCCAGTGCCAACGTATTGTAAGTAGAGAGATCGACATCGCGCAGAATGTTCAAGAGCGACCCGGCGCGGCAGAAAATTTGTGTACCGCGCAAATATGCTCCAATAAACCCTGGGCGGCATCTTCGACCATATCCATCACCTGCTCGAATCCGTCCGCCCCTCCGGCATAGGGATCGGGTACTTCAAGCAGATGCTGGTGTTCGCCGGAGTAGTTCAAAAATAGGTCGAGAACGCCGTCGTAACTCGGCGGACACAGCTTGCGCAGATCATTGAGGTTGGCGTGATCCATCGCCAAAACATAGTGGTAGTTCTGAAAATCTTGCGGGGTCACTAGCCGGGCGCGCAAATGAGCGAGTTCATAGCCGCGTTTTTTCGCGGCGTGTTGCGCGCGGGTATCCGGCTCATGGCCTATGTGCCAATCGCCCGTTCCGGCAGAATCGACTGCGATGTGTTCACTCAAGCCTTTACTGTTTACCACGCTTTCAAATACCCCGTGGGCGGTGGGCGAACGGCAGATATTACCGAGGCAGACAAACAATATCTGTATCGGTGCTAGCTCGGTATTATTGCTAGAAGCCACGTCACTCAAGGCTGTCCGTCCTCAAGCAACAAGGCGCAAACCCGTTGTAGGTCAGCTTCGGTATCCACTCCGCCGGGTACTTCGGCACAAGCGGCGGCGACATGAACGGGGACACCATTGGCCAGAAAACGCAATTGCTCCAAAGCTTCCGCAGCTTCCAGCGTGGCCACCGATAACTGAGTAAACGCGCGTAGGGCTTGCACGCGATAGGCATACAAACCGATATGGCGCATGGGCGGGGGAAACGTGGGCGAGGGGAAAACAGACGAACTAACCAACGTCGCCTCCCCCACTGACATCGCATCGCGGGGCCAGGGGATGGGCGCACGGCTAAAATACAGCGCGTGGCCCTGCGTATCGGCAACTACTTTGACGATATTTGGATCGGTAAAATCGGCATAACTTTGAATCGCTTCGCACAAGGTCGCGACGCCACAATCCGGGTGCTCGACAAGATTGGCGGCAACCTGCTCAATCACCGATGCCGGCATGAGCGGTTCATCGCCCTGCACGTTGACCAGCACGTCGTCGTCGTTAAAACCGCAGAGTTCTGCAACTTCTGCCAGTCGGTCCGTGCCGGAGCGATGCTCGGTCGAGGTCATCACCACCTCGCCGCCAAAGGCTCGCACCACTTCGGCAATGCGCTCGTCATCGGTGGCTACGATAACCCGCTCTGCAGCACTGTTACTCGCCGCCCGGTATACCCGCTCGATCATGGTTTGGCCGGCCATATCGC
The DNA here is from genome assembly GCA_018069525.1 of Porticoccaceae bacterium. GTDB lineage: Bacteria > Pseudomonadota > Gammaproteobacteria > Pseudomonadales > Porticoccaceae > JAGPUQ01. Next base: position 54,093 of record JAGPUQ010000017.1, on the reverse strand, counting down.
GCAGCGGCTTACCGGGTAAGCGGGTAGAGGCGAAGCGAGCCGGAATTACACAGGAATACATTCAGTCACCGTGGGGTTTTGAGGGTGGCGTCAAGGCGGTCGCATGAGTATCGGTTTGATTCACCGACAGACCGCTTAAGGCGGCAATTAATTGTTGCCAGGCAAGATCCGGCAGTTGTGCCTCGACATCCAGCACCCAGATATTGTCGTGATTAAAATTATTTCCGACGTTATTGTTAAAGTCGCCACTGTTAAAATCGTAGCACTTCACCGCGTCCTTCGCGGTAATAATCACCGGTGCATCGTCGGCAAAGCCAAGATCCGCCGCCGAAAATATATGATGATCGGGAAAGCTGTGCAAGGTAACCGTAAAACCGAGGTCTTCCAAACTGCGCTGAAAACGCTGGGGGTTGGCAATACCCGCCACCGCATGCACTTGCTTTGTCTGCTGCCAGGTCTCTTCCCGGGCCTGCGGAAAAATAGTATTGCCGGTCGCTAAATGGCGCAGCCCGGTGGCCACTAAATCCATAGTAAAAAAATCACCTTGTGGCTGATAGCCCGCGCCGTTAACCACCACCATATCCACTTCACGCAGGCGCGCTGGTGATTCCCGCAACGGCCCGGCAGGCAAACACCAGCCATTGCCGACACCGCGCTCGCCGTCGACCACAGCAATCTCGATATCCCGGTGCAGGCGATAGTGCTGTAAGCCGTCGTCGCTTAACACCACATTACAATCGTTGTGTTGTAAGAGATGCGCTACCGCACGAACCCGGTCGGGACACACCACTACCGGGCACGCGGTGCTATCGGCAATCAGTCGAGGCTCGTCGCCGACCTGACCTGGACTGTGCTCGGAATTTAACTGCAACGGCTCAGCGACTTCGGCACCGCCGTAACCTCTGCTTACAATGCCTGGACGAAAACCCGCAGCCTGTAGCTGCCGCGCCAGTGCGATAATCAAAGGAGTTTTACCCGCACCGCCCACCGCAATATTACCGACGACGATTACCGGAGCCGCAAAGGGCTGGCCCTGATGGCGCGCTTGCAGGACCTGGCGTCTGGCGTAGGCTAAAGCACGAAACAACAGCGTTAGCGGCGCCAATAACAGCGCCCAACTGTTATCTCGGTACCAGGCGCGTTCAAGTGCGGTCACTGTTTGGCTACACCTATGAGTTAGAGTCTTTTGAATTAGGGTTTACTGGATCAGAGCCCGAGACATTAACAGCGCGCTCTTCAGTAGAGGCACCGGCCGGTTCTGCAAACCGCTGGTGATACAGGTTGGCGTAACGCCCCCCCGCGGCGAGCAGCTGATCGTGGCTACCGGTCTCCAGAATGCGGCCCTGCTCCATCACTAAAATGCGATCAGCGTTTTCTATGGTGCTCAAGCGGTGGGCAATTACAAAGGTGGTGCGCCCCTGCATAGCAACGTCGAGAGCAGCCTGAATATGACGCTCGGATTCGGTATCTAGTGCCGATGTCGCTTCGTCCAAAATCAAAATCGGTGCATCTTTTAACAGCGCCCGCGCAATGGCCAGACGCTGGCGCTGACCGCCCGACAACAGTACGCCGTCGTCGCCAATAGTGGTATTAAAGCCTTCGGGCAAAGCCTCGATAAACTCCAGGGCCTGCGCCATACGCGCCGCCTCCCTAACCGTATCGAGCGAGGCACCACCGAGTTCGCCGTAGGCAATGTTGTTGTAGATGCTGTCGTTGAACAGGGTAACGTTCTGGCTTACCAGGGCAATTTGCCGGCGCAAGTTACGCAGGGTGTACTCGGTAAGTTCTCGGCCATCGAGTAATACCCGGCCCTGTTGATAGTTGTAAAATCGGGGGATTAGATTAACTAAGGAGGTTTTACCGCTACCGGACGATCCAACCAGGGCGATGGTTTCGCCGGAATTCACCGAAAAATTAATGTCCTCAAGCACCGGCTGATTACTGGTGTCGTAGCGAAAACCTACGTGTTCAAAAACAAAGTTGCCGTCGACGCGTTCCACTTCGCAGGTGCCGGCATCGACCTCTTCTTCGGAGTCCAGAGTGAGAAATAATTCTGCAGCGGCGGCGATACCACGCTGAATCACACTATTAACCTGGGTTAACTGACGCATGGGCTTGGCCAACATCGCAGAAGCAAATAAAAATTTAATAAAGCCACTGGTGGTCATGTCGCTCAACATCTCAGGGCTTAGGGCAAACCACACCAACATGCCCATCGTGCCTGCTAGCAGTAATTGTATTATCGGTGTGCTCAGACCCTGAGTGAATTCCAACTTTAAATTCTGCCGCCGATTAGCCTGACTGGCTTTGCGCAAACGTGCACTTTCGTATTCTTTACCACCGAAGAGATGCATCTCCCGGTATCCGTTAACCGCCTCGCTGGCAACATGAGTGACATCGCCGACCGCAGTTTGAATTTTTTTGCTAAGGCGGCGAAAACGCTTGCTCACCGCACTTATAATCAAGGCAATAAAGGGCATCACCGCGAGGAACATCAGCGCCAGCCGCCAATTTAAATAAACTAGATAGCCTAGCAAACCAGCGACCAGAAACCCTTCGCGAAGAATAATTTTTAAGGCACTGGTAGTGGCGCCCATGACCTGATTGACGTGAAAAGTCAGTTGCGCCACCATATGACCCGACATATTGCCGTCAAAATAGGCTGTCGGCATACGCGTATATTTTTCGAACACCTGATTGCGCAAGTCATGAATAATAGACAGTGCGACATAGCTCATGCCGTAATTGCCAATCAAAAATCCGACACCTCGAACCAGGGCAATCGCAATCATCATCACCGGCAACGCAATCCCGGTTTGTGTGAGTGTGTCTTCGCCTCCAATAAAACCACTGGCCACCAGGTAGTCGGCAATTTTTGCCGTCATGCCGCCGTCACTCGACTCAAAATTCATTACGCCACTACCAACCGTTTCTCCCGTCACGATGGAAAGCACGTTGATCAGGTAACCAAATAAATCAATAAAAGCGATCTGCATAAAACTGAACAGCCACAGACCAGCCACACTCAATAGAAAAATAAAGATATAGGATTTCAGGTACGACAGCAGGCGCAAATAAATTTGCAGTCCGGAGAGTTCAACGGGCTTATTTTTTGAGGTGTCGGTATTAGTAAGGTCGATAGTGTCAGGCATAAGGGTTTATTGTTCGCCTGCTTGGGCGTCTTCTGTTTCCGGTTGTTGTGTAGTGATGCTCAAACGCGCAAACCCGGCACGACCGGCCGCATCCATAGCAGTAACAACGGCCTGGTGAGACGCAGTGGCATCGGCAGTAATAACTAAAGGCATGTTGGTATCACCGGCTGAGAGCTCTATCAGGCCGGCCATCAAGGTCTCAATTTGACGGTTAATCAGAGGGGTATCGTTGAGAGAATAGTTGCCCTCGTGATTAATCACGATCTCGATACTGTCTACCTCGCCCTCGACGATTTCGCCCGACGCTTCTGGTAAATCGATAGCCAAATGACTCTCTTTACTGAATGTGGTGGACACCATAAAAAAAATCAATAACAGAAACACTACGTCGATCAGCGGCGTCACGTTAATTTCGTCGTTGCCTTTTCTCTGGCGGCGAAATTTCACGAGCCGTTAGACTCCTGCCCCGGTAATACCCGATCGCCGTGCACGGCGTCCACCAGTTTAATGGCTTGATCCTCCATCACTACCACCAGCGAATCGATGCGGCGCTCAAAAAACCGGTTGCAGATAAGCGCCGGAATCGCCACGGTGAGTCCGGCCGCAGTAGTAATTAAGGCTTCGGAAATACCGCCCGCCAATACCCCGGCGTTACCGGTGCCCTCAATCATAATGGCGGTAAACACTTTGATCATCCCAATCACCGTACCCAGCAGCCCGATCAGCGGAGTGATCGCCGCAATGGTGCCCAAAATCGAGATAAACCTTTCTAGCTCATGGATAATTTGATTGGCCGCCTCGTCGATACTGTCCTTCATAATCTCGCGACCGTGCTGGGAATTGACCAGGCCCGTCGCCAACAATAAACCCAGCGGTGAGGAATCGCGTAACTCACGCAATTTATCTTCGGTGATTTCACCTTGCTTGACCCAGTTCCACACCTGGCCGAGTAAATGAGCGGGCACTACTCGGTGTGGGCGCAGAGCCAAAAAGCGCTCTCCCGCCACCCCAATAACAATCAGGGAGCACACGATTAACGGCAGCATCAGCCAACCGCCTGCGATTATCAATTCGTACACAGGTCTTCCTTTAACTTCAATAGAGTCAGCACTTTATCACAACAAGTTAAGGTTCAAAATCGCTCGCGCTGTTTCTTGTTCACCTTTTTGCCAATCCGCTCTCGGTTTTTCCCAATAATGACGAATCCGTTCACGGGCGCGATGCACAGACAGCTCACCATTGAGCTGCCACTCAAAACGCAGCGCGCCCGCCGAGGCGGTGTTCCACTGTTGAGAACCGACAGCTTTATAGCGTGATACCACCGTGGCGTGGGGGTGACCGAAATGGTGATGGTAGCCAGCGGAGTACACCACATGCCGCGGTGCCAGGTGCCGAACAAAAGCGGCACTGGATGAAGACTTGCTACCGTGGTGCGGCGCCAACAGCACAGTGACATTTCTTGGTAAGTCATCACTGCCCAGCAACTTCCATTCGACGGTTTTTTCGATATCGCCGGTCAGCACTATACTCTGCTCGCGATAACGGATGACAAGCACACAGGAGTTGTTATTTTGCGGGCGCTTGCGGTCGGTGCTGTTAGTCCGCACCAGACCTGCGTCAGGGCTTTTTATTACGGGATCAACGTCAGGATGAAGCACTTCAAAATCTACTTCGCCCCACTGCCAACGCATACCCCGTCGGCATTGCTGCCGCTCGCCGAAGTTGTTAGTGCTCCCCACTCCATCTGCGGCAGAACCCAACAACAGTGCCTGTGGCTGGTAGTAACGCAACAAGCCCTCGACTCCGCCACTATGGTCCTGATCACTATGACTCACTACCAGCATGCGTAAATCACGGTAACCCCGATGCCGTAAATACGGGGCAACAATGCCGCTGCCGGCGTCAAAACGCTCACTAAACCCTGGGCCAGTGTCGTACACCAACACCCCTTCGGGGGTTTCTACCACCACCGCCAAACCCTGGCCCACGTCCAGTACGGTCATCGCCAGAGGTATATCGGTGTCCCGGCCACCCTTGGCAAACACCACCGCTAAAATGATTAAGGCACCCAAACCCTGTAGTTTTAAACCCCGAGGCGACAGCAACAGCAGCCCGGCACATACCAGGGCTATCATCGGCAAGGGACCACCGGGAAAACTCGGCACCCAAAGCCAGCTATGATCGGCTGACAACCTACCCACGGCGCTACTAAACCACTCGAGCTGAACACCGGCAAGCTGCCAGCAAATATCGGCCCAAGGTTGATAAACCGTGAACAGAGCTACGCCGAGCAAACACAGGGGAACCACGAGAAAGCCGATCCAGGGCACCACCAAAAGATTAACCACCGGCATTACTAGCGGTAACTCGCCCTGGAAAAATACCAGGCCTCCTGCCAGTCCCAGTAATAACACCCACTGCCCGTACACCAACTGCCTGATTCGCCCTGCATACGTATGCGCAAACTGGGGACGCGCGCGAAAATAAGCGATGAGCACCGCCACCGCCGTAAACGATAACCAAAACCCCGGCGCCAACATCGCCAGCGGTTCCACCACACTGACCACCGCCCAGGCCCACAACAAACTGGTAAAGGGACTGGCGTTGCGCCTGAGTAAAAACATCAACACAAACACCGACAGCATCACAAAGGCCCGCAAAGTCGGTAACGAAAATCCCGCTAAACTTGCGTACACAAAACCCGTGACCCAACCCAGCAATACACCCAATTGCCGCGGTAGCAAAATGCCGCCTTTCAGCAACACCACGCGCCCTAAACCGTAGCCCAATAAAGTCCCAACCAACGCCGCCAGACCAATATGTAAACCCGAGATAATCGCCAGGTGAACGGTGCCAGTGCGCTGGAGTTGTTGCCAGGTCGTCGCAGATATCCCGCGTTTATCGCCAACGGTTAATGCGCTGAGTAAACCCCGGGCTTGAGTGTTAAGCGGTAATTGTTGAATGTGCTGGGCGATGCGATAGCGAAAACCATCTACCCCGCCTGTGTCACGCCCTTCTGTATCGGACAGCCGAATATTATCATTCGACTTTCTCACATAACCGGTCGCCGAAACGCCACTGCGAAATAACCAACTGCGGTAATCAAAACCACCGGGATTAGCAAAACCGCGAGGGTGGCGAAGACGCACTACAAACTGCCATTCCTGTCCGGGGATGAGCGACTCGCCGCCGTACCAACTGAGCGATAAGGTGTGCAGAGCTGGAACACTCGCCTGAACGTCCGCTAGTCCTCCCGTAGTTTGCCCATTGATATTCGCGGCGTGATCAACACGCAATTGAAATTTGATGCGTCGGTCATTCCGATCCGGCAGGCCTTGAATCACACCCCGCACTCGGTAATCGGTTTTATCGAACTCCGCAGGTAGCTCCTGGCTAAGTGTGTACTGTCCCCATATCGCCGCCCACAACATACCCGCGAACAGCGCCATCAATACACCGGGTCGCAGCTGCAAGCGCGAAGGCGGATCTATACCAGATGGAGTAATTACAGGTTGAGCCAGTAAAGGCAGGCACAGTGAGATTAAACACAGAAAAATCCAGGGCGGCGGCAACACCGGCCAGAAAGCCGATGAGAAGGCACCAGAAGAAAATGCTAATAACAGCGCTTGCATGCCACGTCCCTGTCGCTTGCGTAAAACTCACCAAACAGTGTACCCGCTAGCACTTCGCTGACAAAGGGCATTAATAAGGTCTGGCGGTAAAACCGAAAACGCTAATTATCGCGATCAAAATACCCGGTAGTACGTGTAAACTGTCCTTATTTACTTGTAATCAAGCCCTAACCATGTAGTCCTTAACCATGTAGCCCTTAACCATGAAACACTTGATGATTATCTATCACAGCCAGGGCAATAAAACCGCCGCTATGGCCGAAGCGGTGACGACCGGTGCGCACTGCGAAGAGGCGGTCGAAACCCGGGTTAAATCCGCCTTTGATGCCGACCTGGATGATTTACTCTGGGCCGACGGCCTGATCTTTGGCACCCCAGAGAACTTTGGCTATATGAGCGGCGCCTTAAAAGATTTTTTTGACCGCACTTTTTATCCCGCCGAACCCCATCAGCTCAACCTGCCCTACGCGCTGTTTGTCGGTGCTGGTAACGACGGCAGCGGCGCGGTGCGCGAAGTCGACCGCATTGCGCTCGGCTACCCGCTGCGTAAAATCGCCGAACCTGTCGTTGCCGTTGGCGAACTCGACGATAATGATCGACAAGCCTGCCACGAACTTGGCCACAGCTTTGCCGCCGGTCTGGCGATGGGTATTTTTTAGGTCATTATTCTGAAGGTAAGGCTTTGAAGGTAAGGTGTTAAAGCAGCTGAAGCAACTAACAAGGAAATAAGAAGCGACAATGAAAACTACAAAATTAAAAATTTTACTAACAGGACTCGTGCTTCGATGACAGCTGGCCTGATACTCTCTGGCGGTGGTGCGCGAGCCGCCTATCAAGTCGGAGTACTGAAAGCGCTTGCCGAGATACTGCCCCAGCGCACCCACAACCCCTTCCCGGTAATTTGCGGGACCTCTGCGGGTGCCATCAACGCCATTGCGCTGGCCGGGCGACCGGGACCTTTTGCCCTGCGTGTCAAAAAGCTAGAACGCATCTGGCGAGAGATAAACTCACATCAAGTTTATCGCACTGATTTTTTAGGCGTCACCAAAAATACCGTAAAACTGATCGGGGCGTTATTACACAGCGGTTACGGCCGAAAAAACGCGGTGGCATTATTAAATAATTCGCCGCTACAGGAATTATTAGAAAACTACATCCGCTTTCGCCACATCGATGAAGCCATCGCCAACCGAGAATTAGACGCCGTATGTATTACTGCCATGCATTACGACTCCGGCGAATCGGTGAGTTTTTTTCAGGGCAGTCAAAGTAACTGGAAGCGCAACCGTCGCTACGGCATTCGCACCGGACTGGGTATTGATCACCTGATGGCATCAACCGCGATTCCCACCCTGTTCCCGCCTTCTAGAATTGGTGGTCACTACTATGGCGATGGCGCCGTCAGACAGTTAAAACCTCTGAGTCCGGCCTTGCATCTGGGCGCGACGAAACTCTTCGTCATTGGCGTTAGTGATAATTCCAGTGCCGAGCAAGCGGATGTGCCGGCGGCTCACCCACCCTCGCTGGGACAAATGATCAGTCACTTGCTGAATAGCGCATTTATCGACAGCACCGAGAGCGATCTGGAAACCCTGAAGTCCATTAATGCGCTAGCCGGGAAAATCTCTTCAGAGGAACGCAAAATACTCGGCCTGGATCACCTGAAACCCATCGAATATTTGTGCATTTCCCCGTCCAGGGGAATCGACAACATAGCCGAAGACTATTTCCATGAACTGCCCAGAAGTGTGCGTATGTTCCTGCATGTGGTGGGCGCCACTGAAGAAGGTGGCGGCTCCAGTGCCGCTAGTTATTTATTATTTGAACCCGGCTTTTGCCAACAACTACTCAAGCTGGGCTATGAAGATGCGATGGAGCAGGAAACTGCCATTCGCGGGTTTTTTAATCTCGACTCTAAAAATCCAGAATAGCGGCGACGTTAATAAACACCTTATTTTTCCGGGTTATACACCTTAATCGGGTGATAGGCTTTTTGGAAATCTGGCTGATCCGCCCATTTAAGGCCGCCGGTTACGCCGCCATCTACCACCATGCTTTGCCCAGTAACAAAGGTAGAACGATCGCCCGCTAACCAACAAGCCATCTGCGCAATATCATCGGGAATACCCGAGCGAGGAATGGCTTGCTGTTTAGAAAACGATGATTTAACTCGATCCACCAAACTGTCATCGCGACCCACGGTATTTGCCGCCAAGGGCGTGGCAATAAAACCCGGACAAATCGCATTAACTCGAACACTGTGTTCGCCCAGTTCCATCGCTACTGATTTGGTCAACTGCAACACCGCCGCCTTGGCCGCAGCGTAAGCGTGAGGGCTGTAACCCGCAGCCAGGCCAGCAATGCTACCGGTATTAATAATGCTGCCCGATTGCTGTTTTTTCATAATCGGTGCGGCATGCTTGATACCCAGAAAAACGCCGCGTACCAACACATCGAAGGTCATATCAAATTCGTCCACTGGGGTATCTTCTACCGGCCCCATAACGCCACCAAACCCGGCATTATTAAAAATACAGTCCAACCGGCCCCACTGCTCCACCGCTAAATCAATGGCCGCTTTTACCTGGGCCTCCTGCCGCACTTCCACTTCCGCAAAAACCGCGCTATCGCCCAGTTCAGCCGCCAGCGCCTGGCCGCGCTCCACCTGCATATCCGCAATCACCACCCGCGCACCTTCCTCGACAAAAAGACGCACACTGCGCTCGCCAATACCGCTGGCACCACCGGTAATTACTGCTACTTTTCCAGATAATTCTGCCATCTTTGATTCCGCCGTCTTTAATTCCGCCATCATGGCCTCCGTCGATTAATAATTAAAATTTGATTTTGATTAGAAAGTTCGCGACGCCATTAAGCAAGGCGTTTATTCGGGAAGCTAAATGTATTGGGCTATTGAAAATCTACTTTATTCTTGCACCTACTCTATTATTGCGCAGGCGCTTCTAACTGCTCCATCATTTGATCGAACTGCGCACCGCGCTCATCTACACCCTGCTGAAGTAATCGCTCAACATCTTTGGCCTTATTTATTTGCTGCTGGTAGGGCTGACTATTTTCGTCCTCGGGATCAGTTCCGGTCTTCATCTGTTGCATCACCAACATGGCGGCAATCAACATCACAACTAACAGCATAATTATCCTCATACCCTACTCCCGAATCTTGGTTTATTGCTTATATATTCGTATCTAATTATTCGTCCTCAGCCATGCTCATTCTAGTGTAAATAATCCGCAAACATCCAGCTTCGGCCAAAAACGGACATTCATTTAGATAATGCCGAAACATAATAAGTGCCACGCCCCACACCCCTGGCTTCAATAAAACCCAAATGAATTAATTTTTCAAAATCCAGTTTTCGCGATGCCAGGCTACGTTTAGAAATGGCACCATATTCACGTTGCGTAATACTGCCTCGTTCGCGAATGTAATCCAATACCTGTTGGTGATGTGATTCTAATCGTGGTTTGGGGCCGGATTGTTCAGGTAACAATTTTATGATGCGGCGCAATTCATCTAATATGCCTTCCGCAAAATATTCTAGCCATGCTGAAAAATCGATATTGTCTTTCAGATCGTAATAATCACCTTCAAGGCCCACCGCTTTAAAATAACGCGTGATATTACGATTGTAGTAATCTTCAAAACTGAATATCTCGAACAGATCAAGCCCTGCCTCACCTAATATGGTCGTTGTTAGTAAGCGCGTTGTTCGACCATTACCATCAATAAATGGATGAATAATGACGTTCTGACGATGAAAAATACCGGCGAGAATAACAGGGTCAATCTTCCCAATATTGTGATTCACAAAAACCATGAGCGCTTTTGTCAACTGCCGCACGTCTTTTGCATCGGGTGGGATAAAAACAACTTCATCGATGTTGCGCGAATTGCGGATGATAACGGGGTCCTGGCGCAAGGCACCACAATGGGAAGGGTTATCCATCAAACCATCTACCACCTGCCCCTGGACTTTCTCCAAGGTAAGAACGCTCAAATCAAATCTGTTTTGGCGGACAGATTTATATAATGCTTGCAAAGCATTATTGTAATTCAGTACTTCGCGTTCAGTGTCACGTATGCTTTCTTTACCGGTCTTTAGCAGACGCTTTACGTCGGTAAGCGGCAGTGGGTTACCCTCTATACTCGTCGAGGCATAAGACGATAACTCTCTGGCATTGAGCTCCAGGCTTGCCAAAGTAGTATGGCTAAGGTGCTGTGCTTTTATCTCACCAATAGACTCTCCAATCTCACGAATAGTGAGAAGAAGCTTATTGCTGATGGTGTATTTAGGTTGCCATGCCATAGCCATAAATTAGCCGATAACTAGCCGTAAATCAAGGGTGTTTTTAGCCGTAAATCAGCCTTAAGTTAGCCGACATTAAAAGTATGTGTACGCCTTCTCGGTAACAGACGTCAAATGGCAGTTAACGGTACACATTGCCAAAAACTCACCCGGCTTTTCTCCACAAACCCACCCGCTCTAACCATCTGGCATAACGAATCCCGACCTCGGCTCCAGGCGCAGCAATCTGAGTTGTATCGTTGGTTACTGGATGTTAGTCGAACAGGCCCGCTGGCATGTCGGCAGGAGACGCCCGCCGTTGCGGTAAAAAGCTCAGCGACATCACTCATTACCTTTCTCTATTCGCCTGACCGTTGCAAAATTCCGAAATCAATAGAGTCTGACCCCATAGATTCGCTTTTATTCATATTCATATCAATATTCATGATTCAAACCCAATTAATTGATCGCGCAAAGCGGGTTTTAATGTGTTGTCGGAAAGCCAAATTGCAGTAAATGCAAGGGTGAATTTCTTGTCATTCAAACTACCCAGGTACTGATTGTTATAAAAAAATTGACTACTGCCTTCCTTGTCAACCTGGAGTAAGAGCTTGTCTTTTGGGGAAATATTAGGCCATATTTTATTAAGCTGGGTTAACCATTGCTCTTGATAGTTAATCGACTGGCGCCGCCACTCATCTTCAGTTGTCTTAATTAAATCTTCTCGGCTTATATGACGCGCATAAATTAGCTCTAGCGAGAGAGGCCATTGCTGAGCTACATAGGTTCCAGAAGGAGTGCTTAATTTAGCTTGATAAATGTCAAACCATAACCAGCGCATGGTACCTTGGCCCACCAATTTAAATAATATAGTTTGTGGGGTTTTGTTACCATTCAAGACATTATCTACGGCACTATCCAGTGCAAAGCTGTTCGCTGTATTTAGGGAAAACCAAAAACCGATAAAAATAGCCAAAAAATTGCTATATTTAGTCATAATTTTTTCCTCTAACATCTGTTCTTCTAATATAAAGATCGGCTTTCACCAGTATCGGAAATATAATTGCCCAACAGATGCTTAATACACAGGCAGTTATCAATACCCCGAAAGGCAAAGCCACGGCTTCAAGTTTCCAACTGGCTAAGTAGGCATAGCAGCCTCCGGCTGACCCGATAACAAAAAGCCAAAATATTCTGAGTTTACGTAGAAATTTCAGACTGTGGCCGAAGTTAAGTACAAATCCAAACCACAGCACAAGTAGCCAAATTGGAGACTGCGGGAATTTAAAAAACCCCAAATGGGTCAGCGTAGTATCAAGGGCTATACCCATAAATGCCAGGGGTAGTACTCTTATATCTTCTCGACGACACGGACTCAGAACTAAGTGCAAGCACATCAGAGACAGGGGAACGACGAGCCATTGATTACCCCCGAGTACAGCGGAAATCCAAATAAGCTGAAAGCTAATCGGCTGAAACCAATGCCATGTAGTCTTCATATATGCGCCTGCCGTGACAAGCCGTTAATGTTGATTTTTAATAATACCGATATGGGCAAGCCCAATAACCTTTTCGCGAAATCCTCCTTCGCAGTAACAAAAATAGTATTCCCACAAACGAATAAAATCTTCGTTAAACCCTAGCGCTAAAATTTCTTCTTTGTGATTTAAAAATTGATGTCGCCATTCTTTCAAGGTCTTGGCATAATCCAGTCGATAGTCCGCGAAGTGATCAAGGTACATATTGGTTTGTTGTTTAACTTGATTACAAATTAAGCTGACGGATGGCAGATGCCCTCCGGGAAAAATATAACGCTGAATGAAATCGACGCTTTTACAGTAATCGTCATAACGTTGGTCGTTAATAGTAATCGATTGGATCATCAGCTTACCGCCTGGGGCCAATAATTTATCTAATTTTTTAAAATAAGCGGGCATAAACTTATGGCCTACAGCCTCTATCATTTCGATAGAAACGATTTTTGAATATTGCCCTTGGAGATCGCGATAATCCTCTAAAAGTAGCGTAATTTTGTTATTTAAGCCGCTGGCTGTAATACGCTCTTCGGCGACAGTAAATTGTGCCGAAGAAATAGTAGTGGTGGTCACCTTGCAGCCATAATGCTTGGCGGCATAACAAGCAAGGCCGCCCCATCCGGTACCGATTTCAAGCAAATGATCATCTTCATTAAGCTCCAGGTAATCACAAATCAGTGCCATTTTGTGCTCCTGTGCTTCTTCCAGAGAACTGCCAATTTTCGGGAATATTGCTGAAGAATATTGCATGTATGGGTCTAGAAATAAACGATACATGTCATTACTTAAATCATAATGAGCTGCAATATTAGTTCGACTTCCTGACTTACTATTAGCACTTAAACGATGTTTAAACAGGTTAAATATGTTACTTAAAAAACCAAATCGATTTTCGTACTTGTCTAGCTTTGAAAGATTTCGAGAGAATATTCTGACAATGTTAGTCACGCTATCGGCATACCATAATCCTTCAACATAAGCCTCCGCTGCACCAATACTTCCGCCCCAAAGAAGACGCTGATAAGCTTTCTGGTCAACGATCGTTATTTTTGCATGAATGTCCGCGCCGGGATCACCAAACATATAGACGCCCCCATCTTCGGCAAGATGGATACAGCCGTCACCCAGCTGCTCAAGGAGCTTGAAAAAGACGGTTTTGTTCAAATTTTTTTTGTAGGTGTGACTACGGTTTACCTTAGATGAATCCATGCAACACTCCATTTATGACATTGCTTATATTCATGATTGGCTAATATTTTTTTAGCTAATATTCGTAAGTTTATTTTGTTTGATAAGGCACTAATTTAATTCCTTTAACAATCAATTTAGTCGCCTGCCAATAAATTCTCCTAACAATAACAACTGCTATAACAGGCCATTTAAAAAATATCTTGCGCATTGTTTTCGCGTTAATTTCATGGCGTTGCGCAGAAAATATTGCAGTAAATAACAGACTTTCATTCCGATTTTCTATCCGAATAAAGGTCTTCTTATTGGGCGGTTTTATTGACCATTGATACGACATATTAAAGTCAAAAAAAGGAGACACGTGGAAGGCTTTTGAAGTAGATTCCGGATTTGTTATATCCACCAAATAACAGTGCTTTTTATTCCACGGGGTATTACTCACCTCCGCGACCAAATATTTTGCTGTTCTTCCCTCGTATAAAAAGAAAAAATTAACCGGGCTAAAATAAACACCAAAACTGCGCAGCTGAGCCAGCATACATACTCGATTAACTCTGCCGACATCGGCCCCTAAAATTTTCGCAATCGAGATAGCAGTTTTTTTTAGTTGGGAACCCACCATCGCTGATTGATCAGTCTTAATTAAAACATCGCCTTCATCTGTATTTTTATTTGATGCATTTAATGCGATAGATCTGAAATAATCAGAAGATTTCAATTGTAGAGGTGCCCATCGCCGAGATGAAAACCACCAATACTGACTATGCAGCGCTTCTATTTCATCAAGATCTAAAAAAGCCATATACAGCGGGTAGTTAAATTTATGTATCTTAGGTGTGAAACGCTTGTGAAATACGTTCCCTATATAAAATCCACTATTCAATATTCTTGCCTGAGGATTTATTACTTCCTCTAATTTTTTACGCGCTATCATGCTCATTAAGAAAACACTCCAGCCATGTGACTGCTAGAGTCAATACCATTGAAGTTTTCACTATCCAGACTAATGCCAAATCGCTGGCACACATCCAGGGCACTCCTAACCCCATCCTCATGAAAACCGTTATACCAATAAGCACCACAAAAATGAGTGTGGTTATGACCGCAAATATCCTTACGCTTTTGCTGTGCGGTTAATGATTCCAGCGAAAATACTGGATGTGCATAAGAGAAACGACGTAAAACCTTCTTCGGGTCAATTTTATTTGTTTGGTTCAAGGTGACACAAAGCGTTGTATTAGTGCGCAAGCCTTGCAAAATATTCATATTGTAGGTGACGCTGGACAGCTGATTTATGCTTGAGCTAAGTCGGTAATTCCAGCTGGCGTAGGCTTTTTTTCGTTTTGGAAGTAGTTGATCATCGGTATGCAATACCACATCATTGTCACGATATTTGATATCACCTAATACGCTAACTTCAGTCGCATTAGCATCCGCTAATAGCGCCAGTGCCTGATCGGAATGGCATGCAAAAATCACTTCATCAAACATTTCACTCTGGTATTGACTAATAACCTCAACGTAGTTCTCATGTCGTTTGACTACCTGAACCGGCGTATTGACTCTTATTTTTTGTATATTTCCCGTTAAACCCGGAATGTAACCACGAGAACCACCTTCGATAACATACCATTGTGGACGTTGGGTAATATCTAACAATCCATGATTATTAAAAAACCGCAGAAAAAACCGCAAGGGAAAATCTCTACTGCTTTCAATCGACGAAGACCAAATAGCTGACACCATAGGAAGGATATAGTTATTCGAGAAGTAATCGCCAAACCCATGCTCGTCGAGAAAACAACCAAGCGTACGCTGGCCCGTAGTGTCAACACTGGCATCGAACTGTTTGGCTAATTTATTAAAGCGTAATATTTCACTAATGAAACGATAAAATTTCAGATTCAATACATTACGGCGCTGAGCAAATAAAGTGTTTAGATTATGGCCATTGTATTCAAGCCCACTAGTATCATTGCGCACGCTAAAGCTCATTTCAGTAGCCTTAGCCTGAACACCAATCTGCTTCATCATCTTAATAAAATTGGGGTAAGTTCTATCATTGAAAACAATAAACCCGGTGTCGATCGAAAGTTGCTCGCCATCGAGATTAATATCAACCGTCGCCGTGTGACCACCCAAATAATTATTAGCCTCAAACAAGGTGACATGATGTTTCTGGCTTAGTAAATAACCACAGGTTTGACCAGAAATACCACTACCAATAATAGCAATACGTTTCTTCACTTTTGGTTTCCGCATTGCTGCCTTGGTCATTTCAATGGCTTTATCATATTGATGCCGATACGACGCCAAAGTGCATTGGGTAACAGAGACAAACACTTAAGTGTGTAAAAAAACCCTCTAGGGAAATTAATTTCCTGCTTGCGCTTGGTGATCCCCTGCATGATTATTTGAGCTGCTTTTTCGGCTGTTATGATGCTCGGCATCTCAAAATTATTTTTCTGAGTTAGAGCGGTGTCTACAAAACCGGGGCGTATTAGCGAGACATCAATATCTTTGGGCGCCAAATCAATAGCCAGAGAACGTGTTAAATAATCGAGCGCAGCTTTAGAAGCGCCATACGCTTCTGCGCGAGTTAACGGAAGCAGGGTGACCGACGAGCTTACGATGGCTAGCTGTCCGCCCGGTTTTATATTCGGCAAAACAGCTTCCAAGCAGTAGCCGGTGCCGATCACATTGGTGTGTATGACACGCTCAAATAATTTACTGTCGAAGGCTTTTGGCTCATCGATATACTCACAAGTTCCGGCATTTAGTATAGCCAAATCAATTTCGTTAAGCTGATCTGTACTGGCAATCACTTCCTCACGGTTCGATAGATCAAAGCAACAAAATTGTAGATTTTTCGTATTTTCGCCAAGCGCCAGGCTCAACTTCTTAGCATCTCGACCACAGGCAATTACCTGCCAGCCCGCAACCAAATAGGCTTTGGCAAGCTGCATACCAATGCCTGAGCTAGCACCAGTGATCACAATCTTCTTCAAGAGATCATCCTGGTTTTTATCTTTCCAATAATAGAACTAAGCACAGGTATTTGCTCGTAAATCATGCAGCCCAGGTCGTAATAATCACGCTGGTAATAAATTATTTCATTAAATTTTAGATGGCTGTTTCCGGTTAGCCTTATCTCTCGCCCCCGATTTAACTTTGGATGAGAAAAGGTCATAACCCACGTCACAAAAGCCTGCTTATCGGTCTCTAAAATTTCATCTATGTGAAATTGACAAGAGGTGACGTTGGTCAGCGTCCGTTTAAAATAGCTCGTTATTTCATCGAGACCCTGGATACTGTGTAGCGGATCTTCGAAGACAGCACTTTCACTATAAAGTCGATCTAAATCTGAAAGACTTTCAAGGCTTATCTCTTGATAATATTCACAAAAATCTTCAACAACCTTATTCATATTTCTTCCTTTTAGATGCTAACTTATTTATTGATAATATTTTCTAATCGGATTCATATTTTCGGGATAAGGCTCAAGGTAGCGCTGGCTTTTTATATAGTCGGAACCATATTGATCCAAATAATGTTTTAACAGCGTCAGCGGTGTGGTCAGCGGAAAAACACCTTCTCGGTACTTGTTAATGGTTTCCACGATGTGCTGCCGCGCCGGTGATGGGACAGATTCTTTTAGGTAGCCCAACATATGTAATAAGGTGTTGGCGTGATTTTGCTTGCTGGCTGGCTTACCTAACGCCTGCATAAAGCCCTTAAAGTAAGTGTCGGTCAGCTCGTCTAGCGGTAAATTTTTGGGTGAGCCTAACAGGCGCCCCAGTTGTCGATATTGTGTTTGATTATGTGCCATCAGCATGTACTTATAACGACTGTGAAACTCCATAAGCTTATGTATTGACGGCTCTTGTAATACCTCCTGACGAAAACTGTGATAGGCGTAGACACGCACGACGAAATTATCAAATAACTTAGGATCGTTCAGGCGCCCTTCTTCTTCGATGGGCATAAGCGGATATTTTTTTTGTAATGCCAGGGCGAATAAACCACCGGTTCGGGTTTCATGGGGATGGCCATTGGGTTGATACACTTTTATACGCTCAAGCCCACAGCTGGGTGAGTTTTTCATTAAGATGTAGCCATCTAAATGGTCTAACTCAAGCAATTTAGTTTCAAAGCCATTGACTAGTTTGGCGGTTAAGTCGATGGAATCGTCATTGCTAAAAACCAGTTGTGGGGATTCTGGGTTGCCGATGAGGCGCATAGCTGGTCTGGGCGTACCAAAACCAGCGGCTACTTCAGGGCAAAAAGTGCTGAACGAAAACTGCTCGTTTAATACATCCAGGCATAAGCGAGATTGTGTATGGCCACCGTTATAACGGACTTTATGGCCTGCCAGACAGGCACTGAGACCAAGCTGAATAGATGACAGCGCATTGCTCGCTTCTAGGGTATCGCTAACGATAATATCTGGCTTGCTCATGGTTTATCCTGGCTTTCGCCTATATGTGTCATTTTTTTGGCTACCCCTCCGATAAGCTTGTGCTAACAATAGCTGACCGGCTATAAGGCAGCCTGTAATGACGGCTTCAGTGACAAATAATGCGATGCCAACCCTAACAAAAACTTATATAGGAAATAATAATGTACATGAATTAACTTGTACACTATTATTTCTTGTATAAGTAAATATAATGGCAAGCATTCCAATAGTAGAGACAAAGCCAGTAATGACAGATGACCATCCAACACACACAAAACTGTTCCCAATTCGTGAGCTTAGCGCCCGTACCCAGGTAAATACCGTGACCTTAAGGGCCTGGGAGCGGCGTTATGGCCTTTTAAAACCTGAAAGAACGACGAAAGGGCATCGCCTCTATTCAGAAGGTGACGTCGTGATCATTGAAGAAATCCTCGCGCTTGTTGCTAGAGGTGTCCCCTTAGGTAAGGTCAAGCCTCTGTTGCAAGGTGATATGTCAGTCGTATCATCGGGTGATGAGGCTGAAAATTGGCAGACATCCGTTGAAGAGCTGATCGCTTCGATTGAAGCATTTTCAGCCACCAAGGTGGAGCATCTAATACATGAATCGTTTGCGCAGTACCCCGTACCTGTTTGTCGTCAACGTTTACTAGAACCCTCCTTTGCCGAGCTCGCCCAGCGTGGTGATAGCGGTGCCGCTTTCGGCTTTGCCGAAAATGAACTAATTCGCTATGCCGTCTTGCGTTTAAACGCCAAGGTTGCCAAGAAAAAACACTCCGTTGCAGTCACCTTGATAGCGGGACATCAAGCCCCCTTGTGGCGCTTGGCATTGATGGCTTTAGAGCTAAGCGATACAGGGTTTATCGTGCAACTGTTGCATCGCCCGTTTAGTGTCGCGGCTGCCATAGAGCTTGCTGAAAAACGTGGGGATACTTATACGGTGTTTTACCAAGATGGCCTTTGGAAGGATAAAGAACAAGCATCAGTAGCAGCAGCTTTGATTGTAAATAAACGGCTTTTTATGTGCGGCACTGCCCCAGCACTTACACCGTTAGGCACTCAAGAGCGCGTGTTTGCCGATGTAAAAACGTGCCTTAATGGTTTGCTGACGCTGCAATAATCAACCTTGTATTAACGAGACTAGACCATGAAAATACTACTCACCGGCGGTACTGGGCTAATCGGCCTGGCTTTTATTCGTCGTTTTGATGAATACCAATATACCGTGCTAACTCGCTCACCCGAAAAAGCCAAATCACTATTACCTGAATCGGTGACGCTGATAGAGTCACTAGATAATTTGCCCAATCTTGATGGCTTTGATGCGGTCATTAACCTTGCGGGCGAAGCCATTATTGATAAACGTTGGCACCCCAAACAAAAGGATCGCATCTGTCAAAGTCGCTGGCAGATGACCCAGAAGTTAGCGGATTTATTTGCACGCAGCGAGAACCCGCCCGAAACTTTTTTAAGCGGTTCGGCAATCGGTGTTTACGGCAACAGAGGCGATGACGTCCTGACAGAAGCCTCTACCGTGCAAGAACACGACTTTGCAACAACCCTATGCCTTCGCTGGGAAGCTATTGCCAGAGGGGCCGAGTCTTATACACGCGTTGTTTTGCTGCGCACTGGAATCGTTTTAGCCGCCCATAGTGGTGCGCTCGCTAAGATGCTGTTGCCGTTTAAGTGTTGCCTGGGTGGACGCATAGGCGATGGACAACAATATATGTCCTGGATTCACCTTCAGGACCACGTCAACGCCATGGGCTACCTATTAACTGAAAAAAGCATTTCCGGGCCGGTCAATTTAGTGGCACCAGAACCAGTACGTAATAATATCTTCACCCAAACATTAGCCGAAGTTTTACAGCGGATTGCGATATTTCCTGTGCCAAAAAGTATCCTGAAATTATTACTCGGCGAGTCATCCTGCCTTTTACTCGATAGCCAAAGAGTCATGCCGGAAGCATTGCTGAACAAGAGATTTAGTTTTGCGTTTCCGACCTTAAATCAAGCCTTAACTCATTTATTGAAAGATACCCCCGCCTCGCTAACTAAAGGTTAAAAAAGAGCTGTATGCGCTACTTAATAATTTTTTTATCTATCCTAATTAGTGGTTGTGTAAGAATACCTGAAGGGATCGAACCCGTACGTGGTTTTGAGATAAATCGTTATCTGGGGAC
This sequence comes from Porticoccaceae bacterium, assembly GCA_018069525.1. Classification (GTDB taxonomy): domain Bacteria; phylum Pseudomonadota; class Gammaproteobacteria; order Pseudomonadales; family Porticoccaceae; genus JAGPUQ01. The sequence goes on along the minus strand of JAGPUQ010000017.1, from coordinate 33,640 downwards.
TTGGTATGAAATAGCCCGGCTGGATCACTCGTTTGAACGTGGATTACAGAACGTGACAGCAGAATATAGTCCTCGAAACGATGGAGGTATAAAAGTCATTAACAGAGGTTTTAATAGCTCATCTAAAACCTGGCGCGAGGCCGAAGGCAAGGCCTATTTTGTTAAAGATGTGCATACAGGTCATTTAAAGGTGTCTTTCTTTGGCCCTTTTTACGGCTCCTATATTATTTTTGACCTGGGTCAGAATTATGAATATTCATTAGTAACCAGTAGCGACAAGTCTTATCTTTGGTTGCTTTCTAGAGTGCCCGTTATCAATGAAACACTTAAACAACATTTGGTAAATCGTATGGCCGAACTTGGCTTTGATACACAAGCGCTCATTTTTGTTGAGCAATCTCAATAACTTGGCACCCATATTATAAAGAAAAGACTAGTTTCCACCGGTAATTACTGCCACTTTCCCCTTTAATTCCGCCGCCTTTAATTCCGCCATCATGGCCTCCGTTGATTCATAATTAAAATTTGATTTTCATAAAAAGGCTCACGACGCCATTAAGCTAGGCGTTTATTCGGGAAGCTAAATGTATTGGGCTATTGAAAAGCTATTTTATTCTTGCATCTGCTTTATTCTTGCGTACGCGTTTGCAACTGCTCCATCATTTGGTCAAATTGCGCACCGCGCTCATCCACACCCTGCTGAAGCAGTTGCTCAACATCTTTGGCCTTATTCATCTGCTGCTGGTAGGGCAGACTCTTTTCGTCCTCGGGATCAGTTCCGGTCTTCATCTGTTGCATCACCAACATGGCGGCAATCAACATCACAACTAACAGCATAATTATCCTCATACCCTACTCCCGAACCTTGGTTTACCACTACCCGCTTATTCGTACTCAGCTACTCCCATTCTATTGTAAATAATCCGCGAAAACCCAGTATTGGCACGGGTTCCCAGTTGATCATAAGTGTCGATACCACAATCGCCAACCGTAACACAATCACCTGGTAGAACCTGACTTAGACTAAAGGCCAGACTCAATATCTGATCACTGCCCACTTGCTCACTTGCTCACTTGCTCATTGGGGTTTAGACGGTAAACGCGTGGTAGCTCAAATCCTCTCCTCGCAGCATTTTGAACAATATTGACTCAATATAATAACCAGAAAGCCATTAACTGGTAGGTTAAGCAAGACTATTTCACTCGCAATCAAAATTAGACAGCGTTTATGTCAGAGTCTTCCACCTCGATAGAACTCATCCTCTGGGTCTACCAAAGGCTTATTCCTGGCCCATCATTGACCTTGGTAAGATGCTTGTGATGACGAATAGCAAACGATATTGTGTAAAATCAATCTGAGGACGACACGACCAAAACCCATAGCCTATCGCGAGCAGCTAATGAACTATTTCGATAAAACTTATCATCCACCCGGCACCCCTCCTGGCTCCCTTATCGAAAGCGAAGATGCTGGTCCCGAGACGTTCACTATCCAGCTTATTAACTACACGGAAACAGATTTCATTGAAGAGGAATTATCTTCTAGCAAGGATATTCAGCCCTATCTGGATAAAGAAGACGTAACCTGGGTTCATATCCAGGGCCAAATGCAGTCTGATACGATCAGAAACATCGGCCATATATTCGAACTCCACCCTCTAGCCCTGGAGGATGTACTAAACAAAGGACAGCGCCCCAAAGTCGAGGAGTACGACGACTTATTATTTGTCATCCTGTCCATGCCGAACGAAATAAATGGCAAAATGACAATGGAACAGGTTTCCATTTTTCTGGGTGAGAATTACATTATCAGTATGCACTCTGGCGTTAACGACCCCTTTGACAGCCTCCGTACTCGATTACGTAAGAAAACGGGTCGTATCCGCAACCAAAAAGAGGACTACCTTCTTTATTGTATTCTGGATTTAATCATTGACCACGGTTATCCACTCCTGGAAAAACTGGGAGAGGATATTGAAGCCATCGAAGACAAATTACTGGGCTCTTCTGCCGAACAATCCACACTCGCGGAGATTCACCGTATACGACGAGAGCTACTGTTATTAAGGCGAAATATTTGGCCCCAGCGGGAGCTGCTGAGCACTTTACAACGCGATCACATGGCATTGATCAGCGAAGACACCTTAATTTATCTGCGCGATTGCTATGACCACACAATTCAGATATTGGACATTATCGAAAGCTATCGCGAAATGGCCGCCAGTTTAATCGACGTGTACCTCTCGGTAGTTAACCAACGGCTTAATGAGATCATGCGCGTACTCACTATGATCGCGACAATTTTTATTCCACTGACCTTTGTAGTTGGCTTATATGGCATGAATTTCAATCGTTCGGATAGTCCCTGGGCCATGCCCGAATTACGGTGGTACTTTGGTTACCCGATGGTGTGGGGAATCATGATTGCGGTGGTGGTCGGTATGGTGCTCTACTTTAAGCGCAAGAAATGGCTATAGAGCGGCGATTGTGAGGATATCTAATAGACGATACTTAATTAAAGTAGCTTTGATTAACTGAGCAAAGCATAACTGACGCTCGAAAAGGTGTGAATGGCTTAACTCTATCGAAACTAAACCTTCCGCCGTTCAAAGCCAGGATTGATAATGGCTGCCAGAACCGTCAGATGAACGCGATAGTCGATGCCGACTTCGGCAATGGCCCTGGAAAATTCAAGCGCATTCGGTTGGTGGGGTTTAAGAACATCCAGGACTAGTCTTCTGACGGAAACTATTCTGTTCACCTTGTCTGTTTTTCGTTTCTATCAGTTGCAGACATGGCAAAGTACTACCCCGATACTTGCAACAATTACCAAACCTTAAGTTTGAGTATATCTACTTCCTTTTGTAAGCCACAGCCCTCACCTAAGAGTTTTGGCGCAGATTGCGCTTCGATTCGAAATCGCTTACCGACTCAATAGTCGAGAGCTATCTATCGGCAACTATTTCCCCGAAAGGAAATGCTCGCCAGGCAACAGTGTCCTGGATTATAGTCTCGGCAGAATAGAAATCTCCTGAAGTAGCTAAAAAGCACTGGCCTCTGAACACCAGCATACCTGCACCCTTCAGCAGATATAAGCCAATGAACGAGACAGCGGCACCCAAACCCCACCAAGCCTTTTACACTTACGGACTAATCAGAAAATGGTCGATTCACCCTATTATTCATGCCAGGTCGTTTGCTACGCCGAGGCCTTTGATTTCACCACTTTGACAGAGACTTTGCTCGCATCAGGGCGAGGCGCGAGTTATCGCAACGTATTCTATGTTGAGCTGGAACATGGCAGTTATGCCATTTTTCCCTTTGGCGTTGCGGTCTATTGGAACCTTAGAAACGAGGTCATCAACCGGCTGGCACAAGACATGTGTCATTTTGCAATTGCGCCCCTACCCAGCAAAAAGGTCGATCACTTTTCCTATATTGACGGCTGTGACAAAAATCGCTTCTCCAGCGACCATATTCAGCTTGTCAATACCGAACAGATGACGCTATTGGCTATTTCCCACGCTCTAGCACAGCCCACTAAACTTTCCGTTCTGGAATTACAGGCAAAAAACACGATTGAAGAAACCTCCGCGATTCCCCGTAAATTAGCGGAGACCGGCTCTACTTAGCTGTCACGCAAGCAAACCTCCAAGATACGGGGGCAGCTCTTTTTAACGAAAAGTGAGATTCTTCTCAAATATGAATTACTGGATACACCGGAATTTATCTGGGAATACCCCGAACTGCAGGCTGTTTACGAAACCGGCGCAAGCTATCTCGAGCTAAAACAACGCACTGAATTTCTCTCATTAAAGCTTGAAACCATCCACGAATTGTTTGAGATGCTAGCGGACGACCTAAAGCATCAACACTCTTCAAAGCTCGAGTGGATTATCATTTGGCTGATCGCTGTAGAAATTGTCATATTTATCATCAATGACATAATTCTGAACAATTAGTGGCACTACAGAGTTAGCGAATACGATCCGGCGCATTGGGAGACACACATGAACAAAACCATCGTCGTAGTCGGTAGTGTGGCAGGCGGATTAGGAATTTTTTTACTAGCTGTCACGCTGATCAATGTGCATAGGCTCATCGGGCTTACTACAGTAATATCCGAGACCCTGAGGATTCAATGGATCGACGCAACACATTAGCCTATGATCGCTATGGTGCCGAGCTAATATCAATAAAATCGTTAGGAGAGTTTTATGGACATGACTAGGATTGGCAGTCTAATTATTCTGATCGCAGATATCTATGCCATCGTAATGATTATGCAAAGTTCAGCGAAGGCCGTTGAGAAGTTACTCTGGGTGCTGGTGGTATTGTTATTGCCACTGATCGGCTTAATTATTTGGTACCTTGCGGGGCCTGGTAAAAAACCGTTCTGATTTGTCGAGCTCGGAAACCAGGAAAACAAGATGCTTAAGTTCGGTTTGATTATTCCTGAATTAGTCAGAATGGCATAGGCATAGGCATAGGCATCGACTTTTCGTACGGAATTGAAGTAATGGCAATTTTTCTTGGGTGTAGAAAACCGCACTCAGCCCCAGTTACTTGATGCAAAAAGACCCGAGGTATCCCGGGCCCTGGTAGCGAATGGCGAGCGATCGCTTAATCGACATTTTTTTCCAGACTACCGCTCACTGTGCCGTCTTTGCTTATATCAATTTTGAAGTTAGATGTGGGTTTTTCCTCAGCGTTGTTGGTGGGAGCCGAGTCGACAGAGATGTTGGTAGTGCTGCCGCCGTCGTCTTTCATAGCAAGATAGCCAACAGCGATGACGGCCACCAGCAGGGCACCTACAATAAAATACAGCATTGGACCGGTTGAGTTTTTTCCTTCCATAACGAGCACTCCTATTTTTTTCGTTTCATTATCAGTATGTTGGTGGTGCCGATCATTGTAGATCAGTCAGACCGAGCTTGTATCGAGTCCGGGACCTAGCCCCATCATGATATCGGATCAGCGCATAGGGATAATAGGCGTCCTGTTCGCTACAGGCAAGCATGTGAATTTGCTTCCTTTTCAGAGACCGGCTTATCTGATTTACTCTGGCAATCCTCGTTCCTTCAAGTACGCGTGTAACGCGCCCAACTGGCGGCGAGGTGTTGACCTCAGTAGCGAGGGACTTACGCCTTGGGCGAACTAAACATAATCGCCTGACCGGAAAATACTCACCATGTAGGTGAGCCAACATAAGCCGGATTAGCTAACTGGTTGAAGTTAGATAGGTATCCCAGGACGAGCTGAGTGTGTAAAAAATCAATTACTCAGACCGCCCTTAACCGCTTTTCTATCGTCCAAATCATTACGAAATATTGACTTGCCAAAATCACAATACTTTGCGATTTTTCCGTTAAGTATGTCTTTCTAGTACCTATCTTATTTGTCTCAATGATTATTAAACCTACTTATCTTTTAATACAAACCTTATTCTTGAGCGTAACAATTACCTGTCGCCAAATGGCCTAATATCTCGCAGCGTGATGCCATGCAACAAACGGCCGAGAATATCGGCTCCGGTAATCACCCGTTTTTGATCCGACCAAATCAGGATTAAGTCATCATCAATAACGTCATCGACATCATTCATCGGGTAAACCTTTAGCTTCGTCAGCACTTTCCCAAGTAAAACTCGGGAATCTTCGATAAGAATAGGTCGATGGCAGTAATGGTAAGGATTCGTTTGCTGATCACCCAATAACGCGTCCCGCAAGAAAGCATTCGCATTCAATACCACGCTAGGCCGCTTACTCTTATCATCCACAATAATGACCCATTTTTTACCGGACCGATGCACATCGAGTAAAAAACCATCGTCTATTTTGCGTTCGAACGACGGGAATACTGGTTTGTCATTTATAACGGGCAAGGGAATAACGCTATCTGGGTCGACGTTTTCACCTTCCTGGGTGACAGAAACATCATCCAACGATAAAAAATTCATCGCACCAATCCCCTCCAGACGACTCACGTCGGATTCTTCAGCATCAATATGCTCGCGAATCACCCGGTGTAAATCTCGTTCGGTGAAGTATCGAATGCTCTCTTCGCCCAACCACCAATCCAACATCAAAGCAGAAGGTTTCGCTACTGGATAAAGAATTATTTGGTACAGGCGTATCAATGGGGCCAACAGCGCACCCATACGTAGCGCATGGCGAGAAAAATAGGCCTGCGGTATGATTTCACCCATAAAGGTAATAAGAAAAGTTGAGAAAAAGAAAGACAAGGCTCCGGCCATTACCGATTTTGATAATAGTGTCAAAAGCACATTAACCGCTACATTACCCCACAGAATAGTGGTGAGCAGAAAATGGGAATCCTTGCGTAAGGTAAGGATCTTGATCGCATCTGGATTACCGCCAGCGACTTCAACCTCAAGACGTAATCTACTAATACTCAACAAGGCCAAATTCAGGCCCGAAAACATCGCTGACTGACTGATACAAAATAGGATACCTAGCCACGCGAGAACACTTGCAGGTACTGCTTCCATTTATAGATTTCCAGGTAATAGGGTTTATGGAGGTAAATCGATCGTTGACTTTGCCCGGGCGCAGCGGACTTCCATTTAAATGTAGCTCGACTCAACTGCCCTAATTTTCAACGCTTCCTCAGATTGTAATTGATCTCGATGTATTCGAATACATCTGCTCGGCCTCAGCAGGAGTTGCATAACGGCGACGGTTAACTTGTCCTTGCTTGAGCAACGCAAAGACCCTTGAAGCTGTGGCATTATCGTAACAACTTCCCACCGCGCTCATACTACACTTAATATTATGACCTACCAGAAACTGCTAGTATTTGTGGCTGGCAAACTGGGAGCCGCAGTCCGAATGCAATACGACATAAGACTCTGTCTTCCTCTGCCAGAGGACTGTAAGAAGCACTTGAATCAGAAGCCGGCGATCCATCCTCGGGCTACCGCGAATACCACCATCCTCTTCAAGAAGTACGGTGATCTTTTTCAGCAAACGCTGGTTGTTCCGGGCACGCTTGCTGGAAGGTCGATGACGCCAATCATAATAAACCCTGATACAGGTTCAGCTGACGCCGCATTATGCTTATCCGATAGGCGTCGCGTGCCTTCTTAATCCGGCGCGACTCCAACCGAATTAGGCTTTCAAAACCAATTAATTTTAAGTTTGGTACACTACTTATCATCCTCCTCAGAGTGGTTCCGCTTCGTCGCCACGACCGGCAGAATAGATAAACGCCGGAACCTGTATAAAGCCGGCTCCTGAAGTTCATCAATTTTCTTATGGAACAGGCTTTTGATTGGTAGTGTGCTCAGATTATCCACCTTGCTATTGGGTGTCGCGTTTCTGTTAACTGGCCATGGCTTGCAGTTGGCCTTGATTCCGTTGCGCGCGGAACTGATGGGCTGGGACAGCCTCTCCGTCGGTATTCTCGGTTCTGTCTATTTCTGTGGATTTCTGTTTGGTTGTTTCAGTATCCCAGGACTCGTAAGACGCATAGGGCATATCCGCTGTTTTGCGACCCTGACCGCCCTGATAACTGCTACCGTCCTGGTACTGGCATTATTCAACGCCTTTTCTATCTGGCTCGTGCTGCGTTTCTTTACCGGCGTTGCCATTTCCGGCCTCTATTTGGTCATTGAGAGCTGGCTAAACGAAAAAACCGAAAATGAAGTTCGTGGAGCTGTGCTTGCCACATACACGGCAATTGTTCTGGCGGCGTTGGCCGGCGGGCAACTTTTACTTAACGTGGCGCCTTTGGAAAACGAACATTTGTTTATTATTTCTGCTGCCCTTATCGTCGTTGCAGCCATTCCGATCTGTGTTACAAGGACCTCGCAACCAGCACAGATACCCAGTGCGACCTTCTCGCCGTTACTTGTCATTCGCACGTCACGAGCTGCAGCTTTAGGCGCCTTCGTCGCTGGTATTGTCGCGTCGGTGTACTACGCATTGGGGCCTGCCTATGGGCTCCAGGTCGGCATGGATATTGAGTTGATCAGCGTGATGATGGCCCTGGGCATTGTTGGAGGCGCGCTCTCACTGCTTCCCCTCGGTCGACTATCTGACAAAATGGACAGGCGCGTGGTGATTGCCTGCATCATGCTTGCCGGTGCACTGGTCTCGGTCATTGCATTCCTGCTTCCCGTTTCGGCAGTCCCTGTAGTGATGTTATTTTTTGGCGCATTTGTCATGCCGATACAGGCCCTGTGCCTTGCCCATGCCAGTGACAATATAGGAAATCAATCGTTTCTGGAGGTTGGCACTGGACTGCTGGTCATGAACGCATCAGGCTCGATCGTTGGTCCTCTAGCAGGTGCACAAGCCATGCAATGGTTCGGGTCAGGTGCATTCTTTTTATTCTGTGCGGTAACCCTCAGCATCGGTGGTGTGCTGGTCGTGCTAATGATCAACTCGCGTAAACCTACTCGCGAACACTATTCGAAGTTTCGCGCTATTACTACGGCGGCCTCTCAGGGTGCATTGCAACTGCACCCGCGGACAGTAGCCGATGAATAATGGCTGCCGAATATAGGGTCAGAGATCGAGGTACCTGCCTACTGGAGTCCGTGGCACCAAATGGACTTCTTCCTAGAGTCATATCAAGCCAACATTTCAAAACTACGGCATTGTTACTCGGAGCCAATTCATTCTGGGGCCTGGTCATATCTTTTCCTAAAGATATCCTATCCTAGAATCCTGCCTGCTGCTTCATAAGCACATACTTTATCCCAGGTTTTTGGTGAAGCATCTCGCCGCCTTTTTTACAATGGCGCGCCAGTACTTCTGCCCAGAACTCCAGAGGCATGTTGCCTCCGAGTGGTTGTTTTCTTTCCTGTTTTCTTTGTTTTGACCCACCGCTGTAGCATAGTTTTTTCACTCACCAGAGTCTCGGTCATTGGTGACCAGGATCAACTTCGTTCTGTCTTTTAAGAAGCAACAAGCCGGCTTCATCCTTTTGACCGAAAACACTGCGCAAATGTAAATCTCGTTGGGGGAAAGGAATTTCGATGCCATGCTCCTTGAGTTTAGTATCGATCTCCCACAAATAGGCCGCTTGCACAGCACCAGGTTTTTTTACGGCTTCTGCTTTCAACCATACGATCAATTCAAAATTTAGGCTACTATCGCCAAATTGTACAAACCAGACTTGGGGTTGTCGCTTCGCATCATGATTCAGCGTCCACGTGACTGCATCCGCGGCCTCCAGCGCAGCCTTTTTAACCGTATCTTTGTCTGTGCCATATGCAACACCAAATGGTATATGAATACGGCGTTCGGTTTCTCTTAGAGTCCAGTTTGTCACCTGGTTATTAACAAAGTCGGAATTGGGCACGATGATGTCAATATTGTCATTGGTCGTAATAAGTGTGCCGCGCATGTTAATTTCTTTCACTTCCCCAGCAAGTCCTGAAGACAGTTCGACAAAATCCCCTACTTTAAGACTTTTTTCAAAAAGAATAATCAGTCCGGACACAAAATTACCAATAAGATTTTGCAGGCCAAAACCAATACCAACACCGAGGGCGCTGGCAAACAATGCAAATTTGGTGAAATCCAGACCAATAGAAGACAAGCCAATGATGATACCCAAGACTAACACGAGGTAATGGATAACCCTGCCGAGGGTATATATGGCACTCGGGCTTAGCGCTTGGTTGTGTACGGCCAATGTATCCAGGCCGCGCCGTAACACTCTTGACACCAGCCAGGCGATAAAAATAATAAAGATAACCCGCAGCAATCCCATAGCCGTCAACGGCACTTCATTGATCTCTATCAGGGTCGCATTCATCCACAGGGCAAGTTGATCCCAGCTTTGTTCAAAGCCAATGTCAATCGCGAACAGGCCTCGGTTCAGCCAGCCCGCTTCATCGTTTAGTTTCTCCTGCGCTACCTGAACAATAAAATTACCTTTATCCCGTTCGAGATCATACTCTCGGAGTCTACGACCATTTTCCTCGATCTGTATATTCGTGCGCTGATATGCAGCGCCATGCTCGCCTGCTTCGGCGCCCACTCCCAATTTTTGAGTCCCTACAAATTTGTGTGTCTGGGCGCTCAACGAACGCCATAACTGATCTTGATGCTTGGTAGCCTCTATAAATTTATGGGCTTGTTTTACCGCTTCTCTCAGAAGAGAAATGCTCTTTTGATCGCTACTTTTTTGATCGCCCTGCTGTGTTGCGAGCAGCCCCTCTAGTGCGGCCATTATTTGGTAGCGCTTTACAGCCAGTTCATAGACGCCGGCCTCAATTTCGATATTTGCATTTAATAATGATTTATATTTCCGCTCTACGATATCCAGAGACTCATCCAGCAAGGAGGCATAACTCTGCTCAATCGCTCTCTCGCGAAGAACATCTGCTTTGCTTTTCGCTTCAGACTGACGCCTGGTCAAATCTGCATAGGTATCTGGTGACGGGGTCAGCTTTAAACTGATCGCGGCGAGCTCATCGACAAGGCGCTGAAGGTGATCTTCCGTTATTTTTAACTTGGTTGCTTGTTGTTTATTTTGTAACGAAGCCAGCTCCAAACTTACCCGATTAGACATCAGCTTAATCGCCTGTGGAAAGCGCTGAGGATCAGCCTCCCGGAGATTAAGATACTCGCCACGGCGTTTCGCCTGACGCTTGCGGCCCGTAGCAAGCTGTGTTTTCTGCCACTCCAGGTCGCCCTGTTCCAGCTCGAACTCTCGTTTTAGCTCACGCCACAAAACAAAACGCTCCACCGCTTCGGCCAGTGAATATTGCTCTGCCGGTGGAGGGATAGGGGGTGGAGTAGCCACTAGCTCTCTCAGAGAGGCATATCGCTCGAGGCCTTCGTTAATTTGCGTCACTAACGGGGAGAGGGTTTCCTTTTTTTTGTCATTTAACCCCAGCATAAATTGCTCAAGAGAATCCCGATTTTTTTCTATACGCGCCTTCAGACCGCTTTTGCCGAGCTGCTCAGCTGGCTCAAAATAGGTCCACCAGCTCGTATCAAGAGCCTCGGGATCAGGGGCAGCTGGAGCTTCTTCCTGAGCCACGACCAGTGCACTCATGATCAGTGAAAAGCAACAGAACCAGCGCAAAATCACAGCCATTTCATTCTCCTAAACACGATCAAAAACACAGTCGCAATAGTCCCCATTACCCCCAAAAGAATAAAATACCCCGACCTGGATTGAAGCTCGGGCATATTTTCGAAGTTCATACCGTAGATGCCGGCAAGAAAACTGAGGGGGACAAACACAGCCGTAATAATAGTGAGTACTTTCATAATCTGATTCAGTCGGTGCGACGCCACAGAAATATAGCCGTCAACCAGATCCGAAGAGGTATCATAATATAGCTGTGAGAGACTCTGAGCTCGTTCTTGCTGCTCCCACACATCAATAATTTCATGGCCGCGTTCATCATCAGAAAACCCGGGGAAAGTCTTGTTTTTGAGTTTTCTGAACAACTGCTCATGGTAAGTCGCATAACGGTTCATGCGTTTGAGGTCACTCTTATAGCCGATCAGCTCGGCTAGTAGGCGGTCATCAGGGTGATCCAGCATCATCTCTTCCAGCTCTTCGAGGCGGGGCTCCAGTGCTAGTAGAATATTTAGGTATCGGTCGGCTACCATGCGACATAACTGCAAGGCCAAATTTGACACATCACTAAATGGTTTTAGATTTTCTTGCGTTGCAAGTTTCTGCTCCAGTCGATTTACACTCATCGATGCACCGCTGTGACGTGTTATTAAGAACCGTTCCCCAACAAACAGAGCCATCTGTATGGTTTTGAAGTCGAGATCTTCCGAGTCCGCCGACAGCCCTTTTAATAATATAAAGGTGAAGGCCGCAAAGGCTTCAATCTTGGGAGAATGGCGATCACGCTGGGCATCCTGTATAGCGAGGGGATGTATGCCAAACTCACTCTTAAGTAACTCGGCTTCGCCAGCTTTTTCATTTTCGCTGAAATCCGCCCAAAGTGTTGCCATCGGTTCCTTACGCCACACGTCGATGAGCTCGGCTCCCCCCGTCTGCACATTACCCGACAAAAATAATCGCGTTTTAATCATCGCTATTAAACCTCCTGGTCGTTTAACGTTTTTAACCCTAATTAACTTCCATAAACAGAACCCGTGCCATCGCCACTACAGTGGCGCAAGTCTTACCCATCAAAGTACTCTTCCCGCCCTCCGGCAGGGCTCTGCGAAATAAAACAACCGGCACAAGTCAATTAAATTTGGCAGGGCATACGTTACATGAAACAGACTACACATTAACAATGCGGAAAAACATCATCATGCACCACTGGACTGAGTATTCACGATTTTTTATCGCACTTTTCGTTATCCTGGACCCTTTTGCAGCCGTCCCGATATTTTTGGTCTTAAGCAAATCCTATACCCTCACTGGAAGGGGCTGTATTGCCAATGTCACTTCGTTGACTGTTTTGGCGGTTCCGGTCGTTGCTTCGCTGGCAGGTGAGGCATTACTGCATAGCGTGGGTACCTGTTTGGCATCATTCCGTATCGGTGGAGGCATTGTACTATTGCTGATGGCGCTGGCAATGTTACAGGCTCAACTGGATTTGGTACGAAGCACTCCCTCTGAAGCCGCAGAGGCGGAACACAAACATGCAATTGCAGTGGTGCCACTGCAATTCCTCTTTTGGCCGGACCAGGTTCCATTAGCACCGTCATCATCGAAATGCATCGATCAAATGCCGAGTATCACGGCCTGCTAGTCATTCTTTGTATCGCGATAGTCTGTGTACTTTTATGGCTTGTACTAAGAATGGCAGCCGCCATTGGTAGAGTACTGAGTCAAACAGGGCTCAACATTATCACCCGTTTGTTTGGCTTGATATTGGCCACCATCGCAGTGGAAATCATAGCCAACGGCATTAAACAATTGTTTCCGGTTCTCGCTGGTTAGCCATCGATATCGAATTTGCCTGCTACCTTACACAGCGTGTGAAGTATATGATCCAACTATAAGCCTGCATAGAATTTGACGGTTGAAGGTATGACAATAGCCATTAGCCGCCAAGAATACCGGCATTACATTCAGCCTGGATTAGAATGTTATGCGCGCTCGACCAAAGAACGCTGAATATATCAATAAACCTTTAATACTGATAACAGGAAAATACCATGACCTCGCTAGAGCATGACAAGATCCCTGGTCAGATTAATCACAACTTCACGACGATGTCGTCCTGGCACACACTTGAAGCCGACGCGGTTTTCCAACAGTTATTCTCGTCTACTGCTGGCCTGTCACAGCAACTTGCCGAAGACCTATTGCAGCAACTCGGACCCAACCGACTCAGTCCCGCGAAGAAAAAAGGTCCATTGGCACGTCTTCTCGCGCAATTTCATAACGTACTCATCTATGTCTTGCTGGGAGCCGGTATGGTTACCGCTATACTGGGTCATTGGGTCGACAGTAGCGTCATCCGCGGAAGATTTCTGCCCCGCCTGAAAATCCATTTAAAATGATTAAAAATCAACGTATTAATGGAGTCAGCACGCCCTTTATTAACGGCAGCATGGGGGGAATCAGTAAGATCTATTAAACCTTTTGTAGAAAAAACTTGAACCTCGGGAGTTTTGTTCGTGATGCCAGTTGACACAATTTTTGTAGTCGTTCGTAGAATGCGAGATGGTTTGATTTTCGCAGTTTTATGTGTAGGTTTACTCAGCTCTGGCCAAAGCTGGGCGGTTGAATCAGAAAGCATCAGAAATTTTACTGAAGAATTGGGTACTGAGGCGGCCCCGTTTGAAAAAAACCAAGGTTTGCTCAGCCCAGAAGACGTGCGGGCTTTCTACCGCCGTAATAAGCACCAGGCAATTTGGAATACAATCGTCAGGGGCTCCGAAGGATATCGACAGCTGCTCCATGCAATAGAGAATTCAGGTTCCCACGGGTTTAACGTCAATAGTTACCACCTAAAGACATTGAGCGACCCACAAACATCGGAATTTGCAAAGGAAATATTGGCGACAGACGCCTTTTTAGCTCAAGCGCGTCATCGCAGAATCGGCGCTGTTTCTCCGCAGACTCTCGACCCCGACTGGCACCTGAAATTGGGTGAAATTAATTCCGTTGCCATTCTTGAGCGAGCTGTTGCTGACGGAAATATTGCAGAGCGTCTTGAAGCGCTATGGCCGAAATCACATGAATACAAGGCGCTGGTAGCAAAGCGGGCTGAATTATTAGCTGCCCCGTCGGTAGTGTCGATCGCTGTTCCACCTGGAGCCATTCTTAAACCCGGACAGTCCGATCAGCGGATTGCCGTGTTGAAAGCCCGGCTTTTTGGCGCCGGTGATTATTCGCCTGTGTATGACGATGAGTTGTTGGCGGCGGTTAAGGCATTTCAATTTTCTGCGGGTCTTGAAGATGACGGCGTGGTTGGGCCAGCTACTCTTGAGTGGCTGAATGCCGTTCAGTTTTCATGGGTCGACCGCATTGACGCCAATTTGGAACGCTGGCGCTGGTTACCGGATGAAATCCCGGAAACACATTTAAGAATTAATATTGCCGCTTTTCAGCTAAGAGCTATCAAAAAAGGCGAGGATAGCCTGACTATGAAAGTGATAGTGGGAAAGCTCTATCGTCGTACCCCAGTGTTTATGGAAACCATGAAATATCTGGTTTATAACCCTTACTGGAATGTGCCTTACAGTATTGCCACAAAGGACAAACTACCTTTACTGAAGAAGGACGCTGCGGCACTGGAAGCGCAGGGCTATGAGGTAAGACCCGCTTTGTCAGAGAGGTTTGTGGGTGTCAGTTCTGTCGATTGGAACCCGATCACTCCCAGGCAGTTTAATTATCTGCTTAGGCAAAAGCCGGGGCCACGCAACGCCCTTGGTCAGATTAAATTTATGCTGCCCAACCAATTTTCTGTCTACCTGCACGATACGCCCGACCATAGCCTGTTTAAAAAACAGGAGCGAGGGTTTAGCTCAGGATGTGTCAGGCTGTCTGATCCCCTGAGGCTGGCAGAATGGGTTCTACAGAACGACGGGCAAGGTGTAACGTTGGATACACTACGGAAACAGATTGGGAGTGGTGACACCCAGACGGTCTACCTTAAAAGCCCATTGCCCGTCCTGATAGTTTACTTTACCGCGTTCACCAACGGGCGAGACGAAGTTATATTTCGCCGTGATTTGTATCAGCGAGACGGCGCTATCGTTGAGGAGCTTAGGAAGGAATGATGAGAAATTTTCCTCGGATAGTTGGTTTCATTCTGTTGATGTTAACTAGCTACGGCTATGCGTGGGACGCAAGCCGACTGGCTACGCCGCTGGTCATCGATGACAAGGTGATCCCCTATCCAATATTCACCTTATTTTTTTTACCGGGTCAGTCATTCAATGTGCATTTCAAGGACGCGAAACACGGTGGTACTCTGACCTTCAACGGTGTTTCTGATTCAGTCGGTAGCCAGGCGCTTGTTGTCCCTGAGGTCCCTGGAATTTATCCGCTTAAGGTCGTCAACTCGGTGGGAGGCGAGGAAGCGAATATCAACATCGTCGCCATGGTGCCTGCCAGCGAGATAGATAAAAAAGGCTATCTCAAAGGTTATAGAATCGGTCACTATCCTTCGAAGACACTGAAGGGCAATGAAATATATCTGCCGCCGGAGGGGTTTGTGGAGGTTACCCATAAAAATCGAGCCACCAGAGTGTCACCAAACTTTGTCCTGGAGCAGTTTGTCTCAAAACAGTCGCAGCCGTATCCCAAGTATCTAGTGCTACGAACTGACTTGCTACTGAAACTAGAAAATATTTTGGCGGCATTGAATAAAAGCGGTAGGGCGACCGATGGATTGGTGATTATGAGCGGCTACCGAACGCCCTGGTATAACGAGCTTATTGGCAACGTTCCCTATAGTCGTCATGTATGGGGAGGAGCCAGCGACCTTTATATTGATGAGAACCCCAAAGATGGGGTTATGGATGATCTCAATGGGGACGGTAAAGTGAACCGCGCAGATGCGCAGTGGTTAGCGGATTTTATCAATGACATGTCAAGAAGACGGGTGTTCGGACGTCGCATTGGTGGGCTTGGGGTTTACGGTGCTAATTCTGCTCACGGCCCGTTTGTTCACGTGGACGTAAGAGGTGAAAGAGCCCGCTGGTAAGCATACTTAATGGTTCGCCAGATGGGGCAGTCTTTTGCAAACAGGTATCCGGCAAAAGTGTTCGATGCCGGTGAATATTTTTTCAACGTAGGGCATTTGTGATCGCGCTGTCTTTGCGTTTGGGCATACTGCCTACAGCGCTTCTACTCCTGAAAGTGATGTCGGTTCCTGTAAGTCGTGATATCAGTGAATATCCCACTTATCGGGCGAAAATGCTGAAGGATACAACGAATGGATGGACGACCTATATCTAATGAATTCAAAAAATAACCCCGCAGATATGCCGACTGTGATCCGTCGAATAATATTAGGTGTTTTGCTATTTGTTATGACGGTGGAGTTAGTTCTTCTGTTCCGTGAACAGCAATGGATGAACATTTTTTTGGTCGTAATGATTATGGGCCTCACATCAGCTCCTGCTGTGCTTGGTCGACAGTTCCGGGTGTACATCCCACCGGAGTTCCAGGTGCTCGCCATCGTATTTGTATTCGCCGCGCTGTTCCTTGGGGAGATACGTGGTTACTACGGACGGATTTGGTGGTGGGATATCGCCCTGCATACTAGTTCAGGACTGTTAATGGGGATTTTTGGTTTTTTGCTCGTCTACCTACTTAATGAAAGCGAACACATTGACCTGCACATGCGACCACGTTTCGTGGCCCTGTTCGCCTGTCTTTTTGCCATTGTGGTGGGTACGCTTTGGGAGGTTTTCGAATTTGCTATGGATCAGATCGTTGGTACGAATATGCAGAAATCCATGTTCGGCGACCCGTCAGGATTGACCGATACGATGTGGGATATGATCGTCAATGCTTTGGGCGCTATTTTTATCAGTGCTTTAGGTTGGTGGTACATGGTCCGCCGCAAACAATCATTCATAGAGGCCTGGATCAACAAGTTTATAGAACGCAACCCACGCTTGTTTCGCTTGTGAAAAACACCCGTTAAAAGCCTCTTCGATAAGGCTGCATAAGCTGTTTACAGGCATTATCCCCAGTAGATCATCATGAACTACACAGGCATGCAGGCACAGACTCAACAAGGAATAATCATCATGACCGACACGGTTACAAGCAACAGCGAACCCCTCGACGCGGAACAACTACGCAAGATCAACGCCTATTGGCGCGCTTCCATTGTAGTCCAACTTTCTCATCTTTATTGATCGTAGAGTATGATTGCAGATGACGAACCAGATGGACTCCAGCATATCGCTAACAAACCCATTCATTGAGAGTTGATCATGAACATCAAGGCATACATCGGGCTGGCACTGCTACTTCTGGCTGCGGTTTTTATTGCGCAAAATACAACCGTGGTGGATATTCAGCTTCTGTTCTGGAAAATATCCATTTCCCGGTCACTGATGGTCTTATTCGTACTCGCCATCGGTATTATCATCGGCTGGATTACTGCCGGACACTTCAACAGAAAACACAAGCGCTCCCAGTAATACCAATACCTACTAGACCTTAAGTCACTTACGGTGCGCTGATCTCCAATCAACCCAGAATATTGACGATCATGTCAGACCTCGTGCCGACAAGTTAGACTGAAGTGGTGAAGTAAGCTTTCAGGTTCGGTTTTCCTGGCTGAATGTAGCTCAGCTTGATGCCATTATCGACCCCGATCACACTCGGTTTATCCCGCCTTTCAATGAGCCTGTCCGGCTCCCGCACAACTGGACCACCAGGGATCGCAGTATCAATAACAATATCCAGTGCCTCGCGCTTGGACCAGAGCGCCGGCCTTCATCTTGCTCAGCTTAGCTCGGCCACCAGGTATTGCTCTGCTTCAAGCATCTCCAGGGGCCCCAGAGCTTTTCCCAAACGAGATCCTTTAGCGCATAATTCTCCTTAGCGGATGATAAGAAGCTGTGGATTCGCCCTAAAATTCAAAAATCGTAGTAAAATTTCTGTTGCAAAATAAAGAAACAGGCATAGTATCCGCGCTTGTTATCATTCGAAGAAACTGGGTCACCTCTGTATGACTAAACTAAACCTAACCCTGATAGAAACCACGATCAAGAATACCTATAACTGGGTCATTAGCCTGGTATTTTCTGTCATCCTTCTATTTATCACGATCATCATGGTCATTGGTGTTGTGCGCCTTTTTTACCAGGTAGGGACGCTGATTCAAACCAGCGGCATCACTGGAAATTACCTGTCTATTTTCACTGACGTTCTAACCCTCTTCATCCTTGTAGAACTGTCGCGCTCACTGACGGAGTACTTCACCTCGCGACGCCTACGCCTGACGCCGATCATCGATGCAGGCATCGTGTTTTTACTCCGCCACATCATGATCGAACTATTTCATCATAAGCTCGACACACAGGGTATTTACGCTTTCAGCGCACTGCTGCTAGCGCTGGGAGCAGTGCGCATCGGCACTTCCATCAATTTTCAACGTGAAAATATTACATCGCAAGTCAGCGATGGAGGCAAACAAAACCCTCGCTCGCAATAAAAAACAACTCTGACGCAGTAGCGTTACGCGAGCAGTCTATTCAACACAAGAAACCCAACTGGCTCTAATTACTTAAGCTCTATTCGATTTATCAAGGAATCACCGCATGCACCTGGATCCGATCATGCCTTATCTGGTAGGCGCGATTCTCGCCGTATTGTTGCTCGGACTACTGCTACGCAGGCTCAAGCAGCCCCATGTTGTCGGCTATCTGATTGCTGGCGTTATTCTTGGCCCCCATGGGATAGCACTGGTACAAGATGACGCGACCCTTTCCCGCTTTGGCGCCATAGGCGTTGTCATGTTGCTTTTCTTTATCGGAATGGAAGTCTCTCCCAGAAAACTTATCGACAACTGGAAAATTGCGGTGCTTGGCACCCTGGCGCAAATCATTATCAGTGTCAGTTGTGTCTGGCCGTTGGGTTTACTGATGGACTGGCCCCTGCAGCGCATTGTTCTTATCGGCTTTGTTATCAGCCTTAGCAGTACAGCAGTTGTGCTCAAACTACTTCAGGACTGGAAAGAATTCGACACCAAAGTCGGCCAAAATGTGCTGGCTATCTTGCTAGCTCAAGACCTGGCAATAATCCCAATGCTCATCATTCTAGCAGCGATTGGTGACGATACTGGCGTAGAAGCCACTAGCGCTATTCTTCAGGCCTGTGGTGCGCTGGTTATTGTTGCTATTGTTGCCTACATCGCCATAAAAGATACGATACATCTGCCTTTAAGTAAGCTTATGGGCAACGATCATGAAATGCATGTTTTCGCAGCCTTATCGGTCTGCCTGGGTTTATCATTACTAACCGGTTTAGCGGGACTTTCTACTGCTCTGGGCGCGTTTGTGGCCGGAATGATTATCGGTGCCGCCAAAGAAGCTCACTGGGTCCATCAAAGCTTAGAGCCCTTCCGAGTTTTATTTGTTGCACTTTTTTTTGTCTCGATCGGCATGCTGGTAGACCTCAGTTTTATACAATCGCACGGGGTTCAGGTCAGTATATTGGTGCTGCTCGCGGTAGTAGCCAACACCTTCATCAATGGCCTAATACTTTATTTTCTCGGGGAAAACTGGGCAGATAGCTTATATGCAGGCACACTGCTATCACAGATCGGAGAATTTAGTTTTGTGTTGGCAGCGGTGGGTATTCAGGCTCACATTATTTCCGACTACGGTTACCAAATGACTATTGCTGTCATTTCTCTTTCTCTGCTCATCAGCCCTGCCTGGATTATGCTGGTTAAGTATCTATTGAAAGATAGGCAGGAAGTAAGTTCAGTATAAATATCGATGCTTGAGCAAGACCTGACATGCAAAGCATGATTGTATATTTAGCTATTTTTTAATCACGCGGAATAAACACCCAATCCAGAGGAAAAATTATGGCGATAGAATTTGATAGGCCGCCGCACTGGTGGGGCAGCTTTACGATTCCCCTCGACCAAAGTTTACAGTGGCGCATCGGGCCACTGACACTTGTCGTCCGCTGTCTGGACGGTGAGTGGAATATCGGCCATGGTCGAACAGCCGATTTTGATAGCGATGATATTACCTGGGAAGTCCAGAGTAGCGATCAACTGCCGGAAACGCTCGATAACAACTCGCGCTATATTTTTAGTAAGATCGTAAAGCAACTGACAGTAAGCCCTAGACTCGCCGATCGCCCCATTATTTCCCGCCCACTCATTCCTTTTAATCTAACGGCCGGTGAGGAGGTAACTCTCTACGTCAGCTCGCCATTGTGGCTTGAACTGGCGCTCGGGACTTCACCAGCTACCGTGCTGGAAGAAGTCGCCATTCAGCGTCCATCGGACACATGGTTTGGCCCTTCCACTCTGCAGGGTGAACTCTGCTATGCCTCAACCACCCACTGCCGTACAAATTTGACAGAGTTACCGCAACGAGCACACCGGGCGATAACCCCGGTGCTTATTCGCAATCGGGCCGATACCACGCTAACCGTTGAACGGCTCAATCTACCCGCGCCACTGTTGTCGTTATATGCCTGCGCCGATGGACAATTATGGACCCCAAAGGTGACCTTGACTCGAGGCAAGGAGGGCGACATGGCGGAACTAAAAATCGGTGACAAAGCACCTGAAGAAGCAAAGTCGCCGGAACTATTGAGCAAACCCCGCAATACAGCGAACGTTGGCGTTTTAATCCGAGCCTTTAACGCGGTATTCAGCTAGTTTCGAGATGGAGATAGTTATGAGCGAATTTTGGAGTGACATCGTTAACTTCCTTGGCAGCGAAAAGCTCTGGGTTGTAACACGAGCCATTATCGTGGTCCTTATGGGCCTGGTGACGGCCAAACTAGCCAGTTCCGGGATCAAAAGAATCGCTGACAAGAGGATAGCCGTTCACCGCGCCATGTTGCTCAAACGGGGCAGCTATTACTTCATTTTGATTCTTTTTTTAATTACAGCGCTGCATCAGCTGGGGTTTAATCTCAGCGTGCTATTGGGTGCTGCGGGCATTTTAAGCGTAGCGATCGGCTTTGCGTCACAAACCTCAGCCTCCAACCTGATCAGCGGTCTGTTCCTGGTGGCGGAGCGTCCATTCACTATTGGCGATACTATTCGCGTCGGTACTACGACCGGAGAGGTTCTTTCCATTGACCCTCTTTCTGTCAAGTTACGGACCTTCGATAATTTGTTTGTGCGCATACCCAACGAGTCGCTGATCAAATCAGAAGTCACCACACTCTCCCGCTTTCCGATTCGCCGCGCGGATGTGCTAGTCGGCGTAGCTTACAAAGAAGACCTCAAAAAAGTGCGGAAGATACTGGAAGAAGTAGCAGATAAAAATCCGCTCAGCCTTGAAGAACCCAAACCGCGCTATATGTTCCAGGGCTTTGGTGATTCTTCTTTGGATATTCAATTCTCAGTATGGGGCAAGCGAGAAAATTTTCTCGACTTGAAAAACAGTATCTATGAAGAAATAAAAACCGCTTTTGACGAACAGGGTATTGAGATCCCGTTCCCCCATCGCACCCTGTACATGGGCAGTGTGACGGAGCCCTTTCCCATTAGAAATACTGATGATAAACCGTCGGATCAAACGTAATATTGTGGCTCAAGGAATCTGCATACCCTTAACACAACGGCTGGCGCTGGCGCTATCGATCTGCCTTTTTTCGCCACTTTTATTTGCGCAAATGACCATTGATATCGATGTCAGCGGCGTCGACAAAATATTAGAGAACAACATCCGCCTGTTCCTAAGCCTTGAACAACAGAAAAAACACGCGTTAATGAGCGAGGGCCGTCTGCGCCGACTCCATAAAAAAGCGCCTAAGGAAATAACCCGAGCTCTCCAACCCTTCGGCTATTATCGGCCGCTGATTAAAACGGAATTAGTTCAGACCTCAGACAGTAATTGGCGAGCCAGCTATAGCGTTGACCTGGGCCCGCCTTTACTTATCGGCAAGTTTGACTTCACAATAAGCGAAGAGATGGCTGAAGATCCGGAGTTTCGACAACTAAACGATAACCTCCCCTTGTATAAAGGCAAGATCTTCAACCACCTTGAATACGAAACCATCAAAACCGATTTAGCTAGACTAGCGGCCGAACGGGGTTATGTGGACGCCCGCTTTACCCAACACCGTGTGGCTATTGATCTAAAAACCTACGAAGCTAGTATTACCCTTCACTATGACGGCGGCCGCCGCTATCGCTTTGGCACAGTCAAGTTAGAACAGGATTTACTGGAGCCACAACTTTTGCAGCGCTACATCCCCTTCGAGCGCGGCTCACCTTACAACCACGATGCGCTTATCGACTTACAGCAGGCCCTGAATGACAGCAACTACTTCCAGACCGCTGAAGTATCGCCAGGTCAGCCGCAAGCCGATATCGCCGAAATACCTGTTACCGTCGCACTAACACCCCGCAAGCCGCATCGCTATGGCCTGGGGCTCGGTTACGGCACCGACACCGGGGCCCGCACCAGTTTTAGCTGGGAGGTTCCGCGTGTAAACCGCCATGGACACCGATTTAATAGCGAAGTCAAAATTTCTGAATTTGGCTATAGCCTCAGCGCCAGTTATCGGGTGCCGGTGCTCAACCCTCGCACTGATCAAATGATTTACAACATCGGTCAGGTAAATGAAAAGACCGACGTTAGCGATAGTACGGTGCGCACCATTGGCGCCAATCTCAATCGCAACCGTGGCCCGTGGCGCGAATCGCTATCCGTTAATTATCAAGTAGAGGAGTTTGTGGTCGGGAGTGATAAAGGTGAGTCAACCTTGTTGATGCCAGGTGTTAACTGGAGTCGCTCCTGGGGAAACAACATCGTCACGAGTTTTGATGGCATACGCTTCGATATCGGCCTGCGTGGCGCTCGCGAGGATCTCCTTTCAGATGTGAGCTTTTTACAGCTGCAGGGGGGGATCAAGGCCATTAATCGGCTGGGCCAGCGTAACCGCCTTATCACCCGGGGTAGAATCGGCACGACCTGGACACAGGACTTCCACCAACTCCCCTCTTCGGTGCGCTTCTTCGCCGGCGGCGCCCAGAGCGTACGAGGTTTTGGCTACCAGTCATTGGGTCCCAGAGACGATAGAGGCGAGGTCATCGGTGGCAGTCATTTAATGGTTGGCAGTATTGAGTTTGAACACAGCCTCAATGACAAGTGGGGTGCCGCCGCGTTCTACGACGCCGGCAACGCCATGAATAGTTTTGCCGACAAACTGGAACGAGGCGCTGGTCTGGGCATTCGCTGGCGATCGCCGATCGGGCCGGTGCGCATTGACCTGGCGACGGCCATCAGCCGCGAAGACCACCCCTGGCGACTGCACTTCAGCATAGGGCCAGATCTGTGAAGTCAATCAGGCGCGTTCTTTATGCTGTAATACTGTTAGTGATCATCCTGTCGGTATGGTTGAGCGCTACGCAGAGCGGCCTCGCGTGGACTTATCAACAGACCAAAAGTTACCTACCCGGCGCACTCAGCATAAACAAACTTGAGGGGCGATTGATCGGCCCCATTTCAATTGAGGGTCTGGAATACAAGCTGGATAAGGGCTCGGTGAAAGCAGATCAAATTACTTTTGACTGGTCTCCAGGTGCTTTATTGGGTACAAATGTTGATATTCATCGTGTCCACGTTAAAGCCCTTGAAATCCAACTACCCCCATCCAACAATTCCGAATCTGAGCGCGCCGAAAAAGCAATCTCGCTGCCAGACATTGATTTGCCCTGGCAGCTAACACTGGAGGATGTACTAGTTGAGAATATCATTCTGGTTCAGGGCAGCGAAAGCTTCAAATTAAGACAGGCCAGACTTAAAACAACGACTCTTCTCGGCAAAATCAGCATTGAGGAATTCTCACTTGAAGGCGATGACTTTAACCTGAATATCCAGGGAATTTTAAGGACAAACAAACACTATCGCCATGATCTGAATATTAAATGGCAAGCCAGTTTCCCCTCCGACACAATGACCCAAGGTCACGGTCAAATAGCCGGGGATTTAAAGACCACGCGGGTAACGCACCAACTAGATGGCCCACTCAAGGCATCGCTCAATGCCAGCCTCCATAATCTTCTGGACAAGTTCAGCTGGCAGGCTAGTGTCAATGTCAGTGAGTTCGACCTTCGTAAATGGAATCCCCAGTGGCCCGCACTAAAGGGTTCACTCAAGCTGGACTCACAGGGCGACCTTGAGACGGCAACATTATCTGGAGCCATGGGGGGTGATCACCCCGAATCTGGGCCCTTTGATGTGGACTTCAACCTCACGCGCCTAAGTGACAACACCATTCAAGTTGATCATCTGAACATTCACGTCCCTCACGGCGACACTCAACTCGACACCCAGGGTCAATGGTTACCCGGCGCCAATGGCGGCGACATCAAGCTAAGCTTAGACTGGAAAAATCTGCGTTGGCCAATTCAGCAGTCAGCCCTGTTTGACAGCGCTTTCGGCAATGGCTCAATTGAGGGTAACCTTGATCACTATAAAGTACAGCTAACCACTGACAAACCTTTACCGCAGCTACCGCCCTCCTCCTGGTCCATGCAAGCCGAAGGTAATCGAGACGGACTCAGGGTTCAGTCGCTGCATGTCTCCGCTCTGGACGGTGAAGCCACGGCTGCTGGCCAGGCCAGCTGGTCACCCGCACTGAGCTGGGACGCTGAAATAAACGCCACCAACCTTAATCCCGCCAGCCTCTGGCCCCAATGGCCTGGGCGGCTCAATGCGACAATCAGCAGCCGTGGCCAGACAGACAAGGGGCAGTTGATAGCCGATACTGATATCAAAACCCTGAGTGGCCGATTACGCAACTACCCTGTCTCGCTGAACAGCCGTTTCACCTGGCGCGGCAATTCCCATGAAAGTAAAGTCCTTGAAAGTAAAGCCCTCGAAAGTACTGTCCTCAAAGACAATGGCTTCGACATCGCCCACCTGGACTTTTCGTCGGGAAACGCCCGAGTTAGCGCCCAGGGCAGAATCGGCGAGATATCGAAACTCAAATGGCATCTCAGCGCCACCGATATCGGCGCACTTTATCCGCAGGCGGGTGGACGACTTGAAGCAGAAGGCTCAGTAACCGGCTCTAAAGAAAAACCTTTCGTAAGGGCTGTTATAAAAGGCAGCAATTTGAGGCTGCCAGATTATCAAATCGGCGCTATTGAGGGTCAGCTCGCCGTCGATCTGTTTCACTGGCAAAAAACCAACATAGCACTGGTAACACAGGCACTGTTGCTAAAAGGACAGACCTTACAAACGCTCACTATCAATGGAGGAGCTAAACACCTCACGGTAGAGGCTGTCTCGGAACAAGGCAGAGCCCAACTCGAAGTTGAGGGCGAGGCCACCAGCAAAGGCTGGCAAGGGCAAATCAAACGCGCGGATATTCAAAGTCAGCAGTTCACCGATTGGCAACTCGCGGCGCCCGGCCTCCTGAGTTTTAATAACAAAACGCTCACCACCGATGTGCTCTGTTGGCAAAACAGTCAGAGTGCCAGTATCTGCTCCTCGCTTCAGAGAGAGGATGCAAACTGGCAATCCGAACTCAAGATCAACAAGCTGCCACTACTGTTGTTCAGCAACTGGCTTCCTGAGGGCCTAAAAGTAGAAGGTGAGCTTAATGCCACAGCAAAGTTTCAACTCCGAGGTCTAAAGCTCCTGGGGCAAGCAAGTATCCAGCTACCTGAAGGGGTGGTGCATTATCCTCTACTGGAAGGCGAGCGCGATCACTGGACGTATCGTGGCGGCAGAGCAAATGTCCTTGTTAGCGAAAAAGGCCTGGAAACCGATGCTGAGTTCGCCCTGAGCAACGGCGACATATTACGATTCAAGGCCGAACTGCCGGGCGCGCAATTATTGTCGCTCGACTATTCACGTCAAACTTTACGTGCCGATGCTCAGCTAACGGCAAATGACCTTGGCCTAATCGAAGCCCTGGTACCCGAGATACAGGATCTGCGGGGTCAGATCGCTCTGGACCTTAACGCCACCGGCACGCTTGCCAGGCCGAATATTAAAGGTAGCGCCAATCTCATCGATGGCTCGCTACGGATTCCTCGCCTGGGTCTCACCATTGACCAGCTCAGTCTGCACAGCCAAAACGACAATACTGAAAATCTTAATTTTCAGCTCAAGGCCCGATCTGGCAAAGGTAACCTTGTGGTCGAAGGAAAAACCACACTGGATAGAACTAACGGGTGGCCAACTGAATTCCTTATTAAGGGAGATGCCTTTGAGGTATCGCGAATTCCGGAAGCGCAAGTACTGGTCTCGCCTGCTCTAGAGGTTAAAGTGCAAAGACGCAATGTCAGTATTACCGGCGGCGTACATATCCCCTATGCCCGACTACAGCCAAAAGATATCACCAAGGCGGCGCGCGTCTCCGAAGATGCGGTCATTCTCGGCGATGAACCGGTCTCAATCGAAAAATGGGCCCTTACCAGCAACATCCGTCTGACCCTGGGAGACCGGGTTAATTTTTACGGTTTCGGTTTCGAAGGCCGCTTCAGTGGCAAGCTGTTATTGGAAGATGAACCCGGACAAGCTACCCGAGCCACCGGCGAAATCAATATACCCGAAGGACGTTATCGCGCCTACGGCCAACGCCTCGATGTCGAGCATGGTCGTCTAATCTTCAGTGGCGGACCACCAGGTAATCCCGGCCTGGATGTGCGTGCAGTACGTCATATTAACAACATCACTGCTGGACTTAAGCTGCGCGGCAATCTTAATAAACCGCAAGTAGAGTTGTTCTCAATCCCAGCCATGGGTCAAACAGAGACGCTTGCCTACCTTATGTTGGGACGCCCGCTGGACAAGGCATCATCAGAAGATGGAAACATGATGGTGCAGGCGGCTTTAGCACTGGGTTTAACAGGCGGTGATCGCATCGCCCGTGCTTTGGGCAGTCGCTTTGGATTAGATGACGTGCGTGTTGAATCCAACGACAGCGGCGACCAGGCCTCATTGGTAATGGGCCGCTATCTTTCTCCCAGGTTGTATGTGGGATACGGAGTCGGGCTGGTCAAAGCTATCAATACATTTAATGTACGCTACCAAATAAGCGACCACTGGCAACTTAAGGGTGAAAGCGGTGAATATTCGGGCATGGATATTCTGTACACCATCGACCGATAGTTGACGATTATCTGCCGTTAATGGCCTATTATCACCTGAAGCTAGCACCGTCGGTTGTTTGTGGTTGAGCTCCGATTCTAGTAGCTCAAAATGTTACACAATTTCGGTCCACCATTACTGAACTGTAGATACAGTATTGCGAGGCCCCAATTATTTTCTAACGAATACTTACTGAATAGTAACAAGTGGGGAGAAGCGCTCATGGTAACGGATAGCCTGAACACAAAAACAAAACTCGAGGTCGGGGATCAGGAGTATCTTTATTTTAGTTTGCAAAAACTCGCCGATCAGGGTTTGCTTACTCTGGAGAAACTGCCCAATTCTTTAAAGATTTTGCTCGAAAATTTGCTGCGTTTTGAGGACGGCAGTAGCGTCACCGTCGACGATATTATCGCGTTGGCAAACCGCACTAAACTGACAACTACTGAGCGAGAAATTGCCTTTCGACCCGCTCGGGTGCTGATGCAGGATTTCACCGGCGTGCCCGCAGTCGTCGATCTCGCCGCCATGCGCGATGCCCTGGCCGCTCGGGGAAAAGATCCCTCATTAATCAACCCACTGACGCCCGTTGATCTGGTAATCGATCATTCCGTGATGGTCGACAAATTCGCGTTAGCTTCTGCCTACAAAGACAATGTCGCCATCGAAATGGCCCGTAATGCCGAGCGTTACGAGTTTCTGCGCTGGGGGCAAACCGCCTTCGATAATTTCAGGGTGGTACCGCCGGGCACCGGTATTTGTCACCAGGTCAACCTTGAATACCTCGCCAAATCGGTATGGACGAGCACGGTAAACGGTGAGCAATTTGCTTATCCCGATACACTGGTTGGCACCGATAGTCATACCACCATGATCAATGCCCTGGGCGTACTAGGCTGGGGGGTTGGTGGTATCGAAGCTGAAGCGGCCATGCTCGGTCAACCCGTGACCATGCTTATTCCCGACGTTGTTGGCTTTAAATTTGCTGGCAAATTAAACGAAGGGGTAACCGCCACCGACCTGGTTCTGACGGTGGTGGAAATGCTGCGTGCCCACGGCGTGGTAGGAAAATTTGTCGAGTTTTATGGTAATGGGCTAGATCATTTGCCCCTGGCCGATCGTGCAACCATTGCGAACATGGCGCCTGAGTATGGTGCAACCTGTGGCTTTTTTACCATGGACCAGGAAACGTTAAATTACCTGGCCTTAACCGGGCGTGATAACAATACCATTGCGCTGGTCGAAGCCTATGCAAAAATCCAGGGTTTGTGGCGCGAGAGCCACACTCCAGATCCGGTCTTCAACAGTTCTATTTCTCTTGATCTCAGTCAGGTGGTGCCAAGCCTCGCGGGGCCCAAACGTCCGCAAGACCGAGTCCCACTCTCTCACCTGCACGAAAAAATGGACCAGGTGATTGCCGAACGCCAACAGCAGGATGAAGGTGTTGCGGTGGCGGGCAGCGATTATAAACTCAACAACGGTGACGTCGTGATTGCAGCGATCACCTCCTGTACCAACACCTCTAACCCCGCAGTAATGATGGCCGCAGGTTTAGTGGCGAAAAAAGCCATTGCCTTCGGCTTACAACGCAAACCCTGGGTTAAATCTTCCCTCGCACCTGGATCAAAAGTAGTCACTGATTATTTAATCAAAGCCGGTTTGCAGGCATATCTCGATCAACTGGGGTTTAATCTGGTTGGCTACGGCTGCACCACTTGCATCGGCAATTCCGGCCCCTTACAGGCGGAAATAGAAGCAGCCATTGAAGGTGGCGACTTGACCGTGTCATCGGTGTTATCCGGCAATCGCAATTTTGAAGGCCGTATCCACAATAAGGTTCGCGCTAACTGGCTGGCATCGCCTCCACTGGTGGTCGCCTTTGCGCTTGCGGGCACCACTCGCATCAATCTGACAACGGATCCCATCGGCAAAAGTGCCGATGGGCACGACATCTATTTAAAGGATCTCTGGCCCAGTAATCAGGAAGTGGCCTCAGCGGTCGCCCAGGTCAATGCAGGGATGTTCCAAAAACGATATGCCGATGTATTTAGCGGTGATGAGGCATGGCAAAGTATCGAAATCCCACAGGATAAAACCTATCAGTGGTCGGCCAACTCCAGCTATATCCAACATCCACCTTTCTTCAGTGAAACACAGCAAGCCATGACGGATATCGATCATGCCCAAATTCTGGCCCTGTTCGGCGATTCAGTTACTACCGATCATATTTCACCGGCGGGTTCGATAGCGGCGAGTAGTCCCGCTGGAAAATATCTACAGGAACGTGGTGTGGCAGTTAAAGATTTCAACTCCTACGGATCGCGCCGCGGAAACCACGAAGTGATGATGCGCGGCACCTTTGCCAATGTCCGCATTAAAAACGAGATGGTGCCCGGTATTGAGGGCGGTATCACCCACTATATTCCCGATGATGAACCAATGCCTATTTACGACGCGGCTATGCGCTATCAAAAAAACAATACGCCTTTGGTCGTCATTGCGGGTAAGGAGTATGGAACCGGCTCCAGCCGTGACTGGGCCGCCAAAGGCACTCGATTACTTGGCGTAAAAGCAGTCATCACCGAAAGTTTTGAGCGCATCCACCGATCAAATCTGGTGGGTATGGGGGTATTACCCTTGCAGTTTCAAGGCCTGGATAATCGAAAATCGCTCAAACTTAATGGTAGTGAAACAATCTCCCTGTCTGGTATTACATCACTGAGTCCCGGTAAACATCTAACCCTAACGGTTCATCGAGCCGACGGAACTCAGGAGCAATGCACCCTGCTATGCCGTATCGATACCGAGAATGAACTCAACTATTTTCGCTCCGGCGGCATTCTGAATTATGTTCTCGATCAGCTTAATTAAGGAAGGTCATTATGTCTGACTCAGCGGGTTCACGGCAGGAAACCGATAGCCTGGGATCTATCGCCGTACCCCATATTGCACTGTGGGGCGCACAAACTCAGCGCGCTATCGATAATTTTAAAATCGGTCACCAAAAATTCCCAAAGGAGTTTATTTATAGTTTTGCGCTGGTAAAAAAAGCAGCTGCGTTAACGAATCGAGATTTAGGCACACTGCCCGATCATTTATGCCAGCTAATTTGTCAGGCCTGTGATGAAATTATCGCCGGCCAACACGATGAACAATTTCCGCTGGTAGTATGGCAAACCGGCAGTGGCACGCAAACTAACATGAATTTTAACGAAGTGATCGCCAATCGGGCCAACGAACTGGCAGGGGAATCCAGAGGGCAAAAACATCCCGTCCACCCAAACGATCACGTCAACCTCTCGCAGTCATCTAACGACGTGTTTCCGACCGTCATGCATGTCAGCACGCTGTCGTTATTACAACAGCGCCTGCTTCCGGCCCTGAATCTATTACACGATACGCTGGCAAAAAAAGCGCTTGAATTTAATTCGCTGATAAAAATTGGTCGAACGCATTTAATGGATGCCGCCCCCATAACGCTGGGACAGGAGTTCAGTGGCTACGTGGGTCAACTAGACTATTCGCGCACACAGATTAGCGCCACCCAGTGCTCACTGAAAATGCTGGCCCTGGGCGGCAGCGCGGTAGGCACCGGGCTGAATACACCCAAACCCTGGGCAAATGACGTCGCCGCCAAAATCAGTCAGCTCAGCGGCCTGGACTTTAGCTCCGCACCGAATAAATTTATGGCGAGCAGCGGCCACGATGCGCTGGTTGATCTCCACGGCCGCTTGCGACTCCTGGCCACCGCGCTATTTAAGATCGCCAATGATCTGCGCTTGTTAGGTAGTGGTCCAAGATGCGGACTAGGGGAACTGCAGCTACCGGCTAACGAACCCGGCAGTTCAATTATGCCCGGCAAGGTTAATCCTACCCAGACTGAAGCACTGACAATGGTCGCTGCACAGGTCATGGGTAATGACACCACCATCGGCTTTGCCGGTAGCCAGGGACACCTCGAATTAAACGTGTTTAAACCGGTCATTATTCATAATCTGCTGGAATCAATAAGTTTGCTGTCTGATGGCATGGTGAGTTTTGCCAAAAATAGTATTGAGGGACTGCGGGCCAACGAGCAGCAATTAGCAACGAATGTCGAACGCTCGTTGATGCTAGTCACGGCCCTGTCGCCGGTTATTGGCTACGATAACGCGGCCTCTGCAGCAAAACTCGCTGCAGAGGAAAATCTCAACATTAAAGAAGCGGTACTGGCGTTGAACTTGTTGCCGGAAAACGACATCGATCAACTGATCGATCCTGCGCTGATGTTGGGACCCCGCTAAGCAAGGCAGAAAACCTTTGGATTTAGTTTTGTCTTTTGACTGAACACCATTGCTTAATAATTGCTTGATACTAGACAAGCAAATTTTTAGTGAAAAGGATTTAATATCATGGCCGATAAAACAGGGAAATTTCTGGCGATAGAAGCACTTTATCCCCGCTCTTTAAAATACCTCAACACCTACCTTCATTCCCTTGTCCAGGGACGCCTGTGGCTGCAGGTGATGGTTGGCATGGTCCTCGGTATCACTGTAGGTATACTCATTGGGCCAAGCGTCGGCTGGGTAGAACCTACAACGGCAGCCACCGCCAGCGACTGGCTCGCCTTTCCAGGCAAACTATTTCTTGCACTGATTCAGATGATTGTTATCCCGCTGGTGTTCGCATCCATTATCCGCGGGCTAGCGGCAACAGAAGACCTTGAGCAACTACGAAAAATCGGTCTGCGAGTCGTGTTGTTTTTTATCGCGACCACAGCACTGGCCATTATTATCGGCTTAGTCGTAGCGTCTATCATCCAGCCCGGCACCTACATTGATAGTCAGGCATTGCAAACAACCTTGGGTACCTCACCCGCATCACTGGCCCAGCAAGTGCCGGGAACACTCAACCTTAACGAACTGCCTCAAAAAGTGATCACCCTGCTACCGTCCAATCCGCTCACGTCTATGGTCGAAAACAACATGCTACAGGTGGTTATTTTTGCCATGGTGGTGGGTATTGCGCTGGTCATGATGGTGCCCGCCCAGGCTAAACCGCTGCTGGATCTTATGGGCTCACTGCAGGAAGTCTGTATGACAGTGGTGCGCTGGGCAATGCTGCTGGCTCCTGTGGCAGTGTTTGGTCTGCTGGCCCAATTAACCGCAAAACTAGGCCTGGATGCCTTACTGGGCATGACCGTATACGTAGGCACAGTACTACTTGGTCTGTTAATAATGTTCTGTGTTTATCTGATCATTCTGTTTATCGTTGCCAGGCAAAGCCCTTTTATGTTTATCAGCTCGGTAAAAGAAGTGTTGCTGCTTGCTTTTTCTACCTCCAGTTCTGCCGCTGTCATGCCCCTTTCCATAAAAACCGCCGAGGAAAAACTTGGAGTCAGACCCTCGGTAGCGCAGTTTGTCATTCCGCTGGGGGCCACGATTAACATGAATGGCACTGCTCTCTATCAGGGCGTGGCCGCGCTTTTTTTAGCCCAGGTTTTCGGTATTGAAATTGGCATGGGGGGTATGGCATTAATTGTACTCACCTCCGTCGGAGCCTCTATTGGCGCACCTGCGACACCCGGGGTCGGCATTGTTATTCTGTCGATGGTATTGAATACCGTTGGCATTCCACCTGCTGGTATTGCTCTAATAATGGGGGTCGATCGCATTCTCGATATGAGCCGCACCGCCATCAACGTCAGCGGCGACCTGGTTACCGCAAAGCTGATGGATATTTGGGTTGGCAGTACGCTCACCCACAAGGAAGAGCTAATAGCAGAACAACAAAGAGAAGCTACCCGTAAAAATACCGGGGAAGATGTTTTAACCATCGTGCCCGAAGCGAAGGAATAGCACCTTTTTAATCAGCAACGCAACTTCGCCAATGTGACCACCCTCTCATCTCCAGGGGTCGAGAAACATTTTTATCAGGCTCGCTGCAGAAAGCAGAATAATATTTCATTTAAAAATTACCAGACAACGGTGAAGAATCTCCAAAAATAAAATGGGGGTTCCTGGATCACTAATTTATTACGATTTTATTCAGGGAGCCGCCTTTCTGAAAAATACGTCTGCACTTTTTATCAATACCCCGTGAACAAATATTATTGACTAATAAAAACTGCTTGAGTGTGTATGCAAGAATCTGTAAATGCCAGAAGCAAACATAAAAAATCTGAATTATGCGGGCTTATGAGTATTTCGATACTTTCAGGTGCCTGTCAATGCCTGACATTGCCTGCCAGTGCCGGTCACTCCCACTCAATAGTCGCTGGCGGCTTGCTGAAAACATCATAGACTACTCTGGAGACGCCGGAAATTTCGTTGATAATACGATTGGAAACCCGCTCGATAAACTCGTAGGGCAAGTGCGCCCAGCGTGCGGTCATAAAATCTACGGTTTCGACAGCGCGCAATGCAATCACGTATTCATAGCGGCGGGCATCGCCGACTACACCAACGGAT
>JAGPUQ010000015.1 GCA_018069525.1 Porticoccaceae bacterium | reverse complement strand
AATTCCAATGGTGCAAACCAGAGCCATAGCTAAACTATTATCCGAGTATGTTAAAACAGCAAATAGCAGGAATGAAGCAATCGTCCTGGCTTACGCGAGTGGCGGGTATTCTTATCAGGAACTCGGTGAATATTTTAATTTACACTTTACGCAGATTGGCCGGATCGTGAGGGCTAAATGATAGACCTGACCCCGCGATTGTGCTTTCCCTGGTGGTAGGCGTTTTCATTTTATCGAGCCGAGCGGCAACGAAATGGCGGTATGGTCTGATGTTGGCTTATAACAAGGCATGGCATACTCGCCCTGCGAGCATGACTTACGACTGAAGAAGACGTGATACGGATTGGGGTCAGGTCTTGCTTATCACAACCAATTAGCCCCCGGCTTTGCCGGGGTGGATTAACTTCTGTATAAGGATGTCCCATGTTCGAAACACGCACTGGCAACACATTATCAAGTGAGTCCTCTAAAGCTACTAATCTATACCAGGAAGCAATTGATTTAATTCTAGGGTCAGAATCTGGCGCAGCCGAAACCCTTGATAGCGCACTTCAGCTAGATAAGGATTTTGCTTTGGCTGCTGCTGCGCGCTATTACGTGGCACAAGATGTTGGCGAGCCTGATGCTACAGTCTACCGTGAACGTGCAGAACGGGCATCATTGAACGCAACCGACTGGGAGCGTGAACATATCGATGTTCTTATCGGCATGATTGATCTGCCTGATGCTACCCGCGCAAAGGCACTAGCCTACATCGAAACTACGCCTGCCGATCTGTTAGTGGTTTCTCAGCTAGCGGGAAATCTGTTTTTTTACGGGGGGGCCAAAAAACTTGATGCCGTGCTGAACGTATTCGAATCCGTTGAAGGGGCTTTAGGCAACGATTGGGCATTTCTTGCCCGGCTAGGATTTGCAGCGAGTGAAGCGGGGCAACGCAAGCGTGGACGCGAGCTTATTGAACGGGCTTTGGACATTCGGCCTCAGGCACTTTATTCCATTCATGGTTTGGCGCATATGCTGCATGATGACGGCGCAACCGAAGAATCGGCACAGCTGCTGCAGGACTGGCTCAAGGAACATGGGGCCGGCGCTCGTGAGGGACAAATGTATGGGCACGTCCAGTGGCACCTTGCTTTGGCCGAATGGCAAATAGGTGACCGCGAAGCCGCGATGCAGCGTTATCTAGAATTTTGTGCACCAGAAACCACGACATGCGGCCCTATTCTTACGCTTGCTGATTGTGGTGGTTTTCTGCTCAGGGATTACCTGCAGAGCGGCCAGACGGGTGCATTGGGGAATGATGTGCTAAAGCATATTGAGCGCGTCTGGGGAATGATAGGTCATCCTTTCATCGCACTTCATGTGGCTGGCCTGTACGCTACAGCAGGCGATATAGCCGGACTTAAACGATGTGAAGAAACCATTTCTGGAAAACTCAGCGGGGTGAATCGTGACGTTTCACTCGCCCTGGTGTCTTCACTTAGTGATTTTGTGAAGGGTAACTATCAGCGTTCGGCGCAGACGCTGGCAACAATTTCCCCAGGCGCGCGTATTGGTATTGGTGGCAGCAACGTCGAACGAATACTTATCGATTTGATCGAAACGAGTTGCAAAGCGCGGCGTTAAAGGCACACTGGCAAACGGGGTCAGTATGAATGCAAAGTTAAAAATCTATAAACACATCTGTTTTCATCAAGTGCAGCGCAATGGTGACAGCACCATCATCTTTTCCACCACTAACAAATATAAAATGGTGTTTTAACAGGCTTGGGGTTTAGCGTCGTCTTAGGCTTTTCTTATTATTACCTAACGCAGAAAATGATAGAAGAAGCTATGGGTATGTATAGCTTTGAGCCGAAAATGATTAATATATCCAAGCATCGGAAAATCGAGAGAAACGACAAGCTTCTTATTTTAGGGGAAATAAAGAATATCGGGGAAAATAAAGCCAAAGATATCAACGTGACAGTTGATCTCTATCTTGGTGATGAGTTTGTCAAACAATGCGACGAGGGTATTAGAGGCGGAGTTCCGGCTGGAGAAACCAGGAACTTCGAGATTTCGTGCGGTGGGGGCCGCGCAAAAAACCCAATCGTTGAGCATGACTCCTATAAAATATATGTATCCGGCTATTAATTCACACCTGACAAGAGCCTGTGATTCTTATCTGCATTTTGCGCGTCTGCGAGCAAGATACCCGGTTTATTAGCACTATAACTTTAATAAAAGGCCAAAACCAAAAAGGGCCACCTGTTGGCGACCCTTCTCGTTTACTGCTTAAATTACTACTTCAAACTACTTAAATTGGCTCCGCCTGCTGGGCTCGAACCAGCGACCCAATGATTAACAGTCATTTGCTCTACCAGCTGAGCTAAGGCGGAATTATAAGGCGCGGGTATGGTATAGCTGCCACTTTATGCAGTCAACCTTGGAATGGACTTTTAGGGCATTTATTCGGTTTGTTGTCGGTCTTTGGGCGGCGAATGCCTTTTTGGAAGTGTTATGATGTTTGGCTAATTTCTTTCTACGCGACGCATTATGTCCAAACCACTACAGGTGGTCAGTAACTACCAGCCCGCCGGAGATCAACCCCAGGCGATAAAGCAGTTAGTCGAGGGCCTGGAGGCCGGATTGGCGGCTCAGACCCTGCTCGGCGTCACCGGCTCCGGTAAGACCTTTACCGTCGCCAAGGTGATTGAGCAGCTTCAGCGGCCGACTCTGGTGATGGCCCACAATAAAACCCTGGCTGCCCAGCTCTATGGGGAGCTGCGGGATTTTTTCCCCAATAACGCGGTCGAGTACTTCGTGTCCTACTACGATTACTATCAGCCGGAGGCCTATGTGCCAGCTTCGGGGACCTTTATTGAAAAAGACGCCTCGGTCAACAAGCATATTGAGCAAATGCGACTGTCCGCCACCAAGGCGCTGATAGAGCGCAAAGATGTCATTGTGGTGGCGACGGTGTCGGCAATTTACGGTTTGGGCGACCCGGATTCTTACCTGAAGATGCTGCTGCACATGGTGCGCGGTGATGCGGTAGATCAGCGCTTTATTTTGCACCGTTTGGCGGAGCTGCAATATACCCGTAACGATGTCGCCTTTGAGCGCGGTAACTACCGGGTGCGCGGCGATGTGATTGATATTTTCCCCGCTGATTCAGAGCAGCACGCGGTGCGAGTCGAATTGTTCGACGAAGAAATCGAGAACCTGTCGTTATTTGATCCGCTGACCGGAGAGGTTCTCCAGCGTGTGCCACGGGTTTCGGTGTATCCAAAATCCCATTACGTGACGCCCAAGAAAACCATCCTGGCGGCGGTGGATAAAATCAAAGTCGAGCTGGCTCAGCGTCTGGAGCAATTACACAGCAGCAATAAACTGGTGGAAGCCCAGCGTTTGTCGGAGCGTACTCGTTACGATCTGGAAATGATGAAGGAGCTGGGTTACTGCAGCGGTATTGAAAACTATTCCCGTTATTTGTCGGGCCGAGAACCGGGCGAGGCGCCACCGACACTGTTTGACTACCTGCCCGCAGAAGCTTTGCTGGTGACGGATGAGTCTCACGTCACCATTCCTCAAATTGGTGGCATGTACAAAGGCGACCGGTCGCGCAAGGAGACCTTGGTGGAATACGGTTTCCGCCTGCCCTCGGCGCTGGATAACCGACCCCTGCGGTTCGATGAATGGGAGCGCCTAATGCCGCAAACCTTGTTTGTGTCGGCGACACCGGGCAAATACGAAGCCGAGCACGGTGAGGCGATAGTCGAACAGGTGGTGCGGCCAACAGGCTTGATTGATCCGGAAATCGAGGTGTTACCGGCCTCGACTCAAGTTGACAATGTGATGGGCCAAATTAAGGAACGCGTCGCGCTGGATGAGCGGGTACTCATTACTGTACTCACCAAACGTATGGCCGAAGATCTCACCGACTATCTAGACGAACACGGTGTACGCGTGCGCTATTTGCATTCTGATATTAAAACTATCGAGCGGGTGGAAATTATTCGCGACTTGCGCCTGGGGGAATTCGACGTTCTGGTGGGCATTAATTTACTGCGGGAGGGCCTGGATATGCCGGAGGTTTCTCTAGTCGCGATTATGGATGCCGACAAGGAAGGCTTTTTGCGTTCCGAGCAATCGTTGATACAAACCATTGGCCGAGCGGCGCGACATTTAAATGGCCACGCCATTCTTTATGCCGACAAAATCACGGGGTCGATGCAGCGGGCGATGGATGAAACGGATCGGCGACGCAGCAAGCAAATCGCCCACAACACAGAACACGGTATTACCCCGAAAGGTATCAAAAAGTCCGTGGCCGATATTATGGAAGGCGCGGTACTGATGGGTCGCCGTCAGCAGAAATTCGATAAGGTGGCGGAAGCCCGCGCCGACTATGGCGTACTGGCCGATAAGGCCGGCGATTCTCCTGCGGCCATGGCCAAGTTAATGCGCGCCATGGAAGACAAAATGAATCAGCACGCCCAAAATCTGGAATTTGAAGATGCGGCACGGGTGCGGGACGATATTAAGGAATTCAAAGAGCAGGTTTTTCTAGCTACGCCTTAAGCAAAGCGCCGTATTTTCCAGGTCTAAGCTTTGTTAAGCCTGCGTGGCAGGTTTATTTGTCGGGTTTAGTGGCACTATAAAGAACCATTGTTCCGTAAATGGTGTTGAACGTTTTTCCCTGAGAGACTTCTGAAAATCCAACTTCTTCAAACAGCTTGGGTAGCTTGCCCGATAGGTTGTCCTGCGTGTTTTTGAAACCATCAAGCAATTGAATAAACAGGAATAACCCTCTCATCAGGGGGTTACTTGCTGGCCCCCAGTCTGCGATATGTAGTTCTGCGCCCGGCTTGAGAATACGGAACATTTCATGTGCGGTACGTTTTTTGTCTTCCCAGCATAAATGGTGAAAGAATAGGCTCGAAACTACTCGATCAAATTGTGCAGAAGAATAAGGTAGATCATGTGATAGTGCGCAATCAAACTTTACTGAAACAGTCGCTTTTTTTGCCTTATGAGAGGCAAGGGATAAAATCGCAGGGTCGCCGTCAGCACCCGTAACGTTAGCCCCAGGCTGATGCTGTTTAATCCAAATTGCCAGGGTGCCGGTTCCTGAGGCGAGATCCAAAACTTCCTGCCCTGGCTCAAATTGAGCTTGCTCGATGAGTGCGTGCTTGAAACTATGTTCTCGCGTCGTAGCACCCACTACGGCGTCATAATAAGGCGTTAACCAATGATACCCCAGCGCTGGTACATATTTGGTTTTGGTAGAGTTTTTCATCCTACCTCCTTTTCTGAACTAACAAGATCAAATAGATTTAGCTTGCGTACCCGCATTACCAATATAAGTCGCCGGGCTTAATTCCAATAAAGCTTGCTTGGCGTGCTCGGGAATATCCAGGGTTTCAATAAACGCTTTAAGGCTCGCTTCGGTAATTTTTTGTCCCCGGGTTAAGGCTTTTAATTTTTCGTAAGGCTCGGGAATCGCGTAGCGGCGCATGACGGTTTGAACCGGCTCGGCAAGCACTTCCCAGGCGGCATCCAGATCCAGTGCGACACGTTCGCGCTCCAACTCCAGTTTGCCAAGGCCTTTAACCGTCGATTGATAGGCGATTAGGCTGTATGCAAAACCCACGCCCATATTGCGCAATACGGTGGAGTCGGTGAGATCGCGCTGCCAGCGGGAAATCGGTAGCTTTGCCGAGAGGTGGCCGAACACCGCATTGGCGAGGCCCAGGTTGCCCTCTGAGTTTTCAAAGTCGATGGGGTTGACCTTGTGAGGCATGGTGGAGGAACCCACTTCTCCGGCAATCGTGCGCTGCCGGAAATAGCCCAGTGAAATATAAGCCCAAATGTCCCGGTTAAAATCAATCAGGATGGTGTTAAAACGCGCCATGGCATCAAACAACTCCGCCATATAATCGTGGGGTTCAATCTGAGTGGTGTAGGGATTCCATTGCAAGCCCAGACCTTCGACAAAACGTTGGGCGATTTCCGGCCAATCCAAATCCGGGTAGGCAGAGTAATGCGCGTTGTAATTACCGACCGCGCCGTTAATTTTGCCGAGAATCTCGATGCTGTCTAGTTGCGTCTGCTGCCGACGTAAACGTGCCAGAGTATTTGCCAGTTCTTTGCCGACGGTGGTCGGGGAGGCGGTTTGCCCGTGCGTACGGGAGAGCATAGGGACATCCGCAAACTCGCGGGCCAGGTTGGCTAGCTGTTCGATCAGGGTCTGAGCCGATTCGGACATCACCGCGTCCAGGCCTGCCTTAAGCATTAAGCCGTGGGCGAGGTTGTTAATGTCTTCTGAGGTACAGGCAAAATGCACAAATTCACTGGCGGCATTTAATTCTGTCTTTAGTTCGGAATGGCTCGCTAGTTGTTCTTTAATAAAATATTCCACGGCTTTTACATCGTGATTGGTGGTGCTTTCAATATCTTTAATGCGCTGGGCATCGGCAATACTGAAGTTATCGCTAATGTTATTTAAGACTGCGAGGGCCTCTGCCGAAAACGGAGCCAGCTCTTCAACGCCGGGTTCAGCGGCCAGATGCAACAACCACTGCACCTCGACGTGGACGCGAAAGCGAATCAAACCGTATTCGCTAAAGATGGTGCGCAGGGCGGAGGTTTTGCTGCCGTAACGGCCATCAATGGGTGAGATGGCGCTGAGCGGCGAAAGTTCGAGAGCTGAGTGATCCATAGCTATTCTGATCTACCTGGTTGTAATGAATGCCCCTATCGAAGGGCGAGTATAAGGCTGAGGGTTTCTATTTTAACCTGTGAAGGTGCTGAAGAAGCGCTTTGCGATAAAAAACTAAATGCCAACGCCGACCGCCCAGTTGCTGAAATAATACCGCCGAGCGAATAGCGGCAAATAATAAACAGCGTAACCGGGTTGCCACCGATTCCTGGCGTAAGTAATCGGGTTCACCTTTTACCTGAATCCGAAAGTTGTAGCTGCTTAAGGTCTGTTGATAGAGGTCTGCGAGGTTGTTGAGTACGTTGTCGTGGGTCGGGTTATACAGCTCGGCTTGTTGCGCGGCGCGAGCGATGCCTGCGCCGACTTTATCGAGCATGGCGGTATCTTTCGACAGCCTGCGCTGTAAATACAGCACGCTAATGGCGTAGCGCAGGGTGTTGGGAGCCTGTGCGGATTTTTGCAGTGCTAAGGCATTCTCCATTACCTCAAAGCCGGTGCGCAGGTTATGCGTGCCACCAAACACCGAAGCCGTGTCTTTGGGGTTTTGATTGAGTAAGCTGGCGATGGCAATATCGAGTTGATCGGGAGTGACTCTGCCCGTGGTGGCCAGCTTGTCGACTAATTGACAGGCTTGAAACACACCGGCCAGGGCGATGGCTTGCTCTTTAGTGGGTTTGCTAAACATTATCTGACCTTAAAGAGTCTGGCCTTGAAGAGCCTGGCTTTGCAGAGTGTGGTTTTTCAGAGTCTGGCTTTGTAGAGTTTAGCTGGGCAGAAATAATACCGCCGCCCAGGCAAACGTCGCCGTCGTAGAACACCACTGACTGCCCCGGGGTAACGGCGCGTTGCGGGGTATCGAAATACACGGTGCAGGAGTCGCCCTCTAAGCTCACGGTGCAAGTCTGGTCGGGTTGGCGGTAGCGGGTTTTTGCCGTGCAGTGGAATTCTCCCTCTAGTTGCGGCTGTTTCTGGAGTTGGGGCTGACCTGGCAGGGAGGAAGGCGCCTCGTTAATCCAGTGGAGTTGCTCCGCGCGCAATGCCGAGCAGTAGAGCAGGGGATGTTCGTTGCCCTGAACTACGATGAGAGTGTTGCTGTCGAGGTTTTTCCCTGCCACATACCAGGGTCGTTCATCGGCACCCTTAACACCGCCAATACCCAGGCCTTCCCGTTGGCCGAGGGTGTGAAACATCAGGCCCTTGTGGGTGCCCAGTACTGTACCTTCGGGGGTTTCGATATTGCCGGGTTGTGCGGGTAAGTAGGTTTCTAAAAAATCACTAAACCGACGCTCGCCGATAAAACAAATTCCGGTGCTGTCTTTTTTACTGTGGGTGACCAGATCGTGTTCGCGAGCCAACTGACGTACTTCGGGTTTGGTTATTTCCCCCACTGGGAATAGGGTTTTAGCGAGTGCGCTACGGTCTACGGTATGCAGGAAGTAGCTTTGGTCTTTGTTGTTATCCAGTCCGCGGAGTAATTCGCAGCGGGGCGGAGACGACGAATCACCTTTGTCATTAGACTCGATTAAACGGTTACGCACATAGTGACCGGTGGCAATATAGTCGGCACCTAGTTCGTTGCAATAATCCAGAAAGACTTTGAATTTGATTTCTCGGTTGCACAGGATATCCGGATTGGGTGTACGGCCTGCACGATACTCCTCTAAAAAATGCGCGAACACCTGGTCCCAGTACTGACTGGCAAAATTCGCGGTGTGTAATTCGATACCCAGCTTTTCACACACCTGTAAGGCGTCGAACATGTCTTCCTGAGCGGTGCAGTATTCGCTGCCGTCGTCCTCATTCCAGTTTTTCATAAACAGGCCTTCCACCCGATAGCCCTGTTGCAGTAACAGCAGCGCACTGACGGAGGAGTCAACACCGCCGGACATGCCGACAATGACTCTCGGGGCCATTGAATCAGTGGGTTTTGGGTTCACAGGCTGGGCGCGCTCAACAATCTATCTCAACGATAAGGAAGGAGGGCGGCAATTCTAACGATAATCGCGGATGATCTCTAATGGATACTGCGTTCCCGCCAGATAATCTTCGATGCAGGCCATCACCATGGGGCTGCGATGTTCGCCCTGGCGTTCGCGTAGCTCGGTTTCGCTGAGCCAAAGCACCTGGGTAATGTCCGGGTCGATGACCTCGGTTTCCCGCTCAATCGCCTCGCAAACCAAAGTCACACGGTGGTAGCTTTCTCCGTTTTGTGGCGAGGTATAACAACCCAAACCTAGCAAATAACATGGGTCTGCACGCCAACCGGTCTCCTCAAGGGTTTCCCGGCAGGCGGCTTCGATAAGCGACTCCCCGGCCTCAACATGGCCTGCGGGTTGATTGATCACCGAGCGACCGTTATCGACTTCTTCTACACAGAGAAAAGCGCCGTTGCGGTAAACCACAGTGGCAACGGTGAGGTGAACAGAATTAGGCATGGCAGCTCTGGTTAATCCTCAGGGAGGATGGCGTGTAGGCAGGGCGTATTTTAAGGCAGTGGGCTGCCTTTGGGGTGATGCATGATCAATTTAAAAAGGCTTAAATATTTAAGCGCAAAATATCCGAGCGAAAGCCCTGGTATCTACATTTAAATCAATTAGTTACTGTATCTTCGTAAAGTCAAATGTCAATTAAGCAAGCGAGTTGTAGAGCAGGGTGGCGGCAAGCCGCACCCGTTCTGCTGAGGTTCTTCTGTTTTATGAGGTGATTGCGCTAACAAGTGAGCTAATGGGTTACCTGCGTCTCAGGCTGTGGGGCTAATGCTTCCTGCTGGTTGTCACCGGAGCAGCGAATATGGTTCGCGTGAGCACCTTTGTCACCGTTTTCAATATCAAATTCTACTTCCTGCCCGGCTTTTAAGCTCTTGTAGCCCTCCATCTCTATTGCGGAGTAGTGGGCAAAGACGTCTTCGCCACTATCGTCGGCGAGAATAAAGCCATAGCCCTTGGCATTATTAAACCATTTTACGGTTCCCTTGGTCATATCGTTACCTCTGTTTCTATTTATATGTACTGCTTACACGTACTGGGTGGACGGGGTCGGTTTGATGCTGAAGTCAGGTTTATTGTGTGAATGGTTTTGCTGTTAAGGCATCGATTTTCCGAGTTTCAAATGGATTTTTAGCCCGTTGATTATTATCTATGGTTATTCTAGGTATAACTATTAGTTAAAAATAGGGTGCAAGTCAAGAAATTCGGACGATATTTTTGATACTGCCTAATAACGCCTTATTTTGGGGCATAAAACAGCGGCTAAATAGTGCAAGATAAGTAAATCGGAGTTATCCTTGAAACAGCAATATTAAGCCGCATTAACGATGAAAGAGAGTGTCCATCGCAAAGGAAAAGCGGGGGGAAAACCGCTGAACAATCTAGTCAAACTAGCCCATGAAACCAGCCCATAAAACCAACCCATAAAACCAACCCATAAAACAATGTGATTCCAGACCATGAGCGCACAAGACCATCGACAGGACGATTTAGACTTCGTTGTCGAAGAAGCCCGACCGAAACTTAAAAAACCCCAGAAGTTTCAGGTTATATTGTTGAACGACGACTACACACCCATGGAATTTGTGGTGGAGATACTCGAGCGGTTCTTTAGCCTGGATAGAGAAAATGCGGTGCGGGTGATGCTCAAGGTACACACGGAAGGTAAAGGTGTGTGTGGCGTGTTCACTCGCGAAGTCGCCGAAACCAAGGCCGAGCAGGTCAATCAATATGCGCGGGAGCAGGAACATCCACTGCTCTGCGATATCGAACCAGCAGACAACCTTAACGACGACGATAAGGATTAGTTGACGCCACGGGTTAATGACTCATAATTTACAAAGACTAAGGC
Source organism: Porticoccaceae bacterium (assembly GCA_018069525.1). Classification (GTDB taxonomy): domain Bacteria; phylum Pseudomonadota; class Gammaproteobacteria; order Pseudomonadales; family Porticoccaceae; genus JAGPUQ01. The sequence goes on along the minus strand of JAGPUQ010000015.1, from coordinate 37,302 downwards.
CATTAATGATGGCCATCCAATGAAAACCAGAGATTTTAAAATATGCTGAGTAAAGAGTTGGAAACAACCTTAAATGTCGCCTTCCAGGGCGCAATCGCCAAGCGCCATGAGTTTATGACGGTGGAGCACTTATTGCTGGCCTTACTTGATAATGCCTCCGCTATAAAGGTGCTCTCAGCGTGTGCGGTTGATGTGGAAATACTGCGCAAGGATCTCAACGAATTTATCGATTCGACCACACCGGTACTAGCCGCCGATAACGAACCCCACGAAACGCAGCCAACCCTGGCGTTTCAGCGGGTCTTGCAGCGCGCTATTTTTCACGTGCAGTCCTCGGGTAAAAACGAGGTTCAGGGCGAGAACGTGATGGTGGCGATTTTTAGCGAACAGGAAAGCCAGGCGGTGTATTTTCTGCGCCTGCAAAACGTATCGCGCATCGATATTATTAATTATATTTCCCACGGGATTACCAAACTTCCCGAAGGCCACGAGGACATCGGCGAGATGCCCGCCCAGGCCACCCCGGAAATGCCCGAGGACGGTAGCGGGGAAGGCAGTCCGCTGGAACAGTTTGCGACTAATTTAAATGAGCAGGCCGAGAAAGGTTATATCGATCCCCTGGTGGGCCGCGCTGCCGAACTTGAGCGGGTTTGCCAAACTCTCTTGCGCCGGCGTAAAAATAATCCTTTGTTAGTGGGCGAGTCCGGTGTCGGTAAAACCGCCATTGCCGAAGGTCTGGCCAAGCGTATCGTCGAAGATGATGTTGCCGATGCCATCAAAGGCAGTGTGGTTTACGCCCTCGACATGGGCGCACTGTTGGCTGGCACTAAATACCGTGGCGATTTTGAAAAACGTTTTAAAAGCTTGCTGGCAGAGCTGGGCGAAAAAGACAAAGCGATTCTATTTATCGACGAAATCCACACTATTATCGGTGCTGGCGCAGCGTCCGGTGGTGTGATGGACGCGTCCAACATGCTCAAGCCACTGCTAACCTCCGGTAAGTTACGCTGTTTTGGTTCTACCACTTATCAGGAGTACCGCGGTATTTTCGAGAAGGATCGTGCACTGTCGCGGCGCTTCCAGAAAATTGATGTGCCCGAGCCTTCCGTGGAAGAAACCATTGGCATTTTGCAGGGCTTAAAATCTCGCTTCGAAGAACATCACGGTTTGCGCTACACCCAGGGTGCTCTCAAAGCCGCCGCCGAACTGTCTGCCAAATACATTAATGACCGCTTTATGCCCGACAAGGCCATCGACGTAATTGATGAGGCGGGCGCTTACCAGCAACTGTTATCGCCCTCCAAGCGAAAGAAAACCATTGGCGTTGCGGACGTTGAAGCCGTGGTGGCGAAAATTGCCCGCATTCCGCCGAAAAGTGTTTCTAGTTCTGATAGGGAACAACTACGCGGACTGGGAGAAAAACTTAAAATGGTGGTGTTCGGGCAAGACGAAGCCATCGACACCCTGGATGCGGCGATCAAATTAGCCCGCGCCGGTTTGCGCGACGGCGAAAAGCCCATCGGCAGCTTTTTGTTTGCCGGACCCACGGGTGTGGGTAAAACCGAAGTTTCTCGACAGTTGGCCGAAGTGCTGGGCGTCGAATTACTGCGTTTTGATATGTCCGAATATATGGAGCGCCACACCGTTTCCCGCTTAATTGGCGCACCTCCCGGCTATGTGGGCTTCGATCAAGGCGGCTTACTGACTGACGCTGTAAGCAAACATCCTCACTGCGTGATACTACTGGACGAAATCGAAAAAGCGCACGGCGATGTGTTTAATTTATTGTTACAAGTGATGGATCACGGCACTCTTACCGACAACAATGGCCGCAAAGCCGATTTCCGCAATGTTATTTTGGTGATGACCACCAACGCCGGTGCCGAACTTATGAGTCGCGCCTCGATTGGCTTTACCCAGCAGGATCACGCCAGCGACGGCATAGAATCCATTAAGAAAATGTTTACTCCGGAATTCCGTAATCGCTTAGATGCAATTGTGCAATTCGGCTCTTTACCTAAAGAGACGATCAAAATTGTGGTCGACAAGTTTCTGGTGCAGCTGCAAGCCCAACTGGATGATAAAAAAGTTCATATTGACGTCGACGAAGAGGTACGACAGTGGCTGGCTGATAACGGCTACGACGAAAAAATGGGCGCACGGCCCATGGCGCGCTTAATTCAGGACAAACTGAAAAAACCGCTGGCCGAAGAAGTGTTGTTTGGCAAGCTTGCCGGTGGCGGAGACGTGCACGTGAGTCTAGCCGAAGGCGGTGAAGAGCTAGAATTTGATTTTGGCGAGGCCGATTAGGCCGGGGGAAGTGCAGGCGCAGGTATAGGCACAGGTACAGGCGCAGGCGTCAAAAAAATTAACGCGCTCGGTAAGTAATGCGCCCTTTGGATAAATCGTAAGGTGTTAATTCAACTTTGACTTGATCGCCGGTCAGGATGCGAATGTAGTTTTTACGCATTTTCCCAGAAATATGAGCGGTCACCACGTGACCGTTTTCCAGCTTAACGCGGAACGTAGTGTTGGGCAGGGTATCGATGACTTCCCCTTCCATTTCAATATGATCTTCTTTCGGCATAGACGCTTAAATATCCACAGAGCTAAAGGCGGGGCGCATTGTGCCGCAAAGCCACACTCTTGGCAAAGATTTCTATCACAGTGTTGGGGCTTGTGTTGCGGATTACGCGAGGAATCGTCTCGCTAGGTGCTGAGTCCGCTACCGACTGCGGGGGTTTACTACCAGGTTGGCTAAGCTCAGCCCAGGCGCATCCACTGATCGTTGATAAACAACTCGGCGGGTTTGAATTTAATTTTATAGCTCATTTTGGCCGAATCTCGAATCCAGAAGCCCAGATAGACGTAATCGAGATTCCGCGCCAGCACCGCCTCAATCTGCTGCAAAATCGCAAAAGTACCCAGGCTACGGCGATCCTCAGCCGGGTCGAAGTAGGTATAAATAGCGGAAGCGCCCATGCGCAACCAGTCGATTACCGCACAACCCAGCAGCTCGCCATCTTTGCGAAACTCCATAAACGCGGTGGTACCTTCCTGCCAGGGGCGACCGATAAAATCTTCGTATTGATTTCGCGATGGCGGGTGCATATCGCCGTCCTGGTGGCGCGCACTGATGTAGCGTTCGTAGAGCGGGTAGTGTTCCTCCCGATCGATGGTGTTGACAATATTTACAGCGAGATCGGCATTGCGGTTTAGGCACTTGCGCTGTTGCCGGCTGGGCCGAAAATCGATGGCATCGATGCGAATGGGGATACAGGCTTTGCAGCTCCCACAACGCGGAGTATAGAGGTAGCGCCCGCTACGCCGAAAGCCGAGATCAGACAGGTCGTTGTAGATATCGATGTTGGTATCAATTTTGGGGTCGACAAAAGCCGTGGTGGCTTGCCGGTCGGGCAAATAGCTACACGCGTGCGGCTCGGTGAGGAACAGGCGAATTTTAGCCAGGTCTGGGCTGATGTCTCGTGTCATTGATCTACTTTATATTGCTGATCCTGCGGCGTCCACTACCTGGAAACTACTTATAAGGTGATATACCGATTGATATGGAGAGTGATATGAAGGCTGGTATGACGGGAGGTGGCATGAACTACGATCACCTAAAGCTCTCGGCCACCGTAGCGAAAACTACGGCGTCGGGCCAGCTTATATCTCGGTTTTGTTCGCGGTTGAGAATATCCAGAAAGGTGTCGCGGGAGATTTCGGTAGCGCCCAAAGTAGTGAGGTGGGGGTTGGGAATTTGGCAGTCGATTAAACTAAACCCGGCTTGATCGAGGGCTTTGGCCAGGTGAATCAAAGCTAATTTAGAGGTGTTGGGCCCGCGACTAAACATCGATTCACCGCAAAACACGCCGCCAATGGCGAGACCGTAGAGGCCGCCCATAAGCTTTCCGTTTTGCCAGCACTCTATCGAATGAGCGTAACCGGCGTTAAATAAACGACAGTAGGCGGTGATCATTTCCGGGACGATCCAGCTGTGATTTTCTGGATGGTTAAGGTCAGGATCAATATCAGCACGGGGGCCTGCACAGGCACGAACCACGTCTTCAAATGCGCTATCAACACGAATCTCATAGTCATCGCGGCGTAGACTTTTGGCCATCGAGCGCGCGATATGAATAGTTTTCGGATAAACCACGGCCCTGGGATCGGGGCTCCACCAGAGAATAGGTTGCCCGGCCTCAAACCAGGGGAAGACCCCCTGGCGGTAGGCTTTGAGCAGGGTATCTACTTCAAGATTACCGCCCCCGGCCAACAAACCGTTGGGTTCCAGCGCCGCTGTGTTGGAGGGCGGAAATACCGGATGGGTGGGGTCGAGTAGGGGCAGTTGCATAGCTTGGGTTGCCTGCTCTAAGCCTGAGTTTTAGGTCCGGGCTTCAAATCCGCTCAGAATCAGGCGTCTTCATGCCCCTCAGGCAGGAGATCATCCAGGTACTTTTCCGCGTCCAGCGCGGCCATGCAACCGGTGCCCGCCGAGGTAATGGCCTGTCGGTAGACGTGATCACAGACGTCGCCCGCGGCGAACACGCCTGGTACGCTGGTCGCAGTCGCATTGCCCTCAAGGCCGCCATTAATGTTGATATAGCCGTTATTCATCGTCAATTGATCGGCAAAAATACCGGTATTGGGGCTGTGGCCGATGGCAATAAATACTCCGCTGACATCGAGTTCGACGTTTTCATCCGACACGGTATCGCGCAAACGCAAACCGTTAACGCCGGAGACGTCGCCCAGTACTTCGTCCAGCGTGTAATTCCACATCAAGGTGATATTGCCATTTTCGGCGCGATCGAAAAGCTTCTGTTGTAGCATTTTTTCCGCGCGCAAGCTGTCGCGGCGATGAACCAGAACCACTTCAGAGCAGATATTGGACAGGTACAAGGCCTCTTCTACCGCGGTATTGCCACCACCGATAACCGCAACTTTCTGGTCCCGATAGAAGAAGCCATCGCAGGTGGCGCAGGCGCTCACGCCTTTACCCATATAGGCTTGCTCGGATGGTAAGCCCAAATACATCGCCGAAGCGCCGGTAGCAATCACCAGCGCATCGCAGGTGTATGAGTTGCTGCCCTGCAAACGAAATGGTCGCTGACTTAAATCGACGGACTCAATATGATCTATAATTACTTTAGTATCAAAGCGTTCTGCGTGTTTCTGCATACGTGACATTAATTCTGGACCCTGCACACCTTCGTGATCTCCAGGCCAGTTATCAACGTCGGTGGTGGTGGTGAGCTGGCCGCCTTGCTCAATGCCGGTAATGACGACCGGAGCCAGATTGGCGCGGGCAGCGTAGACCGCAGCAGTCCAGCCAGCGGGGCCGGAACCCAAAATGATTAAGCGATGGTGTGGTACTTCGGACATAAAAGGTTATCTCGTTAACAGTCGGTTGGAACAACGTTATCCAAATAAGGGATGCACGCCGGGGATAGAAAGGCCGCTATGATAATCAAAATACTGATTTGAAACTGGTGGAATTCGGTAAATCAGAGCGATTTTATAAATGATTTACCTGTTAATACCGATTCCAGGCTCAGACTGAAGCGCAGACAAGATGTCGCGCTCACTCAGGCGGATAAAATCAAGGCGGTTTTATTAAACGGCGCGGTCGAGATGCATTAGAATAGTGTCCTAGATAGAACTATCCAACTCATTATAAGGAAAACTCAGGTTTGGCTCGTTCCAAAAATGCTACCGGCAATGCTACCGGCAATGCTACCGGTAATGAAGCAAGCAAGGATCTCCCGCCAAAGAAAGCGGGGAAGATCAAAATGACGCGTGCTCAACGTGAGGGTGCCGCCGTGGAAGCCGAAAACACGGGGGGACGTGCCGCCGTGTTTTTACAGGAAGGGGCTTTCATCGGCTGGATATTAATCAGCATCTACCTGTTGCTGTCCTTCCTGACCTACAGCAAAGACGATGCGGGCTGGTCTCACACGGGTGTCGGCGACGACTACCAAAACCTGGCCGGGCCAATGGGCGCCTGGTTAGCAGATATCTTCTTCTCATTTTGTGGTTACCTGGCTTATTTATTTCCAGTGTTGCTATCGCTGCGGGCGTGGAGTGTGTTTCGCATCCGCAAGCTTACCGCTACGGGTTTTAGTTTCGATAAAGTCATTATGGTATTGCGCCTGGTGGGCCTGATCCTGGTGATGGTAGCGGCAACGGCTCTCGCCGAACTCCACTACGGCCCGGGGGCGGGAAACCTGCCGTTTGGCGTTGGCGGCATTTTGGGTACCGCGGTGGCCGAGGCGGCTATTTCTGCCTTTAGTTATATCGGTAGCACGCTGATTTTAATCGCTCTGTTTTTATTCGGCATCACCGTATTTACGGACTTGTCCTGGCTGGCATTGGCCGACGCGGTGGGCGGTAGGGCGCTGGTCTTAAACAATTACCTTCGCCTGAAGTATGTGAGCTGGCAAGATCGTAAAAAAGATGAAGAACTGGCGGTCGGGGCCCTGCAGGAGCGCCGCGAAAAAGTCCGCGAAGACATTATCAGACAGCAAGTTAAAAAAGAACCCGTGATCGCGCCGGCACCCAAAAAATCGGTTGTGAGTGTTCGTGTTGAGCGGGAGAAACAAGCCTCGATATTTGATGGCGAACCGGTGGTGGGCGAATTGCCTCCCATCAATTTACTGGATGAGGCACCGACCGGCGATCGCGGTGGTTACTCCCGCGAAACCCTGGAAAATCTATCCCGCAAACTGGAATTAAAATTAAAGGACTTTGGCATCACTGCCGAGGTTGTCGAGGTCTTACCGGGACCGGTGATTACTCGTTTTGAAATTCAACCGGCAGCCGGTGTTAAAGCCAGCCGCATTACCGGCCTCGCTAAAGATTTAGCGCGCTCGCTAGCGGTGGTGAGTGTGCGCGTGGTGGAGGTGATACCGGGTAAGTCCGTGGTCGGTATTGAAATCCCCAACGACCAGCGCGAGATTGTGTATTTAAGCGATGTGTTGTCCTCGCAAACCTACGACGAAGCAAAATCGCCTTTGAGCCTGGCCCTGGGCCACGATATTTCTGGCGAGCCCATTGTCGCCGACCTGGCGAAAATGCCTCACCTGCTGGTTGCGGGTACCACCGGATCGGGTAAATCCGTCGGCATCAACGTGATGCTGTTGAGCTTGCTGTTTAAATCCTCTCCGGAGGAAGTTCGCCTGATTCTGGTTGATCCAAAGATGCTGGAGCTGTCGGTCTACGATGGTATTCCCCATCTCTTAACCCCGGTTATTACCGATATGAAAGATGCTGCCAGCGGCTTGCGCTGGTGTGTCGGCGAAATGGAGCGGCGTTATAAATTGATGGCCGCGCTCGGGGTGAGAAATCTGGCTGGTTACAACCGCAAAGTTGAAGAGGCCAGAGCAGCGGGAGAACCCTTGATCGATCCGTTCTGGCAGCCGGAGGCAATCCCTTTTGGTTCGATCGATCTCGATGCGGAACCACCGCCACCACAAACAGCGCCAGAGCTAGAAACCCTGCCGTTTATCGTAGTGGTGATCGATGAGTTTGCCGACATGATGATGATCGTCGGTAAAAAAGTGGAACAGTTAATTGCACGCATCGCACAAAAAGCGAGGGCGGCGGGCATTCATTTAATTCTGGCGACACAACGTCCCTCGGTGGATGTGATTACCGGTTTGATTAAGGCCAATGTGCCAACGCGAATTGCCTTTCAGGTTTCGTCAAAAATTGATTCCCGTACCATTCTCGACCAGGGCGGTGCCGAACAATTACTCGGCCACGGCGACATGTTGTATTTGCCTTCGGGCAGTGGTGTGCCGGTGCGCGTTCACGGTGCCTTTGTGGATGACCACGAAGTACATAAGGTGGTGGCCGACTGGAAACGTCGCGGCGAACCCCGATACCTGGAAGAAATTACCGACGAAGCGACCACCGGTTCAATTCCGGTGCCGGGTTACACCGGCCCAGAGGGCGATCAGAGCGACGATAGCGAATCCGATGCCCTTTACGACGAGGCCGTAGAGTTTGTTCTACAGAGCCAGCGCGCATCAATTTCATCGGTGCAGCGCAAGTTGCGTATTGGTTACAACCGGGCGGCACGCTTAATCGAGGCGATGGAAATTGCCGGTATCGTTAGCGAAATGGGTAGCAACGGCAACCGAGAAGTATTGGTGCCCAATCGGCGTCTGGAGTAGAGCTTTGAGCAGTAAAAAAATTCTTATTAAAGTACAAACGGATATCCTAAGTATCTTTAGCTTGGGTGTCTGTATATTGAGTGTCCGTGCATTGGGTGCCTATAGATTAAGTGCTTGTGCATTACTGTTGGTTCTGCTGCCAACACACAGTATGGCCGAGGCATTATCAGCACCTGCATCAACACCAGCGCCGGTGCAGGTGCAGGTGCAATGCCTCGATGGCAGCGCTGAATTAAAAAACACCCTGGATAAAATGCAATCCCTAAGCACCGAGTTTCGCCAGTTGATGACCTCCGCCGACGGTCATCCACTTCAGGATATGAGTGGCGTGATGCACATATCCAAACCCGGGCGCATTCACTGGGCGACCGAAGCTCCCTTTGAACAGTTGGTGATCGCCGACGGCGAGAGCCTGTGGTTGTACGATCCCGATCTGGAACAGGTGACGGTGAAATCTCTGGAAGTAAACTTGACCAACTCTCCGGCGGCTTTATTGCTGGGTGATTCCGACAGCCTGGCTGAGACCTATAAAATCTGCCGTGAGATCGTAGAGAACACCACCCGTATCAGCTTGACACCTTTGCAAATTGAAAGTGTTTATACCGAAATAGTTCTGGCTTTTGTCGCCGAGACACCTACCGCGATTATTATGAACGACAGTCTTGGGCAGCGCACCGTTGTCACATTGATCGATGCCGTGATGAACCCGCAACTCGATACCTCGTTATTTGTGTTTGATCCCCCAGCTGGGATCGATATCTTCGAAGATCGTTGAGTCCGACAATGAGTGGATCTCTATTCGAACCGTCTTCTTTTAGCAGCGCAGCTGGTGACGATAATGCTAATACTGAGGGACAAAGCTATCGACCACTAGCGGATCGTATGCGCCCGCTAACTCTCGATGATTTTTCCGGCCAACAACATTTACTGGGGCAGGGCAGGCCTTTACGAGAAGCCATCGTCGCCGGGCAATTACATTCCATGGTGTTTTGGGGGCCGCCGGGGGTTGGTAAAACCACCCTGGCCAAAATTATTGCCCACGCTACGGATGCCCACTTTGAAACTATCTCCGCGGTACTAGCCGGCGTAAAAGATATTCGCGCGGCCATTGCCCGTGCCGAGCAAGAACGCAGCGTCAACGGGCGCGATACGATTTTATTTGTCGACGAAGTACATCGCTTTAACAAAGCGCAACAGGATGCCTTTCTACCCTTTGTGGAAAACGGCGTTATCGTACTGATTGGCGCGACTACGGAAAACCCATCCTTTGAGCTGAATAACGCTTTGTTATCCCGCAGCCGGGTCTATGTCTTAAAATCACTCGATGCCGATGCGATTAAGCACGTGGTCACTCGCGCCTGTGCCGATCAGCGGGGTTATGCTGGCAAGCTGCGTTTAAGCGATGACGCTTTAGATTTTCTTGCCGCCATTAGCGACGGCGATGCACGTCGAGCCCTTAACCTGGTGGAAATTGCTGCGGACTTAATAAGTCCCGAAGATTCGACGGATGGCAAGGAGGAAGAAAAGGGAAAGGGAAAGGGAAAGGGGAAGAAGAAGGAAATCCCCTGTATTGAACTCGATTTATTAAAAGAGATTACCGTATCGGATACCCGGCGTTTCGACAAAGGTGGGGAGTATTTTTACGACCAAATTTCCGCGCTACATAAAGCAGTACGCGGTTCTTCGCCCGATGCGGCACTGTATTGGTTAGCTCGAATGCTCGACGGCGGTTGCGAACCGCTGTACCTGGCCCGCCGCATGGTGCGGATGGCCAGCGAAGATATTGGCAATGCCGATCCGCGCGCCTTGCGTATTTGTCTCGATGCCTGGGAAACCCACCAGCGCCTGGGTAGCCCGGAAGGGGATTTGGTGCTGGCTCAAGCGGTGGTCTATCTGGCGATAGCGGCTAAAAGTAATGCGGTGTATAGCGCTTTTTCCCGCGCCCAGCAGGATGTGAAAAGTCAGTCTACGGAAGAAGTCCCCCTGCATCTACGCAATGCACCCACCAAATTAATGAAGGAGCTCGACTACGGCGCTGAATACCGCTACGCCCACGACGAGCCCGATGCGTTTTCGGCCGGGGAAAATTATTTTCCCGAAGCCTTAAAAGACAGCCAATATTATTTTCCGGTGGAGCGGGGTATGGAGCAAAATATCGCTGAAAAACTACGTCGTCTACGAGAGCTAAACGAGGCCAGTAGTACTCAACGCTATACGGATAAAGCTGACATAGATAAACCTTACGTAAACAAACCTGACATAAATAAAAAGGACGCGCGATAATGCAATGGTTAGCGGTCGCCGCAGGCGGCGCATTGGGTGCACTCGGGCGCTACGGCCTTAACGGGCTGGTCTATCACTACAGCAGCTTCCGCTTTCCCCTGGGCACCTTGCTGGCCAATGTGATTGGCTCTGCCTTGATGGGTGTGATGTTTGTGTTGATTATTGAGCGGGGCATACTGCCGCCGATCTGGCGAGAATTTTTTATGATCGGTGTGCTAGGCGCATTCACCACGTTTTCTACCTTCTCGCTCGAGACCCTTACCCTGTGGCACAATGGCCAGCCTTTGTTGGCATTGGGCTACGTGCTGGCAAACGTCACACTGTGCTTACTGTTTACCCTGGCAACCATCGGGCTTACCCGGATGCTTTACTAGGTGGAAAAATTAACGCTGCAAAGTTAACACTAAAACCCTCGCCTCAAACTTTTATTGACCCGCTCAGGAAACTGCCAAGCAATGTTAGATCCGAAACTCATCCGCTCCGATATTAATACGGTCGCGGCTGCCTTAACTAAACGTCACTACACTTTGGACATAGAGGCGTTTAATGCCCTCGAAAACCAACGTAAATCCTTGCAGATCGAAACTGAAGCCCTGCAAGCCGAGCGCAATAGCCGCTCCAAAAATATTGGTAAGGCCAAAGCGGCGGGGGAAGATATCGCGCCCTTGTTGGCCGAGGTGGACGACCTTAAAAGCAAACTCGAAAGTGCAGAGCAGCAACTTAACACCCTGCAAGCATCGCTGGATGAACTACTTCAGCAAATCCCCAACATTCCCGATGCGGACGTGCCAGAAGGTCATAGCGAAGCCGATAATGTTGAAATCCAGCGCTGGGGTGAACCGAAAGCTTTCGATTTTCCAGTAAGGGATCACGTCGATATTGGTACCAGTATTGGTCAGCTGGATTTCGATGTCGCCGCCAAACTCACCGGCTCTCGCTTTGCGGTGATGCATGGCAAAATTGCCCAGCTGCATCGCGCTCTGATTCAGTTTATGTTGAATGTTCACACCACAGAACACGGTTACCAGGAAGTTTACGTACCGTTTATCGTTAATAAAGACTCGCTGTTTGGCACCGGGCAATTGCCTAAATTTGAAGCAGACTTGTTTAAACTCAATACCGATGCCGAAAAAAGCTCAGAGTTTTATTTGATTCCCACTGCCGAAGTGCCAGTCACCAATATTTTCCGCGACGAAATTATTGATGCCGCACAAATGCCCCAGCGCATGGTCTGCCACTCACCGTGTTTTCGCAGTGAAGCCGGTAGTTACGGGCGCGACACCCGAGGCATGATTCGCCAACATCAGTTTGAAAAGGTAGAGCTGGTGCAGTTTGTACGCCCGGATGAATCCGACGGGGCGCTTGAACAATTGCGCGGTCATGCCCAAACGATTTTAGAAAAATTGGAATTACCCTATCGCACGGTCATTCTCTGCGGTGGCGATCTGGGCTTTTCTGCGGTCAAAACCTACGATCTTGAAGTCTGGTTGCCATCTCAGGATACCTACCGAGAAATTTCATCGTGCAGTAATTTCCGCGATTTCCAGGCTCGACGCATGAAAGCCCGCTGGCGCAATCCCGATACCGGTAAACCGGAACTATTACATACCGTAAATGGTTCTGGTTTGGCGGTAGGCCGCACCTTAATTGCTATCCTGGAAAACTATCAGCAAGCCGATGGCAGCATTCAAATCCCCGAGATACTGCAGGCTTATATGAACGGCTGCGAGCGCATCGCTTAACAGGCATGGATACTCTACCGCTGTTCCATAATCTTCGTGGCGCTCGTTGTGTTGTCGTAGGCGCGGGAGAAGTGGCCGCCAGGAAACTGAACTTATTACTCAGTGCGGATGCTGCAGTAGAGGTCATCGCGCCGCAGAGTTGCGCCGCAATATCGCAATTGGCCGAAGCCGGGCGCATTACCTTACTGGCCCGAGCTTATCAGCGTGATGATCTTACCGGTGCGTCTCTGGTTATTGCCGCCACCGATGATCCCGCTGTCAACAAGCAGGTATCAGAACACGCCCGTGCGCAATTCACTCCGGTCAATGTCGTGGATAGCCCGGATTTATGTACCGTAATATTTCCATCCATTGTTGATCGCAGCCCGGTACAGATTGCTATCGGCACCAATGGCACGGCACCGGTACTGGCACGTATGCTGCGAACTCAGCTGGAAGCGCTACTTCCCGGTGGCCTGGGTCAGCTGGCGGATCTGGCCGGGCGCTTGCGTAGCAAAGTTAAAACTAACATCCCCGGTGAAAGCGAACGCAAAGCCTTTTGGGAAAAAGTATTTCAAGGGCCGATTGCCGAATTAATGTACTCGGGTCGAAGCCAGGCTGCGGAAGATAGTTTTAATACGCTACTTACAGCAAGCGCCAATACTGAATTAAAAGGTGAAGTCTATTTAGTCGGTGGTGGCCCCGGTGATCCCGATTTACTCACGCTGCGAGCACTGCGTCTGATGCAACAGGCCGATATTGTGCTGTATGACCGTTTAATTTCCGATGCTGTTCTCGACCGGGTGCGCCGGGATTCGGAACGTATTTATGTCGGTAAAAAAGCCGGCGATCATCCCGTTACCCAGGCGAATATCAACGAAAAATTGGTGGAGTTTGCCCGTGCAGGTAAACGGGTATTACGACTTAAGGGCGGCGACCCTTTTATTTTTGGTCGCGGCGGAGAAGAAATTGAACACCTCTCGGCTCACGGGATCAGCTTTCAGGTAGTACCGGGAGTGACCGCGGCGTCTGGTTGCGCCAGTTATGCTGGTATTCCTTTAACGCACCGAGACTATGCGCAATCCGTGATCTTTCAAACCGGGCACCGCAAAGGTGACAGCGTTGATCTCGATTGGGATATCCTGATCAAGCCGAATCAAACCTTGGTTTTTTATATGCCTATCAATGGCTTAAAAGTTATTTGTGATAAGTTACAAGGGCATGGTCTAAGCGCCGAAATGCCTGCCGCCCTGGTGGAAAATGGTACCCGGCCCGAGCAGCGGGTATTTACCGGTAACCTGCAAACCCTGCCGGCTATTATTGAGCAACACGATATAAAAGCGCCCACTTTACTGATTGTCGGTGAAGTGGTGACCTTGAGAAATACCTTAAGTTGGTTCGGTGAGGAAGACAGTAATGGCTGAATATGAGTACGACCTGTTTGTTATCGGTGCTGGTTCCGGCGGAGTACGCGCTGCGCGTATGTCGGCCCAATACGGTGGCCGGGTAGCGGTTGCAGAACATCAGGCGCTTGGCGGCACCTGCGTCAATGTGGGTTGCGTACCAAAAAAATTATTCGTTTATGCATCGGAGTTTTCTCACGCCTTCAGTGACTCCGCTGGTTTTGGTTGGCAAAACGCCACGGCCAATTTCCACTGGCCCACCTTACGCGAGAATAAAAATCGCGAAATTGAACGCTTAAACGCTATTTATAAAAACTTACTCGAAACCCCAGGCGTAGATATTGTCGAGGGCAGGGCAGTGATCGTTGATCCCCACACCGTTGCGGTTAATGGACGTGAATATTCCTGCCGCGATATTCTGATTTGCACGGGCGGCTATCCCTATGTGCCCGAGTTCCCGGGTTCAGAGTATGTGATTAACTCTAACGATGCGTTTTTTCTCGATGAATTACCCAGTTCCATCGTGGTTGTCGGTGGCGGCTATATCGGTGTTGAATTCGCCGGTATTTTTAATGGTCTCGGTGTCAAAACCCACCTGGTTTACCGCGGTGATTTATTTTTAAAAGCCTTTGATCAGGATTTACGCACTCACCTTGCTGAAGAGATGACCAAGCAGGGCGTCCATGTACATTTTAATGAAGATATTGAAAGCATTAAAAAAACCGAACAAGGTTTCGACCTATCATTAAAAAGCGGGGATAGCTTGCAGACCGGCTTAGTGATGTACGCCACCGGCCGCAAACCTAATACCCACGATTTAGGTTTGGAAAACACCAAAGTGAGCTGCGATTCACGAGGCTACGTGCAGGTAAACGACGCTCTGCAAACCGCCGAACCCTCGATCTATGCACTGGGTGACGTAATAGGTCGAGTAGAGTTGACCCCGGTTGCTATTAAGGAAGGTATGGCGCTGGCGGGGAATTTATTTAAGGGTGAGTCCAATACCATCGACTACAATAATATTCCCACAGCGGTCTTTAGCCAGCCTAATTTAGGCACCGTGGGTTTAACCGAAGCGGAAGCCAGGGCAAGTTACGATGACATTCTAATTTATCGATCTGAGTTTCGTCCGATGAAGGCTACTCTTAGCGGTGGCAGTGAGCGCGCCTTAATGAAGATAATTGTTGATGCCTCCACAGATAAAGTTATCGGCTGCCATATGCTCGGTGATGGAGCGGGAGAAATTATTCAGGGTTTAGCAGTGGCGATTAAATGTGGCGCCACCAAGGCAGATTTTGATGCTACGGTTGGTATTCATCCGACTGCGGCAGAAGAGTTTGTCACCATGCGCTAAGTTCGACTACCCTGATTTTCAGGTTTTTACGTGCTCGTCATTAACTACTGCCCACCAATAGCAAAAGTGACCTGAATATCTCGCCGTATTGTCATTTCGCCGGGGCTAAATGACGCACCACTATCAGCCGCCATCGACATCACTCTGCCCTCCGGCCGTGGTTGAACGGCGTGACTACCCACCCGAACATCCCGTACTCCGAGCACGCGCACATCAAATTGCCTGGCGATAGCCTTAGCTTCCCATTTGGCATCGGCAATGGCAAGTTCGAGGGCCTGCTGCTCCAGGGCTACCCGCTTACTACTCGCCAGCCGTACGCCGCCAATGTTATTAATACCCAGCTTTAAGGAGCCGTTGATTAGCGGGCCATATTGATCGAGATTTTTTAACACCACATGGATGGTGCGCGAAGCCGTCACGCTGTCGATAATATGGCGCTTGTTTTCGTAACGGGAGCGCGGGTTAATATTAACCAGGGCAGCGGTGACATCTGTACGCGGAATGTCCAGTGAATCGGTCAGCTCAAGGACTGTTTGAGTAACCTGATCAAGCTCTTGCTTGAGCAGTACCGCATCTCGACCCTGACGGGACACCTGAAAAGTCATACTAACCATATCCGGCACCACCAATACTTCTCCGCGACCTGGCACGTGGATGCCCTGTAAGGGTTCACTGGCCTGAGTCATAGCGGGATAAATGCCGCAATACAGGACTGAACCCAGGGTAATCGACGCTATAAAATGACTTACTTTAGACATAAAATTCGAGTCCATATGGTTATGAGACCCCTATATTCGCCCTATAAAATCAGAATTACTAGTCACTAAAGGCAGCAAATGGGGGCTAGTTAGCCTACTATACGCAGTGGTTCTCCGTAGCAGAGGTAAGTGAAGCGGGGGCGACACATGCGCCGAATATTCTATGACCATGCCCGCGAAACAAAACAAACCGATCAGCACAATATTCTTAGCTTATTATTAACACAATGAAAAACTCCTGGGACATGAATACCGGTATTAAATTAGAGTTATGCAAGGGTATATGATGTTAAAAGACGGGATTTCTAAGGTGAGACCAGTTGAACAAGCCTGAGCTACCAGACAACGAGGAGGCGCGGCTGCGCATACTGCGCGGGCTCAATCTTCTCGATACTCCGGCAGAGGAGCGTTTTGACAGGTTGACGCGCCTGACCAAACGCACGTTTGACGTACCCATCGTGGCAGTAAGCCTTCTCGATGAAAATCGCCAGTGGTTTAAGTCAAATATAGGCCTACCGGTCGATGAAACATCCCGCGACATTTCGTTTTGCGGACACACAATCCTCAAAAACGAGGTCCTGGTCATTCCCGATGCGAAGAAAGATCAACGTTTCGCCGACAACCCCCTGGTTTTGGGCGAACCTAATATTCGTTTTTATGCCGGCTACCCGCTTAAATCTCTAGATAGCACTCGATTTGGCACTTTATGTGTTATCGACACAAAACCAAGGACTTTTGACGAAGTGGACATTGCGACCTTGGAAGATCTGGCCGCACTAGTAGAGAAGGAAATTCTAAGTAGTTATCAGCGCCAAACTATGGCCCTCAGTGGAGTGCACGATGGACTTGTAGTTGCATCGCTTGAAGGGATTATTGAAGAAGTTAACGATACTATGCGGACTATTTTCGGTTACACGCGGGAGGAATTAGTTGGACAGCACATTAAGAGCTTGATGCCAGAGTCTTATTATGCGGACTCCGATAGCTACTTAAAACACCGTGCCACTAACGAAACATTCACATCCGGCAAGCAACATACTTTAAAAGGCAAGCGCAAAGATGGCTCGATTATTCCGGTCACCTTACAGGTAACTCAAGGCGAGGTCGGTGGTGCGCGATTCTATACCGGAATTATTCAGGATTTATCTGAAAATTTCGCCCATAAACAAAGACTGGCCCGTCAGGATGCCCTAATAAACGTAGCCATACACGGTTCTTCTGCCGGATTTGCAATGGTAGATCGCTCGACACGATTTGTTGAGCTCAATAAGGTGTTTGCGGAATGGCTTGGTTACACTCGCGAAGAAATGCTTGGCATGCCCATCGCAGATTTAGCTTCGACTAACGATGAGAAAAGTATTGTAAATAAAGTATCCGAGAACATGTTTGACGGCAAGATGGATTCCATATCCGTCGAAAGACAATTCAAACATAAAAACGGCCATTTACTCTGGGGGCTAATGTCTTCCTCCGTCGTAAAGGACGAGAATAATAATATAGAATTTGTTGCTGCAACTATTATTGACATCCATCAGAAAAAGAAATTAGCCTACAAGCTGAAAGATGCGCGGGATTTTCATGATTTGATTACCGAAAAAAATCAAAATATGATTTTTGTAAAAGATGAACAGTTACAAATAATTTATGCTAACAAAGCTTTTTTAAATGGCTATAAAGTATTTGGCCGTGATCGGAAAGACTTCGGAAATATAATTGATCAGAAAGCGATGGCAGCTACATTCCCTGAAGAGGAACAGTCTTTTCTGGAAACCGATCGGCAGGCCTTCTCTGAAGGTTCGGCCGAACGTGTTCATACGCTTACGCCTGCTAATGGAAAAACCCATGTTTTAAATATTAAAAAAACTCGATTTAAAAATTCAAACGGGAAGGCGTTTATCCTGGGTGTGTGCGACGATCTTACCGAGCAGCATCTACTTATTGAAGAATTAAAAAAATCAAACGAAGATCTTGATCAATTCGCTTATATCGCTTCACACGACTTAAAATCTCCACTTAACTCAATTGAAAAAATAGCAGGCTGGATAGACGCAGATTGCCGTGATATTTTGCCGGAGGAGTCCAGGAAACATCTTGCGCTGTTAAGAAGTCGTACAGGGCGTATGTCAAAATTACTTAATGATTTATTATTGTACTCTCGGGTAGGCCATTATGATTATCCGGAAGAGTTAGTTGATCTAAAACCGATGGTAGAGGACATCTTTTTGCTTTTAGGTCCACCCGAGGGGTTTACTTGCAATGTCACAGATATCCGTATGAAGCTGCGACGTATACCCGCTGAAATTGTATTGCGTAATTTAATATCAAACGCCATAAAACACCACGATAAAGATCATGGCGTGATTGATGTTGGCTACGAATCCACGGACAAGGCACATATTATTTATGTGCAGGACGACGGCCCCGGCATCCCTAAAGAGCTACATAAAAAAGCCCTTGAAATGTTTGAAACTTTAAGATCTCGCGATCATGTAGAAGGTAGCGGCATAGGCCTGGCAATGGTTAAAAAAATTATCGAACGTTATGGCGGAACTTTGGAAATTGAATCAGGTGGTGAGCGTGGAACACGTATCGTCATGAAGGCCCCGAAGAGGGTATCCGTACCGTAGTTAATAGTAATCAAGTAAAGAGGAGTAAGTATGTCAAATGAACCCGATGTGGTAACTCTGTTGTTGGTAGAAGATGACGATGTGGACGCCATGGCTATTCAAAGAGGATTTTTCGAGCAACGTATCCTTAATCCTATTGTGCGCGCTAGAGATGGCCTTGAAGCATTGGAATTGCTACGCAGTGGCACGGTGCCAGATCCTTATATTATTCTCCTCGATTTACAAATGCCGCGTATGAATGGTTTTGAATTTTTGGATGAAATTCGATCTGATCCAAGGCTCCATAACAGCGTGGTCTTTGTACTAACAACCTCAACCGTAGAGCAAGATATAGCTGATAGCTATCAAAAAAATATAGCCGGTTATTTTACCAAAGACATGTCCAATGAGGCTTATTTAAATATTATAAATCTGCTGGATGGTTATTGGAAAATTGTTCATCTACCAAAAATTAACTAACAATGTATTTGTAAAAAATATGACTTGTGAAATTTTCTATCACAAAAAATGAGTTAGCCAATGGATATTTTAATCGTTGATGATGATCGAGCCGACCGCGAACATCTTCGGCGAACCTTAAAGCGTAATGACGCTGAATGCCGTATTGTTGAAGCATTAACCGTAGAGGAGGGGCTGGAGCGCTTTCGTGAACAAGCCTTTGATGTGATATTGCTCGACTATAGAATGCCTAAACGCGACGGCATTGAAATGCTGTTAGAGCTGCGTAGCGAACCAAAAGAAAACAGTACGGCCATCGTCATGATGAGCACCTCAGAAGAAGAACAGCTAGCTCTGGACTGCCTGCACGCGGGCGCGCAGGACTTCCTGGTCAAATCTGACATTACTTCAGCTAGGTTGGGGCGGGCCATACTTAACGCGCAGACTCGTTTCGAGCTAGAAAAAAAGCTATACCACAGTTACCAAAAAGTAAAACAGCTAGCCGAACAAGACAACCTGACAGGGCTTGCTAATCGATACCTGTTTGATGAGTCGCTTAAATTTATTCTTGCCAACACCAAACGAGGCGAGCAAAAACTGGCATTGCTCTTTATTGATCTCGACAATTTTAAGTACGTCAATGATGCCCACGGGCATGACGTGGGCGATGATTTATTAAAAAAAGTCGTAACTCGTATTCAGGGTGACCTGCGTAACAATGAACTTTTTGCTCGCCTGGGCGGTGACGAATTTGGTATTATTCTGAACAATTTAACGCATATTCAAGATGCGAGTCGAGTGGCTCAGCGTATCATTTCTTCTTTAGCCCAACCCTTTAGGCTTAACGACACCCAGGTGAAATCAGGAGCCAGTATCGGCATCGCTATTTATCCTGATAACGGCAAGACCGCGAAAGAATTATTCAAGTTTGCAGATATCGCCATGTATCGAGCAAAAAAACTCGGTCGCAACCAAGTGTGCTTTTTTGAGGGGCAAATGCAGAAACAGTTTTCTGTACGCTATAAAATAGAAACTAAATTACGTAACGCCCTCGCTAACAACGAATTCACACTTAATTACCAACCAGTTATAAATCCAAAGCTCAATCGTTTAGAAGGCTTTGAAGCTCTGATACGCTGGAAAATGAACGGGGAGCAACTGAGCCCCGAGGTATTTATTCCTATAGCGGAAAGCTGTGGCTTGATTATAGCTATTGGCCGCTGGACGATAGATGAAGCCTTGGGCCAGTTAGCCAGCTGGAAGAAAATATCAAAAGCTTCATTAACAATGGCAATTAATCTTTCGGCGGCTCAATTAACAGATACAAATTTACCAAAATTTATAAAGAAACAATTAAAAAAACATAATATTAATGCTCGTGAAATAGAATTTGAATTAACGGAAACGGCATTACTAGACAGCTCCCAAAACAAATTCGAAACAATAAATAAGATTCATGATCTCGGTTGCCGCATTGCACTGGATGATTTTGGTACTGGGTATTCGTCGGTTTCACACTTGCAAAACTTTCCAATCTCAACGGTTAAAATTGACAAATCTTTAATGCCGTCAGCAACCAGCAACAAGAAAGAATTGTCACTAATTCGTAGTCTCGCCGTAATGATCCAGTCATTGGGCTTAGATATCTCGGGGGAGGGTGTAGAAAGCAAGCAGCACGCCGATCTTTGTTGTGAGCTAAACATAGAGAAAGCTCAAGGTTATTACTTTGATAAAGCCTTACCCATAAAGGAAATTGAAGCTAAGTACTTATCTTGAGTTGAGAGCTTGTTTTATAGTGTTTAATTTTTATAGATAAAAAAAGGGCTGCACAAGTGCAGCCCTTTTACGTAGTGCTATAAACAGGTGTTTATTTATACAGACTTACTTATATAAAATAACACCGCGAATATTTTTCCCTTCAACCATATCGTCAAAGCCTTCCTTAACTTCGTCAATGGTGTAGGTGCGGGATTGCATACGATCCAGATCCAGTTGCCCAGTCTCATAAAAACCCAACAATTTCTCGAAATCGACTTTGGCATTGGTGCTGCCATACAGGCAACCACAAACCTTTTTGGAGGCCAGTGGCATTTCCAGGGCGCTGAACTTGTATTCCTCTGTCGGGCTGCCAGCACCGACCATACAGCAGGTACCACCACGGCGAGTAGCCGCATACGCCTGGGCAGCAACCGCAGGAATACCAATCACTTCAAACGCGTAATCTACGCCGATACCGTTGGTGATTTCCATGATTTGAGCAACAGGATCCTTGCTTGCGTTTATCGTGTGGGTCGCACCAAAATCTTTCGCCGCTTCGAGTTTTGCGTCGTTCAGATCAACCGCGATAATGGGGTTAGCACCAGCAATCTTCGCGCCTTGCAGGGCTGAGAGGCCAACGCCGCCGCAACCAAATACGGCCGCACTACTACCAGGTTTTACTTTGGCGGTGTTCAGCGCTGCACCCGCACCCGTCATTACGCCGCAACCGACTAAGGCTGCTGCTTCCAGATTGTGCCGCTTATCGATACGAACTACGCACATAGAAGGGCAGACAATTTGTTCGGCCATATTACCCAACGCCGCAAAAGCGCCGATGTGCTCGCCGTTCAATTTAACGCGGCTGGTGCCGTCTGGCTGCATACCACTGAAGAGATCGGTAGCCGTACATAACCAGGGCTCCTGATGCAGGCAGAAATAACACTCGCCACACATAGGGATAAACGAGGTAATCACGTGGTCACCGACTTGTACGTTGGTTACATTCGAGCCGACTTCCTCAACGACGCCAGCGCCTTCGTGGCCAAGTACCATGGGTAGCGGCATAGGTAACTTGCCGTTAATGACAGACAGATCAGACATGCACAGGCCAGTGGCTGTCATGCGAACTCGTACATCATTTTCTTTTGGTGGATCAAGCTCAATTTCCTGAACGGAATATTCGTTGAGTGCGGTTAGTACTACAGCTTTTACTTTCATTGGCGTCCTCATGACGTGTCGGTAGGTAAATAATGGGTAACAACTAAGTTAAGTTGTCATTAAATTAACAAAGCGCGCAAATAATACACGGTCTGGGCCATATGTATAAGCCGCAGATATAAACCTAATCGCTTTTAACTTGTCCTATTTAACTAGTCGTTCCTAGTCTATCCTTAATATTGTGGTGCGCATAATGTATATTATGTTAAATTAGAGAAGCGGCAGGCTCTGGCAATACTTCCTAAGTAGCGAGCCATAAGCCATACTCACCCTATCGAACGAATGATGTAGAGAACCCCCCCTATTCATGAAGATATTATTACGAGCTACGATCGCCGCTTTTGCCCTTACTTTATGCGCAGCCTCCTCAAGCGCGTCACTCACGCCTCTGGAGCCCCTAAAAGAACACTCGAAGGGAATTCGGGAGATTATTAAGGTACTGGACAAACGTCACTATCGGAATGTAGTACTGGACGATAGGTTTTCTTCGCTGCTGCTGGAGAGCTACCTGGAGCAACTCGATCCGACAAAAACCTATTTTCTGGCTAGTGATATCAGCGAGTTCCAGGTATGGGAAACAACTCTGGATGACGAATTAAAGGCCGGGGATCTCGATCATGTATTCGCCATTTACAACCGTTTTCGAACGCGCATAAGCGAGCGGCTGGCGGCCAATATTACTCTGCTCGAAAGTGATTATAGTTTTGATTTTACTATCGAGGAAACCCTGCCCCTGGATCCCGATGCTCGCCAATGGCCGGCAACGACAGAACAAGCCGATGATTTTTGGCGCAAACGGGTTAAGGATAGCCTGTTGCGCTTATTGCTTTCCGATAAGGAAGTCGAAGCAGCCCGTGAATTACTCATTAAGCGCTACAAAAACCAGCAATCTTTGATCTCTCAGCAGTCGGCGGACGACAGCTTCGAGCTATATGCAAACGCTGTGGCCGGCATTTACGATCCCCATACTTCCTACCTGTCCCCACGTACCCTGGAAAATTTCCAGATCAGCATGTCGCTCTCGCTCGAAGGCATTGGTGCAGTGCTACAGCGAGAGGATGAACTTACCAAAGTCGTGAGTGTGGTTCCCGGCGGACCCGCAGACAAGCAAGGCAGCCTGGCCCCCGGCGATAAAATTATTAGCGTCGCTCAAGATAACGACGGTGATACGGTTGACGTCATCGGTTGGCGTCTCGATGATGTGGTCGAGTTGATTCGCGGCAAAAAAGGTACCGAGGTACGGCTTGGCGTTATGTCAGGTAAAACCGAAGTCAGCGACGAGGTCCAGGAAATATCAATTATTCGTGACAAGGTAAAACTTGAAGGACAGGCCGCAAAAAAACAGGTGATCACCCTGCCTGGCTCGCGTGAAAATGGCGGTGAAGAAGTTCGCGTAGGCGTCATCACCCTGCCCGCCTTTTATATGGATTTTGAGGCGTACAGACGCGGTGATAAGGATTACAAAAGTACCACGCGTGATGTGTTCAAACTGCTCAACGAACTCCGCGAGGAGGAAGTGAATGGCGTCATCCTCGACCTGCGTAATAACGGTGGTGGCTCGCTGTACGAAGCTACCGCGCTTACCGATCTATTTATTGATCCTGGTCCTGTGGTGCAAATCAAACACGCCAGTCAGCGAGTGTCGCGTGATCAGGTAGCCCGCCAGAGTGCCATGTACAACGGCCCCCTACTGGTACTTATTAATCGACTTAGCGCCTCTGCGTCGGAAATTTTTGCCGGTGTTATTCAGGATTATGGCCGGGGCTTAGTGGTCGGCTCCCAAAGTTTTGGTAAAGGTACTGTGCAGGTACTCACACCGCTTGATAGTGGGCAGCTTAAGTTAACTGAATCAAAATTTTATCGAGTATCTGGTGAAAGCACTCAGCATCGTGGGGTGGTTCCGGATATAAGTTTCCCGTCCCTTTACGACGTTGAGGAAATTGGTGAGAGCAGCCAGGATTTCGCCCTGCCCTGGGACCACATTCACGCCGCCCCGCATTTACGTTACGACGCCGTTTCGCCCTTACTTGCCGACCTTGAACAGCGCCATCAATCAAGGGTTACCACGGATTTTGATTGGGGTTTAATGTTGGAAGAGCTGGAGTTAATAGAAAAGAATCGGGCTATAAAAGAAATCTCCCTTAACCGAGAGCAGCGTATCTTATTAAAGAGCGAACGCGAAAATACCTTAATGACCCTAGCCAATAAACGCCGCTCGGCTAAAGGTGAAACGACTTACGACACTGTTGAAGCCTGGCGAGAAGCCGCTGAAAAGGACGAGGAAGAAAGCGCTGAGAACAAGACCGATGACGATGCGGAGTTTGATCCCGCCAGCGATCCGCAACTTAAGGAGTCGAGTTATATTTTGCTTGATTACATTACCTTAGCTCGAGAATTTAATTGGAACCGGCAGATTGCTGCTCGTATCAAGGCAGAGAGAAAATAAAAAGTTATTATGTTTAATCAATGAGTTAGGAGAACTTCCTGCCGAATTGAGAAAAATAAGGCTTTTTTGTCAACCAAATACGACTTGATGCGTTTTACCTAGTACGGAAGCTTAAAACCGAGGTAAAACCCATGAAAAAGCTCTTATTACCAGCCCTTGTTAGTCTTTCCCTTGCGGGTTCTATGATGTTCGCTACACCCGCCTTAGCCGAAAGAGATCGACACGACCGTGTCGAGCGTGGAGAACATCGTGATCGGCATGTTGATCGCCGTCAGACACGTAATCATCGTGATATAGATCGTCGTTTTGATCGCGGTAATCGTCATAGTAACAAGCACTATTACAACTCTCATCGCCCTGCTCATTCTTACCGATCGGGCCGTCATTATAAGAAGCACTACTATAATCGGCATAATGATCGTTACTATCGTCGGCACAATGATCATCATAGACACGGCGGTGATGTCATCAGATTGATTGGCGGTGCCATCCTTCTCGATCAGCTGATACGGCATCACTAGGACTAAAGGTAAATCGTGATTGATTTAACGATTCCACAAGCATCCCCGGCGCAACTCAGCATTGCCGGGGCAATTGTTCAGGTTCGGGTTCGGAACAGGAAGCCAGGCTCCCTGTTCCGGACTTTTGACGAAGTCCCGAAGCACCGTAGCTACAACTCAAGTGTTTGGAACCATGCCCGGCTATAATTCGGATTGTCGTATGGGTACAGCGGGTTCAGAGGTAACTTATTTAATCGCTATGGAAAAATTTCTTGCCTCGATTGAAAAACGCGGATATGCCGTCGCCTATGCCACATTGCGCCATCGTGAAGATGCCCTCGATGCCGTTCAGGACACCATGCTACAACTGGTGCGGCATTATCGCGACAAGACTGAAGAAGAGTGGAAAGCCTTGTTTTATCGTATTCTTCACAACAAAATTAACGACACTTTTCGCAAACGAAAACTAAACGGTGCCTTATTTGGCTGGTTGCCGCAACGGCGTAGAAACGCAGACGATGACAGTAGCGAGAGCAATGACGAGTCTTTCGATAATGTCCCCTCCCCTCATAGCAACACGCCCGAAGCCAGCGTGGAGCAAGGGCGTCAGGCCGAGGCTTTACAGAACGCTGTGGCACAGTTGCCCAGACGTCAACGAGAGGCTTTTGTACTGCGATGCTGGGAAGGTTTTTCTACTATTGAAACGGCTAACTCAATGGGCTGCAGCGAAGGCAGCGTAAAAACACATTATTCGCGCGCGATGGAGCGTTTGCGAACTTTATTGAAGGAGTATCAGTTATGAAACCCAACAAGCAGCGTTTAACTGGCGAACACTTAACTGAAGAACAACTAGCTACGGCATTACACAGTTTAGAAAACAATCTTGATTCGGCAACGGTACGAGAGCTTGCCGAACGTCGACAGATCGCATTAGATGCCGCTTCAACACCACTGTGGCAACGTTGGATCCTGCCGTCCGGGGCCGCGTTTGCTTCGGTTTTGCTGCTGGCGATATTTTTATCCCCGTTGATGTCGTCGATTTCGGGCTTTAATGAGGATGTCACAAGCACACAATTATCTGAAAATATTGAGTTGTATGAAGATTTGGAATTTTATTCGTGGCTTGCTAATGCCGAACTCAACGAGCACGGTTAATAAATATAGTTAATAGACAGAGCTAATAGATAGAACTAACAGGTACAGTTAAATGAACACTCAGCGATTAAATCATCATCGTTCCCCGCCAGGCCCTCGTTACGAACGTCGGCGGAAAGTTGAAGTGATTTACCGAAACTATAACCCCGCACTCCTCTGCCTGGGCTTTGCGCTACTGTTATTGCTTATTACCTATGCTCCTCGTGCTGCTGCGGCGTATTCACCCGCCAGCGAAAGTGCCTCTTATCAAAGCAATACCGCTTACCTGCTGGCCGGAAATGATCGTAATAATGATGAGGGCTATGGCCAAAGTAAGAGTCGCAACGGTAAGAAAAACAGAAAGGAGCGTTGGGAGCAGTTAACACCAGAGCGCCAGGAGCGAATTAAGCAACGTCGAGAACGTTTTGAAAAGCTGCCCCCAGAAGAGAAAAAGCGTGTGAAAGAGGCTCGTGAACGTTTTCGAAAAATGCCAGCCGAGGAGCGCAAAGCACTGCGCGAAAAGTGGAAAACCCTGTCCCCCGAAGAACGGCGTCAACAGCGACGGCAACAAGAGCATTAAAACCGGTCTAAGCCACTAGAAATCATGACTAGACTGCCATCCCTCCCCCATTCTGTCTCGTCTCCCCCCGTTTTTGACTTCTCGTTCCAGATATAAACAGTTATAATTATGCCCTCGTCTTTGATCAAAACCGATTAACGCATTGAATTCAGTGCTCAGGATTAAGTGCACTAAATTAATACCGCTAGATAAAGCCAGGAGTACAAACTTAATGAATAGCAATAATCCTCGCCCGACCGGGGGCCGAGTGTTTTCTGTCGTCTCTCAACTGAGCAAACAGTTATCTGTAGCCGCTAAATCCGGCCTCAAGTTACTTGCCAGCGTAGCCCTGTTCAGCCTGGCAGCAGGAGCCAGCGCTAGTGGCCTTAACCTCGAGGGTCTTGGCATTCGGGCCGTTGGTATGGGTGGTGCCTTTATTAGTGTGGCGGACGATGCCTCGGCTATTTATTGGAACCCAGCGGGACTAAGCCAGTTGCGTGGTTCTGGATTTTCTTTCGGGGTATATTCAATGACACCCCATATTAGTGATCGAGATGGAGCCAGCAATAACAGTGCTCTGGATGGCTCGTTCGACCCCAATAAAGGCGATGCATTTCCCGCTTTTGTGGCGACCGAGCCAAGCAATTACGACGACCACGAAGAAGACTGGCTGAGCGCGGCGACCATGCCCGCCTTTGTCTATTTCAAAAATTTTGGCCGCTACACTATCGCCGGCGGGGTCTACGGAGTGGGCGGCGCCTACTCTACCTACGACGATTCAATTTATGACCCAAGCAATAATGCCAAAATTGACGCCGATGTTTTTGCGCTACTTGGGCTAATGGCGTTTAACACCTCTGTTGGTTATCAGCTGACCGAGAAGCTCAGCGTTGGCGTCGGTGTCGATGTGTTGTACAGCCTGTTTCGAGTTGATCTCGACAAAGATTACCACGACCCGAGTGAAAACCCGGGCAGCTACGAGTACAAGGCCAAGGTACGGGAATGGGGCATTGGTCTTCAAGGTAATCTGGGTGTGCTGTATCACTTTAATGAGAAATTTAGTGTTGGCCTGGACTATAAAACGGGTAGTAGCTTTGATCTTGAAGGTGAGACGCGAGTTAAGCTACGCGGTACTGGTGCGCCCTTTCAAGCCGATGAAAAATCTGACAGTCGATCCGAATTTAAATATGCCCCGTCTCTAGGTATCGGGTTTTCGTATCGCCCTAACTCGGATTTATTATTTGCCATGGACGTAGTCGGCACGGACTGGAGAGATTTTAAATGGATGGGATCGACCGCAGTCTACGACACGCCGGGGACTTTATTACAGAATCAGGATGGCGACCCTAAATGGGAGCTCGCCTATACCTATCGCGCCGGTGTTGAATGGCGCTATACCGATCATGTAACCCTACGTGCCGGCTATATGCAGGAAGATTCAGGCGTCCCTTCTGACTTTGAAAATGTCACGACAACAACGATAGGAGATATCCGTATTTTTAATGTCGGCGCTGGCGTGATGTACGACAAATGGAAAGTGGATTATCTGATAGGTGTGATGTGGGGAGACAACGGTGGTGGAGTTGAACATTTTTGCACCGATGTCGGTATTCAGTTCTCACGAATGTTTTAAATTCAGAATCAATAAACAATAAACAAGTGACATAAAAAAACCGGCAATTAAGCCGGTTTTTTTATGTGCTGATTATCTTCTAACTAGACCTTCTCATTACCCTCTAATTAGAGCTCTGAAAAACAGCCTATAAAGCAGCTTCCAGTTCTGGCAGTGCTTTAAACAAATCAGCGACTAAGCCGTAATCCGCCACCTGAAAGATTGGCGCGTCTTCGTCTTTATTGATTGCCACAATGACCTTGGAGTCTTTCATTCCAGCCAAATGCTGGATAGCACCAGAAATACCGACGGCAATGTACAAATCGGGAGCAACGATTTTACCGGTTTGACCCACCTGCATATCGTTGGCAACAAAACCAGCGTCAACCGCAGCGCGCGAGGCACCTACCGCCGCACCGAGCTTGTCGGCAATGCGATACAGCATGTCGAAGTTCTCACCGTTTTGCATACCACGGCCGCCGGATACAATAATGTCCGCAGCAGTTAGCTCGGGCCGATCTGACACCGCAACTTCTTCACCTTTAAATTCAGAAACACCGGCATCGTGAACCGCGTCGACAGCCTCGATGGTCGCATTACCGCCCTCTTCCGCAACCGCGTCAAAAGATGTGGCGCGCACGGTGAGTACTTTAATCGCATCGGTGCTCTGCACGGTGGCAATCACGTTACCAGCATAAATGGGACGCTGAAAAGTGTCGGCACTCTCGACGCTGGAAATCTCAGAGATAGCTTGCACGTCTAATAATGCCGCAGCTCTAGGTATTATGTTTTTGCCCGTAGTGGTTGCCGCTGCGAGGATATGGCTGTAATTTTTGCCAATGTCAGCAATTAACAGACCCATGTTTTCGGCCAGTTGATGGGCATATGCCGCGTTGTCCGCGACTAATACCTTGCTAACACCTTCAGCTTTAGCTGCCGCGTCTGCAGCAGCGCCACAGTTTGCGCCCGCTACCAACACTTCGATATCGCCACCAATGGCTTTTGCCGCAGCAATGGTGCTGAGTGTCGCGCCTTTGAGGGTATCGTTGTCGTGTTCCGCAATAACTAGAATACTCATACGATCACCTTCGCTTCATTTTTAAGTTTGTCGACCAACTGAGCTACGTCTTCCACTTTAATACCAGCCTTACGTTCTGCTGGTGGTTCGGCTTTAAGCAGTTTGGTTCTCGGAGTGACATCAACGCCTAACTCTTCGGTGGTGAGGACATCAATAGGTTTTTTCTTTGCCTTCATAATATTCGGCAACGAGGCATAACGCGGCTCGTTAAGACGCAGATCCGTAGTGACGATCGCAGGTAGTTTAAGTTCCAGGGTTTGTAAACCGCCGTCCACTTCGCGAATCACGCTGGCGCTGGCGCCATCGAAGGTAATCTCGGAAGCAAAAGTGGCCTGGGCATAACCCGTGAGCGCACCCAGCATTTGTCCGGTCTGGTTGTTATCACCGTCGATGGCCTGCTTACCCAGCAACACCATATCGGGGCTTTCTTTGTCGCAAATTTGCTTCAGGCATTTGGCAATCGCCAGAGGTTCCATCGCCACATCGGTTTCGATCAAAATTCCTCGATCGGCACCCAGCGCGAGCGCCGTGCGAATTTGTTCCTGTGCTACTTTCGGGCCTATAGAGACCGCGATCACCTCGGTAGCGACGCCTTTCTCTTTCAGGCGTACCGCTTCTTCGACGGCAATTTCACAAAAGGGGTTAATGGCCATTTTCACGTTAGTTAAATCTGGGCCGCTTTGATCAGATTTAGCTCTGACCTTAACGTTGTAGTCAGCAACGCGTTTAACCGCAACAAGTATCTTCATGGATTACCCTTGCTAATTGATTAATAGAATCGTGAGGAAGTGTGTGGCAAACTTTGCCATCAGCACCCTATTTCGGGGGCGCTATAATGCCGGGGAAGCGTTGATAAATCAAATAAAAATGCTATTTAAGCACTAAAACACAGGCTGGTTATTGGCGACTCCCGAGTCAGTTGCCTGAGCTTTAACTGCTTTAATCTAAGTTGCAACGGGTTTATAGCCTTCCCCTGAGCAAAAGTATAAAATTGCGCCCAGTTTTACTGTTAGCAGTCCACACGAAACCAGCGACAGCAAATTAACACCCAACTAAAATCCAGTCCAACTGAGGAGTCTAATCCAGTGGCAAGAGAATCTATGGAATACGATGTCGTCATTGTCGGCGCGGGCCCCTCGGGCCTCGCGGCAGCCTGTCGCCTACGTCAACTTAACTCGGAAATCAGTGTCTGCGTCGTCGAGAAAGGCTCCGAGGTGGGCGCGCACATCCTTTCCGGTGCGGTTCTTGAACCTCGAGCGCTCGAAGAATTGTTTCCCGACTGGAAGGAACGCGGCGCACCGCTGAACACCAAGGTGACAGAAGATAATATCTACGTGATGCGCAACGCTAGCAAAGCCATCAAGGTACCGTCGCTGTTTGCCCCTAAAACCATGCACAACCACGGTAATTACATCGTCAGCCTGGGTAACGTGTGTCGATGGTTAAGCGAACAGGCCGAAACTCTGGGTGTAGAAATCTTTCCCGGCTTTGCCGCAGCCGAGGTGATCTACAACGACAACGGTAGCGTTAAAGGCATCGCTACCGGTGATATGGGTGTTAGCGCAAACGGCGAACACAAAGACAGTTATATGGAAGGCATGGAGCTCCACGGCAAATACACCTTGTTCGCCGAGGGTTGTCGCGGGCATTTAGGTAAGGAACTGATCGCTAAGTTTGATCTTGCAAAAGACAAAGACCCCCAGCATTATGGCTTGGGAATCAAAGAGATATGGAAGATTCCTGCAGAACAACATAAAGAAGGATTGGTGGTGCATAGCGCTGGCTGGCCGCTCGATGAAAGCAAATCCGCCGGAGGTAGCTTTCTCTATCACATTGAAGATAACCAGGTGGCCCTGGGTTTAATCGTAGATCTGTCCTACTCTAACCCCCACGTTAGCCCCTACGACGAGTTCCAGCGCTACAAGCATCATCCTGTGGTTAGCCAATACCTGGAAGGTGGCGAACGCATTTCCTACGGCGCGCGCGCCATCGTTAAGGGCGGCTTGCAGTCGCTGCCGAAGATGAGCTTCCCCGGTGGTTTATTGATTGGGGACGATGCGGGCACTCTCAATTTCGCGAAAATCAAAGGTTCTCATACCGCAATGAAATCCGGCATGGTTGCCGCTGAAGTGTTGGCCGTTGCATTGGGCAACGGTCACGCAAATGACGAGTTAGACGACTACGCAGAAGCTTACCAGGCCTCCTGGGCCTACAAAGAACTGCATATGCAACGCAATTTTGGCCCGGCTCAGCACAAGTGGGGCAATATTATCGGCTCCGCTTTTGCCTTTATCGACATCAATATTTTCAACGGCCTACTACCTTTCACACTGCGCGATAAGAAACCCGACCACGCGCAAATGCTGCCAGCGAAAGATTGCAAAACAATCGACTACCCCAAACCGGATGGCGTACTAAGCTTTGATAAGCCCTCCTCCGTATTTCTCTCCAATACCAATCATGAGGAAGATCAGCCCTGCCACTTAACCTTAAGGGATGCGGATATACCGCTGCGGCACAACCTACCCTTGTTTGACGAACCCGCGCAGCGCTACTGCCCGGCTGGAGTGTACGAGGTTCTTGAAGACGCTAACGGCGACAAGGTATTCCAGATCAACGGCCAGAACTGTGTTCACTGTAAAACCTGTGACATTAAAGACCCCACCCAAAACATTCTTTGGGTAGTGCCTGAAGGCGGTGGCGGACCGAATTATCCGAATATGTAGACTTTCCCGTCGTTACTCGACAAAAAAAAAGCCGCTCTTTATGAGCGGCTTTTTTAATAACTATCTTACTTAATCGAGTATTAAATTTTATCGCTACTGAATAGTACCCCGAGCTTAGAGTTTTAACTGTCGGGCCGCCAGATCCCGCATAATTTCTTCTGAGCCACCACCAATGGCGTAAACTCGAACATCTCGATAAATCCGTTCGACTTTATTGCCCCGAATAAAACCGGCGCCGCCCAGTATTTGTACCGCTTCCCGCGCACAGTATTCGAGTGTTTCGGTCGCCTGAACTTTTAGCAAGCTTAGCTCTACGATAGGTGTCTGCCCCTGTTGCATTTGCCACGCGGTTTGTTCGGTCAGAGCCTGAGTCGCCAAAATGCGTTTAGTCATCTCTGCTATTTTATGCCGAATAACCTGATGATCCATTAGGCGTTTGCCAAAGGTTTTTCTCTCTCTGGCCCAGGCTACTGCGTCGTCCATGCATACCATAGCCAGCGCGTTTGCCGTCGCAATAATGCCAAGCCGTTCCATGTTGAAGTTAACCATAATACCGGAAAACCCTTTGTTTTCCTCACCAATTAAATTGCTAAGGGGTACTTTGCAGTCGTCAAAATATAAGGCTGCCGTATCTGAGGCCCACCACCCCATTTTTTTTAGTGGTGTTTGCGTAAAACCAGGGAAATCTTTTTCGATTAGCAGTAACGAAATACCCTTAGCCCCTTCGCCACCCGTGCGCACGGCCACGGTGTAATAGTCAGCGCGCATACCACTGGTAATAAACATTTTAGAACCATTTACAATATAGTGATCGCCCTCTCGCCGAGCTATCGTGCACAAATTTGCTACATCGGAGCCTCCTGAAGGCTCGGTAATAGCCAGAGCCGCTATCTTTTCACCGGCGATAACCGGGGGAATGACTCGTTCCTTAATGTCATCGTTCGCCAGCGCCAGAATAGGCGGCAAGCCAATGCTGTGACTGTTGAGACTGGCATACAGGCCCCCGCCGCCCGCTCTACCTTGCTCCATAGCCGTCACTACCGCGAAGAAAGGATCACCTACCGGTATGCCGCCGTACTGCTCGGGATAACCCATTTGGAGTAAGCCAATACTGGCTGCCTTTTTGTAAACATCTTTGGGGAAGGTACCCGCCTCTTCCCATTCATCCACAAAGGGTGCTATTTCGGCATCAATAAAACGACGTAAAGTGTTGCGCCAGGCCTGGTGATCTTCGTTGTAATAGAGCGGGGATAAGGGCTGGTTAAACCA
The DNA here is from genome assembly GCA_018069525.1 of Porticoccaceae bacterium. Classification (GTDB taxonomy): domain Bacteria; phylum Pseudomonadota; class Gammaproteobacteria; order Pseudomonadales; family Porticoccaceae; genus JAGPUQ01. The sequence goes on along the minus strand of JAGPUQ010000015.1, from coordinate 4,241 downwards.
TGAATCAAATTCTGATAGCGCCAAGATAATCTCTTTTAAGCAGGTTTACGTGGGATTTCAAGAGTCAGACTAGCCGGAACTCTCGGGCCTTCGTGGGTTGAAATGGTTAATGAAATATCCACCAAAGCGCGCCCTGCTTCGTCTTCGTAGCATTTTTCTACCTGCCCCTCCCCAGACATGGTATCCCCGGCATAAATCGATGCACGCATCTGCATTTTACGCTGGCGAATAAAAGCGTGCGGCCCCGCCCAGTCGGTAGCAAGACGGTCGATAAAACCTTCGATAGCCATGGTGTTGAGATAAACATCTCGCTGACCCTGACCGCGCGCGTATTCCGGGTTGTGGTGTCCGGGGAAGTAATCTTGCGTGGCGGCGGCGTCTAAAATTACTTTTTCAAAAGGCACATGCATAGAAGTTTTGCTTAGCTTGTCGCCTTCGCTGATATCGTCCCAGTACTTAGATGAATAATTTAGTGTCATGTCTTTCTCGAATAAGTTGTTAGCTGACAATTAATAACCATGGAGAACAGCCCTTAGGCGTGGACCTTGTAACGAAAAAGGTTATTGGTTTGCACCGCCACCAGTTCATCTTTTTGATTTTTAAATTCAGCTTCCGTGGTTAAAAAGTGGCCGACGCCCAGGCGGGTGTCTTTTTCTTCGGAGATTTGAATCAGCTTATCTTGCACAGAGACCCGGTCGCCCAAAAACAGCTGGCGATGGAATTCCGTGGTGGTTGCGGTGTTAATGATGGTATCGCCGGGCAAGGGCACTCTCAGCGCAATAAAATAGGGCTTAAGTTCTTTTTCCGGGTGCCATTGCAGGGGCATACACCAGGCAAGCAATAAACCCGGCGGTGCAATAATGCCGCCCCACTGCTTGTCGGCGTAGTCTTTATCCCAATAACTGGGGTTTCCATCTTCAGTTAACGAGCAATACACTTTTATCATTTCCCAGGTGACGGAAAACTCGGCAATCGTGCAATCGCCCTGCTTGCCAACCAGCTTCAAGGCGTCTTGATAAGTGCCAAAGGTTAGCGGGAAGGGATCTTTCATTTGGGCTTTTGCCCCAGACTTAGCCATGAATAACGTTTCCTTTAAATTACTGTTAATAATTCGTAAATAAACATCTGTTAATTATCTGGTTGAAACTGCGGTATTTTCATCTCGCCTCGGCTTTCAAATGTCACGCTTACCGGCATATCGACAAGCACGCTTTGTGGATCACAATTGATCACGTTACTCATCATATGCGGCCCTTCTTGCAGCGCGATAATGGCCAGCACATAGGGCACGTCATTTTTGTAAGATGGAAATGGCGCCTGGTGGACTACCGAAAAGCTATACACCTTGCCCTTGCCGCTGGCTTTATACCAACTCAAATTTTGGCTAAAGCACTTGGGACACCAGACTCGCGGATAAAAGAATATTTCACTGCAATCCTCGCACTGAGGTAGCACAAAATGCTCTTCCGTAGCGCTTTGCCAATAGTGCTCGGCCCCCGGAGTCATTTTGGGTTGCGGCTTTTGAGGCAGTACCGATTCGTTCATAGTCTTAGCTCTTATTGATTACTGATTACTGATTACCGGTTAATGGGTCTAGGCGATTTACCGACGCTGTTTACCGAGGGATCATTTCCCCAAAATAAGCGTGCTGTGCTCGCTCATCATGCCGCCATAGGAATGCACAATGCCGATATCGTTGCGTTCAAGCTGTCGTTCACCGGCGATACCCATAATTTGGCGTGCGCCTTCGACAATCATCGACATACCGGAGGCATCCCCGGTATGTCCGAAGGACAGCAAGCCACCATAAGTATTAATGGGTAAATCACCACCGGGGCGAGTCCTGCCGGATTGAAACGCCTCACCACCCTTGCCTTTCGGGCACAGCCCCAGCCCTTCCATAAACACCAGCGGATTTACCGTAAAGGCATCGTAAATTTCAGCAAACTGTATATCGCTCGGTGTTAATCCCGCTTGTTTATAAGCCAGTTCACCCGCTTCGGCACAGCCCATATTCATTAAATCCATCGCCTGATGAATGCTACGGTGGCTGTGGTACTCCCCAGCGCCCAACAGGTAAGCCGGTTGCGGATTAATTTTTTTGGCGAGGTTCGCACTGGTCACCAGCACCGCAGCGCCGCCTTCTAGCGGAATAGAACAATCGTAAAGATGGAATGGCGTGGCAATCGGACGGGATTCACGCACCTTGGCGACGGATAGCTCTTCAGTATCGTACATCGCCGCCTGAGGGTTCTTTAGAGCCCATTCCCGCGTGGAGACTGCCACTTCGGCAAACTGCTCGGCCGTGGTGCCGTACTCGTGCATATGGCGCGTCGCGACCTGAGCGTAGATCGCCGGAATAAAGGTACCGTAGGGAAATTCGAAGGATTCATGGCTGACCATCCTGGCCATCGACTCCGCCCCGCCCGTCCCGACCTTGGGAAACTTACCCGCCCCCACGCACAGCACGCTCTCGGCAATACCCTGCTCAATCGCCAGCGCGGCACGTTGAATCATCAAACCATAAGTCGCACCGCCGGCGTTCATGGTATCGCCATAGAGCGGATGAATGCCCAGCTCTTCGTAGAGCTGCTCGTGGACAAAGATATCCGCGTTGCCACCCGCCGCCATGCCTGAGGGACAAGCGAGCAAACCCTGAATATCACTCGGCTTAATATCCCATTCAGACAAAAATTGCCGAACCACCTCTATATAAAGCGCATAACCATCTTTTTCCGGGTAGCGCCCCGGTTTCATTTCCGATACTGCCGCAATGGCTACTGGGTTTGACATAAGCTCTCTAAATTCGCCCTTGTTGTTACCGAAGGGTAACATGGCTGCGAATGGTATTTCCAGACTAAAGTTATCTTCTACTTTAGGGATACTTTATCGGCGCCCATTGTTATTATTTGTCGTTCTTTATTTTAGATAATTTTTTGGCCTCCCCATGCATTGAAAGGAAAAAGCATGTCACAACAAACCTGGAATGCAGACGAATATAAACAACACGCTTCATTCGTACCTTCTTTAGCCAAGGACCTTGTCGAGTTACTGAATCCTCAGCCGGGCGAAACCATTCTGGATCTCGGTTGCGGCGATGGCTTGCTAACACTTGAGCTTCAGCAACGAGGCTGTTCTGTCATTGGCGTGGACTCCAGCCCAGGCATGGTCGAAGCCAGCAAAAACCGGGGTATCGAAGCTTATGTTCAGGACGCCCACTACCTGAATTACCATCACACCTTTGACGCGGTTTTTAGCAATGCCGCGCTGCACTGGCTAACTCAGCCGGAAAAAGTCATACAAGGCGTGCATGCCGCCTTAAAACCCAAGGGGCGTTTTGTTGCAGAGCTTGGCGGACACGGTAATATCGCCGCACTGTTAAAAGCCATGGCCGAAGTGTTTGCCGAAAACAAAGATTTTGGTGAGTTTGTCCACCCCTGGTTTTTCCCAAGCATTAAAGACTATCAACACCTACTCGAGCAGCAAGGCTTCGAAGTTAAAACCATAATACTTACGCCGAGGCCAACACCACTCAATAGCGGCTTAGGAAAATGGTTAGAGATATTTGCCGATAGTATTACCCGCCATTTACAAGCCGAACAAAACGACGTTTTTTTATCTTCGGTAAAAGATAAGCTCCGCCCTATTCTCTATACCGAGGACAAGGGCTGGGTTGCGGATTATGTTCGTTTGAGATTTGAAGCAATAAAGGTGTAGCCAGAGGAAAATCTGGCTCATTGGATCAATGAGCCAGCAAGATCAGCGGAAAATTTTATCGGAAAAATTCTTATGACCAATAAGCAAGAATCAATTCTTTACCGAACAGGTCAGGCATGGAAGTACAATACTTCGTTGGCGATTGATGGGCTTGGTATAATTATGGCCGTTATATCATTTTATTATTATTTTTCACATCCACAGTTGCATTTACTGTATTTCATAGTATCAGGAGTGCTTTTAACTATAGGATTTTTCATTAAGTTGAGAATAAAATGTCCTAAATGTGGGACGCTTTGGTATTGGCACGCACTCAAAGCACCGCTTGGAGATAATGGGCTCGGAAAGTTGCGTTCACATAAAACTTGTCCTATTTGTGAATTTTCAGGAAAAGAGGTCAAGCAAACATAAAACGGGGTCAGGCTGAGTTTCTTTAATATTGTTTTTTAATTATTATAAAAATAATGGTCGGAGCGGCCGGATTTGAACCGACGACCACCACACCCCCAATGATATGCCTCTCC
>JAGPUQ010000007.1 GCA_018069525.1 Porticoccaceae bacterium | reverse complement strand
TGATAACGCCAGTGTCCGCGCCGTGTTGTTTTGGTCAAAACTGAGAGTACTGGATGCGCAGGGTGATCATAATGGCCTCTCCGTCTGGATAGCACAGTCAGGCGATGCCGCGAACGAGCGTCAGGTTTATCAATTTTTGTTGGAGAAAGAGCAGGCCGGTGATTACGCGTTGGTACTGCAACTGGCCAGCGTATTTTATCCGGCCCTGGCTGGGCAGCCGCAGGATCAGCGACAGTTGCGTTTACTGCAGATTCGCAGCCTCAGTGCTCTGGGCGAGCCTGCCGAGGCCTTTGAATTGGCTCAAAGTATGGTTAAGCAGTTCGCGGATTCTGGTGATGCCTGGCAGGCCTACGCGGAAGCGGCAGAAAAACATCAACGTTGGTTTGAGGCAGAGCGGGCCTGGGCAAAAATAGCTTCTGCAACGCCGGAGGGTTCGCCGCGCTGGCGGGAGTCCTTGGTACGACAGGTGGAATTGTTGGTGAGCCGTGCTGGCGACGATGACAGTCGCAATCCTTGCCCTGTGGTAAGCCAGCTGGCCCGCTATAGCCACCTGCTCAAGCCTGAGCGGAGTTTATGGCTCGGTCAGCAACGGGCTCAGTGCGGCGGGGCGTGATAAGCTCGGTTGCTATGTAGAGCGCTGCAGAGGGTTAGGAAGGTTAGTTGAAGCCCGGTTATTACGCGCTAAGAGTAGACGGAATCAGTTGGATTAAACGAAGAGGTTTCAAAGATGAGGCTTAAAAAATGAGACTTAAAAAATACGACGCCGATTACAGTCGCCGGCATTTTCTCAAGCAAATGCAGGCTGGGGTATTGAGCACTGGCGTGTTGGCACCACTGTGGCCGACCATCGCGCGCACCGGTGAAATTAACGGGGTTTATCCCGACGAGTTGCTGTCCATTGAGTCTTATACCGGCGGCAAAATTTCAACTGGAGACACCATTAGTGCCGACAATGTCGAACACGTAAAAGATTTGCTCGATCCCATTCGTTACACCCAGATTGCGCAGATGGGGCGGCGCATGCGCATGATCGACACCACCACGGACATCATGAAATTAAGCGTCTGGGAATATAACGAGGCAACCCTGCGCAATCAGGGACAGTCGAAGTTCGATGCCGACGGCAACGTGGTGACCCTGGACGGCAAGCCCTGGATTGGTGGCAATCCCTTCCCCGACCCGAAAACCGCGTTGGAAGTATTTGCCGGTCTGACCTTGAGTTGGGGGCGACACGATGCGTCGTTCTACGCCATCAAGGAAGAAGATATTGGTCCCAACGGGAAAGTTGATTATCAGTATGAGCTGGCGTGGGCGGAGCTCGCGCCGGTGGGGCGAGTAACACTCGACCCCAAGCCTTATTGGCCGGGTCACGAAGATAAGTTACGGTACCAGTCGGTGTTTTTTGTTAGCCCAAACGACGTTAAAGGCACCTCGTTTTTAAATGTGTGGCACTACGATCAACGTCGTTTTCCGGATCTATCCGGTTATATTCCAGCGTTTAAGCGGGTGCGCCGGTTTCCAACCAATCAGCGTTTTGAGCCTCTAATCCCCGGCTCCGCGATTTATTTGTCCGATGCCTGGACAGCGGGTGATCCGTTTTTAACCTGGGGAAATTACACTATTGTGGGTCGGGGGCCTGCCCTGGCTGCGGTGTCGCGCAGTTGGAATAGCGAGCACGACAACTGGGAGCACACTACTCACGGCGGCCCGGAGGGCAATACCTTTTGGGATATGGATGTGGAGTTGGTGCCGGAAGCGATTGTCGTCGATGCAGAGCCGGTGGCATTTCCGAAAGCGCCGATTTCTAAAAAACGCGTCTGGTTTGATGCGCGCACCTTGTTGCCATTAGCGATGGTGTCGTTTGACCGGCGCGGTAATATGTTTCGCTCCTTTGATGGTGCAGCTTCGCTATATACTGACGGCGATAAAACCATTTACGACGGCAAGCATCCCTATGCCTCCTGGACCCGGGTGCACGCCCATAATATTCAAACTAATCGCATGACGCGCCTGCAGCAGGTCAAAGAAATTTCCGGCGGGTTTAAAATGCAGGTTAATAGTCCCGACTTGTATGAGAGGTATCTAACCAAAAACGCCATGCGTCGTTTGGGTAATTGAGTGGTGAGGGGCTAGTACCTAAAAACAGCACTTAATAACACTACCTGAAAGCATGTTTTAAAATACAATCAAAAAATAGTTCGCCCGAGCTGAACCTTAGTCAATTTTATTAGGGTCGGGTGCGCGCTTTTCTACAAACGCAGACATGATTTCGCGAGCTGAGTCGCTAAACAAACATTCTTTAAAAATTTCAATTTCCGCTAACATCCTTTCCTGTAGCCCCTCGGGGCTGCGGCGCATCAGTGCTTTGGTGTGGCGCAGAGCCTGGCGGGGTTTTGCGGCCAGTTTTGCGGCGGTGGCCTGGGCCATGGCGTGAGCTTCTCCCGGCTTGCTGAGCGCCGACACTAAACCGATATCGCAGGCAGTTTGCGCATCAAAAGCTTCTCCCAACATCAATAATTCGGCGGCCTTGTGATAGCCCGCCTGCAATACTAATGTTTGTGAGGAAGCGGCCTCGGGGACTACGCCAAGGTTGATAAAGGGCAAGCTGAAGACGGCGTCCGGTTCGGCGTAGACGAAGTCGCAGTGGGTGAGCAAGGTAGTGCCGATACCGATGGCGCGACCCTGTATGGCCGCAACGATAGGCACGTGGGTGTCCGTTAGCTCCAGCAATAAGTTCACCGCACTGGGGCGATAGTTGTCCTCGTCGCGAACCAGAAAGTCGGACATATCATTACCGGCACAGAAATCGTTACCGGCACCGGTAATCACCACGACACGTTTATCGGCGTCATCTTTGGCCTGAGCAATAAGCTCTGCCATGGCCTCGTACATATCCCGGGTCAGGGCGTTTTTTTTGTCGGGCCGATTAATGGTAACGGTACAGATACCGTCGGCGCTATTGATGTCGATGTACTGGCTCATGCTATACCTCGTGTTTTATGTTTAGATCAATACGGGGCTAATGTTCAGATCAAAAGCGCCTATGTTCAGACCAAAAGCGCCTCATGTTCAGATCAAAAGCGCCTCATGTTTAGGCCAAAGAGGGTTTTGGTTTTTATTTATGTTGGTCTAATTTAAATTTTCCATCAGGTAATTAAATAGTTTGCGCTGCGCGGGGTTGGCTTTAATTTTTGGGCGATGCTCGACGACCTCATCTTCGTCGCCAATGTTTGCTTCGCTGCTGTCTACTTTGTTATTGTCGGGTTCGGTTTGTTGGCGGCGTTGTGCCTGGCGGATCAACTGGCGCAGATGTTGGCGATCGAGTTCTGGGTGTTCGGTCAGTAGTTGGTTCAGTGCGCTGTCGCCTTCAGCAATAAGGATGGGTACGGTTTTTTCCAGCTGTTTTATTTTTTGACGAAAAAATTGATTTTTGTTCTCTTTCTCGGCGAGGGCGGCATTAATTTCATCGAGGTTTGATTTGCGCAATAGTTTGCCAATAAATTGCAATTGGCGCTTGCGTGCATCCCGGTGTTTGAGTCCACGGGCTTCGTCCATGGCTTTGAGAATTTCTTTGGCGAGTGGTACCTCGGCCAATTGACTGGCGTTGAGCGCCAGTAGGGTTTCGCCCAGCTCGCGTAGCGCGGCGGCCTCTCGCTTGAGCGCGCTTTTATTGGTGCGTTCGGCCAGTGGACGGTCTTGATCGCTTGGTTCGGTGGTGTTCACGAGTAAGGTCTCTTAAGTGAGATGTTAGTGTGTTAATTTTCTAAGTGATGCCTGGCCAGCAATATTTCGTGGATAAACTGACAGATAAAATGGATAGCCTTACAGATAAAAAAATGTGGCCAGGCCAAGAAAAGCCACAAAGCCCACCACATCGGTGATGGTGGTAAGTACTACGCCCCCGGCTAGTGCAGGATCAATTTTCATGGATTTAAGCGCAACCGGTACCAGGGCACCGGCGACGGCGGCAGTGAGTAAATTAATCACCATGGCTATGGCGATAATCCAGCCGATGCGGACGTCGTCGAACCAGTAGGATGCTACAACTCCAATAACTAAGGCCCAGAGCATGGCATTAAGTGCGCCACTGATAAATTCTTTGCCGAGCAACCAGCGCATATTATTTCGATTAATGTGGCCGAGGGCCATGCCGCGTACCATCACTGTCAGGGTTTGACTGCCAGCCACGCCGCCCATGCTCGCGACAATGGGCATCAGGATCGCCAGTGCGACGACCTGGTCCAGGGTCGCTTCAAAAATATTAATAACCGCCGATGCCAGAATGGCGGTACACAAGTTGATACCTAACCAGATAGCGCGGCGGGGCGCGACGCGGCGTACGGTGGTGAAGGTTTCTTCCTCGTCACTGAGGCCGGCCAGGCCGAGCAGGGAGCGGTCGGCATCGTCGATAATCACGTCAACCACATCGTCAATGGTAATTCGGCCCAGCAGTTTATTGTTTTCGTCTACCACGGGCGCAGAGACCCAGTCGTAGCGTTCAAAGTGTTTGGCGACGACGGAGTCCGGCATGTCGGCCGGAATAGCTTCGATTTCGGTGGCCATTATTTCCCGCACGGTGATATTCGGGCTGGAGGTCAGTAGTTTGCTGATCGGCAAAATGCCGAGGAAGGTGTCGGAGCGATTGACCACAAAGATGCTATCGGTGGTTTTCGGGAGTTCTTCGTGGCGGCGCAAAAAGCGCAACACTACGTCGAGGGTGAGATCGGGCCGCACCGTGATGGTGTCGGTGTTCATCATGCCACCGGCGCTATCCTCGGCGTAGGTGAGGACACTTTCGATGCGCTGGCGGTTTTGTTCGTCCATCGCCCGCAGGACTTCGGGAATAACCCGGTCGGGCAACTGCTGGAGGATGTCGGCGACATCATCGGCATCCATGCCTTCTACTGCGGCGGCCATTTCGGCGCTGTTCATGCCCCGTAGAAATTCTTGCTGCAGATCCTCACTCAGTTCGCCAAGAACCGCACCTTCGAGTTCGGTGTCGACCAATTCCCAAACAATGCGCCGCACCTTGGGAGGGGCGGACTCGATGTGGTCGGCGATTTCTGCCGGATCCAGATCGTTGAGAATGTGGCGCAGCTGGTTGACGCTGGAAAAATCGATGACCCCGGAGAACTGTGTCAGCAGGGATAATTGATCGGCATGTTCCGTGTTTGCCGGCATCTGCAACAGCTCCTAAGGGGGAAGGTTAAAGCCAGCTTATTTTACGGGTGCGGAGGCGGAAATAATAGGCGCTTTAGGTAGTCGTTTACTCGGCTTCGTCAAAACGTGCGGCAATTAACGCGCTAACGCTTTCGTCTGCTTGCTGCTCGTCCTCACCGTCAAATTCAAAGTTCAACACGGTACCCTGGCTGGCCGCTAGCAACATCAGCGCCATCACGCTTTTGGCGTCCACCAATTTGTCGGCTTTGTCAGAATTCTTGCTGGAATTAGCGTCGGTGCAGATGCCGGTGTGAATGCGGCAGGCAAAGTGATTAGCGGTGCTGGCAAGTTTCGCCGCCGCCCGGGCATGCAGCCCCAACTTGTTGATTATTTTCAGTTCTTTATGAATCATAGGGCTATAAAAGCCCGAGAGGTGGGGTGCTGTCAAGTTGACTTCGATACCGCAGTGGGCTTGCTGCGTCTAACGTTCCGCCAGTTCCCGGTGCTGCACCTGTAGATTAATACCGAGATGGCGGAATTGCTCGGACAATTGGTTGCACAGGTATACCGAGCGATGTTGACCGCCGGTGCAGCCGATGGCAATGGTGAGGTAACTGCGGTTGCTGGCGAGAAAGGCGGGAATCCAGCGCGATAAAAAGCCGTTGAGGTCGGCGAACATGGCGGCCACCTCGGTTTGTGATTCCATAAATTCGATCACGGGTTTGTCGTTGCCGGTGAAGTGCCGCAATTCCGGCACCCAGTGAGGGTTGGGTAAACAGCGCACGTCGAAGACAAAATCAGCATCTGCCGGCACCCCGCGTTTAAAGGCAAAGGATTGAAACATGATGGCCGTCATGCCGCCGGCATTGGGGGCAATTTGCTTGCTCATCAAATCCCGCAACTGATGCAAGGTCATGTTAGATGTGTCGATGCGTCGGTCGGCGACGGAGGAGATGGGCTCTAGAATATTACCTTCCAGGGCGATAGCGCGCTTTAAATCGACGCTGTCGGAACTCAGGGGGTGGCGGCGACGAGTTTCGCTAAAGCGGCGCAATAGGGTGCGTGGGCTGGCGTCGAGAAATATCACATCACAGCGCACCCCCGACTCTCGCAGCTGTTGCAAAATGGCGGGGAAGCGGTCGAGGTTGCCGGCTAGATTACGGGCATCAATGCCGACGGCAATGCGGGTGGTGAGTTCTTCGGAACGGCTTGCCTGGGAGTTGCTATGTTTAAGGCTGTTCCGCTCAGGGCTGTTTGTTGGCTCAGGGCTATTTGTTGGCTCAGGGCTGTTTCGCTCAGGGCTATTTGTTGGCTCAGGGCTATTTGTTGGCTCAGGGCTGTTTATTCGCTCAGGGCTGTTTGCCTCAAGGGCGTTTCGCTCAAGGCTGTCCTGATCGAGTTGTTCAAACAGGCTCGCGAGCATATTGGCGGGTAAATTGTCGATGCAGGTAAAACCTAAATCTTCCAGTACATGCAGGGCGGTACTTTTGCCCGAACCCGAGCGTCCGCTTACGACAACCAAACGTTTGTCGTCGAGGCTCCCCATATTAGCGATTCGCTACGACCCGTTGATAGAGTTCGTCGGAGCTAGTGCAGCTGCGCAGACCCTCGCGTACTTGTTCGGACTGTAATAACTCGGCAATGGCGGCGAGAGTTTGTAGATGTTCCTCATCCTGCTCTTCGGGTACCACCAAAGCGAAAATTAGATCGACAGGAGAGTTGTCGATGGAATCGAAGTCTACCGGGGTTTCGAGTTTGATCAGCGCGCCAGTAATCTCAGTACAGCCGGGTAGACGGCAGTGGGGCACGGCAACGCCTTTGCCAATACCGGTGCTGCCAAGGCGCTCCCGCTCGAGCAGGTGATGGTAAAGCGGGTCGGCCTCGATAAAATCGAACTGGTCGGAAATAAAATCGGCGATAAATTCGAGCACGCGTTTTTTACTGATCGCGTCGGCGTTGCACGTGGTGCGCTCGGGCGTGAGAAAGTTTGCGATGTTCATATTGCGTTGATCATATGAATTGAGATGTTGGCCTGAGTTTAAGAAATTAAGCGCGGGCTTAGCGGCCGCGCAGTTTTTCTTTGCGTTTAATCAGCTGTCGGTCGAGCTTGTCGCTCAGCGCATCGATGGCAGAGTATAGATCCTGATGTTCGCAGTCGGCAAAAATATCGGCACCGTCTGCATGTACGGTAGCTTCTGCTTTTTGAATCAATTTGTCCACCGACAGGATGACGGACACGTTAGTAATGTGGTCGTTGTGGCGTTCAAGCCGCGCGATCTTACTGGTGACGTAATCGCGAATGGCGTCGGTAATGTCGAGGTGGTGACCGCTAATGTTCAGTTGCATAGATAACTCCTGGCTGGGTTGAATTGCTATCGTTTAGTGCGACTATTTATATAGTGATACTGCGTATATGTTGGTATGGTAAAGCAACAAGTTTGGTTTGTGTGCATTTTGCTCGCAACTATCCCCCGTTGCTGCAAAGTTTGTTGTAACTCAGGCACTGCGTTTATAGCGTTTTCGATCACTGGAAGATGGAATGCCCAGGCTTTCCCGATATTTTGCCACAGTGCGCCGCGCGACCTGGATGCCCCGATCTTGCAGTAGTGTGGTGAGCTTGTTGTCGCTGAGAGGTTTCTCTGTCGGTTCGTTCAGGATTATTTTTTTAATCATGGCGCGAATCGCGGTGGAGGAACACTCGCCGCCGGCGTCCGTGTTGACGTGGCTGGAAAAGAAATATTTGAGTTCGTAAATACCCTGGGGCGTATCCAGGTATTTTTGCGTGGTGACTCGCGAAATGGTGGACTCGTGTAGTTCCAATCGCTCCGCTACGTCGGCAAGCACCATGGGCTTCATGGCTTCTGGCCCGCGCTCGAGAAAACCTTTTTGCATATCGACAATACATAAAGAGACGCGCAGTAAGGTGTCGTTGCGGCTTTCGAGGCTGCGTAAAAACCAGCGGGCTTCCTGCAGGTTTTCCCGCAAAAATTGGTTGTCGGGGCTATTGTCACCGCGTTGCACGTAGCTGGCATATTGTTGGTTGATGCACAGTTTTGGGGTGGTGTCGTTGTTCAAGGTTACCAGCCAGCGGCCCTGCTCGCGTCGCACGCGGGCGTCGGGGACAATGTAGGCGGTGTCCTCGCTGCGGATATGATCTCCGGGCCGTGGTGACAGGGTTTGGATGAGTTGAATAGCGGCTCTTAATTCGCTTTCGTCCAGTTCCAGCTTTCGACATAAGAGAGCATATTCACGATTGGCAATTTGTTGCAAGTATTGCTCGCTTAAGATTAATGCAATCTCAATGTACGGGGTGTCGGTGGGCATTTGTTTGAGTTGGATCATCAGGCAGTCGCTTAGATCGAGCGCTCCCACCCCGGGAGGGTCGAACTGCTGCACGCGGTGCAGTACGGCCATGACTTCGTCTAATTCGATAAGGTCTTCTGATTCGATAAAGTCTTCTAGCGCGGTAAAGTCTTCGTTATTTTCGTTCGACGCGTCGCTAATAGCGCTGTGGTGGGTTTTGAGCCCCTCCCATATGTCTTCAACCGTAAGACTGAGGAAGCCGCTTTCGTCGATGGCGTCGATCAGCGCATCGGCAATGCCGCGATCGATATCGGACATTTCGGTGAGATTGAGCTGCCAATGCAGGCGATCGTGCAGGGTTTCTGCGGTCGAATGGTAGCTTTCAAAATCTACCGAGTCTGCTTTGCTGCTCGCGGTTGACGTGGACGAGGTGGGTGTTTGGTAAACGTCGTCCCAGCGCGCGTCCACCGGCAAGTCGTCGGGAATTTGATCACTCCAGTCTTCGCCTAGCTGTTCGCTGGAGTGGTCGGGCAGGTCATCGTCGTGGGTGAATTCGGTGCCATCGGTGGCGGAGGGTTCAGTGCCAGATTCTGTTGGGTCTGAGTCCTGATCCGGCACATCGCTGAGGTCGGTGTCGTTACCATTGCCATTGCCATTGCTATCAGCCGTATGCTGATCATCATTTTGGTCCAGGTCATACTGAGGAGGATTATCTTGGTCAGGATTCTCTTGGAGAGGGTTGTCCTGGTCGAGTTCGTCGGCCAGTTCCAGCAGCGGATTGGAGCACAATACCTGTTGAATCTCCTGTTGCAGGTCGAGCGATGACAATTGCAGGAGCTTTATTGCTTGCTGCAACTGCGGCGTCATTGAAAGATGTTGCCCAACCCTGAGCTGGAGACCTTGTTTCATCGCCCTACGATAGCTTCCTGGTTAGAGATGTATCAGGAGTCAGTTTAGCCTCAACAAGGACGGCGCGCAAATAATTAAGCAATAACTGTGCCGACATTGAATTGAACGGTTAAAAAGCGAGAGTTGGGTCGGTTTGGCCAGGGTGCTGAAACTCTATGTTATGGCTGCACAGTACTATTGCACGCCAGAACTACACGCAAGGATTACGCGCTAGGACCGCACGCGGCTACATAGCAAAGTGTTCGCCCAGATAGACTTTACGCACGATGGGGTTGTCGAGAATTTCCCCGGGGCTACCCTCCGCAATCACTAAACCACTGTCCATAATGTAGGCGTGTTCGCAAATATCGAGGGTTTCTCGCACGTTGTGGTCGGTGATCAAGATGCCGATGCCCTTGTCGCGCAGGTGGGTAATAATGCCTTTAATGTCGTTGACCGAGATTGGGTCGACGCCGGCAAAGGGTTCGTCCAACAGAATAAACTCAGGCTCCATGGCCAGCGCCCGGGCGATTTCTACTCGCCGTCGTTCACCGCCGGACAGACTCATGCCCAGGTTGTCGCGGATATGGGTAATGTGAAATTCTTGCAGTAAGGATTCCAGCTTTTCATGTCGATCCTGGCGGCTGAGTTCCTTGCGGGTTTCGAGCACGGCCAGCAAATTTTGCGCGACGCTGAGCTTACGAAATACTGAGGCTTCCTGGGGTAAGTAGCCGATGCCCCGGCGCGCGCGGCCGTGCATGGGCAGGGTGGTAATGTCGTCGTCGTCGATAAAAACCTGGCCCGTACTGTGTTTCACTAAGCCAACTATCATATAGAAACAGGTGGTTTTACCGGCTCCATTGGGGCCGAGCAGGCCGACAATTTGGCCGCTATCGACGCTGAGGGAAACGTCGCCCACGACCATTCGCTTGCGATAGGATTTGGCCAGGTGTTCTGCTTTTAGGCGCGCCATGCTAGCGAGTAGACTCCGCTTGCTGGCTGGGCGGAATCACCATCTGCACGCGACCCTCACCACTAGCCTGCATCTGTTCTGCCTTGATATCGTAATTGATTACCGGTCCTTTTAGCGTTGAGCCGGCCTGGTCAACGCTGGCATCCCCGGTCAGTACCATGATTTCTTTCGTAAGCTGATATTCAATGGTATTGGCACGCGCGGTCATTATTTCGTCTTCTACTTTGGGTTGTTGTTGGTAGACCGCAGGTTTGCCAAGACAGACAATTTTGCTGACCACGTTAGCTTCGGAATATACCGTGACTTTATCTGCGGAAATATTTAGGGAGCCCTGTTTTATTTTTACCGAGCCGGTATAAATAGTAATGCCGGTTTTATCGTTGCGCGTAGCGCTGTCTGATTCGATGTGTATCGCCTGTGCGCGATCAGTTGGCAGCGCCCACAGCGGGGTGCTAAGCAAGCTTAGGAGTATGCACACCAGTAGTTGGCGGACAGTTTTCATGGCCGGTAGCTTGCGGACAGCTTTCATAACTTGCGGACAGTTTTCATAAATAGTTACTGAGGTTTATGGACACTTTTTACCTGCGAGAGTAATTCATAGGTCTGCTGCTGGAGATTCGCTTTTAAACCCTTAGCGGTGGTAGTGCCGGTGGGCGATGTCAAGGCCACACGGCTTTGGGTTTCGGCGGTGTTGGTGTCGGGAAAAAATACTAATCTTGGCGTGCGCAACTGATTTTTACCGGCGGGGACTTGCTGCCAGGCGTGAACTTTGCCGCTCATAACCACGCGGTTTTTAGTGTTAAAGATGACGCCGCTGTTGGCGTTGAGATGCCAGGGCTGGATGTTTTCTGCGTCGTTCAGCGCCTGCAGCTGTGGTTGCTGAAGTTCGAGTCGATCGCCGGTTTTGAAGTACTCGCCACTGCTTGAGTCCAGGGTATAAGACAAAATGCCGGTGTCATCAAACTTGCGAGTGAAGGTGGCGCGCATATAGCTGTCGGCTTTCGGTGATTCGGGTATCAGTATCCTGGCGTCGCGAATAAACAGTTTGGGTGGGGATTCCCAGAAGGTCAGGAAGGCGAGGAGTGCCACGGCGGCAAGCGCGAGCAAGACGATATTTTTCACGTTAGATCTCATGAGAAGTCTTCATGTTAAATATTCAGCTAACACGGTGTCGAGCTTGTCCTGTGCACCAAGGATCATCTCGGCCGCCTCCCGCACCGCTCCGGCTCCACCGGGAAACATCGACTGCCAGTCGGCGTACTGGGTCACTGTCGTGCTGGCGTTGGCGACAGTCATGCCGAGACCGACCTGACGAATTACCGGCAGGTCGGGAAGATCATCGCCCATATAGGCGATTTCGGCCAGGGTGAAGGGCAGGGAGTGATCGGCCCGCAATTCCTCAAGTGCGCTGAGTTTGTCTTCGCGGCCCTGAATCAGGTAATCGAGGCTCAGTTCTGCGGCGCGACGACTGACCAGTTGAGAGCTGCGTGCGGTGATAATACCGACTTTGATACCCGCGCGTTGTAAGAGTTTGATGCCGAGGCCGTCCTGGGTGTTAAAGGTTTTGAGTTGTTCGCCCTGGTTGCCGTAGTAGAGTTTGCCGTCGGTGAGCACGCCGTCAACATCCAGAATCACGGCTTTGATGTTTCGCGCCGCCGACAGAATGTGTGGGCTTGCGGATTTAGCGGGTTTGGATGGAATGGTCATGCTACGCCGGCCTTTAACAGGTCGTGCATATGAATCACGCCCCTTGCCTGCTGGTCGTCCTCGACCACCAGTGCGGTAACAGTCTTGGTTTCCATAATGCCCAGCGCTTCCGCCGCCAGCATGTTGGGGTGGATAGTCAGGCAGTTGGGGGTCATAACTTCACCCACCGTTGCAGTGTTGATGTCGATCTGCTGGTCGATGGCGCGGCGCAAATCGCCATCGGTAAATACGCCCAGTAACTGGCCCCCGGCATCCACCACGGTGGTCATACCCAGGCCTTTTGCCGTCATTTCGAGCAGAGCATTGCGCAGCAGTGTGTCGGGTGCTACCTGCGGCGTTTCCTTGCCAGCGTGCATCACATCGCCTACTTTCAATAGCAGCTTGCGACCCAGCTTGCCGCCGGGGTGGGAAAACGCAAAATCTTCTGCGCTAAAGCCGCGGGTTTCCAGTAGGGCGACGGCAAGGGCATCGCCCATCACTAGTGCGGCTGTAGTACTACTGGTCGGCGCCAGGCCAAGGGGGCAGGCTTCGCTGGCCACGCTGATGTCCAGGTGGGTATCGGAGGCGCGAGCCAGTGCAGATTCCACCGCACCGGTCATTCCGATTAAGGGCACGTCGAGGCGTTTAAGCAGAGGGATCAAAGTGATAATTTCTGCGGTTTCACCGGAGTTCGAAATAGCGACCACCACATCCGCACGGGTGATCATACCCATATCGCCGTGACTGGCTTCGCCGGGATGAACAAAAAATGCCGGGGTTCCGGTGCTCGCCAGGGTGGCGGCTATTTTGTTGGCGATGTGCCCGGACTTGCCCATGCCAATCACGATGGTGCGGCCAGTGCAGGCTAAAATTAATTCGCAGGCGCGTACAAAGTCGGCACCAATGCGTGGCAATAGCGCCTGCACGGCGGCAATTTCCATTTCGATGGTGCGCACGGCGGGGGTGATCAGGTCGCTCCCGGCGGAATCCCTATTGATCAAAGTGGGGTCAGTCAAGGTTGGGGTTTTCCGTTATTGTCATTTTGAAGCGTCCAATAAATAGCGAGAGCAAAGTCGACGGTCGGTTTCAAAGCCGGCCGTTCGTTAAAGTTGGTCGTTTATTAAAGTCGACCGTTTATTAAAATCGACCGTTTATTAAAAGACGCGCTTAGTATAACGATACGCTGACCTCGGGTCAGCTTGTTGGCAATAGAATCAGATAGTAAAGGACGTAGAGCCCCAGCAGTAAACCGCCAACGCGTCTGGACAGTACGGCCTGCTGTCTTTTCCCGCGTAAACCATAGGCAATGATAGATATAAAGACCACGGTGAGGATGGCCACGGCGGCATAGTCTCGGTAAAACACGTCCATGCCAATATTTAGCGGTTTGGCAATGCCGGCAATGGGCATCACTGCCAGCAGGTTGAACATGTTGGAACCGAAGATATTGCCAATGGCGATATCGTGGTGGCCTTTCAGCGCACTGGCCAGAGAAGCCGCCAGTTCGGGCAGGCTGGTGCCAATTGCTACTACGGTTAAGCCAATAACCAGTTCGCTGATACCAAACTCCAGTGCCACGGTTTTGGCTCCGGATACCAGCAGTCGCGCGCTGATTAACATCACTACCAGGCCGAGTACAAACCACAGTATCGCCGCAGTATTGGATAACTTCGGGACCTGCTCGCCTTCGGCGACGATTTCTGGATCGGGGTGGCTTTTTTTGTAATAAATAGCGGCGAACATAACGGGCACAATCATCGCCAGTAGTAACAGACTTTCAATGCGTCCGAGCCAGCCGTTACTCAGGCATAGCCCAGCCGCCAGTGTAACAAGCAGTAATACCGGGCCTTCCTGCCAAATCAGGTGACGCTGTGCAGGCAGCGGCGCGATCAGCGCGGTTACGCCCAGTACCAGGCCGATATTGGCCAGATTGGAGCCGAGCGCGTTGCCCACCGCGATGCTGGCAGAGTCCTGTAATACCGCGTTTATGGAGACAATGACTTCCGGGGCCGAGGTGCCAAGGGCGACAATGGTTAACCCGATCATCAACGGCGAAATACCGAGGTTGCGAGCCAGGCCAGCACTGCCGATAACGAAGCGATCGGCAGACCAGATAAGTCCCGCGAGACCGAGCAGGATATACAGTAGAGGGACGAGTAATGCGGTCATTTAGTGCTCTTGTGTTGAGTGCTTCGGCTCGGCGGATGTGGCGTTAAGCCCGATCTTGTGAAGTAAGCGTCAATATTCGAAATAAGCGGATGGCAATGGTATAGTGTGCGGCCTTTAAAGTCACCGCTCAGGTAGTGGTGATAGAGAGATTTATCTAGGGAAGACGGGCACTTGCAGTGCCTGTTTATGTCTAATTTAGTACTCAAGCAGCAGTAATAGGACGTGGTTTTATGACAAAGCAAATATTTCCTTCAATAGTGGTCGGGGCGGTGATTGGTGGGCAAATACCACAGACCGGTAACGTTTCGTCGAATCAAATAGCGAGTCGATGTGGTGGTCAGGACAATGTACAGCGAAGCGTCAAAATTTTGACCTTGAGTGCCTTATTGCTGGCGATGTCGATGTTCTCTCTTTTGGGTGTAAGTCTTGCGAACGACAGTCTTGCGAATGACAGTCTTCCGGCTGCAAGCGTCGCGGCTGAAGATGTTGCTGCTGAAAACAGCTCTGCAGGTATGACGGTCGAGGCGACGTCCGGGGTTCCGCCGTTTCCTCATATGGTGATCGAGAGTATCACCAATGAAGTGGTGGCGCTGATTGCTCAGTATCGCGAATCAGAACGCGGGGTGTTAGCCGCTGAGACCAGCGCGAAGGCTGCTGAAGATGAGCGCTTTAAGCAGTTTGTCGGTGAGGTTGATACGGCAATGATGAAAGCCATTGATTTTGACTGGATCGCTTTAAATGTCATGGGTCCCTACCGTAAAACGGCTACCGAGGTGCAAAAACAGGAGTTCGCACGAATTTTTAAAGCTGGTTTGGTGGAAACCTACGGCCGCGGTTTACTGAACTATGGCGATGAAAAAATTGTGTTGGTATCCCCGATCGAGTCTCCTGGGGAGAAGCGCAAAGCCACTGTTGTTCAGGAAATTCGCAACGCCGAAGGACGCTATCCGCTGGAATACAGTATGGGTCTCAATCGTGAAGGCGAGTGGAAAGTGGTTAACGTGGTGATTAACGGTATAAATCTCGGCAAAACCTTCCGCAATCAATTTGTACAGGCTGCACAGCAGAATGCTGGCGACATCGATAAGGTGATTACCAATTGGGATGCGAGCGAGAGTTGAGTATGGTTCTAAGTATGCCGATAAGTGTAATGTTAATTCCGTATTCAGAGTGTCGGGCGTTCTATAATATGAATGCCTGCAAACTGAACACTCATAAGCTGGGTGCCCAACATGGATGCTGAGCTGATCATTAACCGTTTGCAAACGGCACTGGATGTCGATGACGTGCAAGCGGTGGTAGAAGGTAACCACGTCAGCGTAACGCTTGCTGGCAGTGTTTTTGAGGGTCTGCGCGCGGTGCAGAGACAACAAAAAGTCTACGGGGTACTCAACGATCTGATAGCCTCTGGTGCCATTCATGCCGTCAATATCAAAGCTTATACCCCGGCGGAGTGGCAGGCGCTTTAACCAGTAACGATTAATCATTGCCGATACGACTCTCGTGTTGGTTTTTTTATGTTTCTCGCGCGCTTAAATTTGCGCCACATGTAGCTCAGGCCTTTTCATGGATAAATTGTTAATTGTCGGCGGTAAGCCCTTAAACGGGCAGATTCGTATTTCCGGCGCTAAAAACTCCGCCTTACCGATTTTGGCCTGCACCTTATTGGCTAGCGAGCCGGTGACGATATCGAATATTCCTCACCTCCACGATATCACTACCATGATTGAGCTATTAGGCTGCATGGGTGTCAGCGTGGTGGTGGATGAGCGCATGAGTGTGGAAGTGGATAGCAGCACTTTGCACAGCCGCAGGGCACCCTACGATTTGGTGAAAACCATGCGCGCTTCTATTTTAGTGCTGGGCCCGCTGCTGGCGCGTTACGGTGAAGCCTGGGTATCATTTCCCGGTGGTTGTGCCATTGGCAGTCGCCCGGTGGATTTACACCTTCGGGGTATGGAAATGTTGGGCGCCACCACTGAGGTAGTGGATGGGTATATCCACGCCACGGTTGATGGCCGGCTTAAAGGCACCCATATTTTGATGGATACGGTGACCGTGGGTGGTACCGAGAATTTGATGATGGCGGCTTGTTTGGCCGAGGGTCAAACCATCATCGAGAATGCCGCACGGGAACCTGAGGTGGTCGATCTGGCCAACTGTATTAATGCGCTGGGAGGCGACGTTCAGGGCGCGGGTTCGGACACTATTATTATCAATGGGGTTGAGCGTCTGCACGGTGGCGACTATCGCATTATGCCTGACCGCATAGAAACCGGGACCTATTTGGCGGCGGCGGCGGCGACTCGCGGCAAGGTTCTGCTTAAGGATACCGATCCGCAGTTGCTGGAAGCGGTACTGATAAAACTCGAGGAGGCCGGCGCTGACATTAACATCGGCGATGACTGGATCGAACTCGATATGCACGGCCAGCGACCCAGGGCAGTGAATTTACGTACTGCGCCTTTCCCTGCATTCCCCACGGATATGCAGGCGCAACTGACTGCGATGAACGCGGTAGCGACGGGGGTTGGCATAGTCACTGAAACGATTTTCGAAAACCGTTTAATCCAAACCCACGAGCTCAATCGCATGGGTGCGCAGATAGTCCTGGAGGGGAATACCGCTATTGTTACCGGTGTTGAAAGCCTAAAGGGCGCGCCGGTGATGGCCTCAGACTTGCGCGCTTCAGCTAGCTTGGTGATCGCAGGTTTGGTTGCTGAGGGCGAGACGGTTGTCGATCGCATCTATCATATTGATCGCGGTTACGAATGTATCGAGGAAAAACTCCAGCAACTCGGCGCAAATATTCGCCGGGTGCCTAACTAATTTGGAATAAAAATATGGCGACCAGCCTGACCATAGCATTAACCAAAGGTCGTATTTTGGCGGAGACTCTGCCGCTGCTGGCGCGCGCGGGTATTGAGCCTGCCGAGGATATCGCCAGCAGTCGCAAGCTGGTGTTTGACACTAATCGCGATGGCGTGCGCTTATTGGTGCTCAGAGGTAGCGATGTGGCCACCTACGTGCAGTTTGGTGTCGCCGATATGGGTGTTGCCGGTAAAGATGGTTTGATGGAGCACGGCGGCGAGGATTTTTATGAGCCGCTGGACTTAGGTATTGCCCGCTGCCGTTTAATGACGGCGGCGCTCACCGGTGTGCAAGCCAAGCCCGGTCGAATCCGCGTGGCGACCAAGTATGTCAACGTGGCCCGCCGTTACTATGCGGAGCAGGGTCGTCAGGCCGATATTGTCAAATTATACGGGGGTATGGAGTTGGCCCCCGTAATGGCGCTGGCCGATGAAATTGTCGATATAGTCGATAGTGGTAACACTTTGCGTGCCAACGGCCTTGAGGCGCGAGAATTGATCGCCAACATCAGTTCGCGGCTGATTATCAACAAAGGCGCGTTTAAAACCAAATACCGTGTGATTCAGCCTCTTGTTGATGAGCTAAAGCAAGCTGTGGTCGGAGATTAGTGTCGTGGCCACCCAAAAATCGTCTACAGCATCGGGATCGGACACGGAAGTTGATCTTACAAATAAAAGCTCCTCTCTAAATATCACCCGGCTGAGTAGCAGGGCCGAGGACTTTGATCGGCGTCTCGCCGGTTTGACAGCCTGGCAAGTGCTTGCCGACAAAACTCTGGAAGCCAGCGTCGCCGATATCCTCGCCCAGGTGCGTCTCGACGGTGATGCCGCTTTATTGGCCTTCACTAATCGCTTTGACCGCAGAACAGCAGGTTCGGCGAGTGAGCTGGAAATTTCTCCAGACCAATGTCAGCAAGCTCTTGAAGGTCTGCCCGGTGAGCAGCGCGAGGCCTTGTACACCGCCGCTGAACGCGTAAAAAATTTTCACCAGCGTCAGCAACAGGAATCCTGGAATTACCGGGAAGCCGACGGCACTTTGCTGGGCCAGCAAATCACGCCACTGGATCGAGTGGGGATTTATGTTCCCGGTGGTCAGGCGAGTTACCCCTCTTCGGTATTGATGAATGCGATTCCTGCCCAGGTAGCGGGGGTGGCTGAAATTATTATGGTGAGTCCGGCACCAGACGGAGTGCTTAATCCCCTGGTGTTAGCGGCAGCGGCTATTGTCGGTGTTACGCGAGTGTTTACGGTGGGTGGCGCGCAGGCGGTTGCAGCTTTAGCCTATGGCACCGAGACCATCCCTGCAGTCGATAAAATTGTCGGGCCGGGCAATGCCTATGTCGCCGCCGCCAAGCGCCAGGTGTTTGGTCAGGTCGGTTTGGATATGGTGGCCGGGCCTTCGGAAATATTGGTGATTTGTGATGGCGATACCAACCCCGACTGGATCGCGATGGATTTGTTTTCCCAGGCTGAGCACGACCAGCAGGCGCAGGCGATTTTAATCAGTCCTCGCGCTGACTTTCTGGATCAGGTCGCGCAAAGTATGGAGCGCTTACTGCCTACTCTGGAACGAAGAGCGGTGATTGAAGCGTCGTTACGAGCCCGTGGTGCGTTTATCCAGGTTGAAAATCTGGATGAAGCGATAGCTATCTCCAATCGCATTGCCCCGGAACATCTTGAGTTATCGGTGGCTGACGCGGAGAGCTGGCTGCCCAAAATACGACATGCCGGGGCGGTATTTCTGGGTCGTTACACGGCCGAGGCGTTGGGTGATTACTGCGCTGGCCCCAATCACGTGTTGCCGACCTCGACCACGGCACGGTTTTCATCGCCCTTGGGGGTTTACGATTTTCAAAAACGCACTTCGGTGATTATGTGTTCGCCACAGGGCGCTGCGACTCTCGGCAAGACGGCCTCGGTATTGGCGCGGGGCGAATCCCTAACGGCGCACGCGCGGTCGGCCGAATATCGAATAAAGGATGAAAATAAATCGTGAGCAGGCGTTATTGGAGCGACTTTGTAGAAGACCTCAGTCCCTATGTTCCGGGAGAACAACCCAGCAACGATCAGTTGCTAAAGCTCAATACCAACGAAAACCCCTATGGGCCGTCGCCTCGGGTGATGGAGGCCATCGCGGCTCAAGTCAACGACGGTTTGCGGTTGTATCCGCCGCCGGAAGCGGATCAGTTAAAAGCGTCCATCGCCAAATATTACGGTGTTGAAACTTCTCAAATTTTTGTCGGCAACGGCTCCGACGAGGTATTGGCACATATTTTTTATGGTTTGCTGAAACATGATAAACCGATTCTGTTTCCGGATATTACCTACAGTTTTTATCCGGTGTACTGTGGTTTGTACGGCATTAATTACCAGACTATTGCACTGAAAAACGATTTTACTGTTGAGGTCGACGACTACGCTCAGTCCAACAGCGGCATTATTATTGCCAACCCCAATGCGCCCACCGGGGTTCCCTTAGCCTTGGGCGAGATAGAAAAATTATTGCAGCTTAATCCGGATTCGGTGGTGGTGATCGATGAAGCCTATGTCGACTTCGGTGGCGAATCTGCCATTGCCCTGGTAAAGCGTTTCCCTAATTTAGTAGTGGTGCAAACGCTGTCGAAATCTCGCTCGCTGGCGGGCTTGCGCGTGGGTTTTGCGGTTGCCGATGCTGGTTTGATTGAGGCCCTGGAACGGGTTAAAAACAGTTTTAACTCCTATCCTCTGGACCGCCTCGCCATTGCCGGTGGCATTGCCGCGTTTGAAGATGAAGAGTATTTTCAATCTCGTCGCCGGCAAGTAATTGAGAGCCGCGAAGCCCTGGTTGCCGAACTGGTGAAACTGGATTTTGAAGTGCTACCTTCGGCTGCGAATTTTTTGTTTGCTCGCCATAAGAAATATGCGGGAGCGGATTTAGCGCAAGCTTTACGTGAGACGGGTGTGCTGGTGCGCCATTTTGACAAGCTTCGCATTAGCGAGTTTGTGCGTATTACAGTAGGCGACGAGCAACAAAATAAATTGTTTGTTGCGGCAATGAGCGCGGCATTTAAAAGCATCTTGTAATTTGTAATTTGTAAGGAGCTCTGCAACAAGCGAAAACCTTTACGTTTGATCGGCGCAGCCTAAGCCTTAAATTTTAAACCTTATTAAAAGCCGACGTAATTAACTACCTGCAGGGTCGCCCTGAGTGGTCGATATTGGACTGCCGGTTGCGCGGGTACCGGCTATCGCAGTGACGTCAATTATCTGATTATCCCGAACAATACGCAGTCGCACCGGGTCGCCGGGTTTTAAATCGGCGATCAGGTTAGCCGCGTGTGCCCCGTCGGAGACCAGGCGGCTATTGATGTGAGTGATAATATCGCGGGGTTGTAGGCCAGCGGTGTGAGCTGGGCTGCCAATCTGGACATGGGTAATAATCAGCGCGTTAGGCGGCGACAGTCCGAGACGTCCAGCGATCTCTTGCGATAATTGTTGTGCCTGTATCCCCAGCGAGCCGCGAATGACCTTGCCGTACTGAACGATATCTTCCAGCACCTTGATGACGGTTTTGACCGGGATGGCGAAGCCGATACCCACCGATGAGCTTTCGTTGAGGGTGGCGCTGTTGATCCCCAGCAAATTACCGTAGGCATCGATCAGCGCGCCGCCGGAATTGCCCTGATTGATTGCGGCATCGGTTTGTAGAAAATTCTCGAAGGTGCTGAGCCCAAGACCGTTGCGTTCGCGCGCGCTGATAATGCCCTGCGACACCGACTGTCCCAAACCGAAGGGGTTGCCGATGGCCAGTACCACATCGCCAACCCGAGTTTGTGAGGAGTTGCCGATGGCGATGGGGGAGAGCTTGTCCAGGGTGATTCGCAATACCGCCAGGTCGGTTTCGAGGTCGGAACCGACCAGTTGGGCCTGAGCTTCGCGGCCATCGTATAACAGCACAATGATTTCATCGGCACCGGCCACCACGTGGTGATTGGTGAGAATAAAGCCGTCGTCGCTGAGAATCACCCCCGAGCCCAATGACGAAGCCATGCGCTGCTGTTGCGGTTGTGCACTTTTGTTGTAGTAGCGCTGGAAAAGCGGATCGTTGAACATTAGTGGATGTAGGCGCTGGGGTAGCAAGGTGCGGGTGTAGATGTTGACTACCGCAGGGGCGGCGCGTTGTACCGCATCAGAGTAGGACACGGTGTCCTTGGTTATCGTTCTCACCGGTGCCAGGTTGCCGATAACCGAACCCATAGTTTGTGGTTCGGGCGCTGGCTGCTGTATCCGAGCGGAGATAGTCAGAATCAGCGCCGCAGCTAATAAGCCGGTGATGACGGGCCAGATAGTGGTGGCGCGTTTACTGAATGACATGGTGTGAGTAAGTCATTGTGAATAAGTCACGGAGCAGGGAGGGTTTGGGTAAGCAATGCTTAAAACACAGGGCCTATCAAAATATAGCCAGCGGGATCCATGCTGATGGGGGCTCATTGCTTGCCTTTCATTTTATTGTTACACGCTAAGGGTTATTATGGCACAAACCGCTGAGTAAGCCTCTGATACCCCGTCTTTGCCAGGCGTCGCTCTCGGCGTCTACTCTCAATATTGATTTTGAACCTTAACTTTAAGTACTAACTTTAAACATGGGCTTTAAATAAAGCCCCCTCAACATCGTAAACCCTCAGGAAGTGCTATGAATGGATCAGTAAAGTCGCGTTTGGTTAAGCCCCACGGCGCAGAAACGCTCAATCTCTTATTGCTGGAAGGTGATAAGCTGGCGGCAGCGACCGCTCATGCGGCATCGCTACCGAAAGTCGAGCTGGCCTCCCGCGAAGTCGGTGACCTTATTATGTTGGGTATCGGCGGATTTACTCCGCTAGATGGTTTTATGGGTGAGGTCGATTGGCGCGGTGTTTGCGACGATATGCAGATGGCCAACGGCTTGTTCTGGCCGATTCCCATTACCTTGTCCGTGAGCAGCGAACAGGCCGAGACACTTAACCTTGGCGACGAAGTAGCGCTGGTTAATGGTGAAGACGGCGAGCTTATGGGCTCCATGAAAATTACCGAACAATACCGTATCGATAAAGCCCACGAGTGCCAGCAGGTTTTTAAAACCACCGACATAAACCATCCCGGTGTGAAAATGGTGATGGAGCAGGGCGATGTGAACCTGGCGGGAACGGTAAAAGTCTTCTCCCAGGGTGAGTTCCCCACGACTTATGCCGACACGTACATGACGCCGACCGAAACCCGCGCTTTGTTTGAGAGCAAGGGCTGGGCCACGGTTGCCGCCTTTCAAACTCGCAACCCCATGCACCGCTCCCACGAATACCTGGCCAAAATTGCCATAGAAATTTGCGATGGAGTGATGGTGCATTCTCTACTTGGCAAGCTGAAGCCCGGCGATATTCCCGCCGATGTGCGTCAGGAAGCCATCAGTGTGTTGCTCGATAATTATTTTGTCGATAACACCGTGGTGCAGTCCGGCTACCCTCTCGATATGCGCTACGCCGGGCCTCGAGAAGCCTTACTGCATGCTCTATTTCGGCAAAACTACGGATGCTCACATTTGATCGTCGGGCGCGATCACGCCGGGGTTGGCGATTATTACGGGCCTTTTGACGCCCATCATATTTTTGATGAAATCCCCCGGGATGCTTTACAAACCCAGCCACTGAAAATTGACTGGACCTTCTGGTGTCACCGCTGCGGCACCATGTCGTCCATGCGCACCTGTCCCCACGAAGCGGCAGATCGGGTCCTGGTGTCCGGTACTAAGCTGCGTAAAGCTCTCTCGGAAGGCGAGGACATCGATGCGCATTTTTCTCGTCCCGAAGTGTTAGAGGTGTTGGGTCGTTATTACTCCGGTATTGCCGACGAGGATAAGGTGGAAGTGACCTTGTCTGGGCATTCTGCAAAATAAGACGGGGCATTCTGCGAAATAGGCCTGGGAATTCAGCAAATAGGCTGGGTATTCGACCATTAAAAAGCCGGGATATTTCCCGGCTTTTTAATGGTGATGATATACGCGATCTTCGCTTACCGGGTTAACCCACTTTAAGTGTCGGGTCGTCGCTCTCGACCTCCGCAGTGTCGCTGTTAACCACCGAAAGTTGGGGTTTGTCTTTTTCCGCAGCGTTTTTAACGGGCGAAGCTGGTTTGTCCAGGCCGTAACCTTCATTGAGCACACCCTGACTTGGCGCGTAGTCTCTGGGTGGTTCTGGCATTGTGGCGTCAAGAGCGGGGAGTTGCTCGATATCCAGTTCCAGCTGGGTGACTTTAGGTGCCAGCAGGCCGTCGCCAAGGTTGGGGTTAGCCAGGGTCTCGGCGCTGGCGGCAAGGTGTTGGTGCAGATGTCGATAGCTCTCCGTCAAATTATTGACCAGGCCGGATGTTTTGACGAAGTGCTCGGCGACTTCACGCTCGTAGAGTTGCTGTTTTTCCCTGGCCTGGCGTAGCTCTTCGCCCAACTGTTTGCGCTGTTTAAGGGGTGAGGATAAGCCGCGGGTCAATAATATCCCGAGTAACAGACCCACTATCAATGCGGCCACCACTATTAATATACTGCTGCTATCCACAATTCGCTCCTTAAGTAACACGACGATCGAGCGCCCATTCTAGCGAGAATAATCGCCTCAGTCGAACCGAAATAAGGGCGTCAACGGGGAGTCCAGGGACTGGGGGAGTAGGATAGGTACTATAGTAAAGGTAGTTCATAGAGCGCATTGAGGAGTCGCAAAGCATGAGTCGAGCAGAGGTACTGTTGGTGCCGGGACCTGTGGGGAGCCTGGAGGTGGTGGTCGAGCCTGGCGAGCCGGTCGATAGCTCATCGCCACTGGTGGCGGTGGTTGCCCACCCCCACCCGCTCTACAGGGGCACGATGGACAACAAGGTGATTACTACCTTGTCGCGTATGTATCGCCAGCTGGGTGTTACCGTGCTGCGCTTTAATTTTCGAGGCGTGGGTGCCAGCGCTGGCGTTCACGATGAAGGGCGGGGCGAGGTAGACGATATGTTGGCCGTCGCCAGGTACGCAGTCGAACACAATCCCGATGCCCAGTTGGTCCTGGCGGGATTTTCCTTTGGTTCGGCGATTGCGGCTGCAGCCAGCGAAGTGTTATCTGGAGAAAGCTTATCCAGTACAAATAAAACGTGTCAGCACTTAGTGCTGGTGGCACCCCCGGTGGATCGCTACAGCTACGCGCCTAATGGCGAGTTCGCTTGCCCGACCTGCGTGGTGATCGGCGGAGCCGACGATATTGTCGATGCCGACGTGGTCACTGCCTGGGTACACGATCTGGCAACACCCCCTCGGCTAATTTGTATTCCCCAGGCCAGTCACTTCTTTCACGGCGAGCTGATAACCATGAAAACCAGGTTGGAACCCGAGGTGCGCGCGATGATGGCTGAGTCAAACGCCGTGTAATCTGCTTGAATCGCCTTACTTGCCCGGGTACAGTCTCGCCGGGATAAAGTCTTGCTCCCGTGTGGCGACTGGTTTTGTCGGTAGCGCACACTCATAATTCACACGCCATTACTTTCACCAAAGAAGTCTGAAGCTCAATACGATGACACCACTGCAACGCTACCAACACGATCTCCAGCGCGAAGATTTTCAGCACGACGAGTCACAACAGGGGGCGGTGGAAAAACTGCAGGCCTTGCACGATCAGCTCATTGCTGCGCCTGGCGAAAATACCGGATTGCTGCAGCGCTTGTTTCGCAATCGTCGTGCCGCAACCGTGTCGGGGCTGTATTTATGGGGTGGCGTGGGTCGCGGTAAAACTTATTTGATGGACAGTTTTTACGAGAGCCTGCCATTTCAGGATAAGTTGCGTGTTCACTTCCACCGCTTTATGCGGCGGGTGCATCGCGACTTAACCTGTTTCAAGGGCGAAAAAAACCCGCTTAAAAAGGTGGCTCAGGGCATTGCCACCGAGGCGCGGGTGTTGTGCTTCGATGAATTTTTTGTGTCCGACATTGGTGACGCGATGATCCTGGGTACCTTGATGGAGGAGTTGTTTGCGCGCGGTGTGACTTTGGTGGCCACTTCTAACATTGCTCCCGACGGGTTGTATCACAACGGCTTGCAGCGGCAGCGGTTTTTGCCCGCCATCGAGTTGATTAACAAGCACTGTGAGGTTGTTAACGTCGACGGTGGTGTGGATTATCGCTTGCGTACCTTGACTCGCGCTGACCTCTACCACTACCCCTTAGATGCGGCGGCCGAACCGGCGTTAGCCGAAGTGTTTGAAAACCTGGTGCCCTCTCCGGAAGAAATCCGCAAGAACGTGATGCTAGAAGTGGAAGGGCGAGATATTGCGGCTCGTTTCGTCGGCGAGGATGTGGTCTGGTTTGATTTTGCCACCCTGTGCGGTGGCCCACGCAGCCAGAATGACTACATTGAACTGGCGCGGGAATTTCATGCGGTATTGGTGGGTGAGGTGCCGCGTTTGCATCGTGAGGTAGACGACGCCGCTCGCCGCTTCGTCAATATGGTTGATGAGTTTTACGATCGCAACGTTAAGCTGGCCTTGTCCGCAGAGGTGCCGCTCGACGAGTTATATGGCGGCGGTAAGCTGGATTTTGAATTTGAGCGCACCAGGAGCCGTTTGTTAGAGATGCAGTCCCACGAGTATTTGGCGAGACCTCATAAGCCTTAACTCTGAGCTATGCCCTGAACCTTGCCCTTGCTGTCAGCCATTAGCCTATAAATCCGGAGTGCAATCAAAAACGAGCTGTGCACACCCGTGTACAATCAGGTGCCAGGGAAGTCTTCTTATGCGGTGATTGCGCAGTGATTGGGGCACCATATCGAGCGATGGGCAGATTATTGTGCAACTTAGTGTAATCCGGCCTTGATCTACCGTGATTGTGCCGGTAGAATTCGCCCTCTTTTTTTAGACCCCCATTCCTTTGGCGGCATCCAGACTATTGGTTGTCGTTCAAGCTGACCCCAGGCGAAGTTGATACAGTCATGAAAACTTATAGCGCTAAATCTGAGACCGTAGTTCACGACTGGTTTGTCGTCGATGCGGCCGAAAAAACCCTTGGTCGTCTCGCCAGCAGTATTGCTCATCGTCTGCGTGGCAAGCACAAGCCGGAGTTTACTCCCCACGTGGATACCGGCGACTATATTGTCGTGGTTAATGCCGAAAAAGTACGGGTTACCGGCAAGAAAGCCACCGACAAAATTTATTATCGTCACACCGGTTATCCCGGTGGGATCAAAGGCATCAGTTTTGAAAAACTGATTGATCGTGCTCCAGAGCGAGCGCTCGAAATGGCGGTGAAGGGTATGTTGCCGAAAGGTCCTCTGGGCCGAGATATGTACAGAAAGCTGAAAGTTTACGCTGGTGATGCTCATCCCCACGCAGCTCAGCAACCTCAAGCACTCGATATTTAGGAATAGCACATCATGGCAGACACTCCCTATTACGGCACCGGCCGACGTAAAACCTCTTCGGCGCGGGTATTTCTTTCTCCCGGCAACGGCAATATCAAGATCAACAATCGCGATATCGACGTGTATTTTGGCCGTGAAGTGGCGCGCATGATTGTGCGGCAGCCGCTGGAAGTGACCGAGTTTCTTGGCAAGTTCGACATCATGGCAACGGTTGCCGGTGGTGGTAGCTTCGGCCAGGCGGGTGCGATTCGCCACGGTCTGGCTCGTGCTCTGCTGGCTTACGACGAGAATTTGCGTCCGACACTGCGCAAAGCCGGGTTTCTGACTCGCGATGCTCG
The DNA here is from genome assembly GCA_018069525.1 of Porticoccaceae bacterium. Lineage (GTDB taxonomy): Bacteria > Pseudomonadota > Gammaproteobacteria > Pseudomonadales > Porticoccaceae > JAGPUQ01. Next base: position 171,508 of record JAGPUQ010000007.1, on the reverse strand, counting down.
CGAAGTGGAGCGTAAGAAAATTGGCCTGCACAAAGCGCGCAAGCGTCCGCAGTTCTCCAAACGTTAAAAAACGCTCTGGAGTTGCCCGATGCCCGGTTTTACACCGGGCATTTTTTTGCTTAAAAAACAGTAGCTTGCCTGCATTTTGTGTAAGTTTTACTTGTTAGTTGCGGCGCTTTTAAGTACTATGGCGCGCTATTTCCCGCCGTGTTGTTAGGTGTGGCTTCCCACGGGCTGCTTAGTCAGTTCGTCTGTTTATCACCGAGTTGTTGAGGAGAGCTCTGATGAGCAATGAGGGTGTAAATCTAACCCGTCGCCGTGTATTAACGGGCGCCACCTGTGTGGTTGGTGCGGTTGGTGTGGTAGGTGCTGCGGTACCGTTTGTAGGTTCCTGGCAGCCCAACGCCAAGGCGAAAGCGGCTGGCGCACCGGTTAAAGTCGATATTGGTAAAATCCGACCGGGTGAAATGATCACCGAAGCCTGGCGTGGTAAACCGGTTTATATTCTGCGTCGCACGCCAGAAGCGCTGGCAATGCTGTCCAAAGCCGAAGATCGTTTGCTGGATCCCCAATCGGAAGAAGCCCAGCAGCCGACATATGTCGATCCTAAAAACCGCGCCGTTAAAGAAGAATATTTAATATTGGTAGGTTTGTGTACGCACCTTGGTTGCGCGCCAACGTATCGTCCCGAGGTTGGTGCTACAGATCTCAACAGGGCTGGAGAGGAATGGCTCGGCGGCTTTTTTTGTGCTTGCCACGGCTCCAGGTTTGATCTGGCAGGCCGGGTTTTTAAAGGTGTACCTGCACCCTTAAATCTGGTGGTACCACCACACAGCTATGAGAGCGACTCGGTCGTGGTGGTTGGTATTGACGAGGGGGAAAACGCATGAGCCTGTTGATGAAAGGTCTAACTGGGTTGTGGAGATGGGTCGATGCGAGGCTGCCTGTGCAGCGCGCCTGGGACACCCATATGGCGAAATATTACGCACCGAAGAATTTTAATTTTTGGTATTTCTTTGGGGTCCTGTCGTTATTAGTGTTGGTTAACCAGTTGTTAACCGGTATTTGGCTGACCATGAGCTACGACCCCTCGGCGGAACGGGCCTTCGGCTCGGTTGAATACATCATGCGCGATGTGGATTTCGGCTGGATTCTCCGCTACATGCATTCCACCGGCGCTTCCGCCTTCTTTATTGTGGTTTATCTGCATATGTTCCGCGGTTTGCTTTATGGCTCTTATAAAGCACCTCGCGAGCTGGTGTGGCTGTTCGGCATGGGCATTTATCTGGCGCTGATGGCCGAGGCCTTTCTCGGTTACGTGTTGCCCTGGGGCCAAATGTCCTACTGGGGCGCACAGGTCATTATTAACCTGTTTGGCGCGATTCCTTATTTCGGTGAGGGCATTGTTGACTGGATACGCGGTGATTATCTGATTTCCGGTATTACGCTGACCCGGTTTTTTGCACTGCATGTGGTCGCCGTACCGCTGGTGTTGATCGGTTTGGTATTCCTGCACTTATTGGCGCTACACGAGGTCGGGTCCAATAACCCGGATGGCGTCGAAATCAAAAAGCACAAAGATGTAAATGGCATTCCGCTGGACGGCATTCCCTTTCATCCCTACTACACGGTTCACGACCTGGTGCCGATCACGGTATTTCTGTTTGTGTTCTGTTTTATTATTTTCTTTATGCCGGAAATGGGCGGCTACTTTATTGAGAAGGCCAACTTTGAGCATTCCAACTCCCTGAAAACTCCCGAGCACATCGCGCCGGTGTGGTATTTCACCCCGTATTATTCAATGTTGCGGGCGGTGACGTTTTCGATTGGTCCCCTAACTGCAAAACTGCTGGGCTTTATGGTGATGGCGGCGGCGGTGGCGATACTGTTTGTCTTGCCCTGGCTGGATCGCAGCCCGGTTAAGTCGATTCGTTACAAAGGTAATATTAGCCGGGTAGCGGTGGTGGTATTTGCGGCGTCCTTTGTGATACTTGGTGTGTTGGGGATTAAAGCTCCGACACCAGCGCGCACCGGATTGGCTCAATTTTGTACGCTACTGTATTTCGCCTATTTTGTTGCGATGCCATTTTGGACCCGCTTTGAAAAAACCAGGGTGGAGCCAGAAAGGGTCACAATGGATGGCGGCATGGGTTTCTGGCGTGCGCTGGGTGTGCTGGGTATTGTGATTGCGTTGATAGTGATCCCCTTGAAAGCGGTGGGTTCGGAAGCGACTCACGACTGCGGTACTATTGCCTGCGATAAAATTGAAGTTGATCATCAGGACAAGGCTTCGCTACAGCGTGGCGCGCAGACTTTTGCCAACTACTGCATGGGTTGTCACGGTGCCAAGTTTTCCCGCTGGGAGCGAGTCGCCGACGATCTCGATATCCCCCACGGCCTGGTGCTTGAAAACCTGGTGTTCGGCGAGCAGAAAATCGGTGATTTGATGCAGGCGTCGATGTCCGAAGAATCGGGCAAGCAATGGTTTGGCGCGCCGCCGCCAGATTTAACCCTGGTCACACGAGCGCGTTCGCCGAGTTGGGTTTATACCTATTTACGTCATTTTTATGTAGACCCCAGCCGTCCGGTTGGCGTCAATAACAAAGTATTCCAGAACGTGGGCATGCCCCACGCGCTGCTGGATTTGCAGGGTCTGGCGGCGTGCGCGCCGGGGCCGTCGCTAGCCCACAACGGCGGTGTTCGCGTTGACCCGCTTACCAGCGAGCCAATACTGGACGATCCCTGTGGCAGCTATACATTGATACAGGAAGGCGAACTGTCTGCCGACGAATTTGATATTGCAGTGTACGATTTAGTGAATTTTATGAGTTATCTGGCCAACCCGGTTGCGGACAAGAGTCGCTCTATCGGTTATGGCGTTTTGTTGTTTCTCTTGATCTTGTTGGTATTCGTCTGGCTCTTGAACCGTGAATACTGGAAGGATATACATTAAACGCCATAGGCGACGAGGTAAATCATGGGGGTAGTATCTAAGCGTTCTACCATGACGCTATTTTCGGATTCTTCCTGTCAGTACAGTCACAGGGTACGTATTGTGCTGGCTGAAAAGGGCGTTACCGTTGATATCGAAGAGGTCAATCACGGCGCTTTGCCGGAAGAATTGATCGAGCTCAATCCTTACGGCACCACGCCGACGCTGGCCGATCGAGACCTTGCACTCTACGAGTCCAAGGTGATGATGGAATACCTGGACGAGCGCTTCCCGCACCCGCCCTTGTTGCCGGTCTACCCGGTAGCGCGAGCCTTGAGTCGCCAGTACATGCACCGTATTGAAAAAGACTGGTGTGATAAGGCCGATATTGTTTATTCGAAAGGCGAAACCAAGATGGCCGAGAAGGCGCGCAAAGAGTTGCGCGAGAGTCTGTTGAGCGTGGCTCCCATCTTTACCGATAAAGCTTTTTTTATGAACGAAGAATTTACCCTGGTGGATTGCTGTTTAGCGCCGCTGTTATGGCGTTTGCCTATACTCGATATTGCGCTGCCCAATAACAAGCAATGCAAGCCTCTGCACGGCTACATGCAACGCATGTTTGCGCGGCCGGCATTCCAGGAAAGTCTGACTGAAGCCGAACGAGATATGCACATCTGAGTGCGATTATTTTGCGCTGGTAAATGAACGGGTTAACGTAATGGGAATGTCATCTAATCGACCTTATTTGGTTAAGGCCTATTACGACTGGATAGTGGCTAACGACTGTACTCCCCACCTGGTGGTCGATACCCACCAGCCTGGGGTTTCGGTACCCCAGAGCCACGTCACCGACGGGCAGATCGTGCTTAATATTGCTCCCCGCGCCGCTCAAAACTTCATCATGGACGACACCGCGGTGAGTTTTAACACCCGCTTCGGCGGTATTCCCACCGATATTTACGTGCCCATCAATGCGATTCTAGGAATCTATGCCCGCGAAAACGGGCAGGGCATGGCATTTGAACCGGAAGTAGCGCCGGAAACAGGCCAGGCATCCAAAACGCCTGGGCACACATTGCGTTCGGTCGACAAAGCCTTGAGCGATCCGGCCAAACCCCCTGTTGAACGCCCAGCAGAGCCTTCCGAGCCAGAACCAGACGACACACCACCAAAACCACCGTCGAATCCCGGCGGCGGTCACGCTCGCTTGCGAGTGGTTAAATAAGGTTTTCATTTTTATTCGTAGCATTAGTATCCGATCAAGAGGCCAAACACATGAATGATCCAGTCGTTATCGTCGGCAGTGCCCGCACCCCAATGGGCGGCATGATGGGCGATTTCTCGTCCGTTCCTTCTCCCAAGTTGGGGGCAACAGCCATTGCGGCTGCTCTACAGCGTAGCGGTGTCGCTCCCGATGCGGTCGAAGAAGTATTGATGGGCTGTGTGCTCCCCGCTGGCGTTGGCCAGTCTCCAGCGCGGCAAGCTGCTCTGGGTGCCGGAATTCCAGTCAGTGCCGGTACCACCACCGTCAATAAAATGTGTGGCTCCGGTATGAAAACCGTGATGATGGCCTGCGACACTTTGCTCGCCGGGCAAGCTGATGTGGTGGTTGCCGGTGGTATGGAAAGCATGAGTAATGCGCCGTATTTATTGCCTAAAGCCCGCAGCGGTTATCGCCTGGGTCACGGCGAACTGCAAGATCATATGTTCACCGACGGCTTACAGGATGCCTACACCGGCGGTTTGATGGGCGTATTCGCCGAGCAGTGCGCCGGTAAATACACCTTTACCCGCGAAGCTCAGGACGCCTACGCTATTGAATCCCTGAGTCGTGCCAACGCTGCGATTGATGCAGGCAAGTTCAAAGGTGAAATTGCGCCAGTGACCTTAAAAACTCGCGGTGGAGAACAAGTCATCGATACCGACGAGCAGCCCGGTAATGCTCGCCCCGACAAAATTCCGACCTTAAAGCCCGCCTTTAAAGCCGACGGCACGGTAACGGCAGCGAACGCCAGTTCGATTTCCGACGGTGCAGCGGCTTTGGTATTAATGCGTCAAAGCGAAGCCGAAAAACGTGGCCTTAAACCAATGGCTGTGATTCGTGGCTATAGCCAGTTTGCCCAAGAGCCAGAATGGTTTACCACTGCTCCGGTGGGTGCACTGAAAAAACTTTTTGCCAATACCGGCTGGGCTGCCGAGGACGTTGATCTCTACGAAATTAACGAAGCCTTCGCCGTAGTCGCCATGGCCGCAATGCGCGAATTAAATCTGCCCCACGATAAAGTTAATGTGCACGGCGGCGCTTGCGCGTTGGGTCATCCGCTGGGTGCCAGTGGCGCACGTATTATTGTGACCTTGCTTGGGGCGCTACAAACCTACGGCAAGAAAAAAGGCGTTGCCAGCCTGTGTATCGGCGGTGGTGAAGCCACGGCGATAGCGGTGGAGTTGCTCTAGGGAGTAACTAAGTGTTCTGAAAAAAAGCCGGCTACTTTAGCCGGGCTTTTTTATGGCCGGGCTTTTTTATATAGTATTGGGCGCTGCCCTGCCTGTTTCGTTGAAGAGAGGGCGCTTAACAAGCAATAATTTCCTTTTAAACGCGCCCCAAAAAATTAGAGTGGGGTGATTTGGTGTAAAGTGGTTCGATATTATTAATATGGGAGAAGAGTTATGTCAGTAGACCAGCGTTTGTCTGAAAATCACCGCCAAACCGTAGCCAGTTTTTGTGAAGCCTGGGAGAGACTCGACGTGGAAGGCATACTTTCCCTTATGAGCGAGGATGCGGTGTACCACAATGTGCCTTTGGCGCCCTTGACAGGCCACAATGAAATACGCGGGTTTTTGACCCCATTTTTGTCAGCGGCGAGCGCCTGCAAGTTTGAGATATTAACGATTGTTACCGATGGCGAGCGCGTAGTTACCGAACGACTGGACAGTTTTTCTCTGCCTTCAGGCGATCTGGACGAGCTTCCAGTACTGGGTATTTTTGAATTTGATAGTGACGGAAAAATTAAGCAGTGGCGGGAATACTTCGATCTTAAAACCTGGGTCGATAAAGGTGGCCCGGCACTGGGCTGATTGATAAGAGCCGAGAATAAGGTCTGACGATAAGGCCTTATTGTTTAGCTAAATGCTCTGTGCCGCGCCACGTTCTTGTTTGCAAAGAAGGTTTACAAAGAAGGTTTACGAACAAGTTTTACCAATAAGGTTTAAGCATTAACGTCAATCACGACTCGACCTTTGATTTTCCCGGCGAGAATAGCTGGGGCTATCTCGGGTACTTTGCTCATGGGCTCGACGTTGTAGATGGCGCGCAATTTATCCAGATCAACGAGTTTAGCCAGTGCGTCCCAGGCCCGTTGCCGACGTTCCAGTGGCGCCATCACCGAGTCGATACCGCGTAACGTTACGCTACGCAGAATAAAAGGCATAACGGTGGTGGGCAAATTAGGGCTGGCAGCCAGGCCGCAAGCGGCGACGGTACCGTCGTATTTAGTTTGCGCGAGCACGGTTGCCAGGGTGTTGTCGCCAACGCTATCTACCGCCGCCGCCCAGATTTCCGCTTCGAGCATGGCGGGGTCTCGGGACAGTTCATCGCGGGAAATAATATCGCTAGCGCCGAGTGTTTCCAGGAGTTCGCGGGCTTCTTCAACGCGTCCGGTGGAGGCGGTGACCTGATACCCGAGTTTGGCCAGCAACATAATCGCGACGGTGCCCACACCGCCCGCTGCACCAGTGACTAGTACGGGGCCGTCTTCCGGTTTAATGCCCCCGTCCTGGATTGCCTGCACACACAACATCGAGGTGTAACCGGCGGTGCCAAGAGCCATGGCTTCTTCCAGACTAAAAGCGTCGGGCACTCGCACCAGAAAATCTGGATTGAGTTTTTGGCGTTGCGAATAACCGCCCCAGTGGCGCTCGGACAAACCGTAGCCATTGACCAGGACTTTGTCTCCAGGTTTAAAGCGTGCATCGCGGGATTCCGCTACCGTGCCGGCCAAATCAATACCGCCGACCATGGGAAATTTTTGTACGATGGGCAGAGTGCCGGTAACCGCCAGGCCGTCTTTATAGTTGACGGTGGAGTAGGCGATATCGACCAGCACATCTTCGTCGGGCAGATCGGCGACGGACAATTGTTTGATGGCTGCGCTGAGTCCGGCATCATTTTTGTCAATTACCAAAGCATTAAATGAATCGCTCATATTCGGATTCCTGTTATTAATTTAAGAGTTAATTTGTGAGTTAATTTATGGATTAATTTGCGAGCAGATTTAAATTTGCTTGCAGCACGGGTTCGTCGTACGAGAACGATTCCGTAGCTTTAATCGGTGACGATTTTGGCGTATCTACCTTTATAGAAGCCTAAGGGCTCGCGGACTTTGTTATCCATAGCGTGAACCCGGCCGACAATAATTAAATGGTCACCGCCGTCGTAAAGGTGTTCGGTGCTGCACTCGAAGCGCACGTCAAAGTCGGTCAGTAGCGGTACTCCCTCGGCACTTTCATGCCACTCAACACCGGAAAACTTATCGTTATCTTTGGTGGCAAAACGCTTGGAAATGTCTTCCTGACCGCTGTGCAGAATATGAACGGCGAAGTGCTCGGCGGCGTTAAAGGCGTCGAAACAATTAGCGGTTTTGGCCACGTTCCACAGCACCAGCGGCGGATCCAGGGATACGGAGGAAAAGCTGTTGGCGGTCGCGCCGACGGGAGTGCCGTCTTTATCTTTGGCAGTGACGACTGTGACGCCGGTAGCAAATTCACCCAGGGCGTCCCGAAATTCCCGTTGATCAAGACTCATGCATGCTCCTGTTAAAAAGTAATATTGGCACGTGGCCGTGTTAGCAGTACCGGGTTAACAAGGTCGGCATGCCGAATATAGGTCTTTATATTCTTTATTTAATCGTTGTCGAGATAGGCGACGCTCTGCAATTTACCACAGCCTTAGTAATCGGGAAACCGTTGTTCTGGGCGATTCCTTGAGCGGCCTGCTAAGAGTTGGCTTGTACAGCCGGTCTCTGAGATATCCTGTCGTACCAGCTACGTAAATTACTACACTCTGCGGGAATTTCCTGTTTGATCCACCTGGCGAAATCGCAGGCCACCAGCGTGGTAATGTCCGCCATGGAGTAGAAATCACCGGCTACATAGTCGTTGTCACTGAGTCGTTGATCGAAGTCGGTGAAAAAGTTGCTTACCCTATGTAGCCCTCTCTCGGCTAATTCTGGCGATTGCTCGTAGCTGTGGGGGCCAACGCCAGCTCTACCTGCAAAGCCGGGTGCGGTGTTGCGGAACACTTCGGCGATGGCCAGTAGGCCATTCATAGAGGCCAGGTGTTCCCACATTTCGCACTGGGCTTTTTCGGTAGGCGTGCTACCCAACAGTGGGGGCGATGGTTCAATTTCTTCAAAATATCGGCAGATGGCACGAATTTGACTGATGCAGGTGCCGTCGTCCAGCTCCAGCATAGGGACATCGCAGGCCGGATTTTTGGCTCGATACTCGGGTTTTAGTTGCTCGGCTTTCATTAAGTCCACCGGTACGCGTTCAATTTCAATACCTTTTTCCGCGAGGAAAATGTTCACGCGGCGGGGATTGGGGGCTTTGGGGTAGTCGTAGAGTTTCATTGTTACTTGTCCTCTAATGAGTGGCCTGAGTTAAACCAGATTGCCGGAGTAGGTTGTCGGAGCAGATGCTCGGGGTAGATTGTCGGAGCAGGTCGCCGGAAACAGTGATACCAGACTCCGGCAGTAACGACAAGACCGAGTGCTCCAGCTATTATGCGCAACATATCCGCTACAATATTAGCTGGCCTCAGTGAATAAGCTATGAATAAAGTCCTTTCCCGTGCACAGCAAAGCCGTTATGGACGGCAATTACTGCTCCCTCAGTTCGGTTTTGACGGTCAGGAGACGCTTTCTACCAGCACCGCTTTGATCGTAGGCCTGGGTGGTCTGGGCTGCGCGGCGGCTCAATATCTGGCGGCCTCTGGCATTGGCCGTTTGTTGCTGGCAGATTTTGATAACGTTGAGTTGTCCAACCTCCAGCGCCAGGTTTTGCACGGCGATGCAGATTTAGGCAAAAACAAGGCAGAGTCGGCGGCGCAGGCCCTGGCGGCGATTAATCCCCACGTCGAACTAGTGCCCCTGATAGAAAGAATCGAGGTGGAAAGAGTCGAGGTAGCAAGCGACGGTAGAGGTATCGCTAAGATCGGTATCACGCAGGTCGATATCTCAAAGGTCGATGTGGTGGTCGATTGCAGCGACAATTTAGCCACTCGCGAATTGCTTAACGAGGTGTGCTACCAACACCAAACACCGCTGGTATCCGGCGCGGCAATTCGTATGGAGGGGCAGGTGGCGGTATTTCCGATGACGCCGGGTGCGCCGTGTTACCAATGTTTGAGTCGGCACTTTGGCGAGCAGGAATTGAGCTGTGTCGAAGCCGGGGTATTAGCGCCCTTGGTGGGTATTATCGGCAGTATGCAGGCACTGGAAGCCATCAAAGTGTTAACCGGCGTCGGTAAAACGCTGGCGGGACGCTTACTATTATTTGATGGCGCTTACGGAGAGTGGCAGAGTTTTGGGTTGCCGGTGTGGTCTGATTGCCTCGTATGCCAGAATGCCAGTTAAACAAGGCTGTGGTGATTTTTCAGGCTTCACTTACTTAGACTCCACTTACTTAGACTCCACTTACTTAGGCTCGGTTTAACTACTGGGCGACTTGAATTAGGAAGTGCCATTTTGACCATAAATACTCCGATGATGTCGCTTGCCGACGCCCGGCAAACTATGTTGGCCAGCCTTGCCGCTGGCGGTGATGCGCGCACGCTGGCTACCGAAACAAAACCACTGGCGGAATTACCGGGTCGCATACTGGCCGAAGATATTGTCTCCCCGCTGGATTCGCCCCCTGCGGATAACTCGGCGATGGATGGTTACGCTTTGCGGTTTGCCGATATTTCCGGTAGCAGCACTTATCCAGTGGTCGGCAAGTCTCTGGCGGGTAAACCTTTTAACGGCACCGTCTCGACCGGGGAATGTGTGCGTATTACCACCGGAGCAACCCTGCCTGGAGGGACGGATACCGTGGTGATTCAAGAAAATGTCGCGGTGGAGGCGGGTAATATGATGCGCCTGGTAACGCCACCGTCTCGACAGGGTGCCAGCGTGCGCTATCGAGGTGAGGATGTGGCCCGCGGCGACATTATGCTTAGTGCGGGGCGTCGTATCGGTGCTATTGAAACTGGGGTATTAGCGACGCTGGGCCTGGCCCAGGCGCTAGTGCGCAAACCGCTGCGTGTGGCTTTATTTGTCAGCGGCGACGAGCTGCGTGCACCGGGAGAAGCGCTTGGCCCCGGCGATATTTACGAAAGTAATCGCCATGTGCTACAGGTGATGTTACGAAAATTGGGCATCGAGGTGGTAGACCTCGGAGTGGTTGCCGATGACCCCCAGCAGCTACGGCAAGTCTGCATGGAGGGGCAGCGTCGTGCCGACGTGGTGCTGACCTGTGGGGGCGCTTCAGTGGGCGAGGCCGATTACGCCCGCGAAGTGTTGCAGGAACTAGGCAATCTCGATTTCTGGAAAGTCGCCATTAAACCGGGAAAACCCTTTATTTTTGGTCATCTCGTCCAAACCCCATTTTTTGGGCTGCCTGGTAACCCGGTGTCCGCGCTGGTTACCTTTCATCAGTTGGTCGCGCCGGTACTGCGTAAACTTCAGGGGGCGGACGACCCGGAACCGTTGATGTTGAGCGCGCCTATCACCCAGCCGATGCGCTCTAATCGCAATCGTCTTGAACTGGTGCGAGGGCGTTTGAGCCGCTCAAAATTAGCTGCGTCAGAATTGCATGCCTCGCCCGGCTGCGGTTTTGTAGTTACACCGGATCGGCAGCAGAGCTCGGGTGCCTTTGGTGCGTTGGCGCGCTGTAATTGCTTTATTTTGGTGGAGGCGGGGGCGGGTGAATTGCCCGCTGGCACGCTGTTGCCGGTATTACCCTTCGATGAGCTACTCGGTGCTGGGGTGGTTTGATCGACGACCATAAAGCATAGTCGAATCAAAAGTGTCGGGTCGATATTGTCGCGTGAATACCGCTGGTTCAATGATAGTGCTTGTTCCGATAGATGGTCGATAATCTATCGGAACTGAGGACGGCAGAGTTGGTCGAACCACAGATAAATACGAGAGTGGAAATTTTGATCAGATAATCTATACCCAATACCAACAGAGAGTCTCGGAGGTCCAGAGGAGCTTGCAATCGGCCTTGTAAGGGCAGTATATTCGGCAACCGCCCGCCGCTAGTGACCTGGTAAACGTCGCTTTATAAAGGAGCGTTACACAATGAGTAACTACACTATGAATAATCAAATTGTTAAAACGAGCTTGTTAACGGCAATGGTTCTGCTGCTGTCGAGCCAGGCCTCAGCGGTAGAAGACATGGCTAACACCCTCCCTGATGCCAGGCCCGGCGAGTGTTATGCCAAGGTAATGGTGCCTGCGGAATACCGCACCGAAACCCAGAAAGTGGTGGTGCGTGAAGCTTCGGAGAAAGTGGATGTTGTGCCAGCTAAATATGAAGAAGCGCAAGAGAAAGTGCTGGTTTCTGAATCCTCTACCAAATTAATTCCGGTTCCAGCTGTGTATGGCACCGAAGTGGAAAAAATTGAAACCAGTGCTGCGTACAGTGCCTGGGTCAGTGGCTCATTGAAAAGTGATGTGCCGGTGAATCCCGCAGTGCTGACAGCCGCTGGTCGGAGCGGAGTTAACCTTCAGGCGGCAGCGCCGAATGAGTGCTATCACGAACACTACCAGCCTGCTGAATACAAATCCGAAATGCAAAAAGTACTTACTAGCCAGGAATCCCAAGAAGTTTCCTTCACTCCGGCGGAGTATACGTTCGTCGAAGAAAAAGTTCTGGTTGCTCCGGCGGCCAAAAAACTGGTTGAAGTTCCCGCAGAATATGAAACGGTTAAAGAAAAAGTACTGGTAGAACCCGCCAAGTCGGTTTGGAAAGCAGGTCGTGGCCCGGTGGAAAAAATCGATAACTCCACGGGTGAAATTATGTGTTTGGTGGAAGTTCCGGCTGTGTACAACACGGTTAGTAAAACGGTACTTAAAACCCCGGCGGGTTCCCGGACGGTGGAAATTCCCGCTAAGTATGAAACCATTAAAGTTCGTAAATTGGTTAGCGATGCCAAGGAAATTCGTATGGTAATCCCTGCCAAATATGAAGAGGTTCAGAAACGGGTAAAAATTGCCGAAGGAAAATACATTTGGCACGCTTTGGAGAGTCACGGAGACCTTGGCAAAAGAACCGGTAATATGATCTGTAAAAAAGAATATCCAGCCACCTATAAAACGGTGAAACGTCAGGTAGTTAAGACTCCGGCCACGTTCAATAAAGTTGCAGTGCCCGCAGTTTACGCCGACAAAAAAGTACGAAAGTTGATCTCCGATGCTCGAGAAGTTCGCACAAAAATTCCGGAAGAAACCAAAAATGTTTCCAAGCGACTCAAGGTTTCCAGTACCAAGTTGGAGTGGAAATCGGTTTTGTGCGAAACCAATATGTCTAATGAGATTATTTCCGGTGTTCAACAGGCGCTTAAAAACGCCGGTTTTAACCCGGGTCCCATTGACGGCGTAATTGGTCGCCAGACCTTGATTGCGGTAGATAACTTTCAACGCAAAAAAAATCTGGCTACTGGCGGCTTGACGCTGGATACACTAAAAGCGCTTAATGTAAGTATCTGAATGTTTTTTCAGTGTTAAAAGGGAGGCTAATGCCTCCCTTTTTTGATGGCTTTTTAAATGAGACGTTTTAGCCACACGTTGTAATGGCAGCATGTATTGGAGATAAATATTGAGCGCTCTGAAAATATCAAGGTGCGATGTTTGAACACCCACCCTTTTGAAGCACTAAGCCCCGAATTTTTGATGGATGCGGTTGAGAGTCAGGGGTTCCCCTGCGACGGTCGTTTACTGGTGTTGAACAGTTACGAAAACCGGGTCTATCAAGTCGGTATTGACGATCGAGAGCCTTTGATTGCCAAATTTTACCGTCCCGAGCGCTGGTCGGAACAACAGATAAAAGAAGAGCATCAATTCAGTTTTGAGTTGATGGAGCACGAACTGCCGGTGGTAGCGCCCTTGCGCAACGAGCAGGGGGAAAGCCTGTTTCATTACGGTGACTTTAGTTTCGCGCTGTTTCCCCGGCGAGGTGGGCACGCGCCGGAGCTGGAGAACCTCGATAATCTTTTGACTCTCGGGCGTTTGATCGGGCGTATTCATGCCATCGGCGCGATCCGGCCGTTCGAATGTCGCCCCAGTCTGACCATTGAGAGTTATGGTTACGATAGCAGGGCGCTAATCAGCGAACAATTTATCCCGGCAAGCTTGAAGGCGTCTTACGATTCCTTGACCGCAGACCTGTTGCAAGCGGTTGAGGAAGTTTTTTCCAAACAGCAGCCGATGATTATGATTCGCACCCACAGCGATTGTCATGGCGGTAATATGCTGTGGCGCAATGACGCGCCGAATTTTGTCGATCTGGATGATGCGCGCATGGCACCCGCAGTGCAGGATATCTGGATGCTGTTGTCTGGCGACCGGGTAATGCGCACAGCTCAGTTATCGGAAGTGGTGGATGGTTATAATGAATTCTATGATTTTCATCCGCGGCAACTTCAGCTGATTGAGCCTCTGCGTACTTTACGAATGATGCACTACGCGGCCTGGTTGGCGCGCCGTTGGGACGATCCGGCCTTTCCCCGCGCCTTCCCCTGGTTTAACACCGAACGTTACTGGGGAGAACATATCCTGGAATTGCGCGAGCAATACGCGGCCTTGTCTGAACCGGTTTTAGAATTAATGTAAGGCGCCGGAACATAAAGCTATAGTAGAAGTAAAAAAACAGGAGCAACAACGATGAACTTACCTCTTGCCGATGAAATGAAATTTGGCTGGATGGTGTCTATGGACAGTGCCGAGGCTGTGCGTAGTGTCACCACGCTGGCAGATCGTATTGGTCTCGATTCCCTGTGGGTCGGAGACCATGTGGCCTTTGCTATGCCCATTCTCGATCCTTTAATCCAGCTTGCCCAGGCAGCGGCATTGAGTGATCGTTTGATGTTTGGTACCTCGGTATATCTCCTGCCTTTGCGACATCCGACGGCGGTAGCAAAACAAGTCTCCACTCTGGATCAATTAAGTTCGGGTCGCCTGGTGTTTGGCGTCGGGGTCGGGGGCGAGTTCCCCAATGAATACGCTGCCTGCGGAGTGCCGGTGAAAGAGCGTGGCGCGCGACTATCGGAAGGTATAGACGTGTTGCGCAAGCTCTGGAGTGGTGGCGAAGTCTCTCACGATGGTCGCTTTTATCCTTTTGAAAACGTGCAAATGCTACCTAAACCCATGCAGGCTGGTGGCCCGCCCATCTGGTGTGGTGGACGTTCCGAGGCAGCACTCAGGCGTGCGGGGCGCATGGCAGATGGCTATGTGTCGTATGTGGTTACGCCTGAGATGTTTAAATCATTTCTCGAGCAGATAGCAAAGAGTGCAGAACAGGCGCAGCGAGAATTAACGAGATTCGATACGGCCCATCTGCTGTTCTTTCGCATTGACGACAGTTTCGAGGCGTCCTGGGATATTGCCACCGAGCACCTAAGCGAGCGCTACGCCAGTGACTTCCGCAATCCGGCGAAAAAATACTGTGCGCTGGGTCGACCGGAAGACATTGCCGAAAAAATTCAGGCCTTCCGCGATGCGGGTGTTCGCCATATGATTATGGATCCCGTCAGTCCGCCCGAGCAGCGTTACGAACAAATCGAACGTTTCGCCAAAGAGGTGTTACCTTTAGTAAAGTAATAGTAAAGTTATAGTAAGGTGGCGGCGAGGTAATGCTAAATTATTGCTTTCAAGCAGGCCATTCCGTTTAAAGTAAATTATAAACAGGACAGTAATTATGATTGGAGTTATCGCAACCTTAAAAGTACAAGACGGTAAACAGGCAGGTTTCGAGGATTTGATGCGAGAGTTAGCAGTTCAGGTGAGGGCCAACGAGCCGGATTGCACTTTTTATCAATTGCACAAAACCGACGACGCTACCACTTACATAATGTTAGAGCAGTACAGCAACGAAGCTGCGCTGGGTGCACATCGAGGAACCGCGCATTTTAAAGAATTAGGTGGACGTTTAGGTGAATTCCTGGGCGGCGCGCCGGATATTCAGATCCTTCCCGCGGTGGAATAGCCACCAGCCCATCATGTTAAAAAGATCCCGGTATTCGCCGGGATCTTTTTATAATTTAAAAAAAGTAGGAATACCAATATGACAGAGTTATTAAGCCTCGAAATCAAGGCGTGCATTGGTCGGGCTAATCCGACCCTGCACGTTGAAGTGACGCGCAGGGACATCCAAAAATACGCTGTATCTACAGGGCAGAGGGCTAAAAAATACCTCGATGGGGATGAAGCACCACCGCTATTTCATTTTGGCTACAGTCTGGAGATCTTGCCTGTCGATCAATTGCGCAAAGACGGTATACCAGAAGATAAACTGATTCCCGAGTTACCCCTCAAACGTTTAATGGCCGGTAGTTCCGATACGGTTTACCATCGCCCAATTCGTGCAGGAGATAAACTTTCGATCACTCGACGGCTGAAAGATATCTACGAAAAACAAGGTAAAAGTGGCCCACTTATTTTTGTACTTACCGAAGTTGTGGTGGAAACCGAAGCGGGTGAGCCCGTTTTAAATGAAACCACTTCCCTGATCGCGAGGTAGCTCGAACATGCTAAATTACGAATCTATTAATGTGGGTGACTTGTTGCCGTCCCGCGAACACACCGCCAACATTGTCCAATTGTTTATGTACAACGCCGCGATCTGGAATCCCCACCGTATTCACTTCGACCACGCCTACGCCACCGAGGAAGAGGGCTACCAAGCCATCGTGCTCGACGGCCCCCTGCAAGGTGACTGGATCGGTCAGGTGGTTACCGACTGGATTGGCGAAGATGCCTCTTTAGTTTCCTTTGGCTAC
Organism: Porticoccaceae bacterium; assembly: GCA_018069525.1. GTDB lineage: Bacteria > Pseudomonadota > Gammaproteobacteria > Pseudomonadales > Porticoccaceae > JAGPUQ01. Next base: position 155,537 of record JAGPUQ010000007.1, on the reverse strand, counting down.
GCCAACCGCCGCGTCGCATTTTTAGGTGAGACCATGAGCGCTGGTGGGGTAGTAGAAGAAAAGGACGACGATAAAAAAGAAATCAAAGTCAGTCTGTATTTAAAAAATGCCGAGGGTGAGGTGACAATACCCGGTCATGCCGTGGTGAGGTTCTAGAGTTTATGACAACCTTAATCCATCAGTGGGTAAAAAATTGCCAATCCGGCGACAATCCAAGAACTATCGCCCGAGTTAAGTCGGGATGGGTGGTGCTTGGCAGTTCACAGTTTCTCAGTGGTTATTGTTTGATTTTGCCCGACCCGGTGGTGAGCGATCTCAATCAACTGAGCGCCAGTGATCGTAAAACACTATTGTATGAAATGACGGTGGTCGGCGATGCTCTGCTTGAGATTACCGGTGCCGTACGTATTAACTACGAAATTCTGGGTAACCTGGAGCCAGCGCTCCACGTGCATATCTTACCGAGATTTAATGATGAGGTGGAAGAATTGCAAACCAAGCCCGTCTGGTTCTACGACTGGGATGCGGCACCTCAATTTGATCTGAGTCGAGATCAAGCACTAATGAAAAAAATACAGAGCTACCTCGAAAAGGCGGGGATAGTAATTTGAAGATCAACTGTAAAAGGCACAATAAATGAAGTTAGAAGGTGTAAAGGTTCTGGATTTATCGCTATTCCTCCCCGGTCCGGCACTCACCCAGATGATGGCTGACCACGGCGCCGAGGTGATCAAGCTCGAACCCATTAATGGTGGTGAGCCGAATCGGGAAATTGGCCCCAAGCGCGACGGTATGACGGTGTATTTCGCCAACACCCACCGGGGCAAGAAGAGTGTGCAGCTTAATCTTAAAACCGATGAAGGCAAGGAGATGGCCCTGCGCCTTGCCGAGCAGGCCGATGTGGTGATAGAAGCCTTCCGCCCCGGTGTGGTGCAGCGCCTGGGTGTGAGTTACGAGGATATTAAAGCGCGCAACTCAGGAGTGGTCTACGCCTCCTTGTCTGCCTTTGGGCAGACTGGCCCCTATATGAAAAAGCCCGCTCACGATTTGGCGACGGAAGCCTACGCGGGAATACTGTCGGTCAATCTCGGCTTCGATGGCAAACCGGCAATCCCGGCAATTCCCACTGCCGACATGCTTACCTCGATGATGGGTTTGTCAGCGGTGTTAATGGCCTTGCTGCGCCGTAAAGAGACCGGGCAGGGCGACTATATTGATTTGGCGATGATGGATTCGTTGATGGCCTGCGTACCTAATAATATGGGCTCGGTATTTGCCGAGAAAAAAGCACCCGTGGTGAAGGATGAGCGTACCTGGGGCGGTTATGCCATGTACAACATCTACGAAACCAAAGACGAAAAATACGTAGTGTTGGGTGCTTCTGAAATGCACTTTGCTGTGAACGTGCTGAATAAAATGGAGCGGCCTGATCTTATTGAGTTTTGTCAACCGCCCCCCGGGTCGACCCAGGAGCCGGTTAAAGCATTTTTGCGGGAAAATTTTCTCAGTAAAACGCAGGCAGAATGGATTGAGTGGTTTGCCGATGTGGACGCCGCGTTTGCCCCCGTTAATGATTTACGTCAGGGTGCGGATGATCCGCAAATTCGCGCGCGGGAAATGATAGTTGAAGACGATCGAGGCTGGGAGCATATCGGTATTCCGATTAAGTTTGCCAACGAACCGGGCCAGATCAACTTTAAAGCGCCAGAGTTAGGTGCTCATAATCTGGAGTTGGCTCGAACCGTAGGGTTTTCAGAGGATGAGATTAACGGGATGCTGGGAAAAGGCGTGTTTGGACAACAAGAGTGAGGTTATAGTTAAATTGTTTGCGCCGGTTAAGGCTTATTCGATACACGAGCAATTATAGCGATAAAGTTCTATTTATTATTGAGTGATAGAGGAAATTATTTATGGAAAGCACTCCGGATAAGGTTCTAAAATTTGGATCGGCATTAGTTGATGTATTTCACTACCTGGCATTATTTATTATCGGCGCAACGGTAGTCTGGTCTGCAGTTTACGAATATCTACATATGATGGAAAAGGGGCATGCGGAGCTAAAAGATATTCTTCTGTTGTTTATCTATCTTGAATTAGGCGCGATGATCGGAATTTATTTTAAAACTCACAGATTGCCGGTGCAGTTTTTGATATTTATCGCGATAACAGCGCTTTCAAGACATCTAGTGCTCGACGTGCAGCAGACTCTGGATATACTTCATCTTAAGGTACTATTAGGAATATCCGGCGCAATTGTGTTGCTTAGCGGGGCGATTTTCCTTTTGACCTATACGGCAAAAGCCTATGGTCGTCCGGAAGATGATGTTGATAAGAAGCACGATATATAGCGCGAGTTAGCTCGGATTAGTTGTAATATTTTATCGTAACTTTTTATCGTAAATTTTGTTGTAGCGCCTCCCATTCATCCAGGGTGTTAATGTTAGAGAGCTGCGCCATGTCGACAGGTTTGGGCGTTGTTTCGGTTTTAATGTCTCGCAATAGTTTGGCAACAGACAGGTCGGAGTCGCTATTTTTGATACGCTTTTCTAGCTCCTGGTTTAGTTCTTTTCCCATATAAATGACTAGCGGGAAAACATAGCCGTCAAAGTGCATAGCGGTAGTTCCCTCGCTCCTTTCGCATAGTTTTGCTAATAACTCGGTGCTCAGTAAGGGCATATCTACGGGCACAATCAGCGCTCGATAATCTGGGTAGTTCTCGCTCAATGTATAGAGCGCACCCAGGGGCCCTAGATCGGGTTTTATGTCGTTTAGATAACCTGCCTGGTTTCGGCAAATAACTACGTCGGTCAGTGCTGGCAGGGCCTTAAGTTTGTTGTTCATGTGATCGAGCAGGGTCCCGCTACCTACTTGAAGTAAGGCTTTGTCCTGTCCCATACGTTGGGACCTCCCCCCGGCGAGAATAGCCCCAATGGTTTTTGGCTGCGGTGAAAAAATGCTCACGGCTTACCAGCGCCTGGCAGCATCAGCATCACTGCTTTTGGCTTCTACCCAATGTTCGCCGTCGGGCGTAAATTCTTTTTTCCAGAACGGTGCTTCGATTTTTAAATAATCCATTAAGAACTGACAGGCCTCAAAGGCCTCGCGTCGGTGGGCACTGCTAACACCGACAAATACGATAGGCTCTCCGGGGTAAAGCATACCAACCCGGTGAGTAATGTTGATGTCGCCGAGAGCCCAGCGCTCGCGCGCTTTGTTAATAATTGCTTCCAGAGCGCGTTCGGTCATGCCGGGATAGTGTTCCAGCAACATGGCGTTGACCGGGTTTTCCACAAGATCGCGCACCATACCGGTAAATGTCACCAGCGCGCCATGGGTATTATTTTCCGTAGTGCTTCCCGTATGACTGCCCGTAGTACTTCTCGTAGTACTTCCCGTAGTGCTTCTCGTAATATTAGACGCGGTCATTTCTGCGCTCATGGCCGCGGGGTCAAAAGCATCTTCGAGAATGCGAATACGGGTGTTAGCGGTGGACATTATTTATCCCCCCGTCACCGGTGGAAAAAATGCGACTTCGTCTCCTGCCTGAATGGGAGATTCGTCTGAGCTCATCACTTTATTGATCGCAGAAAGCACTTTCTGTTCCGCAAACATCAGGTGCCAGAGGTCGCCACGTTGGGCGAGCAGGGTTTTGAGTTCGGCGATAGTTGCCGGAGTGGTGGAGGGCTTGTCTGTGCTGATGTCTACCTGAGCGCAGTCCAGGCGTTCTCGGATTTGGGCAAAGAGTAAAACTTTAATCATGATGTTGAAATCACCAAAGGTATTTATTTACTTTAAAGTTAACTTTAACTGCGTTCCCAGTTCCCCGTTTTTCCGCCTGCCTTACTCAGCACTTTAATGTCTTCAATGATCATGCCGGGATCGACGGCTTTACACATATCAAACAGAGTGAGTGCGGCGACCGAAACGGCAGTGAGTGCTTCCATCTCGACGCCGGTTTTGCCGTCGAGTTTGCACAGCGCGGTAATGCGAATGCGGTTTTTAGTGTCCTGTAATTCAAAATCCACCTGCACTTTGGAGAGCATTAAGGGGTGGCAGAGTGGGATTAAATCGGGGCAGCGTTTTGCGCCTTGAATACCGGCGATGCGCGCGGTGGCGAGAACATCGCCTTTGTGATGGCCGCCATCACGAATTAATTTTAGGGTTTCCGCTTGCATCAGTACAAAGCCTTCGGCCACGGCGACGCGAGTGCTTATGGCTTTGCCACTCACGTCCACCATATTGGCTTCACCATCGGCATTGATATGACTGAATTCGGTCATCGCAGTTAACTCTGTTCCCGACTGTTGCAGTGAGTATTGTTAATGGATTTTAACTGGCCAACAAAGTTACAGGGTTTGTGGCTGGCGTCTAGTTGTTCGCCGATAATTTTATCCCAGGCGGTGCGGCAGGCGTTGGTGGAGCCGGGCATGCAGAATACGATGGTACGATTGGATAAACCTGCTACGGCGCGGGATTGTACGGTGGAGGAGCCAATATCCTGGTAAGACACGTGTCGGAATAATTCGCCGTAGCCGTCGATGACCGTGTCGAACAGTGGTAGCACCGCCTGGGGGGTCGAATCGCGTCCGGTAAAGCCGGTGCCGCCGGTAATCAGTATGGCCTGTATGCTATCCGAGGCAATCCAGGTCGCGACCACCGCACGAATGGTGTACAGCTCATCCTTTACAATATGCTTGCCGGCTAGCTGATGCCCGGCTACGGTAAGTTTCTCTACTAACAATTGCCCGGAGGTATCGCTGTCTTCGGTGCGACTATCGGAGACGGTGAGTACCGCAATGTTGAGCGCCTGGAAATTCTCCGCGTAATTTTTAACCACGTGTTTATCCTCCCAGCATGGCGAGATGGCGAGTGCCGCCACTATCACCGTCCTGTAAAAAGTGGCTGACCTTTTTGTCGGCTAATTGAGTGTGCAAAAAATTAATTAACTCCTCTTGCTGGCTGTCTGCCTGTAAGAGGTGGCGCAAATCCAGGCCGTTCTCGGAAAACAGACAGAGGTGGAGTTTACCAGTGGAGTTGACTCGCAGACGGTTGCAGGTAGCACAGAAATCTTTACTGTAAGGCATGATAAGGCCCACGCGACCCATGTAGTCTGGGTGGTGAAATTCCTGCGCGGGGCCGGCGTCTTTTCCGCGGAGGGTGGGTGTCCAGCCGGTGTTTAACAGCTGCGTGCGCACGTCGTCGCCAGCGACGTGACGTTCCGCGAAAAATTTGGCGTTGTCACCGGTCTGCATCAATTCGATAAAACGCAAAGTGATGGGTTTATGTTTTAGCCACTCCTGAAAGCGGCCTAGCTGGTTGTCGTTAAAGCCTTTCAGCATCACCGCATTGACTTTAATGGTGGGGATGCCCAGCTCGACTGCGCGCTCAAGGCCATCCAGCAGTTGCTGAAGCTGACTGTGTCCGGTAATGGCTTGAAATACGGCGGGGTCGAGACTGTCGATGCTGACATTGAGCGCGTCCAGACCCGCATCCGCCCAGCTATCGATCAGCTCCGGCAGGCGATAGCCATTGGTGGTCATCGCGACCTTATTGATGCCGGGTGTGGATTTTACCGTGCGAATAATCTCGGTGAGATCCTTACGCACCGAGGGCTCTCCGCCGGTGATACGAATTTTGGAGGTGCCGGTAGCGGCAAACGCCGAGGCGATGCGACGAATTTCATCCAGCGACAGGAAGGCCTCGTCCGGTCGGCCTTCGTAGCCATCGGGCAGGCAGTAGTTGCAACGAAAGTTGCAGACATCGGTAATAGATAGGCGTAAGTAATGAAACTCGCGCCCGAAGCGGTCTTCTAGCATGTCAAACACCTTTCCAAAGTCGGGAGGAAGAGCAGTTTCCTGCTGATCCCTGGGAATCTAATCCTCTAAATACACCGAGGATGATTCCGGCTCCGGGTTCTTAGCCTGTTTCTGGCCTTAGAACTCCGGGGCTCGGGGTTTGTTGTTTAAGCTTACAGCGTAGGCAGGGCGGCGTAGGCTGTAAACGCTTGAAGTGTAGCATAGTGGGGGCGAGTTATTGTGTAACTTAGCGACGCGTGGGTAGCGCCTTTGTCCTATGAGTATAGGGCTTTATTTTGTTGATTGAGCTCAAAATAGCTCAATATTACTTTCAAACTGGCGTGGTGTTAGTGCACCTGACTTTACCAGGGCGTGATAATTGCAGACCTGATTTCGGCCGTGTTCCTTCGCGTAGTACAGGGCCTGATCGGCGTGTTCGAGCAGGGTAGACTGGTGCTGATTGTCGTCGATTTTTATGAATCCAGCGCTGACCGTTATGCGTCCCACCCGTGGAAAGTCATATTTTTCTAATTGCTGTCGAAATCGTTCAAAAATCATAAAGGCGTTTGACTCCGTCGTGGGTTCTAGCACGACAACAAATTCCTCTCCGCCATAGCGAAACAATAGATCATTGCTTCTGAAGGTTTTTCCCATAAGGTTAGCGAACAGCAGTAATACTTCATCGCCATAGATATGACCAAATTGATCGTTAATAGCTTTAAAATTATCTATATCTAATATCCCGACCCAGTAATGGGAGTCGGTTTTCTTTGCACGACGTTCTTTTCCGGTCGGAATTAAAGTATGTTGTTCCGCTGAAGAGCTGGACATAAGTTCAGTTAATTTAGTGTCAAATGTTTTACGGTTTAATAGACCGGTAAGGGTGTCGCGTTCGTTATCGTCAATGATGGACAAGAAATTACTGTAGATACGTATAAAACCGTTAATAAATTTCCTTGTCTCCGGAGAGTGATGGTCTCCGTACAGGTCTAAAATTTCTTTGATTGAGTTGTTGACGACGATGGGAAATAAGGTGCGTTGCTTGCCGTCGGCTTCTTCTGAGAGAGGGTTGCCACTGCTAATGCAGGTGTTAATAGCATCATTGCGCTGAACACGGGGGTCTCCGTATTCATAAGGAAGCGGTTTTAGCTTATCCTGAAATGCAGTGTTTGGTATAGAAGCGGCCACTTCCAGGTATTTGTTATCGGGGTTTCTTGGTACTCGGAGTAAGATAAGAGAATCAAAATCAAAAAAGTCAGAAAGCGTCGCAATCAATATGTTTTCAAGGGATCTTCTATCGCGTTGTTCGCTAAAATTGATGGCCGATCCGAACAGGCTGTATTCATCGTGCGACATATAGTATTCCACCCATCTTCAACGCCGATCTTATTTTTCTCAAAACCGACATCAAACTCTAATTTAATCGGGGTAATATAGAGCCAATGGGCAGTTTGAGTTCTTCTTCTGTTGAGGAGTTTAGCACAGCGCTATCATATCAATAAAAGGTGGGTAGGCGTGGAAAATACTGAGCAACAGGTGCGCCAGATCGAGCCGGAATTTTCACCCTGCGATTTTGTAGACCAAACGCTTAAATTCGTGGCTAAAGGGATGCCAAAATCCATAGGCGCGCTGGGTAAATATCAAAGCTGAAAGATTGGCTTTGGGTGAAATCCAGGAGTGTGTAGCAGCCAGGCCGCCCCAATGATATTCGCCAATAGCGCTGTCTGGTTCTCCGTCAGCAGGCGAATTTTTAATGGCAAAACCCAGGCCAAAGACGGTGTTGGGCATATCCCAGGTAGGTAGTTTTACTTTGACGCCCTCACGGAGCTGATTGGTGCGCATTAACTCGACGGACTCCGGGGACAGAATGCGCTGGCCACTCCATTCGCCACGGTTAACTATCATCTGGATAAATGTGGTGTAGTCGCCAATAGTGGATACCAGTCCGCCTCCGCCCGATTGAAAACTTTTGGGTTTCAGTACGCTGCCAATCAACAGATCCGGGCAGGCTTTGAGTCCTGGCTCCATTGGGTCGAGTAAATTCAGTGGACTGTAGTTAGTCGTTAGACGGTGGTGGTTTTTCTCCGGCACATAAAAATCGGTATCCACCATATTTAGGGGCTCAAAAAGCCGTTCTTTTAAAAAGTCGATAAAACTTTTCCCGGACCAGACTTCAACTAAATACGCCAGGATGTCGATGCCGACACTGTATTGCCATCTTTCACCGGGTTGATAGGCCAAGGGTAGTTTGGCCAGCTTATCGATCATTTCTGCCAGGCTAGAATCTTTGTGGGTCATGCGTTGATCTGCATAGGTCTGATCAAGCGGGTTGTTGATAAACAAACCGTAGCTAAAGCCCGCACTGTGCGATATGAGCTGTCGAATGGTGGGCGCACTGTTTAACGACTCGGTATCCGTTAAATCACTCGCGCCTTTTTTTAGTACCTGTAGATGTTTGAATTGCGGAATGTATGTGTGGATTGCGTCGTCGAGCTGAAAAGCACCGTCATCGTAAAGTATCATTGCGGCGGCTGAGGTAATGATCTTGGTGTTGGAGTAAATACGAAAAATTGCATCGTCGGCCATCGGGGTAAGGGACTCCATATCCATGTAACCCCAGGTTTTAAAATCGACAACGTCGGTACCCTTTAATACCACCGCCGACAGGCCGTTAAGCAGTTTGTTATCCACATATTTCTGCATGGCGGTGTGCATTTCACTAAAATCATAATTGGACGATGTTATATTTAGGTTATTGATGGCGCTTCTCCAATGGTCGGTTTACGACGTGCGTTAAGTCAGCGTAAAACCTTCGTAACCCTTTGCCGCGACTTCATTGCACTTGGCAACGTAGGGCGGGAAGCCGCCCGCATAGGGCATAAAAACCCTCTTTTTACCTGGGATGTTGGCGCCCAGATACCACGAGTTGCACGAATTAAGCAGCGTATAACTCGCCACTTCATTGACGTGGGCAACCCATTGAGTTTCGGCTTCGTTACTTGCTTCGATGGTGGCAAGTTTGTTATCGGTCATATAGGCAATAATGTCGCCAATGTATTCCACGTGTTGTTCGATGGACGTCACCATGTTGGTGAAGACCGAGGGGCTACCCGGTCCGCTGATAGTAAACAGATTGGGAAACCCGGCAGAGCATAAGCCCAGGTAAGTGAGCGGGCCAGCTGCCCATTTTTCTTTTAAAGTTTGGCCATCGCAGCCGCGAATATCGATTTTGTTGAGTGAACCGGTCATGGCGTCGAAGCCGGTAGCGAAAACCAGGGCGTCAAAGGCATAGGCTTTGTCTTCAGAAGAACCGTCGCCGACCTTAAGGCCTTCGGGCGTGATTGCTGAAATGGCGGTCTTACTAATATCTACCAGCGTGACATTGTCGCGGTTATAGGTTTCAAAATAATCGGTGTCTGCGCATATGCGTTTGCAACCAAATACGGTATTAGGGGCAAGTAGTGCGGCAGTTTCTGGGTCATTAACGCGTTCTGCGATTTTTTCACGCACAAAATCGGCGACGATATCGTTAGTTTCCTGAGTAACCAGGAAATCGACAAACACACCGAAAAAGTTAAGACCACCCATTTGCCAACGCTTGTTGAGTTCTGCTTTGATTTCTTCGGGAGACATTTCTGCAGCGGCTTTGGTGTTGGAGTCCGCATCAAAGGCACCGAATTGTTGCTGACCCGCTTCTCGTAAAGCGCCGTAGTTTTGTTTTACGTTTTTAACCTCTTCGGGGTCCAGGGGTTTGTTGCGTGCGGGAACCGAGAAATTGGGGGTGCGTTGAAACACCGTTAAATGTTCGGCTTGCCTGGCGATTTCCGGAATCGCCTGAATGGCGGAGGAGCCGGTGCCGATAATACCGACCCGCATCCCACTGAAATCCACTTCCTCGTGGGGCCATTCGCCCGTGTGGTAAGTGGGGCCATTGAAGGAGTCCATTCCCGCGATGTCTGGCTTGTTTGCCTTGGACAGACATCCCGTAGCCATAATGCAGTATTTGGCATTAACCTGGTCACCCTGATCCGTGCTGACCTGCCATGTTTTACTGGAGTCATCAAAAACTGCGGATTCTACCCGGGTGTTAAATTGAATATCCGGGGCTAAACCGAAGCGCTCAACCACGTGATTAAGATATTCCAGCAACTCTGCCTGTGGCGCATAGCGCTCGGACCATTGCCACTCCTGCTGGAGTTCTTCGGAAAACTGGTAGGAGTACTGCATACTTTCGACATCCACCCGCGCACCGGGATAGCGGTTCCAGAACCAGGTGCCGCCCGCGCCGCTACCGGCTTCAAAAATTTGTGCCGTCAGACCTTGCTCTCGAAGGCGATGCAACATGTATAAACCGGCAAAGCCGGCACCTACGATGACTGCGTCTACCGTACGTGCAGTTGAAGAATTTGAACTCTGGTTTGATGACGCACTGGATACAGACATAACTACCTCCGGCTTGTTTTCATAGATCAATATTACTCATTCACTGATTATGCACAATTTTTTTCAGTTTGCTCAGTATCTACCCTGACTGGCTAGTACTGTTCGTTTCTCAATAAAGCCAGTGGTGGCGTGCGCAGCGCTTTGCGACTCAGCCAGACACCGCCGCTGGCGACCAACACGGCCAGCGCAGTGGGCAGTAACAGCCAGGCTGAGATCTTGGACGAGCCGATCAGCAACTGTGTGCCAATGGGGTAAAGCGCGGCAAAAGTGATAAGGGTCGCGCCAAGTGCTGCACTACCGCCGAGTATCAGAAATTCCAGCCAGGCAATGCGGCTCAGTAAACCATACCGGGCACCCATGGTGCGGAGTAGTGCGTTGTCCCGACCGCGTTGCGCCTGGCCATCTAGCAGGGCACTGCTCAATACCAGTAGCGCCGCAAACATTAGTAATAGGGCGATCAGTTCTGCCGCTCGACTTGCCTGACTCACCAGATCCTGGGTTTTCGCCAGGAGGACAGATACATCCAGCAGCGTGACCTGAGGTAGTTGTTGGATGAGTTCGGCCAGGCGCCTGCCGTCGCCTTCTGGTAACCAAAAACTGCTTAGCCAGGTAGTGTCCTGGGTTTCGAGACTGCCCTGATTAAACATAAAATAAAAATTGGGCGAAAAACTATTCCAGTCAACTTCGCGAATACTGGTGATAGTGGGTTCGAGTTTGCCTCGGCTAGTGACGAATTGTAGTTTGTCGCCGAGTTTTAATTTCATGCGCTCAGCTAATTTTTGCTCGACTGAGACCGTATTTCCCCGGAGCTGATCATCACTGGCATGCCACAATCCAGCAACGACAAGATTACTGGCGGGTAGTTCGCTGGCCTCGGTAAGCACCAGGTCGCGATTTAACTGGCGATTGCCCCCTCTGTTTTCCTTGCTCACCGCTTCCCGCACCGGGATGTTGTTGATTTCCGTTAAACGGCCTCGCACCACTGGGTAGGGAGTTTGGGGAAGCGCCTGGTTGTCTGCCAGCCATTGTTGATACACCGGCAAATCTTGTTGGTATAAATTCATTACAAAATGATTGGGCGCTTTTTCTGGCAGGGTGGTTCGCCAGTTTTCCAGCAAAGCGTTGCCGGTGTGCCCGGCCAGCGCGAGTATGGCCATCGCCAATGTCAGGGAGGCCATTAGAGGCAGTGTTAAATAAGGCCGTCGGGCCAAACGTCGTACCGCCAGGCGCAAGGCAAGAGGCAGGCGAGTGCTCAGTAGGTCGAGGCCTTTAAGTAGAGGCCACAACACAGCGGGCAGTACTGCCCCCAATATGATTAACAGTAAAATCAATTGACCGAGATCGACAAGAGAGCGAGTGAGTAGGCTCGCCAGTACGATTGGCCCAGCCAGCACGGCGAGTAATTCCGCCTGCACGGAAACGGCCGCCTGGCGATGACCTTGTCGCAGGACTTCAATGGCGGGCACTCGCACCAAAGCACTTAAGCGGGGCAGCGCAAACGCCGCCCACAGTACGAGGGGGCTGAAGGCCAGCGCTAACCAGTCGCCGAGATGGGCCTCCAGGGGGCCGCTCCAGCCCAGTAGATTCTTGAGGCCAATAACAGTGGCGATTCCAGCCGCGCTACCCAGTAGGGCGGCGGGTAAGACGGCGACAAATTCGCTACCGAGCAAACGGACAATCACCTGATAACGACTGGCACCGAAGGTGCGCAACAAGCCGGCCAGTCGTGCACCTTGACGTACCCGTTGCGCCGTTGCCAAATAAATCGCCGCACCGCAGAGCAAGCTAATCAGCAGCACGGCAAGATTGGCCCACAGAGTGAGCTGCCGCAGTGGCCCCATGCTGCGAATTGCCGCGTTGTCGGTGGTTTCCAAGCTCTGATCGGGGCGCAGTTTGAGTGCATCGATGCCTGGCGTTTGAGAAACTGATTTAACTAAACCCGTATCTGCAGCCAGCATTAAATGGTGGTGAATACGTGCGCCCGGCCCTAGTACATCAGTGGCATCCAAATCAGCGCGGGTCAATACAATGCGCGGATTCATACTGTAAAATCCCGCATTTTGATCGGGTAACTGGCGAATAACTGCCTTTACGTGTAGGGCTTTTCTGCCCACGTTAATGGAGTCGCCCACCTTAATGTCGAGCCGGTCGAGAACTTGATTGTCCACCCACACCTCACCGGGTTTGGGGCCGGATTTAACCGGTAGCGCCGAGGCAAAACGGCTGTTCGCAATGTTAATGTTGCCGTATAAGGGGTAGTTGGCATCCACGGCTCTGGCGCTGACCAGCAATATGGTTTCGCCTTGCACTAGCACGGTAGAAAAATCGATAAGCTGAGAGTGTTTGCTCGCGGTTTTGCTCAGGTTTGAAAACTGCGCAGCTTCAGGCTCTCGACTGCCCGATAAAATAATATCGCCGCCCAGGGCTTCGGCGGTTTGTACCGCAAAGCGGCCTTCCAGTTCGGCGCGCAGCAAGATCATGGTGACCAGCGCGAAAGCAGCGATGGCGAGGGCCGTCGCTAATAATTGAAAAGCAGGCGCGCGCCAGGGTCGGAACACTTTACTCATCATGCAGTTACTTCACTCTGCTGGCCATCTGTTGATACCTGATAAATACGACCGGCTTGCAAGCGCAGGTGATAATCACAGCGCTCGGCTAGCGTCGCATCGTGAGTCACCAAAATCAGCGCGGCACCATGGGAAGTGTTGCTTACAGGATGGCTTGTAGCGTGGGTTGTCGTTTGAGCTGTAGTAGAGATATTTTTGTTGAGTTCAAACAGCAGTTCAATCACGCGGCTACCGTTAGCGTGATCGAGACTCCCGGTAGGTTCGTCGGCAAACAACAAGCCTGGTTGCACCGCAAAGGCGCGAGCCAGCGCCACCCGCTGTTGTTCGCCGCCAGATAAAGTGGTGGGAAAGTGTTTGATGCGTTCGTTTAAACCCACTTGTTCCAGCCAGTGAAGGGCGATTTCCTTACGTTCTACTACGCCTTTGAGTTCTAGTGGCAGCATGACGTTTTCCAGCGCATTCAAATCGTTGACCAGATGAAAATCCTGAAATACAAAGCTGCAGAGTTCACCGCGCTGTTGGGCGCGCTGGTCTTCGCTGAGATCGCTAAAGGTCCTGCCGTTGATAAGGACTTCTCCCGAAGTAGGAGAATCCAGCCCGGCCAGCAGTCCAAGCAGGGTTGATTTACCGCTACCGGATGGCCCAGTAATAGCGAGGCTTTGGCCGGGTAATAGCGTAAAATTAATATCTTCGAGGAGAGTCAGTTCTCCCTCAGGCCCGGATACCTGTTTGCCCAGCTTACGGGCTTCCAGTAATGGAGTGTCAGTCATGGTTGGAGGTTTCCGCCTATTTGCTTTGCTGTTTATCGCACAATTCCTGTTTGCGAGCTCTGTCTTTGCCTGCGCTCGTGTACTGGTACTGGGCGATAGTATCAGCGCCGCCTATGGCATTGACAAGAGCGAGGGCTGGGTTGCGCTGCTGCAAACCCGACTCGATAGTCAGTGTTCGGGTGTGGAAAGTAGCGGTATTCAAGATTCAGGCGTTCAAGCTTCAGACATTAAAGTAATCAATACCTCCGTTAGTGGCGAAACCACCCACGGCGGCAAGGTTCGCTTGCCTGACCTGCTGAGCGAACATAAACCCGGGTTAGTTATCATCGAGCTGGGGGGTAACGATGGTCTTCGCGGTTTATCGCCAGTGGTCATGCAGAAAAATCTGGCATCCATGATCGAACTATCCCACAAGGCCGGCGCGAAGGTAGTACTGCTGGGTATTTTAATTCCGCCTAATTACGGAGTCGTTTATCAAACCCTGTTTGAACAGGCGATTGCCAATGTTGCGGAGTCAACACAAGTACCTTTTGTTAAATTTTTTCTGGAAGGCATCGGTGGTCGTGCTGAACTGATGCAGAACGATGGGGTTCATCCCACGGCAGCGGCACAAATGATCTTGCTGGACAATGCCTGGGTGGCGTTGGAGGAACCACTCCAGGCGTTTTGTGAACCTTCGTTTACGCAGCCATAATTTTTAGATGGCGACACAACCGCCATCCACCGGCATGGCATGGCCCGTGACAAAAGACGCTTCATCGGAACATAAAAAAGCTACCACCCTGGCGACCTCGTCAGGTTCTCCAAGCCGCCCGATGGGCTGGAAGCGCAGCAACTGTTTTTCAATCCAGGGTTTGTCGGCAATCGAGCGCTCCAGCATTTGGGTGCGGATACCGCCTGGACACACGGCGTTAACACGGATGTTTTTCTTGGCGAACTCAATGGCGGCAGTTTTGGTTAATCCAACCACCCCGTGTTTAGCGGCGACATAGGCGGGCACCCCTTTGGCGGCGACTAATCCGGCTACCGAGGCGGTATTGACGATGGCTCCCCCGGTACCCTGAGCGAGAAACTGATTAATTTGGTATTTCATGCACAGGAATACGCCTTTCAGATTGACGTCGATATTAAGATCAAAATTTTCCAGAGAACAGTTAGGCGTAGTTGCTGCTTCGCCCTCTACCCCAGCGTTGTTAAACGCGATGTCGAGCTGTCCGTAAGTGCTGACTGCGACCTTGATTAAATTTTGCACTTGCTCTGCGTCCGTGACATCGCAGGGTTGAAATATAGCCTCGCCACCCGCGCTAAGGATTCGTTCCACAGTGGCTTGACCGCCTTCTGTGGCGATGTCAGAAACCACAACTTTAGCGCCCTTTTGAGCAAACACCTCGGCCGCAGCGGCCCCAATCCCGGAAGCGGCTCCGGTGATAAGCGCTATTTTTCCAGCCAGTAATCCAGACATAATATTTTCCAGTTAATGAAAGGTTTATCGTCAACAGGCAATCATAAAGAAATTTTCCCTCGCGCACGAATCGCGTGCCCCGGCTTTGTTGCTTGCGGTGATCGGCGAAGATTTAGTTGCGAAGAGACAAGCAGGGGGGGGCGAAGGGGATAACGGGTATCGGGTCGCGGAGTTAAGCTCGTGCTACTTAATAATGCAAACCACATTCCAGGTGTTCGTCGGGCTTAGTGGGATCAAAGTAATCCAGTTCCGCAGGTAGATCGTGCTGGACGAGGTAGTCCGTAAGGTCTTTAGTGTTGGAATAAAATGTCGGTGCGACCTTGGTGACGGAACGCCCGGCATCCCAGGTAAATATATTTTGAGTTTTGCGGAAGTCGGTTTCTTCTCGGCGAATACCGGTGATCCACAGATCCGGTTGCAGGTCTGCAAAGGCACGAGCAAAAGGTTCTAATTTTACGGTGCGGGTAAATTCTTCATACCCAGCTGTGCCCGGTGCCGGGATTTCCCGATAGCGCGCCTGCAGGTGGGTGGCAGAGAATCTGGGGTGATATATCTTTAGGTTTAAATGCAGTTGTGCCACCAGTTGATCGACAAATCGGTAGGTGGCCGATGTGTTAA
Organism: Porticoccaceae bacterium; assembly: GCA_018069525.1. Taxonomy (GTDB): domain Bacteria; phylum Pseudomonadota; class Gammaproteobacteria; order Pseudomonadales; family Porticoccaceae; genus JAGPUQ01. The sequence continues at coordinate 139,882 of JAGPUQ010000007.1, read as the reverse complement.
AACCGGTGTCGCACCACAGCACGGTAATGTCAGGGCGGATTTTTTGCACTCTGTGGAGCAATGCCGCCGAATAGGCAGAAAAACTGGTACTGATAAGCGGACATTCAGAATGACTAAGGGCGTGGCGGAGAATATGCTCGGGCGTGGCGTCTGCGAATACCTCATTTGCATCCATTAGGTCGAACAGGGGCCTTCCGACAATACTTGAATTGCGTCCGTTGGAGTTGTACGGTTCAACTGCGAGGTTCATGGGATGCCCTGATAGTTTTGGAGTGGCGAGGTCGGGAATTAAAACTCCGATCAGGGAACAAGTAAAAGAACTGTTTTTAATATGCTTATTTCGACTAAGAAAAGTTGGCGTTATCCATTTCTGTGTTTTTAACAAACTGATATCGTTATAGCTTTGTTGCTTGTATCAGTTTCTTATATCAGTTGCTTATATTGATGAGCATGTAGGTTATTAGTCGGTAACTATTTTCCGCTCTTATAAAATCGAATTTAGATAGCAAATTCAGAGACAAAAGAAATAAAATAAACGATTAATTTTTATTAGGAGAGTTCTATGTTTAATTTGCAAACCGCGACATCCGAACAAATGGCTAAGTTACTTCCCTACCTGAAGGTGTTTTCGTCCTTAAACGAAAAGGTGTACCGTTGGACTAATGGCCGTCTGATGGGCAAGCTGGCTGGCCGCGATGTTTGTCTGGTGACCATGACGGGAGCGAAATCCGGCAAAAAGCGAGTTGTGCCGTTGATGCATGTACCCTACAAGGACGGGGTGCTTATTGTCGCCTCTCAGGGTGGTGCACCAAAAAACCCGGTCTGGTTTAATAATTTGGTCGTTAATCCCGATGTTGACGTGCAGTACAAAAGCAACAAAATGCAGCTGCGTGCCCGTCGCGTAGATGGGGAAGAAAAGCAGGCCCTGTGGCCAGTGTGCTGCGAGTATTACCCCGACTACGATTTATACCAGCAGCGCGCCGAGCGGGATATTCCGGTATTTATTTGTGAACCGAGATAAAAGCATCAAATAAGTTTATCGACAGACGTCCTGGGCTTCACCCCAGCCGCTTACCCCGTCGAGTTCCCAGCGCAACAACGACTGGGTGGCGTAGACAAAGGGCCAGGGTTGCCAGGCATTCGAGGTAAAGGCAGTACCGGTAAAGTCGTGAACCTTGCCGCGGATGTCTTCCACCTGAAGATCCATATGTTGATGCAGTAAGCCATTGCGGCGCAGTTTGCCTGAACCTTTTGTTAAACCGAAAACCTGATCGCCTTCGCGCACATAGCCGTGCACGATAGCGCGGTAGTGATTGGCATCGTCTGGGTCGATGGCCCAAATACAGTGAATGCTCACGTCGTTGTCAAAATTGGCGTTAAGCCAGCAAAAATTCTTAAATTGATCTTCTTTACGTTGGCCCCAACTGTGATCCATGCTGGATACGCAATCGACCTTGTAGGTTTTTCCGTCGAGGCTGAACTTGCCGGTGACTCGACCAGTTTGATCCCAGTGCCCGGCGTAGGCAGTAGCGGAGACCTTGTCGTCGGCGCTCGCCGCCAGCGGGTCCATATCGGGATCGTGAATATCGTAAGGTGCCATCAAGGCCTGGTATTGCACGTCAAAAGACACCTGGCGCTGGTCGTCGAAGGTAATGTGGTAGTCCATTACCGGCTTTGTGCACTTGATAGCCAGGCCATTGGCGAGTTGGTAGTCGTCTAAATTGGTTTTCGGGAAAGGCAGATGCACCTGGCTATTGCTGTACCGAACCAGGTGGGGTGCATTGGAAAACCCATCGGTGACGGTAATGCTCGATAGCACCACGCCGGCATTTTTCCGGGTAAGCACGTAAACATTAACGTATAGCGCTTCCTCTGGAAGATAAAAGCCAAAGTAATTGGTTTCAGCCCAGTAATGGTCGTCGGAAGTGGGCTGATGAAAATACATGTCCTGTTCGGTGATCATGCTAGTTTCTCCTACGGTAAGTTATTCTGGTCTGGCCGATACTGGCGCTGCTACTCGGCGCCCCTGTTTTGTGTCTGGCATAACTCGTGGTTTCAGTCGTGGTTTGAATCGCGACCACTTCTAAACTGGTGGGTAGCCAGGCTCGCATAAAGTTCAGAGCTTGCCATGAGTTCACTGTGAGTGCCACTGGCTACCCAGCGACCGTGATCCATCACCACAATTTCGTCGGCGTGCTGAACTGTCGATAACCGATGGGCAATAATCACCGTGGTGCGATCTTTCATCAGGGTTTCCAATGCTAACTGCACCTGCAACTCACTTTGTGTATCGAGCGCACTGGTGGCCTCATCTAATAACAAAATGCGCGGGTTTTTCAATATCGCACGGGCAATGGCGATGCGCTGACGCTGGCCGCCGGAAAGCCGCACGCCCTGTTCGCCTAGAAAACTGCCATAGGCTTCGGGGAGCCGAGTAATAAACTCGTGAGCATAGGCCGACTTAGCGGCGGCAATGACTTCGTCGTCGCTGGCGTCGGGTTTTCCGTAACGAATATTGTGCATTACGTCCGCGGTAAATAAAGCCGGGTGCTGAGCCACTACACCGAGCTGTTGGCGTAACTCCTGGGGGTCGAGATCGCGGAGATCGACTCCACCCAGGGTGATGGCGCCCGATTGCGGATCGTAAAAGCGCTGCAATAGCTCAAAAATAGTCGACTTGCCCGCACCGGATGGGCCAACCAGCGCGATAACTTTGCCCTCGGGAATGTCCAGAGAAAAATCGATCAAGGCCGGGAGGTCGGGTCGAGTCGGGTAGGCGAAGGCGATGTTTTTTATTGATAGCTGTGCGGGTAAATCGCCAGGGCTTTGATTAGTCTCTGTGTGGGCACGTCGGGTGATTTTGGCTTCGGTGCCGATGAGTTCCATTAAGCGGTCGGTTGCGCCCACCGCGCGTTGCAGTTCTCCGTAGACCTCAGAGAGCGTGGCAACACCCATCGCAACTAGCAGCGCGTAAAACACAAAGGCACCCAGATCGCCGGGACTCATTGCGCCGTTAATCACATCGTTGCCGCCCACCCACAGCATTCCCGAGAGCGCGCCAAAGATGAGCAGGATCACCGCGGCAATTAATAGGGCGCGCTGACCAATGCGGCGTTTGGCAATCATAAACGCCCGATCGACTTCGAGGGCGAACGCAGCTTTTTCTTCCGTTTCGCGGGTGTAACTTTGCACGGTTTTGATATTCTGAATAATCTCTCCGGCATAGCTGCCAACATCGGCGATGGAGTCCTGGCTGGCCCGCGATAGCGTGCGCACTCGGCGACCGAAGATCAAAATGGGCAGCAGAATGACCGGCACGCAGCCGAGAATAATGATCGTTAGTTTGAGATTGGTAATCAGCAAGATAATCAGCGCGCCGGTCATTGAAATACTGCTGCGCAAGGCGAGGGAAAAAGAACTGCCAATAATGGTTTGCAACAAAGTGGTATCGGCAGTTAAACGTGAAGTGATTTCACCACTGCGATTGCTGTCGAAAAACTCCGCATCCATTGCCGTCATATTATTAAATACCGTGGCGCGTATATCTGCGCTAACCCGCTCCCCTAGCCAGGACACCAAATAAAAACGTATAAAAGAACCGATGGACATGAGTACCGACAGGCCGAACAGAAAAAATACCGCGCTTTTTAATTGCGCACTGGAACCGGCTACAAAACCTTCGTCGATCACCATGCGCACACCCTGGCCGATGGTGAGCGTGATGCCAGCTGTAATTAACAACGCAAGCCCCGCGCCCATCCAGCGCCAACGATAGGGCGCGATAAAGCGGAATAACTGGGTTATCGAAGATAGTTTTGAAATCGGGTTGCTAGGAGGTGGGTTGGCGGAAGCCGAGTTAGTAGACAATGAAAACCTCTTCCTTGGGTGGGGCAGTGAGGCAGTGTATCTCAAAGCAGAGAAAATAAGCCCAGGAAGCCGGTTTTAAACCTGCTTCGATCGCAATATTTTTTAATGGAAAAAACTAAAAGGAAGAGCCTGCGAGCATGGCGATAATAAATATCGGACGACGTAGGTTGAATTTGCTTAGCAAAAAAACCGGGCTCCAATCGCTTGGAAGCCCGGCTAGTGAGGGTTTGTCGATTAAGTATTACTGCAGTTTAAATTAATTTTGCTATGGGTTTTGCCAATAACAAGCCGGCAATCATGGTGGGGACAAAGAGCAGTGTTGCCGTATACCCGTAACTCAAACCGGCAATCGCGGGGCCGGGGCAATAACCAACCAGGCCCCAGCCGACACCGAACAAGATGGCGCCAATCCATAAAGGTTTATCGATCACTGTTTTGGTAGGCAGGGAAAAGCTGTCGGCAAATAAGGGTGTCGGATTTTTTAGTACCAGCTTGTAGCCTATAAAGGCTACGACTAAGCCGCCACCCATCACAAAGGCCAATGTCGGATCCCACTGGCCGAATAGGTCGAGAAAGCCCTGCACGCGGTCGGTGTTGGTCATGCCGGAGATGGCCATGCCGAGTCCGAAAACAAGGCCGGATACCAGTGCTGAAATTAACTTCCCGGTTTGCTGTTTAACCATGGTTTTGGGCTCCTTAAACGTTGTTGAGTAGGACGTGACGAAGCACGTAGACGCACACGAAACCCGCTGCCATAAAGGTGCCGGTAGCGACGATGGAGCGCAGCGACAGACGAGACATTCCGCAAATACCGTGACCGCTGGTGCAGCCACTGCCGAGTCCAGTACCGAGGCCGACTAACAGGCCTCCGGCGATCACCAGCATGGTGCCGGCCTGGGGTTCCGGTGGTTTGAAGTCTGCGGATATCAGTGCCGGTATGGCGCCACCAAGGACCACACCAACGATAAATAAAATGCGCCATAGGCGGTCGCCCGAAGGCTGAGTCATGCTGCCGGATAATATGCCGCTAACACCTGCGATGCGGCCGTTGAGGCCCATCATCATCACGGCGGCAACGCCGAGTAGGCCGCCGCCGATCACCGCTAAAACAAAATGATGCATAGAGTTGCTCCGTCCGATTTAAAATTGATTAAGGGGGATTTTAAAGTAACTGACGCCATTGTCTTCCGGCTCTGGTAAGTGGCCAGCCTGAATATTCACCTGAATCGATGGCAGGATCAGTTCCGGCATCTCCAGGGTAGCGTCCCGCGCCTGGCGTCGCGTCACGTAGTCCTGTTCGCTACCGCCTTGCAAATAAATATTGCGGGCTTTTTGCTCGGCAACCGTGACCATAGGAACCGGTGCCTCACCCTCGGCCGGGTAATCGTGGCACAGGAACAGTTGCGTACTATCGGGCAGAGCCAGCAGTTTGGTGAGGGATTGATATTGTTGGTGGGCGTTGCCACCGGGGAAATCGACTCGCGCGGTTCCGGCTTGTGGAGAGAAGAAAGTATCGCCAATAAACACGGCGTCTTCAATCTGATAAGCAATACAGGCCGGGGTATGTCCCGGCGTTTCCAGTACCGTAATAGTGAGTTTGCCTAGTGCGAGAGTGTCGCCTTCGCTGAGTAGGCGATCAAACTGGCTGCCATCGGTGGCCAGATCGCCCAGATTGTAGACGCCTTTAAAGACATCCTGTACCTGATCGATATGCCTGCCTATGCCAAGCACACCGCCACGCAAGTGCTTAATGTAAGGGGCAGCGCTGATGTGGTCAGCGTGGGCGTGAGTTTCCAGGATATAACGAAGGGTGAGGCCTAGCTCATCTATTTTGGCTATCACCAGGTCGGCACTTTCCGTATGGGTATGACCAGACTTGTAGTCGAAATCCAGTACCGGATCAATCACCGCGGCTTCACGGGTATCCTTATCCCACAGCAGGTGGGTGTAGGTGGAGCTGTCATGGTGAAAAAAGCTGGTTATTTCCATCTAAAGTAACCTCCTAATGGGCATTGAGCGAGCAATCTTGCTAATTTAGCTATAAGCCTATAACGACATTGTATTAGCATTTCGAATATTAGCAATATATAATTTACCGTAATATGAACTAAAATAGAACTAATCTGGCTCTTTTGCGCTCCAGGCATGCATTTCAAGTATATGCTTAGGTAGTTGCCGTGATCACGCGCGCCAGGCAAAGAGTAGGGTATTTCAGGTCAATAAGATAACAAAGGTCATCATCGATATGGATCTAAATCAATTAGCCACCCACTCGGAAGAAGCCGAGGATTTGCTGAAGGCGATGTCCAACCAACACCGCTTGATGATTTTGTGCACGCTGCACGATGGCGAATTGTCAGTGGGTGATCTGAACGAGCGTATCCCACTTAGTCAGTCGTCGCTCTCTCAGCACCTTGCTACGCTGCGAGCGGCTCGCCTGGTGGCGACGCGGCGGGAAGCCCAGACTATCTACTATCGTCTGGATAACCCCAAGGCTCAGGCGATTATTCACACCTTACACGGCTTGTTTTGCGCGGCGCCCGTGGACTAAATCGAAGCAAAGCGGCTTTCACCAGGGCCCAGACCTTAGACCTCAGGCCTCCCCCCAGTAATATCCAACAATCCCCCTTTTACTACTTAAAACTGTGCTCCGGTCGCGGAAAGGTGCCCGAGCGCACCGCCTCGGCATAAGCCATCAGTGCTCCTTGAATATCCCCTGTTTCTGCCAGGAAATTATGGGTAAATTTGGGTACCCGTGGAGAAATCCCCAGCATATCGTAGAGCACCAATACCTGGGCGTCGGTGTTGGGCCCAGCACCAATACCAATGACCGGAATAGTTAATGCTTTGGTGATTCGCGTCGCGAGTTGGGTGGGAACGCATTCCAGTACCAGTAAATCGGCCCCGGCATCTTGCAGACGCCGGGCATCGAGGACTATCTGTTCGGCCCCAGCTTCGTCGCGACCTTGAACCCGGTAGCCGCCGAGTTTATTGAACGACTGCGGCGTTAAGCCGAGGTGGCCGCACACAGGAATACCACGATCGGCGAGCATGCGTACCGAGGGGCAGAGCCATTCACCGCCCTCCAGTTTTACCATCTGTGCTCCGGCCTGCATCAGGCGCGCGGAGTTGCTCAGTGTCTGCTCGGGTGTGGCGTAGGCCATAAAAGGTAAATCGGCAATAAGTAAGGATTTACTATTGCCACGAGTCACGGCAGCGGTGTGGTGCACCATGTCGTCCATCGATACCGGAACGGTACTGTCGTAACCTAAAACCACGTTACCCAGCGAGTCGCCGATCAGCAGAGCCTCAATACCCGCCAGCTCCACCTGGCGGGCAAACGCGCTGTCGTAGGCGGTCAGCACGGCAAATTTCTCCCCGGCGTGCTTGATGTCATTCAGGGTGTTGATGGTGACTGCTTTCATCGTTGGTACCTGTGTTGTTCGGTCTAGGTCTGTGTTTAGGGGATGTGTTTATGGACTGGGTGTTTGTGAGGCCTGCTGGCAGATGGTTTGCTGGGACGACGGGTGTGACTATTGATTTCTCGGCAGGTTATTTTCCGACCGAAATAGCCGGCTTAAAACCGAAGTTGCGGATTGTAGTAATGCCGTCCGGTCTTGACGGTAAGCAGATATTCTACCAACTGCCGGTAGTCGACTGCGCTGTTGGAAATATCGATTTCCTCGGTGTTGACGATCAGCAGGGGTGCTTCTTCGTAGTAGTGGAAAAACTGGGTGTAGGCCTCGTTTAATTCGGCCAAATACGACTCATCAATGCTTTGCTCCATGCTGACACCCCGTTTGTGAACTCGCTTTAATAAAGTCTCGGTGGGGGCTTGCAGGTAAATCACCAGATCGGGGACAGGTTTGTCGATGGTGAGCTGATCGTAAACCGTCTGGTACAGGCGCAGCTCGTCGTCATCGAGAGTCACGCTGGCAAACAAAGGGTCTTTGTCGATAAGAAAGTCGGCGACCTGAATGGGTTGAAACATATCGCCCTGGCGCAGTGCTTGAATCTGTTTGTTGCGTTGAAACAGGAAAAATAACTGGGTGGGCAAGGCGACGCTGCGGCGATCTCGGTAGAAACGTTCCAGAAACGGGTTTTCCTCCACCTCTTCCAGCAAAGTATCGTAATTAAACGTTGCGGCTAAACGTTTGGCGAGCGTAGTCTTGCCCACGCCAATGGGGCCTTCAACGGCGATAAAGCGGGGTAGGGAGTCTAGATCGAGGTTGAGATTAATATCGTTGGCCAATAATTCCACAGAGTGCTCCAACTCAGAGTTGGACAATACCTGTTGAGCCACAATTTGCCAACCATTGTTTAACAGAGCGTTCGATGCCTTTGCTGTTGACCAGGGTTAGCTCGGGGGCGAGATCGTGCAATGGCGCCAACACAAAATTGCGCTCGGTCAGGCGTGGGTGCGGTAGCGTAAGCTCCTCGGTGTTGAGGCTAAGGTCGTCGTATAAGAGGATGTCGAGGTCCAGGGTTCTGGCACCCCAGTGTTGGGTTCGAGTGCGGCCCTGTGCGGTTTCTATGGCTTGCAGAGCGTGGAGTAAGTCCAGCGGCGCTAGCTCGGTATGCAGGCGCACGACGGTATTGATGTAGTCAGCCTGGGTGCCGGGGCCGACGGCCACGCTGCGGTACCAGAGGGCGCAATCAGCTAATTCGGTTTGGGGTAAATGAGCCAGGGCTGTCAGTGCTCGATGGATTTGGGCGCTGGGGTCGTCGAGATTGCTGCCCAGGGCAATGTAGACGGTGGAACTCATGGTTTTTGGATCACGGTTCTTGGATTAAGGCTATCGAATGTTGCCAGGTTATGGCGATGTCGGCTGCGCACTGCGCTTGCGGCCACTGCGGCGTTTGCGCCTGGGGCCGGATTTTATCGCTGCACTCATCTGTTGCCGCGTGTCTTCGTCCGCCTCTTGAAAGGTGGTCCACCAGTCGCCGAGATCACCGAGATCTTCGCCGGCCTGTTCGCGCAACAGGACAAAGTCATAGGCGGCCCGAAATCTGGGTAGCTCAAGTAACTGGAGGGCGCGGTTGCCGCCCCGGTTGGACAGGCGCAGGTGTAAATCCCAAATTTCTCGCATCGGTACTGAAAAGCGCTTGGGAATGGCGATGTGCTGCACTTCGCGGCGAATAATTTCCGCAGAGGCCTTATTAAAGGCGACGGCAGGCGGCATGCCTGCGGCGATATGTTGGGCGCGCAGGACCTCGACGGCAGGCCAGAGCAGGGCGCCGAGCAAAAATGCGGGAGTAACGTGCTGTTTCGCCTGAATACGCAGGTCGGTGTTGGTCAGCGCCTGACGAATAAAGGTTTCGTAAGCGTCGTTGTCTTTCATCGCGCGCGCGGTGTCGGGGAACAGATGGGTGAAAATCTGGAACTCGGTGAGGATCTCGTAGGTGCTGAGGGCATCGCCTTTCATCAGCAGCTTTAAGACTTCATCAAATAACCGCGCGGCGGGCACTTCTTCAATCAATCCGTGCAATTCCCTCAGGGGGGCCAGGGTCGCTGCATCCATTTGAAAATTGAGTTTCGCCGCAAAGCGTGCGGCTCTCAGCATGCGTACCGGATCCTCGCGGTAACGGGTGGCCGGGTCGCCAATCATACGTAGAGTTTGATTTTCAATATCGTCCAGGCCGTTGACGAAATCGAGCAGTAAATTTTCTTCGGGCTGGTAGTACAGCGCGTTGATGGTGAAATCCCGGCGTACAGCATCTTCCTCAAGAGAACCAAACACGTTATCTCTGAGTAGCATTCCCGCGTCGCTGCGTTGGGAGTGCTCAGCGCGTTTGCGGGGTTTTTTATGGGCGTCAGGTGAGCGGCTAGTAGAGCCGGTATGAGGTGCACGGAAGGTGGTCACTTCGACAATTTCTCGGCCATAGCGGACGTGAACGATTTTAAAGCGACGGCCAATGATACGTGCGCGCCGGAATACCGTTTTGACTTGTTCGGGGGTGGCATCGGTAGCGACATCGAAGTCTTTCGGATGCTGGCCGAGCAGGGCGTCGCGGACACAGCCGCCAACTACGTAGGCTTGATAGCCCGCAGCACTTAATTTTTCCACCACATCGCGGGCACCGTGACTGATTGTACCGGGGTGGAGGCCATGGCTGTCGGCGGCAATTCGCCGTGGCCCTTGAGTGGCCTTCCCTTGAGTGGCTTTGTTGGACTTTGAGCTAAGTAGCTTTTTGAGACGTTTAATCATTCTAGACAGGTGGTCGCGGAGCAGCGGCGATTCTAGCACAGTGGTGGCCCCAGCCTCGCGGAGACTGGCTGATTTTAATGGGTGAGGGGGAAGAGATGTCCAGGCCGGTGCTGGCACGAGACATGTCGGAGCTATGTTGGAGCTATGTTGGAGCTATGTCATCGAAGTTATGTCGATATTCGCATATGCCAATACATATGCGAATACATATGCATTTAAGAAAGCCGCAAATGAAAAAGGGAAGTCTCTCGACTTCCCCCGTATTATTCATAGGCTGTCGGTTTTTACACCTCAAGCAAGCCAGTCGTTATTTTTATTATTATTGTCGGTCTTATTGTTATTCTCTAAAGTAATTATTGGTATAAGTTGCAAGCATATTAGCGCGGGCGCGGACGAATGGCAAAACAGCTTTTATAATAATTAGGCATAAGCATATAACTTTTTGTGTTCTTAAGAAGACTTTTAAGATGGTTTGTCCAGGTCGTAGGGCTTACGTTCAACTGACGTGACTTGTCCCCGATCCCAGTGGTTGATGGCCCAATCTAGCACTTCGTCTGGATTTGCACCGAGGAGTGCCTGGGGAGGCGACTGATTCAACCATTCCAGGGCGTGGTAAAGGTTTTCACCCGGCGCACCGAGCTCTAGGCTGGGAGCGTGGTGCTGTTTGCTGAGTTTTTGATCATCCTGGTTGACCATCATCGGGATATGCCCGTATCGAGGTGGCGTGGCGGGAGAGTCCAGCAGGTTGATCAGAAAAATTTGCCGTGGCGTGGAGTCGAGTAGATCGCCACCGCGCAGTACATGACTGATATTTTGTTCGGCATCGTCCACCGCGACTGCGAGTTGATAGGCAAATAGCTGATCCCGGCGGCGCACAATAAAGTCACCACCTGCGGTGTGTAAATCAACACGCTGGGGGCCCTTTATTAAATCGTCGAAGGCGATGAGCGAGTGTGCGTCGGTGCGAATACGGGTGGAGGTGCTGGTGTGAGCAGCCGCATTGTTGGGCGGTGTTGCGTTGTCCGCTGCTATCGAGATGTCCTTTGCCTGTATCAGGTGGGCTCGACAGCTGCCATCGTACTGGCCAGCGTTAGCGCGAACCCGTTCCCGGGTACAGGTGCAGGCGAATAGTAGATTTTGTGCGGCGAGATTTTTCAGGGCGCTAAGGTAGTATTCCAGGCGCTGACTTTGATAGCACGCCGTTCCGTCCCAATGTAGGCCGTGGGCGTCGAGCTGAGTCAGGATAAGATCGCTGGCACCGGGAATTTCACGAGGCGGGTCAATGTCTTCGATGCGCAGCAGCCACTGGCCGTGGGCAGCGCGAGCATCGAGATAACTAGCCAGGGCCGCAACCAGCGAACCCGCGTGGAGGGGGCCGGTGGGCGAGGGTGCAAAGCGGCCGATATAGGGGCTGGGATTACCAGGTTCAGTATCACCAAATTCAGCATCGCCGGGTTTAGGCATTGAGGCATCGCTCAGCCGTCACCGGGCTACTCCACACCCATTCACCCTGGATGGGCTTCAGCCGTTGGACGTTTGGCGCTCGCGGATTTCATCGAGGGTTTTACAGTCGACGCACAAGGTTGCGGTGGGGCGGGCTTCCAGTCGGCGGATGCCCACGTCGACGCCGCACTGCTCGCAGTAGCCATAGTCGTCGGAGTCGATGGCCACAATGGTTTGGTCAATTTTTTTGATCAACTTGCGCTCGCGGTCGCGGGTGCGAAGTTCGAGGTTGAATTCTTCCTCTTGCGTAGCGCGATCAGCGGGGTCGGGGAAATTGGCCGCCTCGTCCTTCATGTGAGAGACGGTGCGATCGACTTCTTCCATCAATTCCTGTTTCCAGGACAGCAGTAGATTTTTAAAATGTTGTCTCTGCTTTTCATTCATGTATTCCTCACCCTTCTTTTCTTTGTAGGGTTCGAAACCGCGAAGAAATAACGGTGATTTTACTACAGCTTTCTTTCTAGCCATGACCGGATCCATATCGGACTGATAACGAAGAGGCGTTTATAGGGGTGATTAGATCAAATTTCAAGTGCAGCGCACTATTTATTTACTATCGGGCGCTGTTGTTAAGATGTCGTTAGAATGGCGTCAACTAACGATAAGTCTATATATCAGGAGCATACGTGGCAGTAACTACATCGACTGGAGTAAAAACACCGACTGGAGTAAAAACACGCCGCCTGGCAGATCGCGTGGCGGAGATGACTTCGTTCAAGGTGGTGGACTTTCTGGAGGCCGCAGAGCGCTTGCAGGCGGAGGGTCGCGACATCGTGCGGCTCGAAGCCGGCCAACCCGCCTTTGCTACGCCTCAACTTATAGTCGAGGCCGCAGAGGCGGCCTTGAGGGACGAAAAAACCAAATACACTTCGGCGCTCGGCATCGCCGAATTGCGTAGGGCGATCTCGGACCTATATCGACAGCGCAATGGCATTGCGATTGCGCCGGAACGCATAGTGGTAACCACCGGCAGCAGCGCGGCGCTGAGTTTGATTGGTGATTTGTTAATCAATCCGGGCGATGGTGTATTGGTCACCGATCCGGGCTATCCCTGCAACGCCAATTTTATTCGTCGCGCCGGGGGTGAGCCTCAGGCCGTGCCGGTGGAGGCCGCAGAGCGCTATCAGTTGACGGAGAAGGCGACCCGCGCCCACTGGCAGGCCAACACTATCGGTGCGCTGTTAGCTTCGCCCAGCAATCCCACCGGGGAGCTTATGGATCGAGCTCACCTTGAGGGCATCCACAAGTTTATTGCCAGCCAGGGTGGCACTCTGGTGGTGGATGAGATTTATCACGGCCTGGTCTATGAGCGGGACGAAACCTCTATTCTTGAAATTACCGACGAAGCCTTTGTGATCAACAGCTTCTCCAAGTATTTCGGTATGACCGGTTGGCGTCTGGGCTGGATGGTGGTGCCTGAAGATGTGGTCGATGTGATCAACACCATGGCGCAGAATTTTTATATTTCCCCGCCCAGCATTGCGCAGTACGCTGCCCTGGCGGCTTTTCAGCCATCGGTCATCGCCGAAATGGAAGCTCGCCGCGAAGAATTACAGCGTCGCCGTGATTTTTTTGTACCGGCACTGAGATCACTGGGTTTTGGTATTCCTGTTACCCCCGCCGGGGCGTTTTACATTTACGCCGATATTAGCGCCCTGATGAAACCGGGTAGGGCGGACGGCGAGGCGTTTTGCTGGGATATGCTGGAACGTGCCGGAGTGGCATTCACGCCGGGCACCGACTTTGGCGAGCATCTAGCGCAAAGCCACGTGCGCTTCACCTACACCGAGCCGATGGAGCGTTTGGAGTTGGCAGTAGAGCGCTTGAGTTCGGCTTTGGGGAGCCGGGGGTGAAGTTTGATCCGGCTTTTGAGCAAGGCATATTTATACGGCGCTACAAACGATTTTTTGCCGACGTGGCACTGAGCGATGGTAGTGAATTAACCATCCACTGCGCCAATACTGGCTCAATGAAACATTGCCTGGCGCCGGGAACACCCTGTTGGTTTTCTCGCTCCGACAACCCGAAACGAAAATTACCCGGCACTTTGGAAATGGTTACCACCAGCGATGGTTTGCTGGCCGGTGTCAATACCAGTCGGCCTAACCGACTGGTGGAGGAAGCGATATTGGCGGGGCGCATTCCCGAACTGGAGGGTTATAGCAGTCTGCGTCGGGAGGTTCGCTACGGAGCGGAAAACAGTCGTATTGATTTACTGTTGCAGGAAGGTGATCAGCGTTGCTACGTGGAAGTTAAAAATGTCACGCTGTCCGCAGGTAATGGCTTAGCGCAATTCCCAGATTCCGTTACCACCCGTGGTAGCAAGCATCTGCGCGAATTAATGGCCATGGTGGCAGAAGGGCATAGAGCGGTGTTGTGTTTTTGTGTGCAGCTAAGTGATGTCAGTACAGTCAGCCCCGAGGACGATATCGATCCGGTGTATGGAAAAACCCTGCGCGAAGCCCTTGCCGCCGGTGTCGAAATATTTGCCTACGGCTGTCAGTTGGGTGCCGATGAGATTGTGCTTGATCGTAAGCTGAATGTTAAATGTTGATTTTTTAGTTACAGAGTATTAGTAAAGAAACCCCCATTACAGGGGTTTTTGGTAAGGGTTTTTTTATTTGGTGAAATAAATTCTTATTTTACATTTTTCCGTCGATTTCGACGACGCGGCTTTTAAATTTCCAGTCGCCGCCAACTTTTTCCATGGTATCGATATAGCGACCAGAGTTGACCACGCTCACCTTGTCTGCGCCGGTGTCGACTAAGATTAAATAGGCGTCGTGGCTGGCGGTGTTGCCGTCGACTTCGACAATGGCATCAGTCGTGCAATGTTTTACCTTCATGCTGGGGACCATTTTGTTGGCGAAGGCGAGCAGGTTTTCTTTGCCGCCAGCCAGCTCCTTGCCGCCCATACAGAAAGTGCCGTCGGCAGTAAATAAATCTGCCCAGGCGACGGGATCGCCGTAGTCGAAGGCGCGGTTATATTGTGCAACTACTTTGCGGATAGCGAGTTCGTCTGCAACATTACTCATGGTGTTTTCCTTTTTTAAGTTTAGTTTAATGGGAGGGTTTAATTAAAGGTCTGGGTTGGAATTAATTTTTTTCGGCTTCGATCATGTTTTTAATGTGAACGTAGATATTGCCGTCCTCGACGTGACTAGGCAGCTTGTCCAGGTGTTGACCGCCACAGGGGCCCGCGATACAGAGCCCGGTGTTAATTTCAAATAGCGCGCCGTGGGACGAACACTGGATATATTCGCGGTCGCGGTCGAGAAATTTGTCCGGCATCCAGTTCAGTTCGGTGCCGCCGTGGGGACAGAGATTGCGATAGACATGTACCTCGTCGTTATGGCGTACCGCAAACACACTGAGATCGGGCGCGGCTTGATAGCCTCGCGTCGCACCCGCCGCAAGCTCGGCTAAGGCGCCGAGATAAACGGCAGTCATTGATTTAATCCAGGATCAAATCTCTTGAGGCTAAACACCGCGACGTAGGGCTTCAATACGTTCTTCTAGCGGTGGGTGGGTCATAAACAGTTTGCCCGTATGTTTTTTCCAGCCGCCGGAAATACCCAGGGCGGTCATAGTTTCTGGCAATTCGCTGGGGATATGGGCCTGAGACTCGGCTTGCAGGCGTTGCAGCGCGCCAATCATGGCGGAGCGACTGGCGTAGTGGGCGCCGGCTGCATCGGCGCGATACTCTCGCCAGCGTGAAAACCACATCACGATGGTGGAGGCGAGAATGCCCAGCACCACCTGCAATACCATCACGATCATAAAGTAGCCAATGCCTCGGCCGCGCTCATTTTTAAACACTACGCGGTCAATTATTGAGCCGATGATTCGCGCAAAAAACATCACAAAGGTATTTACCACACCTTGCACCAGGGCCAGGGTCACCATATCGCCATTGGCGACGTGGCCGATTTCGTGGGCGAGTACGGCGCGTACTTCCTCGCGCTCAAAGCGCTCTAACAAGCCTGCGCTGACCGCCACTAAGGCTTTGTTTTTATTCCAGCCGGTGGCGAAAGCGTTAGATTGTGGGGACGGGAAAATACCGATTTCGGGCATGTCGATATCGGCTTTGCGGGCGAGCTCAGCCACGGTGTCCACCAGCCAGCGCTCCTCGCTATTGGCGGGTTCGTCGATCAACCGGGTGCGGGTGCTGCGCTTGGCCATAAACTTGGATATGAGCAGCGAAATAAATGAACCGGCAAAGCCGAAGATGCCACACATAACCAGAGTGGCGGTGAGGTTAGTATGCACCCCTTGAGCGGAGAGATAATCCTCTAGTCCAAAGGTTTTAAAAATAATGCTGACCAACATCAAAATGGCGATGTTGGTGCCGAGGAAGAGGCCTATTCTGAGCACGATAATTCTCCGCTGGTTTTAAAGGGTGTTTTGCTGCACTTTAACAGTATTGCAGGCTTTGGGTTTCAAAAGTGACTGTATAAGACTGTTGGCTATATAAGATAAGCCCTCGTCGATAAAATTCAATGCTGGCGACACTATATTTAAGCATCAGCGCCAGTATTAGTGCCCCGTATTAATGCCATAGTGTAGCGGCGGTAGTAGTGGCTGCAGTAGTGACGAGAAGGGTGGCGACAGGCGGCAAAATAACGCACACTTGCCTGCCAATTTGACCTGCTTAGGGAGCCATAACATGGTGTTACCGACTACTCTGACAGCTGCGTCGCTCAAGGCAAGAGTCGTAGCCAAACGGCTTGCTGTTTTGTTCGCCTGCGGGCTGTTGTCGGCCTGTGCTTATCTAGGGGCGGGCACCGAGAAGCCCGAGGTTTATCTCACTGGTCTTCGGCCCCTGGCATCCAGCGGTTTTGAGGCGCGTTTTATGGTGGGTTTGAAAATTGTCAATATGGATAGTCGGGCCTTAAATGTGTCCGGCATGTCCTATCGCCTTAAGCTCAATGGTCACTCGGTTGCTAGCGGAGTCTCCGCAGGTGTTGGCAAAATCCCCGGCTATAGCGAGAAACGGGTAGAGGTGGAAGCCAGTACCAATTTACTCACCAGTTTTAGAGTATTGGCCGACATATTGAAAAACCCGGCTAAGCCCTATGCCTACGAACTAGAAACCAAGCTCAGAAAGCCCTGGTGGCCGACCTCCATCACCGTGGTGGAGTCCGGTGACATCAGTTTAGGAGAGTAGCGTGTCCGACGAAAGATTCAACGCCCTGGAAGAAAAGCTGGCCTATCAAGAGGACACCACCAAGGCCTTAAATGATGTGATCTACGAGCAACAGAGGCGCATTGATGCCCTGGAAGCCATTTGCAACCAGTTGCTGGCACGTTTAAATGGGCTGGCCGAGGCGGGGGGCATAGAGGGTGGCATAAGTGAGACGGAGAGCCAGCCACCACCGCATTACTGAAATTTTATCATGCCGCATTTTAGGCAAGGCTACATTTGGGTGGCCGGTTCCCTGTTTACTGCCGATAACAAATATTGCAGATAATAAGCCGAGTCAGTTAATCAGTCAGACCACTCTGCGGCTGGTTCTGTAACAAATAGGCCGCCTCCACCAAGCTCTGATTTGACACGAATAACTCCCGATTCATATTCAATAAAGTCGATAGCGAAAACTCTTCCTGGCGCGCTCGATTTCTCATCAACTGATGCAGGCGTTCATGGGATTCGGCAATCTGCCGATTAAGCAGGTGGGGTATTTCGTCTGCGGCTTCGGCAGTTTGGTTTTCCAGATAATTAAATAAGTGGGTGTAAAAACGTTCGGTATCCTCGCGAAGGGCGTGGGAGAGGGGCTCTTCGGGGAGTTGGTGAAAATCGATAAAGTTATCGTGTACATCTTTCAAACTCTTGGCGCTGTACACAATATTGCGCACCGCTGACAGTAGTTTGTTTAAGGTAGTCTTTTCGTTTTCGTCCAGGGTTTCTGTGGTCAGTTGCTGGGCATAAGTTTGCAACTCTTCTTCCTGCTGTTTGAGTTCGGAGTAGCCGTCTCGATAGGCGTGTTGCTGCTTGGGCAGCGACACGCCATGAGCCTGGAGTGCATCGCCGGAGAGGTTCAAAACTCGTAGGTTAAGCGACGCTGCGGAGCGCAGTATGTCGCGTATATCCGTGGTCATGGCGCTGAGCGCGGCTTCGGGCACATGGCTTGAGGTTTGGTGGATATGTTGGCAGTGTTGGACGGGTTGCGCGCGAAAACGCGCTTCGAGCCAGCGGGCGAAGGTGTTGGTAAGCGGCAGAAAGAGGGCGATGCCGAGTAAGTTAAACAGGGAGTGAAACGCCACTAGTGCAAACAGTGGGTCTGCTATGCCCAGGATTCGCTGCACTATAAATAACAGTGGCGTAAGCAATATCAGTGCTAGTACATCGGTAATGACGTTAAACATCAGGTGCGATAAAGCCACTCGTTTTTTATCCGGGGAGCTGCCCCTTCGTTGCCTATTGCTATCGGCACCGCGTCCAAGACGCCCACTAATACCACCCAGCAACACTGTGCTGGTGGTGCCGAGATCGGAACCGATGGCAATGGCCGCCGCCGTATGTAAGGGGATTAAATCGCTGTACAGGGCGCTGAGGATGACCGCCATAGTGGCGGAGCTGGACTGGATTAGCGCGGTAAATATTACCCCGGCGGCAAAATAGACCAGTATTGGGTAATCTCGAAAATATTGATCGTCTACCTGGAGAGCAAGGGTTTCCATGCCGGCTTTCATCCAATCTAGCCCCAACAAAAGTAGTCCTAATCCCAATAGCAAAGAGCCGTAGTGGTGGTTGCGCTTGTCTGGGTGGACAAACACATGAACTAAGGCGCCGACGGCGAGGGGAGCGAGAGCATAGCCGCCGAGGTCGAGCTTGAAGCCGATGGTCGCTACCAGCCAGCCGGTAAAGGTGGTGCCCAGGTTGGCGCCGTAGATAATTCCCAGGGCATTGCGAAAATGAATTATTCCGGCGCCGACAAAAGCCAGCAGGATAAGTCCAACCAATGAACTGCTTTGCAGACAGATGGTACTGAGAACACCGACCGCAACGCCGTGGATTGGGGTGCGGGTATGATCGCGGATAAAATGTCGAAAAGTACGAGTGCTTAACTGCCGCAGCGCGGTTTCAATGGTTCTCATCGCAAACAGGAAGAGACCAAGCCCGGCCAGAAATTCCCAAAACTGCAGTGTCATGTCCAAAACCTGTGTATTGTTAAGTAGATGGTCGCGAGGTAATGGCCGCGAGACAATGATCGTGAGACAACAGTTGCGTGACAATAGCCGAGTGAAGCAGGCCTCGCCGAGTTGGAAGCAAAGGCATATTCCAGTATGGTCGCAAGATAACCCAGCAGGGTTACAAGATAGCATCGAGACGGGCATGAGCGAGACAAAATCTTTCTTTCAGTTGACCGGGCGCAACCGGGAGCACCTGGCGGCGTGGAGCGATCACTGCGAACTGCATCGCGAACTGATCGCGCCCTTGCAGGCCTTGTGTGAGCGGGGTCGCGAAGTAGGGTTAGATATTAGCGTTGCCAGTGGCTTCCGTTCTTTTGAGCGCCAACTGAATATTTGGAATACTAAAGCGCGAGGAGAGCGTGCGGTACTGGACAGCGCGGGTCAGCCCCTTGAGATGCAGCGCCTGGACGACACGCAAAAAGTCTTTGCTATTTTGCGCTGGTCGGCCTTACCGGGCACTTCGCGTCACCACTGGGGCAGCGATTTCGATATTTGGGATGCCGCCGCCGTGCCCGCCGATTACTGTTTGCAATTACATACTGATGAATACTGCAAGGGCGGTCCCTTTAGCGCGCTCAATGTTTGGCTGCAAGAGGAAGTAGATGCGCACCCGGATGATCTTGTCCGCACCGGCTTCTTTCGTCCTTATACGGTTGATGGCGACGGCATTGCCCCCGAACCCTGGCACTTGAGTTATGCTCCGCTAGCCCGGCGCTTTGAAGCACTGTGTGACTCCGCCGCGCTGAAACATTTAATTGCAGACAGTGATATTGAACTGAAGGCCGCAGTGTTGGCTCATTGGGATACTATTTACACACGTTTTATCGCGATCACTGAGTAGCTATGGATGAGTGCTGAGGGGGGGAGTGCTGAGGAAAACAACAGCGCTAACTTCAATACTAAGCAGCATAAGAAAACTATATTTAACGCTCTAACTTTTTTAAAATGATCACATTCACCTGACAGATAACAAGCAATGATCAAAGCCCAATGCAAAGTCCAATGAAAGACCCGCTGTGGCAGGATATTCGCGACGAAGCTACCCAGGCTGCGCAGCAGGAGCCGGTGCTCGCCCCTTATCTTGAGCGCACTATTTTAAGTCACGCTGACCTGGAGTCTGCGCTGGCTTATATGCTTGCTGATTCTTTTGGCAATAACTCGGTTTCTGCACAAGAGATTCGGCAATTATTTGCGCCCATTCTAGCCGGAGATGTTGCCGTCAAAATGCGCCAGGATCTACTGGCCTACTACGACCGCGATCCGGCGTGCGATAAATATTCCATGCCGTTACTGTACTTCAAAGGTTTTCACGCCTTGCAGGTGCATCGGGTCGCGCATTATTTGTGGCATCACGGGAGGCAGTCACTGGCGCTGTATTTGCAAAATCAAAGTTCCGAGCGCTTCGGAGTGGATATTCATCCGGCGGCGCGTATTGGTGGTGGCATTATGATCGACCATGCCACCGGGCTGGTGATTGGGGAAACCGCCGTGGTGGGCGATAACGTGTCCATGTTGCACGGGGTAACTCTGGGTGGCACGGGTTGCGGTAGTGGCGCGCGGCATCCAAAAATTGGCAGTGGCGTATTAATTTCTGCGGGAGCAAAAATTCTCGGCAATATCGACGTGGGTGAGGGCGCAAAAATTGGCGCGGGTAGTTTGGTGCTGGAATCCGTTCCGCCACACACCACCGTTGCCGGTGTGCCGGCGAAACCGGTCGGGGTGCCAAAAGAATCCTCGCCGGCTTTGTCGATGGATCAACAATTAGGTAATGGGAGTTAAGTGCTTTGACTGACGGCGTTTCAAAATCAGGTAATATTTTTACTCGGCGCATTCTGGATGCCAGCCGTTACTCCAGTCAAGGCCTGCGGGCGTGTTTTCGCCATGAAGAAGCGTTTCGTGTTGAAGTTATTCTCGCACTGGTGCTGACACCGGTCGCGCTGTGGTTAGCCAGCAGCGGTATAGATCTGGTGCTTTTGTTCGGTTCGATGTTAATAGTATTAATTGTTGAATTACTCAACTCTGCAATTGAAGCGGTAGTGGATTTACAGGGTGGCGAGCGCAATGAATTGGCCGGTCGTGCTAAAGATCAAGGTTCTGCTGCGGTGATGCTTAGCATGGCGATATTCTTTTTCGCCTGGGCTGCGGTGATCTGGCAGCGCTTTATTTGATTAAATCTGCCGCTGTCGTTTTCCTGAGTTTTTCAATGATCTAAAATTAAAAATTTTCCGCCGCCGCGATCATTTTCGAGCGAGCAGGTTCAGCAAACATCATATCTGCAAATACCGCATTTTTTGTTTTGTGGTTTTTTAGGTAGGCCTCGACCACCGCTTCAATATGCGTCGCTTTCATCGTTTGAAAAGCTGCTTTTGGATGCTGAGCAATACTAGAGACCTTTTCCAGCGCCCGTGCTTCCACTTCGGCAGCGGGATAAATATTATCCACCAGGCCATCTTTGTGGGCTATATCAAAAGAGAAAAACTCTCCGCCGTAGATGATTTCCCGCACCGCGTGATCGCTGGCCAACCTAGGTAGCGTCAGGGAAGTCAGATAGGGGATGGGCACGCCCAATTTAATTTCGTTGAGGCCCATTTTTTTGCCATTGTCCGCGCCGTAGCGGTAGTCGCAGGTGAGCGCTAACACGGTGCCGCCAGCGATAGTGTTGCCCCGCATCGCACAGATGGTTGGCATTGGTAGTGTGTAAATATCGAACAACAGTTGATTGAAGGCATTCCAGAACTCGCTAAATTCCTCCGGCGAGGTTTTGATCATGGTAGGGATGTCCAGGCCGATGGAGAAAAATTTATCGCCTCCTGCAATCACCACACCCTTATGATGTTGTTTAATATCGGCAATGGCGGCGGCAAGGTCGTTAACTAAGGCAAGATTGATGGGGCTAGTAACGCCCTTAGCCAGTCTTAGTAATACCGCGTGGGGATGTTCTTCAATTTGAATGCTAGACATAAACTTATCCCTTGTGTTTTTCCTTTAGCAAACGACAATACGATCCCTGGGTTCTAAAATCAACGTCCCAAATAATTATCTGGCTTAGGCAGGAAATAACATATGACGGCAGAGCAATCTTTAGAGCAGTTTTTGCTGCAATTAAAAACCACACCTGAAACGGTAGAGTTTGACCAGGTGATGGCCATTATCGACCAGCACTATGACTACACTCCGACTCGGTTCAGTAATGGTTCTGATGTTCGCGGCGGTGCTGGCGGTAGTGCTGGCGACGATACTGGCAATGCGATGGTCGTCAACGAGGCGGGAAGCAACGAAGGTTCCTGTCGAATTTTTGCCTTTGCGCGTTTAAACCAATTCAGCGAGGCGGAAACCCTGGCTTGTTTTGGTGTCTACTATCGCGAGGATGTACTGGGCGACCCTGCAGGTAATAATCACGGCAATATCCGTAATTTTATGTGTGACGGCTGGGTTGGTATTGAGTTTGATGGCGAAGCGCTGAGCGAAAAAAATACTCACTAAGTAAATGAAAGGGAGAAAAACCATGTCCAAGACAAAAGTGTCCGAAGTGAATCGAGTTTGGCGATTACATAATCGACCCATTGGTGATCTGAGCGATGATACTCTGGGTTTTGATGAGGAAGCGATTCCAGAGCCAGGCGCAGGCGAATTTCTGTTTCGCTTAAATTATCTGTCACTTGATCCGACCAATATTATCTGGATGAAGGACGTCGATCAGTATATGCCCCCGGTGGGCTTAAACGAGCCAATGCGCGGTGTGGTTTGCGGCACGGTAGTGAAATCCAATCACCCCGATTATGCCGAGGGCATGCTGGTCAGTGGTCTAGGTCAATGGGCCGATTATCAACTGGGTACGCCGGGGATGCTAAGCCCGATGGGTGATACCGGCCCGATACCGGTTGCTGATGCGTTTAGTACTTTGGCGCTGGTTGGCCCCACGGCGTATTTTGGTTTGCTGGATATTGGCGAACCTAAAGCCGGTGAAACCGTAGTGGTGTCTGCCGCAGCGGGAGCGGTTGGTTCCATCGTCGGTCAAATCGCAAAAATCAAAGGCTGTCGCGTGGTGGGTCTTGCCGGAAGCGACGAAAAGTGTGAATGGATCAAAAATGACCTCGGTTTTGATGCCGCGATTAATTATCGAACAGAAGACCTGTCGAAGGCCCTTAAAGCCGCCTGCCCTGACGGTATTGATGTTTATTTTGATAACGTCGGCGGCAAAATTCTGGATGCCTGCCTTAAACTGATGAACCTTAAAGGTCGCATTCCCACCTGCGGTTTGATTTCCCAGTACAGGGCTACGGAGCCGGTGCCGGGCCCCTACAACTACGAGATGTTATTAATGCAGCGGGTGCGCATAGAGGGTTTTATTGTGCTGGATTATGCCGATCGCTACCCGGAAGCCATTGCCGCGCTGGGTCAGTGGATGGCCGAAGGAAAAATTAAAGTCCGTACGGAAATTGTGGATGGTCTAGAGCATGCCTTGCAAGCTCTAAAGAAACTCTACACCGGAGAAAATACCGGGAAATTGATGGTTCGGGTTAAGGATGTTTAATCGCGTTAAATAAACTATCAGAAATATCCGATTTTAATTTTTTAAATAAACTAAGGTCACGACGGGTATATCTATACCTGTCGTGACCTTAGTTTTATTCGCTCTCGGCGGCCTCAAAATTAACCAGTTCCGCACCGCCATCCACTAAATCGCCTTCCTTAAAATAAAACTCCACTACGGTGCCATCGGCTGGTGCGCGAATAGTGTGCTCCATTTTCATGGCTTCCATAATAACGATGGCCTGACCTTCTTTCACCGGGCTTTCGGCAGTTACTGGCAGTGCGACGATGGTGCCATTCATTGGTGCGCTTAAACCGGCGGCTCCGGCGGCACCGTCTAAGTCGCCGCAATCCGGGGCGATAAGATTAAATTGCACGGTGGCATCCTGGGTGAAGAGGCTGTAAATCCCATCGTGGGCAACGACCGTAGCGTGGATGCGATGACCGTCGATATTGGCATGCAGCTGATCGCCCTTTAAAATATCGCTGCTTAGGCTGCCGCTAACGCGCGCGGTTAGAGCCACATCATCGCTACTCGCGCTTATGTCAAACCCACCATCATTGAGGACCTTGCCGCTTACGGTCATTTCAGTGCCGTTGATTAGCAGAGAATAATCGTGACGTGAATCCGCACCTGTGCGCCAGCCGGCGGCGCTATGCCAGGGCGAGTAGGGATCGCTACTTTGCGAGGCCTGTGTAGAGGCGTCCTGATCGCGCTTGAGAATCAGATAGAGGGTTGCCAGTGGTAAGTATTTT
The DNA here is from genome assembly GCA_018069525.1 of Porticoccaceae bacterium. GTDB lineage: Bacteria > Pseudomonadota > Gammaproteobacteria > Pseudomonadales > Porticoccaceae > JAGPUQ01. The sequence continues at coordinate 115,820 of JAGPUQ010000007.1, read as the reverse complement.
TTAAGTTCAATTTGGTTTTTATGGAAAATCAAATCGCTATGTTTGTCGATAAAGCCGGTGTCGAGATCAGCTTTACGGAAGGGTTCGGAGTTCGCCAGGTTGTAGAGAAATTCCACATTGGTGACGGTTCCGCTAATGCGATATTCGCTAAGCGCCTGGGTTAAACGCGCCAGAGCGCGGTTGCGATCTTCGTCCCACACTATGAGTTTGGCAATCATGGGATCGTAATACACGCTGACCTCGTCGCCTTGCAATACGCCGGTATCGACGCGCACATGAGCGCTTTCTTCCGGCGGTTGCAAGTAGGACAGCGTGCCGGTTACCGGGAGGAAATCGTTGTTGGGATCTTCGGCGTAAATTCGCGCTTCGAAGGAGTGGCCATTAATGGTGAGTTGATCTTGCGAGAGTGGTAGTGCTTGTCCAGCAGCAACACGTAATTGCCACTCTACTAAATCCTGCCCGGTGATCATTTCGGTAACGGGATGTTCCACCTGTAGGCGGGTGTTCATCTCCATAAAATAGAAGGTGTCGTCTTTGTCGAGTAAAAACTCAACCGTGCCGGCTCCTTCGTAGTCAATGGCTTTGGCGGCGAGGAGAGCAGCATCACCCATCGCTGCGCGAACCATTTCATTCATGCCCGGTGCCGGGGCTTCTTCAATCACCTTTTGGTGGCGGCGCTGCACAGAGCAGTCGCGCTCAAACAAAAATACGCCATTGCCCTGTTGATCGAAAAATACCTGGATTTCAACGTGGCGGGGCTGGGTAAGATATTTTTCGATCAACATGCGGTCGTCGCCAAAGCTCGACAGGGATTCTCGTTTTGCCGCTTCCAGAGCTTCGTCAAATTCCTCGCTGCTCCAGACCTGACGCATGCCTTTACCGCCACCGCCAGCAGTAGCTTTAAGTAGAACGGGGTAACCCATGGCGTCGGCGTGTTGCTTTAATACCGCCGGGCTTTGGTCGTCGCCGTGATAACCGGGTACTAAGGGTACACCGGCTTTCCCCATAATGGTTTTAGCGGCAGACTTGGAACCCATGGCTTCAATGGCACCAACGGGAGGCCCAATAAAAACAATATTGTTAGCTTTACAGGCCGCACTAAAAGCCGCGTTTTCAGAAAGGAAACCATAACCGGGATGCACTGCCTGAGCGCCGGTAAGTTTCGCGGCTTCGAGCACGCGGTCCGCCAGCAGGTAGGATTCTTTGGACGGTGCTGCACCGATATGCACGGCTTCGTCAGCCATCGCTACATGAAGGGAATCAACATCGGCATCGGAATACACCGCGACCGTGCGAATACCCAGTTTGCGCGCAGTGCGAATAACTCGACAGGCGATTTCGCCACGGTTAGCAATTAAAATTTTATCGAACATTCAATCTTCCTCAGGTGATGCGGGCGTTTATTGGAACGCGAGTCGATCACCAATAATTACATTCTAAAGATGCCAAATTTGGTGTCTTCGATTTCTTTGTTGAGGCTGGCGGAGATACACAGGCCCAGCACGGTGCGGGTATCGGCGGGATCGATAATGCCATCGTCCCAAATTCGCGCCGAGGCGTAGTAGGGGTGGCCCTGTTTTTCGTAGAGGTCGATCACCGGTTGCTTAAACTCGGCTTCGTCTTCTTTGCTCCAGGTTTCGCCCTTGCCTTCGATTTGATCGCGCTTCACGGTAGAAAGTACGCCGGCTGCTTGTTCGCCGCCCATTACCGAGATCCGTGCGTTCGGCCACATAAACAAAAAGCGCGGGTCGTAGGAGCGGCCACACATGCCGTAGTTGCCGGCGCCAAAAGAGCCGCCAATAATAATGGTGAACTTGGGGACCTTGGCGCAGGCGACCGCAGTCACTAATTTGGCACCGTGCTTGGCAATGCCGTCGGCTTCATATCGTTTGCCGACCATAAAGCCAGTGATGTTTTGTAAAAACACCAGGGGGATTTTGCGTTGTGCGCAAAGCTCAATAAAGTGCGCGCCTTTTTGTGCGGACTCGCCGAACAAAATGCCATTATTGCCGAGAACACCCACCGGATAGCCGTGAATACGGGCAAAGCCGCATACCAATGTTGAGCCGTAAAGTGCTTTGAATTCGTCAAATTCCGAACCATCGACGATACGGGCAATCACTTCTCTCACGTCGTAGGGCTGCTTAGTATCTTTAGGTATCAGGCCGTAAATTTCTTTTGCGTCGTAGAGTGGCTCGACCGATTCTTTTATATCGAGCTGTTGGGGTTTTACGCGATTCAGCCGTGCGATGGATTGTCGCGCCAGTTGCAGAGCGTGGTGATCATTTTGTGCGTAGTGGTCGGTCACCCCAGAGGTGCGACAGTGCACGTCGGCACCGCCGAGTTCTTCGGCGCTTACAACTTCTCCGGTGGCGGCTTTTACCAGCGGCGGGCCACCGAGAAAAATGGTGCCCTGTTCCTTAACGATAATGGATTCATCGGCCATTGCCGGTACATAGGCGCCGCCAGCGGTACAGGAACCCATCACCACGGCAATTTGCGGAATACCTTTTGAGGACATCACCGCTTCGTTGTAAAAGTTTCGACCAAAGTGCATGCGGTCGGGAAACACTTCTGATTGCATCGGCAGGAAGGCCCCACCGGAATCCACTAAATAAATACAGGGTAGGTGATTTTCTTCGGCTATGGTCTGTGCACGAAGTTGTTTGGTCACGGTGAGGGGATAGTAAGTGCCGCCCTTAACGGTGGCATCGTTGATAATGATTAGGCACTCCTGGCCGGAGACGCGACCAATGCCGGTGATCACACTGGCAGCGGGAATATAGTCGTCGTAGCACTCCCAGGCGGCAAAGTGGGAAAACTCCAAAAATGGACTGCCGGGGTCGAGTAAATGTTTTAGGCGGTCGCGGGGTAATAATTTGCCACGGGCCACATGGCGCTCGCGAGATTTTTCATTACCGCCGAGATTGATCTGTGCGATTTTGGCATTGAGGTCGTCAACAACACTCTGCATCTGTGCGGCATTGTCGGCAAAGTCGCTAGTGCGAGTATTAATCTTTGATTTCAGTACGGCCATGGAAAATTTTCTCTGTGGTAATAACTTTTGTAAGACTAAACTTATTTTTGCAGCACTTTTGGAAACGTAGCGCGATGGAAACCGTCGTAGGCTTCGTTGTTGCGCTGCGCGCGTTTTATTTTTCTACCCAGGGGTGAGCTTAGGCACAGAGAGCTGCCGCCATCGACTCTTAGGGTGATGCCGTTAATATAGTTCGCGCCCTCGCTGAGCAGGAAGCACACGGCTGAGCTGACCTCGGATTCGGTGCCCAAACGATTGAGTGGCACGGATTCCTGGAAATGAGGAATCGCTTCGAGCATTTCCGGGTCTTCGTAAGTATCTAATCCAGAAGAAGCGAGATAGCCGGGTGCGACGGCGTTGATCCGAACGCCCGCATAGGCCCATTCCACGGCGGCAGTTTGAGTCAGGTTTTCCATACCCGCCCGCGCTGCTCCGGAGTGCGCCATGCGGGGCATACCACCCACCTCATCGGCAGTGATATTAATGATAGAGCCACCGTGTTGTTTCATCGACTTGAGGAAAACCGCTTTGGCAACAATAAAACCGCCGATTAAATTGCTGCGTACCACGGCGAGAAAGCCGTTGGGTGTGATGTTTTCTAAATCGGCAGGAAACTGTCCGCCAGCGTTGTTAACCAGTCCGTAAATTTCGCCGTGGTCGACAATAAATTTATCGATAACGATTTCGACTGCGTCGGCGTCGCGAATATCGGCGCAGCCGTAATCACAGATGGCACCGGGATTGTCGGCTTCGATTTCGGTTTTAACGGTAAGGAGCTTTGACTCGGTACGACCCATCATTAACACGGTAGCACCCAGTGCAGCCAGCTCGTGGGCGATACAACGACCAAAACCGCTGCCCGCACCCGTCACCAAAATGGTTTTTTCTTTAAATGTCTCGGGTTTCAAAACGGAGTTGTATTGCATGTTGTCCCCAAATGTTTAATGGATGCTGGTTAGCATTATATTGCTAAGCGGTTTCGGTAAATAACTCACGCCCGACCAGCATGCGACGAATTTCCGAAGTGCCCGCGCCAATTTCGTAAAGCTTGGCATCGCGCAGCAAGCGACCGGTGGGGTATTCGTTGATGTAGCCGTTGCCACCGAGGGTTTGAATGGCTTGCAAGGCCACTTGGGTGGCGCGTTCGGCGGTGTAGAGAATGACCGCCGCAGCATCTTTGCGTGAGTCTTCGCCGCGGTCACAAGCCTTGGCGACGGCGTATAAATAGGCGCGGGAGGTGTTTAAATCCACATACATGTCCGCCAGCTTACCCTGCATCAGTTGGAATTCGCCGATGGGCTGGTCGAATTGTTTGCGGTCGTGGAGGTAGGGCAGCACGATGTCCATGCAGTTTTGCATGAGTCCCACCGGTCCACCGGACAACACCGTGCGCTCGTAATCGAGGCCGGACATTAACACCCGAACGCCCTTGCCGACTTCGCCGAGAACATTTTCTTCCGGCACTTCGCAATCTTCAAATACCAGCTCGCCGGTGTTGGAGCCGCGCATGCCGAGTTTGTCGAGTTTTTGCGCGCGACTGAAACCAGGAAAATCTCGCTCGACAATAAAAGCGGTAATACCTTTGGAGCCGCCGCTGGGATCAGTTTTCGCGTAGATCACATAGGTGTCGGCGTCGGGGCCGTTGGTGATCCACATTTTGTTGCCATTGAGAATATAGCGGTCGCCTTTTTTGTCGGCGCGCAATTTCATGCTCACTACATCGGAGCCAGCACCGGGCTCGCTCATTGCCAGTGCGCCGACGTGTTCACCGGAACAAAGTTTGGGCAGGTATTTGGTTTTTTGCTCGCGGGTACCGTTTTTGCGAATTTGATTGACGCAAAGATTGGAGTGCGCGCCATAGGATAAGCCCACAGCGGCGGAGGCCCGAGAAATTTCTTCCATCGCAACCGTATGGGCCAGGTAGCCCATATTGGTGCCGCCGAACTCTTCTTCTACGGTCATGCCGAGCAGGCCCATGTCGCCAAATTTTCGCCACAGGTCGGCGGGGAAGTCATTGTCGATGTCGATTTGCTCGGCACGAGGTGCGATTTCACCCTGGGCGAATTGATAAACGGCATCTCGAAGCAAGTCGACATCTTCACCGAGGCCAAAATTCATGCTTTTAAACGTCAGGCTCATGGGGCTTCCTAATCAGTGTTGGTATGGAGTAATGGTATGGATAGCACAGGGGCTGGAGCGACTACACGCTCAGGTTGACTGCCCCAAAAAGGAGTCGAACTATAGCGAAAGTGATCTTGAACATCAATTTTATGGTGCTTCAAAGGCACGGTGTTGCCGTGATTGCGCTGAGTGCATTACTAGTTTTTTACAGGGTCGCGGAGATGTGAGTGCAGGTGAAGGAGCCAGGACTTGCTGGAATCCACGATTTTCCCCACAATGCCCATCCTGAAAACAGCGTGATGTTTTCAAGCTACGATGTTTTCAAACCGCAGACGGGTACAGGGGTAAAACTATGACAGTAATCCAATCCAGTTATCATTGTAGTGTGGCGAAGGAACCTCTGGTGTACGACACCATTGGCAATTTGTTCGACATTACTGTTGCTCGCTTCCCCGATAGCGAAGCGCTGGTGGTGCCCCATCAGAATATTCGTTGGACCTACACGGAGTATCAGCGGGAAGTGGATCGGCTCGCCACGGGTCTGTTGGCGCTGGGTATTAAGCCCGGTGAACGCGTGGGTATTTGGGCGCCGAATTGCTACGAGTGGTGTTTGACCCAGTTTGCTACGGCCAAAATTGGCGCTATTCTGGTGTGTATCAACCCCGCCTATCGACTGTACGAGCTGGAATACGCCCTTAATAAAGTGCAATGCAAGGCCTTGATTACGGCGGAGTCATTTAAGAGCAGCCACTATCTGAATATGCTGGGCGAACTGGCCCCGGAGTTGGAGCACTGTCAGCCTGGTGCGCTAAAGTCAGCCAAATTACCCGATATGGAGTTAGTGATTCGGCTTGGTGAGGCGGTGACGCCGGGCATGTATAACTTTGCTAATGTCTGCGCTATGGGTGGTGAACAGGAGCAGGCCGAGCTCGCTACCATTGCTGCCGAATTGTCACCGGACGACCCGATCAATATTCAGTTCACCAGCGGTACTACCGGCAACCCCAAGGGCGCGACCCTGAGCCATTGCAATGTATTGAACAACGGCAAGGTTAACGGCGATGTGATGAGCCTCACCGAGAGCGACAAGGTGTGTATCCCGGTGCCGCTCTACCATTGCTTTGGTATGGTGATTGGTAATTTGGCTTGTGTGACTCATGGTTCTGCGGCGGTATTCCCCGGCGAGGCATTTGAACCTTTAAGTACTTTGCAGGCAGTTGCCAATGAGCGTTGCACGGCCTTACATGGGGTGCCGACCATGTTTATTGCCGAGCTGGATCATCCGCAGTTTGATGAATTTGATCTCAGCAGTTTGCGCACCGGAGTGATGGCGGGCGCGCCCTGTCCGGTGGAGGTGATGAAGAAAGTTATCGACAAAATGGGCATGAGCGAAGTTTTGATTGCTTACGGACAGACTGAGTTGAGTCCGGTGAGCCACATTACCGAACCCCACGATGACATGGATAAACGCGTCAGTACCGTGGGTAAACCCTGCCCGCACCTCGAAACTAAAATTGTCGATGACAATAATCACGTCGTGGCCATTGGTGAGAAAGGAGAAATCTGCACCCGGGGTTACGCGGTCATGTGTGGTTACTGGGACGACGAGGAAAAAACCGCCGAAACCATCGACCAGGGTGGCTGGCTGCATTCCGGCGACATTGGGGTGATGGATGCCGACGGCTATGTACAAGTTACCGGACGCATCAAGGATATGATTATTCGCGGCGGCGAAAATATTTATCCCCGCGAAGTGGAAGAGTTTTTATACACCCATCCGAAAATTCAGGAAGTGCAGGTGGTGGGGCTGCCGGACGAAAAATACGGCGAGCAAGTGTGCGCCTGGATTAAGTGTCAGGAGGGGCAGACGCTCAGCGAAGCCGAGGTGAAGGATTACTGTCGCGATCAAATTACCCACTTCAAAGTGCCGCACTATATTCGCTTTGTCGATGATTACCCAATGACGGTGACCGGCAAGATTCAAAAATTTATTATGCGCGCAGTTATGATTAAAGAATTGAATGGTTAAAGTACTTAATTATTGAAAGAAAGAGACTTTTAAATACACATTATTATTCACAGTAACTAATACACAGGAGAACAGCGTGGATTTAACAAATAAAGTCGCATTGGTAACGGGTGGAGCCTCTGGCCTGGGTCGGGCTACGGTTGAAGAGCTAGCGGGGCGGGGCGCCAAGATTGCTATTTTTGATCTCAATGCCGAAGCGGGTGCTGAAGTGGTCGCTAGCCTGGGAGCGGATAACGCCGCGTTCTTTTCGGTCGATGTGGCTTCTGAAGAATCGGTGGAGAATGCGATGAATGAAGTCGCAGCCCATTTTGGCGCTTTGCACGTGCTGGTGAACTGCGCCGGTATCGGCCCGGCCAAGAAAATTCTGAATCGGGAAAACCAGCCGATGCCCCTGGGGGATTTCAGCAAACTTATCGGCATTAACTTAACCGGCAGTTTTAATGTGGCCCGTTGCGCCGCAGCACTTATGGCGAAAAACGAGCTGGAAGACGGCGAGCGCGGTGTGATTATTCACACCGCATCGGTCGCCGCCTACGAGGGGCAGGTGGGGCAGTGCGCCTATTCCGCCAGTAAAGGCGGTATCGTGGGTATGACTCTGCCGATGGCGCGGGATTTAGCCACTCTAGGTATTCGAGTCAATACCGTTGCGCCCGGTATTATGGCGACTCCGCTGTTGATGTCGATGCCGGAAAAAGTCACCAACTCTCTGGCGGCTACGGTACTAAACCCCAGTCGTCTCGGCGCGCCGTCCGAGTATGGTCGCCTGGTCACTCATATTGCCGAGAACGGCTATATTAATGGTGAGACCATTCGCATTGATGGCGGGATTCGTATGCAGCCTAGATAACTAGGTTAGTAGGTGATTAGGTTAACAATACGTGCAACAAAACCGATGTTTTTAGAGTTGAGCTTATAGCCGAGCTTATAGCTGTACCTATAAAAGACATCGGTTTTTTATGAGCTTGATTTACCAGTCGAAGACTTTGTTTCAGGTTCTGCCTTATTAAAGCCCTGTAGGTTCTCTATAATAAGCGGCTGAAACATTGAGATGATGATGCCGTGCAGCAAATTCTATTAATTAACGTATCCGGTGACGATAAGCCAGGGGTGACCTCTGCGGTGACCCATGTGCTTGCTCAGTACGATGTCATTATTCTCGACATTGGGCAGGCAGTGATTCACGACACTCTCAGTCTCGGTGTTTTGGCGCGTCTGTCCAGTCAATATGAGCCGTCCCAGGTGCTGGAAGAAGTGGCGTTTGCTATTCGCGATCTGGGTATGCAGATGCGTGTTGAGCCGGTGAGCGAAGCCAGTTATCAGACCTGGGTTAGCCAGCAAGGCAAGCCACGCCATATTGTGTCGCTGCTAACGCGTGTGGTGAGTGCGCAACATATTGCACGGATCACCGAAGTCACCTCGGCGCACGGTTTGAACATCGATAAAATTGCACGCCTGTCGGGGCGTACCCCTCTCGATCGCCTCGACACCGACGGCAAAGCCTGCGTTGAATTTTCAGTGCGTGGAGAAGCCAGCGACCTGGGTGTTTTACGCACCTCGCTATTGGAGCTGTCCACCGACCTTGATGTGGATATTGCCTATCAGGAAGATACCATTTTCCGCCGCCATCGCCGTTTGGTGGTGTTCGATATGGATTCCACTTTGATTGAAAGTGAAGTCATTGATGAGTTGGCCATTCAGGCGGGTGTGGGTGCCGAGGTTGCTGCGATTACCGAGCGGGCGATGCACGGAGAGCTGGATTTTGCCGACAGCTTTCGCCAGCGTGTGGCTTTGTTAAAAGGTTTGGATGAGTCGGTGTTGGAAACCGTGTATCAAGACTTAGTGTTGACTGAAGGTGCCGAGCACCTAATGCAGACACTAGCAACACTGGGTTACAAAACTGCGATTTTATCCGGTGGTTTTACTTACTTTGCCGAGCGTATTCGTCAACGCCTGGGTATGGATTATATGTTTGCCAACGAGCTGGATATTAGTGACGGTAAAGTTACCGGCAAGGTGAGTGGAAACATAGTGGACGGCGAGCGCAAGGCTGAATTATTAGTGCAATTGGCGGCGCAGGAAGTGATTAGTCTCGAGCAAACCATCGCTGTGGGTGATGGCGCCAACGACTTGCCGATGTTGAGTTTGGCGGGTTTGGGGATTGCGTTCAGGGCTAAACCCCTGGTGCGGGCCAATGCCAAGCAGGCAATTTCACATCTCGGGCTGGATGGTATTCTCTACCTGATGGGGATCAGTGATCGGGATGTGATTAACCGGGACTCGTAATTAGTCTGTTTGTCCTTTAATGGTTACTTGCTTGGTGATTGCTTACCTGATTATTCCTCGCTGGTGAATTCGTAGTCCATAGTTGGATGGGGCCCCTGGATATAATAGCCCTGAATATAATCTACCCCCAGTTTCCATAAAGTAGGAATGGGTGAGGCGTCCTCAACGAACGGCACAATAACTTTGACACCTTCGCCTTTGGCGGTGTTGAGACAGTCGCTGAGAATCTCTGCGCCATCGGTGGTCTTAGCGGCTTTTGCTACCAGTGTTTGATCTGGTTTGACAAAGTCGAAGTTGATTTTCTTCAGGGTGTCGGTGTTCGCATTGAGACCGTAATGAGTTAGGGCGACCGTGGCTTTGGCCTTGTGTAACTCTTCAACCAGGGCTTGAGCGTCTTTCATAGCCCAGCTAACGTCCTTTTCCTCAAGCTGAAAGATCACATGGTGCGGACTCAGTTTGGTTGCTTTCAACGCGGCCTGGAGCCAGCCGAGGAATTTTTCATTTTTCAGTGCAGTACCACTGATTTTAACGAACACTCGGGTGTTGGGGTGGGAGTTTAATTTACCCTGTAATTCTTTGAAGGCGCGGAGAGTGACCCACTGATCCAGTGGTAGCGCGATACTAGTTTTTAGGGCCTTGGCGAAGAAATCTTCCGGAATACCCTCCGGGAGCACGTCAACATCCGGTCGACAAAAAGCCTCATAATATTCAAACTCTTGGTCCTGCAGGCCGACGATGGGCTGATACATCATCTCGATCAGGTCTTTATCCAGCAGCTGTTTGACGTACTGCTGGATATTTTTGTCTTCGCCTAAGGTGGCCATGCTGGTGGGGAAGAGTTCTTCGAATAACTGTACCTGCCCCCCTTTTGACTCCTCGGCATCAATGTGAGCTAGCGCTTTCAGGCAGCGGTCGATACACACCTCGGCGCGTTCGAAGGCTTCGTTAATAGTGCTGACCCCCGTCGTTAGCTGCACGCTGACGGTTTGGTCTTCGAGTTCAAACACCTCATTGGCGCAGGCCTGGAGTAACTCCTCGGCAAATTCCCGAGCGGCTTCGGGTGTCTTGTTGGGTGCCATCAGTAAAAATGCGTCGGCGGCAATGCGATCAAAGTGATAGCCAGGTTCCAGGCGACCGCTAATAAATTTCGCAACCAGACGTGCGGTGGCCTCGGCAATCTGGAAACCTCGTTCATTCTGTAATTTGGAAAATTCGTCGATGCGCAGGTAGTACAGCAACGATTCGGAGTGGGTTTTCGAGGCTTTGCGGATTGCTGCATTGATATGATCAAACATGCGTTGCAGATGAACATCGCCAACGCTAATGGTTTTTGGAGGGAGAGTGTCGGCTATTGGTGTTTGTGTACGGTGGTCAGAATTAATGGCCGTGGTGCTGCCGGCAGTGTCAGTGGTAGCGGCATTGGCGATGCTCAGATTGGCGAGCTTTTCTTTGCCGATCAGAAATTGCAGGGTGGGCTCGCCTTCATATTCGATTTGGGACAGGTCGATATCGATGTCGAAGTTACTGCTGTCTTGCTTTACGCCTTGAAACGTCATCGTCGAGGCCGACAAGGTATCTTCGCTCGACAAGGGTTTCAGGAAGGGTTTTAGTTGCCCCATAAAAACGTCTTGCGCGGTATCAATAACCGGGAACAGCATTAGCGCGTCGCTGTCTTCATAACCAAATAGGCGAGCGTAACTCTCGTTTAGGTAAACGTAGGTGCCTTCTGCGACCAGGGCGATGGCATCCCGAGAACTATCCATCAGGTTTTGGCTGCGTTGCTCGGAATCCTTGAAGCGCGCTTTCCAATACACTCGGTTGCGGCGTTGCTCCAGGTCGTAGAGGGCGCGCGAAACAATTTGTAACAAGTGTTGGTCATCGTCGAGGGTGCCCACATCGGCGGCGCCCAGACGTAAGCCTTGGACAACCTTCTGGGCGTCAGTTTCGGGGTTAATGAGAATGACCGGGATATCGAGGTTGCGCTTGCGGAGTTCGCTAAAAATCGTTTTTATCAACGCTTCATTGGCGTCGGTGTTGCCGGCTAAAACCAGATCGGGTGGGGTGTCTGTCAGCAGGTGGATAAATGCCGCGTCGTCATCGACGACATGGGGAGAAAGGGTATAGGATGCGTTCTCCAATAGACTAACCAGTCGACTGGCCTCTGCTTCGAAGGCGATGAAGAGGTTGAGTGCTCCGTCATTACTGGTCATAGGGTGTCTTTAACTCGTTATTTGTCTTTATTGTTTTATCTAATGAACGTTTGGTCAAGGTTCTAAAGGTAGAGTTCCGTCGCTATCGTGCCATTTGTACAGCCTTGGTGCCATTTGTACAGCCTTGGTGCCAATTATACAGCCCTGATGTCAATTGAATGGACGGTTTTAGCATAGTGCTTTGCAATAACGGTGCGGGCCGGGGTTTTTGAACATTTTACGCAGTTTTTGTCTTTGTTTTAGCCCTAGTCTTCGGGCGGGTTTTTGATCTGGATATTGATCGTGCTTCGGGTATTATCTTAAAGTGGGAGACGTGGTAGGTCATCTCAACCTTGTCCTTCAACACAAAATAGGCTTCTTGCTGGTCGTTAACCATGTGTATCTGATTGTGCATCTTCAGGGGCACCGAGGGAGCCAGTAAGCGTACGCCACCTTTAGGTGTGTCTGAAACGATGGTGAAGGCTGGCAAATAGGGAGTAATCGGTGTGGTTTCGCGGGTTAGACTTACGGCACAGGCCTTTAGGTCGCCAGTGAATTTCTGGATGCCGACTCGAGTTTTCAGTTCGTTGGTGTTGTGTGCCCAGCGAATCACGCCGGAGAGCTGCTGTTCGGTTTCCGGGTCAATAAGCACCACGACTTCACCCGGTGCCAGGGCTTCGCGCAGGCCATCGGCTTCAATGCAACAGCCAAATTCACTCTGATCTAGATATTCGCAACGAAAACTCGGATAGCGCCAGTGGCCGGCAACGCTGGCGCTGGGTTCAGGTGCAGGGTTGGCGTCTTGCTGCAAACTGGCAAAAAATTCTTCACCGAATTCTGTTCCCGCCAGCATCCTGTGGATATCGTCAATGCCGGCCACTAGGTCGACTGCACCTTTGCTTTTGGAGTGATCCTCCTGTCTGAGATTTTCCTGGCTCCAAAGCTGACATAAGTCAGTGGCGAGCCGGTCGGGAACCGTAATGTATTCCACTCCCGAGTCACTTTTGACACAACGATCTTGTAAAGCGGACACCAGTTTTTTTGGGCACAAGCTGAGGTGGTCTTCGCGAATAGTCTTGGCTCGGGTTCGATACACTGGGCCATAATTTGCGCTTGGGTCAACCAGAAACAGTTTACGTTGTTTGGCGGTGCCAAACTTGGCGAGGTGTGCCCAGTCGTCAATAAATTGCAGTATTTGTTTCAGCTCTCCCGCATTGTAGTGCGGTGGACAGACGCTGCCCGCCAGTAATATTTTGAGGTAAGCGTTGCGAATAGTAGCGTTGGGCTTGCCACGGGTACTGACAAAAGACACTCGCTGATCTTCCAGACCATATTCCTGAGCGAGGCGAAACAGGCTGTGTAGCTCTTGCCAAAGAGACGCCGGCGGGGAGAGGTGATGGCGCCAATAACAGGTGAATAGTTCGTTGACCACCGTTACCGCCGAAAAGATGCTGTTGGTCAGCAATCCCGTATTGGCGGTGTCTAGGCTGGCGCTGGAAACAATGACTTGCTTGTAACCCGAATAGAGATGTTTGAGTAGCGCTAGCGCCAGGGATATCACTTTGTTGGCATCGCGAGATACCGAGGTTTGCTCGATTAAGGTCTGGGCAGTGCCGGTTAATTGCGAATGAAAAATGCCCAATAATTTTATGCGCTGTTCGGGACTTTCTTTTAGGGCCACCACTTCTTTGATTGCCGCATACAATTTTTGCGCGCGCGGGGCGGGGTCGAGCGTGGCAAGGGTTTCGGAATAACGCCGGACTTGGATCGGCGATTTATGTGAAAACGAGAGTTTTTCGGCGTCTGCGGGTGCAACCTCCAATAAGGCCAATAAAGCCTCAACGGATGGTAGTGTCTCGGGTTCCTGCGCTGTTGTCTTCATCCTTTTTTTCCCTTCCTGGCGCTACGTATCCTTGCCTGGTCTTTTGTTTGCTGGTGCATCTATCAAGCCGCAAGGGGCCAATCTTTGCATTACTGAGGTTTACAGTCGAGGTTTACTAATTGAGTTCATTAACAGAGTTAGGGCAATCGCGAATTAATTGAGTTAGTTAGGCTGCTTGGTTTTGTCTTTATCTGAGAGTTGCATTGTAACCTTAATTTGCACTGATTGGTTGCCATCGCGAGACTGGTTTGTCAAAATTTCGGCACTCTGTTTCGGCACTCTGTTTCGGTAGTCTGATTTTCCTCTCCCGCAAAGAAAACTCTTAGTCAGCCGGGGTAAGCGGCGTTTTGGATCCATGCCCGGGTATTTCAACCACCAGTTTCGGAGTTAAATAACCCGAATCCAGAGTTAATAACTGTCGGTAAATGGCGTGCATTTCGGTGTCGCTGATATCAAAATCCGCCGCACCAGCCACTTTGTCTAAGCGGTGTAAATAATACGGGATTACGCCAATATCAAAAAGCCCTTCATTGAGGGACTGCAATATATTTGGGCAGTCGTTGATGTCGCGCAACAACACCGATTGATTGAACACAATAATACCGTGGGCGCGGATCGCGGCGACTGCTTGTGCTAGTGCGGAGTCTATTTCGTTGCCGTGATTAATATGCAGTACTACAACAGCTTGCAGGCGGGTAGCGGTAAGCCAGTGCAAACACGCTTTGTTGATACGGGCTGGAATCACCACCGGTAAGCGAGTGTGCACACGCAGGCGTTTGATGTGGGGTATCGCCGCGATTTGTTCGGTGAGCCACAGCAGCTTCTGGTCGTTGGCGGCGAGTGGGTCGCCGCCGCTGTAGATCACTTCGCGAATAGAGGTATCGGCGGCGATATAGGCGAGCGCTTGCTGCCAGCGTTCGCGGCCCGGGGTGTTGTCGGCATAGGCGAAATGGCGACGGAAACAGTAGCGGCAATGAATGGCGCAGGCCGGGCTCACTACTAATAGTACCCGGCCCTGATATTTGTGGATCAAACCCGGTATGGGGTTGGCGTCGGCTTCTTCCAGGGGGTCGTTGGAGTATCCCGGAGTGGGTAGCATTTCCCGATCAGTGGGCAAGACTTGTAATAACAAAGGGTCGTTGGGATCACCTTTGCGCATGCGGGCTATAAAGGCGTGAGGCACGCGCAGCGGGAATTGCGCCTGGGCAGCCGCGCTGGGATCCAGTGTTGCGGGGTCGAGGTCGAGGAGGGTGGCCAGCTCGGTAATATCGGTAACGGCATTGGCGAGTTCAGTTTGCCAATCGGGCATCTGCTCAGTCGGCTGCCCAGAAAGCGTGTGGTGGGGTATCATGACGGCCCTTAAATCGACTATGGAAACACAAAAGGCGATGGCAACCTATTCTATCAATGAATTTCGTGCAGGCATCAAAGTATTGTTGGATGGAGACCCCTGTTCTATTGTCGAAAATGAATTTGTAAAACCCGGCAAGGGCCAGGCGTTTAATCGCGTGCGCCTGAAAAATTTGAAAAATGGCCGGGTTTGGGAGCGCACTTTTCGCGCCAGCGAGACGCTTGAAGCCGCAGATGTGGCCGAAAAAAACATGCAGTATTTATATAACGATGGCGAATATTGGCATTTTATGGAGCCCGATACCTTCGAGCAGCACCAGGCCGATGAAATTGTGGTTGGCGATGCGGCGCAGTGGTTGCGAGATCAGGATACCTGCATCGTGACACTGTATAACGGCTCACCGTTGGTGGTTACGGCGGCCAATCACGTCGAGCTGGAGATTGTAGAAACGGATCCCGGTTTAAAAGGCGATACGGCTCAGGGCGGCACCAAGCCTGCCACCTTAAGTACCGGTGCAGTGATCAAAGTACCCTTATTTATTAATCAGGGTGAGGTGGTGCGTGTGGATACCCGTACCGGCGAATATTTGTGCCGGGCCAAGGACTGAAGCACCTTAACGGGCAAGCACCAAGCCAATGACAGAACCGGCCTGGCAACCTACTGCGACTATTGAAGCGATTGCTCGTAGAGCTGAGTTGTATGCGGATATTCGCGCCTATTTCTCGGCGCAGGATGTACTCGAAGTCGAGGTGCCGGTACTGGGGCAATATGGTGTTACCGATGTTCATATCGATAACCTCCAGGGCACGGTCGGTGGACAAAAAGTTTATCTGCAAAGTTCCCCAGAGTATTTTCTTAAACGTCTGTTAGCGGCTTATGGTCGCGCCGTCTACTCCCTTGGTAAAGCCTTTCGCGAGGGCGAGAGTGGCGCACGGCACCATCGCGAATTCACCATGCTCGAATGGTATCGCCCGGCCTGGGACGAGCATCAGCTAATGGATGAGGTCGCGGATTTGATGTCCGCTATCGGTTTTGAATCAGGCACTCCTAGCGCCTCAGACAACTTAGGCTCCTCCGATAATCCAGCCACCGAGCCGCAGCGCTTGAGTTACCGGGATGCGTTTTTCACTGCTACCGGGCTGGATCCCCATCGGGCTGCGGATGCCGAACTTAGAGAGTTAGCTGCCCAGCTGGGTTTGAGTTCGGGTTCTGATTCGCGCTCAACCTGCCTGGATTTTATTTTCAGTTTTAAGGTGGAGCCAAATCTGTCGATGGGTCTGGTGTTTATTTATGACTACCCGGCGGCCCAGGCAGCGCTGGCAAAATTATCCGAAGATCGTGACGGCAATCCCATCGCGCGGCGTTTCGAGGCCTTTCTCAATCGTATGGAAGTGGCTAACGGTTACTGGGAACTGTGCGATGCCGATGAACAGCGTCAGCGTTTTGAAGCGGACAATCAGACCAGAGTCGCCCTGGGTAAAAAACCGATGGCCATCGACGAAGCTATATTGGCGGCTTTGAGCCACGGTTTGCCGGCGTGTGCAGGTGTGGCTCTAGGTTTGGATCGGGTATTGATGCAATTACTGGGGCTGTCGTCGATCAGCGAGGTCTTAAGTTTTTCTGAGCCGCCAGATTAGTGAGCACAGCTAGCGGTATATTTTAGTCACAACCACAGCCTTCCAGGCTGTGATCCATTTTGCGTGCAGGTTCGTCGCCCTCGTCTCTCTCGGTATTAGCCGCCATTTCCCCAATCACTTTAGCAGGCACGCCTGCGACGATGGAGTGGGCTGGAATATCTTTGAGTACCACACTGGCCGCAACAATCTTTGAGCCTTCGCCCACGCTGATATTGCCCAGGATTTTTGCGCCGGGGCCGAGCAATACGCCACGCCTGATTTTTGGGTGTCGGTCCCCGGACACTTTACCGGTTCCGCCCAGCGTGACCGATTGCATAATTGATACGCAGTCTTCAACCACCGCAGTTTCACCGATCACCAGGCCCGTGGCGTGATCCAGCAGAATGCCTTTGCCGAGCCGGGCTGCCGGGTGAATATCGACCCCAAATACCATGGAAATACGGTTTTGCATCACCAGTGCCAGGGTTTGGCGTTGTTGTTGCCAGAGCCAGTGGGACACGCGGTGCGCACTTAGGGCGTGAAAGCCCTTGTAGTACAGCAGCGGTGTCGCAAAGGTGTGGCAGGCCGAGTCGCGCTCGAAAGTGGCGATAATATCGCAGCGTATCTGATCGATAATTTCAGGTTGCTGTGCGAAGGCTTCGTCGAAGACCGTGCGCAGCATGGCCGCGGAGGTAATGTCGCTGTGGAGTTTGTTGGCGAGATGGAAACTCAACGCAGATGCCAGATCCGCATGATCGAGTACCGTATGTTGAAAAAACCTGGCAAGCAGCGGTTCTTGTTCCGCCATCGCACTGACTTCCTCGGTAATCTGTTGCCACAGGGTTTCGTTGCAAGGGGTTTCGTTACCAGAAGCTTCTTTGCGAAGGGCGGCTTTGTTAGCGACGGGTTTACCCCCGGTGGCAGGTTCAGTTAGCGTTGTCATAGTCACCATTATCAAGGTCGCAGCATTATTTTTCCAGAGGGGTTCGCGCCAGTGCCCAAATTTGTACCTGCTGCGCTCCCGCTCGCACTAAACAACGGGCTACGGCTTCGGCAGTGCTGCCAGTGGTAACCACGTCGTCGATCACCGCGATGGATAAGCCTTTCACGTCGAGGCTGGCAGTAAAGGCCTGCCTTAAATTGCTCTGCCGCTTTTGTCGAGACAGGCCTTCCTGGGTGATCGTGTAGCGGGTTCGTGAAATGAGTCGGGTGTTGATGGGGATGTCCAGTTGACGGCTTAGCGCACGGGCAATCAACTCGGCCTGATTAAAACCACGCTTTATTTGCCGTCGCCAGTGCAGTGGTACGGGCAGTAATACGTCCGGTGGCGGGGCGCAATTATTGAGGCGCTCGGTGTTGTTTAACTGCTCAGCCAGCAAGGTCGCGAGCACCCGGCCATACTTAAATTTACCACCATATTTAAAGGAATGAATCATCCGATCGGTGGGGAATTGATACAGGTAGGGTGTAAACACCGATGTAAAGCTGGGAGCTTGGAGCTGACAATAGCCGCAGACACCTGTGTGTAGCAGGGGCAGCGCACAACGCAGGCACCCGGTTTCAAGTCGAGGTAGAGTGGCCTCGCAAGCAAGACACAGGTCGAGTTTACGCTTACTGCGTCGCTGGCAAAGTAGGCAGATACCAGGGAACAGCAAAAAGCCCAGGTTTTGAACCTGGTGGCGAATCTGTTCCTGCGTCCGTGCGGGAATCAATGGCGAGCCTGCTATTAGCTAGTGGTTTATGAGCTGTCGTTTATGGGCAATCGTTTCTTGGTCGTTATTTATGGGCAATTGCTGGCCTTGGTCGAGCTCTGATTAGTCAACTCTGGAGTCCTTTCCAGGTTGACAGTGTTTCTGTGATAGTTATGATGACGCGATTATTAGTGTACGGGCATCGTCTCTTTACCCGTCTTGTTGTCAGTTATTTTTTGGCGTGTGATTGCGGTTAGCGATTCTTGTCAATTAAACCTAAGTGGAAGTGAAATTATGAGTGCCATCCGTCACGACTGGACCCGCGAGCAAGCCCTGGCCTTGCTCAAACAGCCCTTCAGCGATCTGATGTTTCAGGCGCAGCAGGTACACCGGGCGCATTTTGATCCCAACCGGGTGCAAGTGAGCACCTTGCTGTCAATCAAGACTGGCGCTTGCCCGGAAGATTGCAAATATTGCCCCCAGAGCGGTCACTACAACACCGAGCTGGAAAAAGAAAAATTGCTCGATATCGAAAAAGTCGTCGCAGAAGCGCAAGCCGCTCGCGCCAAAGGCGCTACTCGGTTTTGCATGGGCGCAGCCTGGCGTTCGCCGCGCGCCAAAGATATGCCATACGTGTTGGACATGGTTAAGCAGGTCAAGGATATGGGCATGGAAACCTGTATGACGTTGGGCATGCTGGAAGACGATCAAGCGCAGGCCCTGGCGGATGCTGGGCTCGATTATTACAACCATAATCTCGACACTTCCCCCGAGTTTTACGGCGAAATTATTACTACCCGCACCTATCAAGACCGCCTGGAAACCCTCGGCAATGTCCGTAAAGCAGGCATGAAAGTCTGTTGTGGGGGCATTCTCGGTATGGGTGAGAGCGAAAACGATAGAGTTGGCTTGCTGGTGCAATTGGCTAATTTGCCCGAGCAGCCGGAGTCCGTGCCCATCAATATGCTGGTTAAGGTGGCGGGTACGCCGCTTGAGCAGGAAGCCGATCTGAATCCCTTCGACTTTATTCGCAGTGTCGCTTTGGCGCGCATTATGATGCCGGAGTCCCATGTGCGCCTGTCGGCGGGCCGTGAAAATATGAATGAGCAGATGCAGGCACTAGCCTTTCTGGCCGGAGCCAACTCTATTTTTTACGGCGAAAAACTGTTGACCACCGCTAATCCTGAAGCCGACAGCGATCGGCAATTGTTCGCGACCCTGGGTATTCAGCCGGAGCAACTCTCCGTGGATCACGGCGAGGATGCCGAGCTGGATCATCTGGGTCAGCGTCTGCGGGATCAAGCCTCTGCAGGAAGGTTCTACAACGCGGTTAATTGAACCAACCGTGAACTCTCTCGATACTCAATTGCGCGCCGATCTGGAGGCTCGCCAACAGGCTGATCTGTACCGCCGGCGCCGAGTGCTGGCCTCGCCACAGGGCGCGCGTGTCCGCATCGATGGCGGTCTTAATACTAGCCTAGAAAACCAGATCGAAAGTCCGCAGTGTTGCAACTTTTCCAGTAACGACTATCTAGGTTTAGCGAATCATCCCGAGGTGATTGCGGCGTTCCAGGCGGCGGCAAATATCTATGGGGTGGGTAGTGGTGCATCCCATTTGATTTCCGGGCATTCCCGAGAGCATCACGCCCTCGAAGAAGAACTCGCGGAATTTACCGGCAGACAGCGAGCGCTGCTGTTTTCCACCGGGTATATGGCCAACGTGGGGGTGCTAAATGCCCTTGCCGGCAGCGGGGATTTATTGCTGGAAGATCGTCTAAATCACGCTTCCTTGCTCGACGGTGGGTTTTTGTGTCGAGCCCAGTTTGAGCGTTACCCCCACGGCGATTTATCCGCTGTTCAAGATCATCTGAATAGCGGAAATTATCGGCGTAAATTCATTGCCACCGATGGTGTGTTCTCCATGGACGGCGATGTCGCGCCGTTACCAGCCCTGGCCGAATTAGCGGAGACCGCAGGTGCTGCGCTGATGGTGGATGATGCACACGGCTTTGGTGTGTTGGGCAAACACGGTGGCGGCGTGGTTGAGCAACTGGGTTTGTCAGCGCAGCAGGTGCCCATTTTAATGGGCACTCTGGGCAAGGCTTTCGGCACCTTTGGTGCGTTTGTCGCCGGTAGTGACACTTTAATCGAAACCTTAATTCAGTTTGGACGCACCTATATTTACACCACGGCTTTACCCCCGGCCATTGCGGCGGCGACCCGAGCCAGCTTAAAACTGGTGCAAAGTGAACCCGGTCGGCGAGAAAAACTAAACGCCCTGATTGCTCGCTTCCGTGCGGGTGCGGCGCAGCTCGATATTCCTCTTACGACTTCTAGCACCGCGATTCAACCGGTGATGATTGGTGACGATCAGCGTGTGTCTGAGCTTGGGCAAATATTACTGGATCAAGGTTTTTGGGTGGGTGCGATTCGGCCGCCAACCGTGCCGTCGGGCGGAGCGCGCTTGCGCATCACCTTAACGGCGGGTCATAGCGATGCCGATGTGGACGGCTTGCTGTCAGCCTTGCACAGCGCTTTGAGAGAAACCCGGTGAGGTTAATACGTTGAGCTTGAGAGAATGAGAAGGAGTTTTTTTGTTGCGGGTACCGATACCGGCGTTGGCAAAACCCTGGTGTGTACGGCGCTGTTACACGCTGCAAATAAAGCAGGTTTAAGTACCGCTGCCATTAAGCCGGTAGCGGCGGGGGGCGAGGTCACCGAGGCCGGCATCCGCAACGAAGATGCCGTGTTACTGCGCCAGGCGGCGACGCTTGACCTGAGTTATGCGGAGGTCAACCCAATAGCCTTGGCAGAACCCCTTGCACCTCATATCGCTGCGGCTCGGGAAGGTATAGAGCTATCGGCAGCAGACATCGCCAGGGCCTGTCAGCCAGTATTGGACTATCGTGCCGATTTTACCGTTGTGGAGGGTGCGGGTGGTTGGCGAGTACCCTTAAATGACCCTCCATTCGGTACACAGCTACAAACTGATACACAACTTGAAACGATGGCCGATATTGCCAGGCATTTGCAGTTGCCGATTATTCTGGTCGTGGGAATGCGCCTCGGGTGCCTGAATCATGCCTTGTTGAGTGCAGAGGCTATTGCTGCCGATGGCTTGCAACTCGCAGGCTGGGTGGCTAATCGTATTGACCCGGAGATGGCGGGCTATCAAGAAAATCTCGACACCTTAAGGCGTCGTTTACCGGCACCGCTTATTGCTGAAATTTCCTGGTTGCCGGAGATGGACGCAGTGGCCGCCGCCAGTTATGTGAGATTCGCTAAGCTAATCGATACCGACTAGTCTGTTTGCGTGCTTGTGATCGTTGTTGCTCTCTGCCTACACTTGGGAATCAGCGTGATTTAGATATGTAAGCGAAGTTTTGGCGAGTTAATGGCCAAAGCCCGTCCATTACTACTAATAGCAGCACCGATAGCAGTACCGACATTCAACACCGACAGTGTTAGTTCCAGGAGCCGACTATGCCAGACTACAAAGCGCCACTGCGAGATATGACATTTGTCCGCGAAGAAATGTTGGGTTTCCCAGCTCTGTGGCAGCGTTTGCCCGGTTGTGAAGAAGTGACCGAAGATCTGGTTGCGGCAATCTACGAGGCGGTTGGAACCTTCTGTGAAGAAGAGCTTGCCCCGCTTTGGCGAGTCGGAGACGAAGAAGGTTGCACCTGGAGCGAAGCCGGCGTGCAAACGCCGACCGGTTTCAAGGCAGCCTACGATAAATTTGTGGCCGGTGGTTGGCCCTCGCTAACCGGCCCCGTCGAGTTCGGTGGTCAGGGTATGCCGCCCTCCCTCGAAAATGTACTCAACGAACTGGTTGGCAGTGCTAACTGGGCCTGGAGTATGTACCCCTTTCTTACCAAGGGTGCGCGATTGACTATTGCGTCTCACGGTACCGAGGCACAAAAAAACACCTATCTAGAAAAAATGATTTCCGGGCAGTGGACGGGAACTATGTGCCTGACCGAGCCGCACTGCGGTACCGACCTGGGGATGCTGCGCACCAAGGCTGAGCCCAACGCGGATGGCACTTATAATATTACCGGCACCAAGATTTTTATCTCTTCCGGCGAACACGACATGGTGGAAAATATTGCCCACATCGTGCTGGCGCGGCTACCCGATGCGCCTCCCGGCACCAAGGGCATCTCTCTCTTTATCGTTCCCAAACAACTACCGGACGCCAACGGCGCGGCGGGTGAGCGCAATGGAGTTTCCTGCGGTTCCATCGAACATAAAATGGGCATCCACGGTAACGCCACTGCAGTACTTAATTTCGACGAGGCTCAGGGCACAATACTGGGCGAGCCCAACCGAGGCCTGTATGCCATGTTCACCTTTATGAATGTGGCGCGTATCGGCACCGCGATTCAGGGGGTGGCGCATTCAGAACTGGCCAAGCAGGGCGCGATTCGCTACGCCCGTGATCGTTTGCAGTCTCGTTCTTTGAGCGGCCCGAAAAACCCGGACGGCCCCGCCGATGCCATTATCGTTCACCCCGACGTACGGCGTATGCTATTAACCACCAAGGCTTTTGCCGAAGGGGGTCGCATGCTGATTCACTACCTCGCCTACGAGGTAGATATATCCACCTTAAGCGAGGACTCGGCTGAACAGAAAGCGGCGGAGGATATGCTGGCACTGATGACACCCATTGCCAAAGCGTTTTGTACCGAGACCGGTTTTGAAAGTGCCAGCGAAGGCGTTCAGGTGTTTGGTGGCCATGGCTATATTCGCGAATGGGGCATGGAGCAAAATCTGCGGGATGCCCGTATCGCCACCTTGTACGAAGGCACCACCGGAATTCAATCCCTCGATTTGTTGGGGCGCAAGGTACTGGGCACACGCGGCAAGTTACTCGACCCTTTTATTGATCGAATCAAAGGTTTTTGCAAGGAAAATAAACGTAACAAAGACGTCTCGGCGTTTATTAAGCCACTGAGCGAAGTGGTTTCTGAGTGGGACAAGCTGACTCGAAGTATTGGTCTTCGAGCCTTAAAAAATCGCGACGAAGTAGGCGCGGCTTCGGTGGATTATATGATGCTCTCCGGCTATGTCACGCTCGCCTATCTGTGGGCCATGGCGGCTGAAGTTGCGGGCCGAAAACTAGCGGAAGGTGCGGGCGACGAGAGCTTCTATAAGGCCAAAATACAGACTGCGACGTTTTATTACGCTAAAATATTACCGCGCACACGTGGTTTATTGGCGACCATCGGGGCGGGTTCGGAGTCGTTGATGGCGATGGATGAAGCAGATTTTTTGATTGAATGATTTTTTATAGGTGTGTTTTGAATAAACGCTATCTATAGTTCGGTAGTGTTAGTAATTGTTATACGTATTAATGATTGTGGCGGTAAGAGCAGTAATGACTGAAAAAAAGCAGTTGTCCGATGAGGATATGGCACGAGTCAACGAGTACCTGTCTACCTCGATTCATCAGGTCAAGCGCAAACCCTACCGCTTTTTTGTGCTGCTGGCCGTGTGTTGGGCGGTGGTAGCGGCGCTGGGCGGCTTTGCTTATTGGTTCGCCAAATTGATGGGGTTTGTGTAACTGCGTGTCTATCTACCAGTAGTAAGCCATACCGATCTAAGCATGCAGAGACTCAACAAATGCCGTTGAGCCCGCCCATTCAGCAATGGACGCGGCCACCAGCCCCGGATAAAATCACCCTCCTAAATTTATAGCCATCTTTCCTGTCTTTTTTACCGCCTATGCTTGGCCATTACAGGCGTGACCTGAACTGATTATTACAGGTATGACCTGATCCGATGACTATAGACTTGTCGATCAAACCTTGAGATATAGAGCCACCTTATGAGCACACGAGAAAATTACCCTGAAATCCGCGAAGCCGTCGCCAAACTGTGCAGTCAGTTCCCCGGCGAATACTGGCGCAAGCTCGACGACACCGACACCTATCCCACAGAATTTGTACAGGCTTTAACTGAGGCAGGGTTTTTGTCAGTGTTGATCCCGGAACAATACGGCGGTTCGGGCTTGCCGATTGCAGCAGGTTGTGTGGTGCTGGAAGAAATTCAGCGTAGTGGCTGTAACGGCGGTGCCTGTCACGCGCAAATGTACACCATGGGCACCTTGCTGCGTCACGGCAACGAAGAGCAGAAAAATAAATATCTCCCCAGCATTGCCGATGGCTCGTTGCGCTTGCAGGCTTTCGGTGTGACCGAGCCAACTAGCGGCACCGACACCACTCGCATTCGCACCCGCGCCGAACGCGACGGTGACGACTATATTATCAACGGGCAGAAAGTGTTTATTTCTCGCACGGAGCACTCCGACCTGATGGTCTTGCTGGTGCGCACCACACCCCGCGAGGAGTGTAAAAAACCCTCTGACGGGATGTCGGTGTTCCTGGTGGATATACGCGACGCGGTGGGTAATGGACTGACCATTAATCCCATTAAAGTGATGATTAACCATTCCACTACTGAATTGTTTTTTGACAATCTACGGGTTCCCGCAGCAAACCGTATTGGCGAAGAGGGTAAAGGCTTTAAATACATTCTCGACGGAATGAATGCCGAGCGGATTTTAATTGCTAGCGAATGCGTCGGCGATGCACGCTTTTTTGTCGAGCGCGCCAGTGCCTATGCCTGCGAGCGTGAAGTGTTCGGTCGGCCTATCGGTCAAAATCAGGGTGTGCAGTTTCCTATCGCCCGTGCCCACGTTGAGACTGAAGCCGCAGCGCTGATGGTCCACAACGCGGCGCGCTTATTCGATGAGGGCAAGCCCTGCGGGTCCGAGGCGAACATGTGCAAGATGGTGGCGTCCGAGTCGGCCTGGCATGCGGCAGATACCTGCCTGCAAACCTACGGCGGGTTTGGCTACACTCAAGAATACGATATCGAGCGCAAGTTTCGCGAAACTCGTTTGTATCAGACCGCGCCTATTTCCACTAATTTGATTTTGTCTCATGTGGCCGTGCACGAGCTGGGCATGCCCAAATCTTTTTAAAAAATATTTATTTTTATCGATCAGAGTAGATGCAGAGACTAATGGAAATTAATATCGAACACTTGAAAGAATGGGAAGGTAAGCAGGAAACTCACGACGATGTGATTTCCCTCGCAACCGCCCGGGCTCTGGCTGCTACCCTGGACTGGGCTGAAACCCCCGAGCTGGGTGATGAGCTGACCAAGCCTGGGCACTGGCTGCATTTTTTACCCAGCGCTCGACAGTCTGACATCAGCCGCGATGGTCATCCTAAAAAAGGCGGATTTTTGCCGCCGGTACCGCTGCCACGGCGCATGTGGGCGTCTGGCAAGGTCGCTTTTCATCAGCCTTTACATATCGGCGATCAAATTCGGAAAGTTAGCACCGTGAAAAAGGTCGCCCACAAGCAGGGCGGCAGCGGTCATCTGGTGTTTGTTACCGTGGGTCACGACATTTACTGTGGCGATACTCTGGCGATTAGCGAAGACCAAAACATTGTTTATCGCGAAGACCCAGCGGCCAACGCGCCGCCGCCAAAGCCGCTGTCGCCACCGGCAGCAGCGGAATTTAGTCGCGAAATTATGCCCGACCCGGTGTTGTTATTTCGTTTTTCGGCCTTGACCTTTAATAGCCATCGCATTCACTACGATCGCGATTACGCTATCAACGAAGAAGGTTATGCCGGCCTGGTTGTACACGGCCCTTTAAGCGCAACGCTATTGTTGGATTTGGTGCGTTCGGAATTACCGGATAGCAATATCAAACATTACGATTACCGCGCGGTGCGACCTTTGATCGACGGCAATGTTTTTAAAATACAGGGCTGTCGCAGTGACGAAGGCTTAAGTTTGTGGGCTGTGGATCACCAGGGCGCAATGACCATGCAGGCAACTGTCGTTCTGGGAGATTAGTTCGTGAGTAAGAAAAAGCTACCGCTGTGGCGCTCGGCGCTGTTTGTGCCGGCCAATGTTGAAAAGTTTGTCGATAAAGCGCATACGCGTGGCGCCGACGCGATTATTCTCGATCTTGAAGATAGCGTTGTGCTAAGTGAAAAAGACACTGCCCGCGCCGCGATTCCCAGTGCTGCCGCAAAAATTGCGGATCGTGGACTCGATGTATTGGTACGTATTAACCGACCCTGGCGCCTGGCGGTGCGTGATCTTGAAGCCAGTGTTTGCGAGCAGGTGCATACCATCGCCGTACCCAAAGTCATGAGCGGCGATCATATTATATTTATCGACGAAATTATTACCGAGATTGAAATCGACAAAGGTTTGCCGCCTGGCCACACAAAAATACTGGCGTTTGTCGAAGGTCTGAACGGTCTCGATGATATTCACAATATCGCTCAGGCCTCCGAGCGTTTAGTCGGATTATTTTTGGGTGCGGAAGATTTTTCATCTGAAGTTGGAATGCAGCCCACTACAGAAGGTTTGTTTTGGGCTAATCAACAAGTGGTGTTTGCGGCTCGTAAGGCCGAGATTTCGCCGCTGGGCTTTGTCGGCTCTATTGCCGATTATTCTGATCTCGATGCCTTTCGGGAAAAAATTCGCCAGGCGCGAGAGCTAGGTTTTGTCGGCGCACTGGGTATTCATCCTAGTCAGATCAATATTATGAACGAAGAATTTGTGCCCTCGGCAAGTGAGGTCGAACACGCTCGCGGTTTACTGTCAGCGTATCAGCGGGCCCTCGCCGAAGGCCGTGGTGCGGTGGCCTACAAAGGAAAAATGATCGATGCGCCGGTAGTGGCGCGAGCCGAAGAAATAGTGCGCTTGAGTGAAGCGTTTAGCTAAACACTTTTGTAAACGTCTGCGTCTGCGATTAACGAAGATGCGGCTGTTAACCCTATTTAATATTAACTAACCTTTTAAAGGATAAAGCTATGAGTGATCCCGTTCTCTATCGTCAGCAAGGTCGTGTTGCCATTATTACCCTGAATCGTCCGGATACTCGCAATGCGCTATCCGATGATTTGGTGCCTGCTTTGATCGAAGCCTTAAACCGCGCCAATGACGATGCAGGTGTGAGTTGTGTGGTACTGACAGGCGAGGGCAAAAGTTTCTCCTCTGGCGGCAACCTAAAAGAAATTCGCGCCATGACCCAGGAGAAAAAATTATCCACACACGAGCTGCGCAACTGGTACGTGGATATGATTCAGCAAATCCCGCGCACCATGGCCGAGCTTACTGTGCCAGTGATTGCTGCAGTTAACGGCCACGCTATCGGCGCGGGTTGTGATTTAACCATGATGTGCGATATCCGTATCGCCTCCGAAAAAGCCCTGTTTGCCGAGAGCTTTATGCGCGTGGGTCTGATTCCCGGCGACGGCGGAGCCTGGTTTCTGCCCCGCGTCATCGGTTTGTCTCGCGCTTGTGAAATGAGCTACACCTGCGACATGATTGATGCCCAAAAAGCCGATAAGTGGGGCATGGTCTCCGACGTGGTGACCCCGGAAGATTTGATGGACACCGCTATAGCAATGGCCGAGCGCATTGCCGCCCACCCACCTCTCGGTGTGCGCTATGCGAAAAAATTAATAACGGCATCGCAAGATATGCCTTTGAATGCGGCGTTGGAAATGGCGGCGGGCATGCAGGCGACCTTGCAAAATACCGACGATCATCTGGAAGCCATCGATGCAGCGTTGGAAAAACGCGCGCCGGTTTTTAAAGGGGCTTAACGAGGAGTGAGCGGTTCGGTCAACCTGGATGGTTTTTTAATATAGATACGATGTTGGAGAGTTAATTGGAAATCGAAAGTTACCTGAAAATTTTGGCGCAAAAAGATGGCTCTGATTTATATTTGAGTACTGGCGCGCCGCCCTGCGCAAAGTTCCAGGGTGTACTTAAACCACTGGGCAAGGAGCCGCTAAAACCCGGTCAGGTTGCTGAAGTTGCCAAAAATATTATGGACGCCGAGCAGCGTGAAAAATTTGACCACGATCTGGAAATGAATTTGGCAATTTCTATGCCAGGAGTAGGGCGCTTTCGTATCAATATTTTTAGACAGCGAAATGAAATCGCTATTGTTGCTCGTAATATCAACACCGAAATTCCTCAGTTTGACGATTTAAAGCTGCCGCCAATTTTAAAGGAAGTGGTTGAAGCCAAGCGCGGCTTGATTTTGTTTGTGGGAGGTACTGGCTCGGGTAAGTCGACCTCATTGGCAGCTTTGATAGATCATCGCAATAGTTCCAGTGGCGGGCATATTATTACTATCGAAGATCCGATTGAGTATGTCCATAAACATAAAAAATGCATTATTAATCAACGCGAAGTCGGTGTTGATACCCATAGTTTCCAGGATGCTTTGATTAATACTTTGCGCCAGGCTCCCGATGTTATTCTGATAGGTGAAATTCGCGACCGAGAAACTATGGAGCATGCGCTGGCCTTTGCCGAAACCGGGCATCTCGCGATTTCCACCTTGCATGCCAATAATGCCAATCAGGCTTTGGAGCGCATTGTTAATTTGTTTCCCGAAGAGCGTCGTGCCCAACTGTTGATGGGGCTTGGGCAAAACTTACGTGCTTTTGTTTCACAGCGCCTGGTGCCTACGGTGGATGGTAAGCGCTGTGCGGCGGTGGAGGTGCTGTTGGGCACTAAGACCATTGAAGAGATAATTGTCAAAGGTGATTTCGATAGTATTAAAGAAATTATGGAAAAGTCAGAAAACCTCGGGATGCGTACCTTCGATTCGGCACTGTTTCACCTTTACAAAGAAGGCAAAATAACGATGGAGGAAGCGATCAAGAATGCCGACTCCGCCAACAATTTACGACTCCGTATCAAGCTCGATGCTAAAGGTGAAGTTGTTGATTTGAAAAATAAAACAGGCTCTAGTGCCTCTGAAGATAAAGATGTCTCCGTTACAGGGCTAAGCCTGGAGCAGATCGAAGAAAAAGATGAGTGTGAAGATGGCGGGCCAGAAAATATATTTTCTGGAAAAAGCGCGAAAGCTTCCTAGGTGGCAAATTGCCTGATTGATGCAGCGTTAATAGAAATAGGGTTTTTGTAAAATGAAAAATGTCGAGATTTTAAAGGAACCTGTTGAGCTTTATAAGATTTTGAAATTTGAAGGTATGGTTTCTAGCGGTGGTGAAGCCAAGACCGCCATCGCTGAAGGTCAGGTTTTGGTTAACGGCGAGGTGGAAACCAGAAAGCGCAAAAAAATAATTTCAGGCGATATTGTAAAGTTTGGGGAAGAAGAAATACGTATAAAGCTGAAGTAAAAGTGACATCTGTTAATCGGTATTGATTAACGAATGTCAGGACTAAAAAAATCCACATTCTTCGCGGAATCGAGACTGATGCTGCCGTAGCCCGTATCGCGCAGTAAATGAATAAATTTAAGTGTGCGGAAGCCGTCGAACCAGGTATTCATTTGTCGACAAAACCCGGCTTCCGAGTGACTGTGGGCTTTTGCATGTGCGATGGCCGCATCTACATTCATTTCTAGCAATGTCGAGTGAGTGCTTTTCTCAATTTCCAGTTCCTCCAAACTGCAATTAAATAGTTTTGGTAGTGCGGTCAGCCAAGTTTTTAGTTGCTTAAAGATTTCCGGATGATAAAACAGTTGAGCTTCAGATAACTCGGGTAGGGCCAGGAGTTTCTCCACTGCCGGGCCGGTGCCGAAAGGTACGCGGTTGGATGGTCGCGATTCAATTTCAATCTCGGCGCTATTCAGTGTTTCTATTATCCCAGTTTTTGCGAGTTTATTGAGCAGGTAAAAATCTTCTGCCCCCGCGCGTTTGGGGAAGCCGCGCACCTGTGCGTAGTGTTTTCCGTTGACGGCGATGGTGCTACCCAAGGTGTGGAAGGCGTAGGGGGAGCCAGCCCAGTGCAGGCCCGCGACGTAGTAGTTCAGACTTTGTTCGTAAAGCCGGGTCGCGGAATTTATTTTTTTATTTTCCTCGGTGTCATCGATAACCGTATGCCGGAAGGGATAGATATAGGCTGCATTGTTTACTTTCGCGGATTTTTTGTTATCGGGAATAACCGAAAAGTAATCCTTTGGTAGATGGGCATCAGCATCGCTGTTCCAGATCCAGGGCTGCTTCACGGTCTTTGTGGCGATCAACGACAGCGCGATATCCGCAGCAATTTTTCGCGCCAGTCCCACGCCTTGCTGGAGGGGAATGGCGCGGCCCCGAGTAAAACGATCAACCATTAACAGGGCGCTGCCCATATTCGATTCGGTCTCGGTCTCGGTTTCTGTCTTGGTCTCAGAAAAATCGAGTTCAACAAAAACCTGATCGCGATTCTGGTTGTAGTGTTGTTTGTCGGGTTCTGCCAAGTTGAGAAGATGCTGCCATAGCGCTGTGTTGCTGCTATCTGCGCTATCTGTGGTAGCCACGTTATCCGGCTGATTAATAATAAGTATCAGCAGGCAGGCATGTTGGGTGAGTAAAGTGTTCGCCAGACGGTGGACGAAATCCGGGCTTTCGCGATAGGCGGGAATAGCCAGCGCGTAGTCAAAGCTGCGTTCGCGCAAAAGGCTTGGCAGCTGATTAATCTCTGTTTCGGCGTAGCGCTCCAAATACTTGGGAATGGCCGAAGTCGGTGAATGTGCCATGTTTTTTTTCGTGGGGTTTAAAGTAAGGTTCAGTGCAAAGCCGGCCGGTCGGGCAGGCTGGCAACCAGTTTGGCTTCAATGTCGAGTAATTCATCGAGACGGCTGTTCACGTCCTCGGCGGAAAAGTGTTGTCTGGCAAGATCGATAAACAGCCCCCTGTGGCGGTTTTCAGAATCGGTAATGGCGACGTAAAACTCCTTCAGTTCCCCTGCGGGCAAGGCGCTGGCAATTAGGCCAAAGCGTTCTGCCCCGCGGGCTTCGATCACGGCCCCCAGCAGCAGGCGATCGAGAAAATAGTCGTCTTTACCACCCCGCACCTGTTCGCGCAGGCTGTTCACGTAGGGGTCTTTCTCGTCGCGGGCCAAATTGAGTTTGCGTGCGTGCATGAGTTTAACGACGGCGCGGAAGTGGTCGAGTTCTTCTACGGCGAGATCGAGCATAGCAGCGACGACGTCGGGTTTATCGGTGTAGTGCAGGGCCATCGACAGCGCCATGCCGGAAGCCTTTTTCTCGGCGGCGGCGTGGTCGTTTAAGAAAGTGTCGAAGTCGTCGAGCACGGTTTGTGTCCAGCTTTGCCGGGTTTGGTAGCGCAGCTGCAATGTTTGTGTGAATGACGCTGTAAAAGGTAGCTTCGACATCGTGGAGCCTGTGCAATCTTCGCGGTATGATGGCCGCCTATTATTGCAGATGCCGGAGTGAGCACACGAGTGTTAATCCGGTTTCCAGCCTATTTATACTGTCATTGCTCAACGAGGAGAACCCATGATTATCAAGCCCAAGGTCCGAGGCTTTATTTGCACCAACGCTCACCCGGCAGGTTGCGCGGCCAATGTGCAGCAGCAAATTGACCACGTGAAAAGCCAGGGCCCTATTGCCGAGGGTTTCAAGGGAGGAGCTCCTAAAAACGTACTGGTACTGGGTTCCTCGACGGGTTACGGCCTGGCCTCCCGAATTACCGCGGCTTTCGGTTGCGGCGCTAACACCCTGGGTGTGTTCTTTGAAAAGCCCCCCACTGAAAAGCGCACCGGGTCTGCGGGTTATTACAACAGTGCGGCGATGCAGCAGGCGGCGCGGGCCGAAGGTTTGTATGCTGAAAGTATTAATGGCGACGCCTTTTCCGACGAAATCAAAGCTCAGGTCGTCGAAACCTTGAAGCGCGATATGGGCCCGGTGGACATGGTCGTGTACTCGTTGGCCTCCCCCCGACGCACCGATCCGCGCACGGGAGTTACCTACAATTCTGCGCTGAAGCCGATTGGCGAAGCCGTCACTATGCGCGGTATTAATACCGATACCCTGGTGGTGGAAGAGGTGACCGCAGAACCCGCGACCGATGAGGATATCGCCAACACGGTTAAGGTGATGGGTGGCGAAGACTGGGAATGGTGGATGGATCTGTTAATGAAGGAGGGTCTGCTGGCCGAAGGTTGCAAGACCACGGCCTATACTTATATCGGTAAAGAACTTACCTGGCCCCTCTATGGTAAAGCCACCATCGGCATGGCCAAGCAAGATTTGGATCGTGCCGCCGAACAGATTGGTAGCAAGTTGGAGACCATCGGCGGTGAGTGTCGGATTTCGGTGCTGAAGGCGATGGTGACCCAGGCGAGTTCAGCCATCCCCATTATGCCGCTGTATATTTCCATCCTTTACAGAATCATGAAGGACGAGGGCAGTCACGAAGGTTGCATCGAGCAGATTCACGGTTTGTTTGACGGACAGCTGTATGGCGAGGACCGACATATTGATGAAGCTGGCCGCCTGCGTATGGATGGCAAAGAATTGCGCGACGAGGTGCAGAGCCAGGTGAAAGAGTTGTGGGGCACTGTCACCACGGAGAACGTGATGCAATTGACTGATCTCAAAGGTTACAAAGAAGAGTTTCTTAAGCTCTTCGGCTTTGGTATACCCGGCGTGGATTACGACGCCGATATTAATCCCGAAGTTGATTTATAAAGCAGTTGATCTGTAAGAACGCAGATTTATAAAAAGCAAAACCGTAAACCGACCACTGTGAAAGAGCCCCGGTTATGAGTGATCAACAAACTATTTCCGAGACCGAGACCGAGACAGAGGGCGTCGATCAGTTTAGCCCCCTGGTGCGGCGCATTGCTGCGCCCAATGGCAGTGAGATGACGGGGGCCGGCACCAATACTTTTTTAATTGGGCATAAAGACGTTGCTGTACTCGATCCTGGGCCGGAATACGAAAGTCATTACGAGGCGATTATTGCGGCTGGGGCAGGGCGCATCAAATGGGTGGTGGTCACCCATACCCACAAAGATCACTCCCCCCTGGCGACTCGCCTGGCGGAGGAAACCGGGGCGCAGTTGATGGGCTGTGTACTCGAGCCCTCCGATCAATTTCAGGACACCTCGTTTGCGGTTGCCAATAATATTCAGCACGGCGATCGCCTGGAAACCGAAGAATTCACCCTCGAGGCCGTCTATACCCCGGGCCACGTGGGCAATCACTTTTGCTATGTTCTCCACGAAGAAAACTTACTGTTTTCCGGTGACCACATCATGGATGGCTCCACGGTAGTGATTTTGCCGCCCAGTGGAGACATGAAAGATTATCTGGATTCTCTGGATGTGCTCAACAATTACTCGATTACAGGCATTGCTCCCGGCCATGGCAACTTGATTGAAAACCCGAGTAAAGTGATCGATACGCTGAAGCGACACCGTTTGATGCGCGAGCAAAAGGTAATCACCGGGATGGGAACCGTCGGCGAGGGCAATATTATGGAGCTGTTGCCCGTGGTGTACGATGACGTCGCCGAGAATGTGCTGTTTTATGCGCGTTTTTCTCTGTGGGCGCATCTGCTTAAATTGGAGCGCGATGGCATTGCTCGACGCACAACAAGCGATGACGAATTTGATCAGGAACGGTGGGTGCTGGTTTAGGGTCGGTGAGTAGCGCAAGGCCGATACGATCAGATTAATGTTCTAAGAAAGGAGCTCTAACCAGGGAGCTCTAACCAAGGAGACAATAGCGATGGATACCTCGGCACATAACGTAAGCAATCTGTTTAAACAGTTGGGCCTGCCGTCCTGGGAGGAGGGCATCGCCAATTTTATTGACCAGCATAGCCCCCTTGATCCAGATTTAACCCTGGCCGATGCGCACTTCTGGAACACTGCCCAGCGAGAATTTTTGCGTGAGTCACTGGCAGACGATTCCGACTGGGCAGAGGCGGTTGACCATCTGGATGTGTTATTGCGTAAGTAGCCCTATCCCTTCTTAAATAGCGCCGCGCGGTCTCGGCGCCCGTATTTGCACGGGGCTACATATAGCTCTCGAGATGGGCCTACAGAGAGCTCTCGAGATAGCTCTTGAAGCAGCTCTCGAACCAGCCCTCAAAATAGTTCTCGCCTATTAGTCCGTTTTTACTTGTGTCGCTCTGGTCGCCTCAGTACCATTACGCTCTTTTTACGTGGAGCCACCATCATGGGGAATACCGAAGTTGCTGGGAGCATTGTTGCCCTGGTCACCCCTATGTTGCCCGAATCTCTGGCAGTCGATTATCCGGCGCTAAAACGCTTAGTGGAGTGGCATATCGAAGCCGGTACCGCCGGTATTGTCGCCGTCGGCACCACCGGTGAATCTGCGACCCTGTCCGTCGACGAACACCTACAGGTGGTCAGTGCCTGTGTCGCTCAGGCAGCGGGCCGTATACCTATTATTGCGGGCACCGGAGCGAACAGCACCAGCGAAGCCATTGAGCTGACCACAGAAGCCAAAGTGGGTGGTGCGGATGCCTGCTTGCTGGTAACGCCTTATTACAACAAGCCCACTCAGGAAGGCTTATATCGGCACTATAAAGCCGTTGCCGAAGCCGTTGATATCCCCCAGTGGCTGTATAATGTGCCCGGTCGCACCGCCTGCGATATGTTGCCGGAGACAGTGATTCGACTGGCGCAGATCCCGAATATTACGGCGATTAAAGAAGCGACCGGTGATATTGAGCGGGCACGGCAACTGATTAATGACTGCCCAGCGGATTTTGCGATTTATTCCGGCGACGACTTCACTGCCTTTGAATTAATGCTCGCCGGTGGCAGGGGTAATATCTCGGTCACCGCCAATGTGGTACCCGGTAAAATGCGCGACTTGTGCGCCGCCGCACTCGCTGGCGATCGAGCGACTGCTGCTCGGATGAACGAAGTATTGATGCCGCTGCATCGCGCCTTGTTTCTCGAATCTAATCCCATACCGGTGAAATGGGCGGTGGCGGAGATGGGTTTAATCGCCCACGATGCGATTCGTTTGCCGATGACGCCGTTATCGGCGTACTTAGTTGACGACTTGAAGGCGGCAATGGCCGCCGTCGACGTTAGTGCTTAAGGTGCTTGATTAAGACCGCTGTTGAGATAGTGTATAACAGCGCTTTTCCAGACAGTGCTTTTCCAGACATAGATTTTAAAAAATAGGTAGCAATAAAGATGATAAGAACAGGTTTGCTGACGACGACCACGATGACAGTGGCAATGAGAATGACAGTGGCAGTGGCGGTATTGACGCTCACCGGCTGCGGTTTATTTGGCGGCGACGATGGTTTGGTTCGGGATCGCAGCGGCGCTTATCGACAGGCGCAGGAAATTCCTCAGGTCAGTGTGCCGGAAGGCCTGGATGCTTCTGCACTCGGTCAGCTTTACCCCATTCCGGAGATTCCCGAAACGACTTTATTGAATGAGGATACCGGTACGCTGCGGCCTCAACCTTTATCATCTAATCTGTCGGAAGAAGAAGTCAAAATACAGTCCCTTGGTGACAAACGCTGGATTCAGATCAATCGAACCCCCGGTGAAATTTGGCCGCGAGTGCGCAATATTCTCAACACCAATGCGGTGCCAACGGCGCAGGCTGATGCGGCAAGCGGTACCATTGAGAGCGTATGGTTGGAGTTTGACGACGACCCCCTACATTTTCATCGCTACCTCTTTCAGATAGAACAGGGCGTGCAGCTCAATAGTACTGAAGTTGCCGTTCGACATGCCAGCATGCTCCGCGACGGTGAAGCTCCGGCCTGGGCCGATGCCTCGACGAGTGATGAGAAGGAACAGAAAATGGCTCAGTTTCTCGCCAGTAATCTAGCGGGGGATTTGTCCGAAAGCACGGTGTCGCTATTAGCCCAGTCTATTGGCGGCGGTGCTAAAGTAGAAACCATCACTCTTAAAGGCGAAGACCCCTACTTGCTGATTAAGCTAGAGCTTGAGCGCTCCTGGGCCTCAGTGGCGTACTCGGTGTCTAAAGACGGGCTTTCCATTGTTGACCAAAATCGCTCGACCGGCGTGTTTTATGTCGATGATGGCGGTTCGGAGAATGAAGACGAGCCCGGGTTTTTAGGACGTCTACTCGGTTTTGGTGGAGATGATAGCGGGGCAGACAGCGAAGCCAAAGACAGTGTCAGTGCTGACCCCGCGAAAATATCGAAATATAAGGTCTCACTCAAATCTACAGCCGATGGTGTGCAAGTACATGTTATCGGACTGGGTGACACGCTGGAGCGAACCGAGGTGTTGCGTCTGCTCAAACGTATTCGCGCAAATCTGGCGTAACTTTTATAGTTAAATACCAGCAATTAGACAAGAGTAGAACTAAGCGTGCGTTTCGCCTCATTAGGCAGCGGCAGCAAAGGCAACGCCACACTGGTTGAGTGGGGTGACACCTGCGTGATGGTAGATTGCGGGTTTTCCGTTAAGCAAACCGTGCAGCGCCTGGCGCAATTGCAGCGTCAACCAGAAGACCTTAGCGCCATTCTGGTGACCCACGAACACAGTGACCATATCAAAGGCGTACTGCCACTGGCACGCCGTTTTGGTATAACGGTAATGATGACAGCGGGCACCGCCAAGGCCGCAAAAATAGACGCCAGTACTGCCGCTGGGCTTGATATTCAACTGATCGACAGCGATAGAGCACTGGCGGTGGGTGGTATGCAGGTGTCGCCGGTATCGGTACCCCACGACGCTCGGGAACCCGTACAGTTTGTATTTTGTGGCGGCAAGCATCGAATTGGCATACTCACGGATTTGGGTAGCATCACGCCTCATGTGGTAGAACAGTACAGCGCTTGCGATGGGTTTTTGGTTGAGGCCAATCACGATCGGCAAATGCTCGACGAGGGCTCGTATCCCTATTCACTAAAACAGCGGGTTGGCGGCGACTGGGGTCATTTGAACAATGGCCAGACCGCACAGTTGCTGGATCAAATAGATACCAGTGCACTGCAAGTGTTGGTGGTAGGGCATATTAGCCAGCAGAACAACAGCCTGGCCTGTGTCGAGGCAGAGCTAGCACCGGTGGTGGCAGGATTACCCAAAACGCTCTATGCCTGCCAGGACCAGGGCCTTGCCTGGCAGAGTCTTGAATGATGTGCAGGAATGAGATGCCATAAAACACCGCACTACAATTTTAAATGAACAGCACTGTTACGAGTGCCAAAACAAACTAACGAGGTAACTGAACAATGGAAAAGCGCGAAGAACTGTATCGTGGTAAAGCAAAATCGGTTTATGTGACAGACGATGCGGACAAACTCATCTTGTTTTTTCACGACGATACCTCGGCCTTCGATGGTAAAAAAATAGATCAGCTTGCGCGCAAAGGCATGGTCAACAATAAATTCAACGCCTTTGTGATGGAAAAACTACAGGCCGCCGGTATCCCAACGCATTTTGAAGCATTGCTTAGCGATCAGGAATCCGTGGTTAAACGTCTGGATATGTTTCCCATTGAATGCGTAGTGCGCAATCTGGCGGCAGGTAGTATTTGTCGTCGACTCGGAGTGGAAGAGGGTATTGCAGTCAATCCGCCAACCTTTGAGTTCTTTCTCAAGAACGACGCCCTCGGCGATCCGATGATCAACGAATACCACATCGAGTCGTTTGGCTGGGCGGATGCTCAGTCGGTCGAAAAAATGAAGGAGCTGACCTTCGCAGTCAACGAAATACTGAAAGCCTTATTTCTTGATGGAGGTATGCTGCTGGTCGATTACAAGCTGGAGTTCGGCCTGTACAAGGGCGAGGTTATTCTGGGTGACGAATTTACCCCGGACGGCTGCCGCATCTGGGATCAGGAAACTCGCGAGAAACTGGATAAAGATCGCTTCCGCCAGGGCTTGGGTGATGTGGTCGAATCCTACGAAGTGGCAGGCCGTCGGCTCGGGCTTACTTTCGACTAAGCCCTGCTTATCTCAGGCCATCTGGTCTTGTCTCATCCCAGCCGATCCCGCCCCATCCAGGCACCTGCTTGATCGGGTTATAAGGTACAGCCGGGCCCATCCTTCGTGTGATGGGCGGCTTTCCGACCTTAGATTCTGAAGCGAAATTCTGTGCCGCAAAACACCCTGTTTTTGGCAAAAAAGCGTTATTTTTGGGTTTTAAAGTAGTGTGGTTATAAGCGCATTACACCTTGAAACAGGCCTTCCAATAGGGTCCATGTCGAGCGCCTCGGCAGTTTTCTCCACAGTTAGCTGCGTAAACTTAAACACGATCTACAAAGTCGCGCTAAGTCGTTGATTTTTTTTGATAGATAGTTAACTTGTTGATTTTTATCATATTTTTATATGGTGAAAAAATAACCAAAGTGTTGTGGTGCGCCAAAATTAAAGGCCTGAACGCTCGTTCTCTTACTTAATCCACAAAGTTATCCACAGAAATTGTGGGTAAGTATTTTTGCTTCAAGGTCTTGACACAGGCTCCTAATTTTGAATTGCCCCCTGGTTTCGGCAGATGTGGTCTTTAATCCCTTCGGCTAAGTGTTTGCCGAGCACTTTGTCAACGTTTTGGTGTACTCAAACGTTTATCCTGTGTGGACCGTTATTGCCTGGCTATTGGCTGGATATTAGGTCTGGTTTTTATTGTTATGCCGCTATTTATGGCAATGCTCAGGCAGCGCTACCTGTGTGCCCCGTGTTGTCAGGTCATCCACGCCTGCGCAGTTCAACGACGGGTTGCCGCTTAGATCAACGTTAACCAGCGAGGGCATGTTTAACAGCGGTGTGAGGTGGACGACGGTGTTGTTGACCAGGATCAGGGTTTCAAGCGAGCCAAATATGTCCAGGCCATCGAGTTGCGTGATGCCAGCGGCTGAGCAATTTAGCCCGCGTAGTTCCTTCGCACGGGTAGCGCGCTGATCCTCGATGGTTTGTGCGACGCAGTTACGCAGAGCTTCGTCGCCGATGTTGTAAGCGGTAAAGAGAACAGGCGGTGTGTACACCGGCTGCTCATTAAAGGTGACTAAATAGCGGTTGCACCCGGTGAGAAGGCTAACAAAGGACAGTAAAACGAGTGTAATGAGATGTCTCATGAGAACTACGTCGCAGAATGTGGGCTGATTTTAGCGAAGCTTTGAAGCAAACGCTATGATACTTTGTCTGAGCTAGTGCCGTAGATTGTTTATGCCCAATGGGTCTAGAGATACCATCTGCCGTTAACTACACTACATAAACTAAACAACGTATTGATACAGAGGAAGTTACCATGAAAAAAGTACTAATCGTCAGCGTGGCCCTGTTATTAGGTGCCTGTATGTCTACTGACCCTTATACGGGTCAGCAAAAAGTAAGTAACACCGCCAAGGGTGCGGGTATTGGTGCCCTGGCCGGGGCAGTGATTGGTGCGGCTACCTCTAGTAGTGATGACCGTAAGAAAGGTGCATTAATTGGTGCCACGGGTGGTGCGGCCGTAGGTGGCGGTATTGGCTTCTATATGGACAAGCAAGAAGCAGCTTTGCGCGCTAAATTGGAAGGCACGGGTGTAGGCGTGGTACGCGAGGGCGACAATATTCGCCTGGTGATGCCCGGCAATATTACCTTTGGCTCTGATCGTTACGAGTTACTGTCGAACTTTTACCCAACCCTTGAATCGGTTGGCCTGGTGCTTTCCGAATTTAACAAGACGAATATTCGTGTTGCCGGACACACCGATTCTACCGGTGCGGACAGCTACAACCAGACTTTGTCCGAGCGTCGTGCAGCCAGTGTTGGCCAGTTCCTGATTTCGCAGGGCGTGATGGCGGGTCGGGTAATGGTGACGGGTTACGGCGAACGCTACCCGATTGCTAGCAACGACAACGAAGGTGGTCGTCAGGCCAATCGTCGAGTCGAGCTGGAACTTGTTCCAATACAGTAGATAGTTCGAGGGGAATTGTTTTACCCGCCCCGCGAACATTAACTATCTGGAAAATGGGGGGCCCTGGGCCCCCTGTTTTCATCTTATCGTCGCACTTTATCACCACAGCGATCGTTCTATTATTTTTCCTTTGAGCTTTAGAGTAGTTTAATTATGCAGTCAGCTAGTACCGACTTTCACCAGCCCTCACAGATAAGTCATCAAAGCCACGATGAACTATTAAAGGTGGCAGTGGTTACCGATAGCGCCCATCTCGAAGAAGGCCGGGCCCTGGCTGTGGATCTTGGTCTGCCATTTCTTGAGCAGGGTTCGGCTGTTGTCACGGCAACACCCTACGTACTGCATCTGGATGCAGACGGTTTAACCTTGATAAGTCAAAGTGGTTCGTCCGGCTCTATCAGTTGTGATTTTATGGGTGGAAAATTGCGTCATCGTCATCGCTTTGGTGGTGGGTCCGGGCAGGCAATTTCGCGGGCGATAGGTGTCAAAAGTAGTTTTATGCCCAGCGTTGCCGATTTAACGGCAGGTCTGGGTGCCGACGCATTCGTCCTTGCGGGCCTCGGTGCGAAGGTCACTATGGTAGAGCGTCACCCGGTGGTTGCGGCTTTACTGAGCAGCGGTATTGATCGTGCGCTACGCTATGGCGATGACGAAGATCTACTGGCTGCAGTAAAACGTATGCAGCTGATACGTGGAGATGCTCGCGACTGGCTCTCCAGCCTTAGTGCAAGCGAGCAACCGGATGTGATTTATCTCGACCCAATGTTCCCGGAGCGCAACAAAAAAAGCGCTCAGGTGAAGAAAGAAATGCAGGTACTCCAGGCCCTTGTGGGTAAGGACGACGATATTGCTGATTTGCTGGACGAGGCTTTGACCAAGGCCCGTTACCGGGTAGTGGTTAAACGTCCGCGCCTTTCAGATCCTTTAGCAGATCGTAAACCGAGTTTTTCGGTGACCGGAAAATCTACTCGCTTTGATGTTTATGCTCTGGCAAAACTGCCGGTTAATTAATAGGCTTAATTAATCCGGTAATTAACAGGGTAAGGAATAAGAAAAAATATTACACCGAATCGGCCAGCACGGGTTTTGTGCGCAGCGCCAGAAAACTTCCCAGCAATACCAGTGCCAGTCCGCAAAATGCGGTGGCAGACCATTGGTAGCCTTCAAATACCGTCGAAATAATCAGCGCGACGACTGGAAACATCACAAAGGTATAACCGGCCTTGCCCGGGCCTATAATCTCGATCAGCTTTAAGTAACAGGCAAAACCTGCGGCGGTTCCCACCAGGCCGAGATACAGCAGGGCGCTTGAATATTGCCAGGTGGTTTCGTAGTTAAAAGTACTGCCACCGAA
Source organism: Porticoccaceae bacterium (assembly GCA_018069525.1). Taxonomy (GTDB): domain Bacteria; phylum Pseudomonadota; class Gammaproteobacteria; order Pseudomonadales; family Porticoccaceae; genus JAGPUQ01. The sequence goes on along the minus strand of JAGPUQ010000007.1, from coordinate 74,586 downwards.
CAGCGCAGCCAAAAATAAAATAATACAGCCGTAAAACATACCCCAGGCGTTGTACTGGATCACCGGTAATTGCCGATGACTGCTCAAGTAAGTAGCGGTAATACTGCCCAGTGAGGCAAGTATCGTTGCCAGAAAGGCCAGCGCAAATCCACGTACACTGTTATCGCGCCACGAAAACTCTGCCAGCTCGCCATAAAACAACAAGAAAATACCGCTAACGCCAAGGCCCGCTCCTAATACCATAACGAGCCGCACCGGATACTTCAAAATCAGACGGGCGTTGAACATATTGAAGAACACAATGGTCGAAAATACCACAGCAACCAGTCCGCTGGTCATAAACCCGGTGGCTCGATAGACCAGCCAGTAGTTACTGGAAAACAAAAACAAGCCCAGGAGTAAAAAATTAATATGGTCTTTGAGCGGAAAGCGCAGGGCGAGTTTGGATTTCCAGCACCAGGCGAATAATATTAAGGCCGCCAGGGTGTTGCGATAAAAAGCCGAAACCCCGGGTTCCACCACACCCAGATGCCACTGCACCACGATCCAGGTAGAACCCCAGATTAATACCGTGGCGGCAAATAATAACAACACGCGCATGGCGTTCTCTCGCTGACTGATCGCGCTAGGCTTTTAGTAGCTGGCTCAGAATGTGTTGGTATATCTTCGACAAGTCATCGATATCCTGCACGAGCACGCATTCATTCACTTGATGAATAGTGGCGTTGATGGGTCCCAACTCCAGTACTTGCGTACCCAGCGGCGCAATAAAGCGGCCGTCGGAGGTGCCGCCCGAGGTGGATAAAGCGGCGGTGGTATTTCTTACTTTGGCGATAGCGTCGATTGCAGCCGTGGCCAATTTTCCCTCGGGGGTGAGAAAAGGTTCGCCGCTTAATTGCCATTCCAGTTCATAGCTGAGTTGGTGTTGGTCGAGAATTGCGCAGGTGCGCGCCTTTAATTCCTCGGCAGTGACCTCGGTGGAATAACGAAAGTTAAACAGTAATTCCAGCGTGCCGGGGATGACGTTAGTCACGCCTTCGCCCGCCGCGATATTGGAAATCTGAAAAGTGGTCGCCGGGAAGTATTCGTTACCCTGATCCCACACTTCGTTAGCCAGGGCTGCGAGCGCCGGTGCCGCGCGATGAATCGGATTGTCGGCGAGCTCGGGGTAGGCCACGTGGCCCTGTAAACCCTTGACCAATAACTTGGCGTTCAACGAGCCGCGCCGGCCATTTTTAATGACATCGCCGAGGCTAAGCTTGCTGGAGGGCTCGCCGACTAAGCACCAGTCGGGAATAGTGTTGTGTTCTCTTAACCAGTCGACGACGCGCACCGTGCCGTCGTGAGCCGGGCCTTCTTCGTCGCTGGTGATTAAAAAGGCAATACGCCCCGAGTGGTTAGGATGCTGGGCAATAAAGTTTTCCGTCGCCGTGACCATTGCCGCCAGCGAACTTTTCATATCAGCAGCGCCGCGTCCGTACAGCACGCCTTCTTTTATAATCGCTTCGAAAGGTGGCGTCGCCCAATCCGCTTCCGGGCCGGTGGGTACCACATCGGTATGGCCTGCAAAACACAGCATGGGGCCGCTATCGCCGCGCACCGCCCAGAAATTATCAACTTCGCCGAAGCGTAAGGGCGTAATGTCAAAGCCGATAGCTTCGAGTCGCGCGCACATGAGCGCCTGACAGCCTTCGTCCTTTGGCGTCAGAGACGGCCGGCGAATTAACTCGCAGGCGAGTTCGACAGTAGTAGACAGTTGATTCATTTAGAGAGTGCTTTCTTAGTTATAAAATTAGTTATGCGCGTGCAGCGCTTCGTTAAGCTCAACGGCGGTTTTATTAGTGAGACACTCTACCGCTCCGGTTTCGGAATTGCGACGGAATAGCAGATCAGAACGACCCGCCAAATCTCGAGCTTTGGCGCTGCCGACCGCTTGTCGATTGTCGTCGAGTAAGCCTACCTTGGTGCCGGAAGTAATATACAGCCCGGCCTCGACAATACAGCGATCTCCCAGGGGAATACCGATACCGGCGTTAGCGCCGATCAAGCATTCTTTGCCGACAGAAATAATAATATTACCGCCGCCCGAAAGCGTACCCATGGTGGAACTACTACCGCCGAGATCGGAACCTGCACCGACAAAAACCCCGGCAGAAATTCGGCCTTCGATCATATTAGGGCCTTCGGCACCGGCATTAAAATTCACAAAACCCTCATGCATAATCGTAGTGCCTTCGCCGATATAGGCGCCGAGCCGCACGCGGGAAGTATCGGCAATACGCACGCCAGATGGCACTACGTAGTCGGTCATTTTTGGAAACTTGTCGATGCTGTCAACGGACAATGCACGGTTTTCTAAACGCGCTTTTAGTTGGCGCGCAGATAGCTCGGCCAGGTCGATAGCGCCTTCGCTGGTCCACGCCACATTGGGCAGGCAGCCGAAAATACCGGAGAGATCAATGCCGTGGGGCCGCACCAGACGATGGGAAATCAGCTGTAACTTCAGATAGGCCTCGGGCACGGAGCTGGGTGAGGCATCCGTCGCCAGAATCACCACAACGGCGCGACGAGTCGAGTTCGTTAGCGAGGTGACCGTAGCAGCCAGGGCAGCTTCACCGGCCTGAGACAGCGCCTCTCCCAGCGCCGCAATGGCTTTGGCATCGAGATCAAGCGTCTGATTACCCTCGGCGTAGCCGCTAGCGCCAATCACCGCCTGGGCGATGGCTTCCGAAGGGTTTAGTAGTGGTTGAGGGTAGTACACCTCTAGCCACTCGCCGTTTGCGTTCTGGGTGCCGATACCAATGCCGATACTGAAAAGCGGGGTCATGCTAATTCCTCTAATAATGTGTTGGTGGGCGCGTTGGTTAAGCGCCCCCTATAGTGTGTGCAACAGGCTATAAAATAAAGCCTACTTAAAAATAGCTTCGTACTCAGCAGCCTTAAAGCCGACATAGGCTTGCCCTGAATACTCCAGGACCGGACGTTTAATGAGCGTCGGATTCGCTAGTAGTACAGCGTTGACCGTCTCTGTATTAGTGCCTGCATTAACGGCTGCCTTAGTGGCATCGTCCAACTGTTTCCAGGTAGTGCTGCGTTTGTTGACCAGGGTTTCCCAGTCCACCTGCTTGCGCCAGGCATTGATCTGCTGAGCGCTGAGACCATCGGCACGAAAATCGTGAAACTGATGGTCGATGCCCTGTTGGTCGAGCCACTTCCGGGCTTTTTTAACCGTATCGCAGTTTTTAATGCCGTAAAGTTTAGCTTTGCCGGGTTTAACGCTGGGTTTAATGCTGGGAGTCGTCACGTACTGAGTCTGCTGGCTGCGAAGGCCGCAAGGATAGCAAATACCCTGCCGGTAATCCTAATTTGACGCTAGCTAATGTGTTCGCCGGTGGTATTCACAAGTGGTGCGAACACAGGTAAAGTTTACCTCAGTCCTATATAACGCTAACAACACAAGGAAATTCCATGAGAGTTTTTGATGCCATCGAGAAGCGCCGTGCAGTCAAGCAGTTTGATCCCGAAGTCAGACTGACCGAGGAAGAAGAGAGCCTGCTGTCCAAATTAGTCCTGTTATCCCCTACCGCCTTTAATATCCAGAACTGGCGTTTTGTAGTGGTTAGAGATCCCGCCTTGCGCCAACAGGTACGCGCCGCCGCCTGGGATCAGGCCCAGGTTACCGAGGCCTCCTTACTAGTGGTCCTGTGCGCCGACCTCAAATCCTGGGAGAAACAACCCGAGCGCTATTGGGCCAATGTAGATCAGGGCACCCGAGACGTCATGGTGCCGATGATCGACGCTTATTATCGCGACAAAGATCAGGTGCAGCGAGACGAGGCCATGCGTTCCTGTGGGCTGGCCGGACAAACCTTAATGCTCGCCGCCAAAGCCATGGGCTACGACTCCTGCCCAATGGACGGTTTCGATTTTGACGCCGTGGGCAAGCTGATCAATTTACCCGCCGACCATGTGATTAGCTTTATGGTCGCCATTGGCAAACCCCTGCAAGAGGCACATCCCCGCGGCGGCTCGCTGCCCAGCGAAGAAGTGGTAATTAATGACCGCTTTGAGTGAGTTATAAAATAAAGAATAAACTCTGAGCAGAGGTAAGTGTTTATCCGTCTGCATGGGTCGCACTGAGCTGATCTCTTAAATGCCTTTCGCGCGCTCCCAGCTTGTGTCATTTTTGGACGAGCTTGTATGAGGGCCTGTATGGGAGAGCTTGAAAGACCCGTAGCGCCGCGCTACAATACCTGTACGTTTTAATGTACATATACTGATTTGGTGAGGTCACTATGGACGCCATAAGTTATACCGCCGCTCGCGCAAATTTAGCAAAGACAATGGAGAAGGTATGTAATGACCACGATGCGGTCATTATTACCCGAAAACGAGAATCATCTGTGGTGATGATGTCTCTGGAAGATTATCAATCCCTCGAAGAAACCGCCTACCTACTACGCTCACCTGCCAACGCACGGCATTTGCTGGAATCTATTGCAGAACTAGAATCTGGCTCAGGTACCGAGCGAGAATTGATTGAATGAAACTGACGTTTTCGTCGAAAGCCTGGGATAACTACCTTTACTGGCAGAAAACGGATAAAGCCATGCTTAAGCGAATCAACCTATTAATTAAAGATATACAACGAAACCCCTTCGAAGGTATAGGTAAACCTGAACCCTTAAAGCATGGCCTATCAAGTTATTGGTCTCGCCGAATTAATGATGAGCATAGAATTGTTTATAAGGTAGCCGAGGATAATTTACTTATTGCTCAGCTTCGCTATCATTATAAATATTAAGCCACAGGACATCTTTATTTTTAGCTAACCGAGCGATGCTTGCTTAGCTTTACGTCATAAGTTGAAAGTAAGAAACACTATGCCTGGTCAGTCATCTACCCGTTTAAATAAATACATTAGCGAAAGTGGCATTTGCTCCAGAAGGGAGGCGGATCGCTATGTTGAACAGGGCAATGTGTATATTAATGGCAAGCGAGCGCAAATAGGCGATCAGGTTTTTCCGGGAGACGCCGTAAAAGTGAATGGTCAGGCGATTGAGCCGCAAGATGCCGAAGAATTTATCTTTATCGCCTTAAACAAACCTGTCGGCGTTGTCAGTACCACTGAAAGCAATGAAAGAAACAATATCGTCGACTTTGTGGGTCACAGTACGCGCATTTTTCCCGTCGGTCGGCTAGACAAAGATTCCCAGGGTTTGATTTTTCTTACCAGCAACGGTGATCTGGTTAACAAAATATTACGTGCTGGCAATAAGCACGAAAAAGAATACCTGGTTACCGTTAACAAGCCTTTAAGCGATGACTTTCTGGCGGGCATTAGCGCGGGCGTGCCGATGCTTGGTGTGATCACCAAAAAATGCAAAGTCAGTAAGGTATCTCCGCGGGTGTTCAATATTACCCTGGTTCAGGGCTTGAACCGCCAGATCCGTCGTATGTGCGAGCACTTTGGCTACGAGGCGGTAAAGCTCGAACGCGTGCGAATTATGAATGTGGGTTTGAAGGGTTTGCCCGTCGGCGAGTGGCGCGACCTGACTGAGGAAGAGCTACGGGTTTTATTAAAAGCCGCCGAAGGCTCATCATCTGAAGCGGCTCCCGGTAAAAAAGCCCGGAGTAATTCTGGCAAAAGCTCTGGAAAGGCCTCTCGCAAAGCTCCTGGAAAAGCCTCTCGCAAAACCCCCAACGAAGCAGTTCCCGCAAAAAAAGCTCGAAGCAATTCTGGTAAGCGCCCTGGCAAACCCCTTAAGAAAAAAACCGCCCGGGGCGAAAAGATAGCCGGGGGCGACAAAACCGCCCGGGGCCAAAAGACGGACCGGGGAGGGAAAACAGCTGCGGGCGCAAAAAGATCAGCCGCCAGCACCAAAAGAAAGCCCCACCGTTCTGGTAAGCAAAGCCCGCGACGATGAGTTGGCTTTAGCGGGGTCCGCTAAATTTATTCTTTTGACTTCAAGGCTTGCTGAAGCAAAGCTCCCATACTGCCAACTTTGGTTTTATCCGCGCCCTGAGTTTTCTTGCGCTCATGAGCTTTGTTTTTCCCCTGGTTGGAGTTAGCTGAAGTCGCTTTGTTTCTAGCTCCACGGGAATTTTTGTTTGCGCTGTTGTCGGCAGTCTTGCCCTGATGCTTGTCGGCGCTTGCTTCCGGCGTGTCGTCCATACGCATGGATAAACCAATACGTTTGCGCGGGACATCCACCTCCATCACTTTAACCTTAACAATATCTCCGGCTTTCACTACTTCGCGCGGGTCTTTGATAAAGGTATTGGCGAGGGCCGATATATGTACCAGGCCATCTTGATGCACGCCGATATCGACAAACGCGCCAAAATTGGTGACGTTGGTAATAGCACCTTCCAGCACCATGCCGGGTTTCAGATCGGTAATTTTCTCAACGCCGTCTAAAAACTGCGCGGCTTTAAACTCGGGTCGTGGGTCTCGGCCTGGTTTGTCGAGTTCACTGATAATGTCCGTGACCGTGGGTAAACCGAATTTTTCGTTCACATAGTTTGCTGCGTTTAAACCGTGCAAGAAAGTAGGGTTGCCAATTAGCGTGGCTATGTCGAGTGTGTTCTGTTGCGCGATTTGCTCAACGACCGAATAGGATTCCGGGTGCACTGCGGAAGCATCGAGAGGGTTGTCGCCATTGGCAACGCGCAGGAAGCCAGCCGCTTGTTCAAAGGTTTTAGCGCCGAGGCGGGGCACCGACTTTAATTGATTTCGGTTTTTGAAAGCGCCATTTTGGTCGCGGAATTCAATAATGTTGTTGGCAATACTCTGGCTCAAACCAGAAACGCGGGCGAGTAGCGGAGCCGACGCAGTGTTTACTTCAACACCAACCGCGTTTACGCAGTCTTCAACCACTGCGTCCAGTGAGCGCGCCAATAGGAATTGCGACACGTCGTGTTGATATTGACCGACACCAATCGATTTTGGATCGAGTTTCACCAGTTCTGCCAGGGGGTCTTGCAGGCGTCGAGCAATAGAAATTGCGCCGCGAATGGTAACGTCCAGATCGGGGAATTCCTTCGCGGCAAATTCACTGGCAGAGTAAATCGAAGCGCCGGCTTCGTTAACCATCACGCTTTTTGCGCTTAAGTGCGGGTGCTTTTTTAATACATCCTGAACAAATTTCTCGGTTTCGCGCGAGCCAGTGCCATTGCCAATCGCGATAAGCCCGACCTGGTGAGTCTCGCAGAGTTTAACCAGCACGGCTTCAGCTTCGGCAATGCGTTTTTGGGGTGGTGTCGGGAAAATGGCACAGTGGTCGAGGACCTTACCAGTAGCATCGACGACAGCCAGCTTGACGCCGGTGCGCAAGCCGGGATCGAGGCCGATAGTAGCTTTTTGCCCGGCGGGAGCCGCGAGTAACAGGTCTTTCAAATTAGAGGCGAATACTTGAATCGCACCTTCTTCGGCGCGCTCGCGGATTTCGCTCAGTAGGTCGGTTTCCAAATGCGTGAGCAGTTTTACCCGCCAGGTCCAGCGCACCACTTCGCCGAGCCACTGATCCGCCGCTCGGCCTTGATCGCGTATGCCCCGGTGTATGGCGACAATGCCTTCGCAGGGGTGGGGGGCTTTCACTGCCTGGCCCTCTTGCCCGGCCTGGTCCTGGTCCACGGTTAGGGAGATATTGAGAAAGCCTTCGTTACGGGCGCGAAAAATGGCCAGCGCACGGTGAGAGGGGATATCCTTGAGACTTTCGTTGTAATCAAAGTAGTCGCGAAATTTAGCCCCCTCGTTTTCTTTACCCTCGACCACGCGAGCGCTGACTTGTGCTTTCTCTTTTAGAAAAGTCCGTAGCTTGTTGAGCAGCTCGGCATCTTCGGCGAATTTTTCCATCAAAATATATTTCGCGCCTTCCAGGGCTAACTTGGTGTCCGTGATTTTTTTGCCTTCTTCGCCTTCGCCGTGCAGATATTGTGCGGCCTGCTCTTCCGGGTTTAGCTCAGGGTCGGCCAGCAAGGCTTCGGCGAGGGGTTCCAGGCCTGCTTCGCGGGCAATTTGGCCCTTGGTGCGGCGTTTGACCTTGTAGGGTAGGTAAAGATCTTCGAGGCGGGTTTTGGTGTCGGCCTGTTGAATTTCCTTCTCAAGCTCGGGGCTGAGTTTACCTTGCTCGTCGATACTGCTGAGGATCGCGGTGCGCCGCTCCTCTAGCTCTCGCAGGTAGCGCAGGCGCTCTTCCAGCGTCCGCAACTGCCCGTCGTCAAGCCCGCCCGTTAGCTCCTTACGATAGCGTGCGATAAAGGGCACCGTTGAACCCTCGTCGAGCATGGCAATGGCCGCGCTAACTTGCCGCTCTTTGGCGTTGATCTCTTCGGCAATACGTTGGGGAATGCTGTTCATAGTGTTGTTATGGGCCTGGTTTGAAAGATAAAAAAGTTTAAGAGGTGAAAAGGCTTAAAAGATAAAAGGTTTTGGAAAATAAAATGGTATGAGCGAGGTGCTGCCTCAGTATAGCGCCAGCAAACGCAGTCACTATACGCTTGATATTGGGCGTTCAATTTGATGCCTTAAAGAGGCCGCTATTATGGGAAAGATGACGGCATAAAGCAGCCTTTTTATGCGGGAAATGACGCATTCCTTCCCGAGGTGCTACGCGGGATGGTGAATGTGTATGTCTTATGCTTTTAGATGTGTTGCAAGAGGGTGTGGGAACTAAGGTAGGGGAGTGGACTGACGGCAATCACCGTTGCTTGTTATACATTTTTTGGCGCAAACATAATGATTGCCATACCGATTAACGCAACTGTGCCCCCCAAAATATCCCAGGCGGTGGGCTTGATTCCATCTACACCCCAGAGCCACAGCATAGCGACAAATACGTAAACGCCACCGTACGCGGCATAAACTCTACCCGCCGCTGTTGGATGAAGCGAGAGCAGCCATACGAAGAGTGCCAGGCTCAAAGCGGCCGGAATAAGTAACCAAACACTTTTTCCTTCCTTGAGCCATAGGTATGGAAGGTAGCAACCAACGATTTCTGACACAGCGGTAACTAGGAATAAGGTTATGGTTTTGAGTTCAAACAAGTGGAAGTCTCGTTAGTATTGGTTTGAATGTGTAGGGCCGCAATTGGCGGCGAGCGTAGCGAGACCGACAACATTGCCTTGTTGGGCCCGAGCTAGGTGTTGCAGATTGCTTTTTACTCATGTCGCTGGCTATCTATGTAGTGCTGGATTAACGCTTGATACATACCCTTTTGCCAGTGGTTTGGGAACTGTGCAGCATCTATCCCAGGTTGCAGGAGAACACTCTGGATTACACTGATATCTATATTTTCCTGCTCCATGGAGTTGATCTGACTAAGTACAGTGCCCAACTGTTCCGCAGCCTTCGTTGCATAGCGCTTAGCCAAATTAAAATCGTCAAAGTGTTTTTGAACCCTTTGCTTATCCACCTCAGACCAACCTTCAGGTGGTGAAGTGTGGTATTCAAACTCTCCAGGCTCACCATCACTACTTGCTATATATTTCGCAAAAACCCATTGTTCTATGAAAAATCTTTCATTATCAGAGTAAGGTTGGATTATTTGCTCTTCAGCATTTTTTGCAAAGTTTTCTGCTTTCCCGTCCATGTTGCAATCGCGGCAAGATGGAACAAGATTGTGAGGTAAGACAGAAAATTGTGGGTAATGTGCTTTAGGTAAAAAATGATCTAAGTTACGTGGAGTACCAATTCCTCCACAAAACGGACACTTATCTAGTGCTGCATTTAACAGAGCGTCATAGATTTTTCTGGCTGGTTTTTTTCTAGGTCTAAAGTATTGATCGTAGGCTTTTACTAGCTCATTCTTTTTTAAGGTATTGATTACTACGGGATCGTTATTTTCATTAGTATTGACGGGCAGAATAGTATACAACTCTCCAGTATCTATTGCGCTTGTGTATTTTATACCGGCATCAGTAAGACTTTCCTTGCTGGTTATCAGTTTTTGGCGAAGCGAGTCATTCCCTGTGATACCAAGAATACATTCATCAATAGTTTGTTCAAAGCTATATTGAGGTTCACTAAGACGCATCATGATTGCTGCCTCTGTCACGTTTAGCGATAAGTACTTTTAAGATGGCTCTGCCTTCAAATCCAATTTGATTATCGTATTCTGCCAATATCTCTTCGTAAGCTCTTCCTGACTGAGCAGATTTATCAAGAATTTCGTGAAACCCTGACCGCTCAACTTCTAGATTGAAAATTTCACTAGTTAATACGCCAACATTTTCGGCGAACGTTTCAATTGTAGGTCGGCTAGACGTGACACTCTCCCCCTTTCGATAAATTTTCCATGCACATGAGCTGGGGATTTCCTGTAAAACCACCGGCGAATGCGTGGCTATGACAGCGAGACCGTTTCTATCATAAAGCAAATCAGAAAGTGCACGCACAAACGCTGATAGAAGTGGCGGATGCAGATGGCTCTCAGGTTCGTCAAGCAGTACTAGCGTTTTTTCTTCAACAGTAGCAATCAAGCGAGTAATGGTCAGAAGAACAATTGCATGGCCAGAGCTCATTCGGGATAAAATTGGCGCCACAGCTTCCCGGTAGCGATCCATAAAAGAGGCTGAGTCAGACTGTTCGATATTTATAAAATTCTTGCGGATATCGATGTAAGTTGAGTTTAATCGCTCTAAACTCATTAAGGAAAAGTTTTCATCTGACCCTAATTTTTCTATCGCATGAAGCCAACGGTGTGTTTTATTTGATTCTTGAAAACAGTTAATCAATGCTTTTATGCAGTCATTTTGAAGATCATTAATGGTTCGATGTAACTCTCCATTAATTGCATCCTTCAGGCCAATATAGAAATAGCATGTACCTTTTGCTGGGTAAGGCTGCTCCTGGGGTGGAGTAAATGGGTCAAAAGCACTGAACGAAACTGAGACAAGACTGCTGAAATAGTCATTAGAAATTTCGGTTTCTTGCCCGCTTCCAGTATCGGTAAATTTAGCATTCGAACCTTCTCGGTTTGTAATTGCATCAATCATGTCATTTAATATAGTCGTTTTTCCTACACCGTTCCGACCGATAATTGCATGAATGTTAGATCTTGGTGTCGAATCCACTTTGACTTCAAAGCTAAGGCCAATACTGCCAAATTTTGGTGCTTTAGGCCTGACAAACTTAAATTTAAAATCGGTGAGTTCAGCTTGTCCTTCGAGTAATCGTGCATACTGGCCCTTTACAACAGAGAGGCTGGTATCTCGTAATAAAGAAGTACTAAAAACTTCTTCTTCTGTTATCGCTTCAATAATGGCTGGTTTTTCTACAATATCCCTCAGCGAGGACAATATTTTTTTCCCAAGGGATTCAGGTAAAGCCGCTATGTTTTTGTAGAATTCAACTCCTTGCCCTAGTGAGAAAAATTCTTCTCCCATATCTACAAATATACCTGGTAATTTGGTGTGAGTGCTCGTTTCCGTCGTCTGGCCTTTAAAGCCAATTTTAATATTACCTATTTCATGGAGATCTCCATCTGCATCATGGAGAGATAAATAAAACATGGTTATAAATGAATGGTCATTCCAGTGGTCGATTTGAAGATAAGCAGTGTCGTTTCCAGTTTCAGGTGCCTTGGTATTTCTCGGTAAAACGCGAAATTTCATGTTTATTAATACTCTTGAATGAGGGTGCCTGAGGAATGGCTAACGCCAAGCTCACCTGCAAATATTGCGGAAAGCGTTTTTGTGTAAAATGGAGCTACGCGACATGCGCAAAAACGAGCGTAGCAATATTTGTCCGGTGCAGCTTTTTGTTATACGGCGCCTAGATATGCGCACTATTGCCCACATGCAGTCAAGTTCGAATATCAAAGTGTTTTCCCTAAAGTCAAACACTCTGTAAATATAATCAGTTTCTTGCAGCATCGCGTGAGCGCTACATATAGGTGCTTGGGACACTCAAACCTATGGGCATCCAATATTACTACAGTATCGAATTCCAGTCCCTTTGTTAAGAGGGTTGTACCAATACACTTCCCATGAACTTTTCGGCCAGACCGTCGTATAGTGTTCCTGCTATTTTTTATCGCCTCATAAATTGAGATATTATTTTGACCTGCCTCCTTTAAGGCTCGCAAGAGGCTAAATATAATCTCATCTCGCTTATATTTTAGCTTTAGACCATTTTTTGCTTCTAGAATTATTTTATAAAGATTTGCTGCAGACGGCGCACCTATAAAGATGTCGATTTTATTTTGAAATACCATGGACCGATTATTGTCGTTTTCGTCTTTCTTGTTTTTTAACCCAACATCGTTAAACCATATATCCAAATCCGTTTTATTAAAAATAGCTACTAAAGCATCCTTCCTAACCCTTAAGATTTTATTATTTGCGCGAACAACTCCATCAATCAAGCTATCTGCTTTTTTTGCAATAGCATAGAAAGACTTGTCATCTATAGCCTCAAGTAATGTCAAAGATTTAGAATAATCGATCTGCGTTCTTATTTGTGCTCTGTGACTTATTTTTCCTTTAGGTATTCTGTTTCCATTACCCTTAACTTCTTCATACTCTGGAACGATGAGTAACAGGCTTTCATAATCTTGATCATTATTGGGATTCACTAGCAGCTTGTTAAGCCCTTTTCTATAAGCACTTTGTGGATTCTGAAAGTCATCACGGGTTACACTTACAACGTATAGTCCATTATCGGGGTTTGACACTAGAGGAATCGACTTGCCTGATTTTAGAAGCTCCCTATACCCTTTGAGTATATCTCCTAGCCCGCTATTATTCCCTTCTTGATACCACCTATGAGGGATTGAAAGTTCTGGAACCATTTCAAAATCATTAAGGTCTTCATCAAAATTAACTGCATCACCATTAAAATCAAAAATGCCTTGCATAGGGTCGCCTAAGATGTGTGTAGGCAATGTGTTAGATAACATCAAGATCATGGCATGTTGGTTTTTAGAACAGTCTTGATACTCATCTACAAACAAGCCTGTATACGAAGCGGTTATAACTCTCTTTACCGCAGGAGATGTAAATACCTCCCTAGCCTTTTGGATCACAAATGAGTGATACCCTTTTTCTTCCTGATCAGGTATATCCTTCCCTGTGTAGAAGGCGTGAAAATATTTTTGTGCGAAGCTACTGATCGTTTCAATACTGTATTTTTTAGTTTCAATATTTAGCTTTTTAATTTTCTCTTTAATTGAAGCAACACCAGCATGCGTATGCGTTAAAATAAGCTGCTTTCCATCCGTGTACTTCAGGCACTCAGCAATGGTGTAAGTCTTGCCGTAACCAGCTGGAGCTACCAGCAATGTTTTTCTACCATCGACAAATGCCTGATAGTCCATCAGCGGTCTATCCAATCGGATAATTCAGTCAGTATTTTCCGTGAACGGCTATTTTGCTCGGTTTCATCCAAATACTTAAAAGCTATGTCCCCGAGTTTTTCGCCATGGTGGATAGCCTTGAACCATTCTTCTCTTTTTTTAGTAGTCCCACTCTTCTTTTTATTCGTTATCGAGGCCAATGCAATCGCATCCCTTATGTCAGAGGTGTCGGCTTCCAGTACATTTAGAGGGAAGTCATCTCCAAGTAAAAATTTTGACTTTATAGAATCGACAAGCGCTCCTTTATCATTGTTATAATGTACATCTAATGCATAAGCGACAATTTCCCTCACGCCATCCCAAGGCAGATCAGAAATAATCTGCTGTTCGATGCACTTATCTGTTTCACAGTCGAATATATCTACACCAGATTTTTCCAAGCTGTTTTTTTGATTATTTACCGATAAGTCGTCAGAGTCACAAAATAGTGCAGTATTAATGCCTGCTTGCTGTATTTCTTTTGAGCGCTCTACCAATGTATTACCCGTGCCATCAACATAAGCACAGTCTTTAAATGACATTTGTTCCTTATTTTTAGAAGTGCGCCATTTATCCATAGCGCGACAAATGCCTATTTCTGTTGCTCCTTCACAAACGATGACTTTTTTTGCGAAGAAAGCTTCGGAACAAGCCCTGACAGCTTTTTGTAATCTGTCATTATTGGTACTTAATCTTCGTATCTCAAATTTCGAGCCATTAATTTCTTTAACCGTTAAAAAAAGACTACTTGCATTTGTTTCTGTGACAACTTCACGGGAATGTGTCGTTAAAAAAATCTGGCTTGGTTGTTGTTCTTTCAATGTTCGAATGAGCTGTTTTACACGATCAGGCTCTAAGCCTTGTTCAATTTCATCAACCAACATAATGCCACCGTTCTTCAACAAGGCAGATTGTATTGCAAAAGATGCTAGTCGTTTTGAACCCTTCCCCTTCAATCTAAACGGAATTGCATTTTCATGGAGGCTAATCCGTCCATCCTTGATGGAAAGCTCTTTGAAATCTAACGTTGTGTGAGTTTCTGATATATCCAGGCCAAACACTGCAGCTTGTTTTTTGATTAGATTAGTTACTTCTTTTAAGTCAGAGAAAGGAAACTCATCGATTTTGCTCTTAGCTTGTCGAAGAGAATCTATAACTACACTACTTTGGTCTGACAACTCTGGAGAGTCTTGCTCCTTTAATAGGCTAAATAGTGGGTTTCCTTTATTCCAAGAAAAATGCCTATCTATATAATCTGAAACCATGAAACAATTCAGGGTAGCTCTATCCGAAGCACTAATTTGCTTTTCTTCTTGCTCGCGCGTATTTATAACTGTCCATCTAGGCTCAAGCGATTTATCCACGGTCAATTTGATTGTAAGAACAGGTATTATATTTTCGGAATTATCTGGAAGGGCTTCATCATATGTTTCATTGGTTTCGACATTCAACGATCTAACGTATAACCCGTACTTTTCATCCGATAAGAGCCTTTCTGGAAAACTAATTATTGATGCCTCAACCTCAATTGGGCTATTAATATTACAATTGTAGAAGTCCGTATCGTAAAATGCCAGATTCCAACTTGAGGAGAGCACGCTAGAAATAGCCTCCAAAATCGTTGTTTTCCCACTGTCGCCACGACCGATAAAGCAAATCAGGTTTTCATCTCCAAACTCAATGGAAAGATCTTTAATGCCTCGGAAGTTTTTAACTGCTAACTTTTTTATTCTTGTCACAATAGCTATATTTCCCTGATAGAAAACTCTGCCTAAGATATCTATTTTTGGTCAAACCTGAAAACGGCTCCACTTTTGATTTCGTATAACTATTAATAAACGCCCTGGTGATCTAGCACCACTTTTGTGGACACTTTATGCGCGCAGCGTCCGCCAGCCTTGACTTGTTACGCGGCTGATACATTGATCTTTACACCAAGAGAGTGAAGGACCTTCTGCACAGTTTCATATCTCGGTTTTGCGCCGGGTGAAAACGCTTTGTAAAGGCTTTCCCGGCCCAGGCCAGATTCCTGAGCAATGGCAGACATTCCCCTGGATTTGGCAACATGCCCAATTGCCGCGAGAAATACTCCAGGGTCGTCTTCTTCAAGTGCAGCAGAAAGGTACTCCGCAATAGTTTCCTCACTATCAAGGTAAGCACTTGGATCAAATTCTGTAACGTTAACCATATCAGTTACTCCGCTTTCAGTTCGGCTAAAATTTTCCGAGCGTGAGCGATATCCTTGCTTTGGCTCGACTTCTCTCCTCCACAAAGAAGGAGTATGACTAAGCCAGATTTGCGGGTGTAATAGATTCGATAACCTGGCCCAAAATGTATCCTTAGTTCATGCAAACCAGTGCCCAGCGATTTCGAATCTCCGGAATTGCCCTGCCGCAGAGACTCTATGCGGATCAATACCTTTGCCGTGGCCCTACGATCCCTGAGCTTCGAAAGCTATTTTGCAAAAAAAATCCGTTTGCTGAACTTGATACATGCATCAATTGTATCCTAATGGATACAGGCTTGCAACCAACTCGATGGCTGGTGAGGCCGTCTAACTATTAATAAACGCTCTTGTCGGTATATGTACCAGATTTGGGGTGATATGCCGAGAGAAGATCAAGGGGTCAGACTCCAGAAGATCAAGGGGTCAGACTCCTTGAAATACCCAGCAACTCGGTACTAATTATAATCAAGGAGTCTGACCCCTTGATTTTTGCTGAACTTGATACATGCATTAAGTGTATCCGAATAGATACAGGCTTGCAACCAACTCGATGGCTGGTGAGGCCGTCTAGCTATTAATAAACGCTCTTGTCGGTATATGTACCAGGTTTGGGGTGATATGCAGAGTAGTCGGTAACTCATCCCCTTACATCGATAGGTTCGTCTCTCCAATAGATTGATTTTAAAGAAAAACGGGATCAAGGGGTCAGACTCCTTGAAATACCCAACAACTCGGTACTAGTTAGAATCAAGGAGTCTGCCCCCTTGATTTTTTGCCTGTTTCTTTTGAGCTCCACAATGACAGTATCCCAAGGGCTACCAAAATTATTGAGACAAATATGTATTGTTTTTTTGCTTTGAATCTCAAGGTTTAGTTGTTCTCCTATACACCTGTTGATTACATTGCGATAAACACACACAAGGAACCCATTTAAAAGACGATAGCCAAAATAATAACAACGAGCCCCATGAAACGAATAAATATAGGTCTTACTCGTGAACTCATTGGTGGAATACCACCAACTTTATTAACAGCATTTTGAATAAATAACAGAAAATTCGGTTTCAATAATATAATGAAACCGACCAAAGTCATTAAAATTTTTATCACTAATTCTTCGTTATTCATATTTTAGTAATGTAACGGTTGAGTTAACCTAGCGGCGCGTTGTTTGCGCCGTCAGAGTTGAACGAGTTGTTAGGCGATAGATTGCACATGTTAATAAAGTAAATTTGCACCAAAGTATGGGGTTTCATCATTTTCAACTTGCTCTTCCCATTTGATTAGCTTCTCTAGATGATAGTCCCAAAACTCTTCACACAATTCAAAAAACTGTAGTACGGTTTCCTTCTCGCCTGCCTCAAGTAGCTCTTTTGCGAGAATCATATTTGGACCAAATGAACCAAGTTGCGGGGAGCCTGGTGTTTTGCCTGCTAATAGGAGCTGCTTTTTTGCTACATCGATATTGTTTTGACGTAAAGCGATTCTGCCAAGTGTAAGATGGCCTTTGTAGATAGCATTACCATAATTCCAGTTGTCTTTGTATTTAGCTGCAATTTTTAAGGATTCTCTGGCATACAATGTGGCTTTGTCTAATGCTCCTATATCGACATTCCATAGGCCTACATCTCCAAGTGCTACCCACCTTTCATATTCTGTTTTAGCGGCTGCTAGTTCTGCGGCCGATTTAAATAACTGCTCATCAAAATCAGGAACCCATTCAGCCTGATATTCCTCTGCCATGGTAGAGAAATATTGCATAGCAATGAAACCTCCTCCAGCGATTAGAATAATTCCGGTGATTAATCCACCTAGAAATATTAATACAGATTTCACGATTCTCTCCCCATCTTTTTCGCCTAACTATTAATAAACGCCCTAGTCGGTATATGTTCCGAATCTAAGACTAGTCGGTATATGTACCGGGTTTGGGGTGATATGCAGCGTAGTCGGTATATCATTCCCTTGCACCGATAGATTTAGCTCTCCAATATATTGATTTTAAAGAATAATGCAATCGCCTTTGTTTTTTTGTCAAATATGAAGCGCTGGCGCGAGTATGTGCGATTTTCGAACATACTTCAGACTGGTAGGTATATGTTGTCCGAAATCTACCGACAGATAATTTCTAATCTATTGTTATTATTGACTATATTTTGCTCTGTTTACATACGAGCCAAGATAACAAGCCGAATCAGCTATTAGATATACAAACTGACACGGGTGTTAGTGGAGGCCTGCTCTGGCTATTGCCATAAACGCCAGGCAATAAAAAAGGGCGAGAAAATCTCGCCCTTTTTTACAAGCACTTCTAGCAGTTACTTTTATCAGTAACGTCGATCAGTCACCTTTATCAGCAATCCTTTTTACATTAGATCACTTTTCCAGGTAAGGCTTTCAACGTGCTATTAACCAAACTGGTTCATAGTGTTGTCTTCGCCACCGGCTTTCAGTGCTGCGTCGCCCGCAAAGTATTCTTTGTGGTCGTCGCCGATGTTGGAGCCAGCCATGTCCTGGTGCTTAACGGTAGCGATACCCTCGCGGATTTCGCGACGTTGAACGCCTGCTACGTAAGCCAACATGCCTTCGTCACCGAAGTAGCCTTTGGCCAGGTTGTCGGTAGACAGGGCCGTGGTGTGGTAAGTCGGCAGGGTGATGAGGTGATGGAAGATACCGGCTTCGCGGGCTGAATCAGCCTGGAAGGTGCGGATCTGGGCATCGGCTTCAATCGCCAGTTCGGTAGCGTCGTACTCGGCGCTCATTAACTTGGCGCGATCGTAGCTTGATACGTCTTTGCCGGCTTCTTGCAGAGCATCGAAGACCTGCTGACGGAAGCTCAAGGTCCAGTTGAACGACGGGCTGTTGTTGTATACCAGCTTGGCGTCGGGCACGACTTCGCGGATGGCGTTAACCATGGCGGCGATTTGGCCAACGTGGGGTTTCTCGGTTTCGATCCACAGTAGATCAGCACCGTTTTGCAGGCTGGTGATACAGTCGAGTACTACGCGATCAACGCCACTGCCTTCTTTAAACTGGAACAGGCCGGATTGCAGACGCTTGGGCTTCATCAGTTTGCCGTCTTGCTTGAAAACGACGTCGCCATTTTGAATATCGTCGGCGCTACCAATAACGTCGCCATCGATAAAGCTGTTGTACTGGTCGCCCAGATCACCGGCTTCGTCGGTTACTGCGATTTGCTTGGTTAAGCCAGCACCCAGTGAGTCGGTACGGGCAACGATGACACCGTCGTCCACACCCAGCTCGAGGAAGGCGTAACGCACGGCGTTGATTTTCGCCAGGAAGTCGGCGTGAGGCACGGTGACTTTACCGTCCTGGTGGCCGCATTGTTTTTCGTCAGAGACCTGGTTTTCGATCTGAATACAGCAGGCACCGGCTTCGATCATTTTCTTGGCCAGCAGGTAAGTTGCTTCAGCGTTACCAAACCCGGCATCGATATCGGCAATGATGGGCACGATATGGGTTTCGAAATTGTCGATTTTGCCGATTAACTCAGCTTCTTGAGCAGCATCGCCAGCTTTGCGAGCAGCGTCGAGGTCGCGGAACAGATGGTTCAGTTCCCAGCTATCGGCTTGCTTTAGAAACAGGTACAGCTCTTCGATTAATGCCGGTACCGACGTTTTTTCGTGCATGGACTGGTCGGGCAGCGGGCCAAACTCAGAGCGTAGCGCTGCAACCATCCAGCCAGACAGGTAGAGGTAGCTCTTGTCGGTAGTGCCGAAGTGCTTTTTGATGGAGATCAGTTTTTGCTGACCCACAAAACCGTGCCAGCAACCCAGAGATTGGGTGTACTTGGCGGTGTCGGCGTCGTAATCAGCCATGTCTTTGCGCATAACTTTGGCGGTGTGCTTGGCGATATCCAAACCGCTGTTGAAGCGGTTTTGCAGGCGCATACGCACTGCGGATTCCGCGTCAATCGCGCCCCAGGTGTTTTGCGCGCCAACGGTGGCGGTGAGTTTTTCAATCTCTTTTTGGTATGACATGGTCTGATCCTTTGTTTGATGCTGTGATCTGGTGTCGTGCTTAATGCCGCGCTTAGGTTAGTGAGTACAGGGCGGGATTAATAAAATCTCTGTAGTATCAATTAGATAGCCTGCCGGATTAGGCAGTTTAGCGGCCCGTTTGATGGGTGGTCGCCAGGTGCTTAAATTGTGTATAACTACAGAATAGGCGCATTTTAGAGAGATGCGCGATATAAATACAATTTATATTTATTATTTCCGGTATTTTTACCGTGAATGAAGGGCGGTTACGTTAAGCCTTTTTGGTAAGCACCGGATTTTTGCGTTTGGGGTAGCAGGTGGTGCAAATGGGGCACACGGTGCCGTCGCAACCGCGGGCCGAGCAGTATTCCCGGCCGTAGTAAATAATTTGCAGGTGCAGTGCGTTCCAGCGTTCTTTGGGGAATAGCTTTTTTAGATCCACTTCGGTTTGGGTGACGTTCTTGCCCTTGGTGAGTCCCCAGCGTTGCGCCAGGCGGTGGATGTGGGTATCCACCGGAAAGGCCGGGTGGCCAAAACCCTGAGACATCACCACGCTGGCGGTTTTATGGCCGACACCGGGCAGGCGTTCCAGCGCGGCAAAGCTCTCTGGCACTTCGCCATCGTGCTCGTTGATTAATATTTTTGATAGTTCCGAAATTGCCGAGGACTTTTTCGGCGACAGCCCGCAGGGTTTGATAATGCTACGGATCTTGGGTACCGGCACTTTCGCCATGTCGTAAGGATTGTCTGCCAGTTCAAATAGCGCCGGGGTGATTTTATTCACGCGCTCGTCGGTGCACTGCGCGGAGAGCAACACCGCAATTAGTAAGGTGTAATTGTCCTGGTGAGCCAGCGGGATGGCCGGTTGGCCGTAGAGGGTTTCGAGGGTGTCGAGAATGTACTTAGCACGTTCCGCCTTGAGCACTACAAGTTACCTACAAAGCGCACCAGACGTTCGGCGGCTTCCTGGCATTGTTCGACGGGCGCGACCAAAGCCATGCGGATGCGGTTTTCACCGGGGTTGAGCTGGTTGGCATCGGTGCGCGCCAGATAGCGACCCGGTACCACGGTGATGTGTTGTTCGGTCAGTAATTGACGGGTGAACTGATCGTCGGCAATTGGGGTTTCCGCCCATAAATAAAAACCGGCGTCGGGTTTACTGACCTTGAGATGACCTTGCAGAATCGGTAATACCGCTGCAAATTTTTCCCGGTAGAGGCGGCGGTTTTCGCGCACGTGGTCTTCGTCATTCCATGCCGCAATGCTGGCGAGTTGGTGGTGAATGGGCATGGCGCAGCCGTGGTAGGTGCGGTACTGCAAAAACTGGCTAAGGATATCGCCGTCGCCGGCGACAAAGCCAGAGCGTAGGCCGGGCAGGTTCGAGCGTTTTGACAGGCTGTGGAATACCACGCAGCGGCGGTAGTCGTCGCGGCCCAGTTCGGCGCAGGCCTGTAATAAGCTGGGCGGCGGGGTGTTGTCGTCAAAATAAATTTCGGAATAGCATTCATCGCTGGCGATAATAAAATCGTAGGTGTCGGCCAGTTCAATTAACTGTTTCAATTGTTCGGTGGGGATAACCGCGCCAGCGGGATTGCCCGGTGAGCAGATATAAATTAGTTGGCAGCGTTGCCAAACCTCAGCGGGAACCGCGGAAAAATCGATGTTAAAGCCGGTGTCAGCGGTACAGGGCAGGTAGTGGGGTGTGGCCCCGGCCAGCAGCGCGGCACCTTCGTAAATTTGATAGAAAGGGTTGGGCATCAGCACTAGCGGTGCGGTGTCAGTATTAGTATTAGTATCGGTATCAGGGTTTTGATTGACCACGCACTGGGCAAAGGCAAACAAGGCTTCGCGAGTGCCATTCACCGGCAGCACTTCTCGAGTGATATCCGGTGTGGTGTTGAGGTGAAAGCGCCGTTGCAGCCAGTCTGCAATCGTCGTGCGCAATTCAACCGTGCCCTGGGTGCCGGGATAAGCGGAGAGCTTCTCTAGCGCATTGGCGAGGGTTTGTTGCACGAAGGCGGGGGCCGGGTGTTTGGGTTCCCCAACGGATAAATCAATATGGCTCAATGTTGGTTCTGGGCGAACGCCGTCGAGCAATTGGCGTAGCTTTTGGAATGGGTAGGGTTGCAGGTGTTGTAGGTTGGGGTTCATAGTTAAAAGGTCTTTTGTTCAGGTTGTTTAAAACCCGTTATTAAAAAATTCTAATCGTTAAGGCTCTATTCTTTGAAGCTCTACTCTTTAAAAAATAAGGGTTTAGTCGTGACGGGCAATTTACGCAGTTCGGTATCGGCAATGTGTTCCAGGTTGCGTTCATCGAGCGCGGCACAAATGTCATGTTTGAGTTGTTCGCACAAAGCGTCGTCGGTTAAGGGGCGATGGTCGGCTCCGGACACGTAGAATATATCTTCCACGCGTTCACCTAATGTGGCAATTTTAGCGCCGTGGATAACTAACTCAAAGTCTATAAAGATGCGGCCTAACTGCGCCAGCAGGCCGGGGCGGTCGGGGGTCGCGACGGTGACGAGGGTATGTTCGGAACGGTCATCGTTGCTGATGGTTGCCGCAGTACCTCTGGTTAATTGTTTGTGTTGTCGAGGCACGCGTCGGGATATTTGTGGTAGCGCGGCGACCGGGCCGGTGAGGGCTTTGAGCAATGCAGCGCGGACTTTTTCACTGCGAGGCTTATCGGTGGCAAAGGGTAAATTGTTTTCGTCGAGCACGTAAAATAAATTAAAGGCGTTGTCTGGACTGGGGGCATATAGCCGGGCATCAAGAATGTTCAGACAAAGCGCGTCGAGTGCGGTGGCGATTTTTGAAAAGACGTTATTGAGGCCGCGGCTGTAAACAAAGACCCGCGTTGCCGTCGCATCTTCGATACCGGCGTTTTCAAGATACACGATGGGGTTTTGATCGATGTTAGCGCTGACGTGTTTGGTGCAACGGGTAATCACCGAGGGTTTTTCCTTGAGAAAAAACTCGTCGCCGATGTCGCCCCATACCGCGGTGTACTCTGCCTCGCTGACCTCTGCCTGCGATAATAAGGTGATGGTCTCGGCGCGAGTGTTTTCAATCCACTCAAGGCGGCTAACGGGGTTGGCGAGGCCGCGCTCAAGGGCGTCGCGGGTGGCCATATAAAGTTGGCGCATCAGCGAACCTTTCCACTGGTTCCACAGCGTGGGATTGGTGGCGTTCATATCGGCAACGGTGAGTACGAACAGGTAGTCGAGATGAATTTGATCGCCTACTAATTCGGCGAATTTGTGGATGACGTCCGGATCGTCAATGTCCTCGCGCTGGGAGATGGCCGACATCATCAGGTGATTCTCCACCAGCCATTTGACCAGGCGAACTTCCTGATCCACCAGGCCGTGGCGCTGGGCGAATTCAACCACGTCTACCCCACCGAGTTTGGAGTGGTCGCCGCCTCGACCTTTGGCGATATCGTGGTAGAGACCAGCGATGTAGAGCAGCACGGGTTTGGGTAGGGTCTTACAAATGTGGGAGGTGATCGGGAAGCGTTCGGATTCACTCTGGTTCGACAGCCGCCGCATATTGCGCACGACCTGAATGGTGTGCGCATCCACTGGGTAAATGTGGAACAAGTCGTGTTGCATTTGACCGACGATGCGACCAAATTCTGGCAGGTATGCGCCGAGTATGCCGTAGCGGGTCATGCGCTGTAATTGGGTAGACAGGATGCCTTTGCAGTTGAGCAGGCGCATAAATAGTGCCTGGTTTACCGGGTCGGCGCGGAAGTTATCGTTAATTAAATGCTGGTGTTCCACAATCTGGCGAATGGTGGTGGAACGTATGCCGCGAATATTTTTGTTCTCGCCGAGTAGCACAAATACTTCCAGTAGTGCCGAAGGCTGTTGCGCAAAAACGTTGGCGTTAACCGTTTCGATGTAGTTCTGGTGCAGTTGAAAGCGCTCGTTAATGGCGGTGGTACGCGATTTAATTATGCCGCCCTGGGTTTTTTCGTCGAGGTATTGCAAGAGCATGTCGTTGAGCCGTCGCACGGTGAGTACGACGCGATAATAGGCCTGCATAAATTGCTCAACCGCGAGACTTTGTGCATTGTCCTGGTAACCAAACTGCTCGGCGAGTTTGCGTTGGTGATCGAAAAATAAAAATTCTTCGGGGTGCTCGGCGAGCAGATGTAAACCGTAGCGTACGCGCCAAAGAAAGGCTTCGCTGTCGTGTAGCAAGAGATATTCTTTAGTGGTTAGCAGCTCGGTGCTGGATGCGTCGTCCTGGTCGTCGTTCTTGACTAGCTCAGCCAGCGTGGCGCCGAACTGACGGCGAGCCATCCAGCGGATGGTTTGAATATCGCGCAGGCCGCCGGGCGCTTCCTTGATATTGGGTTCGAGATTGTATTCGGTGTAGCCGTGGCGGTGGTGGCGTTGATCTTGTTCATCACTCTTGGCGCGAAAAAATTTATTGGCGGGCCAGATTTTTTGCGGCCCGGTTTTTTCGAGCATGGCGGTTTCCAGCTGAGGATTGCCGGCAACGGTGCGGGTTTCCATCAGGTTGGTTGCTACGGTGATGTCGCCTTTAGCCTCTTTTACGCAATGGCTGAGGCCGCGCACGCTATGGCCAATTTTGAGTTGAAGGTCCCAGAGAAAGGTCAGAAAACCTTCGATATTTTCCTGGTAACTTTTGTGGTCGGTACCCTTGGTGAGAATTAATAAATCGATATCCGACTGTGGATGTAACTCGCCTCGACCGTAGCCGCCGACGGCGAGTAGGGCGATATCCTTGTCCCAGTCAAAGCGCTGCCAGGCACAGGTAAGCAGGTGATCTATAAGAGATGATCGCGCTGCGACCAAAGTGCGCACGGGTTCGTCGCTAAGAAAGCGAGCATTGAGCGCATCGTTCGCAGTGGCGAGGGCGCTTATATAGGCGGCAGCCGGTGCCTCGGAACTGAGTGAGCTGCGAAACTCCGTTACTTCCGGGAGTTCGAGCGGGCTGGTTTGCTGGGGGCTGGCAGTAATACTTGTGATGGGGGTTATCCTGCTAAGTTAGGGTAGAGGTGAGTTAGGGCTGCTGAGTTATGACCGCGGAGTTAGAAAGCTATCGGAACCTTTGGGTTTGCCTGGTTTACCACTTTAGAGATCGCGTGCCACTTTAAAGATCGCGTGCCGCATTGGTGTTTAAAAGTGCTCTTCAGACCGGGCCGTCAATACTTCAACGCCAGTAGCGGTGACTGCCAGGGTGTGTTCCCACTGGGCGGAGAGTCGGCCGTCGCGGGTTTCCACGGTCCAGCCGTCTTTTTTGAGCCGGGTTTGGTACTTGCCCGCGTTGACCATGGGCTCGATGGTGAAGGTCATGCCTTCCTGCAGGGCCATGCCGGTGCCCGGGCGGCCGTAGTGCACCACCTGGGGGTCTTCGTGAAATTCCAGGCCGATGCCGTGCCCGCAATATTCTCTGACCACGGAATAAAAGTTGCCTTCAGCGTGTTGTTGCACGATGTGGCCGATATCACCTAGCTGACAGCCGGGCTTAACAAGCTCAATGCCCTTGTACAGGCATTCCTGGGCAATGCGCACCAGGCGCTCGGCGTGGCTCGGAGTCTTGCCGACGCAAAACATCTTGCTGGTGTCGCCGTGGTAGCCATCTTTGATCACCGTGACGTCGACATTAATAATGTCGCCACTTTTGAGTACTTTGTTGTCCGCTGGAATGCCGTGGCAGATCACGTGGTTGACTGAGGTGCACACGGATTTTGGGAAGCCGCGATAGCCCAGGCAGGCGGGGACGACATTCTGTACGTCGACCATGTAGTCGTGGCAGATACGATCGATTTCTGCGGTGCTAATGCCCGCTTGAATGTGTGGAGTAATCATCTCCAGTACTTCTGCGGCGAGCCGTCCGGCGATGCGCATTTTGTCTATTTCGTCGGGGGATTTGATCGATACGCTCATGTTGTGAAAATGCCTTGTCTGTGGGCCTAGAGTGGTGATCTAGAGCAGGGTCTGGGGATTGAATCCGAATCTGGGTGGGGTGGTTTGCTTAGTTTAACCCATTAAGCGTGGCGGGTAAGTGCCTCCGGGGCGGTGTTTTGCCGATGTGCCTGTGGGGCTGATCGCTGCGAGTAGATTATGGCTGGATGGGTAGGGGCCTGGCTAGCGGTCTGGTCAAGGGATTTGGGTCGGGGTTTGGCTGGAGTTTACTTGGGCTTTTATACCGTCTAAATGGCAGTTTTGCTTACAATCCACCCCGGTTTTATGGTATAAAGCGCGCCGCCTTTACCGGTGAACAACGACACTGCATGGCTTTATTGAGCTGCGCAGATGTTAATTAAATGACACGCACTTATCGACACGTGACTCAGGGTGCCCTTAAACATTATGTTTTATGGGTTGAGGAATGGGATTTGTGCAGGATTAACCCTAAATTGAGGAAGTACTATGACCAACGTTACCATGAAGGAAATGTTACAAGCCGGTGTCCATTTCGGTCACCAGACGCGCTTTTGGAATCCCAAAATGGCCCCCTATATTTTTGGGGCGCGCAACAAAGTTCATATCATCAATCTGGAGCACACGGTTCCAGCATTTAACGAAGCCCTCGCAGAATTCGAGAAAATGGCTGCTAACGGCAATAAAGTGCTGTTTGTTGGTACTAAGCGCGCAGCGCAAAAGGCCATTCAAGAGCAGGCAGAACGCGCCGGTATGCCTTTTGTTAGCAATCGCTGGCTGGGCGGCATGTTGACCAACTACAAAACTATTCGCGCTTCAATCCGTCGTTATCGCGATCTGCAACAGCAGAGCGCCGATGGCACGTTTGAGCGTTTGACCAAGAAAGAAGCATTAACACGTACCCGCGCCATGGAAAAGCTAGAGCGTTCCATCGGTGGTATCAAGGATATGGGCGGTTTGCCCGATGCCTTGTTTGTGGTCGATGTTGATCACGAGCGCATTGCGGTACAGGAAGCCAACAAACTGGGCATTCCGGTTATCGGCATTGTCGATTCCAACAGTAACCCCGATGGCATCAACGTAGTGATTCCCGGCAATGACGACGCCATTCGCGCCGTTGGTTTGTACGCCACGGCCGTTGCCGAAGCTATTTTGGCGGGCAAAGGTAAAAATTCTGTGGTCTCGGCTAAAGACGAGTTTGTCGAAGTTACGGAAGAAGCTGAAGTGGCCGCAGCTCCCGCTGAAGTTACTACTGAAGCCGAAGCTCCGGTAGTCGCTACCGAAGCAGAAGCGCCTGCAGCCGCTACCGAAGCAGAAGCTCCTGTAGCCGTTGCCGAAGCTCCCGCTGAAGCGCCTGCTGCTGAAGCCAAGGTCTGATATCTTAAAGGTCTGTTAGCAGACCATTGACCCAGGTGAGAGATTGCTGATTAGCGCTCAAACCTGGGAATATCAGGACGCAGGGCAGAATTCAGGGCGCGGGAAATAGACATAGAAGTTAAGGCATTGATGAAGAAGGGGGCCTGGCCTCCTTTTTTTTAACCACTTATTTAGCAATATTGATACTAATCCCCCAGGGGATAGAGAGAGGAAACCATGGCAGCAGTTACAGCATCTTTGGTAAAGGAACTACGTGAGCGCACCGCACTCCCGATGATGGAGTGTAAAAAAGCTTTAGTAGAAAGTGACGGTGATGTCGATATAGCGATTGAAAACCTACGTAAATCCAGTGGCCTGAAAGCGGCTAAAAAAGCTGGTCGTACCGCTGCCCAGGGCGTGGTCGCGACTCGAGTAGCCGAGGACGGCAGCTACGGTCTTCTGGTCGAAGTGAACTCTGAAACCGATTTTGCCGCCCGCGATGAAAACTTTCTGGGTTTTGTCGCTCAGGTGACCGATAAAGCCTTTGCCGACAAGCAGGAAGATGTCGCTGCGCTCATGGCCGACGGCATGGAAACTGTGCGTGAAGCGCTGGTGCAGAAAGTAGGAGAAAACATCGGTGTGCGGCGCATTAGTACCTGGTCCAGCGCGGTGGTGGGCGACTACGTTCACAGCAACGGTCGTATTGGCGTGCTGGTTGCGTTGACTGGCGGTGATACGGCCCTGGCGCGAGATATCGCCATGCACATTGCAGCAGTGAACCCGCAGGTGGCTAAGCCGGAAGATATGCCGGCAGAGCAGATTGCCAAGGAAAAAGAAATCTATGCCGCTCAGGCTCGTGAGAGTGGTAAGCCAGAAGAAATCATTGAAAAAATGATTGTCGGTAGAGTGAAGAAATTCCTCGCCGAGTCCAGTCTGGTAGAGCAAGCTTTTGTTAAAGATCCCGACGTTACCGTTGGCAAATTGCTGAAGGATGCCGGTGCGGACATCGTGGGTTTCGTGCGCTACGAAGTGGGCGAAGGCATTGAAGTAGAAGAAACCGATTTTGCGGCGGAAGTGGCTGCTCAGGTTGAAGCTGCTAGCTAATTTCGCTTATGGTTAGCCTTGGTGTTGTAGTCGCAGTTGGGGCTGCAACATCAAATGGCGCGGCTATAAATAGCCGCGCGCACATAATTAAAAAAACAGGGTAAGCAAAACAGGACACCGATAATGCCAGGCAAAGGTGACAGTAAGGATCGTAGATACAAACGTATTCTCCTAAAGCTCAGCGGCGAAGAGCTGATGGGCGAAGAAGGCTTTGGTATTGACCCCAAAGTACTGGATCGCATGGCGCTGGAAATCGGTCAGCTGGTCGGTATCGGTATTCAGGTCGGTCTGGTGATCGGTGGTGGAAATCTGTTTCGTGGCGCGGCGCTAAGTGCCGCGGGTATGGAGCGGGTGACCGGCGATCACATGGGTATGCTGGCCACGGTCATGAATGGTCTGGCGATGCGCGATGCCCTCGATCGCAATAATATTTCGGCTCGAGTGATGTCTGCCATTCCTATGAGTGGGGTAGTGGAGCACTACGATCGCCGCCGCGCACTGGGGTATTTGGCGGGTGGGGAAGTGGTGATTTTTTCGGCGGGCACCGGCAATCCTTTTTTTACCACGGATTCAGCGGCCTGTTTGCGCGCCATCGAAGTGAATGCCGAGATAGTACTCAAGGCCACTAAGGTCGATGGGGTTTACTCTGCCGATCCGGTGAAGGATCCCACGGCGACTTTGTTTGAACATCTGACCTACGACCAGGTGCTGGACAAAAAACTTGGGGTGATGGATCTCACGGCTATTTGTTTATGCCGTGACAACGCCATGCCAGTGCGGGTGTTTCGCATGTCCAAGTCGGGAGCCTTGCTTAATATAGCGGTGGGCGGCAGCGAGGGTACGATGATCGAAGAAACTCTACCCGAGAATCCCTAAGAGCGCTCTCAATAGCATTTTTACCGGCTGGTTTTGCAAGGGTTTAAGTGGCAAGGGTTTAAGCGGAAAGTGTTTAGCTAAAAAATATTTAGCTGACAAAATTTAACTATCAGATCCTGGCGATAACAGGATAGACGTGAGTACAGTACATGATTAATGACCTCAAAAAAGATGCCGAGCAGCGTATGGAGAAGACTCTCGATGCGCTGCAGACTACCTTTGCTCGTATTCGCACTGGGCGAGCTCACCCCAGCCTATTGGAGTCCATTCAGGTGGACTATTACGGCAACTCTACACCCCTCAGTCAGGTGGCGAATATTACGGTGACCGATTCCCGTACTTTGTCGATTAGTCCCTGGGAAAGAGGCATGGTGAAGGATATTGAGCGCGCCATTATGAATTCCGGGCTGGGCCTTAACCCAGCTTCGGCCGGAGAAGTAATTCGCGTGCCGATGCCAGCGCTCACTGAGGAAACCCGCAAAGGTTATACCCGGCAAGCGCGCAATGAGGCGGAAAACGCGCGTATCTCCATCCGTAACGTGCGTCGCGACGTTCTTTCTGATGTGAAAGATTTGCTTAAAGCAAAAGACATCAGCGAAGACGATGAGCGGCAAGCTCAGGGAGAGGTGCAAAAAATTACCGACCGTTTTATCGCCAAAATCGATGGGGTGCTAGCGACTAAAGAAAAAGATTTAATGGAAATCTGAAGCGCCAGCGTTGGCACCATTATGATTAAAGTCGAAGCTCCCCAAACTCCCGATCATCCCTTGCGGCATGTCGCCATTATTATGGACGGCAATAATCGCTGGGCGAAAGAGCGTGGCTTGCTGGGTCTGGAGGGACACAAGGCTGGGGTTGAGCGCGTGCGCGATGTGCTCGATAGTTGTCGGGAGCATCAAGTAGAAGCCCTGACCCTGTTCGCCTTCAGTCGAGAGAACTGGCAGCGTCCCGCCGAAGAAGTCGGTGGTTTGATGTCGCTGTTTGCCACCTATCTAAAAAAAGAATTGAAAGAATTGATTGCTCGGGGCGTTTGCCTGCGGGTTATCGGTGCTCGTGACCGGTTTAGTAAGCGCCTGTGTAAGCTGATTGATCAGGTCGAAACTGACACCGCCGAGGGCGATGTGCGTTTGACTTTGGCGGTGGATTACGGCGGTCGCTGGGATATTGCTGAAGCCGCAAAAGCACTGGCAGAGCGGGTGCAAAAAGGCCAGCTCGCCCCCGTTGATATTAATGAAGAACTGTTTGAAAAATCCCTGTGCCTGGCCGATTTGCCGCCGGTGGATTTGTGCATTCGCACGGCGGGCGAGCACCGCATCAGTAATTTCTTACTGTGGCAGGCGGCGTATACCGAATTTTACTTTGCCAATTGTTACTGGCCCGATTTTGACGGCGCGGCGTTTGGGCGCGCGGTAAACGAGTATTACCAGCGCCAGCGACGCTTTGGCCTGACGGGTGATCAGGTGGCGAGGCAGGAGAGCGAATGCTCAAGCAACGAATAATCACCGGAGTTGTGCTCGCAGTCGGCTTGCTGTCGGCGCTGTGGTTTTTGCCAGATACGGCTTTGATGGTGTTGTTGGCACTGGTGTTGTTGATCGGCGCCTGGGAATGGGCTGGGTTGTCTGGGTTGGTCGGATCGGTGGCGCGGGTTGTCTACGTGCTGTGTATTGCGGCGGTACTGTTGGTGTTGTGGTGGGGCTCGCAATTAAATGCGCAACTGGCACCGCGCTGGATTATTGCGGCGGGTGGTGTGTGGTGGCTACTGGCTTTGGTGTGTGTCACCACCTATCCCGCCAGTGCCAGGATCTGGGGCAAGCAAGCCCTTGAATTGGTGATTGGGGCGCTGGTACTGGTACCGGCGCTCTTCGCTACCCTGGCCTTGATACAGGTGCCGCAGGGTCGTCTGTGGGTGCTGTTTGTGGTGTTGATTGTGGCCAGTGCCGACATCGGCGCATTTTTTTCTGGTCGTCGTTTTGGCCGTCGGCGTCTGGCGCCAAGTGTCAGTCCGGGTAAGACCTTAGAGGGTCTGGTGGGCGGTTTATGTAGTGTAGCGCTGTTGGCGCTAGTCTGTGCCTGGGGTGTTTCTTATACATCTCCCGGTGGTTTTGCGGAGATAAGTGGCTTTACAGAGATGCCCACTGCGGACTGGTTGCAGTGGTTGCTGGTGGTGCTGATAACAGGCCTGGCCTCAGTGCTGGGGGATTTGAACGAGAGTATGGTCAAGCGCCATCGCGGTATTAAGGATAGCGGCACGATTTTGCCGGGGCACGGCGGGGTGCTAGACCGAGTTGATAGCTTAAGCGCCGCCCTGCCGGTGTTTGTGCTGCTGGTCTGGGCTTTTGATTTGATTGCACTGTCCGTTTAGCGACAGGTCGAGCGAT
This sequence comes from Porticoccaceae bacterium, assembly GCA_018069525.1. Taxonomy (GTDB): domain Bacteria; phylum Pseudomonadota; class Gammaproteobacteria; order Pseudomonadales; family Porticoccaceae; genus JAGPUQ01. The sequence goes on along the minus strand of JAGPUQ010000007.1, from coordinate 43,386 downwards.
TTTAATGGCGATGCAACAGATAACTATTTTGGGTTCCACCGGCTCCATTGGGGTCAGTAGCCTCGACGTGATTGCTCGCCACCCGGATCAATTTCGGGTGTTTGCCCTCACCGGACATAGCCGCATCGAGGTGTTGGCGGAGCAATGCCAGCGCTTTGTGCCCGCGTTCGCCGTGGTGCCTAATGCCGAGGCGGCGAGCCAGTTGAGCGCTTTAGTGCCCGCGCAAACCCGGGTGTTGTGTGGTGTCGAAGGATTGATCGAAGTGGCCTCTCATTCAGATACGGATACGGTAGTCGCGGCCATTGTCGGCGCAGCGGGCTTGCTGCCCACCATTGCCGCCGCTGAGGCCGGTAAAAAAATATTGCTCGCTAATAAAGAAGCTCTGGTGATGGCGGGGGCTTTGTTTTTGGATGCGGTGAAACGCGGTGGCGCGACGCTGCTACCGCTGGACAGCGAGCACAATGCAATTTTTCAGTGTTTGCCGCCGGGCTTTACGGGTGTATCCGGCGCTGGTTTATCCGGCTCTGGTTTATCCGGGACTGGGGTGAGTAAATTAGTGTTATCGGCCTCGGGCGGCCCGTTTCGCACCACGCCGATAGAACAGTTAATGACGGTAAGTCCGGATCAGGCCTGTGCCCATCCCAACTGGAGTATGGGGCGTAAAATATCGGTGGATTCTGCCACCATGATGAATAAAGGTCTGGAGTTAATTGAGGCTTGTTGGTTGTTTAATGTGGCTGCCGCAGATGTGGAGATTGTGATTCATCCCCAAAGTATTGTGCACTCGCTGGTGGAGTATGTGGATGGCTCGGTGCTGGCGCAATTGGGTAATCCCGATATGCGGACTCCCATCGCACACGCCCTGGCCTGGCCCGAACGCATAGCTTCCGGTGTCGCGCGACTTAATTTAACGGAGCTGGCGGCTCTTGAGTTTGAGCCACCGGACGCAGTGCGCTTCCCGGCTTTGACGCTCGCACGACAGGCCGGTGAAAGCATGGGCGATGCGCCGACCGCGCTAAATGCCGCCAATGAAGTGGCCGTAGCCGCGTTTTTAACTGAGCAGATTCGCTTCCCCCGTATTGCCGCAGTGGTGGCCGAGGTGATGGCGGGTTGGCAGGGCAGTGAACTGGCCTGCCTCGAGGCAGTCCAAGATTCAGATTCCAGAGCGCGACGCCTGGCGCAAGCCAGTGTTGCGGGCTATCAAGATGAGGTTTAAGCAGTGTCGATAATTCAAAGCGGGCTTTATTTTTTGCTGATGCTGGGGGTGCTAATCACCTTCCACGAGTTTGGTCATTTTTGGGTGGCGCGGCGTTGCGGTATCAAAGTGCTGCGTTTTTCCGTGGGCTTTGGGCCAGCTCTATGGCGTTGGAAGGATAAGCTTGGCACTGAATTTGTCGTGGCCGCACTGCCTTTGGGTGGCTACGTCAAAATGGTCGACGAGCGCGAAGGCGACGTCGCGGCAGCTGATCTGGATGGCGCCTTTAATCGCAAGTCGGTCAGCCGACGCATGGCCGTGGTGGTTGCCGGACCGCTGGCCAACTTTTTGCTCGCCATCGTCACCTACTGGGTGGTGTTTATGTTGGGGGTGCCGGGTCTTGCGGCTGTGGTAGGTGAAGTCAAACCCGGCTCCATTGCAGCAGCGGCGGGTTTGGAAGCAGGACAGGAAATTATTGCTGTCGATGGTCGGGCGACGCCAACGATGCAGGCCTTAAATGAGCGTTTGGTAAACCGTTTGGGCGATAGCGGCACCATTACCTTTCGGACGGTGTACCCGGATTCGTCGGTAGAATCCGAGCATCACGCGACGCTGGATCAATGGGATATCGATTCCAAAGCGCCGGATCCCATTCTGGAAGTTGGCATTGTACTGGGACGGCCCGTGCTTAGACCGCTCATTAAGGAGGTCATGGAGGGCGGAGCGGCGGAGGCGGCTGGTTTACTGAAAGGTGATTTAGTACTGCGCGCCGACGACGAGATTATCCAGGATTGGTCGGTGTATATCGCCGAGCGCGCCGGGGTGCCCATGAATTTGGAGGTGCAGCGCGGCGATCAGGTGATCACCGTTGTGGTCACGCCCGAAGCGGCACAAAATCAGAATGACGAAACGGTGGGTCGCCTGGGTGTGGCCTACTCCAACTGGCAACTGGAAAAATACGGCCCTGTTGGCGCTGTAGTGCCCGCCCTGAGAAAAACCTGGGATACTTCGGCGATGACTTTGGGCTTCGTCAAAAAAATGGTGATGGGAGATATTTCGGTAAAACACTTGAGTGGCCCGATTACCATTGCTAAAGTCGCGGGCGATTCTGCCGGCTATGGTCTGGTTCCGTATCTTTTGGTGCTGGCTTTGTTGAGTGTGAGTCTCGGCGTGTTAAATTTATTGCCAATACCGGTGCTCGATGGCGGCCATCTCGCGTATTATGTCGTGGAGGCCGTCAAAGGTAGCCCTTTGTCTGACCGGGTGCAGGAGTTGGGTTATCGCCTGGGTTTGTTTATGGTAATTGGCTTGATGGTCGCCGCTCTATACAATGACATATTGCGCCTCTAGTTCTGGGTGATTGTAGACGCTGACGTCAGGCAGGAAGTCAGGCAATAAGTTAAACAAGAAGCCAAACAAAGAGATGGTTCGGCACAGCTAAGAAGGTATAGTTAGAAGGCAGGCGATTGATGGCTGTCGACTGAAAATGAAGTGATAAAAAATGGTCCCTGCTAGCACTCGAAGAGCGTTAACAGGCCTTGGTAACTAACAAAATAAGGATCGCGGTTTCCCTTGAGACGCTTGCTTGCGGCACTATTGTGCCTTTTTAGTCTAATGCCCGCCCTGGTGGTCGCCGAAGTATTTGAAGTCGAAGATGTACGCATCGATGGCCTGCAGAGGGTTTCTGCCGGCACGGTGTTTGCCGCTTTGCCTGTCAGTGCTGGCGACCTCGTCGGCGATGAAAGTCTTCGCGCTGCGGTGCGAACCCTATTTGGCACCGGTTATTTCGACGACATTCAGATGGGTCGCGAAGGCAATGTGCTGGTAGTGATGGTCAAAGAGCGGCCGGCCGTTGCCGAAATCAACCTCGAGGGCAATAAATCCATTGAGGACGAGCCTTTGTTGGCAGCGCTGCGCGATGCCGGATTAGCCGAAGGTCAGATATACCGTCAAACCGTATTAGAGGGCATGGGCCAGGAACTGCGTCGTCAGTATGTGTCCCAGGGTCGCTACGGAGCTTCGGTGGAGGCAGTGTCTCGCGAGTTGCCGCGCAACCGGGTTGCCATCGATATTACTATTTCAGAAGGCGCTGTCGCCTCGGTTAAACACATTAACGTGGTGGGTAATCACGATTTTGACGACGAGCAACTGCTCGGTCTGTTCGAGCTGCAAACCACGAAATTGTTGTCCTGGATATTTAACGATGACAAATATTCTCGGGAAAAATTATCGGGCGATCTGGAGCGGCTGGAGTCCTGGTATCTGAACCGGGGTTATCTGCAGTTTGCTGTAGATTCCACTCAGGTTTCCATCAGCCCCGAAAAAGACGTGGTGTATGTCACGGTTAATATCACCGAGGGTAAGGTGTATACCGTCACTGAAGTTGAACTGGCGGGAGAGCTGGTACTGCCCGAGGATGAGGTGCGTGCGCTTATCCTGATGCGGGAGGGCCTAACTTTTTCCCAGTCTTTGATGACCTCTACCAACTCCCTGATAACTAGACGACTCGGCGCGGAAGGTTATACCTTTGCCAAGGTCGAAGGTTTTCCCGAAGTTAACAAAGACGACAACACTGCCAAAGTTACTTTTTTTGTCGAGCCAGGCAAGCGTTCCTACGTGCGGCGCATTGAGTTTCGTGGCAACACCAAAACAGCTGACAATGTATTGCGCCGGGAAATGCGGCAGATGGAAGGGGCCTCGGCTTCGACTACGTTAATTGAACGCTCCAAGGTGCGTTTGGAGCGGCTCGGGCATTTTAAGGGAGTCGAGGTGGATACTCGCGAGGTGCCGGGTACCGATGATCAGGTCGACGTGTTCTATGCGGTGGAAGAACAACCCTCGGGCAGCATTGGTGCGAGCCTGGGTTTCGCCCAGGGCTCCGGTTTGATTTTGGGCGGTAACCTGGAGGAAAAGAATTTCCTCGGTACGGGTAACCGCGTGGGTCTAGGCATCAATACCAGCGAGTACCGCAAGACGGCTTCGCTGAGTTTTACCGATCCGTATTTTACCAAGGACGGCATTAGTGCCGGCTACCGGCTCGCTTTTAGCCAAACCGATTACGAAGAATTTAACTTGTCGAGTTACACCACCGACAGTGTGACTATGGGGGTGAATTTCAGTTATCCCTATTCCGAAATTGGTCGCATTGGTTTTGGCTTTGGTTACGAGAACTTGTCTATTGACCCGGGTACCTTCGCCGCGCTGGAGATTCAGCAATTCGTATTTGATAACGACGATCAATACAATATTTTCACCACTAATTTTACCTGGGCCAAATCGACGCTAAATCGGGGCCTATTGGCGAACAGGGGACAATCGCAGCGTCTTAATTTGGAGTTGGTGGTGCCGGGCAGCGACCTGGAATACTTTAAGGTCGGCTACTCTCATCAGTATTTTCGTCCGGTCAGCAAAAGTCTCACTTTGAAATTGCGAACCGAATTAGGTTATGGCGATGGTTTTGGTGCAACCTCGCGCCTACCGTTTTTCAAGAACTATTACGGCGGTGGTTTTGGCTCGGTACGGGGCTTTAAACGCAATACCCTGGGCCCACAAGATACGCCGGTCCTCAACGGTTTTGATGACGCAGATCCCTTTGGTGGCAATGTCAAAATTGAAAGCAGTGTTGAGCTGCTGTTCCCTGTACCGTTTTTTAAGGATAAGCGCAGCATGCAAGCGGCCGTCTTTTTCGATGCCGGTAATATCTTTGATACCGAGTGTGGCGAGTTTCAGGCCAATTGTTTCTCCCCCGATTTAGGCGAATTGCGCTACTCGGTCGGCGTTGGTGGTACCTGGCTTAGCGGCTTCGGCCCCATTCAGGTCAGCCTCGGAACCGGCTTAAATGATTCGGTAGATGACGAGACCGAGTTTTTCCAGTTTTCTTTCGGACAAAATTTCTAATCAATTCGTTTTCATAACAGTTTGCAACGACGACGATCAACCAGGAGGTAAGTGTGAGAAGTACAATAGTAAAATTAAGTGTAGTGTTGGCCTGTGTGTTGGCAGCTAGCCTGGCGGCGACGCCAGTATTAGCGGCGGATAAAATTGCCGTGGTCGATATCGGTCGTGCCATTTTTAGTTCCGACGTAGCGCAAGCGCGCCAAAAGCAATTGCAGGGTGCGGCAGAGTACTCTCAGTTACAGGTGAAGTACGATAGTGTGGCGGCGGATGTACAAGCTCTGCAAAAGCAGATTGAAGCCAAGCGTATGACTATGTCTAAGGAGCAGGGCGCGGAATACCAGAAAAAAATGGAATACCTGCGTGCGGATTATGAATTGGTCGCGCGTAAGTTACAGGCCGAAGTAAAAGCTTTGCAGAGCAGTATTATGGAAGAGCTGCAGCCCTCGGTACAGGCTTCTTTGAAGGAACTGGTCGAGCAGGGTGGCATTACGGTATTGCTGACCCGCGAAGCGGTTATTTCGGCGTCTCCAGAAATGGATATCACCGACAAGTTGGTCGAGCGCCTTAACAGTAAAACGCGCTAGTTTTCCCGGCGATGACAGTGCTTAGCAACTTATGACAAGCGAGGGACTTCCCGATCAGGCAATCCTGCCAAAGGTTGATGATCGGGGTATACCTTTGTCAGATATCGCCAGCTGGCTGGGTACCGAACTGCAGGGTGATGGCTCAACTCTTATCCTGAGGCTCAATACCTTGCAGGATGCGGGCGTCGGTGAATTGGCTTTTCTGGCCAATAAATCCTATCGCAGTCAACTTGCTACTACGCAGGCTTCGGCTCTGATCCTAAGTCCCGCCGACGCCGAAAACTTCGATGGCAATGCCTTAATTCACGCTAATCCCTATGTCTGTTACGCCCGCGTTACGGCTCTGTTTGATGCTGCGCCGCGACCGGCAGCGGGTGTGCATGCCACAGCGGTGATCGATGCCAGCGCGCAGATTGCGCCGAGCGCCAGTGTTGGCCCCCACGTAGTGATCGGTGCGCGCGTCACCATTGGCGAGCGGGTTCGAATCGGTGCCGGCAGTAGTATCGGTGACGACAGTGCTGTGGGTGACGACACCAATATTGCGGCCAATGTGTCGATTTATCACGGCGTTAGTATCGGTAAGCAAGGCACGGTGCACAGTGGCTCGGTGCTTGGTGCCGATGGTTTTGGTTTTGCTAATGAAGCTGGGCAGTGGGTGAAGATTCATCAGCTCGGTGGCGTCGAAATTGGCGACCGGGTAGAAATTGGTTCTTGTACTACCATCGATCGCGGCGCACTGGGTAACACTGTGATAGAGGACGGTGTGATTCTGGATAACCACGTGCAGATTGCCCACAACGTACGCCTCGGCGAAAACACCGCGATGGCAGCTTACTCTGGCATCGCAGGCAGCACCACGGTGGGCAAGAATTGTATTTTTGCCGGCCAGGCGGGCGCCGTTGGGCACGTTACGATATGCGATAATGTACAGGCGATGGCGCGCTGTACCTTGTCCAAATCGGTTACGGAACCGGGTTCCTATTCCTCTGGCCTGCTGATGTCCGAAACGCCGAAGTGGCGCAAAAATGCCGTCCGCTTTGGCCAGTTAAATGATATGGCTCTACGTTTGAAAAAGCTGGAAGTTTTTGTGGATGAAAAACTTGATGAAAGTTTGTCGGACGCAAAACGGGAAGCAAACAAAGAATAATTTAGACATATATTAGAAGGGTACGTTAAGAGGTTCATTAAGGGGCGGCGGTTCATTACGATAAGCGAAATGAAAATTAAGGCCCGAATGCAATATTAAATTAATCCATCCACTCATTTATAGGCCGCGAAGTCGCTCAATGGATATTGAAGAAATTAAAAAACTACTTCCCCATCGCTATCCCATGTTATTGGTTGATAGGGTGGTGGAGCTTGATAAAGGTAAGCGCATTCTGGCGTATAAAAATATGTCGGCTAATGAAGAAGTCTTTAACGGGCACTTCCCCGGCGTACCTATTTTCCCAGGGGTGTTAATTATTGAGGCCATGGCCCAGGCCGCTGGCATACTCGGTTTTGCTACCGTTGATAAACAGCCAGACGACGATCGGCTGTATTTATTTGCCGGTGCCGATGGTGTGCGCTTTAAACGGCCGGTAGTGCCCGGCGATCGACTGATGCTGGAGGCCGAGGTGGACTCCACCAAACGCAATATTTGGCGCTTTAAATGTTCTGCCCATGTGGAAGACGAGCTGGTTTGTCGAGCGACCATCTTGTGTGCATTGGCAAGGCCGTAATGGGAAACTGTTGTGATTGATCCGTCGGCGCAAATTGACCCCCTGGCAAAAATTGATCCAGGTGCGGTGCTGGGAAAAAATGTATCGGTTGGCCCGTGGACTTATATCGGACCCGACGTCGAAGTGGGCGACGATTGCGTTATTCACTCCCATATCGTGCTCAAGGGTCCGACCCGAATAGGTAACAATAATACGCTGTATCAATTTTCGACGATTGGGGATGATACTCCGGATCTGAAATACGACGGTGAGCCAACCCGCCTGGTGATCGGCGATAACAATGTTATTCGCGAAGGCGTTACCATTCATCGAGGTACGGTGCAGGATCGCCATGAAACTACCATTGGCGATGATAATTTAATTATGGCCTACGTGCATATTGGGCACGACTGCGTAATTGGCAACCACACTATTCTGGTAAACAACGCCGCGTTGGCTGGCCATGTAAAAGTGGCAGACTGGGCTTTTTTATCGGGCTATACCAAGATCCAACAATATGTTTGTATTGGTGCCCACGCGTTTATTGGTGCCGATGCTTTTGTCAATCAGGATGTTCCCGATTACCTTATGGTGGCTGGGTTTCCCGCCGTGCCGCGCACCATCAACAAGGTTGGACTGGAGCGTCGAGGGTTCAGCAAGGAACAGATTCGGGCGATTAACCAGGCCTATAAAATTGTGTACCGCAAGGCTTTAAAACTCGAGGACGCTTTAGTGGAGCTCGATGCTCTCGCCGATCATCGGGATGTTATTCAGCCCTTTATTGATTCAATACGCCGTTCCGAGCGCGGTATTATTCGTTAGTGGCGTCACTCCCGCTCTGTGCAGAGCAGGTTCTTTCCGGTAACGGTATTTTTTGTAGGATTAAGTGTCAGTGACTAAACTTCGGATTGGTATTGTCGCAGGAGAAGCGTCTGGCGATCAGCTGGGTTCGGCCCTGATACTGGCCTTGCGTAAACACTATCCTCATGCAGTTTTTGAAGGGGTCGGCGGCAGCCAGATGATCGCTGCGGGCTTCGATAGTTTGTTTCCCATGGAAGCGTTGTCGGTATTCGGTTTTGTCGAGCCGGTGAAGCAGCTTCCCCAGTTGTTGCGTATTCGACGCGGCCTCAAGCAACATTTTCTGAACAACCCCCCCGCCATTTTTATCGGTATTGATAGCCCGGACTTTAATATCGGGCTGGAATTGTCCCTGCGCAAAAAAGGCATTAAAACGGCGCACTATGTCAGTCCCTCGGTGTGGGCCTGGCGGCAGGGCAGGGTCAAAAAAATCGCCCGTGCGGTTGATTTAATGCTGACACTGCTTCCTTTTGAAGCCGATTTTTATCGCCAGCACCAGGTGCCGGTAACTTACGTCGGTCATCCTCTAGCAGACAAACTTGCTCTGGAGACCGATACCGACGCTGCGCGACAAGAGCTGGGCTTGGGTGTGTCTGAGTTTGGGTCAGGGTCAGAAGGCCAGCACGTATTGGCGATTATGCCTGGCAGTCGCAATGGAGAAGTGGAGTTACTGGCACCCTTGTTTCTCGATGTGGCTGCATGGTGTGCCGAGCGTTTACCCGGTCTGCAGTTTGTATTGCCTGCGGCTAGCCCGGAGCGTCGTACGCAAATTGATCAGTGTTTGGCTGAGCGACCGAATCTTTCGGTCACGGTGCTCGATGGTGATTCACATAGAGCAATGGCAGCGGCAGATGCGGTATTACTGGCCTCCGGCACTACGGCTCTTGAAGCCATGTTGCTGAAAAAACCTATGGTGGTCAGTTATAAAACCGGTTGGCTCACTCACGCCATTGCTTCGCGCATGCTCAAAGTGCCTTATGTGTCCTTGCCCAACCTGCTGGCGGGGCGCGAGCTGGTGCCAGAGTTGTTACAGCACGATGCCACGGTAGAGGCCATTGGCGAATGCGTGTTGTCGTGCCTGCAAGATAAGGGCGATGCAGGAGCTCAGAAGCAGGCTTTCCACGACTTACATCTGCAGCTCAAATGCGATGCCAGTGCCGTTGCAGCCGAGGCACTAATGCATTTAATCGACGCTTAGCTGCGATGCGACTAGAGCAGTACTGCGGCGAATTGCTAGCCGGTGTCGACGAGGTGGGGCGCGGTTGTCTGGCCGGTGACGTGGTCGCCGCTGCGGTAATTCTGGATAGTTCTCGCCCCATTGCGGGATTGGCCGATTCAAAAAAATTATCCCCGCTGCGGCGGGAGAAACTTTACGAAGAAATTATTAATAAGGCTCGATCCTGGTCCGTGGCGCGCGCCTCGGCGGCGGAGATCGACGATATCAATATCCTGCAAGCCAGTTTGCTGGCGATGAAGCGAGCGGTTGCGGGTTTGGCCGGGGGTGGCATAAACACCGGCGGTAGCAAATTAACGGCGGAATTTGTCGCAGTCGATGGCAACCGCTTGCCGGATTGGTCTTACGCTGCTGAGGCGGTGATTGGCGGCGACGGCCAGATACCCTGTATTAGTGCGGCGTCCATTATTGCCAAAGTGACCCGGGATCGAGAGCTGGTAGTTTTGGATGAGCAATATCCCGGTTATGGCTTTGCTAAACACAAAGGCTACGGCACTGCTGAGCATCTTGTCGCGTTGACGAAACTCGGTGCCTGTCCGCAACACAGACGGTCGTTTGCGCCGGTGCGAAAAGTTGTGCAGGGGCTATCCTGAACGTTTTTATCGAATACGGATCAAGTTCTCATAAAATTGTCGTGAATGTGTCATAAGTGCGTTGAACTTGGCAGGCAACTGCTGGACAATCGTCGGCATACCTTGGCTGCACGGGTGCGGCCATCGTTTCGCTTATTGCCGATTCGCTTAGTGCAGATAAGCACCTTCTATCGAGAGCTCGCGCAACACGAATGAAACGGAAAATTGAATGATTTACGCTGATATTACCGGCTGGGGCCGATGCTTGCCCCCGGCTGTACTTACCAACGCCGATATTGAAACGCTCATGGACACTTCCAATGAGTGGATAGTGAGTCGCACAGGGATTCAGGAGCGGCGCATCAGTCATGTCACTAATGCGGAGCTTGCCAGGGTCGCCAGTGCTCGAGCGCTCGCCGCTGCGGGTATTTCCGCCGAGCAAGTGGATATGATTGCCTTCGCTACGTCTACTCCCGATGAATGTATTCCCAACACCGCGTCGATGTTGCAGAACGCACTCGGCGCCAGTAATGCCGCGGCAGTTGACATCAATGCCGCTTGCACGGGTTTCGTCTATTCTTTCAATATGATGTCGGACATGATCCGCGCCGGCAGTATTAAAACTGCCCTGGTGGTGGGTTCCGAGCGCCTGAGCTCCTTGATGAACTGGTCGCTGCGCGAGTCTGCCATCTTATTTGGCGATGGTGCCGGTGCGATAGTGCTGCAAGCGTCCGACAACGAAGCCGGGTTTGTTGCCGGTAAATTAGGTTGTGTACCCGATACTCGCGAGTTACTGGCGGTGCCAGATTTTGGCCTCGATGCCATTGCCCAGTTTCGACCCCTGGACGTCTCGATTGTATTCAGTGGCCAGGAAATTTTCAAAAAGGCCGTTAAAGGCATGGGCGATGCCTGCGAAGCCGTGGTGGCGGAAGCGGGTTTAGGACTCGACGATCTCGACCTGATTATTCCCCACCAGGCGAACGCCCGCATTGTCGAAGCCGTGGTCAGGCGCATCGGTGGCGATATGGACAAGGTCGTGTTGACTCTGGATAAGTATGCCAACACTTCAACCAGCAGTATTCCTATTGCCTTAATTGAAGCGCTCGAGCAGGGTCGCGTGAAACCCGGCATGAATATTCTCTTTACCGCTTTCGGCGCGGGACTCACCTGGGGCGCCAGTCTGCTGAAATGGGGCGAGCGCGTCACTCCCCTGGGCGAAACCGATATTAGCTTGCCGCCCACGGATAAAACCGGGTTGGACTTGATCAACGCAGCAATCGCTCGCCGCCAGGCCTACGAACAGACGAACTGAAAACCTGTGACCGCAGCCACTCCTCTCACCCCCGGTTTTATTCACCTCAGCATCCACAGTGAGTACTCGCTGATAGACGGCATCGTCCGCATCCGCCCCTTGATGGAGCAGGTGCGGGAGTTGGGTATGCCCGCCGTGGCGCTCACCGACATCAGCAATTTTTTCGCCCTGGTCAAAGCCTATAAAGCCGCGCAGGGCGCTGGCGTCAAACTGATTTGTGGCAGTGAGTTGATGGTGCAGAGCGAAGCCGAGGGTGGCTCGCCTGCGCGTATTACCTTGCTGGTACAAAACCAGACCGGCTACCGCAATCTGACCCAACTGATTTCGAAGAGTTATCTCGAGGGTCAGGTACTGGGTCGACCCACCGTGCGTCGCCAGTGGATTAGTGATCTGTCCGAGGGCTTAATTGCTCTGTCCGGTGGTCGCGAAGGCAATATTGGGCAGGCCATTATCGGCAGCACCGGCGAAGCTGAATTATTGCTCGACGCCTGGATGCAGGATTTCCCCGAGCGTTTCTATCTGGAATTACAGCGCACCGGGCGGGCGGGGGAAGATCGTTATCTCGGTGAAGCCGTAGCGCTGGCGGCAGCAAAAAACTGTCCGGTGGTGGCCACTAACGATGTGCGCTTTCTCAAGCCCGAGCAATTTGAAGCCCATGAAGCCCGGGTCTGTATTGGCCAGAGCCGTACCCTCGACGATCCACGCCGCGAGCACAGCTACAGTGAGCAACAGTATTTACGTTCGCCAGAGGAAATGGCCGAACTGTTTGCCGATCTGCCCGAAGCCCTCGCAAACACCGTAGAGATCGCCAAGCGCTGTAATTTGGAATTGCGTTTGGGCGATATGCGCTTGCCCAATTATCCGATTCCCGAAGGGCTTACCCCGGACGAATTCTTTCGGACAGTTTCTTTGGAAGGCCTGGGAAAGCGCCTGCTGACGCTGCTTAATCCCAACGATGCGGATTTCGAGGAACAGCGGCAGGTTTACTTAGACCGCCTGGACTTCGAACTCAACACCATTACGCAGATGGGTTTTTCCGGTTACTTCCTGATCGTGATGGACTTTATTCGCTGGGCTAAGGAAAACGATATTCCGGTTGGGCCAGGTCGAGGTTCCGGTGCCGGTTCGCTGGTGGCCTATGCCCTCGAGATTACCGATCTCGATCCCCTCGAATACGATCTGCTGTTTGAACGCTTTCTCAATCCCGAGCGGGTTTCCATGCCCGATTTCGATATTGATTTCTGCATGGAGAATCGGGATCGGGTCATCGCTTATGTATCGGACCGCTACGGCCGCGATGCGGTGTCTCAAATTATTACTTTTGGCACCATGGCCGCCAAGGCAGTGGTGCGCGATGTGGCGCGGGTGCAGGGCAAATCCTACGGTTTAGCCGATAAATTATCCAAGATGATTCCCCTCGAAATTGGTATGACTCTGGAAACAGCCTTAGCCCAGGAAGAGCCGCTACAGGAGTTTCTGAAAGGCGACGACGAAGCTCAGGAAATTTGGGATATGGCCCTGCAGTTGGAGGGTGTCACGCGCAACGTCGGCAAGCATGCCGGGGGTGTAGTGATTGCGCCTACCGTGCTCACTGATTTTTCGCCCTTGTACTGCGACGAAGTGGGCGAGGGACTGGTCACCCAGTTCGATAAGGATGATGTGGAAGAAGCCGGGCTGGTGAAATTCGATTTTCTCGGCCTGCGCACACTCACTATTATTGATTGGGCCGTCGACAATGCCAACCGACAACGCGCGGTGCAAGGCGAAGGCGAGCTGGACATCAGGGCCATTCCCCTGGATGACGAAGCCACTTACGACTTACTCAAAAAAGCTCAAACCACGGCCGTGTTCCAGCTGGAATCCCGGGGTATTAAAGACCTGATTACGCGCCTCGAACCCGGCCGTTTTGAGGACATTGTCGCGCTGGTGGCTTTATTTCGTCCCGGGCCTTTGCAGTCCGGCATGGTGGACGATTTTATCGATCGCAAGCACGGTCGCCAGCAGGTGGCTTATCCCCATGCCAAATACCAGCACGCGGATTTAAAGCCGGTACTGGAGCCCACCTACGGCATTATTTTGTATCAGGAACAGGTGATGCAGATCGCTCAGGTGCTGGGTGGTTTTACCCTCGGTGCGGCGGATTTATTGCGTCGGGCGATGGGTAAGAAAAAACCTGAAGAAATGGCCCACCAAAGGAAAATCTTTGTCACGGGTGCTCAAGATAATAATATCGAAAAGCAGCTTGCCGAAAATATTTTCGACTTGATGGAAAAGTTTGCCGGTTACGGTTTTAACAAATCTCACTCTGCCGCTTACGCTTTGCTGGCGTATCAAACCGCGTGGTTAAAAGCCCATTACCCCTCCGCATTTATGGCGGCGGTACTGTCGGCGGATATGCAGAATACCGATAAAATTGTGACACTTATTGACGAGTGCCGCAGTATGAAAGTGGCTATTCGCCCGCCCGATGTGAATGAAGGCATGCACTCTTTCTCGGTGGCGGCCGACGGTAGCATTATTTATGGTCTCGGTGCCATTAAAGGGCTTGGCCATGGCCCGGTGGACGCCATTATCGCGGCTCGGGCGTCGGGGCCCTTTGCCGATTTACTGGATTTTTGCGCGCGCATTGATCTGCGCAAAGTTAATAAGCGAGCGCTGGAAGCATTGATTCGCAGCGGTGCTTTGGATAGCGTTGTTTCCGGCGGTGACACCGTTGGCAAAAACACCAACGGGGCCAACTCCAGTGCCGATGTACTCGACATCGGGCGGGGGCGGGCAGAGTTGTTGTTCTCCATGGAGGACGCGGTCAAATTGGCCGATCAGCAAACCCGCAATAACGATGCGGGTATGAGCGATTTGTTCGGTGACGCGCCAGCAGCAAGTGGTGCAATGACAGGTAAGTTAGTCCTGGCGCAGGCCTCGGGTCGGGCGTCTTCCGGCAGCGCTGGGCCTGGCGGAAAAGGGTCTTATGCGCTATCCGGTTTTAGTTCAAAGGAGCGCTTGCAGGGTGAGAAAGAAACTCTGGGGCTGTATTTAACCGGTCATCCCCTCGACGAGTACGCTGACGAAGTGAACGATTTTGCCCCCAGGCGTATTAAGCAGTTGCAGGCGTCGAAAGATGGGCAGCGTGTCGTAGGTTTGGTGGTCGCCACCCGCACCATGAGAACCCGGCGCGGCGATACCATGTGTTTCATTACCCTGGATGACCGCAGCGGACGCCTCGAGATAGCCATATTTGCCGAGCCATTCGGTAAATATCGAGAGAAAATCGTCAAAGATGCTATCCTTGTCGTGGACGGCGTCGTCAGTGAAGACGATTACAGCGGTGGGCTTAAAATGCGCGCCGATGAGATCAAAACCCTGATGGAAACCCGGCGCATGCACCTCAAAAGCCTGGTGCTGGAGCTGCGTGCCGATGCGCTGGAGGACAACAGTGTTGCGACTCTGCAAACCATTCTCGAGCCTTATCGCGGTGGTGATAGCAGCAGTGATGGCAGCGGCAGCGGCAGCGTCAGTAGTAATGGCAGCGGTAACGGTAATGGCGTTTGTCCGTTGCGCTTGCGTTATCGCCGCCGTGGTGCGGTTGGCGATGTGGCTCTGCCAAAAGCCTGGGCGGTGAACCCGGAGGATGAACTTTTGTCGCAACTACGAGATAATTTCGGCCGCGACAGTGTGCAACTGAATTATTGAAGAGCTAAAGAGCGGATAAACCCGAACAGCAAGCAGGACCAAAGCAGGACACGGGCTGTAACAACGATTGATTGGAAGCTTTAACCGGAACAGAGTGACATGAACCTCGATTATCTAGACTTTGAACAACCTATTGCCGAGCTGGAAGCCAAAATTGATGAGCTCCGGCTGGTGGGCAACGATACTGATCAACTGAATATTGCGGAAGAAATCGCCACTCTGAGCGAAAAATCCCGCAAGTTGACTGCCGGTATTTTCTCCGACTTAAGTGCGTGGCAGGTGGTGCAAATTGCTCGGCACCCGCTGCGGCCTTACTCCACGGATTATATAGAGCGCATGTTTCCCGATTTTGATGAGCTTCACGGCGATCGCCAGTTTGGCGACGACAAAGCCATTATTGGCGGTGTAGCCCGTCTCGACGGTAAGCCGGTAGTAGTGATTGCCGAAGAAAAGGGTCGTGGCGTCAATCAAAAAGTGTATCGCAATTTTGGTATGCCCAAGCCGGAAGGCTATCGCAAAGCGCTGCGTTTGATGGAAATGGCCGAGCGTTTTTCGATGCCGGTGCTGACCTTTATTGATACGCCCGGTGCTTATCCGGGCATCGATTCTGAAGAGCGCGGTATCAGCCAGTCCATCGCGCAGAATTTGGCGGTGATGTCGCGGCTGCGCACACCGATTATCTGCACCGTGATTGGCGAAGGCAGTTCCGGGGGTGCGATTGCCATCGGTGTCGGCGACTGGCTCAACATGCTGCAATACTCCACTTACTTTGTTATTTCCCCCGAGGGCTGCGCCAATATTATTTGGAAAACGGCAGAAAAAGCGCCGCTGGCCGCTGAAGCCATGGGAGTAACCTCAAGCATTCTGGAAGACCTGGGCATTGTCGACGAAACCATTCCCGAACCCCTCGGCGGTGCCCATCGCGATGTCGATGCCATGGTCGCGACCCTGCAACAAAAATTAACTGAGCAACTCGAAGCCCTGCAACAGCAGCCTTTAGACGCTCTCCTCGAAAAACGTTTTGAACGCCTGATGTCCTACGGCAATGGTTGAGTACGCCCCCCGGCGAGGGTGCTGATATTGATACCAACAGCACTACTGATAGCGTTATTGATAGTACTGGGGATGACCTGGAACTAAACGCGGCGCTCGCGCCCCTACGCGAGGCCCGGCATATCTATGTTGGCTATAGCGGCGGACTGGATTCCCATACCCTACTTCATCTTGTCTGCACTCGTCTGGGTGTGGATCGCGTTACCGCCCTGCATATCAACCACCAACTTTCACCCAATGCCGATGCCTGGCAACAGCACTGCCAGTCGGTTTGTGATGAACTGGGTGTCGCCTGTGATATCGAGCGAGTCACCGTGCACAGCGATGGCTCCGGTCCAGAGGCCAGTGCGCGGGCGGCCCGCTATCGGGTGTTTGATCATAAAATTTCAGCAGATGATGTGCTGGTGCTGGGCCACCACGCCGACGATCAGGTAGAAACTGTGTTGTATCGTTTGCTGCGGGGGGCGGGTGCTCGTGGTCTGGCGGGAATTCCCGCCGAGCGCGCACTAAAACAGGGACGTGTACTGCGACCTTTATTGGCTCTTCCCCGATCCGACTTGAGGCACTACGCCGAAGCTCACAAGCTGAGCTGGATTGAGGACGAGAGTAATCTGCGTATTGATTACGACCGCAACTACCTTCGCCATCGGGTGATTCCCGCCCTGCTGGAGCGCTGGCCGAATTTAGCTGCCCGGGTGGGGCGTAGTGCGAGTCATAGTGAACAGTCAGAAAAGCTGAACGCTGATCTGGCGGCGCTGGATCTGGCCGGTCTCGATGTGCAAGCCGCTCGTGTTGGAGAAAGCTTGTCGCTGGATTTACTCCTGTCCCTGCCGGACTATCGACAGCGCAATGTGCTTCGGCATTGGTGCTCCTTTTGCCCTCAAAGTGCTGATGCTCAAAGTGGAAGCGCTCTAAGCACAGACGCTCTAAGCACAGACGCTCTAAGTACTGCCACTAAAACCGCTCCAGGCCATCGCGCCATCGAGGCGGTGTTTTCCGACTTAATTGAGGCCCAGGACGACGCTAACCCGGTAGTCACCTGGCCGGGTGGTGAGTGGCGGCGTTTTAACCAACGTTTGTATTGCCTGCCTGTTGACTGGCAAGCGATGAGTATCGCCCCTGAGTTAAGCGCTCCTCTACGGTGGCAATCCCTGGAAAAACCCTTAGCCTTGCCCGGCGGTGGTGAGTTAAGTGGCTCTCAGTACTTGCATCAGCACCAGCACTCGTATCAGAGCCCGCATCAGAAGGGGGGGCAGGGCTTGTCTGTGCCGCCGGGTGCGGTGGTGAGCGTAGCGTTTCGTCAGGGCGGTGAACGCTGCCAACCGGTGGCACGCAGTGCGTCCACCACACTCAAAAAACTGTTTCAGGAATATCACCTCGAACCCTGGCTACGCGACCGCATCCCGTTAATTTATATCGACGATGAATTGGCTGCGGTTGGCGATGTTTGGGTGTGTGAGGGCTTCCAGGCCGGTGCTGAGCGGAGTGGTTGGAGGCTATCTTGGACGCCGGTGAGGGGTTTGGCTGATGAACGTCAGCCATGAATGTGAGTAACGAAATAGAGCCCTAAATGACGGATTCCAATTGAGTGCCTGCCACCTTTCTGGTACGCTAATTTCCCATCCTTTGGCGGCAATTTCGGTGCGAAAATACCGAACTATTCGCTCGCTAGTGACCTAAATATTTTACTATAGTATTAATTTTACTGTGGTGTTTGATTTAGCTGTAGCACCTGATTTAGCTGTGGCACCTGATTTAGCTGTGGCACCTGATTTCGCTGTAGCACCTGATTTCGCTGTAGCACTTGATCTCGCTGTAGCACCTGATTTCGCTGTAGCACCTGATTTCGCTGTAGCACTTGATCTCGCTGTGGCACTTGATCTCGCTGTGGCACTTGATCTCGCTGTGGCACTTGATCTCGCTGTGGCACCTGATCTCGCTGCGGCACTCGATCCGGTTGTGGCATTTGACCATATGCCGGTGTTTTATGCGTAAGGCTTACTTTTCATAAAGGGCTTAAATGACACGATTTATTTTTGTTACCGGCGGAGTTGTTTCTTCGCTGGGTAAAGGCATTGCTGCCGCTTCGTTGGGGGCTTTGCTCGAAGCCCGTGGTTTGAATGTCACGGTGCTTAAGCTGGATCCTTATCTCAATGTCGATCCAGGCACCATGAGCCCGTTTCAGCACGGGGAGGTGTTTGTCACCGAAGATGGTGCCGAAACTGATCTGGATCTGGGCCACTACGAGCGCTTCCTTAACGCTCGGATGTCGAGTGCTAATAATTTCACTGCGGGACAAGTCTACGAAACCATTTTGCGCCGAGAGCGCCGAGGTGATTATCTCGGCGGCACTGTGCAGGTGATTCCACACGTGACCGACGAGATTAAACGGCGCATCTTAAAAGGCGGTAAAGATGCGGATATTACTTTTGTTGAGATTGGCGGCACCGTCGGGGATATCGAGTCACAGCCTTTTCTCGAAGCTATTCGTCAACTTAAAGTAGAGCTTGGTTCAGCCCGATCGCTACTGATTCACCTGACTCTGGTGCCCTATATTGCCACCGCAGGGGAAACCAAAACCAAGCCGACTCAGCACTCGGTAAAAGAACTTCGCTCTATTGGCTTGCAGCCGGAAGTTTTGCTGTGCCGTTCTGAAGTGGCTATTGATAAAGCTTCACTGAAGAAAATATCCTTATTTACTAGTGTTGAAGAGCGTGCCGTAGTGTCGTTGGTTGATGCCGAGAGTATTTATTCGATTCCGCGTTATCTGAATAGTTGGGGTCTGGACGACTTTGTCCTGGAGAAATTTAATCTCGACTATCCGCCAGCGGATCTCAGTCAATGGGATTTGGTGGTCGATAACCAGAAACGTATGACGCGGGAAGTGGTCATCGCCATGGTGGGCAAGTACATGGAATTACTCGACGCTTACAAATCGTTAAACGAAGCCCTCGAACACGCGGGCATTCACAACCAGGCGCAGGTGAAAGTACGTTACATCGATTCTGAAGATCTTGAAAAAGACATGTCCTTGCTCGACGGCTGTGATGGTATTTTAGTCCCCGGTGGTTTTGGCGAGCGCGGCGTCGAAGGCAAAATTGCTGCGGTTAAACACGCCCGTGAACAATCGATACCCTACCTAGGTATTTGTTTGGGAATGCAGGTGGCGGTGATTGAGTTTGCCCGCAATGTGGTGGGCCTGACAGAGGCCAACAGCACCGAGTTTAACGCCGACACGCCAGACCCGGTTATTGGTCTGATTACCGAATGGAAAGATGAAAGCGGTTCGCTGGAGCAGCGCTCGGCTGACTTCGATTATGGTGGCACCATGCGTCTCGGTGCTCAGCAGTCCCGTCTGGTAGAGGGTTCGCGGGCGCGGCAAATTTACGGCGATGATACAGTTGTTGAAAGACATCGACACCGCTACGAGATGAATAACCACTATGTAGAAGGTATGGAGGCCGCGGGTATGAAAGTAGGCGGCTGGTCTGAGGATAACCCTCTGGTAGAAATCGTCGAGCTACCCGATCACCCCTGGTTTTTTGCCTGTCAGTTTCATCCTGAATTTACCTCGACTCCACGTCGCGGCCACCCCTTGTTTTCCGGATTTATTCAGGCCTGCCTATCTAGAGCGGAGGTTTAGTTTTGGCCGATCTTGAGGTGAATCTCGACCTGGCCGGGGGTGACAGCGATAAGCGTATTACCTTCGCCAATAATCGACCCTTTGTGTTGCTGGGTGGCATGAATGTGTTGGAGTCTCGCGAACTGGCCTTGCAGGTGGCGGAACACTTTGTGCGTGTCACCGAAAAGCTCGGCATTCCTTATGTATTTAAAGCGTCTTTTGACAAGGCCAATCGCTCCTCCATTCACTCCTACCGCGGGCCGGGTTTGGATGAGGGCTTAAAGATACTGGCGGAGATCAAAGAGCAGTATCAGGTGCCGGTGATCAGCGATATTCACGAGACCAATCAGGTTGCCGCAGCGGCGGAAGTCTGTGATGTACTGCAAATACCGGCGTTTCTCGCCCGTCAGACGGATTTGGTGTCGGTCATGGCGACGACGGGCGCGGTGATTAATATTAAAAAACCCCAGTTTATGAGTCCTTCTCAAACCGCCAACGTGGTGGACAAGTTTCGAGAGTGCGGCAACGAGAGACTGATGTTGTGTGAGCGCGGCAGTAATTTTGGCTACGACAATCTGGTGGTCGATATGCTGGGTTTTAGCGTGATGAAACAAGCCACCGGGGGTGTACCACTTATTTTTGACGTAACCCATGCCCTGCAGTGTCGCGATTCAGGCGGGGCTGCCTCCGGGGGGCGGCGTGCTCAGGTGACCGAGTTTGGACGCTCCGGTCTGGCGATCGGCCTCGCTGGATTGTTTCTTGAAGCCCACCCCGACCCGGCCAACGCGCGGTGTGATGGTCCGAGTGCGCTTGAACTTGGAAAACTGGAAGCGTTTCTCACGCAAATGAAAGCGGTAGATGATCTGGTGAAAAGCCTGCCCGTGCTCGATACGGAATAAGCCCGAAAAAACCAATACCGAACAAACAAATTGGAGTAGTAATGAGCAAAATTATTGATGTCCGCGCCTATGAAGTACTGGACTCAAGAGGAAACCCAACCATCAATGCCGATGTGATTCTCGAAGATGGTGTGGTGGGCAGTGCCTGTGCGCCGTCGGGTGCTTCTACCGGTTCTCGCGAGGCGCTGGAGTTGCGCGATGGTGATCCAGAGCGTTACTTAGGTAAAGGTGTGCTGACCGCCGTTGGCAATGTGAATGCCCGTATTCGGGGCCTGCTATTAGGCAAGGATGTCACCGATCAACGAGATTTGGATCGGCGCATGATTGAAGCCGATGGCACTGAAAATAAAGCGGAATTTGGCGCTAATGCGATTCTCGCGGTGTCGCTGGCGGCAGCAAAAGCGGCGGCGGCCAGCCGTAGTATCCCGCTTTATCAGCACATAGCCGACATTAACGGTACGCCTGGTCACTACACCATGCCGGTGCCGATGATGAACATCATCAATGGTGGTGAGCACGCCGACAACAATATCGATATTCAGGAATTTATGGTTCAGCCGGTGACGGCTCCGACCTTTGCGGAGGCTCTACGAGCAGGTGCAGAAATTTTCCATGCCCTGAAAAAAGTACTGAGTGCGAAGGGCTTAAATACCGCTGTGGGTGACGAAGGTGGTTTTGCGCCAAACTTAGCTTCCAATGCGGAGGCACTCGCGGTGATTCAAGAAGCGGTGCAGGCCGCAGGTTATGACTTAGGTAAGGATATTACGCTGGCACTGGATTGTGCCGCCTCCGAGTTTTATAGCAAGGGGCAGTACAATTTAAAGGGCGAGGGCAAAGTGTACGATTCCTCGGGCTTCGGCGATTATCTGGTTAATCTCTGTGATCAGTATCCGATTACTTCGATCGAGGATGGACTCGACGAGTCCGATTGGGATGGCTGGAAGTCGCTGACCGATAAATTGGGCGATCGCATTCAACTGGTAGGCGATGATTTGTTTGTCACCAATACTAAGATCCTACAAGAAGGCATCGACAAGGGTATAGCCAATTCCATTTTGATTAAATTTAATCAAATCGGCTCGCTATCCGAAACCCTCGATGCCATTCAAATGGCCAAAGCGGCAGGCTATGCCGCGGTTATTTCTCACCGCAGTGGCGAAACCGAAGATACCACTATTGCCGATTTAGCCGTTGCCACAGCGGCGGGACAAATTAAAACCGGTTCCCTGTGCCGCTCCGACCGGGTCGCTAAATACAATCGTTTACTGCGGATTGAAGCGGAACTGGGCAGTCGAGCGCCTTATCGAGGTCGAGAAGAATTTGCCCGCTAAGAAGACTCTTCGCCTCCGGGGCTGAGAGGAAATGCTTATTGCTTCACGACGACTGCGTAATGACTGTGAGAAGCGCGTTTTCAGCAGATACCCGGTATCAGCCTGTTAGAATCCCCCCATGCGTTGGTTAATTGTAATTTTGGTAGTCGTCTTTGCGGGTCTCCAATACCGACTTTGGTATGGCGAGGGCAGTCTTGGTGAGCAAGCTCTCTTTCAAGGTCAGGTAGAAGACCAGCGTCAGCGCAATGCGCAGTTGCAGCAGCGTAACGCAGCACTGGCCGCCGATGTAGAAGAACTGAAGACCGGGATGGCGGGTGTTGAGGAGCGTGCGCGCAGGGATTTGGGCATGATTAAAAACAACGAGACTTTCTATATGATTCTCGATGGTGATCATTCCGAAGGTAGTCAACCCAATACCGCAACGGAAAATTCCCGATGAAGTTGTGGGTGGTGGTTCCCGCCGCAGGCCTGGGGCAGCGCTTTGCGCAACATGTCCAGCCTGACCTTCCCAAACCCGATCTTCCCAAGCCTGACCTTCCGAAACAGTACCAGCTACTCAATGGCAAAGCCCTTATCGTCCATACGCTGGAACGACTTTTAAGCGTCGAGCCCGAGCGTGTGGTGGTGGCGATACATCCCCAGGACAGTCATTGGCACGCGCTGCCCATCAGCAATGATCCTCGCGTGATGGCTGTCGAGGGTGGAGCAGAGCGGGCGGATTCGGTGCTGCGGGCGCTGCTTGCTTTAGCGAATTTGGCGCAGCCGGACGACCGGGTGTTAGTGCATGATGTGGCGCGACCTTGTGTCACTCCAGAGGATATTAAACAGCTGATTCGCCTGGCCGGTGATCATCCGGCTGGTGGTATTCTGGGAGCTGCTGTCACCGACACCGTCAAGCGAGTGGATGACAAGGGGCTTATTTTGAGCACCGAGGATAGAGGGGAGCTGTGGACGGCGATGACCCCACAGTTGTGTCGCTACGCCTTGTTAGTATCGGCCCTTGAGCAGGCGCGGGACCAGGGTTTGACGCTCACCGACGAAGCCTCAGCGCTCGAGGCCGCGGGGCATCAGCCCAGAGTAGTCAGCGGCCGCCGAGATAATATTAAAGTCACTTACCGCGAGGATATGGTGTTGGTCGAGGCCATACTTGCTTATCAGGATTCGCCTCGGTCTCCGAGAGAGCAGCAATGAACCAGGGAGAGCAGTAATGAATCAAGGAGAACAAGAATGACATTCCGGATTGGTAATGGCTACGACGTACACCGCTTTGGCGATGGCGATCACGTAGTTCTGGGTGGCGTCACGATTCCATTTAAGCGCGGCATCGTGGCACATTCCGATGGTGACGTGGTGATTCACTCCCTGTGCGATGCGCTGTTTGGTGCGGCGGGACTGGGTGACATCGGTCGCCATTTTCCGGATTCCGATCCCGAGCACAAGGATGCCGATAGCCGAGAGTTTCTGCGTCGAGCGATTGGCCTATTAAGGGCCCAGCGTTTTACTCTGGTTAACGCAGATATGACCATCGTGGCTGAAGCGCCACGGGTCTCGGCTTATATCCCGTCGATGATTAATAACCTGGCGGCAGATACCGGCAGCAATCCGGGGAAAATTAACGTCAAGGCCACCACCACCGAAGGTTTGGGTTTCGCCGGTCGTGGCGAAGGTTTGGCCTGTTATGCCAGCGTGTTACTGGCCGTAGAAAGTTGAATTTATTGAGTTTGAACATGCAAGTATTACTGTGACTTCAGACTCGTATTTTTCTTTTGATGTCCCCGCAGATTTAAATTTCCCTCGAGCTTACGGCGAAGCGGTATGTACTGCTTTAGTGCGAGCAGAACCGGAAGATTTTCAGGTGGATGAAATAATGGCGCTGGATTTCGACGGCAGCGGCGAACACCTGTGCCTGTTGATGCGCAAGCGCAATCAAAACACTCGGTGGTTGGCGGCAGAGATTGCGAGTCGCTTAGATCTGCCTGAATCAGCGGTAGGTTATTGCGGATTAAAAGATCGGCGCGCGGTGACCACCCAGTGGTTCAGTATTCATCTACCCAACCACGGTTCGGCTACTCCTTACACTTCTGAGCATGCTTCCCATCACCAGGCAACGCAGGATAAGCGCGTACTACAAAAACTGCATTTCGACGAATGCGAAATCCTCGCCAGCCATCGCCACGGAAAAAAATTGCGCCGCGGTATGCACACGGGTAATCGGTTTAAGTTGCGTTTAAAGCAGGTCGTCGGTGATCGCGGCGCAATACAGCAGCGCCTGGAACAAATAGCTCAGCGCGTACCCAACTATTTTGGCGAGCAGCGTTTTGGTATCGATGGGCAGAACCTGGTGCATGCGGATAAATTGCTGCGCAAGACTCGGGTGCGGGGCGGCGGGCGTAACGGTATTTATCTCTCGGCGGCGCGTTCGTATTTGTTTAATCAAATTTTGGCAGCGCGGGTTGCACAGCATTGCTGGACTACTTTATTGCCTGGGCAGAACCCTGATTTAGATCGAAATATTAACCTCGACGGTGCGCTCTGGGGGCGGGGCCGGGCCTCGGTACCTGCGCAGGTAGAGCGCTTTGAAAGCGAGGTGCTGGCTACCTGGGCCGATTGGTTGACGAGTCTTGAGCACTGCGGATTGAGTCAACAACGGCGGGCTCTGGTTCTCGAAGCCCAAAATTTTGAGGCTCTCTGGGAGGGTGGCGACCTGGTGCTGAACTTCGAACTTCCGGTGGGCGCTTATGCAACCGCCCTGCTGCGAGAGCTGGTCGTTGCCCGCGCTGCGCCCTAAGGGGTGTGTTATATTGTGCGCTTCTATTAGGGGGGATGATCGGGAGTGAATTCAATCGATATTCGCGGCGTTGGCATGACCTCGCAACGTACCCGCGAGCGCCTGATCCAACGACTCAAAGATCACGGCATTAATAATCAAAAAGTTCTGGAAGTGATGCGCGTCACGCCTCGGCACCTGTTTATTGAAGAAGCCCTGGCGCATCGGGCTTACGAAGATACTGCATTACCTATTGGCTATCGGCAAACCATTTCGCAACCTTTTATTGTCGCGCGTATGACCGAAGTATTACTGTCCCAGGGGCCACGCCGCAAAGTTCTGGAAGTGGGTACCGGTTCGGGTTATCAAGCTGCCATACTCGCCCAGTTAGTCGACGAGGTGTACACCGTAGAGCGCATTAAACCGCTATTGCAAAAGGCGCAACAATTATTCAAAAAATTACGGCTGCGCAATATTATTGCAGCCTATAGTGATGGCACCGTGGGCTGGCGAGAACACGCCCCTTACGATGCAATTATTACCACTGCTGCGCCGGAAGAAGTACCGGATGAACTGCTGCATCAACTCGCACCCGACGGTATTTTGGTGATTCCGGTGGGTCCATCGGGGGATCAGGAGTTGCGCGTCATTACCCGTCAGGGCGACACCTCTCACTACGACGAAGAAGTTATCGAACGCGTGAGTTTTGTGCCTTTGTTAAGCGGTACAGCCGTATCCTAGCGCTTGTTATAACGTTTATCACAGTGACCTAGCTCAATGCCCCTACGCTCCCGCTTACTACTGTTTGTTAAAGGCCTGGCGATGGGTGCCGCCGATGTGGTGCCCGGTGTTTCCGGTGGCACCATTGCCTTTATCACCGGAATTTACGACGAGTTAATTAATTCAATCGGAGCCATTGGCGTCGATGCCGTTCGGGTGCTCATTAAGAAAGGGCCGAAACAGTTTTGGCAAAGCATCAACGGTTCTTTTTTACTGACGCTGGTCATCGGGATTGTACTCAGTGTGCTCACGCTGGCACGGGTGGTTGGCTACAGTCTCGAGCACTACCCGGTGCTGGTTTGGTCATTCTTTTTTGGCTTGATAGTGGCCTCGGTGATTCATATTGGGCGACAACTGGGTAGCTTTAATAGACAGACAGTTATCGCTTTAATCGTCGGTACCGGGATTGCTCTGGCGATTGCCTTCGCGCCGCGCGGGCATATTGAGGCGACACCGCTGGTGGTATTTGCTGCCGGTACGATTGCGATTTCTGCGATGATTTTGCCCGGTATTTCCGGTAGTTTTATTTTGTTATTGATGGGTTTATACAGTCAAATTATTGCGGCGGTCAGTCAACTCAATATGCCGCTATTAATGGCATTTGGCGCCGGTTGCGTGTGTGGCTTAATGGCGTTTTCTCGCTTGTTGTCCTGGCTCCTACAGACTCATCGGCAGCTGGTGCTTGCCCTGTTGACGGGTTTTTTGATTGGCTCCCTGGCGGTAGTCTGGCCGTGGAAGTTGGTAGTTACTGAAAGCAGCGGGCAAGCGTCCAATACTCTGTTGTTGCCGTGGCACTACTACCCAGATACGGCGTTTGTTACGCCGATGTTCACGGCCCTGGCGATGATGATTGTTGGTTTTGGGCTGGTCCTGGCTTTGGAGAAACTGGCGGCTAGTCCCGATGTCGTTTCGCACTAGTTGTTGGCCGGCGCACAATCATTATGCCGACAACGAGAATCACACAACCAGTATGAATAAGAGATTTCCCTCCACGGTGAGGATGTTGTTGATCGCCATAGGCCTGGTCTGTGTTCTGGTGGCCTGTGGCACCAGTCCAGCGCCGGTGAGTTCGCGACCCACGCCCGCCAGTGAGCGGATCAATCATCACATCGTATCGAAGGGCGAAAGCCTCTACGTTATTGCCTGGCGTTATGAATTGGCCCCCGACCAGCTCGCCGCCGCCAATGGCATTACTGCGCCTTACACGTTGTATGCGGGTCAGCGACTGACTCTGGATGTATCCCCGCGACGTCAATCCTCGGCATCCCAAGCTGCTAGATCGAAATCCTCTGCATCCAAAGCCTCTACATCCAAGTCCTCTCCATCTAGATATAAGGCGAGCGGAAAAACCCATACGGTGGCCAGGGGAGAAACGCTGTACGGTATCGCTCGGCGGCATCAATTACCACTCGATCGCCTCGCCGCCGCTAACCAGCTCTCTGCGCCCTATGTCCTGCGTATTGGCCAGCGCCTGACACTGGATTTATCCCGCCGTGCGGGGGCTAAACCCTCCGCGACGGCCACAAAGGCTGCGTCGTCAACTGCAGCGAAATTACCAAAGGCTGGCTGGAAATGGAACTGGCCGGTGAAGGGTAAAATTACCCGGTTTTATGACAGCAACCGGGTGTTTAAGGGTATCAATATCCAAAGTCGCACTGGGCATGCGGTTACCGCCGCTGCGCCTGGAGTCGTGGTTTACGCCGGCGATGGGCTGCGCGGTTACGGGCGCCTGGTTATTGTTAAGCACAGCGAAACCTATTTAAGCGCTTACGCCCACAATCGAAAAATATTGGTTAAAGAGGGCGCCAGCGTTAAAGCTTCGAGCAAAATTGCTGAGGTGGGGGGTAACTCAGCCAATCCCGGACGACTGTATTTTGAAATTCGCAAAAATGGGAAGCCGGTGGATCCGCTGCGTCTGTTGCCCACGCAATAGGCGGATAATCGCCATGTCGGGGAGATGTTTGCGAACTGATCGGTATAACAAGGAGTCTCTGGTTTTATCCGATAAGTCTTGAAAGCGCGAAAAATTTGATGTATCAAGGCTATCCGGCGACCGAAAGGCTTCTACAGCAGAAGCGGGAGTGCTATGAAGCACGACACGGAACTACCAGGTTCCATTCAGTTCGCGGAGCCAGGTTCCGCAGAGTTGAGCGCGGATTTAAGTGACATTACTGTGGATATCACTTCTCCGGTAAACGAAAAACTGCGGGCTTTGAGCGAGTCATCAAGACAGCGGGTAAGCAAACCAGCCGCCAAAAAACGATCGAAAAAAAACCAGTCCTCAGCAAAGCCCGACCCAGCCGCAAGGGTATCCAGGCGTAGAAGCTCTGTTCAAAAAACCACACTCAAAGCAGCCGACGGCAAAAAGTCGACGCTAACAAAAGTGGGCGTAAAAAAAACAGGCTCGGGCTTGGCTGTTAATACGGTAAGCGAAATACCAGCTGCCCATTCCAGTGTGAACTCTGATACTCATCGAGATGGCAGTACCGTCGCAGTCAATCTTGACGCCACCCATCTCTATTTCCGCGAAATCAGCCGCCACCCTTTGTTTACCGCTGTGGAAGAAGTTGACTGCGCACGCCGTGCGCGCAGTGGGCACAGGCCTAGCCGTCAGCGCATGATTGAAAGTAATCTAAGGTTGGTGGTGATGATTGCGCGCCGGTATTTAAATCGGGGTCTGCCGTTGCTGGATATGATCGAAGAAGGTAATTTGGGTTTAATTCGCGCGGTGGAAAAATTTAATCCCGAGTTGGGTTATCGCTTTTCTACCTACGCCACCTGGTGGATTCGTCAGTCCATTGAGCGCAGTTTGATGAATCAGGTGAGCACGGTGCGCCTGCCCGTGCATATTACCAAAGCACTCTATGCGCAGCGTAAAAAGGCCCGGGCATTAAGTCAGCGTCTCATGCACGACCCGACGGTCGGTGAGCTGGCAGAATATTTAAATGAGCCGGTTGAGCGTTTGTGCAAAATGGACGATTATCAAAATCGCGTCCGCTGTTCTGAAGTAAACGCCAATGCCGAACATAATTTGTCGGCGGCGGAATCATCCAATGACGAAAGCTCGGGACCGCAAGTCAGCGTTGCCAATGATGAAGTGTGCAAGGTGCTCGACCGTTTTGTAGGAGAGTTGAACGAGCGCTACCGAGAGGTTATCGCGCGTCGTTTTGGTTTGCACGGACATCCCGTTGCGACGCTCGAAGAGATTGGGCAATTGATCGGGCTGACCCGGGAGCGGGTGCGGCAAATTCAGTTGGAGGCACTGGCTCTATTGCGCGAGCGTATGGGTCGCGAGGGCTTTGATCTTGAGGCACTGCTAGGAGTTAGTTCTTAATTCGATTTTCAGTTTGAGTACTCAAACACGTCTTCGATTCTCAAGTACGCCTACTATTCTTAAGCACGTCTACCGCAAGGTGCTGCTAACGTTCTAGCAGCTTTAATTTATCCGCTTTGCCATTCCAGTCTTCGGCGTCTTCCGGGGCGGGTTTGCGCAGCGTGATATTCGGCCACACTTCAGCCAGTTCCGTATTCAGTTCGAGAAAGCCTTCCTGGCCTTCGGGTAATTCGTCCTCGGCAAAGATGGCGTCCGCCGGGCATTCGGGCTCACACAAGGCACAGTCGATGCACTCGTCGGGATGGATTACGAGAAAGTTTGGGCCTTCGTAGAAGCAATCTACGGGGCAGACTTCGACACAATCGGTAAATTTGCACTTGATGCAGTTTTCGCCGACGACAAAGGTCATGTACGTTCTCCTGAGAACCCAGTTTGAAAGGCGCGCAATTATACCCAAACTCCGGGGCTCTGTGCTTAGTTACTCTAGGAATTAGATTGTATTGATTTATAACGTGCGGGTATTAAGGGCTAAGCGTCAATGTTTGCTTCGCGGTTTGTTTCCCGATTTACTTCCCGATTGAGCTCCCGTCAGCAACTGACGCAATTGGTAGAGGGTGTCCAGCGCCTGTCGGGGGCTGAGCTGATCGGGGTCAATGGCGCTCAGCGCGTCGTTCAAAGCTTTGTCAGCGCTAGAGGAAAATAAGTCGTTTTGCGGCGAGGGCTGGGGCGTCGATCTTGGCGACGATGCAGGGTCCGGGGAAGCAGACTTAGTGGAAGAATTATCTCTATCGTTTTCAAGGCGTGCCAGCTCGCTGCGCGCCAGCTCAATGACATCCGCCGGTACTCCAGCCAGTCGCGCTACCTGAATGCCGTAACTCTGGCTGGCGGGGCCGGGCTGTACGCTGTGTAAAAACACGATGCGATCGTTGTGTTCGGTGGCCTGGAGATGGACGTTGACCGCCGCGGGAATCTGCTCTGGTAACGCGGTCAATTCAAAATAGTGGGTGGCGAATAACGTAAAGGCGCGAATATCGCCCGCTAATTTCCAGGCACAGGCCCAGGCCAGCGAAAGCCCGTCAAAGGTACTGGTGCCGCGACCGACTTCATCTAGCAGCACCAGGCTGTTGGCGCTGGAGTTGTGCAAAATGTTAGCGGTTTCGGTCATTTCCACCATAAAGGTAGAGCGACCACCGGCGAGATCGTCAGATGAGCCGATGCGGGTAAAAATTCGATCGAGCAAACCGAGATTCGCGCTAGCGGCGGGCACGTTACTGCCCACATGGGCGAGCAGGGCGATCAGCGCAGTTTGTCGCATGTAGGTGGATTTACCGCCCATGTTGGGG
Source organism: Porticoccaceae bacterium (assembly GCA_018069525.1). Taxonomy (GTDB): domain Bacteria; phylum Pseudomonadota; class Gammaproteobacteria; order Pseudomonadales; family Porticoccaceae; genus JAGPUQ01. The sequence continues at coordinate 13,215 of JAGPUQ010000007.1, read as the reverse complement.
CCGGTAATAATCAGCATGCGGCGTTGGTCATCCAGCATCAGATCGTTGGGGACGAAGCTGGTGTCGAGGGTTTGCTCCACCACCAAATGGCGACCGCCGCGAATGTCGATGCCGGGAGTGTTGGCAAACAGCGGCTTGACCAGATTTAGCGTGGCCGCACGCTCGGCGAAATTGGCGAGTACATCGAGCTGGGCCAGCGCTGCGGCGCTCTCTTGAAGGGGGTGAAGGCATTCGTTGAGCGTGTCGATAAGGCTTTCATATAAAGCTTTTTCGCGCGCCAACGAGCGGCTCTGGGCACTCAGTGCCTTATCTTCAAATTCTTTTAGCTCCGGGGTGATATAACGTTCCGCATTTTTAAGCGTTTGACGGCGAATATAGTCTGCCGGTGCCTGCCCGGACTGGCCCTTTGAGATTTCGATGTAGTAACCGTGTACCCGGTTGTAACCCACTTTGAGGGTGGACAGTCCGGTGCGCTCCTTTTCCCGCTGCTCAAGGGCAATGAGGTAGTCGCCCGCATTGGTGGCGATGGAACGCAGTTCGTCCAGCTCGGTATCGTAGCCCGTAGCGATCACGCCGCCATCTCGAATCAGCGCGGGAGGACTTTCAATTAGGGCGGCACTAAGCAAGTTGTCGAGATCGGGAAACACGCTGGCCTGGGTACGCAAGGCACTTAACAGGGTGGCATCATTATCAGCCAGCGCGGTTTGCAGTTGGGGCAATACGGCTAAAGAGTCCCGCAGTCGCGTCAGGTCCCGTGGTCGGGCCGAGCGCAGCGCTACGCGACCCAGAATGCGCTCCATATCGCCGACAGCGGAAAGTAATTGCGCCAGCGTTTCGTATTGGTAGTTCTCGCCCAATTGCGCGATGGCATGTTGTCTGTTTTCGATTTCTAATAATGAGCGCAAGGGGCGATTGAGCCAGCGTTGCAGTAGCCGGCCACCCATCGCCGTGGCGGTTTTATCCAGCACGGCTAGTAAGGTGTGTTCGTGACCACCGCTGAGGTTGGTATCGATTTCCAGATTGCGACGGGTAGCGGCATCCAGTACCACGCTGTCACTGTGGTTCTCATAGATGATGGAGCGCAGGTGGGGCAGGGCGGTGCGCTGGGTCTGGCGGGCGTATTCCAGCAGGCAACCCGCGGCGGAGAGCGCCAGGGTTAAATGTTCGCAACCAAAACCGGCCAGATCTTTGGTTTGAAATTGCTCGCAGAGTTTGCGTTGAGCCGTGTCCAGGTCGAATTCCCAGGGCGGACGACGGCGCAGGCCAGGTCTGTGTTCCAGCCCTGCTAAATTTTTAGCTTGAGGGCCGGACTGATCATCTGATGCGCCGTTTAACCAGTCTTCGGCAATCAGGATTTCCGCTGGAGCCAATCGCCCCAGTTCGCCTTGCAGGGTCTCTGCGCTATCGACTTCCGACACCACAAAGCGGCCACTGCCAATATCCAGTGTGGCAATGCCGTAGCGTCCTTCGGATGGATGAATCGCCATCAGTAGATTTTCGCGGCGGTCGTCGAGCAAAGATTCATCGCTCACCGTGCCGGGGGTCACCACCCGCATCACCTGGCGTTCAACCGGACCTTTGCTGGTGGCGGGGTCGCCAATTTGCTCGCAAATCGCAATGGATTGCCCGAGCTTAACCAGGCGCGCTAAATAGGTGTCTGCCGCGTGATAGGGAATGCCCGCCATCGGAATGGGTTCGCCCGCCGACTTACCTCGGCTGGTGAGCGTAATGTCCATCAGTTCTGCGGCGCGTCTGGCGTCGTCAAAAAACAGTTCGTAAAAGTCCCCCATGCGATAGAACAGAATCTCGTTGGGGTGCTCCGCCTTAATGCGCAGGTATTGCTGCATCATCGGAGTATGTGAACTGGCAGGGGGCTGGGCCGTCATTGCTTGGGTCTATTTTGAAAAATCAGCTGTGAAGTCTAAGGGATTCGGAGAGGCGAAAGAATAGCCTTGCGGCAATTCCTGCTCTCGCTTATGTTACCCCGATGAACAGCGAACTCTACAATCTGGCGATTGAGCTTGGCGAAAGCCTGAAATTGGGGGCCTTGACCGTCACCTGCGCGGAATCCTGTACCGGGGGCGGCATCGCCCACGCGATCACCGCGGTGCCCGGCAGCTCTGCCTGGTTTGAAATGGGTTTCGTTACCTATAGCAATGGGTCTAAAGCCAGCTTATTGAATGTGAGAGCCGATGTCTTGGCTCGGCACGGGGCGGTTAGCGAAGCCGTAGTGTCGGCAATGGCGGAGGGCGCGCGTGAACGATCAAGCGCCGATCTGGCGGTGTCGGTTAGCGGTATCGCCGGGCCGGATGGCGGTTCAGTTGATAAGCCGGTGGGTACGGTATGGTTTGCCTGGGCCTGGCAAGGGGGCGTAGAAACGCGCTGCTGTCGGTTCGAGGGCAACCGCGAAGCGGTAAGAGATCAAGCCATTAGGGTCGGCCTGGAAGGCTTGCTGGCGCAGAGCAAAAAACCAATTACTGTATGATTGTACAGTAGTCTGTTTTCGGTTAAGCTGACCTCAGTTGTCCTAATAACTACTTGATAGTCATTAGTCGAAGTATATCGGAAAGAATCCGAAAGACGGCAGGGAAGGCAGTAAGAACGGATGTAGAACATAAGGTAAAAAAGACCTTAACGGGTAAAAAGACATTAACAAAATTTAATAGAAGACGAGGTGAGTTACATGGATACCAATAAGGACAAAGCATTACAGGCGGCCTTGAGCCAAATCGAACGGCAGTTTGGCAAGGGCACCGTGATGCGTATGGGTGACAGGGAAAGGGTTGCCATGCCTTGTATTTCCACCGGCTCGTTAGGCCTGGATATCGCCCTGGGGATAGGCGGTTTGCCCAAGGGGCGCGTGGTCGAAATCTATGGCCCGGAATCTTCGGGCAAGACGACGCTGACGTTGTCGGTGATTGCGCAGGCGCAAAAGATGGGTGGTACCTGTGCCTTTATCGATGCTGAGCATGCTCTCGATCCCGGTTATGCCGAGAAGCTTGGGGTCAACGTTGATGACCTGATGCTGTCCCAGCCCGACACCGGTGAGCAGGCCCTCGAAGTCACCGATATGCTGGTGCGCTCCGGTGCCATCGACGTGCTGGTAGTAGATTCGGTGGCCGCGTTGACCCCAAGAGCTGAAATCGAAGGGGACATGGGCGATCATCACGTCGGTTTGCAGGCGCGCTTGATGTCTCAAGCTCTACGCAAGCTCACAGGCAATATCAAAAGCTCCAATTGCCTGGTGATTTTCATTAACCAAATCCGCATGAAAATTGGCGTGATGTTTGGTAGCCCGGAAACTACGACGGGGGGTAATGCGCTTAAATTCTATTCCTCGGTGCGGCTCGATATTCGCCGTATTGGTGCGGTTAAAGACGGCGACGAAATTATCGGTAACGAAACCCGCGTGAAGGTGGTCAAAAACAAGGTTGCGCCGCCGTTTAAACAGACCGAGTTTCAAATTTTGTACGGCGAAGGCATCAATAGGTTAGGTGAAATCATCGATCTCGGCGTGCAATGTGGCTTTGTGAATAAAGCCGGTGCCTGGTATTCCTACGAAGGTGAAAAAATCGGCCAGGGCAAAAGCAATTCCTGCGAATATTTGCGCACACACCCCGAAATTAGTCAGGAAATTGAAACTAAAATCCGCGAGCAGCTGTTGGCAGTGGAGCCGAAGGCTGGCGAAGACAGTGCCGCTGACGATGTGAGTGGCGATCAAGGCCTGGAATCAGAGACGCCTGCGATACAGTCAGTGAAGTAAGGTGAGTAAGGCTTAGCAGACTTGCGGTACTAATCGGCTTTTGTTTGGTAATACATGCGGTGATACAGGCGTGGTAATACATCTGTGGTAACGCCCCTCTGGTAATGTTGCCCCGGTAAAGCTGCCTTGGTAATACTGCTCCGGTAATAATTGTCGCACCGAACATAGATTTGCCATATTTGATCGCTGCGCATAGGCTTACGGAACGAGCGGGATAACCAAAACAGCCGAGAGTCTACCGATGGATGCTTACCAGGAACTCATAGCCACAATTGCACTGGTGCTTGGCGTAGGTTGGGCCAGTGGCATTAATCTCTACGCTGCCGTCGCGGTACTGGGTATCGCCGGCGCCACCGGTAATATTGCTTTACCTGCCGAACTACAAATACTGCAAGATCCTTTGGTTATCGGCTTAGCTGTGTTGATGTATGTGGTGGAGTTCTTCGCCGATAAGACCCCGGGCCTGGACACGGGTTGGGATACTCTGCACACCTTTATTCGCATTCCGGCGGGGGTATTACTTGCCGCGGGTGCGGTAGGTGATGTGACTCCTGCCTTGCAAATGGGTGCCGGGCTGATCGGTGGCGCTATGGCTACCGGCAGTCATTTTACTAAAGCTTCGTCGCGAGTATTGATCAATACCTCGCCCGAGCCGTTCTCGAATTGGGGCGCCTCGATTACCGAAGATCTTATGGTGTTTGGCGGGCTGTGGGCGATGTTTAATCACCCGTGGTTGTTTGTGGCAGCGATGATTATTTTCGCCGCGCTGGTGATTTGGTTAGCTCCCAAGCTTTGGCGCCTGGTAAAAGCGGTGTTTCGTCGTGTTGGCAGTTGGCTAGGTATTTATAAAGATCCCCGCAAGCGCATACCTGAACCCGAACCCGAGCGGCCTAATACGGCCGAGGCCCACGAGCCAATTGAGTACAACTAAATGAGTCTAATTGGATAAGACGGATAAATAGTTTGAATCAACAGTACCTGTAAATAGTGCTTGTAAATAGTGCCTATAAATAGTGCCTATAAACAGTGTTGATAAACAGTGCCGATAAACAGTTCTAATAAACGATAGTAAACCGTGAACGATGAAACTCTAGCGCAGGCAGCTACTCTAATTCAGGTAACGCCACCCGCCGACGAACAGGCGCGACGTTTGCGTGGAATGGCAATTCGGTGTTTGTCCCGGCGCGAACATAGTCGAGCAGAGTTGGCGACCAAACTAGCTGCCAGGTTTGAGCCGGAACCGGATACCTTGATTGGAGTGCTGGATCGTCTAGTACGAGAAGATTTACAGTCCGATTCTCGATTTGTCGAGGCGATGATTCGATCGCGGGTGCAGGGTGGTAAAGGTGCACTGCGTATTCGGCAGGAGTTGGGGCAAAAGGGGGTGGCCGAAAGCCTAATTGAAACCGCACTGGCCGAGGCCGGCATTGACTGGTTTGATTTGGCGCGCCGTACCGCCGATAAAAAATTTGGCTGTGAGCCGCCTGTGGACTGGGCCGAGCGAGGTAAGCGCTCGCGCTTTCTACAATATCGGGGTTTTAATAGCGATGAAATTCGCTACGCTCTGGGTTGATGTTTAACTTCGCTCAAGTCGTCAAAAATGGCCTGCATACGGCTTTCTGCCCAGCTACTAGTACCCATCTGTTCTAAAAACCCGCAGTGTCCACCGCGCTGGGTAATTTCTGTGGTTAGGGTGCGGGGTTCCTTGATGTCGTAGAGGTCGGCAATGGGAATAATGGGGTCGTCCTGGCTGGCAATGATCCAGCCAGGTATGTTCAGCTGCGAAAGTCTATCGGTGCTCAGGGTGTAGGCAGAAAAATAGTCGGCCGGGTTTGTAAAAGCGGTAAAATTAGGGATGAAGATATCGTTAATATCTTTGATGGTTTTACATTTTTCCAGGGCTTCCCCGTAGCCGAGATCGGGGAAATAATTGAGTTTAGTGGTGAGTGAACGCTTCCATTTAGTGAAAAAATAGCGCTGGTAGGGGGAGAGTCGCTGTTCTAGTATCGTCATAGTATTCGCCGGGTTTATGGTCGGACTAATGGCGACGACGCCGCTAAGCTTGAGTTTTTCACCCACATCGGTAGCGATGCGCAAGGCAAAGTTACCGCCAAGGGAATAACCGGCAAGAAAACATTGGCGGCGCGGAAACATGACCCGAATTTTGAGAATGCCTCGGGCGACTTCCGGAGTGAGCGTGGAATTAAACAACTCTCGGTTTAAGTGCAGCGTGGGGCCGTGATCGCGGAAATTTAGGCGGAATACGTCATAACCCGCGTTCAGCAATTTTGCGCTTGCCGAAATTATATAATTGGAGGTAAAGCTGCCCTCCCAGCCGTGCAGCAAAATGACCAGCTTTTTAGAGACGCCGGCCTTGCCCGTTTCGGTGCTGAGCCAACTGCTATTGAAGGCGCCGAGTAAGCGTACGTCTTTACCGCAGTCGATCAAATGTTGAGTTTCCGTAGCCTGAATCCGGGCGGCGCTGTTTGACAACATCAAGCGTCGAGGTCCAAGGCTGTTGAGCGCGGTTTGTACATGGTTGTTGCGCAAAATAGGGTAAGGTTCAAAGTTTGGGCGCATGCTGGTCTTCCGTGTTAATCGTGATCCGCGAACAGCCTGGTGAAAAAACGTAGTAAAGAACGTAGTAAAAATAGGCGGGAGTCAATTATCGTATCTTGAGGTCGAAGATACCCGTTTCAACGGTGACTTGTAAGACTCAAAGATGATTTATAAGGAGTAGATCACATATGAAGCGCTGGTTTTCTTTGCAAATGCAGACTCGGCAAACAGCCCATGCCAGAACGTATCGGTGCGTTCCCACGTGGTTGTCCTTAGGGGCTTGCCTGGGTGCTTTGCTATTGCAGAGCCTTGCCTCTCAGGTTAATGCTCTTGAGCTACAGGGTAAGTGGCAGCAGGGCGGGATGTTGATGGGTAAGGTGGCCCCGGGCAGTCAGGTGCGTTTAGGGAAAACTTTATTGCCGGTGACTCCCAAAGGTGAATTTGTCCTGGGTTTGGGGCGCAATGCGCCAGCAAGCGCTACGCTGGTGATTGCAGATGATGAGGGTGAACACAGCCATCAATTCACGGTGGAGCAACGGCAATATGCCATTCAGCGTATCGAAGGTGTGCCTCAGCGCACGGTAACGCCGCCGGAAAGCGTATTGGCGCGCATCCGCTCCGAAGGTGCCGCGGTGAGCCGAGCGCGACGCAAAGCATCGCAGCGTATGGATTTCTTAACCGGCTTTAGTCTTCCCCTGGAAGGCCCCATTACCGGTGTTTACGGTAGTCAGCGAGTGTTCAACGGGGTGCCTAAAAACCCCCATTACGGACTCGATATTGCCGGGCCGGAAGGAGCCCTGGTCCACGCGCCAATCTCGGGTGTGGTTAAGTTGGTGCATCGGGATATGTACTATTCCGGTGGCACCTTGATTGTCGATCACGGCTACGGAATCTCATCGACCTTTATCCACCTCAGCGATATTTTGGTGGCGGAAGGTGATGAGATTCAGCGCGGGGATCCTATCGCCAAAGTGGGCTCGACCGGTCGAGCCACCGGGCCGCACCTCGACTGGCGCATTAACTGGCATCAAGTGCGTCTTGATCCGGCCGTGGTGCTGGAGTCTTTTCCCTTCTCTGATTCTGGTTCTAGTTCTGATTCTGGTGATTCTGGCCTCGACCTGAATGCGCAAATAGACGAAGCAGTGGCGCCAGCAGTATGGGCTGGCGAGGGCGAAAACGCAGAAACCGGGCCGACGCAATAGAGTCGCGGCGCGCTTTACCGTAGAATTGCTACTCCAACGCGGAGATACTTATCATCGACAAACAATTGCTCAGCATTCTGGTGTGCCCCGTAACCAAGGCACCTCTGGAATACGATGAAGCGAAGCAGGAATTGGTGTGCCGCGCCAGTGGTTTGGCCTATCCGATTCGGGACGGCGTGCCGGTGATGCTGGAAAGCGAAGCGCGAACCTTGAGCGCTGAAGAGGGCCGGTCCGGCTCTAGCCGCTCGCAGCCACCTACTTAAGCCGATTTAAGCTGACTTAAACCGATTTAAACTTAGGGCGCAGAGGGAAATAGCATGGCCACAGAAACTATTTTTAGCAAAATCATCGCCGGTGAGATCCCCGCCGATATTGTCTATCAGGACGAGCACTGCGTGGCTATTAAAGACGTCGCCCCCAAAGCGCCCACCCATTTGTTGGTGATTCCCCGTAAGGTGATTCCTCGCTTGTGTGATGCCAGCGAGGAAGACCGAGCTTTGTTGGGTCATTTAATGCTGGCAACCGGCGATATTGCGCGGCAGGCTGGGGTGGAAGAGGCCTTTCGAGTGATTATCAATAATGGTGCCGGCGTCGGTCAAACGGTGTTTCACTTACACTTGCACATTTTGGCCGGTAAGGAATTCTCAGAGGCCCAGCTTGGTTTTTAGCCGTAGCCGTAGCTGTAGTTATAGCCATAGCCATAAATAAAATTTAAGTCTCACACATTACAGCTGGCGGAATTTCAAATAAACCACAGCAGCTCAAACAGCAACTCAAGCAGGAACTATTGTGAATAGCGCGGACATTCGGCAGGCCTTCCTGTCTTTTTTTGAATCTAAAAATCACAGCGTCGTTGCCAGCAGCAGCTTGGTGCCGGGCGACGATCCTACCTTGCTATTTACCAATGCCGGCATGGTGCAATTTAAAGATATGTTTACCGGGCAGGACGTGCGCCCTTACACCCGCGCCACCTCGTCACAACGCTGTGTGCGCGCCGGTGGCAAGCACAACGATCTGGAAAACGTCGGTTACACCGCCCGTCACCACACCTTTTTTGAAATGCTCGGCAACTTTAGTTTTGGTGATTATTTCAAGCGCGAAGCCATTACCTACGCCTGGGAATTTCTCACCGGTGAACTCGGCCTACCGCCAGAGCGCCTGTGGATTACCGTGCACATTAGCGATGACGAAGCCGCCGCCATCTGGATCGACGACATCGGTATCGACCCGGAGCGTTTATCCCGGCTCGACGAAGACAATTTTTGGCAGATGGGCGATACAGGTCCCTGCGGTCCCTGCTCGGAAATTTTTTACGACCACGGCCCAGATGTTCCCGGTGGCCCACCCGGCAGTGCAGATGATGATCTCGACCGCTATATCGAAATCTGGAATTTAGTGTTTATGCAGTACCAACGCAATGCTGACGGTACGCTGGAACCTTTACCGAAACCCTCCATCGATACTGGCATGGGCCTGGAGCGCATTGCCGCCGTGATGCAGGGCGTTCACAATAACTACGATATTGATTTGTTTGCCAATTTAATTCGCGGGGCGGCCAAAGTCGTCGGTTGCGATGACCTGAGCAATAATTCTCTACGAGTGATTGCCGACCATATTCGTTCCTGCGCGTTTTTGATTGCCGATGGTGTGTTGCCCTCTAACGAAGGTCGCGGTTATGTGCTGCGCCGAATTATTCGCAGGGCCTTGCGCCACGGCCACAAACTCGGTGCGGATGGTTTGTTTTTCTACCGTTTAGTGGCTCCCCTGGCGGGAGAAATGGGTGAGGCTTATCCAGAGTTGCTTGAAAAGCAGACTCAAATAGAAAAGGCCCTGTGCGCCGAAGAAGAACAGTTTGCCCGCACCCTCGACAAAGGTCTGGGCGTGCTGGAAACCGCGTTGGCGGGTTTGTCCGGTGAGGAGATTCCAGGCGAAGTGGTGTTTCAGCTTTACGACACTTACGGCTTCCCCGTCGATCTGACCAACGATATTGCCCGCGAGCGCAATTACACTTTGGATATGGACGGCTACCAGCGTTGCATGGCCGAACAAAAGAGCCGCGCTCGCGCGGCGGGCCAGTTTCGTAGCGAGCAGACTGCAACGTTAAATATTGATTCCCGTACTGAGTTTAGTGGCTATGACGAGTTGCGCGATGAGGTAAAAGTTATCGCGCTTTATATCGGCGGTGAGTCGGTACCGAGTATGAGCGCAGACGAACAGGCGGAAGCGGTGATCGTGCTAGACCAAACGCCGTTTTATGCGGAGTCCGGTGGGCAGGTGGGCGATGTGGGTTTACTTACCATAGCCGGAACGCAAACTCGCTTTGAGGTCCGCGATTGCCAGAAACAGGGTGAAGCGCATTTGCACATTGGCGTTTTACACGAAGGCCGTTTGCAGGTCGGCGATACGGTGCAGGCTCAGGTAGATGTGGATTCACGGCAAGCCACGGCGCTAAATCACTCCGCGACTCATCTGTTGCATGCCGCCTTGCGCCAGGTGCTGGGCGAGCACGTTAATCAAAAAGGCTCGCTGGTCGATGCTGAGCGCCTGCGCTTTGATTTTTCTCACACCGAAGGGATGAGTGCCGCGCAATTGCAAGCGGTGGAGCAACTGGTTAACACCGAAATTCGCCACAACACTCCGGTGCAGTCCGAAGTCAGCACTATGGACGCGGCTAAAGCCAAAGGCGCGATGGCATTGTTTGGCGAGAAGTATGGTGATGAAGTTCGGGTATTAACTATGGGCGAGGACTTTTCCGTCGAACTGTGTGGCGGCACCCACGCGCAGCGCACCGGAGATATTGGTGTGTTTAAAATCTTCTCGGAATCCGGTATTGCCTCCGGGGTGCGACGTATTGAAGCGTTGACTGGTGCTCATGCACTGAATTATTTTGAGGCGCAGCAAGAGCGCTTGCTGGCGGTGGCTGGGGCGCTGAAAGCCAATCCTGCCGACAGCGCGCAAAAGGCCAGTCAGTTGGTCGAGCAGAACCGTCAGTTACAGCGCGAGCTGGATGCCTTAAAAGTTAAATTGGCCGGTGCCTCCGGTGGCGATATGCTGTCGGAAGCCAGAGAAGTAAATGGCGTCAAGGTGCTGGTCAAGCAGTTGGACGGTGTCGATGGTAAAAGCCTGCGCGATATTGCCGATCAAATGAAATCTCGCCTGGGAAGTGGAGTGGTGCTCCTGGCAACGGCCGATGAAGGTAAAGTAGCACTGATTGCCGTAGTCACTAAAGATTTAATGGGGCAACTCAAAGCCGGTGACTTGATGAAGTATGTAGCCGCGTTAGTCGGTGGTAAGGGCGGCGGGCGTCCCGATATGGCTCAAGGTGGCGGCACGGATGTGGCGGCATTGCCGACTGCTCTGGATGCGGTTTACGGGTGGATTGAGCAACAATTGGATGTTTAAGTGTTTAAAATCGGCTAACACACGTGAAAAGCCCCCTAATGCACGGGAAAAGACAGGAAAATCTTTTTTTTGTCATCGGTTGGTGGTAAATTCCCGCCCCCGCTGCGTGCGGGAATTATCGGGAAGGATTTAAATGAGTCTTATCGTACAAAAATATGGCGGCACCTCGGTGGGTACCGTCGAGCGCATCCAGGCAGTGGCCGACAAAATTGCCGGTTTCCGCGCCCGTGGCGACGATATAGTGGTGGTGGTTTCGGCGATGAGTGGCGAGACCAATCGCCTGATCGCTTTGGCCGCAGAAATCTCCGAGACCCCCGCCGCGCGCGAGATCGACGTGCTGGTGTCTACCGGCGAGCAGGTCACTATTGCGCTGCTGGCGATGGCGCTAGAAGAGCGCGGGTGCCCGGCGCGATCCTATACTGGCGCGCAAATTCGCATTCTTACCGATAACGCTCACACCAAAGCGCGCATCGAGCATATCGATGTCGAGGGTATTCGCGCTGATCTGGATGCAGGACGCGTGGTGGTTGCCGCAGGGTTTCAGGGCGTGGATGGCAACGGCAATATTACCACTCTGGGTCGTGGTGGCTCCGATACCACCGGTGTAGCCTTGGCAGCTGCGCTGAACGCCGATGAATGCCAGATTTATACTGACGTGGACGGGGTTTACACCACCGATCCGCGGGTGGTAGACAGCGCGCGGCGTCTGGAAAAAATTACCTTTGAAGAAATGCTGGAAATGGCGAGCCAGGGTTCAAAGATCTTGCAGATTCGCGCCGTTGAGTTTGCCGGCAAATATAAGGTTCCGCTGCGGGTTCTATCCTCCTTTGAGGACGGCCCCGGCACCTTGATCACCCTAGAGGATGAAAGCAATATGGAGCAGCCCGTTGTTTCTGGTATCGCGTTTAACCGCGACGAAGCCAAATTGACCATATTGGGTGTGCCCGATATCCCCGGCGCGGCCTATCGCATACTCGGCCCCATTAGCGATGCTAATATCGAGGTCGATGTGATCGTGCAAAACGTCGCCGAAGACGGCACCACCTCACTGACCTTTACCGTGCATCGCAACGAAATGAAGAAAGCTGAGCAGGTGTTGGAGCAGGTCGCCAAAGATCTGGGCGCTCAGGCGATTAGTGTCGACGACCACATTGCTAAGCTTTCGCTGGTGGGCGTGGGTATGCGCTCACATGCAGGTGTAGCTTCGCAGATGTTTGGGGTGCTGGCCGAGCACAATATCAATATTCAGATGATCACCACCTCCGAGATCAAAATTACTGTGGTGGTCGACGAGAAATACCTCGAGCTGGCGGTCAGGGCGCTGCATACCGCCTTCGGACTGGATCAGGCCCCCGAATCTGAGTGACTGAATCAGGTTTAGCTGAGCCTTAATACCTAAGAGTCAGCTTTTACTTAAGAAAGAGTTGTCGTTAACCCTAATATAGCTCGGAAAGCTTGCTATAATGCGCGGCCATTTTACAGCCGCAAGTTCGTTGTAGGGAATCAGTCAACAATAAAAACATTTAAGTAGCGAGCAAGTGCTTCTGTGATACGGGTGAGAGCTACGTATGGAAGTGCTTCTTATATTAATTATTGTGTGATGGAGCAAGGAGAAAGCAGCGATGCTGATATTGACAAGACGAGTCGGAGAGACCCTGATTATTGGGGATGATGTGACAGTGACCGTATTAGGAGTAAAGGGCAACCAGGTTCGCATTGGTGTCAACGCGCCGAAAGACATTTCCGTTCACCGGGAAGAGATTTATGAGCGCATTCAGCAAGAAAAACAAGCTGAACAAGCAGGAGAAGAGGGGCAATAGCCCCTCTCTTTTTGTGCGCTGCTGTGATAATATCGCGCCGCGTTTTGAAGTGCAGAATATGGTGAGGTGGCCGAGCGGCTGAAGGCGCTCCCCTGCTAAGGGAGTATATCTTAATCGGTATCGAGGGTTCGAATCCCTCCCTCACCGCCAAAATCAAAAGGCCCCCGCAAGGGGGCTTTTTGGTTTTTGGGTGAGGTAGATTAGGAAGAGAACCCGGTTCGACAAATTCGGCCACGAATTTGGACAAGGCGCGCAGCGACGTAGCCCCGAAGGGGTGTTTGCAGCCCCAGGCTGCAAGCATCAATCCCTCCCTCACCGCCAAAATGCTTTTGATTTACCAAGACGGCCCCTTTTGGGGCTTTTTTAGTTTTCGGGAGTGGCGATTAGGAAGAGAACCCGGTTCGACAAATTCGGCCACGAATTTGGACAAGGCGCGCAGCGACGTAGCCCCGAAGGGGTGTTTGCAGCC
>JAGPUQ010000002.1 GCA_018069525.1 Porticoccaceae bacterium | reverse complement strand
AAATTAAAATATTCACCGAGTTCCTGATAAGAATACCCGCCACTCGCGTAAGCCAGGACGATTGCTTCATTCCTGCTATTTGCTGTTTTAACATACTCGGATAATAGTTTAGCTATGGCTCTGGTTTGCACCATTGGAATTTGAATATTCTGCTTGCTGTCTTGTAGGTGCCGCTGCGCCTGTTTAACAAAGTTCTCGTCACCCAGGTAAATTTGCTTGGTGACCTGTGACCAAATCGGCCCATTTTTAAACCCGCCTCGACAAATTCAGCATAGCGTTTTATCGCTGTCTTTCTACGAGGGCTAAATTGAGACAGGAGATAATCACTCGATAACCATTCGGGAGACTGACCATCGCCTATCATCGCGTTATAGCTACTCCACGGCCAACGATTAACCTGTCTTACCATACCCGCCTTAACCGGGTTAAGAACGATGTACCGACTTAATTCAAGAAGGTAGGCATCTTCATCAACCAGGATAGCTTTATAGCGCCCCTGAAACAGGTGGCCGATCTTATTATGCCGACGATTGTAGGACTGTGTATAAATGCCATTTAACTGACGCATACCCTTGCTTAAATTGCTATCGGGTGTCTGAACCAGTAAATGATAATGATTGCTCATCAAGCAATAGGCGTAACAAACCCAATTGCATTGATTGATAACCCCTGAAAAAACAGTTAAAAACGCAGCCCGGTCAACATCATCATCGTAGATATCCTCACGCCGATCACCACGGGAAGTGATATGGTACAACGCGTTAGGAAATTCCAGACGGAGTGGACGAGACATCGTAGAAGTTTAGCAAGGAGGCAGGCTAAATGATAGACCTGACCCCGGAACTTCTCAACCAACGCAGTGGTCAGTCGGTCAATGGCAATGTGGCGAGTGTCGCTTATCAACAAGACACCCTGGGGCGACTCACTGATCTGGTTTATGGCATTGATCCCGCTAACAGTACCCTGGACATCGGCTACGGCTACGATGCCGCCAGCCAACTCAACTTCCGCTTTTATACCGATGGTAACTACGCCTGGCAAAATACCACCGCGGTGATCACCCAATACGGCAGCGTCAACAACCTTAACCAATATAGCAGCGCCACCGTGACCGGCGGCACCGCACAAACCATCAGCTACGACACCAACGGCAACCTCACCAGCTTTAATGGCCAAAGCTATATCTACAACAGTATCAATCAACTGACCGAAGTGGTTACGCCCAGCGATACCATTGGCTACTTCTACAACCCCATGGGGCAGCGCGTACAAAAGGTCAGTCTCGCCACGGGTATCGCTACCGATTATGTTCACAACGGCACTAACGAGATTGCCGAGTATGCCGATGGCAGCCTAACCACCCGCTACGTTTATGGCCCCGGCACTGACGAAACCCTCGCCCAGATCCGCTACACCGGCACGCCAAACAACGAAGCTGAAACCGACCGACGCTTCTATTACACCGATGGCCTGGGTAGCGTGATTGCCACCCTTGATTCACTGGGTAATGTCACTAAAAAATACAGCTACAGCCCGTTTGGGATTAATGGCCCTGGCAATGACCACACTGACCAGCCCTTTGGTTATACCGGGCAACGCTACGACAATGACACCGGCTTGTATTACTACAAAGCCCGGTACTATCATGCCGCCCTGGGAAGATTCCTCTCCGTTGATCCGGTGGGCTACGACGATCAGATGAATCTGTACGCCTATGTGGCCAATAGGCCGATGGGGTTTAGGGATCCTAGTGGGCGGTTCCAGGAAAGTGCGTTGAATTTAAGCACTGGGGATTTTGATTTATGGGAAGGTGATTATCAGGATCTGGGGGATAGTTTTTTAAGTTCTGTTGGGCAACAGACGCTCAATCCCAATCCGATAGGTAGAGCTGCTGCCGCTGCTCAAGCTAATCGTGATCCTTATGCGGTTGGCCTCGGCGATTTCTTCGAGCTGTTAGGCGAAAGTGCGAAAGAGAATTTGAAATTTGGTACTACGTTGAAAGCTGCCGCAGGACCTGGTGCAGGTATATCCAGTTTGTTTAATGCAAACGGTGACACTACCCTCAATGTTGATTATACGAAGGGCCTCATATTTGAAGGTGGTGTTCAATTTAGGGGAGACGTATTTAGTTCGGGAACTATCGACGGCCTTTTCCAAAGCGCTGAGATTTGTATTGCTGGTTGTATTCGTGGAGCGTGGGACTATCAGGGCAACTTCAATATTGGAACTAGAATCGTAATCCCCATAGCTATTGGTGGCGGTGTTTCTGGTGGGTATACAACGTCTGGTCGAAGCATTGTGGATAGTCTTAGCGGGCAATAAAAATGGAGGTTGCTAGGAATGTTACAGTTATTATTTTTTATTATGCTAGTCGTAGAAATTGTCTTGTTGCTTGTCTATGCAAGGAAACTTAATGAGCTAGCCGAGTACTCAAAATCAAGTGGAACTGCGATATTTGGGAGCCACTATAATAGTGTTTATAAACTTTATTCTGATTTGGGGTTTTTAAATAATTTGTTTTCGGGTGATAAGTTTGATCTGATCGAGGATCAAACCTTACGGGTTAAGCTGACCGCAACAAGAAAATTGCTTTTGACGCAGTTGATACTTGGGGCTGCGATATTTGTTCTTGTTATAATTTCGGGAGCCCAAGTTTAAGGATCAGATTTAATGCGACTTAATGGGGTCAGACTCGATTTAATTTGCCCTTTATGCTAACCTCCCACGCTCAACCCTTCCAAATTTGAATCCCCATGGCAAGACTCCCCCGCTATTTTGTCGAAGGGCAAGCTCAACATATTATCCAACGCGGCAATAACCGCGAACCCATCTTTGCGGCCGAACAGGATTATCAAGTTTATCTGGAGTGTCTACAAAAGGCCGCTGAGCAAAATGGCCTGGACATTCACAGTTATATTTTGATGACCAATCACGTTCACCTGCTTGCGACCCCGCAGACTGAAGACAGTATCGGCAAAACGCTACAATCTTTAGGTCGCCGTTATGTTCAATATTTTAACTACAGTTACAAACGCACCGGTACCTTATGGGAAGGCCGTTATAAGGCAACGCTGATTGATAGTGAGCGCTACTTGCTGACCTGCATGCGTTATATTGAGTTGAATCCAGTACGTGCCAATATGGTAAAGCACCCCGGCGATTACCCCTGGAGCAGTTATTTAACCAATGCACGAGGCCAGGAAAGCACTTTAACTACCCCACACCCTCTCTATCACAGCCTGGGGCGTAGCAATACTGCACGACAATCGGCTTATCGAGCTTTGTTTCGAGGTGCGGTGAGTAAGGTAGACCAGCAAGCTATTCGCGAGGCAACCAATACCGGCTGGGTGCTGGGTAACGATCGTTTTCGCGACAAGATTGAGCAATTATCGGGGCGGCGCAGCCGGCCTAAGCGGAGAGGAAGACCCAGTAAAACCGTTGATTAACTTAAAGCGATAACCCACCATTGTGCTTTTATTCCTCTACCACATGTTCCACTCCGGCTGGACTTCATTACTAGTATTACCATACCTGCTTCAATACCTACTTCAATACCTACCCGAATACCTGCTTAGCGGCACGTATTATCTCGAAGAACTCGTCAATTCACGATACAATCAGGATCGATAAACGCTAACAATATTACAATGCTTTATAGCCGTTACCTTATTCCACTGCTACTCCTGACACTAACGACGGTGGGCATCGCATGGGCAGGCTATAGGGACTTCACTTTGCTAGAGCAGGCATCGCAGATCGACGCAGCGAGCGAGGTAAGGCCCCAGTCTACCGACGCCGCTGGCAAGGGTTTATCGATCGACAACTTTGCTCTGGTATCTAATCTGTTTGGGAAGGAAGTCGAGATACAAACTCAGGTTCAAGAAAATATCCCGGAAACGCGGCTCGACCTGGTACTTAAAGGCACGTTCACTCATGACTCTGCCGATATGGCTAGTGCGCTTATCGCTGAAAAAAATGGTTCTAGTAAACGTTATTTCACAGGGGATGAAATTGCCTCGGGAGTGGAACTGATCAGCGTACAGGCAGGTGCTGTGGTATTACGTCGAAATGGTCGCGATGAGTCGTTGAAGCTCCCCCTACTCTCTGACACGATTGAGCGAGAACCCACCAAAATGCAGGCTGTTACTCGAAATAACTCACGTGTTCGTCCCGCATCAAACCCGGACACCCAAGCTATAAAGGACACTCGCATCAAGGAAGAGCGCAATAAAAAACTTAAAGAACGTTTGGCCAAATTACGCAACAAACAACAAGAATAGAACTTATCTGGAAAACAACCGTATGAACGGAATAAAAATAAAATTTTATCGACTTATAGTCGTGGGTTTATTGCTATCCACTACCGTGTTAGCTGAAGAAAACCAGGGTATTACCTTATCACTGGACAATGCAGATATTGCTGATTTGGTACGCTGGGCTTCGGATGTAACAAACAAGAACATTATTCTTCACCCCAATGTGCAAGGACGGGTTACGGTCATTGCCGGAGACCCGATGACGGAACAGGAGGCCTACAATGTGTTTTTGTCTGTGCTTCAAGTTCATGGGCTAGCCATCGTGGAAGAAGGCGATTCGCTAAAAGTTATTCCAGATGCGCAAGCTAAGCAATCACCCATCCCTTTGACCGATGGTTTACACAACATCTCTGGAGAAGATGTGGTTATTCAGGTGGTTCAGGTTAAAAACATCTCAGCTAGTACGGTGATAGGTCTACTTAGACCACTGATTCCACAAACCGGTTACCTGGCCGCTTACCCGCAAACCAATACGATGATTATTGCCGACCGGGCCAGTAATATTCAAAAATTATTAAATATTGTGCGACGTATTGATCAGGTAGGGACTATCGATATTGAACTCCTGCCTATCGAATTTGCCGATGCAAAAGAAGTCATTAGCGTATTAAATCAATTGTTGCCCAATCAAACTGGTGGCAAGGAACAAGGTGTTTCGCCTTTTAACCTGGCAGTTGATGAACGCTCCAACAGTATTTTAATGACCGGGGACCCCGTCACGCGGCAACAGATCCGGTCATTGGTTTCGCGACTCGACCAGCCTCTTCCCGGCGAAGGTAATACTCAGGTGATTCGGGTTCAATATGCCACCGCATCAGAATTGGTACCTTTGTTACAAGGTATTAGCGGCAGCGTACAAAAAGGCAGTAAAGAGCAAAGCCTATCTAACGTTGACGTTAATATCGAAGCCCACGAACAATTGAATGCGCTAGTGATCACCGCCCCTCCCTCCCTGCTTACAACAATGCGTGGTGTCGTAGCACAGCTGGACGTGCCAAGGGCGCAAGTATTGGTAGAAGCCTTAATCGTCGAGGTGAATGAAGATTTGGCCAATAGCATTGGCATCGACTGGCGTACTAGCCCTAACAGTGACATCGTCGGTGGTTTCAGTAACGCCCCAGGCGATATCGAATTGTTAAGCCTGGATGACAGTGGTGGCATTAATCTGGGAACGGGGCTCGCGCTCGGCTATTTTAGCGGCGCTGACTTGCGCGGCATTGTTAATATGCTCACGGGTGAGACCAACGCCAATATTCTTTCTACTCCCACGATTCTGACGCTGGATAACGAAGAGGCTCAAATTTTGGTCGGGGAAAGTGTACCCTTCATTACTGGCTCCCAACAGCGTGCCGGTGATATTGACCCCTTTCAAACAATTCAACGAGAAGATATTGGTATTACACTGAAAGTAAAACCACGTATCAATAATAATAATTCGGTCACGCTGGACATCGAACAAACGGTCGAAAGTATTAGCCAATCTCCGGTCAATACCGCTGATATTATTACCAATAAACGGGAAATCAAAACTCGCGTATTAATCGGCGACGACGAAGTACTGGTACTTGGCGGCCTGATTCGCGACGAAATTGTTGATACCGAAAATAAAGTTCCGCTGCTCGGCAGTATTCCTGTCCTGGGCAACTTATTCAAAAGTAAAACGACGTCTGTTGTAAAGAAAAACCTGATGGTTTTTATCCATCCGAAGATTTTACACAGTACCGAAAGTTTGCGTGCTATCAGCCGCAACAAGTACGATATGATGCGCGGGCTACAGTCAGAATTTGAAACTGAGGTAGAGCACTTTTGGATTCCTGCGCCCAATCCAATGTTACCCATCATCCCGGATAATATCCCGTCAGTGCCTGCACCTTAACAATGAGCCAACTGCCCTACAATTTCGCCAGGCGTCATCAGGTACTGATGACTGAGGTTGATGGCGCTATTGTCCTACGCCACTCTCCGCAAACCACGCTCACGGCTCTGGCGGAAGCACAACGCGTATCTGGCGTGGTGTCTCGTTTCGAGGCCCTCGACCAAACTCGCTTTGATGAGATGTTGACACACTCCTATCAAAATCAATCGCATTCCGCAGAAAGCCTGGCCGCAGATATGGGCGAGGATATTAATCTATCGTCCCTGGCCGAAGCCGTGCCCCAAACCGAAGACTTAATGGAACAGGAAGATGAAGCTCCGGTTATTCGCCTAATCAATGCCATGCTTACTGAGGCGATTAAACAAAATGCCTCAGATATTCATATTGAGACTTTTGAGTCGCGTATGTTGATTCGTTTTCGCGTGGACGGCGTACTTCAGGAGATACTAGAGCCGAACCGGGCATTAGCTCCCTTATTAATATCCCGCATCAAGGTGATGGCAAAACTGGATATTGCAGAAAAGCGTGTCCCGCAGGACGGTCGCATTGGTTTAAAAGTAGCCGGCCGGGAAGTCGATATTCGTGTATCTACCATGCCTTCCAACGATAGCGAACGTGTGGTTTTAAGATTGCTGGATAAACAAGCCGTGCAGCTTGATTTTAAAGCACTCGGTATGCGCGAAAAAGATAGAGGCCGACTCGGTGAACTGTTGCGTCGCCCCCACGGTATTCTTCTGGTCACTGGCCCCACGGGTTCTGGGAAAACCACAACCCTCTATGCTGGCTTGCAACAAATTCAAAATGGTAGCGCTAACATTCTCACCGTTGAAGACCCGGTGGAATATAACCTGGAAGGCATAGGCCAAACTCAGGTTAATCTGAAAGCGGGAATGACGTTTGCAAAAGGTTTACGCGCTATTTTACGCCAGGATCCCGATGTGGTGATGGTAGGTGAAATTCGTGATCTGGAAACCGCGCAAACTGCTATCCAGGCCAGCTTGACCGGCCACCTAGTGTTATCAACTTTGCACACCAATACCGCCATTGGCGCCATTACTCGTCTCAAAGATATGGGCGTTGAACCATTTTTACTCGCCTCCAGTGTGATTGGAGTTCTCGCACAACGTTTAGTAAGAGTGCTGTGTGAACACTGTAAACAAGTTCATCGCCCGGACTCACGGGAACGCGAACTCCTAAAACTCTCTCCCGATAGTGAAGTGAATATCTACAGACCCGTCGGCTGCGAACAATGTAACCATCAAGGTTATCGAGGACGGCTTGGTATTTATGAATTAGTGAGTATCACCGAGTCCCTGCGCACTCTGATTCACGATCAGGCATCGGAGTCACAACTTGAGCAGGAAGCCAGAAAACATGCAGGAAGTATTTTTGATGACGGGCTAGAACACATATTGGCCGGCGCAACCAGCCTTGAAGAAGTTATGCGCGTCACTCAAGAAGCCCAGGGCTCCTAAACGCGGGTTTAAGTAACGATGCCAGCATTTGACTATATCGCATTAAACAGTGCCGGACGAAAAACCCGGGGCGTGTTGGAAGCCGACAGTCCCCGTAGCGTACGCCAGCAACTCAAAGAAAAGTCTCTGGTGCCACTGGAAGTTCACGAGACCAAACAACAGGCCAAAACAGAAACCGGACTATTTGAAAGAAAACATCTATCCGGTGCCGAACTCGCACTTATCACACGACAACTCGCTACTTTGATACAGGCAGGTATGCCCCTGGAAACCTGCCTGCAAGCTGTGGCCAGACAAGCCGAACGTCACGGCACCCGACGCATTATGCTGGCCGTACGCTCTAAAGTTCGAGAAGGGTTTAGTTTTGCAGATAGTCTTGCCCAGTTTCCCAAAGCATTTTCAGATCTCTATTGCGCAACCGTTGCCGCCGGTGAACAATCGGGGCACCTGGATACCATTCTCGATAGATTGGCAGACTACACAGAAGCACAACAGCAATTTCATCAAAAAATTCAGTTAGCCTTAATTTATCCCGTTATTTTATTGGTACTGTCACTACTGATTGTGATTGGTTTAATGGTGTATGTGGTACCGGACATCGTGCAAGTTATTGTGGATGCCGGACAACAACTCCCCATACTCACCGAGATTCTGGTAGGCATTAGCCACTTTCTCGTCAATTCTGGAATATGGCTGTTATTAGGCCTTGTCATTTTATTTTCTGCAGCACGGTTTATCATGCGCCGCCCTGAGGTTCAGCTTCGTTGGCACAAGCACTTATTAAATATATGGCTGGTTAAACGCTACAGTCGCGGCAGTAATGCTGCACGTTATATCAGTACCCTCGCTATTCTCACTCGTAGCGGAATTCCGCTTGTAGACGCCATGACCATTTCGGCTTCCGTATTATCAAACCGATATTTCAAAGAGGCTGTTGGCAAAGCCCACCAACATGTACGCGAAGGTGTTAGCCTTAATCGCGCCCTGGATGAAACCGGATTATTCCCGCCCATGATGGTGCAACTGATCGCGAGCGGTGAACAAAGCGGCGAACTAGCCGAATTACTACAACGTGCGGCCCAAAGCCAAACCAATGATTTGCAACAACGGGTGGCGATGCTACTCAGTTTGTTTGAACCTCTAACGCTGCTGGTCATGGGCGGCATTGTTCTCACTATTGTATTGGCCGTACTCCTGCCAATTCTCAACCTTAACCAACTGGTGCAGTAATGAAAAAACATCAAAGCGGATTTACTCTAATAGAAATTATGGTCGTGGTGGTTATTTTGGGTGTGTTAGGTGCGCTGATAGTCCCCAATATTATGGGCCGAACGGGAGAAGCACGAGTCACCGCCGCTAAAAGTGATATCCGCGCCATCGGCAATGCACTTAACCTGTACCGCCTGGATAATTTTAATGTTCCATCAACCGACCAAGGACTCGAAGCCCTGGTCAGCAAACCTGGCGGTAGCCCTGAAGCCAAAAACTGGAACGCTGACGGCTATCTTCCCAAGCTTCCGAAAGACCCCTGGGGAACGCCCTACCAATATATCAGCCCCGGTTCTCATGGCCCTTACGACATCTACTCCCTTGGAGCAGATGGTAAGGAGGGTGGCACAGATCAGGATGCAGATGTTCTGGGCTGGGAATTGTGAATCAAGCCCAATCATGGCAGTCCACCTCCAGGGGTTTTACCCTGCTGGAAATCATGATTGTTATTGTTATTATCGGCCTCACGACTGGCCTGGTCGTGGTATCGCTTGGCGTACTTGATCAACGCCGAACGGTTGCCGAAGCCAATCGCCTAAAGTTGGCGCTAAACCAGGCCGCTGACGCCGCTTTAATGCAACAAGAAACCCTGGGCTGGTTTTATCAAGACGACTTAAAACAATATTCATTAAAAATGTTGAATCAGGATGCCGAATGGGTGCAATTGACACAAGTATTGTTTGCCCCCTATACCATTAATAACTTGTGTGAAATCACCGTAACTTCTGAGGCAATATCCGAGGCAATGCCCGAAGTAATAGAAGACCTGAGTAATATAGAAGATGACGACTCAGAACAACCTGCAATTATCTTTCTTAGCAGCGGTGAATACAGCCCCTTCGAGCTCAATATAACTAACCAAAAAGAATTACTAATCCAATTGTCCGGCGATGGTTTTGGTTCCGTCGAGGTTAAAGCAGCAGAATCGTGATAAAACATCGTGGCTTTACCTTGCTCGAAGTAATGATTGCACTGGTAATTTTTAGCATCTGTGCGCTGGTGATTTTAGAGCAAAGCTCTTTAAGCATTCGACAACAAGCACACCTCGAGAATAAAACTCTAGCTCTCTGGGTCGCAGAAAACGCCTTAGCCGCGCAGCGATTAAAAGCGCAATGGCCAGGTACCGGATCAAATCAGACACAAGTCAGCATGGCTGGGCGCGACTGGGTGGTGACACAAAACATTGAAGATACGCCAAACCCACAACTACGAAAAATTGTTATTGAGGTCACTCAAGATAATCCCGATAACCCTCAGGTTACCCTTTCCGGTTTTCTGGGTGAGCATTAATGAGCCATCGCAATCAAGGCTTTACTCTACTGGAAGTAATGGTCGCCCTGTCTATTTTTGCTGTAATTGGACTAGGTAGCTGGCAGGTACTGGATAGAGTACTAACATCGAAGCAATATTTAACGCAGCGTTCTGACCAATTACGCGAAACTCAACGGGGTATCTGGTTACTTGCTCGCGATATTGGGAATATTGTTAACCGACCTATTCGTAACGAGAACGAACAACGTGAGGCTGCAGTGACATCATTAGTCAGCGGCTACCCTTTAACATTGACACGTGGTGGCTGGAATAATCCACTCAACGAGGCCAGGAGCACTCTGCAAAGAGTGGGTTATACGCTTGAACCGACTGATAGCGGTCAACACACCTTAATGCGGCATTATTGGCCTGTGCTAGACCGAGCACCGGGAACAGAAATACAACAACAAGCGCTAATCCACGATGTCATTTATTTCGAAGTGCAGTTTATCGACGACAAGGGTAAGTACCTATTCCATTGGCCCGAAGACAGCGGCAGCAATACCGAACCTAATCTCGAACAGATTCCAGCGGGCATCTTGATACGTTTGCAGACAGAACACTTTGGCGAACTCGAACGTTTATTCGCCCTACGTGATCTCAAGCCAGAAGAGCGCACTCCGTGAACGCGCACGCACCCTCCTCCCAAAAACAAACCGGTGCCGCATTAATTAGCGTTTTGTTGCTGTTTGCCTTAATTACCATCCTGACAGCGCAGTTAATCTCACAAACCCAGTCGGGCATTGAACGCACGCGCTGGCTGGTCAGCGACGCACAAGCTTATCAATATGCCTTAGGGGGAGAAATATTGGCGCGACAAATTTTATGGCAACAGCATCAAGACCTAAAGGCGGAAGGTATTAGCATATCCCCAGTGCCCCAGGCCCTGCCTATTTATCAGCCCGAATACGGTGAAATCGCAATTGAAATTGTTGACTTGCAAGGACAGTTAAATTTGAACAATGCCATCGGTAGCGACACACAAAAAGCGTCACTGACACGACTATTTGGCACCCTACTTCTTAAGCCGGAGCTAGCCCAGGTTCTCGGCGATTGGGTGGATGCGGATAACACCCCACTTCCCGGCGGCGCTGAAGACTCCGCCTACCTTAGTCTAACTCCACCCTACCGCACTGCCGATAGAAAAATCAATTCGTCCAGCGAGTTGTTGGCCCTCAAAGGGATCGATGCAGAATTACTGTCTGAAATCATGCCCTGGCTCACGGCATTACCTGAACCCACTGCCATTAATCCCAATACCGCTTCTGCCGAAATATTATCATTATTAATTCCCGGATTGTCGGGTGAGCAAGTACTTAATTTTCGTGAAACCAATCCACCCGGTTTTCTTAGCGTTTCCGAATTTTTAGCGGCAGACATCAGCGCGGGGCTAGAGATTAATCCTGAATTACTCACTGTCTCTTCCCGCTATTATGGTCTTAAAATTCGAGCCTCTATCAACGACCGAAATAGCTGGTTATCCTCTATAATATCGATAGATACTGAAACCTCCGAGCTTACTTTACAAAAGAGAACACTCGGAAAAACATCCGAATTTAATCACACTGATCTATTTAAGACTGAGCAAGCTGAGCAAAATGACACGGAAACTATTTCTTTACATTGAGCCGGAGAAAAGTTCATCTTCGGCCTTATTCTTCCAGCTGGTGGAAGGAGAGTCCGTTATTGATCAGGGCTTGTTATCCGTAGATGAATTAAATCGTCGCATAGAATCTGTCGAAGACTGTGTCACGACGGTGGTTGTACCCGGAGAATGGGTTAGCAGTCTCCTTGTCACGCCCCCGAAAGGCTCTCAGCGCCATTTAAAACAAGCTATCCCCTATCTACTGGAAGACGAGCTAGCTTCCGCCCTTGAGACACTACACATCGCGACCAGTCGACAACGGCCAGACGGTCAAATACTTTGTGCGATTATTGATCAGGCCTTACTGGAACAACAGCTTCTTTTACTCAACGAAATCGGCATAAAACCCAGCGTACTCATTCCAGACTACTGGGCTATGGCTGGCGACACAGAACAAAGCAGAGTGGCACTAAAAGCTCAACGCCTATTGATTTGTAATCCCGATAGTACCGGTCTCGCGATATCTCGGGAATCAGATGAAAGCTCCCAGTCGTTATTCTTACCTGAGATTTATACACAAGGCAGCTCGCCTGAGATACCAGAATGGCAAGCCCAAACCAGCTATTCGATCCCTCTTAATCTGCTTCAGGGGAAATTTGCACCAGACAATAAAAATCAAGTTGGCGTCTGGCTAAAACCACTGGTTATAGCTGCTTGTGCTTCTTTAATATTCCTTATGACGTACTGGCTCGGAGCGGGAATTTACTTTAAAAATAATGCGGAAAACCTGGGTGTTAGTGCTGAGAAGCAATACCGTACCCTATTTCCTAACGACAAGCGCCTCACCAATATTCGTCGGCAAATGGAAGCTCATTTGAAAAACAATGGGGCCAATCAGCACGAATCGCTGTTCTTTGAATTCATGTCTGTACTCGCTACATCAATGAGCAAGCAAGCTGAACCTGCAACGATCAAACATATCAGGTTTGAGCAAGACAGTAGCTCTTTGCAAATCGAACTGCAAGCCCAATCCATCGCCTACGCCAACACCCTACAAACTGCCGTAGAGGCTAGTGGGCTATCCGCCGATGTGCTCTCAGCCAATATCAATGACGGTGGTGCGCTGACTCGATTAAAAATAAAAACCAGGGATCGTTGATGGAAAAGTTAAGCAAACACTACAACGAACTCTCGGGAAAAGATAAAAGAGCGCTGAATATTCTAACCGCGGTTATGCTGCCGTTATTTATTTACTTTGCGTTAATTCAGCCCAGCAGGGAGTTTTATTCCAGCAACAAATCACTTTATCAGGAAAATAAGGAATTAATCGCCTGGATAAATCTTAATAAAGGGAATGTAGCCTCAGCGAAAACCGGGGCTCAGGCTCGGACTCAGGATGAAGCCATTATTCAAACCGTATCTAAATCCGCAGAAGAAAACAATATTAAGCTCTCCCGCCTACAGCCTGAGGGTAAAACCAAAGTACGAATTTGGATTAACGATGGCGACTTTAGCGACCTGATCAAGTGGCTTTCTGATTTATCACAAAATACAGGGGTGAATATATCGTCTATTTCAATTGACGATACCGGCAACCCGGGTAAAGTTGATATTCAAAGCTTACTTTATCAAGAATAAAATTTAGAAAGCTTAGTGATTCACTATTTTTGAAATTCGCTCATATTCCGATTTCCTTATCTCTTGCTCAAGTTCATATCTTGCTTTGGACATAGCTTCGGAAGTAGGTATATCTAACTCATTTACTGAGTCCAAACGGAATAACTTTACTCCGGACTGGACTTAATGGGGTCAGGCTCGACTTGATTTACTCTTGCTAATTTCGGGTACTCAACCAATCCCTTTTGTAGAAGAGCAAGTCCAACATATTATTCAACGCGGTAATAACCACGAACCTATCTTTGCGGCCGAACAGGACTATCAATTTTATCTGAAGTGTCTACAAAAGGCCGTGAGGGATCAATTGAGTCCTGGTTGACCAATTCTTGGAACTTGCGTAAAACGCAAAATCGCGAGCGCTCATCTAACACCGCAGATATTGACAGCATTATGACTGCGATAGCATCATCCTTTACCCAATACAGTCAAATCCTGCGCGCCACCGCGTTTTATTGCGCTCTGATAGGCGGGACGAGTACGCATTCTGGTCAGGTAGGCGCATAAGTTGGGATGGCTTTGTGTGCGTCCACGAGCCTCGGCGAACTCCAGGGTCCAGGTCATGTTGATGTCTGCTGCGGTGAATCCGGATTGCAGTAGATAATCTCGCTCGGCCAATACTCCGTCGAGATAAGCGTATTGGCGATTCATTTCCACATCGTAAAATCCGAACAGCACGTCGTTGGCGGCATCTGCCCACTGATAAATCAGATCGAATACCAAAGCGCCCTGTAAACTGCCCTCGGGAAAGTGCAACCACTCAAGGTATTCCCCGAAGTCCGGTGAGTCCGACCCAATGGATAGACGTCCCTGGGCCAACTTGCGGGTGATGTATTCGATGATGGCGTCGCTCTCTGCGATTACCTGGCCGTCGTGTTCGATCACCGGCGCTTTCCCAAGCGGATGAACGGCGTTGAGGGATGCCGGTGCGCGCAATGTCTCCGGGTCGCGCTGGTGTTTGACTAACTCGTAGTCCAGGCCCAGTTCTTCGGCCAGCCACAGAATTCGTTGAGAGCGAGAATTGTTTAGGTGATGAATTGTAAGCATTTTTATTTCCTTAAATCCCAGTATTTATAAAGCCAAACACTTATCAAACCCTGCATCTGTGATGGAGCATAACACCCAAATTTTGCACCTGAGCTTGATCTTTAAATTCGGTAATAATCAAATCACCCGCTTTTCTCGTAGTTCTGCAATGTCTTTATCATGGTATCCGATTTCTCGCATAATTTCGTCGGTGTGTTGCCCCAGGGTGGGCGGTGGGAAGTTGATTTGTCCAGGACTTTTGGATAGCACCACTGGCGTTCCGGCAACGGGTGCGGCTTTGGGTAAACCCGGATAATCGACGGGATGAAATACCCCCATCGCTTGCACCTGTGGGTCGTCGTAGGCTTGTTGCGGTGTTAATACCGGGCCAGCGGGGACACGCGCGGTTTCCAGTTCTTGTAGTGCGTCCGCCGTCGTACGCTCGGCGCACCAGGCCGCAGCGCGTTCGCTAATGACCTCATTGTTATTGCCGCGATCGGCATCGGTGGCAAATCGTGGATCATCGATCCAGTCGTCGGCACCGATTAATTTTGCCCAGCGGGTAAACAGTGCATGCCCCACCACCTGAATTATAATTGCGCCATCCCTGGTGTTATAAATATCCGAGGGCGCTATATGCTGAGCCCGGTTACCACTGCCCACACGGTTGGTATCGAGTAGCACTTGCTCAATGATGCTTGAGTTGGAATAACACATCGCGGTGCGCAGTAAGGCGCCCTCCACTATCTGCCCCTCTCCAGTTTTCTGCTTGTGCATAATGGCGGCCAGGGTGCCCATCGCGCAGGAAATTCCAGTGGAGTAATCCACATAGGGAGTAAACGCCTTGATGGGTTGATCGGGAAAGCCACCCAGGTAAGCGGTTCCAGACATGACCTGGGCAATGCCATCAAAACCCACTTTGTCGCTATAAGGCCCAACGGAACCGAAAGCGGACATGGTGGTAAAAATAATGTCGTCCTTGATGGCTTTCAGGGATTCGTAATCAATACCCATTTGCACCAGTGAGGGCGGCGGTAAATTAGCCAGCACCACATCGGCGGTTGCCACCAATTTCTTCACCACTTCCCGGCCTTCCGGTTTCATCGGGTTTAGGGTGATTCCACGCTTGTTACAGTTCATCTGAAAAAACATCGCTCCCTGGCCGTCGTCCGTCACCGGTGTGGTGTAGCGGTCTTCACTGCCCGATAGCTTTTCAATACGAATCACATCCGCGCCAAATTGCGCTAATAATTCGGCGCAATACGGTCCGGCTATATAGCGGCCAAAATCAAGTACGCGTATGCCGTCGAGGACGCCGCTCATGTCTTTTTCTCCAAAGTTAATATCTCCAAAACTGATCTCTCCAAAATTGATGTCTCCAAAACTGGCCTGGTTAAAAATCAGGGGTGGAGTTTATAGTACTCGTCGCATGCACACATGCTGTGTGCATGCGAAGGCCTGACAGGTAATCTAACTACAAAAACCCTGTATTTTGCTCGGTAGAACCGACGTCAAACGGCCGAATGTAACGCTAAATATTATATTCGAGCTACTAAACAGCCTCATTTACCCCTTGTTGTTTTTTTACAAGACTACAAATTGCATCCATTCTTCTGTAAGATATGCTCTCGAAATTCCTGGGTGAAGCGAGCACTTTGGCAGCCAAAATGCGTCGCAAACCAATCCAAATAATACCGCTGGGGCAGCAGAATGACATCGAGCACAACGCCATCAAAATCGAAGATTATTTACACCAAAACTGATGAGGCGCCCGCACTGGCGACCTACTCCCTGCTGCCCATCGTTAATACCTTCACCGCTGCGGCGGATGTCGAAGTAGAAACCAGTGATATTTCTCTGGCGGCTCGAATCCTCGCGAGTTTCCCCGAAAACCTGAAAGACGATCAAAAAGTCCCGGACACGCTAAAAGCCCTGGGCGAACTGACTCAAGATCCCAATGCCAATATTATCAAGTTGCCGAATATCAGTGCTTCAATTCCCCAGCTACAGATGGCGATCAAAGAACTTCAGGGCAAGGGCTACGATATTCCCAGTTATCCCGAGAGCCCTAAAAATGATGCCGAAACTGCCGTCCAGGCGACGTATGCCAGGGTGCTTGGCAGCGCCGTAAACCCAGTGTTGCGCGAAGGCAATTCTGATCGACGCGCCCCCCACGCAGTTAAGCAGTACGCAAAAAACAATCCCCACCGAATGGGTAAATGGAGCCAGGCATCGAGAACTCATGTCGCCCATATGCGCAGCGGTGATTTTTATGCCAGCGATATTTCCTGCACCATGGACAAGGCCACCAAGCTTAAAATCGAACTCCATGATGCCGACGGCGGCGTAACGGTGCTAAAAGAAGTCCCCGTGCAGAAAGGTGAAATTGTGAGTGCTCAGTTTATGAGCACCAAAGCACTGCGCACATTTCTCGACGAAGAAATGGAAGGCGCTCGCAATGCGGGCTTATTGTTTTCACTCCACTTGAAAGCCACCATGATGAAGGTCTCCGACCCCATCGTCTTCGGTCACGCCGTCACGGTTTATTTTAAAGACGCCTGGGAAAAGCACGCCGAAACTTTGAACGAGCTGGGCATTAACCCCAATGATGGTTTAGGTGCGGCCCTGCGTAAGGTCGACAAACTGCCGTACTCGAAACGCGCCGAAATTGAATCTGACCTGCGTGAGTGCTACGAAACACGCCCCATGCTGGCGATGGTTAACTCTGATCGCGGCATTACCAACCTGCACGTGCCCAGCGATGTGATCGTCGATGCTTCCATGCCCGCTATGATTCGCGACAGCGGTAAAATGTGGGACTCCCACGGCAAACTCGAGGACACCAAGGCGGTCATTCCCGATAGCTGCTATGCCACTATTTATCAGGAAGTTATTAATTTCTGTAAGCATCACGATGCCTTTGACCCCACCACTATGGGCACCGTACCCAACGTCGGTCTGATGGCACAAAAGGCCGAAGAGTACGGCTCCCACGACAAAACCTTCGAGTTACCTGTCGATGGCAGCATGCGTGTTGTTGATGAGGACGGTAAAGTTTGGCTACAGCACGACAACGTGGAAGCCGGTGATGTTTGGCGTATGTTTCAAGCTAAAGATGCGGCCATTCAAGACTGGGTCAAACTGGCCGTTACTCGCGCCAGCGCCAGCGGTATGCCCGCCGTGTTCTGGTTAGACGAAAACCGTGGTCACGATGTGCACATGATCAAAAAGGTAGAGAAATACCTGCTAGATCACGATACCAGCGGCTTGCGTATTTCCATACTCACACCAGACCGTGCCATTCGCTACACCATGGAGCGCTTAAAGCGTGGCAAAGATACTATCTCGGTCACTGGCAATGTATTGCGCGACTATCTGACCGACTTATTCCCGATTCTGGAATTGGGCACCAGCGCCAAAATGCTGTCGGTAGTGCCCTTGATGGCCGGCGGCGGTTTATTTGAAACCGGTGCTGGTGGCTCCGCACCCAAGCACGTTCAACAGTTTATGGAAGAAGATCACTTGCGCTGGGACTCATTGGGTGAATTTTTAGCCATTGGCGTCTCCCTTGAAGACCTCGCCATTAAAAACGGCAACGAGAAGGCCGCGGTACTGGCTAGTACACTCGACCAGGCCACCGGCAAATTGCTGGAAAACCGCAAGTCGCCTTCCCGTAAAGTTCGCGAACTGGACAACCGTGGCAGTCATTTTTATCTGGCCTTGTATTGGGCCGAAGCATTAGCCGCGCAAACTGAAAATCCAGAGCTACAGACGGCCTTTGCTAAATTGGCGCAAGAACTGGCTGATAACGAGCAAAAAATCGTCGACGAACTTAATGCCTGTCAGGGCCACCCTGTCGATATGGGTGGATATTTTCAACCCGACAATAGCAAGCTTGAAAAATTGATGCGCCCCAGCGCGACGCTTAACGCCCTGCTGGATAAGGCACTAACGGCATAACGTACTAAGGGCATACTAAGAACACACTAAAACGATAACAGGTTTGGTGATAGCAAGTCAGCTAGCACCAAACCTCGATCTTTCGCCTTCTTTATCTTCTGGCAAGCCTTACCCACGCTTCTTGAAAGCCACACCTGTACCCCCTCACCTCCCGGCCCAATCAATACCGATATTAGCCAAAACTCTATAGATCGATACGGTCTAAACTAATCGTTGATATTTATAACGCTATCTACTAATTTAGGGATACAACATTTATAACTATGGGGTACTTATGGAACGCGATTATTTAATTTCCTGGAAGGCTGCCGGGATATCTCTCGGCTTACTGCTGATATTGGCAACGGCATTGGTAAAACCACTGGGTGTCTCCACCCAATTTGTGGTTTCTGATGCGGCGGTTATCCACAAGGTGGCACCGGAATTTGCCGAAGAGAATGCCTACTTAGCTAAATATGGGGTAAAAGAGGACTGGGGCGTTGGCTACGGCTGGTTACTGGTCATCGGTATGTTCGTCGGCGGTGGTATCGCTTCGATGCTTTCCCGTAAACAACAGCCTGAGCAAGACAAAGGGTCGATGCCACCGATGTGGAAAGAACGCTTTGGTGATTCCATGTCCAAGCGCTACATGGCGGCCTTTGGTGGCGGCGTATTATTGTTATTCGGTGCCCGACTGGCCGGTGGTTGTACCAGTGGGCATATGATTAGCGGAGTTCCGCAATTGGCAGTCAGCTCGTTTATTTTTGCCGTTACCGGCTTTGGGGCCGCGATTTTGATGGCTAAGTTTCTCTATCGTTCGCGTCCGGGAGTGTAAGCATGAGCACATTAATTATCGGGTTTTTAATCGGCTGCGCCTTTGGCGCAATTCTGTATCTCGGCGGTGCAACTAGCTATCGACGCATCCTTGGCACCTTGCGCCTGAAGGATATGTGGATTATCAAACTAATGGGTACGGCGATCGGCGTCGGCACGCTGGGCATCTACTTACTGGATTTAGGTGGTTTGGCCAATATGTCGATCAAACCCGCCTACATTTGGGGCGTTGCCCTCGGTGGCATTATTTTCGGTATTGGCTGGGCCGTGTCGGGATTTTGCCCTGGCACCTGCGTGGTGGGCGCTGCGGAAGGTAAAAAAGACGCTATGATGACTGTGGGTGGTGGACTCGTGGGTGCACTACTGTTCTCGTTAGCCTTTCCTTACATCAAAGAAAGTCTGATTGAGACCGCGAATTTCGGCAACATCACCCTGGCGAGCCTGCTGGGCGTTGGCGGTATTTATCTGGCTATCGGACTTAGCGTCGCCTTACTCGGCGTGGTGTTTTTTGTACTGAAAGACAAATACGAATAGTTCGAAATACACACGACCGGACCAGCGTCCGGTCGTGTGCACACTCTTCGTCTTTAATCTCTCCCCCTCTCCTTCCTAGACTTATAAACTGTACACGCGAGTTGCGGTACCAGAGAACATTGCGTTCTTCTCATCTTCCGAAAAATCTTTAACCATTTTCTTCGCCGCGTTCCAGAACACCTGATAAGACAGTTCTAATTTATCTACCGGGAAGTTGCTCTCGAACATGCAGCGCTCGGGCGTAAAGCACTCAATCACATGCAGATAGTATTTTTTCTGTGCGGCGACCACTTCATCGGAGGTGGGTGGCTTGTTCCGCCCCGCCCAGCCCATACCGTTATCGGGCATGGAGAAACCACCGAGCTTGGCGATGGTGTTGTCGCAGGCAGCAATATCCGCGATACTTTTCTTCCACTCTTCAAACACTTCATCGCGCTTATCGGCGTAAACGCCCGTACCAACCGGCGTGCCAATGTGGTCGAGAATCATTGTCGTCCCCGGCACGCTACGGGCTAGTTCAGCAAATTGGGGGTTTTGATAATGGTAGTGCCAGGAATCGTAACTGTGGCCCATATTACCCAGTATTTCCATGCCACGAATAAAATCAGGGTCCTTGTGGATATCGTTGGGGCTAGCCGCTTCAAGCAACAAACCTTCGTTGGGACGTCCGTTAGCCAACGCCTGGCGAATACCGCGGAAACGACCTTTGCTGGCTTCTCTGTGGCGATGCACGAGATCTTCAACGCCGTCGCCCTGGCGTAGGTCGAAGGCAGTGACCAGGGCCACAATTTCGGCCTGACCATTGGTGTCTGCGGCAGTGCGATCGGCAATCTCGGTAATGTATTCCACCTCACCTAGTGAGCGCAGGTGCTCGGGACCTTCGGTATAGTAGTTTGAGTGACATTCCATAAACACGGTTTGAACAATGTTGTGGCCACTGCCGGTATCGGCCCATAGGTCTTCGAGGGAATAAGGCATTAAACCCGCCGCAGACCAGAGGTGGTGATGGGTGTCGATAATTTCGCGGCCGGGATCAAAAATGTCTTCTTTAACCTGATCTAACCATGCTTGCTCAATGGTTAGCGGATGGGCGATCTGTAAACCTTCGTATTTGCTGTCGGTCATGATGGGTGACTCCTTTTTATTAGATAAAAGCTGCTTGTATTATCAGTGGAACATTTAGACCGATGGGGTTCCGGTCATGCTCTAGCATGAATACTCAGCAAGATTTAACGCTTTTATCCCCATAAACTCAAGTAGGTTTACCGTGGGTACTTGCATCATAAACCTACTAAATCCGACGTTGCGAGGCAATCAGCTCCTTGTTAGACTCCCGCCAAGATTAAACATTGTAATAACAATTAACAGGAAACCACATCATGCATAACTTCTTTTCTATTGGAAAAATTCTCACACTCGGATTTTGGGTGCTGCCTATACTGGCCTTGTTGGGTGTTTTCCCGAGTTCATGGAATGGTATTATCTTAATCATTGCCGCCGTGATTTTTGTCGCTCACCTGGGCGAGCTGGCATTATTCTACGGTAAATTAAAAGCCAAAGGCCACGGTGAACTATCTGATGTGGTCATGGTAATACTGGTAGGCTTGTTTCATTGGATGCCACTTCTAAAAGAGCAAGCAAGCGCAGACATAGAAACAAAATAACACCGTAGGTTCGCAGTATTTCCACAAGCGTCTCTTTTAAAGGAATGTTCAATTTAAAGAGATGCTCAATTGAAAGAGATGCCCAAGATTTGTAAAAAAAGCCCAAGGATGGGATAACTTACTGCCTGGTCTATCTATCTGGTCTATCTAGACCTATCTAAACCTATCTAAACCTATCTAGCCTTAACCTGCCTGACATCTATTTAGATGCCTCGTAGCAGACCTGCCATTTCAGCACACGGGACGTCTTTGGAAACCTGAAAAAAACACCTCCACTAATACGGCCAGCAGTCGGTCTTTTAAGAGGGTGACAAAGCTCTGCGTAGCGTTTATATTGTACTGTATATAAACACAGTATATGCATCATGCCAAAGCACGCCATATTAGAGAAAAGCATACTCGGAGAGAATGACGTTCCACAACTGAACTCGATCCTTCAGCGAGCAGATGTTTGGCGCGCCTCAAAAACTCGCCCCCAGTTATCCAGCGACAGTATTGCCAGTGGCCATGCCCTGCTCGACACACAATTACATTACGGCGGCTGGCCTGGTAAAGCCCTGACCGAGTTATTTTGTGAACAGCCCGGCGTCGGTGAATGGAACTTGTTAGCGCCTGCGCTAAGCCAGTTGAGTCAGGCTGGACGTTATTTATTTCTGGTTGACCCACCCCACGAACCTTACGCTCCGGCCCTGAAACAACTGGGTATTCCCCTCGACCGCCTGGTGCTGATTCGTACCAGCAATGCCAGTCAGTACGTCTGGAGTTGCCAACACATATTACGCTCTGCGGCCTGTGGCGCTTTACTGGCCTGGCAGAACAATACCCGGCTAACGCTGCATCAAGTTCGCAAACTGCAATTGGCAGCGCGCGCGCAGACCTGTCTCGCCATACTGCTTCGCCCTCAAGATAACGCACAGCAACACTCTTTCGCGGCTTTGCGCATCAGTGTAGCGATGGATGTATCGTCTTATCGACTTACTATTTTCAAGCAACCCGGCGGCTGGGCGGGACAAACCTTGAAACTACCCTGCTCCCAGCATCTTATCCAGACTGCATTACCTGCAACAGAGCTACCCGTTCATCTACCGAACAAAGATTTCTCTCCCGAACTTACCTCCACAACCTTGACCGCACCTGTAACTATCCCAGCTGTAACTTCATTATCAACACCGGCACCAGTTCTGCCACTCTCCCCAGCAGAATAATTGAAGTCTTAGTCGAATGATTCCCGTGCTTTGGCTCTGTATCCACTGCCCAAAATTAGCTTTGGAGGCTTTGTTTCCTGGCTTGAACACACAAGCTATCGCCATCGCAGCACAACATCGCATTGCTTGTTGCAACCAGGCGGCTAGTGTTGCCGGTATTAGCGAAGGAATGTCCCTGGCAACAGCTCGCGCCCTGTGTCCCGATTTACAGGTCGCCACACGAAACCCCGAGCAAGAACATCAAACACTACTTAATCTTATCTACAGTTGTTATCAATTTACACCGGCACTGAACCAATACAATGAAACTAGCCTGCTGCTTGAAATACGAGGCTCACTAAAATTATTCCAGGGTTTAAATAAACTGATACAAAATATAAAACAGGAAGTTGGAGCTCAACAAATCAGTTGCGCGATGGGTCTTGCCAATACGGCTAAATCTGCTTATCTATTAGCTCGTCATCCTGGCAATAAGCTTAGCGAGGCAATGACAACGACAACGACAACGACAACGGTAATGGCAATAAGATGCTTTGAGGATAACAGCGGAGAACTCTCTGATCAGACACATTTCCGTACGCTGTTGCACTCAATACCCGTCACTAAGCTCGACTGTAGCGATTTTATAATTAAAAAACTAACTCGCAGCGGCTTTAAAACTTTAGGTGAGCTACTAGTTTTACCTATGGCGGAACTAGGCAAACGCTACGGCAAGGATTTTGTCCGCTACCTACAACAAATTAAGGGTGAGCTACCCGATCCACAAAGCAATATTGTATTTCCTGAAACCTTTGATCATTACGTAGAATGCAATGATGCTATTTCCAGTGTCGATCACTTGTTATGGGCAATGCAAAATATGTTGCGCAGACTGAGTGATTATTTGCGCGCTCGGCAAATGTATTGTGGCGGATTTATCTGGTCGCTGTATCAACAGCAACATTATTCCTCAATTAATACGAGCAATAACGCTTCTCAAGGAAAGGTCACCATTGAGCTTTACCTGACTCAAGCTCGATGGGATATGGCGTATTTTTTAAACCTGACACGCATTAAACTAGAAGCATTAACACTGGCAGAGCCAACCAGCGCTATTCGGCTCAAGGCCTGCGATTTACGTCCTGCACATTATCTCAGCACTGATCTTTTACCCCCGGATATACAATATTCACCACAACGTTCAAACAGTACATTTACTGCTTTGATCGATACCCTCGCCGCCCGTCTTGGCGAAAACAATCTCTATCAAGTGACTGACCACCACCGTCATATTCCCGAACAGGCTTCTCAACTAGCGGGCTTGTTAGATATCGATGCTATTGGTGTTGAAAATAACGAGATCAAAACATCAACTACAGGACTGCGCCCAACATGGTTATTACGACAACCCTCGCCCATTCAAAACCGTCAAAAATCACTGTATTACCAGGGGGATCTCAAACTACTGCAAGGCCCTGAACGAATTGAGGGCGACTGGTGGAGCACCGCAGTGAGCCGGGACTATTACATCGCTCGCCGTAAGGATGACACGCTGTACTGGATTTATCGCGATCGCCACACCCACTGTTGGTTTGTGCACGGGGTATTTGGTTAATGGCGACATCATTACCCAACGCTGGCTATGCCGAGCTGCATAGCATTAGTAATTATAGTTTTTTGCGCGGCGCCTCCCACCCGGAAGAATTAGTACGCCAGGCCCATGAGCTGGGCTATAAGGCCATTGCTATTACCGATGAATGCTCCTTAGCGGGCGCAGTAAAAGCACATGTAACTGCTAAACAGTTGGACATTAAATTAATTATCGGCAGCGAATTTCATCTCCAGGAAGGTATACAGCTGATACTGCTAGCACCTAACCACAGGGCCTATGGCGAGCTATCCAGCCTGATCACACTGGCGCGCAGGCGTAGCCTTAAGGGGCAATACAGCATCAAACTGAGCGATCTCGATTTACATATTAAAACCTGCCTGGGAATCTGGCTACCGACCAGCAACTCGGTAAACAGTGTTGAAAACAACTCCCTTAAACACCTTGACGATAATGAAACCTATGGCGCTTCACTAGCAAAACTATTTAATCAACGTTTATGGATCGGTATCAATCAATGTTTACAGGGCAATCATCAGCAACAGTATTATTATGATTATCATCTCGCCAAAACGTTAAACCTGCCGATGGTGGCCTGTGGCAACGTGCATATGCATATTGCCACGCGAAAACCCTTGCAGGATACCCTTACCGCTATTCGCCTGAATACTACGGTTCAAGAATTAGGCAGTATTTTAGATATCAATAGTGAACGCTACTTGCGCCCCTTAAAGAAACTGCGCGACCTCTACCCAAAGAAATTACTTCAAGAAACCTTAACGATTAGTTCTCTCTGCAATTTTTCTCTGGGTAAATTACGTTATCAATACCCTAAAGAGGTGGTACCCGAGGGTTTTACCGCCGAAAATTACTTACTGCAATTGGTTAACGAAGGGGCAGCACAGCGTTGGCCTGAAGGTATCCCCGGTGAAGTACAAGCGACTATCGATAAAGAACTTGTGCTTATCAGAGAGTTAGATTACGAATATTACTTTCTTACCGTGTATGACATCGTTCAGTTTGCCCGCAGTCGAGACATACTTTGTCAGGGTCGTGGTTCTGCGGCAAACTCTGTGGTTTGTTACTGCTTATTTATAACCGAAGTATCACCGACGCGTATCTCCCTGCTGTTTGAGCGCTTTCTCACCAAAGAAAGAAATGAACCCCCGGATATTGATGTCGATTTTGAGCACGAGCGGCGAGAGGAGGTGATTCAATATATCTATAAAAAATACACTCGCGAGCGCGCCGCACTCGCCGCCACTCTTATCACCTACCGAGCACGCAGTGCGGTGCGCGATGTGGGTAAGGCTTTGGGTTTCGATCCCCTGTTTGTCGAACAGTTAAGTAAATCTCTAGCCTGGTGGGATCGAACTAACGAACTGCAACAGCGTTTTCGCGAACACAGGATACCCGATGGCGAACGCCTGGCAGCGTATTTCATGCGCTTAGTCCACGAAATACTCGGTTTCCCCAGACATTTATCCCAGCACGTGGGTGGCTTTATTATTAGCGCCGGGCCGCTCAGCCAACTGGTTCCCGTGGAAAACGCCAGCATGCCCGAGCGAACCGTCATCCAGTGGGATAAAAATGATATCGAGGCTTTGGGTTTGCTGAAAGTAGATGTACTTGCTCTGGGCATGCTCAGCGCGATCCGAAAATGCCTGGAGAGCATTCGCCCCTACGATCAAAGCATCCCCAATCTACAGGCGATCCCCGAAGATGATCCGGCAACTTACGACATGCTGTGCCGGGGCGACAGCCTGGGGGTATTCCAGGTGGAATCCCGCGCCCAAATGTCTATGTTGCCGCGCCTGCGACCCCGCTGTTTTTACGATCTGGTGATCGAAGTTGCCATTGTGCGACCGGGCCCTATTCAGGGCGATATGGTGCACCCTTATTTGCGTCGTCGCGATGGCGTTGAGGCGGTCACCTATCCCAGCGAAGCCATTCAGTCGGTATTGGAACGTACCCTGGGCGTGCCTATTTTTCAGGAACAAGTTATTCAATTGGCGATGGTAGCTGCCGGTTTTACGGGTGGGGAAGCCGATCAGTTGCGCCGGGCGATGGCCTCGTGGGGTAAGAATGGCAATTTGTTACAGTTTGAACGCAAGCTGATCGACGGTATGTTAGCTCGGGGTTATAGCGAGGAATTTTCCCAACGTTTATTTGAACAAATTAAAGGTTTCGGTGGTTACGGTTTCCCCGAATCCCATTCCGCCAGTTTTGCCTTATTGGTCTACGTTTCCGCCTGGCTCAAATGCCATCACCCTGCTGCTTTTTACTGCGCTATTCTCAACAGCCAGCCCATGGGTTTTTATTCGCCTTCGCAACTGGTGCAGGATGCTCGCCGTCAGGGCATCAAAATAAAGGCTATCGATGTTAGCCACAGCGACTGGGATCATCAACTTCAAGTCGGTAAGCGGACACAGCAGCCAGTTATTATTCTGGGCATGCGCCTGGTGAAAGAACTTAGCCAAAATGCAGCACAGCGCATCGTGCAAACCCGAGAGCAAAAGCCTTTCGTCGATCTTGGTGACTTAGCTGAACGCGCAAAATTGACTCAGAAAAACATGGCGGCATTGGCCAATGCTAATGCTTTGCGTTGTTTTAGCGCCCATCGTTATCGTGCTCACTGGGATATTCTCGGCATCGAAGCACGCAAACCTTTACTAGAACACAATCAAGATCACGCTCATCTATCGAGTCGTCTGGCGCCTTCCCCTAAAGTATCTCCAGCGCTCTCTACCCTGCCTGCGCCCACGGAGGCAGACGATATGTTTGCTGATTATCAAAGTACCGGACTAACCCTGGGACAACACCCGATGACCTTGTTGCGCGATCATCCGGTGTTTCGCACCTGCAAGCGGCAACTGGATTTAAAATCTTTAAACAATGGTCGCTTTATCCGCATTGCCGGTCTCGTCACCGGACGTCAACGTCCCGGCTCTGCCTCCGGGGTGGTGTTTCTTACCCTGGAAGATGAAACCGGAAACACCAATATTATTATCTGGAAGGATCTGCAAACCCGTTTTCGCCAGGCTCTGCTCAGCAGTAAATTATTATTAGTAAAAGGTGTAATGGAATGCAAAAACGAAGTCATTCACGTTATTGCTGGAGAGTTAATAGATTACAGTCATATCCTGGAAGATATCGATATTAAGTCGCGGGATTTTCATTAGATATAGCTCCACAAAAACTTACATCGACGAATCGATAATCTCCGGCAGATGCGCCACGCGGTGTTCGATCAGCTCTTCGGAGCCGGTTACGATGGAGCGAGCGGTTTCTGGTGGCGGTCCATACTGCGCCGCGAATTCTGTACGAGTACGTGGCGCTGGCGGCTCTTCGCGTAAGTAATCCGGTTTCCCATCAGCCTCCCGGAACTCCGGCATTATTTCTTCGGCAAAAATCTGCATGTTTTTCATCACCATCCAGTTAGGCATGGGGCCAACGGAAGACCCACCCATGATGAGTCCGCCCGCACCGACATCGTCGCAATATTCGCCGATTTGATTGCGCACGGTCTCCGGTGATCCAACAATGATATAGCGATCCTTCAGCAATTCGTCATAACTCAATTGTGCTTGCGGCTTGACGTGCCCTTTTTGCATTGCACCCATAAAATTGCGGAAGGATTTAGTGGTCATGTACCCCGGAGGGAAAAAGATTTGATCAGGAATTTTAAGACCCGTGTTGAACACCCAACTTAGGTGCGCCTTGGCTTCGCGATGTGCTTGTTTATCTGTTTCCGCAACATAGGTAGGCACACAGGCATTGACCATATTTTTCGGTGCTTCGTACCCGAGGCGTTGACACTCCTCGCGCAAGCCATCGAAAGCCAGCTTGGTAAACCACTGCGGCGCAAACACCATCATGTAGGTGTACTTGTGCTTCGCGACAAACTGAATGGTTTCTAGAGAACCCTGACCAGGTATCCAGATCGGCGGGTGCGGATCCTGGATCGGTCTGGGAATTGGATTTACGTTGGGGATATAAAAATGATCCCCCTGCCAGGTGAAAGGGCCGTCGTCTGTCCAGGCTTTTATGATCAAGTCGTGGGCTTCGTTAAAACGTTCAACCGAGTCCGCTGGAACCACGCCATTATTAAAGTACTCACAGCCGATGCCACGCACGAAGCCGGAGATAATGCGTCCGCCCGAAATAACGTCGAGCATGGCGATTTCTTCCGCCACCCGTAAGGGATTGCCGTGCAAGGGTATGGCGTTGCCAATCACCCCAATGGGAATATGGTTGGTGCGCTGCACGAGCATTGCCGCGATGATATTGGGGGAAGGCATGGTGCCGTAGAAATTGGCATGGTGTTCGTTGACACCTACACCATCAAACCCATATTTTTCAGTCGCAACGAGTTGATCGATGTATTCGTTGTAAATCTGACGTCCGCGCTGGGGGTCGTAGTGTTTGTTGGATAGAGACACCCAGGCTGACTCAAATTCCGAAGTGGGCGGGATGTCGGCATAGGGCATCAAATTAAAGCCGTAGAAGCGTAGCTTATTCACTTCGATGCCTCCTTAATGAAGTCCGCGAGTTCCCTGGCAAGTTCGGCTGGACGTTCGAGACAGAGCTCATGCCCGGTTTCCGGGATCATTACCAGGCGATTATTCGGTAATGTAGTCGCGAATTTTTCTGCCATTTGATTAGGAACCAGGTGGTCATCCTCGGCGCGCACAACCAGAGTCGGGCAAGTGAGCCGTTGCAAGCGCCGCTCCAATGCCAGATTGTAGCGCGGTGCCCATATTAATCTAGCAGCAGCGGACATTTCCGAATACAGGTGAATGCCCTCGTCAAAATCATCCATACCTTCCATGAATTCGGCCATGACCTTTTTATCGTTAAATAAACGATCCATCAATTGTTGAGGTGAGAGCTGGAACAGGTCGACACCGGGATTATCTTCGAGTCGCAGGCCGATCGGAACGACCAAACTCAAGCTTTTAAGACGTCGTGGATAATACGAAGCAAACTCAGCGGCAGCCCAGCCACCCATCGAATAGCCGATTAAATGTATCTGGTCGAGCCCGAGTTGTTCAAACAACTGGTCGTAGAGGATAGACAGATCGGAGAAGTCGCGAAACCACGGTGGCATTGGCGTTTCCCCAAAACCAGGCGATTCTGGCGCGATAAAGTCAAACTTTTGCGCAAGCATTTCGTACATGGGGACCCAACGGCGCGTGAACCCTGCCCCGTGTAGAAATACTACGGCTTCGCCATTACCCTGACGTCGGTATGCAATTGGAACACCCAGGACTTCCGCGAACGAAGGTTCGGTATAGTGTTTCGGGGGCCGGGGCACCTCTACTTTGTCTACGGCATCAATAAAACTCATTTATTTATCCTTAGAATCCACTATGTTCTCAGCCGCTTTGTTGTCAGACAGCCTGGAGAATAATATTTGATGATAACTTCGTACTAAAATTTATAGAACTAATTGTACCCAATCCTTATCCGTGACCAACAATTCTGCTTGAATTATCCCCTCCCCTTTGCACTTGTCTGCTCGACCCACTCACGCATTGTGGCAGCACATTTTCACCTGGGAGTTTCATGTTTTTCTTGGATTGTACACTGGTCGTAGAACCACCTTCAATATGACAAATGGAGAACACATTGAGTTAATGTTTCCAACATATGTCGAACGCTAACCCCTGCCGAGCAGCCAGTCAACTGATTTCCATAAATTAGGCTCAGACGGCTTGAGACGACTATCAGTTGATGTAAACTACACCTTGCTTATCCCTAATCCACTCTCTCGGCCGCCCAACAAATCGAGTCACATTCAAATTTCTGTTAAAAAATTCGCCAACAAAAAAAAGTTTGGAGTAATCGCAGTTTTGAAGCAAGCCACTCACATTAGTTTAACCCAGCGTGCCCTTGCCCATATCGACGCCGGCACCACCGATCTTAGCCCAGAGGTCATCCGCAATGCCGTTGCCTCGTACACGGACAACAACTGGCTACAGCGGGAGCAGGACACCCTGTTTCGTTCCTACCCACTGTTTATGGGTTTATCCTGCCGTATTCCCGACCCCGGCGATTATCTAAGCGAAGATTTTGCTGCGGTGCCGATTTTAATGATACGAGGCGATGATGGCCAGGTACGGGCGTTCGTCAATATGTGTCGTCACCGAGGTGCGCCGCTGGCAAAAAACTGCGGTAATAAAGCGAACTTTACCTGTCCCTATCACGCCTGGCGCTACAACAAGCAGGGCAAACTTCAAGTGATTCCCGACCAGGACTCATTTCCCGGAATCGATAAGGGCGCTCATAGCTTAATTCCCCTACCCTGCGCGGAACAGGACGGAATGTTGTGGGTGATACCCAACCCAGATGCGACAATAAATTTAGCAGAACATCTCTGTGGAATGGATGAAGATCTAGCCAATTATGATCTTGCTCGCTATAGCCATTACGAGGGTCGAGTTTTGGAGCGTCGCGCTAATTGGAAGATGCCGATAGATACGTTTCTAGAGGCATACCACTTCGCGACACTACATCGGGATAGTGTCGCGTCAATCTTCCATCAGAACCTCTGCTTATTCGATGATTTTGGTTTAAATCTTCGCGAGGCAGTGGTTCGCAAGAGTATTAAACATTTACGGGAGCAAGATCAATCCGAATGGGACTTTGTTCGACATACCGCAATTTCCTATCAACTATTTCCAAACACGGTGTTTGTTATGCAAGGCGATCACCTGGAAACCTGGCGTATATTTCCCCTGCGCAATCAACCCGACCAATGCATTATCTACTTCGATTGC
This sequence comes from Porticoccaceae bacterium, assembly GCA_018069525.1. Lineage (GTDB taxonomy): Bacteria > Pseudomonadota > Gammaproteobacteria > Pseudomonadales > Porticoccaceae > JAGPUQ01. Next base: position 218,123 of record JAGPUQ010000002.1, on the reverse strand, counting down.
TACGTTCCCGAACCCGCAGTCACCGCTAAAGCACGTAAATATTGGGACGCCAATGTAGCGCTCGCTATTCGTACAGTTGATACCGAGGATATCGCTATGCAGATCGACATCGAGCGTAGTTACTTATCCGGGGTAGTTGACCACGTGTTGATTGGTCGCAACGAACCCGCGCTCGCACATTTCCAGATGTCCGTAGAGCGCGCTGTCAGGGGCGAGAATCCAGTTGAACGAGAGACAACTAAGTAGTTTTTATACTCGGTGCCCTGCGGCTATGGCGCTAATATTTTTATCGCACTGCAGGTAGCACTCAAGCGATCTTCGTTGACCGGACTCACCGCCAGCACGGGCATGGCGGCTCCAGCGGAATTAAACGCCGCCAATTGCTCGCGACACATTTGTGGAGAACCGTAGACACATATCTGCTCGACCATCCGCTTGCTTACACACCCCGCAGCTCGATGACGACTACCGGTTTTCCAGGCTTCCTCCATAGCATCCACCTCCTCTTCAAAGCCACAACGTCGCCATTGCAAACGATAGTTAGGGAGCTGGGCAAAAAACGCGAGATTATTTTTAGCTGCCGACATCGCCGCCGAAACATCCTCAGAAAGAAACGTAGGAATACTCATGATGCAATCGAATTTATCTGCATCGCGACCCTTTTCAGTTGCGGTTTTTTTCGCCTCTTCAAGTAGCATAGTTAAATAAGTCATTGAGGCTAAAAAGGGCATGATGCCATCCGCTACTTCACCAGCAACACGGGCGCTTTCTACCGTTAAACCCGCCAGAAAAATAGGCGTTTTGTGGGCGCTGGCACTGGATTCAAACAGCGGACTTACCTCTTTCCCATCGAGAATGCCCTTTACCGTTTCTGTATAACTACGCAAATATGCTCGGGGTTTATTCATCTCGATACCCAGAGATTCCAGCAAGGGTCTATGGCTGATACCCAGACCAAGAACTAAGCGACCATCGGACAAATCGGCAATGGTTTCCGCCGTCATCGCCATCAAGAATGGGTGTCTATAATAAATATTCGCTATATTGGTACCTACCTGAATGTGCTTCGTACTCAGGGCAATGGCTTCAGAGCAAGCCAGGGCATCTCCTCTCCCCTCATTTACCAGTACCGCAGAAAAACCGTGCGCTTCGGCGAGCTGAGCAATATTAACTAGTTCTCTAACCGGCGATTTCGTTGCGGTAGAAAGTACGATTCCAAGCCGATGATCACTCATAGTATTTTTTCCCGCCGCTATTTTTGAAATTTTTTATTTTTACATTACTTGTAAATAGACCGAAGAAGTTAGATTTCCTCGTCGTTCCCAAAAACCAAACAGCCCATAGTCAGCAAGGTGGCAAAAATACTTTTTTCCTGATCCGAAAACGGACTAATATCGTTGATACTCAACACCGGCTGATTGGCGAGCAGCGCCGCAAAGTCGGCCGAACATGGATAAAGTTCTCCATCCACCGCCAGTGTCGCCTGACCACCCTGCACATCAAGCAGCGCCGCAAAGCGTGACGCCGGATGGCGAGTAATGATGGAATCATCAGTCAATGGCAGGCTTTCCTGACCGTCATCAATACCACACTCGCCTGGCTCTAAATCTGGGTACTTGCGAGTCGTCATATAGCGCGCAAACCATTCGCCCAGCAACTGGTCGTCGTCCAGTTGTTTCAGCAAAAGCGTTTTTGCCGACTGTATAAATGCTTTGTCGATAACGCCCGGCGAGTTTTTTTGGTGCTCTACTGCTGAGCTCATTGTAGAAAAATCAGGGTCACGATAGACATGGGCGGTTTGCTGGTCGTCCCTGGCGAGTAATTCAGTCGCGAGGTCGTTGAGCATTTCAACGCCGGTGGGCGCACGAAAGCCTACTGAATAGGTGATGCACTCACCTTCGGCAACGCCCCAGTGAGCAACGCCCGGCGGCACGTACAACATATCCCCCGGCTCCAGTAGCCATTCATTTTGCTGCTCAAAGTCTTGCAATATTTTCAGCGCAGAGCCCTCGACCAAAGGTGTCGAGGCGTCACATACCTGTCCCACACGCCACCGTCGCTGGCCTTCGCCCTGCAATAGGAAAACATCGTATTGATCAAAATGTGGGCCGACACTGCCCTGGTCTTCCGCATAGCTAAGCATAATATCGTCGAGCCGCCAGCGCGGCAAAAAATCAAAATGCTCCAGCAGCTCCCCCACTTCCGGTAACCATTGATCTACGGCTTGCACCAACAAGGTCCAATGGCTGGGCGGCAAGGTTTGAAAAATGTTTTCGTCGAAGGGCCCGTTTTGTAAACTCCACAGAGCAGTTTTCTGATCTTCAATAATAAGCCGTGACTCGATTTCATCTTCCAGGGCCAAACCCCCTAATTCGTCAGCCGAGACGGGAGATTGGAAACCGGGAAAGGCCTGACGAATAAGTAGGGGTTTCTGCTGCCAGTAATGGCGAAGAAAATTGTCTATACCACCACAATCAGAAAACCAGTGTTCGGATAAGCTCATCGTTTAAATTGCCGCGCTTTGGAGTTTAAAATTGGATTGTTGATTTAGCTTTTAACTTCTATCTTTCATTTTCTAATTAATCAGTCACATACTGAATGACGATATCTTCGACAACTTGCAGACCTTGATGAAAATCGTCGAGGGTCAATCGTTCGTTAACACCATGAACGCCATAACTGCCATCTTCATCTAACAGGATCGGCGAAAAGCCAAAGGCCGTCACTCCACTCTCCCGAAAAAAATGACTATCGGTAAACCCCGGAGATACTTTGGGTAACAACAGGGCTTCGGGGTAGCGCTCTTGCAAGACCGCAGCAATGGTTTCAAACAAGGGATGCTGACTACTGGAAACCCCCGGCTTAAATGACAACAAGGTCCTTACCTGCACCTCGGGGCCAAGTAATGTTTGGATACGCTCCACCACCTGCTCTGGATTCACGTCGGGTAGCAAGCGGCAATCCATCTCTAGAGACGCCATCCCCGGCACTACGTTAATTTTACCACTGCCCTGTAAGCGTGTGGGTGTACAGGACGAGGTTAACAGCGCGTAGAGTCGATGGTCGAACTCGTGCAACTCGGCCATGCTATCGGCAGACTTTACTGTTTCATTGATAGCACTAAAACGCTCTCGCCAGGGCGAGGCGTAAAGAGGTGCCAGGGCGGTGAAATAGTCCGCTACCGGCGCAATCGCGCGAGGTACAAACTGAAGTTGCTGTAGCTGAGTGCTCGCATCCAGCAATCGTGTCACTGCTGTTTGCGCGTGCGGTGCGGCCCCGTGCCCGGCTTCTCCCTGAGTTTCCAGTCGCAACCACAAAGGTATTTTTTGAGTCACTTCGACGGCGTAAGTCGTCTTGCCCCCAATGGATTTTCCCACAGCCCCTTCGTTAAGCACCGCATCAATATTTTTAAACCATTCCGGCCAGTGCTCCATTAACCAGCCAACACCAAAAGCGCCGCCCGACTCTTCGTCCGCGGTGGCCATAAATACTACATCTCTGTCTGGCACTACGCCCGAGCGATGCAGGTTAAGAAATGCATTTAAGTGAAAAATGCCCAGGGATTTGGTATCGACGGCACCTCGGCCATGAATAAATTGATCATCCATTAGCGCGGCAAAGGGTGGGTGCTCCCATTGCTCTGGGTTCGCAGGCACAACATCCATATGGTGTAATAAAATCAATGCCGATGGTTTGCGACCTTTAATGACGGCTCGAATATTACTGCGCCCTGGCGCGCTTTCGACCAGGTCGTAGGGGATCCCTTCTCGCTCAAAAATGTGGGCGAAAAAATGCGCTGCCGCCAACTCTCCACCGGGCGGATTACTGGTATCGATTTGTAAATACTGCCTGAATAGCTCCAGGAATTCAGTGTGCTTTTTATTATCTGCCTGAGCGGAGCTATCCTGAATGGAACTACCCTGAGCGGAGCTACATAGCAGCGAAACAAATAACACGAAAAATATTCGGCTTAACCGTGTGCTCAAAAACACCTTAAAGTTTTTGTTATTTAAGTTCAAAACTTACTCCGCAACTGCTTACGCCATAGCCCTTGTTGTTAGCCATAGGTTTAGCCAACTCCGCTAACTGGTAGTACACCGAGCGACTAATACGACCTTCCAGATTTCGTCGTATCAATAAATAAGGGCTGGGTTCGTCGGTCTCAGGATCGACTTCGACCCGAATCGGATTATCCGGCCCTGCACATACACGGTCATCGACATTAGTGGTAAAACTTAAAACTTGCTCTGCATCAACGCCGTCCGACGAGCACTCCATGGCGATCACTACAAACGGCGCATCTTCAACCTGCATACGCCATTTTTCCACTGGTGTTACCAAAAAATAATCATCGCCCTCACGTTTCAAAATAGACGAAAATAATTTAACCAGCGGCTGTCGTTTTATCGGACTACCTTCGTGGTGCCAAACACCATCGCGGGTAATCACAATATCGATATCACCACTCAAGGGTGGATTCCAGGATTCTACCGGGGGTAATTTAGCAGGTGATTTGATGGCGCTTTCAAATTCGCCGCCAATGTCTTCGAGGGAAATTTTCGACATTGCTTTCAAAATCCGCTTATCGTGTATTTGGAGTGATAGGTATTGTTGTGGCGTCGGTGATGCTAAGTGATGTTAGGTGGTACTAGGTGGTACTAGGCGATCTCGTTATCCAACAAGTTAAATATCGCGCAATTGACCCTTGTTGCCCATGGTAACGCCGATCCCGGTAATAAAACGCAGCAGAGCATCGTTATCGTCGTATTGATCGCCCAGGCCTTTGTTGAAACATACATCGACCGCACCCTGAGCCAAAGCCCAGCTAGCCAAATAATGATAGTGCGGCGGCACATCTTCGAGCACGCCGAGAGCGATGAGTTTAGCAATCGTTGCATTCAAGCCTGCCGTGGTCGCACGACGCATTTGGTGAAGCTCCTGCATTTGAGCCGCTATCTGGGGTTCGTACTCCAGCCGAAACTCCAATTGCTGAGTCAGACGATCGAGACCTGGATTGGACAGCCGGGAATTAAAATACGCTTTCACCAGTGCGCCGGGATCGCCCGCCTCCGTCGCCTCAATGCCTTTTTGCAAGTTACTCGCAATATACGCTTCGTAATCGAGAACAATGCGCACCAGCAATTCAGATTTACTCTGGAAGTGCTTATACACCGTACCCTTGCCGATCCCTACCTGGTCGGCAATCGCCGATACCGTCACCTGATCAATGCCGTCGCGCAGGAGTAATTCCAGGGCAACATTGATAATACGTTGCTCCCGCTCCAGAAAACGGCGTTTCTTTTCACGAATCCTTGCGGTGCTAACTGTAGTCACGGTTTTTAGTCTTTTTTATCCACGATGAATGTGCAGGGCGAATGTAAACGGTATCGCTATCCGTCGACCTGTTCATGGCAGGACCGCCCACAACGGCAATCCTTATTCTGAATCAAGTGCTCCATCTATGCTAGTCGTCTAACCTACACTATAGCCTATGCTAGAATACAGCCATTCCAGGCCCAAATTGACCATGAAGAAACCTCTCAGAAAACTTAGCTACTTCATCGGTGCCGCTGGTATCCACGCCGACGAAAATCTGGCTGCCAAACGCACCGGAGCTATCCTGGAAGCACCCATGCTGATGGCTGCCATCTGGATCCTACTCAACTGGAGCTTTCAATCCAGCGGTACTGCCGAACCAGGCTATACCAACCAAAGCTATGCCTATCAGAGCTACGACCTATGGTTGTGGGGTTTCTTTATTTTGGAAACCTCACTACTTTCCCTGTTGGTGAACGATACCCGACGATATCTGCGGGGTAACTGGCTGAATCTGGTAATTATTGTCGGTGGTATCCCCCTGCTCTGGCAATGGAATACCTACCTCGGCGCTCTACGCCTGCTACGCTTATTGATCCTGCTCACGTTGTTAGTACATCTCGGGGGCCGGGTGCGCACCATGCTGTCTCGTAACGAGCTGGGCGCCACCATCATCGCCAGTATCATCGTAATTGTCATGGCCGGTGTAATGATGTCTGCCCTCGACCCCGGCATTGGCTCGCCGGCGGATGGTATCTGGTGGGCCTGGGTCACCATTACTACCGTGGGTTATGGGGATATTGTGCCCGAAACCCCGGTGGGTAAGATCGTTGCCAGCGTTATCATGTTACTCGGTCTGGGATTATTTGCCATGCTGACCGCAAGTTTTGCCGCCTTTTTTCTACGTCGTAAAGAGGATGCAATCATCAGTTCCGAGCACAGCGTCCATAAACGCCTGACCAATATTGAGCGCAAACTTGCTAAGTTAGATCGCAAGCTTGATCAGCTACTTGACGATGATTAGGACATTTTCTGGCCACGATTTTTGATGACGGCTTTTGATGACAACTCTTGATGAAAATAAGACTTATGCCTTTAACGTAGGCGGCGTTAACAATTGACTGATTAACTTTCGCTCGATATCACTAATATGGCCATCTGCAGCAGCAACTGCCTCGAGGGCAAGCGCAAGCGTTTCTCGACGTGTCTTATCCCCATGGTCTTCTCGCCAGCCTTCTGCCATTGCCAGCGCCATTTCAAGAACGAATTCCAGTTCGGCGTCGCTGACCGTACCCGACTGACTGATGCACTCCCTCATCACCTGATACTCCGTCTCAGTCAATACACCGTCGACGAGAGCTACCTGTGCGAGCGCATTACTGAAACTCAGTAACTGACCAAAGTGAGCGCGCTCAAACTTTCGCAGTGCTCTTATGACCGAACTGGTGTCATTCAAGAGTCCATCGGATGGCTGGATGATATTGCCGTCTTCAAGAGTCAATAGCGCGTCCGCACTCTCTAGAATTCGCTTGTCGTGAGTTACGAGCAGTACGGTACTGTCCTGTTGCCTGGTTAGGTCATTCAATATTTTCATCACTGCCTGACCGGAATCCCGGTCCAGTGAGGCCGTAGGTTCATCCGCCAGGATCAATTTCGGTTCATTAACCAGTGCTCGGGCAATACCAACACGTTGTTGCTGCCCGCCCGAAAGCTCGTTTGGACGTTTATCAAGGTGTTCCCTCATATCGACTTTACTCGCTACAGATTCGATCCGCTCCACAGCTTCCTTATGACTACACCGAGGGCCAAGCTGTAAACCCATATGGATATTTTGTCGAACTGTCAAGGCGGGAGCGAGGTTGTGCTGCTGAAAGATGAAACCAATTTGTCGTCGTAGCCCAACGAGTTGTTTTTCACTAGCACCAACAAGCTGTGTACCCAGCACGTCCACACTCCCAAGCTCTGCGCGCCGCAAGCCTCCAATGATCGTCAATAAGGTACTCTTACCCGAACCGGACGGCCCAGTCAGCACGGTTATACCACCGGATAAAAATTGTACTGAGATGTCACTGAGCACCTTGCGTCCAAATTCTCCCTTTTGATGGCTGTATTGAAGGTCGGTAATACGAACCGAAAGTGCTGTCACGCAAACACCTCCGCTGGGTCAATACCGCGCAACTTACGAATAGCCAAAAGCCCAGATATAGAGCACATCAATATCGTCATCATCAACACTGCCAGGGCACGCTCAGTGGTCATGCTCAAGGGTAGCTGAGTTGCCTCGGCAGCCTGTGAATACAGCAACATGGAAAGACCCAACGCCGGAATAAAACTGAGCACCGATAGAATCAGTGCTTCCTGTAATACAAGTCGCGACAGAAAACCATTGGTGTAACCCATTGCTTTTAAGGTTGCATACTCTGCAAGATGGTTAGCAACATCAGAATAAAGAATTTGGTAAACAATAATTAACCCAACAATCCCACCGATTACCGCACCCAATGTAAAGATATAACCAATCGGTGTACTGCTATTCCAGTAATCAACTTCTCTTTGCACATATTCAAGTCGAGACAACACCAAGACATCATTTGGCAATAAGTGCTTAAGTTCAGATTGAACCGTTTCAGGACTCTGACCATCAGTAACTCGAATCAATCCAAGGTCAATACTCCCCATCGATCGGGAAGGCATAATGCGCAAAAAATTGAGATCACTAGTGATTACCGAACCATCCACTCCAAAGGATGCACCCAAACCATACAGCCCGATCAAGCGAACATGTCGCTCATTAAGCATTAATTCGACTGGCACTTTGTTATTAAAATTTTCAATAATCGGATTAAATTCACGACGTGAAAAATGGTCCATAATTACCGTATCGGGTTCACGCAGCATAAATAAAAAATCGTTCACGCCAGGCAGTCGAATATTAGTGTCTTTAGGATCAATACCGATCACCAATATCTTGCGGTGAACATCCGGGGTAGGCTCGTAATAGCTTCGCGCCAGAGCTGTATAGAGCGGCGACACAGATTCAACTCCATCGAACCCGGCAGCCTGAATTAAGCGGTTGCGTGGAAATTCCTTTGTTTGGGCAAGAAACGGGGTGCGTGGACTCAACATCACGAGATCGTAATCGAGACTGCGATGAAATCGGACCGAGCTATCAAATAATGCTGCGCGCAAGCCCAACTGCATAAAAACTAAAATAACGGCAAACATGATGCCCCCGATCGCGGCCATAAGTCGCCGCTTTTCGTGGCTTAACTGCAGCCAGGCGTAGGGAACCCGGCGTGTCATTAATCGCCTATCTCAACCTGCACCTGCAGGTTAGTGAGATTCGCCACCGCTTGTGGATCGTCCAGAAGAACAAAAACCTCTACAACCCTTGAATCTGTTCTGGTTACTGGATCAAGAGCGAGACTATCGATCTTGCCGATTATCTTACCTATGCGTTCAACCTTTCCAGACATGACTTTAGACAGCGCTGGACTGGTAATAGTTACGTTTTGCCCTACTGCAATCATCCCGACATCAGTCTCATAGACTTCTGCAACGACATACATTTTCTCGGTCTGCCCCAATTCCAGCAAACCCATTTCGGTAATACGCTCACCTTCACGCGTGTGAATTAATAGAACTTCGCCGCCGACTGGTGCTCGCACTAGAGTAAGCTCAAGCCGCGCTCTGGCCGCAGCGAGGCCTGCCCTGCTTACATTAACATTGTAGTTAGCCTCGTCGCGCCGGGATTGTGATGTAGCGCTTAATAATTTATTTTCGCGACCCATCACCAACTGCGCATAATCCAGATCAGCTTTCGCGCGATCGAGCTCAGCCTTTGCCAGTGCATACCCGTCGAGAGTAGCGAGTACGTCACCAATTTTTACTTTCGATCCTTCAAGAACTCGCAACTCGGATACAACCGAAACAGCCGAAGGACCCGCCGGCTTATACACACCGTTGAAAGGCTCGATTCTACCTAGACAAGTTACGTTGCGTGCTTGAACTCCCACAGCCATAAACGCTAATAAAACTACCAGCGCAAACAAAAAATTTCGTTGCATGTGATCTCCAAAATTAACTGATGTGAATATTATAGGTATCAATGGCACATCTAGTTGAAATCAACTATATTCTATCCATCAGAACATTCCAATCTATTAAAACACCAATAACAAGATCATCATGTAGTAGGTCTACAGAGGGAAAGATGATGAGTGATCTAGGGCCCATTCTGATTTTATCCATCGACGGCGGCGGAACCCGAGGCGTTATTCCTGCACAACTGCTATACCACCTGGAGAAAGAAGCAGGGATCAATGTATACGATTCTTTTGATTTTTTTGCTGGGGTTAGCACAGGCGCGACAATCGCAACATACTGCGCTCAGAATGCAGGTTCAATGGAGCAGCTAGCTAATTTTAGTTACTCATCTGAGAATTTATCCCATATGTTTAATCAATCCATCTGGGACCGCCTCCTCGGTCGAATGCAAAACCAACCGAAATACGACGGTATCAATAAGCGACAATATATCGACGATGTTTGCCAGGGTTTACATATCAACGATATCAAGGACAAGCATTTACTAATACTGGCCTATGATTTTATTGATCGAGAATTAGTCACTTTTAAAAACAATCGAGGTCACGATGCTTCCTATAACCCTTCCCTGGCAGAAATTTGCGATGCATCAACCGCAGCACCTACTCTTTACCCGACCGTGGATAGCTCTGCCCCAATGCGACGTTGGCTGATTGATGGCTCCATAGCTACTAACGACCCCAGCGTTTGTGCGATAACCGAAGCGCTGGCAATCGGTCATACTTTTGAAGACCTTTGGATCATATCTCTGGGTACCGGTAAACCCGTTCATGATCTTGGACAACAGGATCGGGATCGAATCGGCAAAGCCTCCCGGAAATGGGGCGTGGTTGGTTGGCTAAACAATGGTTTACTGGATTACATGATGAGCGCAAGTTCCTCCGTAAGCTTCCACCAGTGCGAGCAATTACTCGGCGAGCGCTACTTGCGTGTTGACGGGTTTCTGCCACGAAAGTTAATGCAACTGGACAATACCAATCCAAAGCGCGTTGAAGATCTCAGATCTTACGCCTTCCTCTGGTTTGAAGAAAACATAAAAAGTCTTCGACAACTGTTAACTAATGTGGCCGCTGTACGAGCTGAGACTTCCAATTCTTCAAGGGTCAACAGTTTAGACCGCTAAAAAGCATTGTGCTCTACCGGGACGACATATCCACGATAAAGACAAATTTAACCTGGTTTTTTCTAAACCAACCTCATGCACCACTAACTTACCCCGATCTCAACCGTAAATTTAAAAATTAAATTACACGCTTGCTTAGCTGTCTGATCGTCGAATCATTAATTTTATAACTCAATGATTGAATAACAATTAAGTCATAAACAAAAGCAATACACAAAAAACGGAGAGTAGCTCAGCCTGGTAGAGCACTACCTTCGGGAAGCAGGGGTCGCAGGTTCAAATACTGTTTCTCCGACTATGCTCTCCACCGGGAAACATGGCCACCAGCAGATGTACCTATCTGTTCTGATGATGGCCAATTCGTCCCTTATTAAGCCTCCAGAGCAAAACCTTCGTAGCCCTTGGCAACCACCTCTTCGCACTCTTCGCGATAAGTTTTAGTACCCGCCAAATACGGCATAAAGCCCCGTGGCTTGCCCTCGATATTAGTACCGAGATACCAGGAATTGCAGCTTGGCGCGTTCATCATCGAGCCTTCTGCCGCCTTGTTCACGTGCTCAACCCAGGCATCCTGGGCTTCTAGTTTCGGCTCAATGGTTTTGATGTTGTTTTCCCGCAAATACGCAATGCAGTCATCTATCCATTCCACATGCTGCTCAATGGAGTGCAAAACATTACTCACCACGGAGGGGCTACCGGGGCCGGTAACGGTGAAGAAGTTGGGGAAGCCGACACTTTGTAAGCCCATGTACATGCGCGGGCCCTCTTTCCATTCATCAGCTAGCAGCTTGTTGTCACGGCCACGAATGTTCAGGCGTTTAATGGTACCGGTCATGGCGTCAAAACCAGTGGCGTACACCAGCACATCGAATTGGTATTCTGCATCACTGGTACGCAGACCCGTAGGCGTCACTTCCTCCACAGAGGTTTCGCGCAGGTCGACGATAGACACGTTATCCTGCTTGAACGCTGAATAATATTCGGTATCAATAACCGGGCGCTTACAGTGCAGCGGATAGTTCTTCGGCGACAAAGCATCGGCTTTTTGCGCATCCCCCAGAGTTTCTTGCAAAAACTCGCGGTACAGCTCGCAGGCGATTTCATTTGCTTCTGGGTTAAAGTAAGTATCTACATACTGTGACAGTACATTAAGACCGAACTCCTTGATTTCTTGCTTGCGCTGCTCGGGAGAAATATCCAAAATTTTTCTACTGGGCTTAGGCTTATTCGGGTCTTTGTCTTTCTTTGGCCCGTTATAGTTTGCAATGCCCATTTCATTGTCGCGCTGTCGTTCACGAATTTCCTCGTAGTCGGCTTTCGCCTGAGTAAGAAACTTCGGATTCATCGGCGCGTTTTTTGCGGGGAAGGTATAAATCGGGCTGCGCTGGAAGGCAATCAGTTCCTTAGCTTGCTTGGCGATTTGAGGTATGGCTTGTACGCCAGATGAACCGCAACCGATGATGGCGACGCGCTTACCGGTCAGATCAACGCCTTCTCCTGGCCATTGGGCGGTGTGATATACGTCCCCGGCAAATGAATCCGCATTGTTGAAGTTTGGATAGTTGGGTTCATTCAAGCAGCCGGTCGCCATAATGCAGTATTTACAGGTGTAGGTATCACCCTGGTCAGTTTTTACCGTCCAAAGATTAGCGTCTTCATCGTAGATGGCGTCCGTCACCTTGGTGTTAAATTTAATATCCTTACGCAGATCAAATTTGTCCGCAGTGTGGTTTAGATAGCGTTCGATTTCGGGCTGTCCGGCCATCACTTCTGTCCAATCCCACTCTTGCTCCAGCTCCTTAGAGAAAGAGTAGGAGTATTCAATGATGGGTAAATCCGCACGACAACCGGGGTAGCGGTTCCAGTACCAGGCACCGCCAACGCCAGATCCCGCTTCAATCGCCTGAATATTCATGCCTCGGTCATTCAGACGTTTGATCATATACAGACCAGCCATACCGGTCCCGACGACAACTGCGTCCAGTATCTTCTCGTTTTGATTAGTCATATGCTTAATGGTTACCTTTAGTTTAATATTTAAAAAGAAATTTAAGAATTCTTGAGATCCGGTATTAAGGCGCAGGTCTAAAAATTAAAATTTAGGGTTTAAATTAAAAACGCCTAGCGACTAATATCTACCCCGTTAAAAAAATCTAGCACTCGATGCTCAAAACCCGGCCAGTGGGCGTGGCCGCCTTCGGCCTGACAGAATAATGTCGGCGCTGCGCAACCCGTATAAGCCTCACATAAGGGATAGGACGCCGCTTCTCGGCCTCCTGAGCACTGATTACACTGTGCCCACCACTCGATTACAGACTCCCCGAAATTGGGGAAGTGGGTATCGTCGCGATTGTGCATCAGCATAATTGCGGTGGGTTGTGGGCACGAAAACTCGGCCATATCCCTGCCCTGCATACCCATGGCGCTGGGGGCTATAGCCTGAGGCCTTATGTTGTGAGAGGTGCGGTTGTTAAGGGTGCTGTTGTTAAGGGTGCTGTCGTTAGAGGCACTTTCCTTAGAAGCAAGAGCCAAGTCCGTCATCACCGTGAGCGCATTGCTTACCGTGCCGCCATCCGAGTGGCCGGTATAAAAAACGCGGCTTTCATCAATACACCACTCGCGACTGACTTCACTGGGCACCGTGGCAAGTTGACCCAAAGCCTTTTGACTCAGAGGCATGCTACGCACGTACACTACCACATACCCTAGCTCGGTAGCCTGCCCGGTGAGTCCGGTAAAGCGTTCGGATAAACCTTCGCTAAAGCCGGATGGAGCCCAGACCACCAATAAAGGATGAGCATAATCACCCCGATAGTTATTAGGTGTGGTAACGCTGAAAGCGAGCTTGCTGTCGGCCTGTATACGCAGATGATCAGCGGCGGTTTTTTTACTAGCAACAGAAACTTCAAGTGAACACGCCGGCGAATAATTACTCGGATATTCGAAGGCTTTGGCAACAAGATGTTCACCGGAATAGCTGTACTTGTTATACAACCAAAAGCCGAGCACCAGCACTGCGGTAATCAACACCAGGTAAGTGGTGGCAAGTACCGATAAACCTTGCTGCTTGTTGGTTCTGCAATTCATATCACCAACTCATCTTATCTAGACTTATCCTGACTTAGCTTGATGAAACGTAACACTCATCATTCTCGACGCCAGCGAGTACCTTCCCGGGAATCTTCCAGCACCACACCCTGCTCCGCTAGTTGTTGCCGAATTTCATCGGAGCGCTGATACTGCTTGTCTTGTTTGGCCTGGTTGCGCTCGGCTACCAAAGCATCAATTTCTGCACTGGATATAGCCTCGGTATCGGCACTACCCTGTAAAAATTCAGCGGGATTAGCTTTTAAAATACCCAGTATTTCACCCAGTGCTTTTAATTCAGCGGCCAGTGTTTGTGTCCGCACCTGGGTCTGCGCATTATCGTCCCGCACCAGGGTATTTAATTCCCGCACCATGTCATACATTACTGAAAAAGCTTCGCGAGTATTAAAGTCGTCATCCATCGCCTCGACAAAACGCTGGTAGTAGCTAGCCTCTTTATTATCATCATCATCACCACTACCACCAAGCGTCATCTCGCTAAGTGCGCACGCAGGTACTTCGGCAAAGTTCTGCAAGGCAAAGTAAAAACGTTCTAAGCCCTGTCGCGCCTCGATCAAATTATCTTCAGAATAATTAATGGGACTACGGTAATGGCTCGACAACAAAAAATAGCGTACAACTTCCGGATGGTATTTTTCCAACACTTCTCGAATAGTAAAAAAGTTATTCAGCGATTTCGACATTTTCTCATTATCGACGCGCACCGCACCAGCATGCATCCAGTAATGAGAAAAGGTTTTCCCGGTAGCCGCTTCGCTTTGAGCAATCTCATTTTCGTGATGAGGGAATAACAAATCTGGGCCACCCCCGTGAATATCAAAGGTGTCGCCCAATAGGCAGGTAGACATCGCGGAGCATTCAATATGCCAGCCGGGACGACCACGGCCCCAGGGTGATTCCCAGCCCACTTGGTCAGCCGTAGCCGCTTTCCAAAGGGCAAAGTCGCGGGGATCTTCCTTCGCGTCGTCGCTGTCTACGCGAGCGCCGGACAATAATTCGTCGGGGTTTTTATTACTCAGCTTGCCGTATTCAGGAAAGCGCTTAACTCGATAATAAATATCCCCATTACTGGCGGTATAGGCATAGTGGTTGTCTACCAGGGTTTCGATCATATCGAGAATATCGCCAATATGGCCGGTGGCGCGGGGCTCGTGATTGGGCGGAAGTATATCGAGTGCGCGTTCATCTTCGTGCATCGCTTCGATCATGCGCGCGGTGAGATCGGTATAATTTTCGTTATTATCAGTAGCACGCTGTAATATTTTATCGTCTATATCGGTAATGTTACGCACATAGTTCACATCCCAATTCTGGGAACGCAGATAACGAGTAATCGCATCGAAGGCCACCAATACCCGCGCGTGACCGATATGACAGTAGTCGTAAACGGTAATGCCGCAGACGTAGAGCTGGATTTTTCCCGGCTCTATGGGCCGAAATTCTTGTTTCTTTCTGTGCAGGGTATTGTAGATTTTCAACATCGTGGTTAAACCTTACTCTGCCAGTTATCCCGAAGGGATATGGTGCGGTTAAAAATAAATTTGCCGTCCTCACTGTCTTTGTCCAGGCAAAAATAACCTTCCCGCTCAAATTGGTAGGCTTGTTCGATTTGCGCCGTGGCAAGACTTGCTTCTGCCTTACAGCCCTTCAGCACTTCTAACGAATCGGGATTAATGGCATCGAGAAAGTTCTTATCACCCGAGTCCGGGTTCGCATCGCTGAATAGTCGATCGTACAAACGTACTTCGCAATCAATGCTTTGCTCCGCCGATACCCAGTGAATAACGCCCCGGGGCTTAATACCTTCGGGCGGGTTCTCACCAACGGTATTGGGCACAATACTCGCCAGAATCTCGCTTATCTCACCGCTCCCATCGCGAATCACTTCTTCGGCTTTTAGCACATAGCCACCGCGCAGTCGCACCCATTCACCCAGCACCAGGCGTTTGAATTTTTTACGGGACAGACTACTGTCTTCCGAAAAATCGTTGCGGTCGATATATAAGGTTCGAGTAAAGCTCAGTTCTCGGCTACCCAAATCATCTCGATTGGGATGGCAACTTGCGGTGAGTGTTTCGACTTCGCCTTCCGGCCAATTGCTCACCGTTACTTTCAGCGGATGTAACACACACATCGCTCGGGGCGCATTGTCGTTAAGGTCGTGACGAATAAAATGATCAAGCTGCGCCATATCCACCACGCCATCGGTTTTGGCAACCGCAAGGCTTTCGCAAAACTCGCGCACGGCCTGCGCGCTAACCCCACGTCGCCGCAAACCCGACAAAGTCGGCATGCGGGGATCGTCCCAGGCCTCAACCTGTTTTTCATCGACCAATTGTTTTAATTTACGCTTGCTGGTGACGGTATAACTGAGGTTCAAACGGCCAAATTCATACTGATGCGGCGTTGATGGCACCGGCAGGTTGGCAGTAAACCAGTCGTACAAAGGTCGGTGGTCGGCAAATTCCAGGGTACAAATAGAGTGACTGACGCCTTCAATGGCGTCCTCTTGCCCGTGGGCAAAATCGTAAGAGGGATAAATATTCCAGCCGTCGCCAACCCGGTGATGGGCTATACGTTTAACCCGATACAACACTGGATCGCGCAGATTGATATTCGGAGATGCCATATCCACTTTGGCACGCAAGGTCATCTTGCCCTCGGCAATCTCTCCATCGCGCATTTGCTCCAGCAGGGCCAGGCTCTCCTCCGCCGGACGCTCCCGGAAAGGGCTGTTTTTACCGGCTTCGGTCAAGGTACCGCGATATTCCCGAGTCTGTTGCGGGGTTAGCTCACAGATATAAGCCTTGCCCTCGCCAATCAGGTATTGCGCCCAGGTGTAGAGCTGGGCAAAATAATCCGACGCGTAACGAATCTCGCCATCCCATTCAAAACCCAGCCAGCGCACATCCTCGATAATGGCGTTGACGTAGTCTTCACTCTCGGCCTCGGGGTTGGTGTCATCAAAACGTAGGTTGCACACCCCACCGTAGGCTTGCGCCAGGCCAAAATTCACGCAGATGGCTTTAGCGTGACCGATATGGAGATAGCCATTGGGCTCTGGAGGAAAGCGCGTAACGACCTTAGCCACCCGGCCTTCGGCAAGATCCTTCTCGATAATCTGTTGGATAAAATTATGGGGCTTCTCAATAGAGGTTTTGTCGACGGTCATAAGGCCTTCTGGCTCAGAGCAGGCAGAAATTTGCCCACGCACTATATTAGCGGATTAGTATTAGCACATTAGCCGCGAATTATAGCCCTGCCACCGTCCTGGCGAAACTCCTGCTTAACACTAAAGCAGACTTCGAGCATATATCTAGCAGTCTCTCAGTCGTACTCCCAGCCCTACTCCCATCCCCACTTTAAAAATCCAGAGCGCCCATATGAGGTGAGGCGACGCCCTATGAGGGAATGTCACACCGTAAATCGGCAACCAGCATTCCAATCTGCTGTCCAAGCGCTTATCATTCCCCTCCTCTTCTACTGACACCCAATGGCCGACAATATGATCACTTTACACACCAACTACGGCGAAATCGTCATCGAACTCGATTTCGAGAAAGCCCCCATGAGCTCTGCCAATTTTCTGCAATATTGCCGTGACGGTTTCTATACCGGAACGATCTTTCATCGGGTCATCGACGGTTTTATGGTTCAGGGTGGCGGTATGCTCAGCGACATGAGCGAAAAAGAAAGTCGCGGGGCCATTGAAAACGAAGCCGACAATGGCTTAAAGAACGAGATAGGCACTCTGGCTATGGCCAGAACTCAGGATCCACACTCGGCTTCATCCCAGTTTTTTATCAACGTGGCTGACAACGTATTTTTGAACCACACCGACAAAAACCCCCAGGGTTGGGGCTATGCGGTATTCGCCAAGGTCGTTGAGGGCATGGATGCGGTAAATGAAATCAAAGAAGTTCCCACTGGCTCCGCCGGCCATCATCAAGATGTCCCCGAAAATGATGTCACTATCGATGCCGTCACCATATCCGAGGCCTATGCCGATCGCTAAGTTATTGGATGCCGCTTGAAGGCCAGTGACTTGAATAATAGTGCTAGACCAATAAAAGCACTGTTTATATCCGACCTCCACCTCAGGCCTGAACAGCCTGCGGTGGCCGAGGCTTTTTTTGACTTTCTAGATCAGCAAGCCATTCACGCCGAAGCCTTATACATCCTCGGCGACCTGTTTGAAGCCTGGTGGGGGGACGACAATCCCGACCCCCTGCCTCGCCGCATCATCGCCGCACTCAAGCAATTGAGCCAGCGCGGTGTGGCGCTTTATTTTATTCACGGCAATCGTGACTTTGCCATCGGCAAGCGCTTCTCGGAAGAAACCAGCTGCACCTTGTTGAGCGACGCTCACCACATAGACGTTAACGGCAAGCGCATTCTATTGATGCACGGCGACACCCTGTGCAGTGACGACATTAGTTATCAAAAATATCGCCGCATAATCCGCAAGCCGCTATTACTGAGTCTATTGGGTAAACTACCCCAAAAAATACGCCGTGATATTGCCGAAAAAGGTCGCGCTAAAAGCCAGCAGAGCAATAACAATAAGGCGGAATACATAATGGATGTGAACGCCGAAACCGTTAAACAACAATTTGTTGAGCACTCTGCGGACATTATGATTCACGGCCATACCCACCGACCCGGCCGCCACGCAATCGAACTAGGCGATACCAAAGGTAATATTAAAGGCAATGCTAAATCAGTCGAACGAATTGTGCTGGGCGACTGGACGGAACAGCAAGGCTGGCTGGCAACACTCACTGATGCCGGGGATGTGGCTTTAGAAAGTTTTGTGATTCACCCTGGCGAATAGTCTTAAACTAACTTTTCCTGTCGTCGAAAAATATTATAATTAAACAGAAAATATTATAATTAAATAGAAAACATTATCGTTAAACCACAGGCACGCCCGAGTGAAAGCGCAATTGAGAATCGCTAGATTCGATTAAAACCTGTTCTTTCTCGACAAAAAACTCAATTCGATCCTCGATAGAACCCTGCGCGGCCTGCCTGGCCAGCGCAAGATAATCCCGAAAATGTCGCGACTCGGATTTCAACAGGGAGAGATAAAAGTCCTGTAATTCAGTATCGAGATGAGGGGCAATGCAGGCGAAGCGCTCGCAGGATCGAGCTTCAATTAAAGCGCCAACGATTAAAGTATCAATTAATTTGCCGGGCTCGGAGGTGCGAATATTGGTGTGCAAACCACCGGCATAGCGCGAGGCGGTAACGTGTCGAAATTCAATGCCACGACCTTTGATCAGCGCCAGCACCTGTTCGAAATGGCGCAGCTCTTCCCGCGCAAGGCGCGACATTTTATTGAGAAGTTCGAAATTATCGCTATAGCGATACATTAGATTAAGCGCTGTACTCGCCGCTTTCTTTTCGCAGTTGGCGTGATCAAGCAGCAGTAACGACTGATCCTTGAGCGCAGCCTGTATCCAGGAAGCAGGGGTTTTACAGCCTAAAAACTGGTGGATTTCATTAACATCGCTCACCCGGCCTATTCACTCCAATACTTCTTTATATTTTACTTACTATAGACAGCGGCTTAAATAAGCAGCTACTCAAACCGACGGCCTAAAGAACATCCATAAGGATGTCCTAGCCTTGTTTCATTTTTTCCAGGGCGGTATCGCGATCCCTGTTGATTTGCTGAACATTGGAATTTTTTTCCATCAGCTCCAGCCACTCGGTAGCGCCAGGCAGGTCATCGTAAAGTGATTTACCGTAAACCTGTTGCACCGCAACTTCAGCCAGAGTTACCGTGTAATACAGCATAATATCGGCGTAAGTCATCGCCGAACCTGCGGCATAGGGCGTAAATGTCAGTAATTTGTTCAGTGCCGCTGTACCTTTGTCGAGTTTTTCTCCGACCGAAGCCTTGCTGTCATCGCTGACTGGGCGACCAAAAAACACTGCACCAAATAATTCTCGAGCCGGCAGTTCCAGATAAAGTTCGGAGGCCTTCATTAGCTCACGTACTTTGGCTTTACCAAAGGCATCTTCCGGGAACAGAGCATGGCCCCAGAAGGTGTCCTCAATAAATTCTAAAATTACGTTGGTTTCCGTCAAGAAACCCTCCCGCACTTCCAGGCAAGGCACCTTGCCCATGGGGCTTTTACTGAGAAATTCGCCATCTTGACTGGGGCGCGTCAATACCTCTTCGTATTCAAAGCCCTTCTCAAGCAAAGCAAATTTAACCATGTTGTAATAATTACTGACCGGAAAACCGTGAACCTTGATCATATTGCTATCTCTTTATTCTACTGATCGATCTGTGGACAAATCACTGAGTCAGGCTGCACCCAGCTCCTTAACTCTAGATATTAGTTTTACTTATTATCCCTGGGGTTCAGTTCTATTACCGTAACTGGGCGGCTTCATCCATAGAACTTGCATAGAGCTTGGTATAGACCTTGCCAGATTTCCACACTTAAGGAGAGCTAACGAGAACTAACCGCCCCAGCTTAACTTTTTACTGCCTTTTATACTATTACTACCCGCTATACTACAGGCCCTACTAATCCCGGTGCAATATAGCGCTCATAGTGCGCGTTGGAAAGGGCATGCCACTCAACTTCTATATCGCGCTTTATCTCCACCAGGCTCAAATGCGCCACTTCCGGGGTCAAACGAAAGCCATAACTCTGCGTTTCGACGATCTGACTGGCACACAATCTAAGCAACTCGTAGAGCAGTCGATGGGGCGACCAGGCCTCATTACACGGGACCTTTAGGCTAGAAATCTCAAATTTTAACTTATTAAAATCAATAAGTTCTAGCTTATTTTTGACAATTTGAATTAAGAAAGAGTCAATGCGATCCAGGATGCACTGGCGCTCGTTAAGCGAATACCCGTTCCAGCGAATCACCTCGTGTTCAAAGCGCATACAGCCACGGCACACGTTGTCACCGATCCCGGACGAACAAATTCCAATGCAGGGTGTTTTAGCCGTCTGGGACCTGGGCCCCGACCTAGCCTTAACCTTCCCCTGATTTTCATCAGTAGCCAGGATTTTAATAGAGGAGTTTTTTTGATTTTGAACCATAGGCCCTACTTTACTACAGGCCCGCTACATCAAGCCACGCTATCGCTACTAAATGCTGATCTATTAATCACTATTCGGCCATTACAGCGCCAGTTATTTGAGGTAAAATCGCGCCCCCGGGCAAGCAGCCCACCATCGGCGTACGTCGCCGATAGCCCCGCATGCGGTTACCCCCGCAGCTGGTACCATCCGCCAATCAGAGGAAGCAATTGTGCTTGAAGCCTACCGTAAACATATCGAAGAACGCAGCGCCGAAGGCGTACCCCCAAAACCCCTGAGTCCCGAGTGGACAGCAGATCTGGTAGAACTGCTAAAAGCTCCCCCTGCTGGCGAAGACGAATTTTTGCTCGACCTGATCACCAACCGAGTACCCCCAGGCGTTGATGAAGCTGCGTACGTTAAAGCCGGTTTCTTATCCGCCATCGTCAACGGCGAGGCCAGCTCACCCGTAGTTGACCGAGCCAAGGCCGTCGAATTGCTGGGTATGATGCTAGGCGGTTACAACATTACCACCCTGGTGGATTCACTGGACGATAACGAACTGGGCGAATCAGCCGCCGAGCAACTTAAACACACGCTGCTAATGTTTGACGCCTTTCACGACGTCGAAGCCAAAGCCAAAGCCGGTAACGCGAACGCCAAGGCCGTAATGGAATCCTGGGCCAATGCAGAATGGTTTACCAATCGTACTGAAGTCCCTGAAAAGCTCACCTCCATCGTTTTTAAAGTGCCCGGCGAGACTAATACCGATGATCTCTCCCCCGCTCCCGATGCCTGGTCGCGACCGGATATTCCGCTGCACGCCAAAGCCATGTACAAAATTCCTCGCGAAGGTGCTGAAAACGCCGAACAGCAAATCATCGACCTGGAAAAAAGCGGCCACCCCGTCGCCTATGTCGGCGATGTTGTCGGTACCGGCTCCTCTCGTAAATCCGCCACCAACTCAGTGTTGTGGTACATCGGCGACGATATGCCTGGCGTACCCAATAAGCGCGCTGGCGGCATTTGTATCGGCGGCAAAGTCGCACCGATCTTCTTCAACACCATGGAAGACTCTGGCGCGCTGGTATTTGAAGCGCCCGTCGAAAAACTCGCTACCGGGCAAGTCATCGACATTCTTCCCTACGAAGGCAAAATCACCGATCACGATAGCGGTGAAGTACTGTCTGAATACGCCTTTAAATCCGACGTCATCCTCGATGAAGTACGCGCCGGTGGCCGTATCAATCTGATTATTGGTCGCGGCCTTACCCGCCGTGCTCGCGAAGCGCTGGAGATGGAGCCATCCGATCTTTTCCGTGTACCCGAGCAGCCTGAAGATACTGGTAAAGGTTACACACTGGGCCAGAAAATGGTCGGTCGCGCCTGTGGCATTGAGGGCATTCGCCCCGGCACCTACTGCGAACCCCACATGACCACAGTCGGCTCCCAGGACACCACTGGACCGATGACTCGCGACGAATTGCAAGACCTCGCCTGCCTCGGCTTCTCCGCCGATCTGGTGATGCAGTCTTTCTGCCACACCGCGGCCTATCCAAAACCCGTTGATATTGAAACCCAGCACTCGTTGCCAGACTTTATCCGCAACCGTGGCGGCGTGTCTTTGAAACCCGGCGACGGCATTATCCACAGCTGGCTCAATCGCATGCTGTTACCGGATACCGTCGGCACCGGCGGTGATTCTCATACCCGCTTCCCGATGGGTATTTCCTTCCCAGCAGGTTCGGGCCTGGTGGCCTTCGCCGCCGCGACCGGCGTGATGCCCCTTGATATGCCGGAGTCCATACTGGTTCGCTTTAGCGGCAAAATGCAGCCAGGCATCACCCTGCGTGACCTGGTACACGCCATTCCTTACTACGGCATTCAACAAGGTTTGCTGACTGTCGCTAAAGAAGGCAAGAAGAATATGTTCTCCGGACGTATTCTCGAGATCGAAGGACTCGAAGATCTCACCGCCGAACAGGCCTTTGAATTGTCCGATGCTTCAGCCGAACGCTCGGCATCCGGTTGCACCATTAAACTGAGCGAAGACTCCGTCGCCGAATACCTGCGCTCCAACATCACCATGTTGCGCTCGATGATTTCCGAAGGCTACGGCGATGCCCGTACCATGGAACGTCGCGCGATAAAAATGGAAGAGTGGCTGGCTAATCCAGAGTTAATGGCCGCCGATGCCGACGCCGAGTACGCCGCCGTGGTGGAAATCAATCTCGACGACATCAAAGAACCCATCGTTTGCGCGCCTAACGATCCCGACGATGCCCGCTTGCTCTCGGACGTTGCCGGCGACAAAGTCGACGAAGTGTTTATCGGCTCATGCATGACCAACATCGGTCACTTCCGCGCTGCGGGTAAATTACTTGAACAAGTAAAACCCGGCGAGTTAAAAGCCAAGTTCTGGATTGTGCCACCGACTCGTATGGACGAGCACACCCTGATGGAAGAAGGCTACTACAACATCTATGGCCGTGCCGGTGCTCGCACCGAAATGCCTGGCTGTTCGCTGTGTATGGGTAATCAGGCTCGGGTACAACCCGGTTGCACCGTGCTTTCCACCTCCACTCGTAACTTCCCTAACCGTTTGGGTGATGGCGCCAATGTCTACCTGACCTCGGCAGAACTGGCATCGGTAGGAGGCTTACTCGGTCGCTTGCCGACTCCAGAGGAATATCTGGAATATGCCGGACAACTGGATTCAATGTCAGATGAAATTTATCGTTATATGAATTTTGACCAAATTGAATCGTTTCAAAAAGCTGCGGAAGATGGCAAACGCATCGCTGCCGAGCTGATTATTGAAGTAGCTTAAATTTGCTAAGTTAAGCTTGCCCTAAGTTCAGTTTTAACCTGATACGGCAGACACTAAAAACCCCGCTTATGCGGGGTTTTTAGTGTCTGCTAAGTCATCATAACCCCGATCTTCAGGTAAAAAATTTAATCAAGTAAGTTACTGCGAACTTTTCATTGGCCAGAATTTAAATAGATCCCAATGACTCTGCCCTAAATGTTGATCCACTTTATTAGCTTATCCCTTCTATTATTTTATCTAGGAAGACTTATCTCCAAGCTCTGCTTCGGCTCGCTCTTTGAGCTCTTCCGCCTGACGCTCCGCCTCCAGCTTCGTTATTACGGCCTTCGGTAACAGTGCAACGAGAACCCAGCCGTGGCCGACTTCTGGCTCAGCCTCATCGGTAAACGGTCGCAGGCGACCTTCCGGGTTAATGCCAAATAACAGCATCGCATCCTTACCGTAGTGCTCTCGATAACTTTCCATCGTAAACGAGTCGCTCAAGCGCGTGGATTTAATCTCAGCGCCCTGCCCCAACAAACTCGCCAACTTTTGAATAGTGACATCGCCACCGAATAAACGCTGAGTGTGATAGCTTTCCCCCATACGAGCTTTGTCGGACTCGTCCTTTTCCTCCGAAGTACGCAAGGTAAATACCCGCTGCCGACCAAACTCACTGGCGTATTTCATCGAGGCCAAGGTATTTAAGGCAGGTCGTCGCGACATTGCTAACAAGCGCCCGATACCCATTAAATCGAGATGGCGATCGGCATGAGCGGATACCGGGTTGCCAAAATAGGTTTCCAGCCCTTCCATGCGCGCGGTCTGGATTTCGCTCCAGCTGGACGAGGCCAGCTTAACCCTAAAGCCCGAGCTTAACAGTGCCTTGCCAATCGCCAACGCAACATTGTTGCCGCCCAAAATCAAAACCCCTTTGGCTTCTTCTTCGGTTAGTCCCAATAAACGCGCAACCGGTGAGGCGGTAATACTTTGTAAGATCACCGTCACTATAATAATTAGAAAGGTTAAGCCGGCCAGGGTGTCCGCACCGGCAACGCCCAGCTCACCCAACTTAATGGCAAACAGAGAGGATACTGCCGCAGCCACAATACCTCGCGGGGCAATCCAGCTAATCAGCGCTTTTTCTTTCCAATCAAGTTTGGAACCCATCGCCGAGGCCCACACCATAACCGGGCGCGCCAGCAACACCACTAACAACACGCCCACCGCGCCTATACCAAGCCCGGTAACTTGTTCCAACTGTAAACGCGCTACCAGTAAAATAAATAACAGCGAAACAATCAGTACCGAAAGACTCTCTTTAAAACTCAAAATATCGGAGATATCGACACCCCTGGTATTGGCCAGCCACACGCCCATCACCGTAACCGCCAACAACCCGGATTCATGCGCCAATTGGTTACTGATGGCGAATACGCCAACCACGGCCGCTAATGTGACCACACTGTGTAAGTACTCCGGCATTAAATGCCGACGCAGCATATAGCCAATCAACAAGGCTCCCGCTGCCCCACACACGCCACCGGCTGCCAGCTCGCTGAAAAACAAACGCAGCGAACCACCCTGAGCATCTGAAATAATAGCTTCAAATACCAATACCGCCAAAATGGCACCGATCGGATCGATCAAGATGCCTTCCCAGCGCAGCACTTTACCCACCGCAGGTACCGGCCGAACATTACGTAGCAAGGGCGACACCACCGTTGGCCCAGTCACCACCACCAGAGCGCCAAATAATAAAGACATCGAGATGGAAAAATCGATGAAGTACCAGGTCCCGGCACTAATTAGCAGCCAGTTTAATACGGCGCCCCAGGTCACCAGGTTACTTACCATGACGCCCTGTTCGCGAATATCGGCAAACCGCAGTGTTAGTGCGCCTTCAAACAGGACAATCGCCACCCCAAGGGAGATCGTTGGGAAGAGTAAGTCACCAAAGATTTCGTCCGGGTTTAAAAACCCACTCACCGGCCCTGCGAGTACGCCCAACAGTAGTAAAAATAATATCGAGGGTAGCTTAAGTCGCCAGGCCAGCCATTGCGCGCCAATACCCAGCACCAAAATAGCTGCGAGAAGAAATCCGAGATTTTCGTGCACTATCGATTGCCTTCTATTATCTTGCTTTAATCGTTACGAGAACGTCATTATGACTGATACCCTATGCCTAACAGCCTTATATTTGATACAAGGTATAACAACCAATCACAATAAAGCCCACCCCAGCAATGTACGAAAGCACTTTAGCGCTAATCAATGAGGATAAAACAGAACCCGCTAACACACCAATCGCCGAGGCAAGTACCAGAGCGGAAGCCGCAGCCAGAAAAACCACCCATTTGCTAATATCCTTATCCGCCGCAAACAGCATAGTGGCAAACTGAGTTTTGTCGCCAAGCTCGGCTATAAAGATCGTTGTGAACATGGCAAAAAATACTTTTACTTCTATTGCTGACAAGTTATCGCTTCCTTTATTTCCCTATTTTAATTTTCAATTAATTAAGACCATCTGTGAGTAGCTTAGATAAGCCACTTTTGACACAACACTGAGCTTTAATCGTTTACAGAAAACTCACGGCCAAATCGCATTGTGCGCGTCGCTAATTGAACTTCTTTCATAAAGAATAATAGCGCAACAATCAGCAAGAACAAAGCTAATACAAATAAGCCACCCACCAGAATATCGCCGTTTAAAATCCAGAAACCCACTACAAATAAGCTGACAATCAACAAGCAAACCGACAATGCCGCTGCCGTACACAAGCCAATGGACCAGTTAATAATGCCCACGCGACGCCATAATATTTTCATTTCCTCTTCGGAAACCCTTAATCGATCCGGGTCGTGTAATTGCGATACTCGCAGTTCAACCACACGGGCCCGATCGATAATTCTTCCCAGTCGAGCAGACATCACATTTAAAAACCCGGCGATACCCGCTAGTAAAAATACCGGGGCAACTGCCAGCTGAATAATATGGGCCAAATCTACTGTGTTCAATGTATCCATGATGTTTATTGTATCCATAATCAATAATATCTCGAAAATCACACGAGATTAGTTAAACTATTATTTTTTAATGCAATAAAATATAACGTTGAGCTCCTAAAATATACACTTCTAGCCCTTATAACTCAGCAATAGCTGTTTTAAACTTCTTAAATAAAGCTCATTTTCTATGACCTGAACTTTAGCTTTCAGTGTCGCCAGGGTTTCACCTTCAAGCACTGTCACTGTTTGCTGAGCAACAATAGGTCCTTGATCGTACTCTTCGCTAACAAATTGAACGGTCGCGCCAGATTGTTTATCGCCCGATTTCAATACGGACTCGTGTACTTTATCGCCATACAAGCCCTGACCACCATGTCGAGGTAATAACGAGGGGTGCACATTAAGGATTTTGTTGGCATACCCGGATAAAGTGAGCGGCCCAATTTTTTTCATATAACCAGATAACACGATAAAATCTGTACCCGCGGTTTTCAATGCCCCATGTATCGCCTTATCTCTATCCTCATCAAGCGGATGTGTTTTTGTGCTAATACAGGCAAGGTCGATAGCGTGTTCCTGGCACCATCGATATATGTCGGAATTTTGATTATTGGTAATCAATAATCCTGGTTGCGCATCTAACTGGCCTGCGCGCATTGCGGCAATAATATACCGTGCCGCGGAACCACCATGGGATGCAAGGAAGCTAATTTTCACAGGCAGAAATATAGCAGACTCATCTGGAATCCAGTATTAATTTTTGAATAATAAAGCTGTTTAAATCAAACTCGACAGGCTTAACCATCAAACAGGGGGGGGTTAAGCAGGGGATTAAGCAAGGAGTTAAACATGGAATCGATCAAGCAAAACGATTAGAGTTATTATTAAGCAGCAGCTTGGGAATCCTTAGTAAAGCTTGCCACAGGGTGCTTCTGTTTTGCCCACCACATTCCGGCAAGAATCAATACCAGGGCCACAACATAAAAGACGACCTGCATACCGGCAGGTTTGGCATCGTAGCCAATTAAGGTGCCGAACACTTCACCGGCGATGGAGTTGTTGCTGATTAACGCGGAGGTATCCCACAGATCGTAACCAAGGGCTGGAATAAAATCACCCTGTATCAGGTATTTTGCGGCTTTTCCGGCCATGCCTGCTGCCAACACCACCAGCAGCGCGGAAGACACGGCAAACAAACTCCTGGTGGGAATACGAATTAGACCGCCATACAGAGCAAAGCCAACCAGCACACCCAAAACCAAACCCAGCAATGAACCCATTATCATCATGCTCGCGGAGGAACCGCCAGCAGCAATACCGTAAAGGAAGAGTACGACCTCGGCCCCTTCTCGCAATACCGCAAGACCCACCAGTAGAATTAATACCGTGAGCGGCTCACTACCCTCGCGTACGGAGGAACCCGTTTTATTCGCCCTACTGGCCAGCTCAGCTCCGTGCTGCGCCATCCAAATAAGGTGCCAGGCCAGCATAACCACAACCGTTAACAATACGCTGGCGTTGAACAGTTCCTGCCCCATACCTTCCGCAAAATCGGCGACCACGTCGGCAAACAAAGCGACGATAACGGCACCCAGCGCACCCAAAATAATGCCGATAGCCACCATGCTAAAACGCTTGTCCATGCCACGAGTTGCAGCACAGACAATACCAATGATGAGCGCGGCTTCGAGTACTTCGCGAAATACAATAATGAGAGAACTTAACATCAGACCTGGGCCCGCAGAGGACGGTGATTTGCGGTGAGCTTTACTTTAAACGACACCGCTTCAAACAAAATAGTGAGCGACCGAGCTTTACTCAGCGATCACTACGCCCTGAGCCGTGTCTTCGTTAAACTCACCGAAGAACGGATAGCTACCCGGCTTAAGCGGACCAATCATAACTTTGGCGGTTTTATTGCCGGCGATAATTTTTTCACGGTGCAAAGAGTCGCTCTCAAATTCTTCCGGCGTCGGATCCTGATTTTCAATGATCAGCTTTACCTTGGTACCGGCGGGAATACGTATCTCTGCTGGCACAAAATGATGATCCTTAATCACCACCTGGAATTCGGGCACTTCAGCCTGGGCGCTCAGCGCTAACACAGTAAACATCAATCCTAATATAACTCGCATAACAAATACCTCTCACGGGGGTGCACGGGGATTCACCGGAATGGTGCGGTGTCACGTAATGCAAATGATAATCATTATTGTTTAAAAAGGGAAGCTTTCCAACAATATATTGACAAAAAAAGATCGCCCACAATTACCATCTAAAACACCTTACAAGCTCACTTTAATCATATCGCGAGCCTTCATAGCTTTGTTTTTGGCCGCTTCTATATCACTACCACGGGCCAAACAGACGCCCATACGCCTGCGACCTTTGACCTCAGGTTTGCCGAATAGTCGAATTTGAGTATCCGGCTCTTCTAACGCGGCCTCCAGGCCCGAGAATGCGGTTTGACCCGAATCCCCTTCCACCAGCAAAGCTGCTGATGCGGAGGGGCCATGTAGCTGGATATTTGGCACTGGTAAACCCAGAATTGCACGCACGTGGAGGGCAAACTGAGACAGATCCTGAGAGATCAACGTGACCATGCCGGTATCGTGGGGTCGGGGTGAAACCTCGCTAAAAATCACCTCGTCACCTTTAATAAATAGCTCCACACCAAAAATCCCCCAGCCTCCCAGAGCTTCGGTGACTGTTGTGGCCATGACTTCGGCTGCCCTCAAAGCGGCAGCACTCATGGCTTGCGGTTGCCAGGATTCGCGATAATCGCCGTCTTCCTGACGATGACCAATGGGCGCACAAAAACTCACACCATTGCGGTGCTGAACGGTCAACAGCGTGATTTCATAATCGAAATCTACAAAGCCTTCGATGATTACCCGCCCCGCTCCGGCGCGACCACCCTCCTGAGCATATTGCCAGGCGTGGTCGATATCCGCCGGACTTTTAATCAAACTTTGCCCCTTACCGGAAGAACTCATAATCGGTTTCACCACACAGGGAATACCGATTTCGGCGATGGCGGCATCAAAATCAGCGCGGGTATCCGCAAAGCGAAAGGGCGAGGTAGCGAGGGATAACTCTTCGGCGGCGAGACGACGAATGCCCTCCCGGTTCATCGTCAGTTGCGCGGCGCGCGCGGTGGGCACCACGTTAAAACCTTCGCTCTCTAGCTCCACCAGGGTAGCCGTCGCGATGGCCTCGATCTCCGGCACAATGTAATCGGGTTTTTCGCGCTCGACGATGTCACGTAGCGCATCGCCATCGAGCATAGACAGCGTATAGCTACGGTCAGCCACCTGCATGGCCGGCGCGTTTTCGTAGCGATCCAGTGCGATCACCTCTACACCCAGACGCTGTAGTTCGATCACGACTTCCTTGCCCAACTCCCCGGAACCGCACAACATCACTTTGGTGGCGGTGCTGGTAAAGGGTGTGCCCAACGTTGCCTGAGTAGCTGTCTGGGTGCTTGTTTGGGAGCTTGCGGCAGATTTGGTTATGGGTGTCGTCATCAACAGTGGTCTCGCTCGAGGTGTTTTTAGGCCGAAAAGTAATATTCTGGAAGCCTCTCATAAAACGTCTATAAAAACCATAATTGAACAGCGATGTCACCCGATTACTGGTAAAATGGCCCGCTAATTTGCCACTGTTGCTACCGCCATGTCTTCAAATACCGTTTCCTCAAAAATAGCTACGTCACGAGGTGCTGCTTCTGGAATAATCAAAACTCCGGAGTTGCTGTCTCCTGCGGGCACCTACAAAAGCATGCGCTACGCCTTCGCCTACGGGGCGGATGCAGTCTACGCCGGACAACCTCGCTACAGCTTACGGGTGCGCAACAACGAATTTAATCGTCTCAACATTATGGGCGAGGCCGTTGCCGAGGCGCACAAGCAAGGCAAGCAATTTTATATTGCCAGTAATATTTCGCCCCACAACGATAAAGTACGCACCTATTTACGCGATATGGAAGCCGTGATTGAGATGGGGCCCGACGCGCTGATCATGTCCGACCCCGGGCTAATTATGCTGGTACGCGAACGCTGGCCAGACGTCCCCATCCACCTTTCTGTGCAGGCCAACGCGGTAAATTTCGCGACGGTGCAGTTCTGGTATAAACAAGGTGTTAGCCGAGTAATTTTATCCCGAGAATTATCGATGGAGGAAATTGGCGAAATTCGCGAAGAATGTCCTGGCATGGAACTCGAAGTCTTTGTCCACGGCGCGCTGTGTATCGCCTACTCAGGTCGCTGCCTGCTGTCTGGCTATATGAATCACCGCGATCCCAATCAAGGCGCCTGCACCAATGCCTGCCGCTGGAAGTATCAGGCCCACGCAGCCACGCAAGATGAAACCGGCAACATCACTCCGGTAAACCCTCAAGTACAATCCTGGGCACCCGGCGACTCGCCCGTGGTGGACAATACAGCGGGTTTTGACGAACCACCTTTAGTGCTTTTACAAGAAGAAAACCGGCCCGATGAATTTATGCCTGCCTACGAAGACGAGCATGGCACTTATATTATGAACTCCAAAGATCTACGTGCGGTGCAACACGTACCCACTCTGGTAGACATGGGCATTCATTCCTTAAAAATTGAAGGTCGTACTAAATCTCACTACTACGTCGCCCGCACCGCGCAAAGCTATCGCCGCGCAATTGATGAGGCGGTCAACGGTAAGCCTTTTGATATGTCTTTGATGACCGAACTCGACCACCTCGCCAATCGCGGTTACACCGAAGGCTTTTATCGTCGTCATGTTCCCGAGTCCTATCAAAACTACGGCAAGGGTGCTTCCGGGAACAGCAGACAACAATTTGTCGGTGAAATTCTGGAAACCGATGCCGATCGCGGCTGGTTAACCATTGACGTAAAAAATCGCTTTGAAACCGGTGATACCCTGGAGTTAATCAGGCCTGGTGGCAATCGCGTGTTTAACCTAAATCATATCGAAAAACTCAATGGCGAATCCATGTCCGCTGCCCCTGGCTCGGGTCACACGGTGCGCATACCGCTACCCGACGACTGGAACGCTGCAGAGGGGGACGAATACGCCCTGCTGATGCGCTACCTGCCCCAATAAATTCGGATCTGTATTTTTTATGGTGCGCATCATTGTCCTGCTGGTCCTGGCATTTGTGCTTTGGTACCTATGGCGCGAAACTAAAAAGCTAAATACCTTATCCGCAGAAAAACGTCGCGCGGTGATTTGGCGCAGCGTGTTTATCGGCGTCTTTGTTGTCACCCTGTTGCTAGTTATCACCGGTCGCGCCCATTGGCTCAGCGCCGCTATTGCCGGCTTGTTACCCGCGATGAAAGGTCTACTTACTACGGCATTGCGCGCCGCACCCCTGTTAAAGTTTTGGGGCAAAGCCAGCAGTGCGGCATTTGGTACAGAGGGCATCGGACCCACACTGCGCACCCAGCATCTGGAAATTAAAATTAACTTAACTAACGGCGCTATGGACGGCACTGTGCGCAAAGGCACTTACGCCCAGAGTCGATTGTCGACCTTAAGCCGCGAACAATTAAGCCAACTGCTTAGCACCTACCAAAATAGTGATCGAGAATCCGGCTTATTACTCAACGCCTATATGGCACGACGCTTCACCGGTTTTGAAGAGGCTAAGACCACTTCACCGCCACTGTCAGGTAATAGCGACGAAGAAGCCTGGCAAATTTTAGGACTACAACCTGGTGCAAGCCGTGAAGACATCAGTAAAGCCCATAAGAGCCTCATGCAGAAGCTGCATCCCGATCGTGGCGGCAACGACTACTTGGCAGCGAAAGTAAATGCCGCTAAGGATCAATTATTGAAAGGTTTGTGATAAACCTCGACGCTCTTATAATAAGAGCCTTATCTTACTGACTATCTATTTACGTCCCGGTGGCACAGCTGGATAGCGCGGCCCCCTCCTAAGGGGCAGGTCAGAGGTTCGAATCCTCTCCGGGACACCAATTAGTACTTTACTGAAGCTGTCCATACAAACTAATCATAAATGTTATCCATAAAGCCTATCCACACAAATTATCTCAATGCAGATCACAGCATGAACTTACTGCTCCTCTCTCCTTCAGACTTCTACCACCAAAACCGCGCCCGTATTGATGATCGTCGCTTACTGCATTTGCAAAACATATTAAAGACTGCGCCCGAATCGATTTTGAAAGTCGGTTTAATCGATGGCCAAATCGGTAGCGGAACCGTACTCAAAATAGATGCCACCATGGCCGAACTGGAAGTCAGCTTCGAGCGCGATCCGCCACCAGCGTTACCGGTAACACTTGTTCTCGCCCTGCCCCGTCCCAAAGCTTTGCGCCGTATTATTCGTAACGTTGCGGTGCTCGGCGTTAAACGTATTCATTTAATTAACGTCTGGAAAGTCGAAAAGAGTTATTGGCAAAGCCCATTACTCTCGCCCGACAATATCCGTGAGCAACTGACACTTGGCCTGGAGCAAGCCGTTGATACGGTAATGCCACAGGTATCTCTGCACCCCTTATTCAAACCTTTTGTGGAAGACGAGTTAAATGATATTAGCAAAAACACCTTAACTTACGTGGCGCATCCCGGCGCGGATAATCCAGCGCCATCAACAAACCCGCAAGCGGACAATAAACCACCAGTAACACTCGCGGTTGGCCCGGAGGGAGGATTTACTCCCTATGAAATCGAAAAGTTTGAGGAGGTCGGGTTTTTACCGATATCCCTTGGCCCGCGAATTCTTAATGTAGAGGTTGCCGTAAGCGCCCTGCTCTGTCGATACTAGCTTTGCCGACACTCACTTTTCCGACAATGACTTTATGGGGCGCAAAGAAAAAGCCAGCCCTTTAACAGGCTGGCTTTAACATGCCACTTTTAAAACACTCGTGGTAAAAGGCTATTTATAAAGCTCTAGTTACAAGCCCCCTACTTACAAGGCAAAGTACGCGTGGTACCTAAGCTTACCTATTACCAAAGTTTTCAGCGTCGTGAGTATTACCTGACGTTCCCCTACCGCCACCCGTTCTACTAGCACCGCCGGTATTTCTATTAGCGCCACTGGTATTTCTACTAGCACCGTTCGAATTTCTACCACCGCCGCCGCCATTAGCACTACGACCACCTCCGGACTTAGAACCACTCCAGGGTTTTTGTTGAGCACCATTCTTACGCGGCGGACGGTTTTGACCCTGTCTACCTCGACCAGACCCGGGCGGACGTGAAGCCGGCAAGGTGTGATTAGGTTCAAAGTCTTCAATTTCCTGACGCTCGATATTAGAGTTAATAACACGCTCAATATCGTGCAACAAACTAATTTCATCTGCGCTAACCAACGAGATCGCTCGACCCTCATTACCGGCACGGCCAGTACGGCCAATACGATGCACATAATCCTCAGGGACATTGGGCAAATCAAAATTCACCACTTGAGGCAGCTGATCAATATCAATACCCCGCGAAGCAATATCCGTAGCAACCAAAACCTGAACTTTACCGCGCTTAAAGTCTGCTAGTGCTTTAGTACGCTGGGACTGGCTTTTATTACCATGAATAGCCGCGGCGCGAATATCGTCGCGATCCAACAACTTAACCAGCTTGTTGGCACCGTGTTTAGTGCGGGAAAATACCAATGCCTGATGCCAGCCTTCAGTGCGAATCAAATGGCTGAGTAATTCGGCCTTACGGGCCTTATCAACCGGATACACTTTCTGTTCAACAGTTTCAGCCGCGGTATTTTTAGGTGCGACATTAATCTCGAGGGGATCATGCAACAAGCCACCTGCCAGCCGCCGAATGTCATTGGAAAAAGTTGCCGAGAACAATAAATTTTGACGCTGTTTCGGTAACGCCGCCAGAATTTTTTTAATGTCGTTAATAAAGCCCATATCGAGCATGCGATCCGCTTCGTCCAACACCAGTGTTTCCACTTGATCAAACTTAACTGCATTTTGGCGATATAAATCGAGTAAACGTCCGGGGGTTGCCACAAGAACGTCGACACCACCACGTAACTTCATCATTTGTGGATTGATTTTTACGCCACCAAACACCACGGTAGAACGTAAATTAAGATGCTTGCCATAGTCGACAACGCTTTGTTGAATCTGAGCAGCCAGCTCTCGTGTTGGAGTCAACACCAGGGCCCGTACCTGGTTATTTTTAACCGCTGGTTTGTCGCTAAGGCGATGCAAAATAGGCAGTACAAAACTGGCGGTTTTACCGGTACCAGTTTGTGCGGCAGCCAATATATCGCCACCTTTTAGCACTGCGGGAATGGATTTCGCCTGAATCGGCGTGGGTTCGGTGTAACCCATCTCGGCAGTAGCGCGTAGTAATTGTTCGGATAAACCGAGAGTCTCAAAAGTCATTCAATAGTATTCCTGAATGCGCCTTATGGCACATTAATAGTAGATAAAAATAATGGTTTTAAAAAACCATACGTTCGCTAACGTAATGTATCGGGCTGGATGACAATGCAACACTCAAGCCGGGCAAGAACTGTCCGGTTTAAACAAGTGTAATATTGCGACCAATTTTGCGTACGCGACGTACGCGACACACCTACGATGCACAACGCCTGACTAGATTTTGTGTGACACAAAAATGGCCAGGCACTTATTGCGGCATTCGGTAATTGGTGGTCGCTAGGAGTAAGGAGGGAATAACCTGACAGTGATAAACGCAATTAAATTTTGCGGATACACCGTACCACTGACGAACATGCAACTAACTATGACGCGCTCGCCGATAATTTAAACAAGCACTAGCGACGAGTGGCCCACACTATAGCACAAAACCAATACATAAGCTCCTGTTTTAGCTAGCAATAAAATGATTCGCCGGTACGAGTAAACAGGAGACCGCTACCCAAAAAAAGCCCACCGGGTTAGCGGCAGGCTTTTATACAACTTAATTTATAACTCAGATTACCTGAAACTATAAAGGTGGATTTATTGAATTGCTATCGGTACTTTTTCAATTCTAAGCGCGCTATCTGATTGCGATGAACTTCGTCCGGGCCATCGGCAATACGCAGAATACGGGTGTGCGCCCAGGCTCTCGCCAGGCCAACATCCTCGGTAACACCGCAAGCACCGTAAGCCTGAATGGCATCGTCAATAATCGCTAACGCCATATTCGGAGCGGCGACTTTGATCATGGCGATTTCCATGCGAGCGACTTTATTACCCACCGTGTCCATCATATAGGCCGCTTTGAGAGTCAACAGGCGCGCCTGTTCGATATTAATGCGGGCATCGGCAATACGTTCAAGCCAGATTGATTGCTCGGCCAGAGTCTTACCAAAGGCAACGCGGTTCAGCGCACGGGTGCACATATATTCCAGGGCGCGCTCGGCAACGCCGATAACTCTCATGCAGTGGTGAATTCGACCGGGGCCAAGACGGCCCTGGGCGATTTCAAAACCTCTGCCCTCGCCCAGCAACATATTACTAGCCGGAACACGCACATCCTTAAATTCGACTTCTGCATGGCCGTGGGGCGCATCGTCGTAACCGAATACCGGAGTCCAGCGTTTCACGGTAATACCGGGGGTATTGGGTTCAACCAAAATCATCGATTGCTGTACGTGCCGAGCAGCGTCTGGATCGGTCTTACCCATCACGATTAAGATTTTGCACCGGGGTTCGTGAACACCGGAAGAAAACCATTTCAGGCCATTAATCACGTATTCGTCACCATCGCGCTCGATGCGAGTTTCAATATTGGTCGCATCGGAGGATGCCACCTGAGGCTCGGTCATACAAAATGCCGAGCGTATTTCCCCCTGTAATAGAGGTTCGAGCCAACGGTCTTTTTGCTCCTGAGAACCATAGCGCTCGATGGTCTCCATATTACCGGTGTCGGGAGCCGAGCAATTGAACACTTCCGACGCCCATTTGGATTTACCCATAATTTCGCATAAAGGGGCATACTCAAGATTAGTCAGCCCGGCACCCTGCTCGCTCTCCGGCAGAAACAAATTCCACAAGCCTTCCTCCTTAGCCCTGGCCTTTAACTCATCGAGAATGGGTGGCGTACACCAGCGCCCACCCTCGTCCAATTGCTGGTAGAACAAGGCCTCATTCGGGGAAATATGCACATCCATAAAGTTCTGAACACGTAATTGCAGCTCGCGAACCTTATCCGAATAATTAAAATCCATAACAAACTCCTGAAGTGATTAATTGGAAAAGCGTAAGAATATTGTCAAAAACCCGTTATCGTTCGCGAAGTTGCTGCCCAGCCGGATCAAAGCAAACCGTTAAGGGAATCCAGGTGGGTGTCAGCTAGTTTTCTGCCCTGGCGACTCGATATAAATAAAGACTAAGCATACCCTAAGCGTGGGCTGCTGGCATTAACACCAGCATGTAGGTAGAACATGTAAGTGGGATACTGGGGGATACTGGGGGATACTAAAGAAGAACCAGAAGATGCTGACTTTAACTGTGGGTTTTACTTGACTGATATTCTAGGCGGGGAAAGGGACAAACAGACCGGGGAAAATCTCAACATTGCGTCGAAGTTTAGACCTGATTCTATATTTACATCTGATATAAAACTGCGTCAAACACGATGGTTCCGCAAACTGCTTACTCGGAGAAACAACCGACTGCAGAATATCGTGCGACGCTACATAATAAACTACTGGGTATTATCGAATTACAGGCTGATTCTGGTTTTGTTTTTATTAAAGACCGAATCACCAATACCCTTAACTTCCATTAACTGCGCTTTATCCCCAAACACGCCATTGGCTTCACGATAATCGATGATAGCCTGAGCAAGCTTAGGTCCAACGCCAACCAAGGTGCTGGCCAGCTCTTCGGCACTAGCCGTGTTGATATTAACCCCAGCCTCACTTTTTTGACTTGTTGCCAGTGCGCTGGACTTAGCCGCGGCCTCTGCAGGCGAGGCGGCAAACGAAACGATAGGCGCGGATAGCAGTGTCAACGCCAACAAAATACCCCGAAGGGCGGTAAAATATTTCATATTAAACTCCTTTCGCCCGATAAGGCGATCCTTGTCAGTGAAAAATGGCCTTTAAGAAAAGAGGCCAAAACCATGTCGAAATCCCTTCGACGAAGCGATAATCTTATATTTCTTCTGCGGCAGCAAGGATTACTCTGTCAGATTTTTTAGTATTAAACCCGAAGAAAAGCGCACATCTGCACTTCCACATGGCCTACAAAGACCTACAAAGACCTACAGAACGTAATAGTGACAGAGCACATTTGCATTTTAGGGAAATACTAGCTGGAAGGTATGGACGACATTGAGGGGTGCTTAGCGAGGATAAAACCTATGCCGGAACGGAGGATTTAAGGCGATTCAATTCTTTTTCCAAACGCTTGTTTTTTCGCCTGGCTCTAGCAACAGGTACGCTAGTGGCGAACAAAGCCAACAAGACACCAACAAAAAAAGTAGCAACCAGCCAAACACCCAAAGGTAGGGGCCCAACGCTAAATCCGAATACAGTCAGTCCCGTTAAGGCCGGGTTATCTTGCACAAACCAGATACCAGCCAGTGCACAGATAATTAATATAATAACTAAAAAAATTAGTTTAATACGTTTCACATGTTCTCCCCGAACCTATTCCCTGGATAAGAAAATCACGCTTTTGTAAGAGAAGCATTTACCCGCTCACGCAGCTCCTTGCCAGGCTTAAAATGTGGTACGTATTTACCAGGTAACTCCACAGTAGTGCCCGATTTAGGGTTGCGTCCAATACGTGGAGCGCGATAATGGAGACAGAAACTGCCAAAACCCCGAATCTCAATGCGTTGATTATTCGTCAGCGCCTTCGTCATAGAATCCAGCATCATCTT
Source organism: Porticoccaceae bacterium (assembly GCA_018069525.1). Lineage (GTDB taxonomy): Bacteria > Pseudomonadota > Gammaproteobacteria > Pseudomonadales > Porticoccaceae > JAGPUQ01. The sequence continues at coordinate 179,770 of JAGPUQ010000002.1, read as the reverse complement.
AACTGCCAACTCAACATCTTTTGGCGGTAGCTGATCCTGGTTCATTGCGATCCGTTCAATTAACTCTGATTTTGTCATTTTCTGTCACCCATACCGCGCACGCTTATACCTACGCTGCGGCTATTTAATTACTTGTCCGAGCTGTCCATTTGTGCGCGGATAAGATCACCAATAGTCGTATTAGGACTGCTGGATACCACTTCAGGTTCCTTATCGCGATGGTTCTGAATAGCTGCTCTTTCTTCCGCATTTTCCAAAGCTTTGACCGACAGATTGATAACGCGTTTTTTGCGATCAGTACTAATAACCAGAGCTTCGACTTCTGCATCTATAGAGTAAACGTTGCGTACATCTTCAACTCGATCTCGCGAAATTTCAGATGCTTTCAGAGTTGCTTCAATACCTTCAGCCAATTCAAGCGTAGCTGATTTAGCATCGACGGCAATTACCTTACCCTTCACCACACTGCCCTTGTCATTTTCGGCAAGGTAGTTTGAGAACGGGTCGTTGGCCATTTGCTTAATGCCGAGAGAGATACGCTCACGCTCAGGATCGACTGCAAGAATAACGGTTTCCAGCTCATCGCCCTTATTGTAACCACGAACGGCTTCTTCGCCTTCTTCACTCCAGGAAATATCGGAGAGATGAACCAGGCCATCAATACCACCGTCGAGACCGATGAAAATACCAAAATCAGTAATGGATTTGATATTACCCTTGATAAGATCACCTTTGGAGTGATGCGTACCAAACTCGTCCCAGGGGTTAGCCAGACACTGTTTCATGCCTAGTGAGATACGACGACGTTCTTCGTCGATATCGAGCACCATGACTTCAACTTTATCGCCCACTTGAACCATTTTCGAGGGGTGGATATTTTTGTTAGTCCAATCCATTTCAGAAACGTGGACCAAACCTTCAACGCCGTCTTCCAACTCGGCGAAACAGCCGTAGTCAGTCAAGTTAGTGATTACCGCAGTGATGCGGGTATTGCGTGGATAACGACCAATAATGTCGCTCCAGGGATCTTCGCCAAGCTGCTTCAAGCCCAACGAGACGCGATTGCGTTCGCGATCAAACTTGAGGATCTTAACCTCGATTTCGTCGCCAACCTCAACCACTTCGCTAGGATGCTTAACGCGCTTCCAGGACATATCAGTGATGTGCAACAGACCGTCGATACCACCCATATCAACAAAAGCACCGTAGTCGGTCAGGTTCTTAACGATACCCTTCATGACCACGCCTTCGTCGAGTTGCTCAAGCAACTGTTCGCGCTCAACACTATTGGCTGCTTCCATTACCGCGCGACGCGATACCACAACGTTGTTGCGTTTTTGGTCCAGCTTGATAACTTTAAATTCGAGTTCTTTGTCTTCCAGATGCGTGGTTTCGCGCATTGGTCGTACATCGACCAGTGAACCCGGCAAAAATGCCCGTACCCCATTAATATCGACCGTAAAGCCGCCTTTCACCTTGCCACTGATCATACCAGTAACAATTTTGCCTTCGGTTTGAGCATTTTCGAGCTCTATCCAGGACTCTGCGCGACGCGCTTTTTCACGGCTCAGGCGAGTGGCACCAAAGCCATCTTCCACCGCTTCAAGAGCTACCTGCACTTCGTCGCCTATAGCGACGGTAATAGCACCGTTGTCATCGGCAAATTCACTCAGCGCGATAACACCCTCGGATTTAAGACCGGCGTGCACGGTGACCCAATCCTTATCGACGTCGATAACAACCCCGGTAACAATCGTTCCAGGTTTCATTTCAACGCTTTTTAAGCTTTCTTCAAATAACTCGGCAAAATTCTCAGTCATTACTTTAGTTCTCGTACTATCAATTCAACTAGCGGGTCGGCGTTAACTGAGTATTGTGTTCAGTTAGGCGTCTGCGCGCTGTGATGCCAGTATCACAGGTTGGTTCTAAAATTGAGTAACGATCTCGTCAATCTGGCCCAAAATAGACCGCCACTCTCCAAAAAATCTTTAAGCTGCGTTCCCAAACGTCTAACTTCTTAACTAACTAATGACGTTTAAGATTTCACTTTTCTTAACTCACGAGCCCCAGGTGCCGGCCTCTTTTAAACTCGGCTTACTTCACCCCGCGGCCGCTTCCACATTGATCGGCTGCACCAAATCGAGGATAAGTTGTAGAACTTCCTCGATAGACAGATCCGTTGAATCAATCTGATGGGCGTCTGGCGCCGGCACCAAAGGTGAAACCGCACGCTGACTGTCCCGCTCGTCACGCTCTCTGACCGAGTCGATAAGCGCCGGGAGATTAACATTTTCTCCCTTTTCAATCAACTGCTTATAGCGTCTTTTGGCGCGCTCGTCGGCACCTGCCGTGAGGAAGATTTTGACCTGAGCCGAGGGGAAAACCACGGTACCCATATCACGTCCGTCGGCGATCAAGCCTGGCTTTGCAGCAAACGCGTGCTGACGTTGCAATAAAGCAGCGCGCACTTCGGGAATTGCGGCTACTTTGGAGGCCAGCAGACCAATTTCCTCGGCGCGAATTTGAGTGGAAACGTCTTCGCCTTCCAAAATAATTTGCGGTGCTCCATTATCGGCTTTCATGGCGAAGGTAATATCCATATGCCCAGCCAGCACGGCGAGGCCTTCAATGTTATCGAGGGCAACCTTGTGACGACTGGCCGCCAGTGCTAACAAGCGATACAGCGCCCCGCTATCGAGATAGTGGAAGCCCAACTTGCGCGCCAGCATCATACTCATAGTGCCTTTGCCCGACCCGCTAGGCCCATCAATGGTCACAATTGGTATAGCTTTGTTGGTCATCTTGTTACCTCAGAGAGTGCCAGACCGCTGGCACTGGCTAACTCTAAAAAATTGGGAAAGGAGGTAGCTACGTTATTACAATCACGGATCTTAATCGGCCCTTCGGCCCGCAATCCGGCAATGGCAAATGACATAGCAATGCGGTGGTCACCCAGACTATCCACCTTGCCGCCTTGTATACGACCACCCACGATATGAATACCGTCATCGGTGGCTGTAGCATCAACTCCTAGACTCACCAAACCATCCGCCATGGCTTGAATACGATCACTTTCTTTAACCCGCAGCTCTTCGGCCCCGGTTAATACTGTCAGCCCTTCAGCGCAGGCGGCGGCAATAAAAATGGCCGGGAATTCATCAATTGCCAGGGGTACCTGGTCTTCCGGGATATGAATGCCCTGCAACGGTGCATAACGCACCCGAATATCTGCCACCGGTTCGCCACCGACATCTCGCTCATTAAGCAAAGCAATATTCGCACCCATGGCGCGTAAAATATTCACCACACCAATACGGGTAGGATTAACGCCGACCGCGCGTAAGGTGAGATCAGAATCGGGCGCAATACTTGCGGCCACCATAAAAAAGGCTGCGGAGGATATATCCCCTGGCACCTCAATATCACAGGCGGTAAGCGTATGGCCACCAGTAATACTGACCCGATTCCCCTCTCGCTTCACCGGGTACTGAAAACCCTGCAACATGCGCTCGGTATGATCCCGAGTCGGTGCGGGTTCCACCACGCTGGTTTCACCTTCCGCGTACAAACCTGCCAACAACACACTGGATTTCACCTGGGCGCTGGCCACCGGCATGGCGTAATCCAGCCCCTGCAAGCGCTGTCCACCGGAAATTTTCACTGGCGGTACACCGCCCTCCCCAGTTTCGATTTTCGCACCCATCTCTGACAGCGGTACAGATACCCGCCGCATCGGGCGTCGCGATAGCGATTCATCACCCGTTAGAGTGCTATCGAAAGCCTGGCCCGCCATTAAGCCCGACAGCAGACGCATTGAGGTTCCGGAATTACCTAAATAAACATCACCCGGCGCGGGTTTAAGACCGTGTAAACCGACGCCGTGAATCAGCACCTGACCGTGATCTGGACCTTCGATCACCACACCCATATCGCGAAACGCCTGCAAGGTCGCCAGACTATCTTCGCCCTCGAGAAAATGACTAACTCGCGTCACGCCCTCGGCAATGGCTCCCAGCATAATCGAACGATGGGAGATCGATTTATCGCCGGGCACGCGCATATCACCCATCATTCGACCACCAGGTTCAACGCGGTAATCCATACTTTGTTCCGTGCTACTCATATAGGGTTTTTGATCCTGCATAATCTGAAAATGTCGCCGCGCTTCACCAGCACGGGTAAAAACCCCCAGCAGGTGATCACTGTCGCCACGCAAAATAGCTGCACGTAAATCACCCAGCCTGGTATTTAATTGATCCAACACCTCGACAATGGCGGTGTCGTTAGCCAGTGCGATATCCTTCCACATCACCGGGTCGCTGCCGGCAATGCGGGTAAAATCTCGAAAACCACCCGCAGCATAGCGAAAAATCTCGCGATTTTTTTCCATATCCGCCAGGGTATCCACTAGCGTATAGGCCAGTAGATGCGGTAAATGACTTGTGGCCGAAAGCACCTTGTCGTGTACCTCAGCGGGCATTTCACTGACCTGAGCACCCACGGCCTGCCAAAGCGCGCGCACCCGAGCGAGATGATCCGCCCCGGTCTGCTCCAGTGGCGTTAAAATCACCTCGTGGTGCTGGTAGAGGTCAGCCACCACCGCATTAATGCCGCTTTTTTCAGAGCCAGCAATGGGATGGCCCGGCACAAACTGCGCCGGGATACCGCCATAAATAGTTTCGACGCTGGACACCACGCTGCCTTTTACGCTGGCCACGTCAGTAATGGTAACTTCAGGGGAAGTCGCGTCTTTGACCACCTGTAGAATATTCGGCACGGTCAATGTGGGTACGCAAATCACCACGATATCGCCAGCGCCTAATTGCCCAAGGGCCATGGTTAAATCGGCTTCCACCCGATCTACCACACGATTTTTTAAGGCCTGCGCCAGGGTTTCCGCACTGCGCGAACAGCCGATCACCTCGCGACACAAGCCTCGTTCTTTGACCGCCAGCGCAAGGCTCCCGCCAATTAGACCGAGACCAACCACTAATAAGCGGGACTGACCCAACTCATCTGTTTGTGTCATAAGCAAGAACTTACTCTATCAAGGATCGCATTAAAGAACGGCTCGCGGGTAGGAGCCAAGCACCCGCAGCTCGGCCACCACCGCGGCTATTTCTTCCAGCGCCAGACGCACGTTGTCATCTTCGCTGTGACCGACAAGATCAATAAAAAATACGTAGCTCCAGGTGGCGGTGCGCGATGGCCGCGTTTCCACCCGAGTTAAATCCACACCGTGCTTGCGAAACGGCTCCAGCAATGTATATAAAGCCCCCGGCTGGTTTTTAACCGATACCATAATAGAGGATTTATCGTCGCCACTCGGCGGTACGGGCTCCCGCCCAATAATCAAAAACCGGGTGGCATTGTCCGGTTCATCTTCAATATTTTGATACAGCGGAGTGAGCTCGTACAAAGTTTCCGCCATTTCCCCTGCGATAGCCGCCGAACTCCACTCGCCAATAACCCGCTTGGCGGCCTCGGCGTTGCTGTTTAACGGCACCCGCTCGACATTGGGCAGGTGGGCATCCAGCCACTTGCGACATTGCGCCAGCGACTGAGGATGGGAGTACACCCGCGTAATATTATCTGGCCTGGTATTGGGACCTATTAATAGGTGGTGATGAATGCGTAATTCCACCTCGCCACAAATACTCAATGTCGATTCGCGAAAACTATCGAGAGTATGATTGACCACGCCTTCGGTTGAGTTTTCTACCGGCACCACACCGTAGTTCGCGGCACCCGAGGCGACTTCGCGAAACACTTCGTCGATCGCGGACAGTGGCGCAGAAATTGCGGAATGGCCGAAATGTTTGAGAGCTGCGGCCTGAGTGAAGGTGCCTTCGGGGCCGAGAAAAGCCACGGTTATGGGTTTTTCCAGGGCCAGACACGCCGACATAATTTCGCGAAACAGGCGTGCAATTTCTTCATCGCTCAAGGGTCCGGGATTAGCGGCTTTCACTGCACGTAAGACTTGAGCTTCGCGCTCGGGACGATAATAGACCGCATCGGCATCGCCGCCTTTAACCTCGGCAACCTCGCTCGCACACTGAGCACGGGCGCTGATCAGCTCCAACAGTTTACTGTCGATGTCGTCGATCTGTTTGCGCAAAGCGCTTAATCGTTTTTCGTCAGCCACCTTAACCGTCGTCCTTCTCGCCCTGATTTTCTTCGGTCTGCTCTCCGGCCTGTTCATCAGCGTTGTTTTCAACCGGAAGAACACTTTCTCCTTCCGTGCGCTCTATAAGGTCTTCAGCACTTTCCCGGATAGCAACCACACCAACCAGGTTTTCTGCATCGCGCACTTTAATTACCCGCACACCTTGAGTGTTACGGCTTAGCACCGAGATCTCTTCGACGCGTGTACGCACCAGTGTGCCCTGATCCGAAATCAACATAATCTCATCGTTAGCGGCAACCTGTACTGCACCGACTAAGGCACCGTTACGATCGCTGGTTTGCATGGCAATCACGCCCTGCCCGCCGCGCTTGTGAACGGGGAAATCATCCAGATCGGTACGCTTGCCGTAGCCGTTAGTGCTCACGGTAAGAATGCTGCGCTCTTCCGCCGGAATAATCAGCGAGATCATGGTTTCGCTCTCGGGCATACGAATGCCCCGTACGCCTTTAGCCGTACGGCCCATGGCGCGAACGTCGGTTTCATTAAAGCGTACGGATTTCCCAGAACTACAAAATAGCATCACGTCTTGCTCGCCATTAGTCAGCGCCGTGCCCACTAAATGATCACCTTCGTCTAGCTCTAACGCGCGTAAACCCACGCTGCGCGGTCGTGAAAACGCCGTCAAAGCGGTCTTTTTAACCGTACCGCTTGAGGTTGCCATAAACACAAACTGATCATCTCGATATTCTTTTATCGCAAGAATTGAGGTGACGCGTTCGTCTGCATCCAATGGCAACAAGTTCACCAGCGGACGACCACGGGCCGTGCGACTGGCTACGGGAATATGGAAAGTTCTGAGCCAGTACACCTTGCCCGCGTTAGTGAAACAAAGAATGGTGTCGTGAGTGTTAGCGACCAGCAGGTGCTCAACAAAATCTTCGTCTTTAACCGCTGTCGCCGAGCGACCGGTGCCACCGCGCTTCTGAGCCTGGTAGTCATCCAGCGGTTGGCTCTTGGCGTAACCGCCGTGGGAAACTGTGACCACACGTTCTTCTTCAGGGATCAGGTCCTCTACGGTTAAATCTAGTTTTGATTCGACAATTTCGGTGCGACGCTCATCGCCAAAGTCCGCATCGACCTCGGCAAGCTCTTCCCGAATTACCGTTTTCAAGCGTTCGGGATCGCCCAGAATATCGAGATAATCAGTGATTTCTACGAGTTTTTCACGGTATTCGTCGAGTAGCTTTTCATGCTCCATGCCGGTTAAACGATGCAGGCGTAATTCCAGAATCGCTCGCGCCTGAGCTTCTGACAAATAGTAGCTGTTATCGCGCAAACCGAACTCGGGGCCCAAATCACTAGGGCGACAGGCGTCGGCAACTTCGAGAAACGGCATTACCTCGGCCGCGCCCCAGGCTTGCGCCATTAAGCGTTCGCGAGCTTCTGTCGGATTCGGCGAGGCTTTAATCATTTCAATCACGCCGTCGATATTAGCAATGGCTATCGCTAAACCTTCCAGTACGTGGCCGCGCTCTCGGGCTTTGCGCAACAGGTAAACGGTACGACGCGTCACTACTTCGCGACGGTGACGAATAAAGCATTCGATCAATTGCTTGAGGTTCAGTGTTTTCGGCTGGCCGTTGACCAGCGCGACCACATTAATGCCGAACACGCTTTCCAGTTGCGTTTGCGAGTAGAGCTGATTCAAAATCACCTCACCCATTTCGCCGCGCTTGAGCTCAACCACCACGCGCAAGCCATCTTTATCAGACTCGTCGCGTAATTCGGAAATACCTTCAATTTTCTTTTCTTTAACTAGTTCGGCAATTTTTTCTAGCAAGCGGGTTTTATTCAACTGGTAGGGAATTTCGGTAATCACAATACGTTCACGATCGCCTTTTTCCATAGGCTCAACCCGAGCACGACCGCGCACATAAATGCGGCCTCGACCGGTGCGGTAAGCCAGCAAAATTCCAGCGCGACCGTTGATAATGCCGGCGGTGGGGAAATCGGGGCCGGGAATAAATTCCATCAACTCATCGATAGTAATATCTGGGTTGTCGACAAGTGCCAAACAGGCGGCGATCACTTCCGACAGGTTATGCGGCGGGATATTCGTTGCCATACCAACCGCAATGCCCGAAGAACCGTTAACCAATAAGTTCGGCACACGGGTCGGCATCACCTCGGGAATGGTTTCGGTTTCATCGTAGTTGGGGACGAAATTAACGGTTTCGCTATCGAGGTCGGCGAGCAAAGCGTGCGCAATCTTCGACATGCGAATTTCAGTGTAACGCATCGCCGCCGGTGAATCGCCGTCAATGGAGCCGAAGTTACCCTGGCCATCGACCAACATGTAGCGCAGTGAAAACGGCTGCGCCATACGTACAATGGTATCGTACACAGCGGAATCGCCGTGGGGGTGATACTTACCAATCACGTCGCCCACCACTCGAGCAGACTTTTTGTAAGCCTTGTTCCAGTCGTTGTTGAGTACGCTCATGGCATACAGCACTCGGCGATGCACAGGCTTGAGGCCATCGCGCACATCGGGCAATGCCCGGCCAACAATGACACTCATGGCATAGTCGAGGTACGACTTTTGCAGCTCGTCTTCGATATTTATCGGGACGATTTCTTTCGCGATCAATTCACCCATAACGACAACAATACTCGGCTAGTGTGGTACGACAACGGGCTGGTCATTACCCCTAAGATTGATTCCTAGATTGGGTAGCAACAACCGGCCCGCGAATAGCCAGCATTGTACCATAGAGAAGTGCCACACAGAGCCTCTTCAGGGGGCTTTCGACACACGCTTTGAAGCCTTCTACTCAGATATGATCTGAGCCCCACTCCGAACTTTTAACGCCCTGCGCTATACTCCCCGCCCATGACTAATAGCCCCAAAAATACCCCAGCAAATACCTCAATACGGCCGACATCGACCACCGCATCTGGCTCCCTATCAGCGACTGGCGACAAAACCCCCGTTGATCTCATTGTTTCAGCACCCTGGATCATCCCCATCGTACCTCGCAACGCGGTCTACCAGGACTGTAGCCTGGTCATCCACAAGGGCGACATTATCGACCTGCTGCCCGAGGCCGAAGCACTGCGTAAATACCATACCGCTGAGCACACCATCCTCGAGGCTACGGTATTGATGCCGGGGCTGGTCAACGCTCACGGCCACGCCGCCATGAGCCTGCTGCGAGGCTATGCCGATGACTTCCCCTTACAGCAATGGCTAAACGACTACATTTGGCCCGCAGAAAGCCAATGGGTTAACGGCGACTTCGTTGCCGACGGTACGCAATTAGCCGTGGCAGAAATGATTAGTAGTGGTACCACCTGCTACGCCGATATGTATTTTTATCCCGACCAAATTGCCCAGGTCGTTCGCCACAGCGGCATACGTGCGCAAATCGCCTTTCCTGTACTCGAATTCCCCACCGCCTGGGCCAGAGACGCCTCCGACTACATCCACAAGGGTTTGCAGCTCTACGATGACTGCAAGGACGACGCACTTATTAGGATCGCCTTTGGCCCGCACGCGCCTTACACGGTCAATGACAACACCCTGGAGCGCATCGCCACGCTGAGCAGTGAACTTGAAGCACCCGTGCAGATTCATCTTCACGAAACGGCTCAGGAAGTCGCCGATGCCCTGGCAGATAAAGGCTCGCGCCCCATCGCGCGCTTAAACCAGATCGGCCTGTTATCCCCGGCCACCCAATGCGTGCATATGACCCAAATTACGAACGAAGATATACAGCTCTTAGCCGATACCGACGCTCAGGTGATTCACTGCCCCCAGTCCAACCTGAAACTCGCCAGCGGTTTATGTCCCGTACAAAAATTGCTGGATGCCGACGTTAACGTCGCCCTCGGTACCGATGGCGCGGCCAGCAACAACAGTCTGGATTTATTTAAAGAATTAAATATGGCGGCATTGCTGGCCAAAGGTTTGGGTAAGGCAACCGACCTACCTGCCGAACAAGCTCTTTATATGGCCACCATGGGCGGAGCCAAAGCCTTAGGTATGGCGGATCGAATTGGTAGTTTAGAAGCAGGTAAAGCCGCCGATCTCATCGCCATCAATCTCGCCGACGTATCGACAACACCCCTGTACAACTTGCACTCCCAACTGGTCTACACCAACGTAGGCCATCAGGTGACTCACGCCTGGGTTAATGGTGTAGCGCTCTTAAAGGATCGGGAATTACAAACCATTGATAGCGTGGCGGTGACTGCTCGCGCTAAACAATGGGGTAAAAAAATCAGCGGGGATTAATATTACGGCTGCTGGAATAAATTTTATTTGACGGTCTCTTTAACAACAACCGTAATTTGTTCCGACACCAGCGGCTTGTCGTGCGGTACGTGAGCGTAGTTGCCCAACAATAACTGCAAGGTGTGGGTTCCCGCGGGGAGAGACAGCTCCGCTTCAGTCTGCCCTCCACCGAAGTGCTTAATCTGCTCAGTCGCAGGCAGCGGCTGAGCTAAATCCGGCAACTCTTCCAGATCAATCAAAATGTGATGATGCCCGGTATTGTCCTTAATGGTACCCGCCGGAGCCACGCCCATACCTTTTAAGCCGAATTTGACGGTAAAGTCTGGAGTTACCACTTGTCCGTCCTGCGGTTCAATAAAATACACCGCGGCCCCTTCTGGCGAGCTCGACACCAAATCGCCTGCGAGCGCAGAGGGCGCCCCCGCTATAAACACCAGCAAAAATAGCGCTACTACCCGCGCACAAGACCTTAGTAGAATCGGTTTCATATCTGCTCCTGGTTTCATATCAGCTCTCGCGTATTTCAGCGACCAGCATAACATCACTTATTCAGCTTCCGCCTCTGCAGCGAGCGCATCCATCGGCCCTGCTATGCCTTCAGGTACCTTATTGTTTAAAACCACTCCGTAAAGCAGCACTAAAACAACCACCAACACCCCACCAAAGATAGCTACCGACCGGGTTTTTAAATGATTCAGCAGTGAGCGGTAGTTTAAAAACAAATGGCCGATTACGGCAAAAATCAACACCAACCCAAACAATTTATGCACCGGGTGCATTTGAATGGTAAATGACGGCTTTTCAATGACAAACATCATTAAGCCGGAGGTGGACATTGCCAGAAACGAAACAAACAAAGCCACTGCTATCAATTTTCTAAACATTTTCAAACCCTGGAATAGTTATCTTCGAACGACATAAGTTATCTTCGAACTACCTCAATTATATTCAGCACAAACCGCCTTAATCCGTCCGACGGGAACCTTCAACTCGGCCAACAAGTATGTTTTAAAAGACTCCTCGTAGGGCTGGTTAGCAATCGCTTTTTCCATGCAGTGCAACCAGGCATCACCTTCTATTTCACCAATCAGCAAATGCCGGTGTGAATTAGGGATACTGACTCCCCCGTAATGTTGCGAGTATAGCTTTGGGCCTCCCAACCAGCCACTGAGAAAGTACGTTAATTTTTTTCGCGATTCCCCTAAATCTTCAGGGTGCATCTGCCTGATTGTTTTCGCTTCGGGGAAAGCGTTCATGTTTTCATAAAAGCTATCGACCAGACGAGTAATGCCAGCGAGTTCGCCCGCCGCCTGATAAGAATTGGATTTTACACCGTATCCTTGTTTATTCAATGGCATAGAGACTGACCTGGTTGAAACTTCGTATCAGGGTATCCACCTTACACATAAAACATTACTTAACTATCAACAATTTACAGTATAGGCTGCTGAGATAGCAGAGCAAAACATCACCTATCCTGGGTACTTATCTCAAATATCGAGCACTCACAGTACCCGGCCCGGATACAAAATAGTTTTCATGGCTTATTCTTGTAGCAAGCTCTGCTGCATAATAATGGCGCACACCCGCACTTTTGGTGCCTGATTGGCTTAAACTACGCACTAGCTTTAAAACTTTAGGGTTGACACTTACACCATGACCACAAGCACTAACGAGCACTCCCATCTTAACGAGAATGTCGACGCAGCAGAAATCGCGAAATTTGCCGCCCTGGCCTCGCGGTGGTGGGATGAGGATGGCGAGTTTAAGTCGCTCCACGATATAAACCCGCTGCGAGCCAACTGGATTGACGCTCGTGCACCGGTAGCCGAACGTCGCGTATTAGATGTCGGTTGTGGTGGCGGAATATTGGCGGAATCTCTAGCTCAGCGCGGTGCAGACGTCACCGGCATCGATATGGGTGAGGCACCACTTTCGGTGGCGCGCTTGCACGGTATTGAGTCCAACATCAATGTTAACTATCGACAGATCACTGCCGAGGCTCTGGCCGCAGAAATGCCCGGTACTTTCGATATCGTCACGTGTCTTGAAATGCTGGAGCACGTACCCGATCCCTCTTCGATAGTACGCGCCTGTGCAACACTGGCTAAGCCCGGTGGACACGTGTTTTTTTCCACCATTAACCGCAGCGCAAAAGCCTTTGCCTTCGCGATTGTCGGCGCGGAGTACGTGTTGAAATTACTGCCCCAGGGTACTCACGAGTACGACAAGTTAATTCGCCCTGCGGAACTCGCCCAGTGGTGTCGACAAGCCGAACTGTCGGTCAACGATATGACGGGCTTACTTTACAATCCGCTAAGTAAAAAATATCGACTTAAGTCATCGGATGTTAGCGTTAATTATATGATGCATACCGAAATGTCTGCGGCCTCCAAAACCCCTGACGCTAAAGAGGCCTGATTTTGACCTCTAGCTCCAGCTCCTACCAGGCGGTTTTATTTGATCTCGATGGCACCCTGCTCGACACCGCACCGGATTTTGCACTGATTCTCAACACGCTGCTGGCGAGTCATCAACGCCAAACACTACAAGAGAGTGATATTCGTGCCATTATTAGCGATGGTTCTGCTGCGATGATTGCTCGCGCGTTTAACTGCTCGCCGAAAGATGCGGCTTTCGAGACGATTCGCAGCGAGTTTCTCGCCTTATATCGCGCCAATGTATGCGTTGAAACCCGCCCCTTTCCCGGTATTGAAACCGTACTCGCCCGACTTGGTGCCGAGAATATTCCCTGGGGCATCGTCACTAATAAACCCAGTATTTATACTTTGCCTTTGATGGATGCTCTGACCTTTAACCCGGCTCCGCAAACGGTTATTTGTCCCGATCACGTCACCAATACCAAACCTCACCCAGAATCGGTGTTACTGGCTTGCAAACACCTCGACAGCGATCCTAAGCAAACCTTATTTGTCGGTGATCACCAGCGGGATATCGAAGCCGGTCGCGCCGCTGGCACCATCACCGTAGCGGCTGCCTACGGTTATGTGGACCAGGGTGAAAACATCGCCGACTGGAACGCGCACCATGCGATTGAGTGCGCTGCCGATCTTCTGCCTATTATTTTTTAAATCAAAACCGCTGTATTTTTTAAATCTAGTCAGTCTTTTAAACCGAGACAGCTTTTAAACCGAGATAGCTTTTAAACAGGAACCGCTATGCCTGACATTATCCTAAATCGCCACATTCCAGAGGGCTACTCCGCCGCCGACAATAGTTTGCGCGACCGAGTGATTTTAGTCACCGGTGCCGGTGATGGTATCGGTAGAACCGCAGCACTTACCTTCGCGCGCTACGGCGCGACGGTGATTCTCGCCGGGCGCACTCAAGAGAAACTAGAAGCGGTTTACGATGCCATCGAACACGCCGGTTATCCCCAGGCGGCGATTTATGCCATTGATCTGAAAACGGCAACGGAAGCGGACTACACCGCCCTCGCCGAACAACTGGAAAATGAATTTTCTCGCCTTGACGGTTTATTACACAATGCCGCAGCACTCGGCGAACGCACCAGCATTGCTAACTACTCACTGGCAAGCTGGAACCAGGTAATGTCCGTAAATGTAAATGCACAATTTATGTTATCGAAAGCCCTGTTGCCGCTGCTGAAAAAATCGGCGGATGCCTCGATAGTATTTACTTCGTCCGGCGTGGGTCGTCAGGGTCGAGCATTCTGGGGAGCCTATGCGGTCTCGAAGTTCGCCACTGAAGGGTTTAGCCAGGTATTGGCGGCAGAGCTGGAAAACACCAGTAATATACGAGCCAATTGCATTAACCCCGGCGCGACCCGCACCCGTATGCGCGCGACTGCGTTCCCGGCGGAAGACCCCGCCACGATTAAAACACCGGAAGATATTATGCCCACGTATGTGTATTTAATGGGACCGGATAGCAAGGGAGTGACTGGGCAATCGATTGACGCCCAGTGATTTAATTATTTGGTCATGTCTGACTGTATCTGCCTATGTCTTCGACCAGATTTCGAGCAACGGTTTCGAATTAGTAATTCAAAACCGTTGCCGCCGAAGAAAATCTATTTATTTTAAAATAGCTATTTTAAAGTTTTGGCTGCAAGGCCTTTATTTAAACTTTCCCATCATGCCTCTAACTGCTGAGGGTAAATCGCCGGGAATAATCACTATTTTAGAGTTATCAGACACTGCCATCTCGCGCATGGACTCGACGTATTTTTCACCCAGCAAGTAGAGAATAGGCAATTCATTATCGCCCACCGCCTGATTAACTTTCACCAGGGCTTCTTTGGTAGCTTCAGCCAGGACAACTTTGGCCTCGGCATCGCGGCGAGACGCTTCTAAGCGACCATCAGCTTCAAGGATCGCAGCTTCTTTATCACCATTGGCACGAGTTACTGTAGCGCGACGTCGACGTTCGGCGGCGGCTTGTTCTTCCATCGCAGCGGTCATGGTCGGTGAAGGGTTGATGTCCTGAATTTCGACGGTTTTTAAAGTAATACCCCAGTCGGAAATATCATTGGAAATGGCCGCTTTAAGGCTGGCCTTAATTTGATCTCGCGACGACAAAGCATCATCTAACGACATCTCACCAACAATGGAACGCAGAGAAGTTTGCACCAGGGTACGAATCGCGCGCTCGTAATCTTCAACGCCGTAAACGGCTTTTTCTGGCGAGACAATGTTGATATAGGCAACCGCGTTGGCAATGATCACGGCGTTATCACGAGTAATAACTTCCTGCGAAGGGATATCGAGAACGATATCTTTGGTGGTGACTTTGTAGGCCACGTTATCAATATAAGGAATAATAAATTGCAGACCGGGAGACAATGTTTGATGAAATTTACCCAATCTCTGCACTACCCATTTACTGCCTTGCGGCACCTGGCGAACGCCTTTGAAGGCAGTAATGATCACTGCCGCTACAAAAATTCCTACCATCCAGACACTTTCCATAACTTATCTCCTGTTTTATCTTTGACCAATCAATATCGGCCTATCAGATTAATTTTTGTAACATCTGTCCGTGTAAAACTACCTAAGTCTTAAAGACCAACTAAGTCTTAGTCACCACCAAGGTGTTACCAGAAAATTCACGAATGGTAATACGGTCCCCAATGATAATGTCATCCTTGCTAATAATTTCCCACTCGTCACTACCCAGTATCGGCGTGCTAAAGCGCGCCATCCCCCGACCACCTTCAAACGGCGCTTTAATCACCTGGCCGAATTCGCCAATAACGGCTTCGCGAGCCATACCTGCACGGGTTTTATCCACCATACGAGGCTTGAAATACTTAAACCAGAATACCGCCAAACCCGACGAGCTAATCATCCACAACAATAATTGCGCGGCAAACGGAATGGACGGAAATACCCACAGCACGAGCCCAACCACAATCGCGCCGATACCAAACCAGAGTACGGTAAAACTAGCCAGGAAAATCTCCAGCACAGCCAGGCCAATACCCAGTACGACCCAGTGCCAATAGAGCATTTCAACAGATTCCATCAAGCATCTCCTCTATAAACTTACCGCTTCAGAACCCTCTCCGAACCTTCTCCGAGCCCTGAAACTTATTTTAATTCAACAGGTTGGGATTCTAGCAGAAATCCACCACCGCCACATCTCTGTTATATAGCTGCCATCGCGATGGTCTGAACATGTATCAATCCTGGTCGTCGCTGGCAAACAGATTCGCGTTTAACTCACAGGCCATGACCAGCGCATCTTCACGGCCATGGGGCTTGCGATAGTAGTCGCGCCTCTCACCTACCTGCACAAAACCTTTATTGGCATACATCGAAATGGCGGGGAAATTACTGACGCGAACGTCCAAAAAAATACTGTCCGCTTTACCTTCTACACACTCTAAACAAAAACCCAGTAAGCGAGAACCCAAACCCTGTCCTTGATGGGCGGGAGCAACGGCGATGTTAATCAACTCTGCCGCACCGGCGATACAACTAAAAATTAAAAACCCACAGACATTGCCAGACTGTTGCAAAACATAGGCGGAGTGATGTCTCAAGCTTTCTTCAAATTGCCCCGCAGTCCACGGCGATGGGGATACTTGTAACTCAATGGCGTGAAGATCGGCAACATGCGCAGACGTGGCGGAAATTATAGTGACAGACTGCTCGGCCTTCGACATCAAAATAAGCGCTTATTTAGCCGCTGGCTCTAGCAAACCTTGCAGGGTTTTCCAGGTCAGCGCCTTGCTTGCAGGTTCGGCCAGCATCTGTGCCAAACCGGGTACGCATAGCACCGATACCTTATCGAATAAGGGGAAAGACTGCCCCTGCAGGCTGCTTTCATTCGTATCTCTATTGTCTAGTAAGACTTCTGGAGCCAAAGACAGTATCGCCGCTTCACCCATGGCCAGCACCCACCGAAACGGCGACAGAGTCATGCGACCCTGTAAAAAGGTATGTATGGAAATTCTGGCCCCATTCAGACTGGCATCCGCACCGGAGGATAGCGGCCAATCCAAAAATTCGGTGGGCGGCAATAGATCGGGTTGCTGCCCAATCGCTTTAAGAATATTACCCAGTAAGGTTACGCGACGCGCGTCGGGGCGCTCTCCCGGCTCCAGCGAATCTAGCACCAGCAGTTGAGCGGACGCCTGCCAACAGGCCAGCCTAAAGGACAGCTGTACCCCTGAAGGGGAATCTAAGGCCTGGCTTTGGGCTCGAGACTGAACTTGAGTAGAGGTATGCTTTGCATCAGCGCTTGCCTGAACGACTTCGACTTTACTTGCTGGACTATCCAGTTCTGTGGCCAACAGGCTTAAGTGCTGTCGACCTAAGCTAGGCTTATCCAGGCTCGATTTATCTGAACCGGGCTCATCTTGATTTACAGTGTCCGAAGCTGAATCCGCAAGCTCTTCGCTCCCACCGACAATACCCTCAACTCTGGGTCGGTATTGCACGATACCCAAAGCGGAGAGGTATTGACTGCGCAGAGCATTCACCGCGAGCTAAAATCCAGGTCCACCAAATAAACCATTGCGATCACCTCAAACACCACCCAGTTGCGGATGCACACGATCAGGATTACCCAGCAAGTTAAGCGCATGAATATAGGCCTTGGCACTGGCCACCAAAATATCGGTATCCGCGCCCTGTCCGTTCACAATGCGCCCGCCTTTCTCCAGCCTCACCGTGACTTCGCCCTGGGAATCGGTACCGGTGGTAATAGCATTAACCGAATAAAGTTTAAGCTCGGTACCGCTGTCCGCCAGTTTTTCGATAGCACGAAATACCGCATCAACTGGCCCATCACCTTCGGCAGAGACCGAGTGATCGTTACCGTGGCTGCGCAAAGTTAATTCCGCATGGGGTGCGCGCCCGGTTTTACTGGAAACATCCATCGCGACCAAAGCGAGGTCTTCGGCGGATTCGCCAATTTGAATGTCGGACACCAGGGCCTGTAAATCTTCGTCGTGGATTTCACGTTTTTTATCCGCAAGTTCTTTAAAGCGAGTAAAGGCTCGATTCAAATCGGCTTTATTGTCGAAGCTGATACCCAGGTCTTCGAGCCGCGCCGAAAACGCCGCCCGGCCTGAAAGCTTGCCAAGTACAATACGATTGGTATTCCAGCCCACATCCTCGGCTCGCATAATTTCGTAAGTCTCGCGATACTTCAGTACGCCGTCCTGATGAATACCCGACTCGTGGGCAAAGGCATTAGCGCCAACCACAGCCTTGTTGGGCTGCACCGGAAAGCCGGTAACCGTGGAAACTAATCTCGAGGTCGGCACAATCTGCGTGCTGTCGATGCCTACTTCCACCGGATAAATATCCGGCCGGGTGCGAATCGCCATCACAATTTCTTCCAGCGAGGCATTACCGGCACGTTCACCCAAACCGTTTATGGTGCATTCCACCTGACGCGCGCCGTGTAATACCGCCGACAGGGAGTTGGCGACCGCAAGACCTAAGTCGTTGTGGCAATGTACGGAAAATACGGCTTTATCGGAGTTCGGCACGTTGTTAATTACCCGGCCAATCATTTCACCGTATTCACCCGGCGTGCCATAACCCACGGTATCGGGAATATTAATAGTGCCCGCCCCTGCATTAATAGCAGCTTCAACGATGCGACACATAAACTCAAACTCAGAGCGACTGCCGTCTTCCAGTGAAAACTCCACGTCGTCGACCAGGTTGCGTGCAATTTTTATCGCACCGATGGCCTGATCAAACACCTGCTCCGGCGTCATTTGCAGTTTGTAATCCATATGGATCGGCGAGGTCGCAATAAAGGTATGAATACGCGGTGCAACGGCATCGACCAGCGCTTCTGCGGCCCGCTCAATATCGCTGGGCATGGTGCGGGCTAAACTGCACACACGGCAATCTTTAATGGCTTCGGCAATGCTTTTAACCGCCGAAAAATCACCGGGGCTCGAGGTCGCAAAACCCGCCTCAATCACGTCTACCTTCAGCTTCTCCAGCGATTTGGCTACCCGGAGCTTTTCTTCTTTGGTCATGGCGGCGCCGGGGCTTTGTTCGCCGTCGCGTAAGGTGGTATCAAAAATAATAAGGCGTTGTTTGTCCATGGGTCTTAACTCCTGGATAACCCGAACTTCGGGTAGGCACAATAAACTGAATTCTGCTCCGGTAGGAAGCAGGATGCAAAAAAATTAAAGAATGTCGTACGATAGATGCCCCTCAGGGCAGCAGCAGGAGATCAGTACGCAGCAGCGCGCCGGAGCAAGGAAGCTCACGGAGGAATAATAAATTGGCTGCGTTACTGTTTGTCATTTGCTCTGTATTAACTTGTGGTATTAAGTTCTGATATTAAGTTGCGAGGTTAAAAACCTTCTAGCGCCTATTCAAACAAATTATGGCGGCCCTGCCAAGCCCTCATAACACCTGCTTATTATTGCCTACCTTTAATTCTTGTCCATACCCACAGACTGGGGCCGGAAAGCGCGTAAAGAATCGCCATACTGAGTAAGACTCGTGGCGGATCAATACTAATCACCACCAGTACCATAACCACCCCTAGAATCACTACAAACGGCACACGGCCCTTCAAATCTATTGCTTTAGCGCTGTGGTAACGGATGTTGACGACCATCAGTAAGCCCGCCGCTGCCGTGACCACCGCTGCGCTAATCGCCAGGATTATCGTGGCCTCACTGCCGTGAGCAAACCACACCATAGCGGCCACTAGACCCGCCGCAGCCGGGCTCGCCAGACCGATAAAGAAGCGTTCATCGGCTGAACCCACCTGTACATTGAAACGCGCCAGGCGCAGTGCGGCACAGGAGGCATAAATAAACGCGGCCGCCCAACCAAAGTTACCCAGGCTCTCCAAAATCCAGCTGAACATCAGCACCGCCGGGGCCACCCCGAAGGACACCATGTCGGACAGGCTATCGTATTGCACGCCAAACTCACTCTGGGTATTGGTTAGTCGAGCGACTCGGCCATCCAGTCCGTCGAATAACATCGCCACATAAATAGCGATAGCAGCAAAGCTGAAATTACCATCCATAGCCGAAAGAATGGCATAAAACCCCGCAAACAACGCACCGGTAGTCAGTAAATTGGGCAGCAAATAAACACCTTTGCGCCGCACCCGATCATTATCGTGGCTCTGATCTTGGTTCTGGTCGTGGTTCTGGTCATGAGAGCGGTCGTGATCAATGCCTGTCGTTACGGTTTCATCGGTGCTGTTGGTATCCGCACTATTTGTATCGACACTGCCTGGAGCAGTACCGTTTTTATCGGTGCTCTTTTTGTCAAAAGGAACTACGGGGTCAGACATTACAATTTACTCAGACTTGCGCACTAAGGCTTGATATTCGCGGCTATTATGAGGCCAAGCGGCTAAACCTGTCTACGTTACATATTAATAGCCCTGTTGAGAGCAGGCATTACTTTAATATATCCACGGCCAGTGCTTCGGCGACTTTAATGCCGTCTATTCCTGCGGACAGGATGCCACCCGCATAGCCCGCGCCCTCCCCCGCGGGATATAAGCCCCGGGTGTTTATATTTTGAAAATCTTTCCCGCGCTTGATGCAAATCGGCGACGAGGTTCGGGTTTCGACACCCGTTAAAATAGCGTCAGCCATAGCAAAGCCTTTTATCTTTTTATCGAAGGCCGGAATCGCTTCGCGAATAGCCGCTGTCGCAAAGGCAGGCAAGGCTTTCGATAAATCCCCAAGAGTAATACCCGGCTGATAGGACGGGGTAACACTACCCAATTGTGTCGATGGTTTATCCTGTAAAAAATCCCCCACCAGTTGAGCCGGAGCGTTGTAGTTTTCACCACCTAATTGATACGCCAGGGCTTCGAGATCCCGCTGCAGGTCGATGCCCGCCAACACATGCTCGGGATAGTCCTGCTCGGGGTTAATGCCGACCACAACAGCCGCGTTAGCGTTGCGTTCGTTGCGAGAGTACTGCGACATACCGTTAGTCACTACACGCCCCTCTTCCGAGCTTGCCGCCACCACAGTGCCGCCGGGACACATGCAAAAACTATAAACACTGCGACCATTAGCACAGTGATGCACCAATTTATAATCCGCCGCGCCCAAAATCGGATGTCCGGCCTGCGCACCGAAGCGCGCCGTATCAATAACCGACTGCGGATGCTCGATGCGAAAACCAATGGAAAACGGTTTCGCCTCAATATAGAAGCCTTGCTTCAACAACATATCAAAACTATCGCGGGCACTGTGGCCGATGGCCAACACAATATGGCGGCTTTGTAGTACTTCGCCGTTAGCCAAAGTTACCCCGGTAACCTGGCCACCGTTATCATCCGCTTCGCGATGAATGGTTTCGACCTTGCAATCAAAACGAATTTCGCCGCCCAGACGGATAATTTCCGCGCGCATGTTTTCCACCATCTTGACCAATTTAAAGGTGCCAATATGGGGCTTGCTCAGAGTTAAAATTTCTTCCGGGGCACCGGCTGCGACAAATTCGCTTAATACCTTACGGCCTAAATAGCGCTTGTCCTTTACCTGGCTATAGAGCTTACCGTCAGAAAATGTGCCCGCCCCGCCCTCGCCAAACTGCACGTTCGATTCGGTGTTCAATTTGCGCTTGCGCCAAAAGCCCCAGGTATCCTGAGTACGTTGCCTTACATCTTGGCCACGCTCCAGCACAATCGGTTTCAAGCCCATCTGTGCCAACACCAGCGCCGCCAGAATACCGCAGGGGCCAAAACCGATGACGAGGGGACGTTGTTGTTGCGCGTTTGGAAAATCCGCGGCGGCCTGAGCCATAAAATGATAACGGGTGTCCGGGCTCGGCCTAACAAACGATTGTCCGGCGAATTTTTTCAGCACGTTGTTGCTGAGTTCTTCGGTAAGAGTAACGTCCAACTGATAAACCAGCAGGATATTATTTTTTTTACGGGAATCGTGACTGCGCTTGAACACGCTACAGCTCAACAGATCATCGGCTTCGATAGTCAGCTTGTTAACAATGGCCTGCGTCAGATCAGCATCGCTGTGATCGAGGGGTAATTTAATATCATTGAGTCGCAGCATAAGGATCAACGTTAGGGAAAAGGTGGCATTCGGCTATCGGGTACGTTTTATTCCATCACTTAAATCAGTATTAAACGCAACTCAATATTTAGTGTTCGTATCTAGCAAACTAAATAAACAAAGAATACGATACCAATACTCGCTCCCAGAATTTCATCAAGTGCACCGACGAGCTCTCAACTCATCGCTTGCCCCGGGCTTATTCATAAATCGTGCTACCCGACACCGCTCTATCAAAAACACAGGAAGAATAAACATCCTTCTTCCTTAAGTCCACGGCGAGTTCACAAGTCATTGGCCGGCTGGTCTTTAAGCCAACAACCTGGATTAAAACACCAATAAAAAAGGGCAGACCAAAGTCTGCCCTTTTCTGCAAGCAAACGTATTACTTAGTTTTTGCTTTTATCAACCAGCTTGTTTTGACCGATCCAGGGCATCATGCCGCGCAGCTTGGCACCTACGGCTTCAATGGGATGCTCTTCACTACGACGACGGGCGGCTTTCAAGATTGGGTTGCCCGCCTGGTTGTCGAGGATAAATTTATTGGCAAACTTACCTGCTTGAATATCGTCCAGTACACGCTTCATTTCTTTTTTGGTTTCTTCAGTGATAATGCGCGGGCCACTAACGTAGTCACCAAATTCAGCGGTGTTGGAGATCGAATAACGCATGTCGGCAATACCACCTTGATACATTAAATCGACAATCAATTTTAGCTCGTGCAGACACTCGAAATACGCCATTTCAGGGGCGTAACCAGCTTCCACCAGGGTTTCAAAACCGGCTTGTACCAGAGCAGTAGCGCCGCCACATAATACCGCTTGCTCGCCGAACAGATCGGTTTCGGTTTCTTCACGGAAATTGGTTTCGATAATACCGGAGCGACCACCGCCGTTAGCCGAAGCGTAAGACAGTGAAATATTTTTCGCCTGACCGGAGGCATCCTGAAATACGGCAATCAACGACGGAACACCGCCGCCTTCCATATAAGTGCTGCGCACGGTGTGGCCGGGGCCTTTGGGCGCGATCATAATCACGTCGAGATCGGCACGGGGCTCGATCATTTCAAAGTGAATATTAAAGCCGTGGGCAAACGCCAGTGCTGCGCCCTGCTTTAGGCTTGGTTCAATGTCGTTGTAATACACAGCTTTTTGATGCTCGTCCGGGGCCAGTACCATAACGACATCGGCACCCTTCACCGCATCGGCGATTTCTGCCACTTTCAGACCTTCGCCCTCGGCTTTAGCCCAGGATGAAGAACCCTTGCGCAGAGCAACTACGACGTTATCGACGCCGGAATCACGCAGGTTGAGGGCGTGAGCATGGCCCTGAGAGCCATAGCCTACGATGGCGACTTTTTTGCCGCTAATGATGGAGAGGTCACAGTCTTTGTCGTAATACACTTGCATGATTAGTTACCCGATCTACTTGTTAAATGAAATTGTTAAATGAAATATAAAAATAAAAGCCTTACGCTAACTCTGTAAACAATTAGCTTTGTAAACAGTTAACGCTACCAACACCAGCTGGAGAACTCACACCCGCAGGGCTTTTTCGCCGCGCATGATACCGGATACACCAGAACGTACCACCTCTAAAATACCCGCTTCACCGAGGGACCCTACAAAGGCATCCAGCTTGTCACTGCTACCCGCCACCTGAATCACATAGGTGCTAACGCCAACATCGACGATCTGCCCGCGAAAAATATCCACGCAACGTTTAATTTCGGCACGTTGGGCACCCGACGCTCGCACTTTAACCAGCAATAACTCGCGCTCGATATGCGGGCCTTCCGAGAGATCATTTACTTTAACTACATCAATTAACTTGTGGAGTTGCTTAGTAATTTGCTCGATCACTCGGTCGTCACCGCGGGTCGTCAAGGTCAGACGAGATAAGGTGCTATCGTCGGTCGGTGCTACCGTTAGGGTGTCGATATTATAGCCGCGCTGGGAAAATAATCCGACCACGCGAGACAATGCGCCCGGTTCGTTTTCCATCAGTACTGAAAGAATACGTCTCATCAGGTGCGCTCCGTTTTGCTTAACCACATATCGCGCATCGAACCCGGTGCCACATGCATCGGATAGACGTGCTCGCTGGGGTCAACCTGGATATCCATAAATACCACCCGATCCTTCAAACTAAAGCACTCGCGCATTTTATCTTCCAGTTCGTCGATATGCGTAACCCGAATACCAACATGCCCGTAGGCCTCGGCCAATTTTACAAAATCGGGCAACGAATCCTCATAAAGAATTTGCGAATAGCGACCGCTGTATTGCATATCCTGCCACTGTCTCACCATGCCCAGGGATTGATTATTTAAGTTAATAATCTTCACCGGCAACTGGTGCTGAGTGCAGGCCGAAAGCTCCTGAATACACATTTGGATACTGCCTTCGCCAGTCACGCAGGCGACATCCGCATCGGGCAAGGCCATTTGTACACCCATAGCAGCGGGTAAACCATAGCCCATCGTGCCCAGACCACCAGAATTAAACCACTGCCGAGGCTTGTCGAACAAATAATACTGAGCGGCAAACATCTGATGCTGGCCAACATCGGAGGTGACGTAGGCTTTGCCCTCGGTGACCTTGTACAGCATCTTGACGGCATCTTGCGGTTTGATCACCGACCCAACGCTGGGCTCATAACGCGAGTCGGTATAAATACCGTGACGCTCACGCCAGGCATCAATTTGCGCCCACCACTCCGCCAGCGCCTCGCGATCCGGGCGCTCAGAGTTTTTGCTTCCAAGCTCGGTCTCGACCAGAGTGAGCATTTCGTCCAGTACTGCGTCGCAAGCCCCTACAATGGGAATATCGATCTGCACAGTCTTAGAAATGGTCGAAGGATCGACATCGATATGAATAATGGTAGCATTTGGGCAGAAGCGATCCGGGGTATTGGTCACCCGGTCATCGAAGCGCGCACCCACCGCCAAAATAACATCGGCATCGTGCATCGCCATATTGGCTTCACAGGTACCGTGCATACCGAGCATACCAAGAAACTGTCGATCACTACCGGGATAACCACCCAGCCCCATTAAGGTATTAGTCACTGGGTAATTGAGTATTTGCGCTAACTGAGTCAACTGCTTTGAGGCATTACCCAATACAACGCCGCCACCGGCATAGATGATAGGGCGCTTGGCACCGAGCAAGGCGGAGACTGCACGGCGAATCTGTCCGGAATGGCCTCGAACCGTCGGTTGGTAAGAGCGGATTTTGATTTTTTCCGGATAGTGATACGCCACCTTATGGTTAGGGTCAGTGACATCCTTGGGAATATCGACCACCACTGGGCCGGGGCGACCGGTGCCCGCAAGATAAAACGCTTTAGCGATGGTCTCGGCAATGTCTTCGGCACGCTTAACCAGAAAGCTGTGCTTCACAATGGGACGGGAGATGCCGATCATATCGGTCTCCTGGAAGGCGTCATCACCAATTTTGTCCTGTGGCACCTGCCCGGAAACCACCACCATAGGAATGGAATCCATATAAGCTGTGGCAATACCTGTAATGGCATTGGTCGCACCGGGGCCGGAGGTAACGAGTACCGCACCTACTTCACCCGTAGCGCGGGCGTAGGCATCGGCAGCGTGAGTCGCGGCCTGCTCGTGACGCACCAGAATATGTTTGACATCGTCTTGCCGAAACAGAGCATCGTAGATGTGCAATACCGCACCACCCGGATAACCCCACAAATGTCGGACGCCCGCATCACGAAGTGCGCGAATGACGATTTCACCACCAGAAAGATGATCCACTTTAATTAATCCTCGTTGCCCGTAAGTTACTTTTACTGCTCTCTGTTACCCAACTCAGTTGTGGCCCTTAACCCTGACCCTCACTGTGGCTCCAACCTTGATCTAAAACGAGGTAAACGGAAATAGAATAGAACAATGGCTGCTTAAGGCTAGCTACCTTAACAATCCAGGGTCAATCCAATCCAAAACGAGCGAACGAATAACGAATGTAAGAACATCAAGCCTGGCTGAATAGCCAATAGCGACTGCGGTCGGTGTTATTAATCAAGTAATCTGCCCAGGGTTTTGGCAACCTTGAAACATGACCTTTAATATAACACGGGGATATAACCGCCGTTGGGTGCAGGGTAATGCGACCCGTTGATGCCTAGCGTACGCTGTTTACGTTTACCTGACATATCACTCCGCGCAAATGTATTGCACAGAGCTGTGTATTAGAGGTGGTTACTTTAGGTGTCTTGCTGTCGAGAGTCAACTATTTTATTATCAAGCGCCAAAGTGCTAACCTTTGCAAAACAAAACCTTACGAGCACTAGATGAACGAATGGGGTAAACGATAGCTGCAACACACTTTTTTAGTAAACAAGGGGTATAATCTGCCCCATTACATTCTTTTGTAACCGAGTAGAGACCCTGACAATGATCAGAAAAATCTTGCCAACTGCCATCCTGATACTGACTCTCTTAGCGCTCTCCTTGAGCGCCGCACCTTCCTGGGCTGGCAAGTTTTACAAGTGGGTCGATGCTGAAGGCGTTACTCATTACTCTGTCCGCCCCCCGGCCGATGCTGATGCCCAAACTGAATCGCTGACCATAAAAACGCCGAAACAAAGCCAACCAGCCGAGGAAGACGACACCGCAAGCGCAACTGATGCCGAAGAAGAAGTAGCCGATAGTGAGGAGGAGAAAGCCATTGACGAAAAAGCTGCACTTACTCCCAAAGAGCTTGCTGCCATTGAAAAGCAAGACAAAGAAAACTGTGACGTAGCTCGAAAAAACCTCTACACATTAAGCAATCGAGCTCGCGTAGTGACAATCGATGAAGAAACTAATGAACACCACTACCTCACTGAAGAAGAAATCGCCAAGCAGAAAGAAGAGAGCAGGCAAGCTGTAAAAGAGTTTTGCGAATAGTTTTTGGACAATTCCTTTTCGTCTGGGAAACTAAAGACAACTACTTACCTACCTCGAAACTCACCGCACCCTCACTCACTTTCGCCTTCACGGTATCCCCAGGCGAAAACTTGCCTGCCAATACTGCCTGGGCCAGAGGGTTCTCTATCATCTGCTGAATGGCGCGCTTCAAGGGTCGCGCGCCATAAACCGGATCAAACCCCGCGTCGCAAAGCAACTCCATCACCTCATCACTCATCTCCAAACCAAGATCCCGGTCTAGCAAACGACGACGTAGGTGCTCGATTTGAATATCGGCAATACCGCGAAGTTGTTCTCGCGTTAGCGGATGAAATACCACCACCTCGTCGATTCGATTAATAAACTCGGGGCGAAAGTGCGTGCCGACAACTCCCATCACCGCAGCTTTCATTTTATCGTAGTCATTTTCACTAGCCAGGTTTTGAATCAGGTCAGAACCCAGGTTCGAGGTCATCACTACCACGGTATTACGGAAGTCCACTGTACGACCTTGCCCGTCGGTTAAACGACCATCATCTAGCACTTGCAGCAAGATATTAAAGACATCGGGATGGGCTTTTTCGACTTCATCCAACAACAATACGGAGTAAGGTTTTCGCCGTACCGCTTCGGTGAGATAACCACCCTCCTCGTAGCCCACATAACCCGGAGGTGCACCAATCAAACGGGCGACAGAGTGCTTCTCCATAAATTCCGACATATCAATGCGCACCATGGATTCTTCGGTATCAAATAAAAATTCAGCCAGGGATTTACACAACTCCGTTTTACCAACACCGGTTGGGCCTAAAAACAAAAATGAGCCATTGGGTCGATGCGGATCCGATAAACCGGCACGGGAGCGACGCACGGCATTGGACACCGCGACTACGGCCTCATCCTGACCCATAACCCGCGCATGCAAGAATTCTTCCATGCGCAAGAGTTTGTCGCGCTCACCTTCCAGCATTTTTGATACCGGAATACCCGTCCATTTGGACACAACTTCGGCGATTTCTTCGTCGGTGACCTTATTGCGTAGCAGTTGTTTTTCCTGCACGTCCGCCGCACCAGCAGCGACCAGGCGTTCTTCCAGCTTCGGGATAATACCGTACTGTAATTCTGACATTTTGGTTAAATCACCTGCACGCCGTGCCGCATCCATATCGATCCCGGCTTGCTCAAGATCACTTTTAATTTGATTGGCGTCTTGCATGGAGGCTTTTTCTGATTTCCAAATCTCCTCAAAATCAGCGTATTCTTTTTCGATTTCGGCAATATCTTCCTCAAGCTTTTTCAGGCGTTTTTTAGCTGCTTCATCTTTTTCTTTTTTAACCGCCTCCCGCTCCATTTTAAGTTGAATCAAACGTCGATCTAAACGATCCATTTCTTCTGGCTTGGAATCAATCTCCATACGAATACGGCTACCGGCCTCATCGATCAGATCAATAGCTTTATCCGGCAACTGGCGATCAGTAATATAACGTTGTGATAACTTTGCCGCAGCAACAATGGCTGAATCGGTAATATCAACGCCGTGATGTACTTCATAGCGCTCTTTCAAACCCCGCAAAATGGCAATGGTATCCTCTTCGCTGGGCTCATCGACCTGAATTTTTTGAAAGCGTCGCTCAAGCGCCGCGTCTTTTTCGATATATTGACGATACTCATCGAGCGTAGTGGCACCGACACAGTGCAACTCACCGCGGGCGAGCGCAGGCTTAAGCATATTGCCTGCATCCATAGCACCTTCAGCTTTACCGGCGCCGACCATGGTGTGTAATTCATCGATAAACAAAATAACGCGCCCTTCCTGCTTATCCAGCTCGCTCAGCACAGCCTTTAAACGTTCTTCAAATTCTCCTCGGAATTTTGCGCCTGCCAGTAACGAACCCATATCGAGGGATAGTACTTTTTTATCTTTTAAACCTTCCGGAACCTCACCGTTAACAATCCGCTGCGCGAGACCTTCCACAATCGCGGTTTTACCTACCCCTGGCTCTCCGATCAATACCGGATTATTTTTAGTGCGGCGCTGTAACACCTGAATGGTGCGACGGATTTCGTCGTCGCGGCCAATCACCGGGTCAAGCTTACCCTCAGCCGCACGCTCGGTAAGGTCTATGGTGTATTTATCCAGCGCCTGACGTTGATCTTCCGCATCGGGGTTTTGCACAGTTTCGCCTCCACGAATTTCTTCTACTACAGTTTCAAGCCGAGTTCGCTCACCAAATTTATTCAGTGCATCA
Organism: Porticoccaceae bacterium; assembly: GCA_018069525.1. Classification (GTDB taxonomy): domain Bacteria; phylum Pseudomonadota; class Gammaproteobacteria; order Pseudomonadales; family Porticoccaceae; genus JAGPUQ01. The sequence continues at coordinate 150,667 of JAGPUQ010000002.1, read as the reverse complement.
CCAACGCCACCACCAGCATCAAAGGCCGCCAGCAACACCGCTTCCAGAGCAATATATTGGTCGCCCTGCTGTTGCGCTCGCTTATCGGCAAGATTGAGCAGACGCATCAAGTCCTGAGAGATACCAATATCACCACTGGGGTTTTTGATTTCTGGTAGCGCCTGCAACAAGGCTTCCAACTGACCTTCGAGTCCGGCCACATTAAAACCGGCATTCGACAACATCGGCCGTACCGAACCGCCACTTTGATTGAGCATGGCAATTAACACATGCACTGGCTCAATCGCCGTATGATCTCGACCAATGGCGATTGACTGCGCCTCGCTCAGCGCCGCCTGTAGGGAATTGGTTAGTTTTTCCTGTTTCATAGGCCTTACTTGTTACACCTTTGCAGTTAAAACAATTTGGAGCCCATTACTATGCTGGGCAATGCCTACTATTTTGGGGCCAATACCGCAATTTCAATGCAAAGTCTAAAACCGGGATATGTGATAGATCAATAAGGCTAGTAATAACCTAAAAAGCCTGCTGGTGCGAACTGATTGATTTGAGGTAATTAAGGAGAGCTGAAAATATTTAAACAGAGATGAGTTTGATTACGTCAAACGCAGGAGTTTCGTAGGGATGAGACTTCTTTAGAGCGGTGACGGCAGCGTCGATATGTTGATCATCGCACACCAGCTCAACTCTATATTCGGGGACAGCTTCAAGTTGATTAGCAGAACCAATATGCGGATTACTACCGGGTAATGGTCGGAACTGGCCTTCGCCCAGAACTTGCCAGCAACAGTGCTCGTAATTACCTACACACCCTGCTCCGGCATCAAACACCGCGCCCTTGACTAACTCAAGCGCCGATTCGGGAACGTAAAAGCATAATTTATACACTTAGTTATATTCCGATCTATACAAGTCTATTTACAGGTTAGTGCAATATATTAAAAAACTTGCGCTGGTATTGCACGGCCACCGGATCGCCCTTGCCCAGAGCCGCCAACACATCCAAAAACCCTTGCTTAACTTCACCGCCCTTAGCATCTTTGTCGCGCTGCAATATCCCAAGCAATAACTCCAGGGCATCCTGGTAGTTATGATTCTGGCTGTACTGAAGTGCGAGTTGGTAGGCAGCTTCGGTATTGTCTGGATCTTCGCTGAGCTGTCGCTCCAACTCAATAATTTCTGGCGATTTCGACGCTTCGCGCTTCAACTCCAGCTGGGCCATTAATTGTTCGTAATATGCATCCTGTTCAGCAAGGGAAATATTTTTTAGTACGGTTTCTGCTTGATCGCAACGATTAACCTGTAACAGGGTTTGGGCTAGAGCAAGACCAATACCACTGTCTTGAGCAGACTGCGTATAAGCGTCGTTTAAATCGGGTAAAGCGCCATCAAAGTCCCCCGCCGCCATTTTTTCCTGAGCGGACGCCATTAGCGCATCCCAAATTTTAGGTAGCAAGAGGTCGAGCTTGGCGCGAATTTCAGTTTCGGGCAAAGCGCCCTGAAAGCCATCAACGGGCTGACCATCTTTCATCATAATAATCGACGGTAAACTGCGCACACCAAACTGCGCCGAGATATCGGGTTGCTGATCGGCATTTACTTTGGCCAGTAAAAACTGGCCTTTATATTCCTCGGCCAATTTTTCAAGTATCGGCATCAGCGCTTTACAGGGCGCACACCAATCGGCCCAAAAATCTACGAGCACTAAACGCTTCGCGGATTCTTCGATCAATATCTGCTGGGCATTTTCCAGTGTTACATCGACAATATGTTCGTTCATTAGGTGTTTTTCCCAAACCTTGTTTTAGTTAAAGATATGTATTAATTAATAACGCTATTGATTGATTGAGAGCTACTACAGCCACTTTAGTTAAGGGAGGTTCGCGCATTGCGGAACATACGTAACCAGGCTCCGTCCTCCTCCCACTCATTCGGTTTCCAGGAATTAGTCACTGCTCGAAATACGCGCTCCGGATGGGGCATCATAATGGTGACGCGACCATCGACACTGCTAAGCCCGGAAACCCCCAGCGGCGAGCCATTCGGGTTTGCCGGATAGCGTTCGCTAACGCGGTGATGATTATCCACATAGCGCAACGCAACTAGGCCCGAGCTGTGCGTACTGTCTCGATGTAACTGATCGCGAAATTCCGCCCGCCCTTCGCCGTGAGCCACAGCGACCGGTAATACCGAGCCCGCCATACCCTCTAACAAAATAGAGGGAGATGATTCAATCGTAACCAGGGCGACGCGAGCCTCGAATTGCTCTGAGGTATTACGTACAAAGCGCGGCCAGTGATCACTGCCGGGAATCAAGCCTTTCAGGCTCGACAACATTTGGCAACCGTTACAAACCCCCAGGGTAAAGGTGTCAGGTCGAGTAAAGTAAGCCTCGAATTCATCTCGTGCGCGGGGGTTATACAAAATAGTTTTCGCCCAGCCCTCACCCGCGCCCAGAACATCGCCGTAGGAAAACCCGCCGCAAGCCGCGAGACCCGAAAACTCAGCAAGACTGATTCGCCCCGATAAAATATCGCTCATATGTACATCGATGGCACTAAAGCCTGCTCGATCAAAAGCTGCGGCCATTTCGATTTGACCATTAACACCTTGCTCGCGGAGAATCGCGATGGGAGGTCGGATGCCCCGCCCAATAAACGGCGCGGCCACATCCTCGGATACATCAAAGGTGAGCGCCACAGATAAACCGGGATCGTCTTCGGCAATGCTATCGAACTCCTGTTGCGCGCAATCACTATTGTCGCGCAAGGCTTGCAGGCGATAACTGGTTTCGGCCCAGCGCTGTTGAAGCTCAGTGCGACTCTTGTTAACAACAATCTCTCCGCCACAGGAAATCACCAGCTGATCGCTACTATTATTTGGCGTACCGATACGATGCACGCATTCGCCTAAGCCCGCTGCCGAAAAACGCGCCAGCACTTGCTCAAGGTGTTCATCGGCAACCTGTATCACCGCGCCGAGTTCTTCACAAAATAAACTGCCGAGACGATCACTGGTCTCGGGCAATTCGATACTCAAACCACAGTGGCCAGCAAAACTCATTTCTGCCAGCGTGGTCAACAAACCGCCGTCGGAACGATCGTGATAGGCCAACAAATGATCCGCCATAATGCAGCCTTGCACCGCATCAAAAAAGCCACGCAAGCGTTCAGCGCTATCCACATCCGGCACCTCGTCGCCGTACTGGCTGTAGACCTGAGCGAGTATCGAGCCACCCAGGCGATTTTTGCCTGCGCCTAAATCGATCAGCAACAACTCTGTTGCGCCTAGCTCAGTATTAAGTTGCGGCGTCACCGCCTGCCGTACATCGGTAACCGGAGAAAATGCAGAAATAATTAATGACATCGGCCCGGTAACCGCTTTGTCTTCGCCCTGGTTTTGCCAGGCGGTGCGCATCGACATAGAGTCCTTACCCACCGGGATAGTAATCCCCAAAGCCGGGCATAACTCCATACCGACGGCTTCGACGGTACGGAAGAGTTTCTCGTCTTCACCCGGGTGTCCCGCAGCACACATCCAGTTGGCGGATAATTTAATATTATTAATCGCACCAATGGGAACCGCCGCAATATTAGTCAGCGCTTCACCAATCGCCATACGTCCCGATGCAGGCGCATTGAGTAGCGCCAGGGGCGTACGTTCGCCCATGGACATGGCTTCTCCGGCATAGGTATCGAACGCCACTGTGGTCATTGCGTAATCGGCCACGGGAATTTGCCACGGTCCCACCATTTGATCCCGTACCACCGTACCGGTAATCGAGCGATCGCCGATAGTAATTAAAAAACTTTTACTGGCGACTGCGGGATGAGCCAGGACTCGGGCTATGCTTTCGTCGATCTCGATGCCCTGAGCATCAAAGGGCTGCGTGTCAGCATTTTTAACTTCGGCAATTCTATGCATTTTCGGCGGCTTGCCGAATAGTACCGATAGCGGTAGGTCTACCGGTTGCTCGGCCGCATCCCGATCGTGGACACGGAGTTGCTGCTGCTCGGTGGCTTCGCCGACAACCGCAAAGGGGCAGCGCTCGCGCTCACATATCGCTGTAAAGCGCGGTAATTGCTCGGGAGTCACGGCGAGCACATAGCGCTCCTGAGCTTCGTTACACCATATTTCTAGAGGCGACATACCGGGTTCGTCGTTGGGTACATCACGCAATTGAAAGTCACCGCCACAACCGCCGTCTTTAACCAATTCTGGAAAAGCATTGGACAAGCCACCCGCGCCGACGTCGTGAATAAAGGCTATGGGATTGTCGTCGCCGAAGGCCCAGCAGCGATCAATCACTTCCTGACAGCGGCGCTCAATTTCCGGGTTCTGACGCTGAACAGAAGCAAAATCCAGATCCTCCGCACTGGAACCCGAAGCCATCGACGAGGCCGCGCCACCACCCAAACCAATCAACATGGCCGGGCCGCCGAGCGCGATCAACTTATGCCCTGGCGCAAAGGTAGGTTTGTCGACATGGGACTCGCGAATATTGCCGTAGCCACCGGCAATCATTATGGGCTTGTGATAACCCCGACGTTCACCACCGTGACTCAACTCAAAGCTGCGAAAATATCCGCATAAATTGGGTCGGCCAAATTCGTTATTGAAGGCTGCACCACCGATGGGGCCATCGAGCATAATATCCAGTGCAGAAACAATCCGATCCGGCTTGCCGTAGTCATCTTCCCAGGGTTGCTCAAAACCGGGGATACGCAAATTCGACACGCTGAAGCCACTCAAACCGACTTTGGGTTTGGAGCCGCGACCCACGGCACCCTCATCGCGGATTTCACCGCCAGAACCGGTGCCCGCACCGGCAAACGGTGCAATCGCAGTAGGATGATTATGAGTTTCCACTTTCATTAACAGATGTACCGGCTCCTGGTGCGCGGTATATTCGCCACTGTCAGGGTCGGGGAAAAACCGACCGGCCTCGCTGCCCACAATCACCGCCGCATTATCCGAATAAGCAGACAGCACGTTATCGCCATTTTCTTTGTAGGTATGCTTAATCATGTCGAACAGGGAACGATCCTGCTCAAGCCCCGCCACCGTCCAACTGGCGTTAAAAATTTTATGGCGGCAGTGTTCCGAATTGGCTTGCGCAAACATCATTAGCTCAATGTCCGCCGGGTCGCGGCCGAGCGCGGTAAAGCTAGTTAGCAGATAATCTATTTCATCTTCGGCCAGGGCCAGGCCTAGCTCCGTATTGGCGCGCGCCAAAGCACTGCGACCCTCGGCAAGCATGGGGATACGAACCAGAGGCCGGGAAGTTTCCTGCACAAATAATTGTTCGGCTGCGTCGAGTCGGTCAAACACCACCTCGACCATGCGATCGTGTAATAGCTGAGCAATGTCATTGCGCACGGTAAGATCAGCGCCCAGGTCACCTGCAGAATCACATTTAAGGTAGTAGGCCACACCGCGTTCAAGCCGTTTAACTCCGCCCAAACCAGCATTGTGGGCAATATCCGTAGCCTTGCTCGACCAGGGCGAGATGGTGCCGGGCCGGGGCGTCACTAAAAACAGTTGATAGCCCTGCTCCAGCCTTTCTTCGTGGCGCCTGGTACCACCAGACAGGCTGGCATCGAATGTTGGCCCGTAGTGCAATAACTCCTCAAGCGTGCTCTGCTGAGCCTGATTCAGTTCAGCATCAAGATCAACAAAGTGCACAAATTCGGCAATTATGTCGACATTAGCGGCAATTTTACTGGAAACTAGGGTTATTAACTTTTTCGTACGAAAGGCCGACAGCGCCGGTGCCCCTGGCAAAATCAGCATGCAAAGAACTCGCTAAGGTGGTGAAAGGGAATAAGGCCGCCATTCTACTGCAAAAAAGCGCTATAGAAAGCATTAAACATCGGCGTAATCGTAGGCTTAACTAGCCTAGATATTGCACAAGCATTTGATTTATCGCAATTTTTGCTAGTTTCGTCGAATAATTAGGTGTTTTTAGTTGAAACCATCGTAAGCACACCATAGTCTGAGTACAGGACAAACACCGAACAGCTGTGACCTATGCAACTATGGCAAGTCAAATTCCGGCAAATGGCAATCCGAGCGGTCATGGCGACCGCGATAATCGGCTTGTCGATTACGCTTGTGGCCAGTATATCCAGCACTTCTCTAGAGCGCGTGATGTCCCAGGGTGTATTGCGCATGACGACGCTCGAGGGTCCGACTACTTATTATGAGAGTGCACGCGGCGCAGACGGCTTTGAATACCTGCTGGCGAAGGCCTTTGCCGAATACTTGGGCGTAGAGCTCGACGTAAGCGTCGGTCGAGATTTAAACGCCGTTTTATTTACTCTCACCGGCCCTCAGGCCAGTTTTGCTGCCGCCAATCTGACAGTGACCAATGATCGCTCCGCGTGGCTGCGCTTTTCCGTGCCCTATGATCAGGTTCGGCAAACTTTAATTTATCAACGCGGCAAAACCAAGCCCAAAAGTATCGTGGACATTAATCCAGAAGATCGTCTGGTGGTGATGGCCGGCAGCTCCCACGAAAGTACATTAAAAACCCTGAAGCAAACACAGTATCCCGAGTTAAGCTGGGAAAGCCTCGATAACACCGAAATGCTCGGCCTTATGCAGTTGGTCCACAGTGGTCAGGCTGATTACGCCGTGATTGACTCCAGCGCCTTTAGCATTAATCGCAGCATTTATCCCTACGCCCGCTCAGCGTTTCACCTCTCTGAACCCCAACCCATCGCCTGGGCTTTCCCTCAACATATCGACGATAGCCTGGTTGTGGTGGCCAATGAATTCCTCGACGAATACAGTAGCAGTGGGCAGTTAGAACGCCTGAAAGAACGTTTTTACAGCCCCACGGACGCCTTTAGCATCGGTGGCTCACAATTATTTATTAGCCGAGTCAATAAACGCCTGCCCGTCTACGAAGATTTGTTTCGCCTTACTGCGGAACAATACAATATGGAGTGGTATTTACTCGCCGCCATCGCTTATCAGGAGTCCCACTGGAACCCCCTCGCAACCTCGCCCACCGGCGTGCGCGGCCTGATGATGCTGACCCAGGATACGGCGCGCGAAGTCGGCGTAGCCAATCTACTCGACCCCATGCAAAGTTTGCGTGGAGGTGCAGAATACTATTTGAGCTTAAAGAAACGCCTCCCGAAATCGATTGTAGAGCCGGATCGCACCTGGTTTGCCCTCGCCTCCTACAACGTCGGCCTGGGCCACGTTGAAGATGCTCGAGTGCTGGCACAGCGGGATGGCGCCGACTTCAATCACTGGGAAACCGTGCAGCGCTACCTGCCACTATTACGTCAACGTAAATACTACGAAACCGTACGCCACGGTTTTGCGCGCGGTAACGAGCCGGTCAATTATGTGCGGAATATTCGGCATTTTCGCACCATTTTACGCTGGCACAGTCAGGAGCAGGCGCGGATGCTACAGGCAGAGCTAGATGCTATCGATAGCGACTGGCGCCCGCCCAACCTGTCCTCTTTATAACGTCGAACCGTAATAGTAAAGGCATATAGCTGCCTCTCCCTGGCACAATCGTTATCGTTGCCCGTTACTCATCGAGCGGCTCGCTTAGCTTTGAAAAAATCACTTAGCAAACTCCCGCAAGGGTCTTTTAACACGCCCTCGGTCCAGCGTATGCGGTGATTAAAAAATCCCTCTTCCAACAAGGACAACTGACTCACCACCGCGCCCGCTCTGGGTTCCGTGGCGGCAAACACCAAGCGTTCAATACGCGCGTGGATCATCGCGCCGACACACATGATGCAGGGCTCCAGGGTCACGTATAAAGTCGCACCGGGTAAACGATAATTCTGCCGATGCGCTGCGGCTTTGCGCAAAGCCACAATTTCAGCGTGATTGGTGGGATCGTGTCCGCCAAGAGGGCTATTCCAACCTTCGGCTAATAGCTCACCGTCATCAACTATGACTGCACCGACCGGCACTTCGCCTTCCCGCTCGGCTTGCCGGGCCAGGCTCAACGCGCGCTGCATCCACTCGAGGTCTTCATCCTGAGCGGGCACCCGATACTCCGGTTCAAGGGGAGAATTCATAAGCACTTGAGAAATTTGGGACTAGAGCTCTGATTTGTCTTCATCGATTGTCCACAATAAAGTCTAAAACAGGCAGCGGACTCACCATCAACACTAAAGTAAAACTATTTCATCCGTTGAATCAGGAAGTTAAGGCTATCAATGCTGTCCAGTCGCTTTTCTTCGGACATGTCGATCAGGCTCTGCTGATAGAAAGCCTGCAAGCGCGGCCGCACCTGGTCAAGCACTTCGCGACCCAGCGGACAAAGTGTGATTTTGCGAGAACGTTGATCATCCGGGTTCACCGAACGTTTAATGTAACCGGCCTTTTCCATGCGATTTAACACGCCGTTCAGGCTCTGCCGACTCACCATCAAGTACTCAACCATCTCGTTAACGGTAAGGCCAGACTCAAACCCGGTACGACCCAGCGAACCCAGTACCGAAAACTGTTGGGCACTCATATTGTATTCAGTTAAAATATTGCCGACCCGCCGCACAGAGATATTGCAAGCCTGATACAGGCGGAAGAACAGTTTTTCCGCCGTATCCTCAATTTCGTTTTCTGGTGCTTCAAAGATATCCGTCATAGCTAGGTCCATGCACTGGTATATAATTATGCCGCGAGTCTACATGACTTTAATAATTGTTAAAAGATAACAAGGAGATAGGCAAAAGCCGCCTGTTATCTACCGCTGACTCAGGTTTACATTTCGGAGAGTATTGATGGATTTTGCCCTAGACGAGTTCCAGCTATCCATGGTGGATACGGCCAAAAAATTTGCCGTCGAAAAGCTCGCCCCTCACTATCAACAACGCGAGTACGACGGCACCATTGGCCCGGAGCTGATTCGGGAGATGGGGCAACTCGGGTTAATTGCCCCGGAAGTCCCCAGTGAACACGGTGGTAGTGATCTCGACACCCTCACTTCGGGCCTGATCACCGAGGCCATTGCCGAGGGCGATATGAACGTCGCCTATGTGCAAATTATGGCCTCACTGCTGTCTAGCTGCATTGTTAGCTATGCCACGCCAGAGGCCATCGACGAAATCATCCCTAAAATGTGCGGCGGCGAAATCCTCGGCTCCATCGGCTTAACCGAACCACGGGGCGGCTCTGATGCCGCCAACCTAAGCCTAAAAGCCGAACGCGATGGCGATCTATACCGCCTAAATGGCGAAAAAACTTCAATCTCTCTCGCCGACCAGGCAGACATTAACCTGGTCTTCGCCCGTACTGGAACACCCGAGCAAAAGGCTCACGGTGTATCCGCGTTTATTGTGAAACTCGATAGCCCGGGTATTAGCCGCTCCCGCTTCGAAGATCTCGGCGAAAAAGCCGTTGGCCGTGGCTCGATCTTTTTCGACGACGTGGAGGTCGATGCCCGTTACCGAGTGGGCGACGAGGGCAAAGGTTTTGTCCAGGTAATGCAGGGTTTTGACTTTAGTCGAGCATTAATCGGCCTGCAGTGCATTGCGGTAGCACGTAAATGTCTCGACGAAACCTGGCCCTTTATTCAACAGCGTGAAACCTTTGGCAAGCCATTATCCGTCAATCAGGGAATTACCTTCCCGTTGGCCGAAGCCGAAACTCATCTAGAAGGCGCGCGCCTGGTTTGCCTGAAGGCGCTCTGGTTAAAATCGCAAAATCTGGACCACACCAAAGAAGCCGCTATGGCAAAATGGTGGGCACCGAAACTAGCCTTCGATATTGTTCATCAATGTCTGCTGATCCACGGCCACGGCGGCTACAGTAATGAAATGCCTTTCGAACAGCGTCTGCGCGATGTGATGGGCATGCAGATTGGCGACGGCACCGCCCAAATCATGAAAATGGTGATCGCCCGTGGCTATGTAGGCAAATAAGGCAACAAAACCCTAGAGGGAAGTTTACTAACATTAATGGGCGCTTTCACCATCAAGCTTGCTTGACGTCTGTTTTAAAACCACCGACCCAACTTTCATCTACTTAACTTTTATCTACTTAACTTTTATCTACTTAACAAAGAGGCAATCACGCTTGGACTATCAAGATATTATTTACGAAGAAAAAAACAACACCGCGTACATCACCATTAATCGCCCGGAAAAATACAATGCTTTTCGCGGTATTACCTGCGACGAATTAATTCACGCCTTTCAAAAAGCCGGTTGGGATAATCAGATTGCCTCCATCGTGCTCAGCGGCGCGGGCGAGAAAGCCTTTTGTACGGGTGGCGACCAATCGGCCCACGAAGGCCAATACGACGGTCGCGGCACCATCGGTCTGCCCGTAGAAGAATTACATTCGATCATTCGCGATGTACCTAAACCCGTTATCGCCAAAGTGCGTGGTTTTGCCATTGGCGGCGGCAATGTCCTCGCCACCATCTGCGATATGACGATCGCCGGTGAAAGCGCCAAATTCGGCCAGGTCGGCCCCAAAATGGGTTCCGTTGATCCCGGTTTCGGCACTGCCTACCTTGCCCACGTCGTCGGCGAGAAAAAAGCGCGGGAAATCTGGTATATGTGCCGTCGCTACAGCGCTCAGGAAGCTCTAGACATGGGCCTGGCCAACGCCGTGGTACCCGACGATCAACTCGATGCGGAAGTCGATAGCTGGTGTGCGGAAATCGCCGAGCGCAGCCCCACCGCCATCGCTATTGCCAAGCGTTCCTTCAATGCTTCCACAGAAAACATTCGCGGTATCGCTAGCCTGGGTCTACAAGCCCTGAAACTGTATTACGATAGTGATGAATCTCGCGAAGGCGTGAACGCGCTCAACGAAAAACGCAAACCTGAATTCCGTAAATACGTCAAATAAACCACGAGGAAATACTTGCCATGGATCTCGATCTAAAAAATAAATCTGTCATCGTCACCGGCGGCGCCTCCAATATTGGTCGCGCAATCACCCTCTGTTTTGCCAGCGAAGGCGCCAATATCACCATCGCCGACCTCGATACAGACGCGGGCGAACGCGTTGCCAAGCTCGCACTGGAACTCGGTGCCAGCGACGTTCAAGTGGTAAAAACAGATATTACCGATCTGGCCAATGTCGAAACCACTTTCGCTGCGGCGAAACAAAAGTTTGGCAGCGTCGACTGCCTGGTCAATAACGTGGGCTGGGACGATTTAATGTTTTTCACCCAAACCACACCCGAACTATGGGACAAACTGATTAAGATTAACTATGTCGGCGTACTCAACTGCACTCGAGTGGCACTGGAGCATATGACTCCCAACGGTGGCGGCTCCATTGTTTCCATTAGCTCCGACGCCAGTCGCCAGGGTGAACCTAAAGAAGCCGTTTATGGCGGGCTGAAAGCGGCTACCAATAGCTTTATGAAAACCATCGCCAAAGAAAACGGACGCTACAATATTCGCTGCAACTGCGTATGCCCTGGCGTTACCGTCCCGGACTCTGTAGAAGAAACTAGCGAAAACAGTATGTGGAAAGACAAGGATTCCATGTTTACAGAAGAGCAGTTCGCAGCTATCGCCAAATCACTACCCTTAAAGCGTCTTGGTCGGCCGCAGGATATCGCTAATGCCGTAGTCTTTTTGTCGTCACAGAAAGCGGCCAGTTTTATTACCGGCCAGGTACTATCGGCAAGCGGCGGCTATAGCATGATCGGTTAAATACCGGTTATTGATAGCAGCGAAATATCTACATGGTGGTTGTCGTCATTGCTATTAGGCATCATAAGTGCCTGCATTAGAAGTGTCAGCATTAACAGTAACTTCATCACTTTTAGATGGAAAGCTGTGGCGATAATTACTTAGGTAGAGCCTGTTTATTGTGTCGAACCCGCTGTATCTAAACCTTCTCCATATTCATCGATAAGCCCTTGCAGTCCCCCGCTGTCCTTAACCATCTTTTCCAGGTCATCGGAAGATACGGTTAAAGGTAGTGGCAGTTTATTTACATTCTTCAATAAAGCTTCAAGGCCATCAGCTCTATCGTTATTGTTGTCTGATAGTTGAGATAGAGCATCATCTGAAGATGCCAAGCCACTTGACTCTAAATCCATTTCAATAACAACAGTTTCATAGTCACCGCGCGGATTAGCCTCGTCGGAAAACTGCCAGGCGCCACTATTATCGCGCCACCGATAGATCGATAGGCCAGTAGCATCACTTACCTGCTCACCTTGCTGATTTGAAAAAAAATCCTCACCATTAAATTTCTGTTTCACTATCTCAATTTTTTTCTTAACATTAACAATTGGTGACTTTATATCCAAAGCTATATCTTTAAGTGTCACTACAGGCTCCCCATTCTGGCCATTAATAATAAACGGAAAGACCAAAGCCATTAACAGTCCTAGAAGCAACAATTTCCACATGATTTTCATAACAAACAATCACACCATAATGTTAACTAAGGAAAAAATATAACACTAACGCATACCTAAGTGCCTTGCCAAGCGATATGGCCACCGTCGCCGGCAACCAACGTATTTGCAGCCAACCCGCGCCAAGGCATAAACCATCACCAATAACTGGCAACCAGGAAAACAGTAGAACCGGAGCGCCAAAGCGCTGCAGCCAACTTAATATTTTTCCCGATGGAGGCTTCACTTTACCGAGCTTAACCAAACCTCGCTCGGTCCAAAACCCCATGGCATAGGTCGCCAAACCGCCCAGGGTATTAGCTACAGTAGCAACCAGTAATAATAAGCCCCAGTCGATCTCACCTTGCTTTACCAATAACAACAATACCGCTTCGGAGCCGCCCGGCAACAAGGTAGAAGACAGAAAAGCACTAAGCGCTAAGCCCCATAAACCAATATCAGACGACAACAAAAACTCCTTCACTGCGGCCTAAGGCCCCGCTATTAGTTCTGCGACACTAGCACTCAAAACTTGCTGTGCTCGTGGAATACCCTCGGCCATTACTGCTCGAATATCATCCATACTAATAAGCTCTGTTGATTTTCCCGCAGCCGGGTTGACCACTAAGGCCAGACAGGCGTAGGGGATATTTTTTTCACGGGCCAAAGCCGCTTCAGGCATCCCCGTCATGCCGACGATATCGCAACCGTCTTTCTCTAGACGAATAATTTCCGCTGCACTTTCCAGGCGCGGCCCCTGCGTCGCCCCATAAACACCACGGCCCTGTAGTTTTATATTAATTTTTTTGGCACTCGACAGGAGTTCGTTCCGCAAATCTTGATCGTAGGGATAGGTGAACTCGACGTGCAGTAAGTCACCGTTTTTATCCGACCAAAATGTATGCTCCCGACCCCAGGTGTAATCGACAATCTGATCCGGCACCGCCAACACACCACTACCGTATGTAGCGGTGATACCACCCACCGCATTAAAGGCCAGAATACTTTCGACGCCAAGCTGTTCGAGAGCTGCAATATTTGCCCGATAATTTACTTTATGTGGCGGGATGGCCTGTTCGCCACCGTGACGTGGCATAAAAAATATTTCATTACCTTCTAAGTAACCACGATAAACCGGCGAAGAAGGTTCGCCCCACTCGCTTGTACAGTCAACCACCTCTTTAATATCGAAATTATCTAGCGTCTGCAATCCGCTGCCACCAATAATGGCAATGCGCCGAACTGCATTTGGGCTGCGCGCTAAATTCACTCCCACTTAGATCCCTTGCTCTTCGAGAACCAGGTCGCCCTCATCTGTATCGTCCAGCAAATGCACAGTAGACGTTGGAAAGGCGATCTCTGCGTTATGTTTCGCAATAATCCCTGCGATCATTAATAAAATCTCCTGCTTGATTTCATGGAAGCGAATCCAGTCTGTGGTTTTTGTAAACGTGTAAATAAAGAAATCCAGGGAACTGGACGAAAAGCTATTAAAATTAACGATCATGGTTTGATTTACATCGATGTCGGGGTGAGCTTTCAACATGGATTTAACCTCCGCAACGATATCTTGCATGACTGCAATGTCGTCGTAACGAATACCCAGTGTTTCATAAATACGTCGACTGGTCATTCTTGACGGATTTTCTACCGACATATTGTTGAACAGTGAATTCGGTATATAAAGTGGTCGTTTGTCAAAGGTGCGAATGCGTGTCAAGCGCCAACCGATATCTTCCACCGTACCCTCGATATTTCGATCGGGAGATCGTATCCAATCACCCACCGCAAAGGGCCTATCCAGATAAATCATCAGGCCACCGAAAAAATTCGCCAGTAAATCTTTCGCTGCAAAGCCGATGGCAAGACCACCAATACCACCAAACGCTAGCAGCCCGGACACACTGTAACCAAACACTTGCATAGCGATCAAAGTAACGGTAATGATTACCGCAGCCCTCAGCAGCTTCCCAACCGCGCGCACGGTAGTCTCATCCATCGGTTGATCGAGATATTCCGGATTCACTAAATTTTGCTCGCCACGCTTAATAAAATTAACCAGAAATAACGCGCCGAGAAACAATACAGCAACTCGATTAAGAGGCCCTAGTAAATCACCCCAGGAAGAATCAAACATACCCGCAGCGATACCCGCAGCGAAATTGATACCGACGACCCAGATTAACCACACCACTGGCTTCCTCATCGCTTCAACCAGGGCATCATCCCAAATATTTTTGGTTTTATTGGCTCGCCGCTCCAGCATAGATATAATTTTATTAGCAGCAAAACCGAGCAATAAAACCGCAAATACAATAATAAATACCTCAATCCACCAAACCGATTCCAATTGGGTTAGATTGATTAACCAGTTTTCAAAGGACTGCAACATCAACTATTTACCTCTATACCAATGTAATAATAATTAACAAACTGAATACTATTTCCTTCAAACTCAGGCAGGCCTTCAAACCCAGATTCGCCTTCAAATTCAGGCATGCCTTTATACCGACGGCGAAGTTAGCGCTCTGTCGGCAATCGCCGCGATAATTTCACCTCGGCGCGTATTACTTTCTAATTCAGACCAACTCCACGAGCGTTGCGCTCGCATCAGGGAAAGTTTTTCTGATGTTTTATGCTTATCGTTGCGCAAGGTTTCGACAGCTTCTAAAGCACCGCTGCGATTGTTGCACACCAGTACCATATCACAACCCGCTGCCAATGCTGCTCGGGTTTTTTCGGGATAACCCCCTTCAATATCAGCGCCTTTCATCGACAGGTCGTCGCTAAAAATAACACCGTCAAAACGCAAACGCTGCCGCAAGATATCTTGCAACCAAATCTGAGAAAACCCTGCGGGCTTTTTATCTACAGCGGAATAGACAATGTGCGCTGGCATCACCGCGGCAAGTTCCTGAGACAGTTCGGCAAAGGGTATTATGTCGTGGGCCAGCAAATCATTCAGGCTACGCGTATCTTGCGGGGTTTCCAGATGACTGTCTTCACGCACCCCGCCGTGCCCCGGAAAATGTTTGCCGGTGGCGGCCATACCCGCTTCATTCATACCTTGAATAAAAGGCCGCAATGCCTGGATAGCTAATCTAGGATTATCGTGAAATGCCCGATTTGAAATCACTTCACAACTGTCCCGATCGAGATCAAGCACCGGGGCAAAACTAAAATCGAGTCCGCTAGCGATAATTTCTACCGCCATTAACCAACCCGCATCCCGACACAAATATTCGCCCAGCTCTGGATTACTCGCCATCACATCCCCCAGGACCTGCATCGGCGGAATTGTAGAATAACCTTCCCTGAGGCGCTGCACCCGACCGCCTTCCTGATCAATTGCCAACAGTAACTCGGGGCGTAGCGCGCGAACCTGGGTAACCAGAGTGAGAAATTGTTCCTTGGACGCAATATTGCGCGCGAAAAAAATCACGCCTCCTACTTCTGACTGTAGAAGCAGCTCGCGTTCATCGGGAGATACTTGCAAGCCTTCCAGGTCGAGCATCAGCGCACCAGGTGTACTCATAACAAAACACCTAAACGATGAGTCGGCCGTTGTTCCAAATCATTCATCCAACTCATAAGTCTTCTCTATGTTCAACTAAGGCCAAATCCATTAGATAGATTTTTCATTTAAAAAATTTTATATATTACCCAAAGCGATTAAAAATTTGCTCTCACATGAATTATTTTATAGTTTTCATAGAGTTAAATCCGCTTTCCTATTATCGCTCAAGTACTTGACTGCGATCAATCTCTAAGTAAATTTAATGCCTTTTAATATGCACTTACTACAAGCAGGTGCTAGGGTGTTCTCATATGAAAAAACCATGGTTTAAAGCAGGTACACCACAGCGAGGCACAGCCCGTGGCTAAGCTAGGTCCTGTCCTTAACAACTGGTATCAGGATGCCAGGGAGGACATTTTATTTGAAGTTGTTGCTATCGATGAACAAGAAGGCACTATCGAAGTACAGTACTACGATGGTGACGTCGGAGAAATCGATTTTGAAACCTGGCAACAAATGGTGCTATTACCGGCGCAACCACCCGAGGATTGGCGCAACTCTTACACCTTGAACGACAACGAACCCGACTCAGACGAACAATATTCCCTCGACCCACTGAGCGATATTGAACCTGACAGCTTTGCTGGCTACGACGACGTCTAGTTACGCTAGCCGTTTAATCAGCTCTCTCTAACCATCCTCTCCAAGTTAATTATCCCGAGTCAGGCTATTCTCGAATAGATTATTCCGCCTGCACCTGCGCACGCAGCATACGCGCATGCTCTTGTACAATCGTCGCCGCTTCTTCCGCCGAATCCACCAGGCGAAATAAATTTAACTCCCGCGCGCCGATACAACCCGCCTCGCTCACCGTGGTTTCCAACCACGCCAACAGGCCTTGCCAGTAATCAACACCGACCAGCACAATCGGAAAAGCTCGCACCTTACCGGTCTGCACCAGCGTCAACGCTTCAAACAATTCATCCAGTGTACCCAGACCACCGGGGAAAATAACAAAGCCCATCGCGTATTTAACGAACATAAACTTACGCACAAAAAAATAACGAAACTCCAGTCGAATATCTTGATAGGGATTAGGCTCCTGTTCTTCGGGTAAAGTGATATTTAAGCCCACGGTATTAGTTGGCGTTTCGAAACAACCTCGATTAGCAGCTTCCATAATACCCGGCCCGCCACCCGTGATCACCGGGATTTGTTCCGCACCTAGCAGCTCCCCCAGTTTTTTGGCTTCGTCATACCAGTGAGAACCCTCACTTAGGCGCGAGCTGCCAAACACGGTAACAGCACCGCCTAACTTGGCCAGCGATTCAATTCCATCCACCAGTTCCGACTGAATCCTTAACACACGCCACGCCTCAGCTATTTTACTTTCCTCCATTAACCTTTACTCCTTTACATGGTTGTTATCGTAGTTCCGGCTTTAGTTATCGCTTCTATCACTGCTGCCTCCGTGGCATAGCTAGAGCCAGAACCAGAACTAGAGCCACTGCAAACGACACTTGTCATTTACGATTTACTGTATACAATTACAGTAATCAATTATCGAGGGCACTCCATGTCTACCGACACCGTAAAACTTACCCGCCGCCAACAGGAAATTTTCGATTTAATCAGGGATTCCATCATCATTGACGGTTACCCTCCTACTCGCGCCGAAATCGCTCGTCATTTTAACTTTAAATCGCCCAATGCTGCAGAAGATCATTTGCGCACCCTCGCTCGCAAAGGTGTTATCGAAATGACACCAGGCGCTTCCCGAGGTATTCGGCTGGTCGAGGTTGAATCCGGACTTCCGGTTGTTGGGCGCGTGGCTGCGGGCAGCCCAATTTTGGCACAGGAACATATCGAAGAACATTACGCTGTATCCCCAGATGTATTTCACCCCATCGCCGATTATTTTTTACGGGTGCAGGGCGAAAGCATGAGGGACGTAGGTATTCTCGATGGCGACCTGCTGGCTGTACACCGCACTGAGCACGTTGAAAATGGACAGATCGTAGTTGCCCGCATCGACGACGAGGTTACCGTTAAGCGCTTCAAGCGCACGCGCAGCCCCCATCGCATCAACCTGCTGCCGGAGAATCCGGACTTCAAAGTTATCGAGGTCGATTTACGGGAAACGCCCTTTGCCATCGAAGGCATTAGCGTGGGGATTATTCGCACCACTCACTAAAAATCAGGCTTTAAAGTCCATTGATTAAGCGTGATCAATAATCAATGGTAGTGAGTATGAGTGGCGATAGGCTATATCGCTGGAAAGAAATTACGGTCTATCACTTGGAAGAAATGACTCAGAAAGAGCAGACTGGTTAACTAATTAGTTAATAAGAGACTGGCGGCAGAGGCCGATTCATCACCGGCCAGCTAAGGCCAGGCCCTGTCATCAATCAGTATTTCAATGCAGAACGCGATGCTCGTCAAATTCAAGCAGTTCACGCTCAGCATCCGTACCCAGGCTTTCAACCGCATTGATACCCGCATCGATCATCGCGCGAGCAACATCCATACCGGACTCCAATAAGTAGAGTCGCGCCTCTTCTGAGAAGCCGATGGTAACCAAAGGTTCTCCCTCTTCGCCAGAACGCTGCAACGCGTATTCGCCATCAGGGAGCTCAATAATTTCATACAGGGCTGAAGCCATAGAGATACTAATAATTTAAAGCTGGCGCTCGATTGTAACATGACTTGAGGTGCTTAGCACTCTGTCATCAGCTCGCGCTGGCGCTCGACGAGGTCCGCAAACGCCCCGTGCCAGGCCATAATTCGCTCAGCGTTTAGTTCAGGAAGAAGCTCTTCTATCAAAGTAATTGCTGCTATGGAGGCCCCAGAGTCTGAAGTGCTGAGTTGCTGTACGGCCGGTGGTTTAGCTTGCAGCAAGTTCTGGCCTTCTAAGACCGCCAGCAACTGGCCCAACCAGGAGCCCACATCAGCCCTCAGATTAACCAATTCCTGTACTTCGCCGGGAGTCTTATTGATACGCGCCAGGGCTGCGCTCAGCGTTGCAATATCGACCACGCTCTCTGACGAACATTGATAATTCTCGGCCACTTCTTGCAAATACAAGCGATAAGCGCAGCCCAAATGCAGCACCGCTCCTTCAAATAAAGCTTGCTCCAGGGAACGGTTTTGGGCTGACTCCTGATTACGGCCATCGTCGGGAATGATCCCGCGATCAACCCCGAGAGTTAATAGCAAGCGCGCAAAATACAGCTTTTGATTAACCCGATCCCGATAGGGATTATAGGCGGCCATTAGCTACTTTTTGCGCTTGTCGGTAATACACCATTTTCCATCTTCATAGTCAGCTCGCCAACCCGTGGCTTTGCCGTCTTTTTCAGTTTGCACGTACTGCTTGCCAGTCTTGCGACCAAAACGCACCATCGTTTTATTACCGTCGGGATCTTGAGTCGGAGCTTCCATCAGATAGTCGTATTTGGGATCGATTTGATCGCGAAAAGGAATCATCTCTTCCACTAGCGGGGCCCGTGTTTCCCGGTGTTTGGGGAATTGACTGGCAGCCAGAAAAATACCGGCGGCACCGTCGCGCAACACGTAGTGATCGTCTACTTTTTCGCAGCGTAGATCCGGCATCACCACCGGATCCATTTTCGGTGGTGCAGGCTGGCCGCTTTTTAATAGTTTGCGGGTATTTTTACAATCCTCCGCCATACAGCCGAAGTATTTGCCAAAACGCCCGGACTTAAGCTGCATCTCGTCACCACACTTATCGCAATCCAGCACTGGGCCTTCATAACCCTTAATGCGATAGCTGCCCTCTTCCAGCTCGTAACCAGGGCAATCCGGATTGGCACCACAAATGTGAATTTTGGTTTTTTCATCAACTAAATAACTATCCATCGCGGTATTACAAATCGAGCAGTGATGCTTGGTCAGCAGCAATTTAGACTCCGCTTCGTCGTCTTCATCGACATTGACCGTCTCTTCTCCCGGCACCAGGTTACGAGTTGCCTTGCAGCGCTCCTTGGGTGGCAAACCGTAGCCGGAGCAACCTAAAAATACGCCGGTACTACCGGTGCGAATAGTCATCGGACGACCACATTTTTCGCAGGGCAAGCTAATATCAACAGGATCGTTTGGCTTCATGCCATCGGTTTCGCCCTGAGCTTTTTCGAGTTTTTGGGTAAAGCCCTCGTAAAAGCGATCGAGTACTGTCTTCCAGCCAAGCTCGCCATTGGCGACGTCATCTAGCTCCGCTTCCATGGTCGCGGTAAAACTGTAATCCATTAAATCGGAAAAATTATTATCGAGACGAGTGGTCACAATATCGCCGATTTTTTCGGCGTAAAAGCGCCGGTTTTCCACCCGGACATAGCCGCGATCCTGAATCGTCGAAATAATCGAGGCGTAGGTAGAGGGTCGGCCAATGCCGCGTTTTTCTAACTCACGCACCAGCGAGGCTTCGCCAAATCGCGATACCGGTTTGGTAAAATGCTGGCGCGGCACCAGGGTGAGCAAGTTAAGCACTTCCCCTACAGCGAGATCTGGCAACTCAATATCGTCCTTGCTACGCAGCACCGGAATCGCGCGTAAAAAACCGTCGAAGCGCATCACTCGCCCCCGGGCGCGCAATTCGTAGTCGCCGGCTTTAACCACCACGGAAGTACTACTGAATCGAGCTGGCACCATCTGGCAAGCTACAAACTGCTGCCAGATCATGTCGTAAAGCCGTCTGGCGTCCTCATCGACACCCTGGATATCCGCCTGAGTAATATCCACATTAGAAGGTCTGATCGCTTCGTGAGCCTCCTGAGCATCGGATTTACTACTGTAGCTATTAGGCTTCTCCGGTAAATACTCTTTACCGTAGCGGCTAGTAATCAAATCGCGACAATTGGCCACCGCCTCGGCACTCAAATTGGTGGAGTCGGTACGCATATAAGTGATATAGCCGGCCTCGTAGAGGCGCTGAGCCATCATCATGGTTTTCTTGACGCCAAAGCCCAGGCGAGTACTCGCGGCCTGCTGCAGGGTCGAGGTGATTAACGGTGCCGATGGCTTACTCTGGGTAGGAGAGTCATCCCGACTCGCTACTTTAAATTCCGCTGCGTTAAGTGCGGCAAGGGCCTGGTCAGAATCTACTTTGTTATCGGGGCGATAGGCTTTATCAGCAATCTTTTTGAGCTCAAAACGCGCCTGCTCTTCTTGTTTGTTTTCAAGATCGGCGTGTAGCGTCCAGTATTCAACGGGCTGAAACGCGTTGATTTCTCGCTCCCGCTCCACCACCAGCTTGACCGCGACGGATTGCACTCGACCGGCGGACAAACCCCGCGCGACCTTGGCCCACAATAAGGGCGACACCATAAAGCCAACCACGCGATCAAGAAAACGCCGCGCCTGCTGGGCGTTGACCCGACTGATGTCCAGCTCACCCGGTTTGGCAAAGGCCTCCTGAATGGCCTTTTTAGTAATTTCGTTAAACACCACGCGCTTGTAGCGATCGTCATCGCCGCCAATGGTTTCCTTCAAATGCCAGGCAATGGCCTCTCCCTCGCGATCGAGATCGGTCGCGAGATAGATGGTATCGGCGTTCTTAGCAAGCTTTTGCAATTCGGCAACCACTTTTTCCTTGCCCGGCAGCACCTCGTAGTTGGCCTTCCAGCCTTTACTGGGGTCAATACCCATGCGCTTGATTAACTGCTCGCGGCCTTTTTTGGCTTTGTGGGCTATCTTGGCCTTGGGCGATAACTTGCGAGTTTCCGCGCTGCGCCGCGCCCGCTCTTTGGTATCGACCGGCTCGCGGTTGCTCGCCCCAGTAGGCAAATCCCGGATATGGCCCACGCTGGATTTCACCACGTAGTCCTTACCCAGATATTTATTAATGGTTTTGGCCTTGGCCGGTGACTCGACAATTACTAGCGATTTACCCATGTAACTCGGTTTGAACTCCCAAATTCGGTTCCCGTCTTGTGACCGGATGCGCGCATATATACGGGCTGATTTTTAATGGGTCAAGTAAAGAGTGCAAAATATTTCTAAAAAAAATATTTTGAACGTCTCAATCTTGGCTTAAAACTATACTATAATTAACTTCATAAAAATCTATTAACAATATGATTTATATGAAAATAATATGATTAATTTTACTAAAAAAATACAATCGTTTATATTCAAATACCGCCGTCCCGCCACATCGCCTCACTACACCACTACTGCCCCACACACAAAGCAGCTAAACTCATGTTACTTCCACGGAGCCAAGCTTGATGTCTTCCTACCAACATATTCTAGTCGGGCTCGACCTGTCACCCGAATCCCAGCAAGTCATTGACAAGGTCAAAGCCTTGTTCGCCGGCCAGGACACCCGTATTACCCTGATTCATATTCAAGAACCCCTGTCCTTCGCCTACGGTGGTGACATCCCCATGGATCTTGGCGACGTGCAGCTTAAAATGGAGGAACAGGCCAGCGAACGGCTTAAAGCCGTCGTTGCCGACCTCACTGCAAGCCTGCCCACCAACGCCATCGACTACCACGTGCTTATCGGCCAACCCGCCCATGAAATGCACCGCTTTGCCAGGGAAAACGACGTTGATCTCGCCGTGGTTGGCAGCCATGGTCGTCATGGACTGGCGCTGGTGTTTGGCTCTACCGCCAACGGCGTACTGCATGGCGCCTGTTGCGATGTGCTGGCGGTAAGAATCAAAACTGACAAATAACACTTTAGAGGTATACCATTGTCTCAGGTGGACACCTTTAGCTAATTTTCGAATTAATTTATGACCATGCATCCTTTCAGGAAAATCATCCAGCCTCTCAGCAAGTTAACCATATGCGTCTACCGAGTCGGCCTTTCCTGCACCCCGTGGCTGTTGATTGCACTAGCTACCGGATTTGTCGCCTTCACGCACGCTGAAGCGGAGCCCTCGCTACTGCAGCCCGCACTAGAATCGACACAGCCAGCCCCACAAATTACACAGCAACAAAGACAACTCGAACAGGAGCAAGAGCAAGAGCAAAAAATACTCCAGGAGCTCGAAGCCCAGGCCCAGCTTATCGCCGCACAGCAACTCGAAAAACAGTTACAGCAACTTCAACAACAACATCTCCGACAACGCCCTCAATACCGAGCTGCAGTCGATGCCCTGCGCGAGGGTGATACCGCTAGCTTTCTACAACTCAAAGAACAACTTATCACTTATCCTTTGTTTCCCTACCTGGAATACGAATATCTGAAGCACCAACCCTATGCCGCTGCGCGGGAAGACATTAAGGCCTTCCTACAAAATTACAACGACGCCCCGGTGGCTCGATCCCTGCGCATTAGCTTGCTCAACAGTTTTTATCGGCAGCAGCGCTGGACCGAGTTCCGCAACTACTACGACCCCGAGCTAAACCACACCGCGTTGAAATGTCAGTTTCAGGAAGCCTTGTATCACACCGGCGTAAAAGACCAGTCCATCGCCGCTGGGTTGAAGTTATGGAATGTCGACAAGTCCCAGCCATCGGGCTGCGATTCGCTGTTTAAATTAATGAGCAAGGCCGGCGCTATCACCGAAGCACTTGCCTGGCAGCGCTATACCAAGGCTGTGCTCGCCCACCGTTATGATCTTGCGCGTTATCTCGAAAGCTTTCTCAAGTCTGCTCGCTATACCTCACTAGCGCAGCGCTACGTGTCTCTGGATCGCAATCCCAACTTGCTCGGCAATCGCGACCTATTCCCGGAGCGCAGCGCAGAAATCAGCGCCGTTATTGCTCACGCTGTTCGCCACCAGGCTAAAAATGATCCCCGCAAGGCGCTCGCACACTGGGAACATTATCAGCAGCAACACCTATTTGACGTCGCCACTCGCGCCGATGTTTATACAGCCCTGGCGCGCACACTCTACGACCAGGGCGATGCTCTCGCCGTCGCACAGCTAGTAGACCAGCAAAGCGAATTATTTACTGTTGATTTCCACGAGTGGCGACTGCGTAAACTGATCGGCGAAGGCAACTGGCGCGGCTTACTGAGCGGTATCGAAACCTTGCCCCAGGCCCTGCAAGAAGATCCCCGTTGGCAATACTGGTATGCCCGCGCCTCATCCCTGTTAGGGAAAAACACCCAGGCCACCCAAGAAACCTATCGGGCTCTGGCCCAGCGACGCAACTTCTACGGCTTTATGGCCAGCGATTGGCTAGACAATAAAAATTACCAAATGGAACATAAACCACCACCTGTTTCAAACACAGACATCGACGCATTAAGCACCCTGCCAGCAATGCTTCGCGTTCAAGAGTTGCGTTATCACGGACTGCTGACAGAAGCACACCGCGAGTGGCGTGCCTCCACAAACATCATGAGAGAAGAACAGTTAGTCGTCGCCGCGCAGCTGGCAACACGCTGGCAATGGCACCACCAATCTATTTTCGCGATGATCAAGGCCAGTTACTGGGACGATATCGACACACGCTTTCCAGTTTTATACCGAGAATATTTTGAAGACCGGGTTCAACAACACCAGTTGCCTTTACCTTTAATCATGGCCTTAGCGCGCCAGGAGAGTGCTTTTAATGCGGGAGTCGTGTCCCCCGCCGGCGCACGCGGCCTCATGCAGTTAATGCCCGCCACAGCACGATTTGTTGCCAAGCAACACAAAATACCCTACAAGAAAACAGCTGAACTATTTAATCCGGCAAAAAATATAGAGCTGGGCACGCAGTATTATCGGGACATGCTAAGCCGTTTCGGCGAGAACCGTATTCTCGCCACGGCAGCCTACAATGCCGGGCCACATCGAGTTGATCGCTGGTTGTCGACTAGCGCGGGAAAGCTGCCCTTCGACGCGTGGATTGAAACCATTCCTTTTAAAGAAACCCGCAACTACGTACAAAACGTATTAGCTTTTTCAGCCATCTACTCTCACCACCTCAACAGTAATGAACGCATCTTATCTGCTGCTGAACGCAAGCGGGCGCTGTGACAACAGGTGCCACCGAACAAAATTTAGCTACCGAGACCCCGCCTAAATTTACTTTAGTGGATATTGGCGTTAATTTAACCAACCCGCGCTTCAATCACGATCAAGCTGAAGTTCTACAACGTGCGCGAGCAGCCGGAGTCGATCAAGTGATGATTACCGGTACTTGCGTAAATAGTAGCGAGCAAGCCCTGGCCCTATGTGAGCAGTACGCAAACGACTTCCCCGGCATGCTCTACGCCACTGCTGGCGTTCACCCCCACGATGCCAAAGACTGGAATAGCGACACTCTGCCACGGCTAAGAACACTTGCAGAGCAGCCCCAGGTCGTCGCTATTGGCGAGACCGGACTCGATTTTAATCGCGACTACTCCCCTAGAGTTGATCAAGAGAAAGTCTTCGAAACTCAAATTGAACTCGCTATCGAGTGTAGGCTGCCTCTGTTTTTACACGAACGCGACGCCCACCAGCGCCAGTTGGACATACTAAAAAACTACCGGGATCAATTTTCAGACGCAGTGATTCACTGCTTTACCGGTACGCGCAGCGAACTATTTAACTATCTCGATCTCAATTTACACATCGGTATCACCGGTTGGGTTTGCGACCCTCGACGCGGCCTGGAGTTACAGGGCCTGGTAAAAAATATTCCTCTCGACCGATTAATGATTGAAAGCGACGCGCCGTTCTTATTGCCGAAAAAGTTATTGCCTGGGGGCTTTTTACCGGGAGATAATGCGCCAAAACATCAAGCAACAAAGAAATCAGATAAAAACCGCAACGAACCCGCCTACCTACCCTGGGTGTTAAGCCAACTCGCGGAATGCCGCCAGGAAAGCGAGATAGAATTAGCCCGCGCTACCACCGCGACGGCGCGCCGGTTTTTTAGACTGAAGCCATCTTAGAGGCAACATAAATCTATGCCGCTAAAACTGATATTTTTATGTTCACCCATCTTATTGTTTTTCTTTTATTGCCTCCCCGGTAATGCCGGGGACAATGTGGAAAAGAATGTAGAAAAGAATGTGGAGAACAGCCCAGAAGGCTATGCTGAACAAAGAGAAACTTCGCCCCTTAAAACGCCGAGCTCCCTAAAGCCCTTCACCAGTGATGGCTGCAGTGCTTTTCCAGACGGCACCCCCAGCCAGCAAGAAGTTTGGTTATCCTGCTGCACCGATCACGACTATGCCTACTGGCAAGGCGGCAACTCTCTACAAAGGCGGGAAGCAGACCAACAATTACGCAGTTGTGTAGCTAATGCAGGACATCCAGATATTGCCAAACTGATGTTGGCAGGTGTACGTGTTGGCGGCACCCCCTATTTGCCCACCAAATTTCGCTGGGCTTATGGCTGGCCCTACCCACGGGCTTATCGGGAATTAAGCGAGGAGGAAAAGGAGCAAGTGCAAAAACATAGCGAGCAGTATTGGCAAACGCTTAAGCATCCACTCCAGCAATAAGCCGCTTAATCTGCCCTGGGGTAAACGGCCAGCCTTTTTCGGCACCCGCTGAAGTTTTCACAACTGGAATACGAATACCGTAGGCCGCCATCAAGGCTTCATTTCCCGTAATAACGACCTCCTCTAGTACCCAGTCGGTGCCCGTAATCACCGGCAGTACCACTTGCCGGGCTTGATCACATAAATGGCAAGACTCACCAATGTAGAGCGTCAGCACTTTTCTGTTTTTATCGTTGCTCACTACCATGTCCTATTTAATCTCGGTGTCGAATTAACCAGCAATTGTGGATGCGCGGATTGCGCACAAAATCCGGGTCGAGGGTTTTCGCACTGATATCTTCCACCACATATTTTTTATGCATAGCCTCGTGCATTTGAAAGCGTCGAAAGTTATTGGAAAACACCAGGGTTCCACCTGGGGCTAGCAGAATCATGGCTCTATCGATGATGGTCGGGTGATCGCGCTGCACATCGAGGGTTTCCTCCATTTTTTTCGAATTCGAAAACGTGGGGGGATCAACCAGGATCACATCAAACTGAGCAGCGTAGAGTGCTTCTGCCCGCTCCAGCCAAATTAAACAATCTGCGCGCAACAGTTCGTGCTTTTGCTTATCCAATTTATTTAAATCAAAATTTCGCTGCGCCCAGGCCAAATACGCATTGGACATATCAATACTCAAACTCGATGCTGCGCCGGGCTCAGCCCCTGCTCCCAGAGCCGCTTGCACCGTCGCTGTCGCGGTATAACAAAATAGATTTAACAAGCGCCCATTTTTTGCCAAAGCCGCCAGCCGCTGCCGCACCGGGCGATGATCGAGAAACAAACCGGTATCGAGATACGCGCCGAGATTCACTTCAAACGTCGCCGCACCCTCGCGAACTTTCATTTCTTTAACAGTAGTGTCGCTGCCTACATTACTGCTTACATTGCTACTGCCCTCAGCGGTCTGCTTGCTCGCCCCATAAAGACTAGGCTCTGCCAAACGCTGATATTGCTTACTACCCTTTTGACGTTCGCGGCGTTTAAAAAACAAGGTGCTTTCATCCACCCCCAGCACTGTAACCAGGGCCTCTTCAACTTCGCGCAAGCGTCGCTGCGCCGTAGCGGGATCGATGGATTTTGGGGCGGCATACTCCTGCACGTGTACGGCATCGCCATAGCAATCTATCGCCACCGCATACTCCGGCAAGTCGGCATCGTAGAGCCGGTAACACTCAATATTATTCTTACTGAGCCAGGGCTTGAGTTTGCGCCGATTCTTGTTAAGGCGATTCACCAGCATGGCGACCGCGGCACTGGACTCACTGGATCGTTGCTCGTGTCGTTGGCTTTGTTGTTCCTGAGCCACCTCTGCCTGCTCTACGGTGTGCACATCAAAGAGCAACAACTCACTAGCCAGGGCACCGTTAAACAGGCGATATTTTTTGCGCGCCTTCAAACCCAACTCAAAACCAAGCTCGGGATTTGAAGTAATAATCGCCGCGCGCCAGCCCGGATAACAGGTTTTAATGGCCGCGCCCAACTGCTGATAGGTCGGTGCCAAGCTTTCTATATCACCCAGACGCTCCCCATAAGGCGGGTTAGCCAGCAGTAAACCTCGCTCACTCGCTCCCTCGTGACGCTGGGTGTTGGCTATAGAGCGCGCCTCGAAGCGGATCTTACCCTGCTCCAAAGCAACCTCGAGACCCACTGCTCGAGCATTGTCTACACAAGCTCCGACCGCCCAGACATCCACGTCGTAGCCACGCAAGTTCGGTAGCCCCTGTCCCCGTGCCGCTGCCAGACCCACATCCCGGCGCGCCTCAGCTTCTGCGACCAGGCTCTGCCAAAGTTCTGGCTGATAACCCGTCCAGGCGTGAAAGCCAAAGCGTTGTCGCAGTAAACCCGGGGCAATATCCGCCGCCATCATTGCCGCCTCAATAACCAGCGTACCGCCACCACACATGGGGTCGACGAAATCACCGCCCTGCCGAGCGATATCCGGCCAACCGGCCCGCAGCAATAAAGCCGCCGCTAAATTTTCTTTCAGGGGTGCATTCACCTGGCGCTCGCGATAACCACGACGATGCAAGCTGTCCCCGGAAAAATCCAAACTCAAAGTGATCGAACCTTTCGCCAAACGGGCATTGATGCGAATATCCGCCGAACCACGATCCACATTCGGCCGCTCCCCGGTTGCCGTCCGAAACTGATCGACAATGGCATCCTTAACCCGCTGCGCACCGTACTGAGTATGACGGATAGCGTCTCCAGTGCCGCTGAAGTCCACCGTAATACTCGACTCCACACTGAAATGATCCATCCAGGGCACGGCAGACGCGACCTCGTACAGAGAGTCGCCATCGTCAACGACTGCCGTATGCAGCGGCATCAGTACCCGGTTGGCCAGCCGCGACCACAGGCAGAGGCGATAACCCAGCTCTTCCGAGCCCATGACCCTGGCCCCCGCGACGGTTTCCTTAACATCCTGGGCACCCAGGGCGCGTATTTCATCGACCAGCAGACCTTCCAGACCTTTAGGGCAGGTTACAAACCAGGCCATAGTTGATCCAGCAGACTGACCTGGCAAAGGCAGCTCACCCGCCGTCCCCTGTGTACTTGTATTACTCAAACCTGTCTTCCTCTCACATTACCTACTGTCAATTTAACTGCCTTCAACCTTACCTATCGCCAACTGCTTAAGAGATATCGCCAACTACTTAAGAGATAAAGCCAACTAACAACTAATCGGCTCCCAAAAGAGGCTCTATCGATTACCGAGGGGAATTAAAGCTCCCGCCTATAGAGAGATAAAATCTTCGACACCGCCTCGGCGATCTGGTCAACTACAGAGTCTGGATTATTGTCTTCCAGAGTCACCAAGCGGAGAAATTTGCCCATGAGAACACAAAAAAGAGACCCTTCCCAACGCGCTTTCTTTAAAGGTTACCAGGTCGGCTTCCAAGGCCACCCCGATAATAAATGCCCCCACAACGACAACACCGAGCAAGGCCACGAATGGATGAATGGCTGGCAGGAAGGCCACGGCGATTATCTTCGGGGCTACAGTATTGCCACTGCTCAGGAACGCATAGCTTCCCTATAAAAATATAACATAAACAAAAAGATATGAATCAAATCTAATCAAATAGATTAACTTAAAAAATCAGCTGAGCGGACTAAGGTCTGCGGCTTCAACACTTAAGGCTCATGTTTTAGCTCGGCTTAAGGACGCCCCGCTATGGCCTGCACCGCAGCGCGTATAAGGCCGGGGCCAGAATAAATAAAGCCGCTATATATTTGTACCAGCGCGGCTCCGGCGTCCATTTTTTCCACTGCATCGTCAGCGCTCAAAATTCCACCAACGGCAATGATGGGCAGCGCGCCCGCGAGATGTTGAGACAGTATTTTAACCACCTCGGTTGAGCGTTCCCGTAGCGGTGCGCCACTCAAACCGCCCGCCTCTTCACTCAGCGGCGAATCCGCGACGGCCTCTCGCGACACCGTGGTATTGGTGGCGATCACCGCATCAATGCCCTGACCCAGCAACACATCCCCAAGCTGTTTTAGCTCGTCGTCGCTCATATCTGGCGCAATTTTAACCGCCAGCGGGACGTAGCGACCGTGCTCATCAGCCAACACCTGTTGCCGTGCCTTGAGGCTTGCCAGCAATTCATTAAAGTCATCGCCGAACTGCAAACTGCGCAGGCCGGGGGTATTGGGCGAGGAAATATTCACCGTAATATAGTCCGCATGGGCATACACTTTATCCATACAAAGCAGATAATCTTCGGCGGCACGCTCCACTGGGGTATCGAAGTTCTTGCCGATATTAATACCCAGTACGCCCTTATTCGTGCTCAGGCGACCTTCCCCTCGACAACGACGCACCTGCTCCACCAAATGATCCACACCGCAATTATTAAAACCCATGCGGTTAATAATGGCCCGATGCTCGGGCAGGCGAAACAATCGCGGCTTGGCATTGCCCGACTGAGGCCGTGGTGTCACCGTACCAATTTCGACAAAACCGAACCCTAGCGCCATCATCGGGTCTATGTAGTCGCCGTTTTTATCGAGACCCGCAGCGAGACCAACGGGATTGGCAAATTCCAGGCCCATGACCGTCACCGGGCAACTGCGTGGCGCCGGATTGAACACGGACAAGAGCTTTAAACGCTGGGCGCAAGCCAGAGACTTTAGCGCAACATCGTGGGAGGTTTCGGTAGGCAACAAAAATAAGGCATTGCGTAGGAGCGCATACATAAATGAAGAAACTCAACAGCAGACAAAAATCACATTATACTCGCCGCTCAGCCCGCCCGCCGACGGCCGTGAAAATTATTTTAAGGCGAAGTGTTAACACCATCCGCTAGACTGCGTTATACGCCAACATTCTTTGTATCGGGAAGCATTATCCATCATGAGTTTACAAACCCCTATCCAGGCCCTGCTGGGCTATCTTAACGACCAGGTGGTCGGCCAACCCGAGTTGTGCCAACGCCTGGTTATCGCATTACTCTCCGACGGACACCTGTTAGTAGAAGGCGCCCCAGGACTGGCTAAAACCCGCGCCATCAACAGCCTGGCCAAGGGCGTTAGCGCATCCTTTCAACGCGTCCAGTTCACCCCGGACTTACTGCCCGCCGACATTACCGGCTCCGACATCTATCGCCCGGAAAACGGCTCCTTTGAATTCCAGCCCGGTCCGATCTTCCACAACCTGGTACTTGCCGACGAAATCAATCGCGCCCCGGCCAAGGTACAGTCCGCGCTACTTGAAGCCATGGCCGAGCGACAAATCAGCGTGGGCCGCAATACCTACCCATTACCCGAACTGTTTCTGGTTATGGCTACCCAAAACCCCATCGAACAAGAGGGCACCTACCCTCTACCCGAAGCGCAAATGGATCGATTTTTAATGCACGTGACCGTGGACTACCCGGCCCCGGGTGCCGAACGCCAAATTCTTAACATCGCTCGCGCTGAAGCTAATGGCCCCAGCAGCGCTCATGGCAGTGATAAAGACGGCGATACCAGTCCAACGTTTACTAAGCTATCCCAGGATGTTTTATTTGCGGCGCGACGCGAGGTGCTGGCCGTACATATGGCCGAGCCAGTGGAGGAATACCTGGTACAACTGATTTTAGCGACGCGCAATCCACAACTTTACGGTGACAAACTCTCCAACTGGATTAACTTCGGTGCCAGCCCCCGCGCCACTATCGCTCTCGATCGCTGCTCGCGCGCGCTGGCCTGGCTCGATCAGCGCGACTATGTAACACCGGACGACATTCGCAATGTCGCAGCCGATGTTCTGCGCCACCGACTAATACTCAGTTTTGAAGCCGAAGCCGAAGGTGTTACGCCAGAGGCGGTGGTGCAAACCCTGTTAACCACGGTACCCTCGGCCTGATGCTCCTACCATTACCGGCATCTTTAACAACCGTTCCTGGCAGGCACATTGATGGATAATAGTGCGCATCTACCTACTCCTCCCCCACCCGAGGTAGTGCCCTCGGTGGAAAGTCTGGTGGCACTGCGCCACGCGGCACGAGACTTTGTGTTTTTCCCCAGACTAAAACCCAATAGCAGCCTGGCTGGGCCTCACCACACACGCTTTCGTGGGCGCGGCATGGACTTCGATGAAGTTCGACCCTATCAACCCGGTGACGATATGCGCTCCATCGATTGGCGGGTGACCGCGCGCACTAACACCACCCACACCAAATTGTTCCGGGAAGAACGCGAGCGTCCGGTATATCTGCTAACCGATCTCCGACAAACCATGTTTTTTGGCAGCCAACGGATGAAATCGGTGACCGCCTGCGAAATTAGTGCCGCACTGGCCTGGGCCGGACTCAATAGCGGTGATCGGGTCGGCGGACTGGTGTTTGGCAACAGTCAATTTAATGATATTCGCGCCCGTCGCAGCCACCACGCCGCACTGGCGCTGATTCGAGTCTTAAATGAAACCAGTACCAGCTTATGCGAGGCGCTAGCCGATACTTTTACGCTGCACGATATGCTCCAGGATTTGCGGCGCATCGCCCATCCCGGTGCCGCCTTGATGATTATTAGCGACTTTCACGATCTCAGCGCCGACCCCCGCAACGAGCGCCACCTGTTTGAAATGGCACGCCGTTGCGACATTACTTTGTTCCATGTCTACGACCCGTTAGAAGCAGCGTTACCACCGCCGGGAAACTATCCACTGCGTGGTCCACTGGGCAGGCGCTCACTCGACACCCGCAATGCTGCGCAACGACAAGCCTTCGAGGAGGCTTTTGATGCGCGCTGCGAATATTTAAAACAACTGGCGACTAAACTACAGATGGGCTACCTGACATTTCCCAGTAACACCGGCGATAGCAGTGATGTGGTCTCGACCTTAAACCAGCACTACGGCAAAGCGCGCAGTCGTAAAGCGCGTCGCTCAAGTCAATCGAAACCTCATATTCAAGCAGCCGAAGCCTAATCATGCCACTCCTCGACCAACTCAAAGATATTCATCTACCGCCAGCCATTACCTGGTGGCCGCCAGCACCCGGCTGGTGGTTACTGGCAGCTCTGGTCGTCGGCTTACTGTGGTGGGTAACACGCTTCTCCTTGCGGCGTCATCGCGAGCGCTTATTTTCCCGCCAGGCCAAACGGCAGGTCAACGCGCTCTGGTCTCACTATCAGAAAGATCGAGATGCTACGGTATTAGTTAAATCTTTGTTAATTCTGGCTCGGCAAACCGCAAAGTCCAACCCACTACACGAACAGCTCGCGACCATACCCACCTCCGACTTACTCGCCATTGTTGACGAGGCTAGTGTCAGCAAGCTGAGTAACGCCGTAGAACTCACTCAACTTCACGACCTGCTCTACCAACCCGCGCCCGAAGCACTGTCTCGCGCTCAGGCCAGGCAAGTGTTTCTCTGTCTACGCCAGTGGATACGCCAAACCGGTGGGCCCCTGTGGTAACGCTACTCTGGCCCTGGCTACTGGCACTCATACCTCTACCCTGGCTGTATCGCTGGTGGCGCACACCCGACGAGCCAGAC
Organism: Porticoccaceae bacterium; assembly: GCA_018069525.1. Taxonomy (GTDB): domain Bacteria; phylum Pseudomonadota; class Gammaproteobacteria; order Pseudomonadales; family Porticoccaceae; genus JAGPUQ01. The sequence goes on along the minus strand of JAGPUQ010000002.1, from coordinate 117,373 downwards.
ACGGCTGCGCTCTATGCGCCGGGCTACGCCAGCGATGTCGAAAACCTTGATAGCAAAGGTGCGCGCGACTGGTCGCCTCTCTTATTGCTAAAACTGGTGTTACTGAACCTGCTCTGGTTGAGTTTGCTACTGGCATTAACCCGACCCACCTGGATAGGCGATGCCATCGCACTACCCACTACGGGTCGCGACCTGATGATTACCGTGGATATTTCTGGAAGTATGGACACCCGCGATATGCAGGTCGGCAATCAAATGACCGATCGCCTCACCGCCGTGAAAGTCGTGGTCGGTGACTTTGTACAGCGCCGCACCGGAGATCGCCTGGGTCTGATTTTATTTGGCACCCAGGCTTACTTACAGACACCACTCACCTTCGACCGCACCACCGTGAACACTCTCCTGCAAGAAGCATTGATTGGCTTTGCCGGCAAAGGCACCGCCATTGGCGACGCCATCGGTGTCGGGGTAAAACGTTTGCGGGAACGTCCCGACGGTAGCCGCGTTATGATTTTACTCACCGATGGAGCGAACAACTCCGGTGAAATAAATCCTGCACAAGCCGCCGAGTTGGCTGCGGCCAACGGTCTTAAAATCTACACCGTTGGTATCGGTGCCGACGAAATTCAACAACGTACCCTGTTTGGTGTGCGGCGACTCAATCCCTCTGCCGACCTGGACGAAGCCGCCCTTCGGGAAATCGCACAAAAAACCGGAGGCCGCTATTTCCGCGCCCGCAACCCCGAAGAGCTAGCTCATATTTATACCGAACTCGATCGACTCGAGCCGGTAGAACAAGAGGCCGAAATATTTCGACCCCGTAAATCCCTGTTTCACTGGCCCCTGGCAGTCAGTTTGGTGAGCAGCCTGTTATTAGCACTACTGTCTATTTCAGGATTAAACCCGATGGGTGCACGCCGTGCTTGATCTATCAAATGATATTTCCAACGCACTCACTCATTTCCAACTGCTACGGCCCTGGTGGTTACTCGCCGCCGTGCCCGCTTTGCTTGTCGCTTTTCTGCTACATCGCTACCGTTCCCAATCGGCCAGTTGGTCGCGGGTGATCTCTCCTCAATTACTGCCCTGGTTACTGGATGTAAATGCCGCCCAGGCCAAGCACGGCAGACACGGCAAGCTACACCTTACTGCTTTTGTACTTTGGCTCATCACCGCATTCGCCTTAAGCGGCCCCAGCTGGAAAGACATTCCAAGCCCGATTCAAAAAAGCGAACACGCCCTGGTGATCTTGTTCGATCTGTCTCCCTCGATGCTGGCCGAAGACATCAAACCCAATCGACTGGTTCGCGCACGGCTTAAGTTGCTCGACCTGCTGCAAGCTCGCAAAGAAGGCGTCACCGCCTTGATCGCCTACGCAGGCAATGCCCACGTAGTCACGCCCCTAACGGACGACACTCGCACCATCGCGGCCCTGGCGCCGGTGTTAGCGCCTGACATTATGCCGATTGCCGGTAATGCCCCCGAAATCGCCGTCGCGAAAGCCCTGGAGCTACTCGTCAACGCCGGACATGAGCGCGGCGATATACTGATGATTAGCGATGGCCTGCCCGCTTCCGCAGCGACTGATATTACACGGCAACTCAAGGCAGCAAGTGGAATCACCCTGTCGGTTCTCGGGGTTGGCACTACGGAAGGCGCACCTATTCCAGAAAACGACGGGGGGTTTTATAAAGACAGCAAGGGCAATATTGTTATCGCCCGCTTTAACGAGCGCGAACTGCGCAAGCTCGCCACCCGTCACCAGGGCATTTATACCGCTCTCCGCAACGACGAACGCGATATTGACCTCATCCAGTCGCTATCCAGTAGACAGTTAGACAATCAACAAATGCGACAACTGGAACGTACTTTTGATATTCGCGAGGACAGCGGCTACTGGCTGGCCCTGCTATTGCTGCCTTTCGCCATCCTCGCCTTTCGCCGCAATGTACTGGCCCTGGTGATCCTCGCCCCACTGCTAAGCGCAACGCCATCGGCAGAAGCTTTGGAATGGGACGATCTTTGGCTTCGAGCTGATCAACAAGGCGCACAAGCACTAGAGCAAGGCGACCCCGCCTCGGCGCAGCAACAGTTTAGCGATCCAAACTGGCGTGGCAGTGCCGCCTATCGCAATGGCGATTACGAAAGCGCCGCTAAGTTATTTGAAGAAAACAAAACAGCGGACGGTCATTTCAATCGCGGCAACGCCTTAACTCAACTAGGGGATTACGACGCAGCGATAAAAGCTTATGACCAAGCACTAAAATTAAACCCCGACTTAAACGATGCCATAGAAAATCGTAAACTGGTCGAAGCCCTTAAAGACCAGGCCGAAAAACAACAGCAGGAACAGGAATCGTCTGATTCAGATAACAACGATTCAGATAGTAAGGATTCAGATAACAAGGACTCCGAGGGCAAAGACTCCGAGAGCAAAGATAGCGAAAGTCAGGACGGAGACAAAAACGACGCAGAGCAGGATAAAAATGGGGGTGGCAACTCTAAGGAAAATGAGTCTAAACAGAATGATTCCGAGCAAGGCGCATCTGAAAAAGATGACTCTAAAGAAAACCAGGCCGAACAGCCTGACTCTGCCCAAGATTCTGAGCAAGACCCTGAAACCGATCCTCAAGAGAGCGAGGAAAACGCCTCCGCCCAGGACTCCAAAGCAGACGAGAAATCAGAGACCGAGGCCGACGCTTCCGAGAACAACTCTGTACAAAATATCACCGACACCCGCTCAGAAGAACAGAAACAAGCCCACGAACAATGGTTGCGCAGCCTTCCCGATGACCCCGGCAGCTTAATGCGCCGTAAATTTAGATACGAGGCGCAAACCAATCCCCAACAGACCCCGCCACCGACAGGAGATCAACGTTGGTAACGCCGCAACAATCACAGCAAGCACAGCAACGATTCATTAAATCGAATCCCTTCCGGATACTATTTTTTCTGTCCGCGCTTGTCTTAATGCTGTTAGCTTCAATTTCAGCACAGGCCGCCGAGCTGACCTCGAAGGTAGGTCGCACAGAACTTAGTGTTAGCGAAACCATTAATTTGATTGTTAGCTACTCTGGCCAGGCCAGCGGTGAGCCGGATTTCTCTGCGCTTAATCATCAGTTTGAAATCATAGATAAAAGTCAGCAAAGCCAGGTATCCATGATCAACGGCAGCGTCACGGCCACCACCACCTGGCAAATGACTCTATTGCCAAAAGGCCCGGGGTCGGCTGTTATTCCTACCTTTCATTTTAATGGAGAAAGCAGCGACGCCATTGAATTAACGATTCGCTATGATTCTGCCAAACCAGGCCAGTCTATCGATGACGACAAACCCCTGTTTGCCGAAGTTGTTCTGGATAAGAATAGTGTTTATGTACAAGAGCAAGCCCTGCTCACCGTCAGGCTTTACACCCGCGTTTCATTAAATGGTTATTCAATTAACGACTTTGAAATTGCCGACACTAAGGTAATTCAGGTGTCGGATAAACAACAATACCGCAAGCAAATTGGTTCCCAGGCGTATAGGGTCGTCGAATCCCGCTACGCTCTCTTCCCCGAACGCAGTGGTGAAATAGAAATTCCAGCGCTACGTTTTAACGTCTCGGTCGTTGAAAGTCGCAGCCGCTTTGATAATTTTTTTGACCCTAGAGGTAAATCCACTTACCTGCATTCCCAAGCTCAAACTCTAAAGGTGAAACCTGCGCCGCCTCTCGAAAATTCAGACCACTGGCTACCGGCAAAAAATTTACAGTTAACTCAGACCTGGAGCCCCGCTAACAGTGCATCAGGTAATTCACTGAGCAAGGAAGCAACCGTAGGCGAGCCTATCACCCGCACCGTTACTGTTACCGCTGAAGGTTTGACCGCAACCCAATTGCAACCCTTGGGCATTACTAGCCATCAAAATTACCGACTCTATCCCGATCAGCCGAGCATCGAAGATAGCCTTTCTTCCGACGGAGTTACCGGCACGCGTATCGAAGCCATGGCTATTGTGCCAACTCAAGCAGGCACCCTACACCTGCCCGAAATCAAACTGCGCTGGTGGGACACCGAAGCTGAGCGTTTTCGCGATACCCTGCTCCCCGGTGAAACTTTTGAGGTGCTACCGGCGGTAGGCATTACCATTGAAAATCCGACTACCACTCCTGCTAATACGGACAACGCTGCAACTTCGTCAACAAATGTATCCGACCAAAACATTAAACCGTCAAACAGCTATGTTAATCCCTGGTTAGTGGGCAGTAATATTTTGCTATTGTTAAGCACCCTGGTTTTTGTTTTGCTCTGGTGGCGTCGAGGTGCAACTCCGAACAAGACTCTGAACAAGACCCAGAAAACTAAGCAGCCCGATACCGCCAAGGCATTTAAAGCAGTAAGCAAGGCGGCTAAAACCGACACCTTACCCGCGCTTAGAGAAGCCATCATCCAGTGGGCGCGGCTGCACTGGATCGCGCCGGAAATCGTCACCCTGCAACAGGTCGCCGCAAAATCGGCGCAGCCGGCGCTCGCGCAACACTTTAACTGGCTGGATAAAACCATATACTCTAATGAGGGAAATCAAGCAGCCAGCGGACAGCTAGATGAACTACTTGCCCTGTTAAAACAAATCAATCAAGATCGACCTGATGAAAAATCGTCCAAGGGTACAGCTCTGCAAACCCTCTACCCACAATAAACACGCTCAACACCAGCTTCATTATTATTAAAGAGATTAAATATGAGCAGTATCTGGCATCAAATCCCCTCTCTGGATTCACTCAACAACCAACATTCTGTCGGTGCCTCTAACCATCTCGACATTGTCTTTGTCGAGTTCGGTGACGATTACCTCACCGCAAGCATGCCGGTTAACGAAAAAACCACTCAGCCCTACGGCATTCTCCACGGCGGCGCGTCCTGTCTGCTAGCGGAAACCGTGGGCAGCCACGCCTCGATGTTATGTATCGATATGGAAAAGAACTACTGCGTAGGCTTGGATATCAACGCCAATCATTTACGCGCAGTATCCTCGGGTCACGTATATGCCACGGCTAAACCCGTGCACATTGGCAAATCTACCCACGTCTGGGAAATATTGATTTTCGACGACAATGAAAAATTAATCTGTGTCTCTCGTTTAACCATGATGGTTAAAACTGGCGCGCCGCCGACGCAACGCAAGAGGACTTGATTATTAATAGTCAGTCCTTAAAGTACTGACGACAACATAACTAATATCAACACAACTTATAAAAAGGAAATAGATATGGGCATTCGTACCGGGCAACAATACATCGAAGGGCTAAAGGACGGGCGATCACTCTATATTGCCGGGGAACTGGTACGCGATGTGACCGCCTACCCACCCTTACAGGGGATTATTCGCTCACTTGCCGAGCACTACGACGCCTTTCACGATCCCGAGCTACAAAGTAAATATACCTTTAAGTCTCCCAAAGACGGACAGCCTGTCAGTAATTCATTTTTGGTGGCCACTACGCCGGAACTTATGGCGCAGCGCGTCGAAGGTGAAACCCTGCGCAAAGAATCAACCTTTGGCTTAATGGGCCGCACTCCAGATTTTATGAACGCCTTTATGACGGATATCGCCATGATCGCGCCCCACGTCCTGGGCCACAAAGATAAACAGTTCGGTGAGAACGCCGTTGCCTACTGGGAATATTGTCGCGACAACGATATCTGCCTGACTCACACCCTGGTCGATCCGAAACGGGATTACAGCAAAGGCGTCATGGATTCCGGCACGGTGAAAATCGTCAAGGAAAGCGATGCGGGCATCTACGTAACTGGGGCGCGTATGTTATCCACCCTCGCTCCGGTCAGCGACGAACTATTTGTCGGCGCGTTTATGCCGCGCCATCCGGGTGAAGAAAAACTGGCACTCAGCTTTGCCGTTCCGGTGGCTACCGAGGGACTAAAATTTATTGCCCGGGAAAGCTATGCCCGTGGCCGTAGCACCTTCGACCGACCACTGAGCGAACGCTATGACGAAGGCGATGCGCTGGCGGTATTCGATAATATGTTCGTACCCTGGGAACGCGTGTTCGTCGCCGGTGATATTGTCGCCCACAATACGATGATGCCCATGTACCCCGGTTATCTGGGACTACAGGCAAACATCCGGGGTCGAGGAAAATTGCGTTTTATGACCGGCCTGGCCAGTAAGATGGCCAATGTTGTGGGTCGCTCCGAAGTACAGCGCTACCAGGAAATGATCGGCGAATTAATTGGTCTCAACGAACTTGCCGACGGCCTGGTCACCGCCTGCGCCCAGGAAGTCACTGAGCGCAGCGTTCAGGAACTGGCTCGTCAGACCGACCCTAAGTTTGATTTACAGGACATTGCCAAACAAGCTATGACAGCGTTTGGCTCCCCCGGTCAAAGCAACGTTGCTATGGCAATGCTGCGTTTCTTCGTGCCACAGGTAAATGCCAAGGTTAACGACGTGATCCGCCTGATGGGCAGCAGCAGCCTGGTATTGACCGCAACCGAAGCCGATTTTAGCAACCCAGACATTGCCGACGATCTTGAACGCTACATGTCAGGTGCCGGCGTCTCTGCGCGGGAACGAGTCCAGGTGATGAAACTCGCCTGGGATGCAGTCGCGACAGAGTTCGGTGGACGTCAGGAAATTTACGAAATCTTTTTTGCTGGCGACCCCGCCCTCGCCCAACAGTTGTTTTACCGCTCGCCCAAGCGCTTTGAATACGAGGCGATGGTAGATAAACTCCTGGCCAAAGATTAATAAGCTCAAAGATAAATAAACGGTCTCAAAGGTAAAATGTCTTTGCATACAATTTATCTACATACAGTGCATCTGCTTACAAAGCGCACTGGTTTTTCCCTGGCGCTATTGCTGTCGGTCAATTTACTGTCCGTTAATCTACTGTCAGTCAATTCGATAGCCGGTGATCTAGGCCCTTCCCTATCCTTCGACGTACAGCCGGTTTTTGATACCTATTGCGTGCAATGCCATATGCTCGAAGTTGCTCAAGCTGGCTTAGTGCTAGAAAACGGCGAAGCTTATGCCAATCTGGTAGGCGTAAAAAGTACCCAGTCCGATTTGTTGAGAGTAAGTCCCGATAATACGGAGGCAAGCTATCTTGCTAACAAATTACTCGGCACTCATGTGGAGGCTGGTGGTTCAGGATCGGGAATGCCCTTAACTGAAATGGGACACCGTCCTTTGAAAGATCAGGACCTGAAAGTCATCATCGACTGGATAAATCAGGGCGGCCCGGATAGTTAAAGACAATTAAAAATAACTAAAGATAATTAAAAAGAGACACCACCATGGCTGATGGCACCAAGGATACAAAAGACACCAATCAATCCCGTCGCAAGTTTTTAGGTGGCGCAACCACCGGACTAGTGGCGACCGGTTTAGCGACAGGTAGCTTAGCTGCAACAGGACTAAACCAGCAAGATCGTCACCAGGAAATTAACTGGGACAGCGAAGTCGATATTCTTGTGGTCGGCGGTGGTGCCGCCGGTTGCAGTGCCGCCATTACAGCCAATGCCCTCGGCAATCAGGTGATGATTATTGAAAAAGCCCCAGTGCTGGGTGGTACGGCAGCGAAATCCGTCGGTGGCATTTGGGTGCCTAACAATAAATTTATGCGCGAAGCCGGATTCGAGGACAAACGCGAAGACTGCCTAAAATATATGATCCGCTTAAGTTTTCCCACCAGCTACAACCCCGAAATAAAATACTTCGGCGCTGAAGAAGGCGCCTATCGGCAGATGGAGCGCTATTACGATAACGTTAATCGAGTTATTGAAGATTTAGAGCAGCAAGATGCACTTCAGCTTATGGCCCTCAAAGCTGGCGAACATTTTATGCCCGATTATTTTGCCCATCTCCCAGAAAACAAAGCCCCTGCCGGGCGTGCACTCGTGCCTCGTCAGGCCGATGGCTCCATGGGTAACGGTGCAGAAATGATGCGCCGCTTTGGTGAAGCATTGCGGGAAAAACGTATTCCGGTCAAAACACGCCACCGTGCAAAACAGCTTATTCAAGATGAAAACGGCCGAGCTATTGGCCTGGTCGCGGAAAAACGCGACGGCACCCTATATAAAATCAAAGCAAATCGCGGTGTGATATTTACCACCGGCGGTTTTACCCACAACAAACAAATGCGTCTGGATTTTTTAAAGGGCCCGGTATTCGGCGGTTGCGCCGCCCCCACTTGCGAAGGTGACTTTGTTCATATCGGCACCAGGGCAGGCGCTCAGCTGGGCAATATGAATAATGCCTGGTGGGCACAATTACCGCTGGAACAAGCGCTAGACAATCCTAGCGTTCCCACTGGGATTTGGTGCAGTCCCGGCGACAGCATGATTCAGGTAAATCGAAACGGCGAGCGCTTTTTCGATGAAAAATTTGTCTACAACGAGCGCACTCAAGCCCACTTTGCATGGGATCCCGTCAGCGCGAGCTACCCGAACCTATTGTCGTTTATGATTTACGATCAACGCACCGCAGATCAATATGCCGGTTTTGCGCCCATCCCCCCCACGGGCAGTAGCGCCTCTCACGTAATGAGCGCCGATACTCTGGAAGCCCTCGCAGCGGTCATCGAGAAAAAACTACTCGATATCGCAGCTGAAACTGCCGGCTTTTCCTTACAAGAAGATTTTTCTAATCAGCTCAACAAAACCATCGAACGGTTTAATCAGTTCGCCAGCGCAGGCACAGATAAAGATTTTTCACGGGGCAAACAGCCCATCGATCAGTTCTTTCACTTCTTTGGCCCAGGGCAACCAGTGAACAGCTATCCCAACGCCACCATGCACCCCATCGCCAGCACAGGCCCCTATTACGCGGTCATTATGGCCGCCGGCACTCTCGACACCAAAGGTGGCCCAAAAATCAATGAGCACGCTCAGGTGTTAGATACCGAAGGCCAGCCAATACCGGGTTTATATGGCGCAGGTAACTGCATTGCTTCTTTCTCTGGCCCCGCTTATTGGGCCGGAGGTGCCACCTTGGGGCCAGCGCTAACCTTTGGCAGTATTGCCGCCAGCCATGCTACCCAGAATGCTCAAACCGTTGGCTTAGGATAAATAAATCTGCTCACCAAACGTGATTTTGAGCAACAACGGCTAGGGAATCTCTGACTAATTCTGGACGAAGTAGAATGTGATTCAAAATATTCAGGTTTGAGGCGTAAATCGCACGTAATAACGAGTTATTGCGAAGATTTGCAACGAAAAAACTGGGTATTTTGGACACAAGATACGAGTTCATGAATTAATCAGAGGTTCCCTAGATATTGATAGCGTTTCCCCTACCATTAAAACTGTATATTTAATCGCGTTAAATATTTATTTTGGCTTGTGATGTTGTCTATTATGTAAACGAACCAAGTTATTATTCCCAAAATCAACAGCTTGCGGAGCAGTCAGCGATGTTTGCTCTGGCAACATATGCCGACCGGTCAGGTGTATGTGGAAAAACCACTTAATTGAGCCTTGGGAGTTCATTTAGACGAAAAATAAACGTCGTTGATTTATTCTTAAATATCAATACAGTGGAAGCTCAATTCTAACGGTGCCAGGGAATGATATACCGACTACTCTGCATATCTCTCCAAACCCGGTACATATACCGACTAGTCTTAGGTTGGGAACATATGCCGACTAGGGCGTTTATTAATAGTTAGGCGTATAAAAAAACATGCCATTTATAGAAATTGAAAGAATATGGACAGACGATGATGAAATGGTGCAGTTAGATGTACGGGCATCTAATGATACCCAGGTAGGTAAACAAGACTTTTATACTTACCCTGAAGATTTCATAGAATTTGGGAAAAAACTCCAAGAATTCCCTAAAAGCAAGAACGATGTAGTAAAAATTGAGTATGGAGAAGATCCAAAGTATTACTGCTTTTTATCTCTGGGTGCCGTTGTTTTGGATAATGTCGGGCATTCGGTTATTGAATTCAAGTTTGATAATCGCCTAGACCCACCGTCGCAAGCTCAGGGGCATTTCTATATGGAGTCCGAGCCCGCAACAATCAATGAGCTTGGAAGAAAACTCGTCTCATGGGCAGGCAACATGAAAGAAGCATTTAGGTATGAGTGGAAAAACGCCTAACAAAGCGCTCGTTCGGACGCAAACTACGCTGCGCTTCGTTTGCGCCGCACAGCTTAAACGTTAGGCCTCCATAAAAATGGACTACTTTACTTACAATACATATGCTGAAAACATTAAAGCAGCAGAGCACTTCGTATCAATGGCGCAAGAGCACTCATTGGGCCAACGATGGAATTTAGTTGCTGCAGTGGCTTTTTCAGCATTCTCTATTGAGGCTTTTATAAATCACGTTGGTAAGGAACAAGATGACGACTGGCATGAATGGGATAAAATTGACCGACCGAATTATGAGCAGAAGCTAAAGAAACTTAACGTAAATCTAAATGGCGAATTGAAACATCATTTTGCAGAACTGTTTCAACTTAGAGATATGATTGCCCATGGTAGAACTATTTCAGTATCGAAGAAGGTGCGAAAACCCCAAAACAATTTAAAGTGCGCTATGGGTAACTTGTCATCTGAATTTGAATCCAGAACAACCTTAAGCAAAGTTAATATCTTGGTTGCGGAGGCAAAAAACGTAATTGCATTTATAAACACGGAAACTATTTGTTTAGATAAAAACAAACTTTGGAGTATTGGTAATGGCTCACTTCGAACTTCTTAGCCTAACAAGCGACTGTGATTAAAATCAACCCATTTTCCTGCAACCCTTAATTCATTTGCCACTCCTGGTTATTGCGTACCATCGTATTTAAAATAGTGATCATTTTTCGCATGCACGCGGTTAATGCCACTTTTTTATGTTTCCCCCGAGCGACCAATTTCTGATAGAACGCCCTCATCACCGGGTTGTGCTGAATCGCACAACAAATAGGGTCACAACAAATAGGGTCAGGTCTTTGATTTATGATTCCAAATGGCTACTCGCCGCCTTTGCAAAACGACAATCGGTAGGCATTGAGAAATATAGACAATTTGTAGCGCAAGGGACGGGCCAGCTATCACCATGGGTTATGTTTCGAAAACAGATGTATCGCTGTAGCGATCAATTTGTAGAAGAAATGCAGGCCCTAATCGATGGAGACAAAGAGCTGAGCGAGATTCCGTCATCACAAAGACGCCCTGCGCCCAACCCCCTGGCTGAGTATAAAAATGCAAGCGATGATCGAAATACAGCTATCATTAGCGCGTATCAGAGTGGTGGGTATACCTTGAAGGAAATAGGGGATTATTTTGGGCTGCATTATTCATCGGTGAGCGGTATTTTCAGGTATCATAAATCAAAGACCTGACCCCGTTTTTCGGACCCCGTTTTTCGCGTTTTCAGGTATCATAAATCAAAGACCTGACCCCGTTTTTCGCGCTCAAGTTCGTGCTGCGCACGGGACTCGGCAAAAAACGCCGCGCCCCTTAGCTAGAACGTTAAGTGTCTTAAGGAGGAAATTGCATGGCTTTTATAATCGGCGCAGTAATAGGAATGTATCTTATTTCAAGTTTGGTTGGGTTCATAGCTTTTAAAAAAACAGAAAAGCCTAAAAAGTATCTATATGCAATTCCGGTAGCATGGGTTTTGGCAACTGTTATTGCGGGTTATGGCTTGGCTGATGGAGGTGAGCCTCAATTCGCTGTAGCGGCTATCAACTATGGGATTGCCTCAATCATACTATTGGCAATACATATGCTTGTTTATTACGTAAAAAATAAAGCAGTTACCAAGTCAAATAAATCGGATGCGGTATAGCTGCGCTGTTGATTAAGGCGTTAAGTTCAAAATGGATGAGTACGTAAACTTTGATAGGCATACGGATGCACAGTCTTCGTTAATTGAATTCTGCGCCTGCATTGAGCAAATTCCCCAGAACTATCTGATGTGGAAGTACGCCATAATCTCTATTCACAATGCCTTACAGGCATATTTATGCATAAGTCTTAGTGGAGGAAATAGCTTTAAAACTTGGAATGAAAGGCATTTAAAGAAATGGCTGAAAGCATATAGAAGCAACCAGCAATTACCAGATACTAAACTCGATTACTTCATGGAATTATTTGACAAGATATTCTCAACTGGCGAAGGCATAGATCGAGGTAATATAGAATGGTTAAATGATACAAGAAATAACCTAATTCATTTCAATAGTGATAGTTATAGTATTCATATTGAATCGGCCTTTATTTGCTGCAAAGAAGCTATAAATGCTGTTACCGCTGTTCCAAGCAAAGCTGCTGGAATATTCTATTATGAACAGGAGCAAAAAGAACAATTTGATATACTTACTAAAAAGGCAGGGAATTTACTTGCAGGTATTGAAAATGAACTTAACAAATAGCTCCAGCGGACAATTTAAAGCGTCACTAATAAGTGGGGTCAGAGTGAGGTTGCCACAGTTTTTTATAATATTAGCAACAACTGTGCTCTGACCCCTTTTAATTGTAATATTAGAGAATATTGCACCCTCTGGGGCATAAACTCTCTGACCCGGGGTTTTTTATTTTTAGGTAATCTCTCAATACGCATGTTTAGGGAGGAATGAACCATGAGACGGATCACGATTTTATTTTTAATATTATTTGCGACCACGTTTAGCGTTTGTGCCGATGAGAAAAAATGGTACGGATTGATTATCAACGACGAGGGTGAAGTGCTAGATCCAAATGCCCGCGAGCAGGGCAATGAAATGCTGAATCTTCAGGTGCCACCGAGGCAGATACTAAAACAAAGCGATACTACGGGCACGGCATTCATTAACGGGTTGTTTCAATTACAAGACAAGAACGGTAATGGCGATGGCAAGAAAAATAATGGGCAGAAGATACCGATCAAACCCATTCCTCCTTACCGAAAGCAACGTGGTGCCGGTTGCAAGGTTACTAATGCACAACTCATTTATGGTGCAGCTGCACACGCGCCGCTACAATTCCCGCCGAGCGTAAGCTCGCCTGCCCCCGGTGCAGCCGGCGCGGGGTTACGTATGACAGGCCCTTCGAAAGGTTTCATTCCTGGAACGCCGATCTACGTGATTGCGACGTCTTTTGAATATCATTCGGATCTGAATAACTTAAATGATTGCTATAGCGAGCAAGAAAGAAAATCGCTAAACGTCACCACACAGCCAGCTCCAGCTGCGTTAGCACCGATCACGGGCATCGCGGGAACTCCTCAAGGAACGGGTCTCGGTGCGAATGCAAACTGGCAGATCGATCCAGGTTATAACGGTGATACGCGAACGGGGCTCAAGGCAGGGCCACAAGGCTCAACCTTGTACGAAGGCACCCAACAAAAAATACATTTCCTTGATGCACCCGTCATACAGGGGCGTCGTGGTGCTGCGCGCAATCGTGTTGTTATCAATATCGTACTAATTAAAAGCACGACCTACGATGACAATCCGCCTGGGCAGGAAAGTGGCATGTCTTGTCTCAGTGGGCATACCCATATTTTGATGTACGATCAAAATGGTGCACCATCCGCCATGAATGCTGCGGCGGCAACGACTTACCTTGATGGGCTTTGGCCAAATGCACCGGCAGCGGGTGAAGCACAAGCGAATGTTATAAATCGGTTAAACGCAGTCGCGATACTGAGAACGCCACCCGCAAACGGTGGGTTTCAGGGTGTTAGTAACCCGGAGTTCAGGAACCTCGGTTGTTTTCCTCTTTAGTACACAAAGGGAACAATAAGTGGGCTCAGATCACAATGATTTTAATAGCTTTAGGAGACAGTCACGACACCAGGTCATAACAACGAACAGGAATGAACTGCGCTTGAATTACTTCGAGTTTAAATTGAAGCGGACACGCAGAAATATTGAATACCGAAGGTCATCCAATACCGGGTTTTTGACACAGGTTTACTTATAATTACAGCTATAGCTACAACTACAACTTACAACCTGCTTGTGGTGTCTAACGCCGCAAGCACGAAACTGCTAAGCAGCCCGCCCTTGCCTTGTTAGGTTGTTGCTAGTTCTCTAACTTAGAGAGGTACAACTTTATTTGCACATGGACCTTTCTGGCCCTGGCCTACTTCAAATTCTACTGCTTGACCGTCATTTAAAGTTGCGTAACCGCCGCCACTTTGAATTTCTGAATGGTGTACAAACAGGTCCTTACCACCATCTTCTGGTGTAATGAAGCCGAAACCTTTGTCTGCATTGAACCACTTAACTGTACCTTTACTCATTTTCTTACTCTACTATTTAAATTAAAAGATAATTGATTGCAGTAATCTGCGCGGGCATTATAGCCGACTTAGCACAAACAAAAGCAACATTCGCGATTTAAGTGTTCGAACTATATTGACAATGCTTTTTTATACCCCACGCCAGCGCTCACCTATCTGAGATATATCAACCCCATGTATTCAAATTATTTTCGTAACCTATTGATAACTATTACTTTATTGTTCTCGGTCGCTTCCGTTTCAGCAGCCACAGATAAAGCCATCCAGCTCGATTGTGCGCAACTCAGCGGCTCTCTGATTGAGCAACTGGACAGTGAATATTTATTAGCCGACGATAAAAAAACGCAGGAAAGAGCACAAAGCATTGCATTTGACTGGTGTAACAGAGCCGAAAGTACGGCTCAACAACAGCACGAACTTAACAAGAAAGCCGCCATGGATAATTGGTTTCTCGAATATCGCGCCGACAAAGACGGCAACCGCCGACTAAAAAATAGGCGTTAAGCCCTGCCTCATCTCGCGCCTCATACATAGCTCCCAGCCGCATAACCGGAAGCCCAGGCCCACTGAAAATTGAAGCCGCCGAGGTGACCGGTAACGTCCACCACCTCGCCAATAAAGTACAAGCCCGCCTGTTTTTTCGCTTCCAGGGTTTTGGAGGATAGCTCGTCGGTATCGACGCCACCCAGCGTTACCTCGGCGGTGCGATAACCCTCTGTGCCGTTTGGTTTCACCTGCCAGTGATATAACTGCTGGGCAAGTGCGTCTAGTTCATTGTCGTTAAATTGATTAATGGCTCGACTCTCGCACCACAGCTCACAAAAACACTGCGCCAACTTTTTGGTGAACAACTCAGCCAGCAAGGTACGCAACTCCGCCTTCGGACGTTGCCGCCGCATATTTTTAAGATAGTCGGCTAAGTTTAAATTCGGCAGTAAATCAATTTCAATAACATCACCGGCTTGCCAATAGGATGAAATCTGTAATATCGCCGGGCCACTTAAACCACGGTGGGTAAACAACATCGCCTCTGAAAAGCTCTGGCCGTTACAGGACACTCGAACGTCAACCGCCGTACCCGATAGTGGCGCAAATACGGCTAATTCCTTTTCACTTAGTGTAAAGGGCACTAAACCGGCGGATGTTGGCAATACCTGCAAACCAAAATCCCGCGCTACCTGATAACCAAAACCACTGGCACCCATGGTTGGGATCGACAAACCGCCACTGGCGATCACCAATGATTCTGCCGTGACCATACCCAGGCTGGTGGCTAGCGAAAAGCCGCCCTCTTCCCGGGCCTTTATATTAGTTACTTCACAGCGAGTGCGAATATCCACACCGGCACTTTGTGCTTCCGCCACCAATAACTGCAAAATATCCTGGGCTTTGTTATCGCAAAATAGCTGACCCAGGGTTTTCTCGTGATAAGGCACGGCGTGTTGATCCACCAGAGCAATAAAATCCCACTGGGTGTAGCGCGATAACGCCGACTTACAGAAATGCGGATTGCGGGACAGAAAATTCGTCGGCTCCACCTGCCTATTAGTGAAATTACAGCGCCCTCCACCAGACATCAGAATTTTCTTGCCGATTTTATTGGCGTGATCTACCAACAACACGCTACGCCCGCGCTGCCCGGCGGTGATGGCGCACATCAAGCCCGCCGCACCGCCGCCGATAATCACCACGTCTACCTTACCTGGTATAGCGTCAGGTATAGAACCGGGCTTAGATCTAGGTATGGCTTCAGGTAGGGTTTTAGGCAGCGTTTTGGAGCTGGCTTCAGGATCGCGACTCAACAACTTCTCCAGAAAAAGGTAAGATCGAATGCATTACCCCGAATGATAAAGCAGGAGGACAGCGTGAACCATCACCCAGCACTTTCGGCGGGCAATGTCGCCGTTATCACCGGTGCGGCCGACGGCATCGGTCTGGCGGCAGCAAAACGCTTTGCCCAGTTTGGTATGAACCTTGTCATGGCGGACATTAACGGTGAGCTGCTGGACAGTACCGCGTCTGAGGTGCGTAACATTGCCTCCCAGCACGGTGGCGAAGTCGGAATCCATATCCTCGATGTATCCCAGCTTAGCGACCTGACGGCCCTGAAAGACCGTGTCTTCGCCCGATTCGGCCGCGTTAATGTTCTGATGAACAATGCCGGCACCTACCTCCCTACGCATAGCTGGGAGGAAATCGAACAGTGGCGGCATCTTGTTGAGATCAATCTCTGGGGTATTCTCCACGGCGTACACGCCTTCACCCAGGCCATGATCGATCAAGACGAAGCGGCACTGATTATTAACACCGGCTCCAAACAAGGCATTACCAATCCTCCGGGAAATCCGGCCTACAATGTTAGTAAGGCCGCGGTTAAATCCGCCACCGAAAGCCTGCAACACGAATTACGCAATACTGAGAACTGTCAGGTCAGCGCGCACCTACTGGTACCGGGTTTCACGTTTACCGGCTTGACCAAAAGGCATTTAAAAGAAAAACCAGCGGGGGCCTGGGAACCAGAACAAGTTGCGGATTATATGATTGAGGCCCTTAATCGCGGTAGCTTCTACATTATCTGCCCCGACAATGACGTGTCATCACCGGAGGACGCTCGACGTATAATGTGGGGAGCTGGAGATATCAGTAATGACCGCCCCGCGCTATCGCGCTGGGATCTAGCTTATCAGGACGAATTCAAAGGCTTTAAACTTAAGCAATAAGGCCAGGAGCCACTTTCAACAAACCCGTTTTAATCAAATAACTCTTAGATAACTCTCAGGTAACACATGGCAAGCTCATTACTCGATCAATTACAAAAAAGCGGCCTTGTTGACGCTAAAAAAGCCAAAGCCGTCACCAAGGAAAAACGCAAAGCCAGCAACACCCAGCGCAAATCCGGGCAGCCTAAGATCGATGAGGGCAAGGAACTGGTCCAGCAACGCAATGCAGAAAAACAGGCAAAGGATAAGCAACTCAACGAAGAGAGAAATCAACGAGCCCAACGCAAAGCTATCACCGCGCAAATCAAGCAATTAATCGAGATGAACAAGGTTACAGCCTCTGGTGATGAGGCGTTTAATTTTTCCGATGGCAAATACATTAAACGTATCTACGTTAGCAAGGAACTGCACAATCAGCTAAGCCGAGGTATCTTGAATATTGTTAAGCAAGGCGATAAATACATTCTGGTGCCGAGCCCGGTAGCAGATCGTATCGCCGAGCGAGATCCCGCACGCATTATCTTTAAAGCCGATAAAGCTAAGGATATTATCGAAGCAGACGATCCTTATGCCGACTATAAAATCCCTGACGATTTAATGTGGTGATAGAGAACAACTGTAACATTGATAACATCATATCCCCATGGACCCTACACAAGATGCCAGAGAACATTCCCTTAAAATTTATTATTATCTTCGTCTACCGCATTACAAACCAATAACCCTTTTTTAAAACACTCGCTATACCACATCGCTCTGTCCACCCGCTCAGCGGTTCCAGGGTGTGACGAGAGATAATCTAACAAGCTACTACTCAGCCCACCACCCTCTTCCTCATGCTCTTCTGTATTTTCTACCTTTCCCATATAGGCGGTTATTCGGTTCATAATATCGGAGAACGCCTGCGGATCAATCTTGGCAACTAGCATATGCTCAAACGCATACAAATCGGCTTCCGATTCATGTCCACGCGAGTAGTTACTGCTAACAAGCAGCGAGCCCACGCCTAAGCCCATATCCACAAACCCACTATTATCCCCGGTTATCATCATTACAACAGTGGTTACAAGCGTACTCTCTATGACCATCTCCAGGCTATGGCGGTGGGCAACGTGACCCATTTCGTGCAAAATTACCGCATCTATTTCGTCCTGACTCTCACTTAGCTCAACGAATTTATCGGTTAAAATAATATCGCCTGACGGCAGGGCAAAAGCATTGGGGATACCTTCTTCACCATCGCCCCATGCGCGAAAAAGCAGCTTGTATTTTATAATAGAGTTTTTTTCTTCGAGCGGAATCAACCTGGACCTAAAACGCGAACGTATCTTCTCCTTATTCTGTTCTTCAAGCTGACTTTCATCAAATATATAGTCATCTAGAAAATCAAGAGTATGCCCCGCGATAAGCTCATTAGCTTTATCTGGTAAAGCATGAGCAATTTTCGAGCTCACCCATGGCACGCCCCATTTAAAAAAAGAAAAGGAAAAAACAATTATGCAGATTATCGCTATCGCTACCCAGGCAAAATGAGACTCCAGCCTATGTATAAAATAGTTTATTTTTTTATGGTCTTTGAAAAGGCGGTCAATAGATTTATTGTCCTGGGTAGAAAATATAGAGCCATCTTCAAGTGTTAATTTCCGCTCAACATTTCCTAAACGATCACTTATCTGTAAATCCTCGAGCTTGCCTGAAAATGACAGCCCGCCTTCTATCTCTATAACGAAGCGGTCGCTCTCCAGGCGAAGTGTTGCACTAGATTGTGCAGCACTCCCCTGGGCATGCCATTTCCCCTGGATCAACAATTAAAAACCGATCCCAACATCCACATCAAAGGCATCGCCGATTTGCTCACCAAGCGACGACTGTTCTTGTTGTTTTTGAGTAATATACTGCTCAAAACCAGCATCCGTATTGACCTGTGTATTCTCAAGAATCAACCTGGCCATCCTTACTTTAGCCCATGCCAGCGCCAGCCCCAAACTCAAGATAACGGCAAAGAAATTGCTGATCATCACCCATGCCATGGAACTCATTTTAAGAGTAGAAGCAAAGTTGATATTTCCATCCAATGTGGAATTGGCGTATATATAGGTGCGCTGTCGAGTGTATGAATACGCGATGATGATTAAAGTTAGAACAATAAACCCCAAATAAACCGAGCCCACGATCACCAGGAAAGCACTGCCAGCAAATATGTCTCCCATGGCATCAAGGTCACTTATGCTTTGCTGTATGCCCACAAGTCCTTCCAGGCCCACTGTCGCGCTGACAACAACGCCGGCTAACAAAGCAAACAGAAAAAAACTTAACAGGCTAAAACCAATGGTTTTTAGCAAAATTATTAAAAAGCCTTTGGTTTCAACATCAGTAAAAAAACACCCTTGCCCGTAGCGGCAACCGCCTACCATGTATCTTGTATTATTTTTCTTCATAAACGCAAACAAATAAATTGCCAGGACCAGGGAGATAATTATCCCTACTGTAATAAATACCCCAGTCATACCAGAGCTTGCAGACTCACCCAGCGTGGGTAATAAAATAGCCATCACGATTGGACCAACATATAATGCCAGAAAAAAAGCAATAGGTAACAGCATGTAATTGACATACGCACCACCCACGCCCTCTTCAAAACTAAAACGCACATTACTAAAGCTCGTCATGCGAAAATTAAACTTTAAGCTTCGCCAAATAATCCATGGCAGCGCCAAAAGAAAAACAAGCAACACAACCATGCTGCCTACAGGAGAGATATTTTGAATAATCACATAAGTGATAAATAATGCCATGGCAATCAAATAGCCTACGAAAAGTTGTTTCCCGGTCGCATGGTATTCGAAGTTCCTACCTTCTAATGTACTGTTGGCATAAAAGTAACGGTGGTTACGTACCTTTGCCCATGGATAGTAAAGACCTAGCGTTATTAATATCAACAATAAATTAACAATCCAAATCTTAAAATACTCAAAACCGCTGCCTTCAAAACGTAGCGCTTGCATTATTATTTTCCTTTATCTTTATTTATTCGTGATCATTCCATTACCTTAAACGTCAGGACACACACCAACCATAATCATAATCATAATCATAATAGACACTTAAAATCTTGACCAGTATTTTACAAAAACATTAAAATTACAACGTTAGACTTAACATTTTCAGCGGTAGCCATTCGATTTGTGACTCACGTCACTTACCTTATATAACAACAACCTACAACGATCTTCCAAGCCTATAGGAATCAGCAATACCAATTAGCCAGGCTACAATCAACGCTATAGTGGAAAACTCAATGGCACCGGTATTGCTGCCTACCGTTTGCTTTGATATTAAGTCTAAAATTATCAACAGATCCGCTTGAGTTTCACCACTGAGAATTTTATTAGTTATTAATAATGCTCGCTCAACGGCACTAGAGATTAATACATACAGCGGAAACACTATAAGGCTAAGCAATACAGCTGCAGACACGTATTTCTTCAAGAAAAAATGCCCCGCACCAGGCAATATAAACGCCGAGAGCAAGACTGCTTTCATTGAGTTTTTCATTTATGCATTACCGTTCAAACTACCAGGCATCGTCTCCGAAATACCAATAAGAATTACGGCGCCGGATTACAGTACTGTTTATGAATGGCTTCAATCCCCTCTAGCACTTCCTCAGATAAGCTCAGTTTAGCGCTATCGATATTCAGTTTTAGCTGCTCCAAATTCGTCGCACCAATAATATTACTAGTAACAAATTCTCGCGAGTTCACATAAGCCAAAGCCATTTGGCCAGGATCAAGACCGTGTTCCCGAGCAAGATTCACATAGGCCTCCGAAGCCGCAACCGCCAGGGGCCCGGTATAGCGTTGAAAGCGCTCGTACACGGTGAGTCGCGCGCCGGCTGGTTTTGCCCCGTTCATATATTTACCGGTGAGCATCGCCATTGCCAGGGGTGAATAGGCGAGCAAACCAACATTTTCTCGAATCGCCATTTCGGCCAGGCCAACTTCAAAGCTACGATTAAGCAGGTTATAGGGATTTTGAATACTGACGATGCGCGCCTTATTGTCCTGTTTGGCGACACGTAGGTATTCCATTAAACCCCAGGGGGTTTCGTTGGAAATACCGATGTGGCGTACCAGGCCTTCCTTCACTAGCTCATCCAGGGCCGAGAGAGTTTCGGCAATCGGCACCAGATCGTCTTCGGTCTTGTGCTCATAGCCCAACTGACCAAAATAGTTAGTCACACGCTCTGGCCAGTGCACCTGATAAAGATCGATATAATCGGTCTGCAAGCGCTTAAGGGAATCCCGCACGGCTTGGTGGATATGCTCCCTACTGAGACGAGGGCCGCCACGGAGATGCTTCCAGTCGGCGCTGGAGCGACCAGACACCTTGGTGGCCAGGATGATTTTGTCCCGTTGACCACGCCGAGCAAACCACTCCCCTACGCACTCCTCGGTACGGCCCTGAGTTTCGGCTTTGGGCGGCACCGGGTACATTTCGGCTGTATCGAAGAAGTTAACGCCCTCCGCCAGGGCGTAGTCCATCTGCTCTAGCGCCTCGTCCAGGGTATTCTGCTCACCCCAGGTCATAGTGCCAAGGCAAATCAAGCTGACGTCGATATCGGTGTTACCGAGCTTGCGGTGTTCCATGTGATCTCCTTATAAATAATTATTCGAGGGCTAGACCAGTATTGCATTACCGAAAACTACTGCCAAGCCTATAGTTTCGGTTAGTATTCACCTTATCAATTTACCAAACTTGATAGGGAGTAAGATATGAGCATAAAAGTCAGCGTTAAGCAGATGGTCGATGAGGCCAACGCCAATATCGACACCATATCCGTGGTGGATGCCAAAGCCGCCCTGGACGACGACAATACGGTGATTGTGGATATTCGCGATATTCGCGAACTGTATCGAGAAGGGAAGATCCCCGGAGCATTACACGCGCCACGAGGAATGCTGGAGTTTTGGGTCGATCCCGACAGCGAATACCACCGAGAGGTATTTTCGTCGGGCAAGCGCTTTGCGCTGTACTGCGCGAAGAGCCACCGCTCTGCCCTCGCCACCCAAACCTTACAAAACATGGGACTTACTCCCATCTGCCATATTGGCGGTGGTTTCGAGGCGTGGAAGAACGCAGAAATGCCGATTGAAGATGTGCCTAAAAAATAAACGCTGGAGTGGCTATCTCTACAATCCCTACAATCCCTATAATCCCTATAACCCAGACAAGCCATCCCCCAGGCTGACCATCCAAAATCATGTGTGAACTTCTTGGTATGAGTGCCAGTGTCCCCACGGACATTTGTTTTAGTTTTGCAGGCCTAATCCAACGTGGTGGCGCCACCGGCCCCCATAGCGATGGCTGGGGCGTGGCTTTTTATGAAGGTGCGGGTTACCGCGCCTTTCACGACCCCCGCGCCAGCGTAGATTCGGAAGTCGCCCGTTTTATCCAAAACTATTCCATTAAAAGCACCAATGTGATTTGCCATATTCGCAAAGCCAATCGCGGACGGGTCTGTTTGGAAAACACCCATCCGTTTTCCCGCGAACTGTGGGGACAAGCCTGGTCTTTTGCCCACAACGGGCAGTTAAAAGGCATCAAAAAGCGCACCTTGAATTTTTATCATCCCATCGGCAGCACAGATAGCGAGCATGCGTTCTGCTGGCTCCTGGATCAGCTTCGAGAACGCTATCCAACGCGCCCCAAAAGTCGCAAAGCAGTGCATACACTGATTAGTGAATTGGTAGCTGACATAGCCACACTCGGAATTTTTAATATTTTAATGAGTGATTCCGAAGTGTTGTATGCTCATTGCAGTACTAAGCTGCACTGGCTAACACGCTGCGCACCCTTTGGCGATGCCAGCTTGATCGATGCGGATGTGGAAGTGAATTTCGCCAACGAAACCAACCCCGATGACGTGGTCACGGTGGTGGCAACACAACCCCTGACCGCCAACGAAGCCTGGCAAAAAATGGATGCGGGCGAATTGCGCATTTTTCGGCATGGAAAAGTGCCGGGGTCTTAAACCCACTCTTTCTTATACAGAATGCTTTGTTAAAACAACGCTTGAAGCATACTAGCTTTGATTTTTCTCAGCGGTAAAATATAACCATAAAAACCCCGAGCCCCCCGCCAACACGGATGCAATCAGGATCCCTGTTTTAGCCATCAAAAGATCCTGCGCGTGATGGGCGAAACCCAGCTCGGCAATAAATATGGACATGGTAAAACCAATACCGGCCATCAAAGCCAGGCCAATAATATGTTTAAAATTTAAGCCTATGGGCAAGGTCGTCCAGCCCAGCTTAACGGCAAGCCAGGAAAATCCTGCAATACCAATTAATTTACCAAAGACTAAACCAGTAGTAATGCCCATCGAAACTGGATGAACAATAATGCTACCGAGGGAGGACCAATCAATAGGAACACCCGCATTCGCTAAAGAAAAAATCGGAATAATAAGATAGGCCGAGGGCAAATGCATTTTTTGTTCCAGAATTTGGGCTGGAGCTTGCACTAGTTGCACACCGTTTCCCAGAGACCGAATTTGAGCACGTAAGTCATCATTCCTAAGAATGTCATGTTCGCGCTGATACGCCTGCTTAATCTCGGCAACACTGTTGTGTATTAGTGAAAGAAAACGAGTTGGATCAAATTTTGGCCGCATAGGAATCGTAAATGCCAGAAAAATACCTGCCAGAGTGGCATGAATACCACTTTTTAACATGGCTACCCACAGCACTGCACCCAGCAAAATATACGGTAAGGTGCGACGTACACCACCAAGATTCAAACTAATTAACAATAATAAGGTGCCTGCCGCCGTAGCCAGGGCGACGAGGTTTAATGTTTCTGTATAAAACAGTGCTATCACTGCAACCGCACCCAAATCATCGACAATCGCCAGAGCTACCAGGAATGTCAGCAAATTTTTCGGTACTTTGTCACCCAGTAATGCCAAAGCTCCCAGAGCGAAGGCGATATCGGTGGCCATCGGCACACCCCAGCCGTCAAAAGCATGTCCCTCTGGATTGATCGCTATATAGAAAAGAACCGGGATTAGCATACCGCCTATCGCCGCTATTATCGGTAATAGAGCCTGTTTAGGATCGGCAAGCTCGCCCACCATCACTTCACGTTTGAGCTCCAAACCAATGACAAAAAAAAACACCGCCATCAAGCCGTCATTAATCCAGTGATGCAAGGATTTAGAAAGCTGAAAGCCTTCCACACCAACCGTAAGCGTCATTTGCAGCAAATGGTGGTAAGCCTCGCTCCACTGACTGTTGGCGATATATAGTGCGACTACCGCACACAGCATAAGCAGCACACCACTGGTGGTTTGGCGGTGAATAAATTCATCTAGCGGAGTGAGCACGCGATTAAAAGCCTCTTCCCACGGCGCGACATACTCATTGTTTAACAATTTCTTCATCTACAAGCTCTCGGGTGAGGTAGGATCTAACTAAATTTAACACGCTACAGCAACATAATCTGTCACCAGAAAATTTAGCGGATTTCCCGCGCTAAACTCAAGGCATCTGTGCACTCGCTGTAAGCGTTAGTTAATGTTGCATTCGTGACTTTCGCCCTATATCGTAAGACAATCTTTGGCAAGAGCAGTTTAACTTACAGGTGCCAATTCCCATTTTCCGTTTTACTTTTTACACGCTTTTGGTATTACTCTTGTCGGCCTGCACGGTGGGGCCGGATTACCAGCGCTCGACTACTCTGGCGGATGCTGATGCCAGCAATAATAACAGCTATCACCACGCCAATACGCCTAAGGTCGGGGATAAACCCGAGCCCTATGTAGCAACCGCCTGGTGGCAGCGTATTGACGATGCCCTACTGAAGACCTGGGTCGATCAATTGCTGGCACAAAATCTTAATCTACAAGCTACGGCGGAGCGGGTGATTCAAGCACAGGAACAGGTACGCATTACCGGCGGCGATCTGTGGCCCAATGCAGCCTTTAGTGGTGGTGGCTCACGAGGTTTTTCACCCGCGCCCTTAGCAAACGATACCCGTGAATACAGCTCCGCTACCAACACGGGACTAACCCTCTCCTGGCAAGTTGATCTGTTTGGCAAAGTTCGGCAGGCGGTAGTCTCAGCCAACTATTCAGCTCTGGCCAGTGCGGAAGACTATCGCGCCCTACAGCACTCTCTAATAGCAGAACTGGTTAAGCGCCGCGCTGAAATTGCCTTACTGCAACAAGAGCTAGATATTCAGGACGAGATTGTCAGCAGTCGTACGCAAACGCTAAGCACGCTGTCCCGCCGTTACCAGCTTGGTGTGCGCGGGGTATCGGTGGTGGATATCTACACCGCAGAAGAGAACGTAGCCAGTGCAAGCGCTAACCGAAGCGCGCTTGAACAACAATTGCACAATACCTTTCTAACGGTAGATGCCTTACTCAACCAGCTCCCCGGCTCCGCGTCGAAAACAATGACAACGCTGTCCTGGCGCAGCTTCCCGATATTATCGAGTATCGCGGCACCGACTCCCGGTTTCCCCGCTGCCCTGCTCGATCAGCGCCCCGATATTCGCGGCGACGAATTACTCGCCAGGGCCGCCAACGCCAACATTGGTGTCGCCGTGGCCAATTTACTACCCGACCTCACCCTCAGTGCCAGCCGAGGTTTTGTAAACAATCAATTCGGAGGTTTACTGGATAACAACAACGCCATTGGCTCTATTACCGGGCTGATTACCTCCCGCTTATTTGAAGGGGGCCGCCTTAAAGCCGGGGTTAGACTCCGCGAATCGGAAGCCCGAGAACGCGCTCTACGCTATGCCGAAACGGTGTTAAACGCCCTTGTAGAAGTCGAAAACGCCCTGGTTAACGAACGTTATCTCCGCGAGCAGGTCAATCATCTGGAGCGCAGCGTAAGCTTTTCCCGTCGCGCGGAAACTCAGGCCCAACAGCGTTATCAACGCGGTATTACCCCCCTGTTACAATTACTGGATGCCCAGCGACGCCGACAAAGTGTGGAGCAAAACTTACTGGCTGCACGACGCGCCGCATGGCGAGCGAGGGTTGATCTCCATTTAGCCCTGGGTGGCGACTGGCTAGACAGTCAGGCCCATGGAAATAGTTAACTATAGTACCCAACGTAAATATTTATAGAATCTGGAGAACAACACACCAACCATGAGCGGGTTAAAAAAAATAGTGCAAGAGTTGTTGCACGCAAAAAATCGCCAGCTGTTTCTGGTGATCGCTATTATCGTGATTTCGGTTGTGCTGTCGCGTTCCTTTAGTAACTTACGAGAAACCCCAAAAAGCACGGCCAAACCCAGTCAAATCCCGGTGCTGGTACAACAAGTTGATGCCGGGCAACACCGAGTGACCGTGACTACCACGGGACGGGTAACGCCACGCAATACGGTTCGCATCACTCCTCAAGTCTCCGGGCGCCTGGAATGGTTAAACCCGGAAATGTATGCCGGTGGTTATTTTCAAGCCGACGAAGTGTTATTTCGCATCGAGCCCGCCGATTATAAAAATACCGTCGCCCGCGAACAGGCCGAAGTCGCACGGGCGCAAACCGAACTCGCACTTGAACGCGCCGAGGGCAATGCCGCCCTGGCGGAGTGGCAGGCACTGAACGCGAATGTTCCGGTGCCGGATTTAGTCAGTCGTATTCCGCAAATTGCCCAGGCGCGAGCGGCACTTGCTTCGGCAAATGCACGTCTGGCACAGGCTGAACTCGAGCTATCCCGCACGGAATATAAATTGCCCTTTGCCGGTCGCGTACTCAATAGTTCTCTGGAGCTGGGTAACTATTTGCAAGCAGCGCTGGCCTACGGCGATATCTACAATAACGATTCTCTGGAAATTGTGGTCTCCTTACCCCGGTCGGATCTGGCCTGGCTTAACAAGCCCGCAGACAATAGAGAAAACAATCTAGCAAAGGAGGACGCTGGCGAAGCCAGGAACTCATCAAATTACAATATTAATATCGTGTTTGAAGAACTCAATACCGGCACCAGTAAAACCGTCCCTGCCACGCTACTTCGCGTCGGCGCGACACTGGACGACACCACCCGCTTTCAAGAAATTGTTATCAAGCCCCCCACCAATGCTCAGCTATTGCCTGGCATGCTGGCACAGGTGATTATTACCGGCCCACCGCTGGCCAATACCTGGGAGCTGCCCCTGTCCGCCCTACAAGCAGATAATATATTTTGGCAGGTTGACGACGACCAGCGTTTACGACGACTGCCCGCCGATGTCATTGCGACTCAGGCGAGCACCGTCATCGTCCATGCGCCCCTACCCTCGGCTCAAATTGTGACCAACCCCATAAGCTCCGGAATCGAAGGTGTCGGTGTGCGCTTATTAAACGATAACGCTGATATCGATAATTCCGGCATCGACAATTCCAACAACATTACAAACGGCATCGTAAACGGCATTGCAAACGACGATCTAGACAAAACCCAAGCTGCTCGTACACATTCCGCAGGTAAATCCGCAGCAAAGACCACAGCCAATAACTCCGATGGATAAACCCACAAATAAAACCTACCGCGATGAACGAGGCTTAGTACCCTGGTTTGCCAACAACCCGGTTGCCGCCAACATTTTGATGTTGTTTTTGATCCTCGCCGGTTTTATCGCCGCCTCGGCAATGGTCACAGAGACCTTCCCCACCGTTGATATCAAAACTATCACCGTTACCACTCCCTATCCCGGTGCAACACCCTACGATGTTGAAGAAAGCATTACGCGCCGTGTAGAAGAAGCCGTTATTGGCATCGAAGGCGTAAAACGGGTGAACTCCAGTGCCAACGAAGGCGCCGGTATCGTTACCGTAGAACTGGAAGAATTCGCCGATGAGGACGAAGTGCTCGACGATGTCAAAACGGCCGTCGATCGTTTAATCGATTTTCCACCGCAGGAAGCGGAAGAAACCACCATCACTCGTAATAAAACCACCGGTAGCATGATGTCGTTGGCGCTGTTCGGTGACGTTGGGGAACACACCCTGCACCATTGGGCCGAGCAAATAGAAAACGAATTACTGCAACTGAAGGGAATCACCCTGGTAAATATTACCGGTGGTCGCAATCTCGAACTTTCTATTGAAGTTAGCGAAAACACCTTGCGAAACTATGGTTTAACCCTGGCCGACGTTGCGAAACAAGTGGAACAATTTTCCATTGATGTACCTGGCGGCACCTTGCGCACTCCAGCGGGAGAAATTTTATTGCGGGTACAGGATAAACGCTACAGCGCCAAAGAATTTGCCAACATTACCATCCGCAGTCAACTGGACGGCGCTAATTTACGACTCGGCGATATCGCCACCATCCGCGATGGTTTTGAGGACGCGCAGCTGCGCAACGAATACAACGGTCAACCCGCGCTATTTATCGAGGTATCGCGCAGCGATAGTCAAGATACGCTACAAATGGAGGAAACTCTTAAAACTTATCTGGGCAGCGTGGATCTACCGGAAGGTTTATCCCTCGATATTTCCCGCAACATGTCCGACATATTGCGAGATCGAATGAGCTTACTGGCGCGTAACGCCATTCTTGGTTACGTGCTGGTGTTTATTTCGCTACTACTCTTCCTCGATCTAAAACTGGCATTCTGGACCAGCCTGGGTATTCCTATTTCTTTTTTGGGTGGTTTATTGCTGGTATCTTTTACTAATACCAGCATGAACATGGTTTCTTTATTCGCACTAATTATCGTTATCGGCATTGTGGTGGACGACGCCATTGTCGCCGGAGAAAGTATTTTTAATGAACAGGAAAAAAATCCAAATAACCCTCACGCCGTCATACAGGGGATATCGCTGATAAAAGCACCCGTGACCATTGGTGTACTGACAACTATCGCGGCTTTTGCGCCCCTTATTTTTTCCACCGGAACCATGGGTAAAATCATGAAGCCGGTACCTATTATTGTTATTGCCATTCTCGCAGTTTCCCTGATTGAAGCCTTTTATATACTACCGGCTCATTTAGCCAAACCCTCGCGCTGGAGCCGCGGCTTGCTGGCAAAACTACGCGACCGTACCCAGGCTGGCATGCGGCGCTTTGTTAACAAGCGGCTAATCCCCGCTATTCAGCTGGCACTAACATATCGCTACGTCACCCTGGCCATTGCAGTTTCTACCATTATTATTTCGGTGGGCGTTTTTCAGGGTGGTATCGTGCGCTTTATTTTCTTTCCTAAAGTCGAAAGTGATCGCATCACCGTTAGCCTAACTATGCCAACCGGTACGCCCTTCGAAACCACCGAACGCTATGCGCGGCAAATATTTGAGGCCGGGCTGGCGATGGAGCGCGATGCGCTCGCCCTGATGACCGAAGAAACAGACGACGACAAATCCAGTCAAACAACGTCTGGCAGCGAAAATAAAACTATAAGCGAACATCGTTTAATCGAAGCGATTTCCTATACCGTCGGCAGCCAATCCAGCCGCACCGGTCCCGGCACCAGCAACCGCAGCGCCAACGTCAGTCATCTGGCACAAATCCGTATAGAGTTGATACCCGGCAAAGATAGAACACTGTCTGCGCGGGAGCTAGAGCGTATCTGGCGCAATAACACCGGAGATATTCCCGGTGCAGAGACCGTCGGTTTTAGCAGTAGCCTGATTAGCTCGGGCGCGGATGTCAGCATCGAGTTATCCCACCGCGATGAAAACACGCTGGCAACTGCCGCAGAACAATTGAAGGAGCTGCTCGACGACATTAACGGCACCTATGAAGTACAAGATAGTTTTAAGCTTGGCAAACAAGAATATGTATTCGAACTTACCACGGCGGGACTGGCCGCGGGGTTAACGCCGCTCGATATTGGCCAGCAATTGCGCCGCGCTTATTACGGCGACGAAATTCACCGCATTCAGCGAGGGCGTAACGAACTGAAAGTCATGGTGCGCTACCCAGACAACGAACGACACAGCATCAGCGATCTGAATAAAACTCGGATTCGACTACAGGACAATAGCGAAATGGACCTGCGCACTGCCGCGACCATTCGCGAACAGCGCGGTTACTCCGAAATTAAACGGGTCGATGGCCGTCGCGTAGTAACCGTCAGCGCCAACGTGGATGAAGACATCACTACGCCGGACGATGTGATCGCCGTGCTGAACGAAACCGCACTACCGGCCCTCACTGCCGACTTTCCCGGCTTATCTCACGGCCTCGAAGGCCAGAGCCGCGACCAACGGGAAGACCTATCAACCCTGGGTCAGAATTTATTAATCGCTCTAATGGTGATGTTTGTGATGCTCGCCTCGTTGTTGCGTAGTTACTGGCAACCGGTGATTATTCTTTCGGCGATTCCCTTTGGCTTTGTTGGCTCGATGATCGGTCATCTTATAATGGGTTTTGATATTTCATTTATTTCGTTATTTGGCATGATCGCCTTATCTGGCGTGGTGATTAACGATTCCGTGGTATTAGTGGATTATTACAACCATCTTCGCCAGGATAAAAGTAATAGCGTACGTGACACCTTGATCGAGGCAGTCACCCGTCGCTTCCGCCCTATTCTATTAACCACAATGACCACCAGCCTCGGCCTGTTACCGATGTTGCTGGAAACTAGTATACAGGCCAGATTTTTAGTGCCCATGGCGGTGAGCATTGCCTTTGGAATTCTTTACGCCAGCATAGTAATTTTGTTCTTGGTGCCGGCGCTGATTTTAATTAGTGACGATTTTCAGCGCCTGGCTCAGCGTATTTTTAAACGCGCAGAGAGTCAGCCGCAGCTATAAAGCATTGTTTAATGGACTCAACCACAGTCACCCACTCGAACCGGACGCACATTATCTTGCTCACTCTCATCAAACAAACGCGAGCGAATTAAAAAGCGTACGCCGAGAGGGATTTCAAGAGAAAAGCTAGCGCCTCTACCCGGAACCACATCAATTTCGGTGTGGCAATTCTTATAATATTCAAACTGCTCCGGCGACATATAAAATTGGCAGCCGTGAACTTCGCCCAAACAAATATCTCGACTGCCCACGCGAAAATCACCCAGGGTAAAACACATCGGCGCAGAACCATCGCAACAACCACCGCTCTGGTGAAACATCAGCTCGCCGTGTTTTTCACGTAACTCATCAATTACTTTCACTGCGGCATCGGTGACACTAATTCTCTCAACTAACATTTTCAAACTACCTCAGATTTATCTAGCCCTACCCTTTCGTTGCTCTACAAGCAGTTTAGTATAGATACAAAAAAAGCACTCACAGTTTCCCGTGAATGCTTTTTCCTTTCCTACCCTTCTAATCTAAGAGTTACAGCGGGGCTTTAAAAGAAACCCAATTTACTTTTACTGTAAGAAATCAACACGTTCTTAGTCTGACGGTAGTGATCTAACATCATATGATGATTTTCCCGACCAATACCAGACTTCTTGTAACCGCCAAACGATGCTCCCGAAGGATAAATGTGATAACAGTTTACCCATACCCGGCCCGCCTGAATACCGCTGCTCACTTTTTGCACCTGGTGCATATCCCTGGACCACACTCCGGAACCTAATCCGAACATGGTATCGTTGGCGATTTCCAGAGCCTCATCTTCGTCTTTAAAGGTGGTCAGAGCCAATACCGGCCCGAAGATTTCCTCCTGGAAGACGCGCATTTTATTGTGGCCTTTAAATATCGTTGGCTGAATGTAATAGCCATCGGGATATTTTTCGTGATTATGAACATCACCACCACACAAGACTTCAGCACCTTCTTCTTTACCAATTTTCAGATAGCTGAGAATTTTTTGTTGTTGATCATTCGAGGCCTGGGCACTCATCATGGTCGAAAGATCATAGGGGTCGCCCATGGTAATGGCAGCGACACGCGCGAGACATTTCTCTATGAACTTGTCGTAAATGCTTTCCTGAATTAGCGCTCTGGACGGTGCAGTACACACCTGGCCCTGATTCAAGGCAAACATCACTAAACCTTCAATGGCCTTGTCCAGAAATTCGTCGTCTTCGGCCATTACGCTTTCAAAGAAAATATTCGGTGATTTACCACCCAGCTCCAGAGACACCGGAACAATATTTTCTGCCGCGTATTGCATAATCAGGCGGCCGGTTGTGGTTTCGCCGGTAAAGGCTACTTTCTTAATATCCGGATGTGTTGCTAGCGGCTTACCCGCCTCAGGACCAAAGCCATTAACGATATTAACGACACCGGGCGGCAATAAGTCGCCGATCAATTCCATCAACACCAAAATTGAAACCGGAGTTTGCTCGGCAGGCTTAAGCACCACACAGTTACCCGCTGCGATTGCCGGCGCGATTTTCCACGCGGCCATCAACAGGGGGAAATTCCAGGGAATGATCTGCCCAACTACGCCCAAAGGCTCATGTACTTCCATCGATACGGTATCGGCATCAATATTAGCAACGCTACCCGCTTCGGTACGAATACAACCGGCGAAGTAGCGAAACTGATCAATGGCGATAGGTAGATCGGCACCGAGAGATTCGCGGATAGATTTACCGTTGCTACAGGTTTCAACTGTAGCCAGTCTTTCAATATTCGCTTCCATTACATCGGCGATGCGGAACAAAATAATGCTGCGCTCGGCGGCCGAAGTTTTACCCCAGGCTTCGGCGGCTTCCCAACCTGCGGCGACCGCAAGGTTAATATCCTTGTCATTGGATTGTGCAACCCGCGCCACAACACTGCCGTCGATAGGCGAAGTGTCTTCAAAGTAGTTACCATCTACCGGGGCAACCCATTTGCCGCCGATATAGTTTTCATACTGCTCTTTAAATTCCGGACGTTGAAAATCCACCCCGTACCTCCACCTATATGGTTGTTAAAAAATACTGAATCTTAATA
The DNA here is from genome assembly GCA_018069525.1 of Porticoccaceae bacterium. Lineage (GTDB taxonomy): Bacteria > Pseudomonadota > Gammaproteobacteria > Pseudomonadales > Porticoccaceae > JAGPUQ01. The sequence goes on along the minus strand of JAGPUQ010000002.1, from coordinate 84,575 downwards.
ATAGTTATTTCTCGTACTCATTGTGATGTATGCCATGTAGATGTCTAAAGCCAAGACTGGCCTACAAATTTAGCGCACTTATGCCACACATAACTAAGGAATATAGCCGGTGCATCATAACCAAGCAAGTTCACCCCACGCAAGCCCTATACACAGGAAAGCTATGACTTCTTGGTATTGCCTGCCATAAGCCTCAGCAAGGGGTACAAGCCCAGCAAACCCTGCAAAGGAATTGGCATATTTTTGATGCTGTTTTGCTACTGCCACACTACTTTTACCTCAATATTCGCATCTAAACACCACTGCATGCTGCCTGGCTCAACGCTAAGCAGTTATACTGCGAATTTGCAGTCACCATGACCACAACCACGATAAACCCCGATAACTATCAGCAGCAGCTAGAGGACAAAGTTAGCGCCTTGCGCCAGCAGTTTGGCGACGCGCTTTCCGAACAGGCTCTACCCAGCGAGATAGACATCTTTGCCTCCCCTCCCCTGCATTACCGTATGCGTGCCGAGTTCCGTATCTGGCACGAAGGCGATACCTGCCACTACGCCATGTATCGTCAGGGGGAAAGCAACAAGCCTTACATTATTGACGACTTTCCCGCTGGCTCGCCCACCATCGGGAAACTCATGCCCGCTTTGTTAGCCAAACTAAACGCCAATAACGACCTAAAACGTCGCTTGTTCTGTGTGGAGTTTCTCACTACCCAAAGTGGCGAGGCACTGATTACCCTAATCTACCATCGCCCACTGGATGACAGTTGGCGCGAACCTGCCACGGTGCTCGTGGAACAATTAGGCTGTGGCCTTATTGGTCGAAGTCGTAAAGTAAAAATAGTACTTGGGCTAGATTATGTGCTGGAGCAATTAAACGTCGCCGACCAAACCTACACCTATCAGCAAGTAGAAACCGGTTTTACCCAACCCAACGCCGCCATTAATGAACAAATGCTGGGCTGGGCAAAGCGACAATGTCGGCAATATAATTCGGTGGAGCAAGACGATTTGCTCGAGCTGTATTGCGGCAATGGCAATTTCACCGTCGCGCTGGCCAGCGAATTTCGGCGCGTACTCGCCACGGAAGTTTCCAAACTGTCGGTGAAGTCCGCTCTGTACAACCTGAGCGCCAACCATATCGATAACGCCACACTGGTACGCATGTCTAGCGAAGAACTGAGCGAAGCTATGGCTGGGGTGCGGCCCTTTCGACGACTGCGAGAAATCGATCTCAATAGTTATAATTTTAATTCTGTATTGGTAGACCCACCCCGCGCCGGACTCGACGATGGCACGCTAGGGCTGCTCAAGCCCTTCGAGACCATTGTGTATATTTCCTGCAATCCGGAAACCTTGCTTAATAACCTACACAGCTTAAATAACACTCATTACATTGCGGCATTCGCTGTATTTGATCAATTTCCCTACACACCTCATTTAGAGTGTGGAGTGATATTAAGGAAGCACTCCTAGCCTAACCTAACCTAACCTAACCTAACCTAACCTAACCTAACCTAATCAAATCAAACCAGCAAACATCTCCTGCCCTGATAATTGCCGTCCATAGTTACGCATAATAGTGTCGTGATTCATCACTGCATGCTGAGATATCGCGTGGGTGTCACGCCAGAATCGCTGCACAGGCGAATCCATATAAATAGCACCCGCGCCCGCATTCTGAAATAGATCGGAAATCACCCCTCGACATTCCTTCGCTATCTGGGCTCTCCAACCCGCAACTCGCACGCTAAACTCCTCAACATCAAGACTACCACCTTGATTAATAGTGGTGCCGACTGTCATCAGCTCCTGCGCATAAGTACGCAACATATGCTCGGCAAAATCGACGCGCACTTTGGATTCGGCGAGTAGCGAATGCTGTGTAGAAAGTTGATCCTGTTGTTGATCCGTAAACGTAGGTGTTCGTTCGCTCATCCTCTGTTTAAAGGCGGTCAGAGCGCCGAGGGCACCACCCACCACCGGTGGAATTAACGACACCGCCAGGCCCGCAACTACCGGTACTTTGTATATCGCTCCGGTATTGCATTCGTGGCCCGGCATGGCACCACCTCCAGCCAGGATCGCGCCAAAATCTAATGTGCGATATTCGGGAACAAATACTTTGTCCACCGCTACACTACAACTACCAGTACCGCGCATACCCACGGTATCCCAATCCCTTTTAACTGTGTACTCACTCTTAGGCACGAAACACATCAAAAGCCGGGGTGGCTGACCGTCCTTACTATGCACCAAGGTGCCACCGGCATACCATTCGGACCACAGAATCCCGCTGGCGAAAGGCCATTGCCCGGAAACCACATAACCGCCCTCTACGGCCTCACCGACGCCCATAGGTGCAAAGGCATCGGCAAACAGGCGATGAGGGTTATCGCCCCATAACTCCTCCTGCAACTGAGGGCTAGCGAGTGCGCCCCACCAGTGATGAATACCCAATATATTAGCAATCCAGGCGGTAGACACATCGTATTGCCCCAGCACCAACCCGACTTCGACCAGATCGGGAAAACCCATTTCCAGGCCACCGAGACGTTTAGGTTGCAGTATTTGAATCAGCCGGGCGTCGTTAATATCCTGAACTAATTCGTCGGATAGGTGCCCATTTTTTTCCGCGCTCCGCACCTCGCGCACGGCGCGCTCGCCAATGCGGTGGGCGCTGCTAACCAATTCTTCCAGGGTTGGATTTGTGGCGCTGGAATCAGACATATATTTACTCTCACTCTTTATTATCTATTTATGCAATGAATTAAAGGACTGCTTTAACTATAACTAATATCAAGGCAGCTATCTATAAAGCAAACTATGACTATTGCTCAGCCGCAGATCCAGCCGCATGCCACTGATTTTCAAAGCGCGGTAAATACACTGCCAGCAAGGCAACAATAAGTGGCAGTATTACCAGTAGTGGCAAGGCCGCAATCCAATTTTGAGACGGTCCCACCAGGTAGGCTATAAGCGGCGGAGCAAATAGAAGACCGATACCCTGCCCAGTCACCATAATACCAATCACCACGCCAACGGCGCGGGGAGACGCGGCGAAGCGCGGCGCTTGCGCAAACATAGCCGTAGGCACAACACCGGTAAATAAGCCGAACAGTACCAAAAAAATTATGGCTAGCAGACCATCGGCCAAGATCATTGTCACCCATAGAGTGATACTTACCAGCACTGCGGATATCGACATCACCAGCGCAGGTTGCAACCCGCGATGCAACAATCCACCGGCGAGTAAATTACCGACTATTAACACGGCTGGTAACAGGGCCGTCAATAATGAAGCATTCGCTGTCGAAAAACCGGAGACCGTGTGCAGATAGGTGGGTAGATAGGTGAGCACGCCGAAAAACCCAGCTCCGAAACACAGGAAGATCATGGCGAGTAATACTGCGCCTGGGACACTGATCGATCCACTATTGATCGATTGAGTACTAGTCGAAACTGTTGCTGACTCGGACAGAGGTACTGCTTGAATCTCACGACGATCAACTCTTAGTAAATACAATAGAAAGGGAAAAACCACCGCCGCCGCAACCGCGCTCGACAACCACAACGAACGCCATCCGTCGATATTCAACAACCAGGGTGCGAGTAAAAATATCAGGGAGCTACCAGTAGGCATCCATAAAGCCCAAACCGCCATACTTAAACCGACGTCCTCCGGTCTGGATACATTAATAATCGCCGCCGGTGCAGAGACCATTACCAAAATAACGCCAATACCTTCCAGAGAGCGTTCCACCATTAACAAAGACGACGTCGTCGCAAATACGCTAAGCCAGGGTGTCAGCAGCAATACGGCAACACCCGCAGTAAGTGCTTTGAGCGCGCCAAATCGTAGCACCAAATGACCCGACGCGAAGCCTAGTACCACCATTCCAATCGCCACTACCGATACCAGCCATCCGATTTGGAACAGGCTCAAATCCAAATCCGCAGCGATATTCAAGGCCGCCGGACTGGCCTTGTTCATAGTTATCGCAGCCGCCAAACCCGCGCTAAAACATATCCAGATACCAAACCAGTTTGTCGACTTTATATGCATTTTAAAATAGTTTTATCCTGAAGCACGAATCAAGCAATGCTGCTTAAGTAATACTTATTAAAGTCGTAAACATAGTCGGCGCTAGCAACACGTAAATAACCGTGGAAATAGTTAGGACGGTGCAAAACAATTCGGTATCCAACTGAAAACGGTCGCATAGAGCAATGCCAACCACCACTGCCGGAGAAGCCGAAGTCATCACCAATGCGGTGAGCGCGGCACCTTCCAGCCCAATAAAACCACCGGTATAAAAAGCGATAACCGGGCTTAACAGTAATTTTAAAAATACCACCGGTACCACCAGCAACATATATTTTAGCGAAGTCACTTTAAGGGATATTCCCACCATCAATAATAACAGGGGGATCGCCGCAACCCCCATCAAATGCAGGGTATCAATCAAAGCCTGAGGCACTGTAATATCAAAATACCGAATTATTAACGCAAGCACCACGGCCCAAAATGGCGGCATACTCAATAGTTCACGACCTAGGGCACCACCTGCAACCCGGGTGCCAAAGTAAGCGCACAGCAAGACCCCTATCGTCCAGACAAAAGGCACGGTGACCAATAACTCATAGATCAGCGTGATCGCGGTCCACTCGCTCCCCATCAACGCATCCACCGCGGGCAAACCGATACCCATGCCATTGCCGAAGGCACTGGCCATCACCAGCGCTCCGGCCTGGGTGCGTGTGATACGCCTCGTGCGCAGTAACAGAAAATACAAAGCCAGGGTAGCGCCCAACACCAGGGCAACGGTGGTCAGGCCGCTAAAAGGAATTTGATAAAATTCTTTTTCAAGGGTAGAAGTCAGCACAACTTCCAAAATTAAGGCCGGGGCAAACAAGTTAATGACCAATGCACCCATGGTCATGCGAACCTGCGTGGACGATATATTGGCGGGCTCAAGGTAGCGCCACGCGACGCCGGCGGCGAGAATTAAAACCATCGGTATCAAGGTTTGCATCAAGGTATCCCAGACTTCAGCGCTGCGTTATTAGATGTTTGATTAGCAGCGCATAATATTGTACTACACATAAAAAGCCGAGGACGAATTGAGCAAAGTCGTACGCCGTAATTACCTTCCCTTAATCTTCGGAATTACCCTCTCTGGGCTCGCCTTGTTTCGATTTGTCTTCTTTTCCCAGCAACCAAACCGCGAGCGCGGGCATGAGGAAAATCGCACCGAGCATATTAACGAAAAACATATAGGCAAGCAGGATTCCCATGTCCGACTGAAATTTAAGTGCAGACCACCACCAGGTTGCGACACCGATACTCATAGTTATCGAGGTGAAAACCACTGCCATACCCACTTCTTTAAGCGAATGATAATAGGCATCTACCAGGGATACGCCTTCGGCAAGGTGGGCCTTCATACGGGCAAACAGGTAAATACCATAGTCAACGCCCACACCGACCCCCAGCGCCAACACGGGTAAGGTGGAAATTTTTAAGCCAATACCAAGGTGTACCATTATCGCATTGGAAAAATAGGCCACCAGACCTAAGGGCACAACGATACACAGTGCGGCCCGTAGCGACATAAAGGTGAGGTAACAAAACAAGGTAACCGCCGCAAACAGTATCAAGGAAATTTTAAGTTGTGCACCGGCTACCATTTCATTGGTGGCCGCCATAATACCGCCGTTACCCATTCCCAATATAAATTCTACATCGGGATTGGTATTGTTTTGATTAAACACTTTAACGGCGCTCACCACCGCCTCAAGGGTTTCGGCCTTGTGGTCGCCAGTGTAAATCGTCACTGGCAAAGTACTACAATCGTTGGAGAATAATGCTTGCGAAAACTCCACCCGATAAATATTGGCGGAGATCATCTGTTCGTTCCGAGGAATCCCCAAAAACTTTGGGTTCGCCTCGTAATTACCAATATTACGCTCGCGAATCACCTGAGATAAGGCCTTTACCGATCTCACACCGGATACATTTTGCATGGCCCAAACAAAATCGTCGATGGTATGTATTACCGGAAAATCGACGCATAACTGACTACGGCTACCTTTAGCGAGCACGATAACTTCATCGAGGCCGACGTTAAATTTAGCGTCGACGGCGCGTATATCCTGATTATATTGGGCATCCGGCCAGAATTCCGGCGCGCCGGTTTCGGCATCGCCCACCACTAGTTTACCTTCCATACGGTAGCCATAACCCGCCATCACCACACCTATCGCGAGAATCACCAGGGATTTCTTAGGTGTCGCCATGGTTGACAGCCACCTCCAAAATGGATGATCGATGCCGCTCACCGAGCGCCGCGTCCGCGCTATTTCCTTGTCATTCAAAGTAATATACGACAATAAAATTGGTAACATTAATTTATTGGTGATCAACATCACGGCGACGCCAATACTAGCGGTAATCCCTAACTCCTGAATGATGGGAATATCGATCAGCATAATCACCGCAAACCCAACCGCGTCGGAAACCAGCGCCGTCGCCCCCGGGATAAACAGTTTATAAAAAGCTGAGCGTGCTGCATCCACCGAACTTTCACCTTCCACAACACCCACGCGCCACACGTTGGTCATTTGCACGGCGTGACTGACACCAATAGCGAGGATCAGAAATGGCACCAATATCGAAAGAGGATCAATACCAAAACCTAACAACTTTACAATGCCCAATTGCCATAACACTGCGACCAGGGCAGTCGAAATCGCGGCCACCGCAAGTTTCCAGGAACCTGAAAAGAAAACCAGGAATACCATGGTTATTAACAGAGCGATAAAGAAAAATAGAATGACGCCTTCAGCACCATCAATAATATCGCCGACAAAAGGCGCAAAACCGATAATGCGGATATTAATATTTTCACTACTGTATTTGGCCCGCAAACCTTCCAGAATTTGAGCAAACTCGGTGTAGTCGATCTCAGCGCCGGTAACCGGATCGTATTCAACCAAATCGGCAACCACCAGCGCACCAGATAAATCCGTCGCAACGGTTTTACCAATTTCACTGGATTTAAACAGGTTACCCTTTACCTGCTCAATGTTTTCCTGGGTAGCGGTGAAGTCGGCAGGCACCATTCTCGACCCGGTGAAGCCCTCTTCACTGACCGCGACATAATTTACATTGGGGGTAAATAAAGAGGTTACCGTTCGCGCATCGACCCCCTCCATCACTAGTACGTCGGCGGTCACTTTATCCAGAACTTGAAAAAATTCCGGGTTAAACATATCGCCGCGGTTATCTTCAATAAACACCGTAACGCGATTGGCTCCACCAAATTCTGCTCGAAAGTCCAGATAGGTCGCCATATAGGGATGCGACAGGGGCAAACTTTTGTCGAAACCCGGTGACAATTTTTGATTGAGCCCCTGATAGCCAAAAAACAAGGTAGCCAGGGCAATTAAAATGATGATGGGTAGGCGATAATTTAATAGGAAATTAGCCGTACTATCCGAAATGGTGTGCAATAAACCCGTCTGTTGTTGTTCGTGCGTCATGAAATACTCTAATTTATTTGTTAGCGGTAATATTATTGGGTGCAAACAACTCATCAACTCTTAGTTGTTCTATTCCGCCCTTCATGCTTGCCAAATACACATGTGAGTTATCGCTTGCAATCGCAGTAATATCGATTCGATTAGGTCGCTGTTGTTCACGAATCAACTTACCGTCAGAGTCAATTTCCAGAACAATACCACCGCGCCCCACTAGTAGTACATGCTGCCCAGAACTAATGGTAGCTGCCAGAAGAAATTGATCGGTATTAGTAATAATTTCCCGCCATTGATGGCTGTCATTAGCTGCCGCTGCAACGTTAAGCAAATAAACCTTGCCGCTCATTCCGTAGAGCAGAAAACCATCTGCCAATTCGGTTACACCAAAAAATGTTCCCGGATAAGGTGACTCAACCACTTGCCAATCCATCTCACCGGCAGATCGTGCGAATACCCCACCCCGCTCCGCCGCAATCACCGCGCTACCGTCGTCTAGCTGATGAAAAGCAAATAAATGATTCTGGAACCACTCCTCCACCGCCAACACTTCCAGCGACCAGGTTTCGCCGGCATCGGCAGTTGTCCATAACTCGCCATCGGTGCCGACTACGGTGCCGTCTTCTTCATTATCAAATACCACGTTGAGATAGAAACGCTCTTCTTCCGGCTTATAGCGAACCACCTGCCAGTGTTCGCCGCCGTCGAGGGTTTTTATAATGGTTGACTCGTGGCCTACCGCCCACCCCACATTGGTATTCACAAAAGTTAATGCCGTTAGGGTGACATCTACGGGGGACGGCACTTGCCGCCAGGTACCGCCCTGATCGTCCGAGCGCATGATAATACCGCGCTCGCCAACGGCAATAACGCTACTGCCGTTAAGAACAATGTCGAGAAATACAGCCTGGGTCGCTAACGGAACAATTTTTGCAGGTCTTGGCGCTTCGCTCGCCAATGTTTGAACACACAGAAGCAGGCCAAGTAATACAGCAAATAATCTCATGGCTTAATCACGCACTCTTTAATTTTGAACGATATGTAATTTTAATGACATTCAAACTTGAAAAAATTTCACTTTAAATAAAGGTTAAATATAACTCGGGCGGCCCTTGCCGCCCGAGTTATATGATGTAAACGCTGCTCCCTACGCTAATTGAACCTAGCGCTGACCGAATTTACGCAAACCTTGCGGTGTGAAGATTTCCACGTTGTAAGGCAGGTCTTTCATTTCTGAAAACATCTTTATACCGAGGCCCACATGTTCATTTTTAACCTGGGTAAACCAGTAGGGAAATGTGGTGTAACGACCATTAATTAAATCAATCTGGCTATCGCCATAAGCATTAAATACATTGGCGCCGTAGTACTGAATATTGAATTGCTCGCCAACGCGCCACAGGCGATCCTTCGCATCATAGGCTTCAAACCCAACCCCTACCCAGCTGTCTTCATCAAAGTAAGCGGTATGACGCTTGTATAAATGACGCATACCCGGCTTGAGGATGCTGTCCATCACCCATACCCGATGCAATTCATAACGTACCAAATCCTGGTTGATGTGTTTCTTACCAAAAATATCATCCGATGAAACATCTTCCTGAGCCAGTTTATAATTGTTATAGGGAACATATTTCTCCACGGGTTCGCTACTAATAGTGTAGTCGTGGCGCACTTCGCGACCACCAAACCACCACATCCAGCGACTGGTCACCGTGCGCTGACCGTCTGAACCAAAAGAGGGGCTGTCGTGGAAGCCGATCTCGGGCGCTTTACGCACCCGTCGCTGCCCAGGAACATATAAAGACACCTGAAAATCAACATTTTCGGCGTAGTTACACCCGCCAAACACCAGGCCAGAAGAACGTGGTGGTTGCTGAACCTGCCAGGAGTCACACAGCATCGCCCCACCGTCGCGACTGTACCAATCAGAATCACCCATCTCTCCAGGCTTGGCCCACCAGGGCCAAAGTAAACGACTCTCAATGATGACATCCGTTCGGTTACCCAGGCTATCTATCAGAGCGCCATTGGCTGTGCCGTGCTGACCCAAACCCTGCCAGCCAAGAAAATGGTTCCAGCCCGCTTCAAAAGCATTTTTAGGCCGTGGAAATGGCACTCCACCACCAGGGATTTGATCCGCAAGACAAACAATTCCATCACTGGCAGTCTCAGGACACAGCTTTATCCCCTTAGCCTGCTTTAATGTCGCCTCGTATACCCACTTGTCCGCCACGGCGGTCCGGTGCGTAGGGTAAATATGCATACGGAAGGTTTCGGGAAATTGCTTAAACATGCCAATTTGCCCGACAGTCAATTTATCCTGGTGCTCGGTGTAATTATCGGCGGTGATAGTAAACAGAGGTTTTTCATCGGCAAATGGATCCGGCCAGGTACCTTCCACGCGACCAGCAGGTACCGGTATCGGTGTACTCGACCAGGCGGGAATAGTGCCCTCAGCATTGCCCGCGCGCAGCGCACCGACCGGGGTATATTTAGTATTTTCAATACCGATTTCAGCGAGTTCCGCATCAGTCATTTCGGCCAATGCAGGATAAACCATAGCTGCGATACCAACAGCAGCGCCAGCTAATAGATATTTCAATAAGAATACCGCCTTCATATTTGTTCTCCGACTCTCAAATTCATTATTTATTGGTTATTCAACTCAAATTACCAGCAATTAAAACGACGCACCGATACTAATGGCCACATAGTCCCGGTCGGTCCTCCCGTTTAACCTGCTACCCGCCGCATTACGTAGACCTGCATCGCCGTAGAATTGAGTCCAGCTAATACCGCCTTTGTAGCGCCCACCCTGATAGCCAAAGTTCACTCCCAACGTTAAGGCCTGGCGGTTTTCGATAAAGAGCTTACCACCACCGATTTCCTGAGAGACTCCATCAATATCCCACTTATAAGCGACGAAGGGACTCACTTCAATCAGGTTAAACAACGCTGCGTTGTAGCTGACATTCTGAAGAATCTGCAGGCCGGAAAAATTATTGGTTACTTCGCCAACTTGAACTCCACCAACGTTGTAAACCTCAAACATATCTGTTTTATCGCTGGGTAAATCGTCGATCCAGCCATAGGCGATTTCAGCCAAAGTCATTGCCCCATCTGCGCCGATAGCGTGTACTACGCCCCAAACCCGTTGAAAGGTAAACTGCACTTGATGGCGGTCGACTTCTCCGTAACCTTTTAAATACCTACCGCTCGGAGCATTACCAATAGTCCCCAACAGTGGCGACGTCAACTGTATTGGCGCGCCATTACGAAAGGAGTACTCGCCGCCCATCGCCCAACCACCGATATTAGTGTTAAACGAAGCACCGTAGCGCTCGATATTTTCAGCATAGTCGAGAAAATAAAGGCCAGTTCCTTCGTAACCGGAAAACGCCGGACCGTGGTCGTGTAGATTCTGATAATAGAATCCCACTTCCGTACCATTAAATAGACCGGGGATAAAACGCCGTAGTGCTAGACCATACTGACCACTACTGCTAGCTTCGTTATCACTAACTCGTGTCAGTACACCGCCGAGTAAATCGCAGGGAAAGCCGTCGTAAGCGACGCAGTTACCACCAACAAACGGTCCAGGACCCGTTTCTCCCAACACGCCATCGCCATCTCCGTCCCTACCACCACCGGTACCGGCACCGTCCAGAGTTGTCCAGAAACTGCCCATAGGATCGATTTCTACGGGATCGAAGTCCAGCAGCATAAATCCTTCCAGGGTCCAGTTTTCGAGAAAATTGTAGGTGACATACACAGCGTCAGTACCGATGAAGGCATCTTTCAACTGACGGCCGGGTTGGCGTAAGCTACTGAGATTTACTGTATTGATATCGTTAAGGGAACCTTGAATAAAAGTATTTTCACCCCAGCTGATGACCTGCTTGCCAACCCGCACCGTCAACTGCTGATTGTCACCGAAATAACCGTAGACATAGGCGTCCGTGAGATTATTCTGACTCTCCAACTCATCTTTCGCTTCGCCACGTAACTTCACATCGTTACCTTTAAAGTCGAAAAAGGAGTTACCTCGAAAGAGCGCGCCGTAATTCTTGCCAAACTTAAGAGCGAGAGTCACCGAAGCTCGAACCTGGTTGCTAAAAATATCTCCTCGGTCTGAATACAATGCTCGGTTACCGTAGGCACCTTGATTATCTTTCGCAGCGTCTGAAGTACGGTACTGCAACCCGTAGGTCAAATCGGTATCGAGCGCCCCTTTAACACCACCCACTTTGAAATTAAACGCCGATGCCGGTGCTGCAAGCAGTATCAACCAGGCAAAAATCAGCCAAACTGCGCTTATGCCCTGACTAGAGATGTTCTTCATCCCTTCTCTCCTCTTTGAAATTTGTTAGCTTATGATCTATCACTTATCGTTATGTTAACCATGCAGTTAGTGCATTGCGTTGATTGTAGTGCAATCCTATTCGAGCCTAAAAGAACAAAACGTTATAAGTAAGCCGCCTGTCATAAAAATAATGACTGCATGGTACTATAAACGAGGCGCTCTCGATTGCGCAAAAATTGTTGATTGTCACGCTGATAAAACGACCTATATTCAACCACTGAAGGTTTCTATAGAAATCTACAGAAACAGCAATATGCCATTGAACAAAAATTATTTTGCCAATAAAAATCTGTTGGAAATTTTTTTTAAGTGTAATTTGTTTCTGTGTACACCGTTGAAAATGCCCATTAGTATTGAACCTGTCCTCCTAAACTCTAAGAACTGATTCGGGAATCTGGCTGGTGAAACCAAGTTATCTTGCCGCAATATTGTTTATTGCACTTAATGTATGCGCCACAGCACATGCCGGCAATGCCTATGTGGATGCCGTACTCGATGCCTTAAGAGACAAAGGATTGCTCACACAAACGGATGTCGAGGCCATTAAGGCTCGCGCCCGAGAAGCCGAGCAACAAAATACCTCGCAACACATACTAGAACAGAAAATACCGGCGCAACATTCCGAAGCGCTGCCGCAAAACGGTACGGTAACCACTCAGAAAACCGTACTCGCTGCAATCAAACAACGCATTGCAAGCCCCGAACTGCCGGCCTTTAAAGTCTGGGGTCGGCTGCAACCTCGCTACACCTATATCACTGCGGAAAATGGTTTGGAAGGCACTAATAGCTTTACCCTGCGTCGGGCCCGCATGGGATTGAAAGGCTATGTCGCAGATAAAATTGCCTTTCGCACCCAATACGAGGCGGCAAATCAGGTCACCGGACTCGCCAATGCGGAAAACTTGTTAGATGCCTGGGTGCGCTTTGAACACCTCGACGACAGTATCGGCACCATCACCATTGGCCAGCAATTTGTACCCGCCTACACCCGACCACCGCAGATGGGTGCCAGCGTCGAACGAAAATTTTCCGAATATCTGAGTCCCGGTGCTGCCGGACGCGCCCGTGGTATTAGCCTTAGGCGAGGTGATTTGGGCAAACCGGAAGTGAGTAGCCAGGGTTTATTCGGCAATCGTTTACATTACGGTTTGGGTATTTTTAACGCTCCAGATTTATCGCTGAATAACGACAACAACGAAATGTTATACGCGGTGGGTTTGGGCTTACGCCCAACCGGAGTCTCCCCTTACCCCGACGAATATCAATTATCCGACCGGGGTGCGACCTACGGTATTGGGGTTTCCTACGCGCAATCGAACGACAGCGGTACGCTGGACACATCCGTGCAAACGGTGGATATGGATAACGAATGGTTCGGTGTATTTGGCGACGTGCAATACCACCACTGGTTCGGCTGGGGATCGTGGACTCGGTTTGTATCCAAGTCGAGCCAGGGTTTACTCGTTAATACAGCGGGCCTGGCGACCGACGAGTTAGATTCCGATGCACTCACGCTAGGCTTAAGCCGTACCTTCCCCTTGAAAGGCGATACCGGCTGGGCCCTCGGTTTCCAGTATCAAAGTGTGGATAACGAGCATCCGTCGCGAACGCGCTTTTTGCGTACTTTAACCGGACGCTCTGACGACGAAGTCTCCCGAGGCATGGATAAAGGCGAGGCCTACCACTTTATATTGACCTGGATACTAGGGCGCAATGTGCGACTACTTAACGAATTTATCATCTACGATGTCGACAAAAATTTATCGCCCGGACAGTTCGATCACGAAGCCTTTGTCAGTCAATTACAAATTGATTTCTAGCCGGTGAACTATTTTATGGTTGATCGGCTAAAACCGATCTATTCAGAAAAGAAATTAATCACCAATTGATTAAAGCGAGCATTCTGCTCGATCTGTGTCCAGTGCCCACACTGGCCGAACATATGTAGTTGGGATCTGGGAATCAATTCAAAAAAAGTTTTTGAGGTAATGGGCGGCACCACTACGTCTTCGCGACCGTGAATAATCAGTGTCTCGTGGGGTAGCTTTTTAATATCTTCTGGGTCACTGGCCAGAGCTTCGATGCACTGTTGACGGGGAGCCGGAAACATTTGACTAAAGGCTTCCTGAAAACCCGGTTGGATACTGGCTTCATAACGCAACTGTGCTAACTCATCGCTCACTAAACCGCGATCGTAGGCAAAATAATCCATCATTGTTCGCATATTTTCGAAGGAAGGTTCATAGCCCCAGGCCGCATCCAAAGGACCGGTTAACTCAAAGGAAACACCAGCGGCACCCATTAATACCAGACGATTAACGCGCTCGGGGTATTTAATGGCCAGCGCAACCGACAGAGCGCCACCAAAGGAATTACCCACTAAATCGACTTTCTCAAGCCCCAAAGCGTCCATCAAATCGACGGCGTGTTGCACCCAGTTTTCCATGGTGTACTCGTAACCGTCGACGCGTTCGGTAAAACCAAAACCCGCCATATCCGGCGCAATCACACGAAACTGTTTCGCTAATTCCGGAATCACCAGCCGCCAGTTAGCCCAGGCGGTAACACCTGGCCCGGAGCCGTGAATTAAAAATACCGGCACGCCCTCGCCCACATCGTGATAATTAGTTTTAAAGGCACCGGTTTGAATACTGTTGGCAATTTCTGGATTGGCGCTCATTATTTTTCTCCACTGGATTCGGTTAAGTCAGATTGGGGTGATAAGGCAAACTGCTTTGCTAAGAGTGTATAAGATTCCATTCGCGTTTGAAACGAATGGGTGACACACACGATCATTAGTTCATCGACCTGATATTCTTCAGCCAATGCTTCCAACTGTTCTCGGCACTGCTCCGGCGTGCCTACTATCATGGTTTCCAGGGTTTCGTCGTAATAGGCCTGATCGGACTGAGATAGCTGCTGCTTTTTCTCAAGCACCTCATCCGGTGAATAAAACGAGTCAACCTTGCCGTGGCGGAAGGCCTGAACTTTCCAGTAGACGTGACCGCTGGCAGCGCGAATCGCCTCTTCTTCGGTCTCAGCACAAATCGCCGCTACAGCGATGATTGCCTCCGGTTTATCCCGAGCCATGTTCGGCTGAAAGGCATCGCGGTACTGTTGGATAATTTGGGGGGAGCGGTCGTGCGTACCGATAAATAAAGCCAACACAAAACCCGTGCCCAACATACCTGCAACACCGGCACTACCATCACCAGAGCCCAGCATCCATACCGGTGGCGCGCCAACATCTCTGGGCACGGTAACAACCTGCTGATAAGGATGCCCCTCCGGTAAAGCGTTATTTAGAAAGCCGATTAAATCCTGGGTTTGCTGGGGATAATATTCCGAGGGGATTGTCTGCCGCGGCGCGGAAAGTGCCTGGGACACCAGCATATCGCCGCCCGGCGCACGCCCCACACCCACGTCAATGCGCCCGGGATGAGAGGCTTCGAGCATCTTAAAAATTTCTGCCACTTTAAACGCGCTGTAATGAGGCAACATCACCCCGCCGCTGCCAACGCGAATATTTTCGGTTGCGTGAGCGACATTACTGATCATAATTTCCGGACAAGGGCCAGCGTAGCCTGGTGTGCCGTGGTGCTCGGCTAACCAATAGCGGTAGTAACCCAACTTATCGCAGGCTTTTGCCAGCGCGACGGTGGTTCGAACACCCGATGATTCTGCTTGGTCGTCGTGTACCGGAGATTGATCCAGTACACTTAAACGTAGCTTTGACTTTAACTTCGATTTTAATTCGGACATATTTCTACTGCTTACCTTTTAAAAATTTTCAAATACAGTCGCTTTACCGCATTCTTCTGAGCTCAGGAAAGTTGTTTATTTCTCTGGCAAATGTATTTTAAGGGATTTACTATATCGAGAGCCTATATCGAGAGCCTATATCGAGAGCCTATATCGATAATCTATATTGTTAAATCTATATCGTTAAATCGCTAAAAAATTCACCCTTATTATAACCAAGGATCTAGCTACCATGTCGTCGATTTCTATTGAAAAACGAGTTATTTCCGCCAGCGCTGCCCATACTGCGGTGGCCGCCGCCATTGCTCACGGCGAAAAAATCGGCGTGTCCATTAACGCTGCCGTGGTCGATTCCAGCGGTATCTTGTGTGCATTTCTACGCATGCCAGAATCCTTTACCTACTCGGTGAGTATCGCCATCGATAAAGCCAAAACCGCAGCGGGTTTTGGTGCGGCACCCCACGAGTTGTACAGCGCGATAAAAGATAATCGCGCCCTTGAGCTGGGCTTGATTCGTCGCGACGATTGCGTGCTGTTCGGCGGCGGCTTCCCTATTTACGACGGTGATATGATGATCGGCGGAATCGGCGTATCCGGAGCCACCGAAGAGCAAGATATGGAGTGCGCCGAGGCCGGGCGACAAGCAGTCCTGGCTTTGCTGTCCAAGGCTTAATAGAAACTAGTTAATTCAAATATCAAACAGGCGGTTTTAGAATCGCACAAGCAAGCACTACTGAAGAATCACTACTGAGGAAATACGATGCCTATTATCGAAGTTACCATGCTCGAAGGCCGCAGCAAGAAACAAAAAGCGGATCTTATCGCTGAATTAACCGATGCCGCCATTCGCGCCGTCGATGCGCCCCGCCAAGCGGTGCGGGTCATCCTGCGGGAAATTCCACCGGAGCATTTTGGTGTTGCCGGAAAGTCAAAAGCCGAGACAACTTAAACCCGTCTCGGCTTTTTTCCTGGATTTAATCGCTTTCAAATTCTAGACAAACTTCATCGTCACATCGCCGAGGTGCTGGTAACGCACCACAATAGAGTCTCCCGCTTCGACGGCAACCGCGGCAGTAATACCGCCGGTCATTACAAAGCTACCGGCTGGCAAAACTTCACCGCGCTCGGCCAGCATGTTCACCAACATTGCCACACTGGCGGCGGGATTACCCAATACCGCTGCACCAGCGCCTAACTCAACTACAGCTCCATTTTTTTCCATCACCACACCGGTAGTACGCATATCAATGCTATCAACGGGCAACGGTCGACCACCGATCACAAAACGGCAAGACGAAGAGTTATCGGCAATCACACTGGGTAAATCGAATTTAAAATTCTCATAGCGAGAATCAATAATTTCTACTGCGGGCACAATAAAATCCGTCGCCGCTAAGACGTCACCGACATGACAACCGGGACCAGACAGTTCCTTATCCATCATAAAAGCAATTTCTGCTTCTACCTTGGGGTGAATCAATTCTTCCATCTTTATTTCGCCGCCCTGGGGCACGCTGAAATAATCGGCGAGAAAACCATAGCAAGGTTTATCGACACCCATCTGCGCCATTTTCGCCCAGGAGGTTAAACCCATTTTCATACCGACAATACGCGTACCGCGAGCTTCTTTGCGCGCGCGAATCGCCCACTGCACGTCGAGGGCTTCGCTAAAACTCATATCGGGATATTTATCGGTTACCTTAACCACGTCCTGAGCATTGAGCTCGGCGTTTTCCAGCAGCTCTGCTACCTCAGCAATTTGCTGCTCGGTCATTTTCTTTGGGTTTGCCATCAGGATGCTTTCCTTTCATTTGCGGCTTTACGTTCTTTTGCCATGGTCAAGGCGATATCTTCGATCATATCTTCCTGACCGCCGACCATTTTGCGACGCCCCATTTCGAGCAATAAGTCGCGAGCGGGAATGCCGTAATTTTCTTCCGCACGTTTGGCGAATAATAAAAACGAAGAATACACACCGGCATAACCCAGAGTCAGCGAATTACGATCAATGCGCACCGGGAAATCCAACATCGGTGTGACCAGATCTTCGGCTACATCGGAAATCTTGAAGACATCGACACCGGTTTCGATACCCATGCGATCACACACGGCAACGAAAACTTCCATCGGTGTATTGCCGGCACCCGCACCCATACCGCCACAGGCGCAATCAATGCGGTTAGCTCCGGCTTCAACGGCAGCCAGGGAATTCGCCACACCCATAGCTAAATTGTGATGCCCGTGAAAACCCAATTCGGTTTCAGGCAGCAGATTATCCCGCAATATTTTGATTCGCGAACTCACGTCATCGGGCAACATGTAGCCAGCGGAATCGGTCACGTACAGACAATTGGCGCCGTAGGATTCCATTAACTTGGCTTGCACCAAAATCTCTTCCGGCTCAATCATGTGGGCCATCATCAAAAAACCCACGGTATCCAAACCCATTTCGCGACCCAGCTTAATGTGTTGTAAAGACACATCCGCTTCGGTGCAATGCGTCGCCACACGAATGGTATTGATGCCGCAATCTGCCGCCATGCGCAGATGATCAACTGTGCCAACCCCCGGCAATAAAAGTGCCGATACTTTGGCATTTTTTAATCCCGGAATAACCGCACGCAAGTATTCTTCATCGCTGGCCGCAGGAAACCCCCAGTTCACCGAAGCACCACCCAGACCATCGCCGTGAGTGACTTCGATTAGCGGTACACCCGCCTCATCCAAACCTTGAGAAACACTTTTCATTTCTTCAATACTGATTTGATGCTGCTTCGCGTGCATGCCATCCCGTAAACTCATATCGTGTACGGTAATTTTTCTGCCTTTCAAATTCATCATTTTTTCCTCTTATTCCTTAGGCCGCACGCGCCGGTAATTCAATCGTACCGCTCGCGGCTTCTTCGGCAAACATTTCCGCCGTGCGTAAAGCAGCAGCCGTCATAATGTCAAGATTACCCGCATATTTGGGTAGGAAATCTCCCAGGCCCTCCACTTCTAAAAAGATAGAAACCCGCTTGCCGTCAAAGATCGGGCCATTAACCAGGCGATAACCGGGAACATATTTTTTAACTTCTTCAACCATCGCCAGTATTGATTTTGTAATCGCGTCCTGATCGGGCTCGTCTTCCGTTAAACAATGAACGGTATCGCGCATAATCATGGGCGGTTCCGCCGGATTAATAATAATAATCGCCTTACCTTTTTTAGCCCCACCCACTTGCTCGACACCCGCAGAAGTAGTGCGGGTAAATTCATCGATGTTCATTCGCGTGCCGGGACCAACAGATTTAGAGGCCGCCGTCGCAATAATCTCACCGTAAGCAACCTCTTGCACCGAGGATATTGCCGCCACCATGGGAATAGTGGCCTGACCACCACAGGTCACCATATTGACGTTCATTTCCAACTTCTGGGCGTGGGTTTTAAGGTTCACTGGCGGAATGCAAAACGGGCCAATCGCCGCAGGTGTGAGATCGATCATCACCACGCCAAGGGCATTGAGTTTGCTGCTGTTTTCGGCATGTACGTAGGCCGAGGTGGCATCAAAGGCGATACGGATATCGTCTTCGACAACATGGGCCAACATGCCATCCACGCCTTCGGCCGTAGTTTTCATACCAAATTCTTTGGCGCGCTTTAAGCCTTCCGATTCCGGATCGACACCTACCATCCACACGGGCTCAATCCAGTCGCTGCGCATAGCTTTCATCAGCAAGTCGGTGCCAATATTACCGGGCCCAATAATGGCCGCTTTTAATTTTTTACTCATAACAGAACCTCAATACGATATTTAAAGCGTGCTAAATTTCTAATCAAACTAAACGAAACGCACCGAGGCGGAACCAATTCCACCAATATCAACGCGCATAAAATCTCCAGCCACCACCGGCTCCAATGGCACCAACGAGCCAGACAAAATTACTTCACCCGCTTTCAAGCTAATACCAAACTCACCCAGGGTATTCGCCAGCCAGGCCACACAATTTACCGGTGAACCCAGGGCCGCTGCACCAGCACCCGTGCTGAGGATGGCACCATTTTTTTCCACCACCATGCCGCAGGTAGTCAGGTCGACCTTACGGGGATCAACTGCGCTATCGCCCAGTACAAACAAACCACAAGAGGCGTTATCGGCAACGGTATCCTGAATTTTAATTTTCCAGTCGTGAACGCGGGAATCGACAATTTCGAAGCACGGTAATACACACTCGGTGGCGCGAATTACATCGGCGTTGGTCACACCCGGTCCACATAAATCGCGTTTTAAAATAAACGCAATTTCACCTTCGGCACGGGGTTGAATTAATTGTTCGGAAATTGGCACTTCGGTGCCGCTAGCGTAGACCATATCATCAGTCAGATAACCAAAATCGGGCTGATGAACATTGAGCATATTCATTACCGCTTTACTGGTCACACCGATTTTTTTACCAATAATTTTTGCCCCAGCCTCGACACGACGGTCGAGCATGCGCAGGGAAATATGATAGGAATCGTCAATCGTAATATCGCTGTAGCGATCCGTTAGCGGCGCGACCGTTTTACGGTTTACCATCGCTTCGTACAATTCATCGCCACAAGCAGTAATTAGTTTTTTATCCATGGGTTCCCCGGTATAGCCCCGTGATTACGAAGCTCTTAAAGTTGAATACAAATATTTTTTAACTCGGTATAAAATTCCAGTGAGTGTACGCCACCCTCACGACCAATACCGGACTGCTTGGCGCCACCAAAGGGCGTGCGTAGATCCCGCAGGAACCAGCAATTTACCCAGACCAAACCCACTTCTAATTGCTCTGACACGCGAATCGCTCGCGAAGTGTTTTCCGTCCATACCGATGCACCCAAACCATAGTGGGTGTTGTTGGCCAGCTCAAGCACTTCTTCTTCACTATCGAAAGGCCGGATATGACAGCAGGGACCGAACACTTCTTCCATCACCACGCGGGCATCATCGGGCAGGCCCGTCCAGATAGTTGGCTCGACCCACGCGCCCTCCTCCAAACCAGCCGCCATTTTGGGTACGCCGCCACCGAGTACCACGGTTGCGCCTTCCTCTACCGCGAGCTGGTAGTAGCTTAAAACTTTTTGCTGATGCTCTTTACTAATCAAACAGCCCATATTGGCATCGGCATCATCGGGGGCGCCGAGTTTAATCTTGCTCGCCGCCGCTGCCAGCTTCTCGACAAAGGCATCAAAAATAGGGCGCTCGACATAGACGCGTTCGGTCGCCAAACACACCTGTCCGCAATTCACGAACACCGAGCGCATGGTGCCAGCTACGGCTTTTTCCAAATCGCAATCGGCAAACACAATCGCTGGATTTTTACCGCCGCACTCCAGAGAGATATCCCGCAAACCTACTGACGCCGCTTTCATAATCGCTTCGCCGGTACGGGTTTCGCCCGTAAAGGTAATGGCGTCGACATCGGGGTGGGTGGTTAAAAATTCCCCGGCAGAATCCGGGCCAAAGCCGTGTACCACGTTAAAGACACCCGCTGGCACGCCGCATTCGTTCATCACCTCACCCAGCAAGGTGGTGGTGGCGGGCGTTTCTTCCGAGGGTTTAACGATGACCGTATTTCCACAGGCCAGTGCCGGGCCTACTTTCCAGGTCGTCAGAAGTAAGGGGAAATTCCAGGGACTAATAACCGCAATCACGCCCTTGGCGGTGCGATGGGCAATGTTGGTCGCCTGTACACCATCGGGGCCTTCAAAACGGAAGGCCTCGGTGGGCTCGTTCTTGATCATATCGGCAAAAACTTTGAAATTGGCCGCACCGCGAGGCACATCGATATGCCGCGCCAGGGATTTGGGCTTACCGGTATCTCGGGCTTCGGCTTCAACGAAATCTTCAAAGCGCTCGTTAATACGGTCGGCGACCTTGTACAATAATTCGACACGAGCATTGACCGACAATTTGCCCCAGGGACCTTTCATGGCGGCTTTGGCGGCTCTTACAGCCCCATCGACTTCCTCTTTACCCGCTTCGTAGATCGTACCGATGACGCTATTGTCGGCAGGACAGCGATTCTCGAAGGTAAGGGCAGAAGTAACGAACTCACCGTTGATAAAGTGTTTAAATTCTTTCACGTATTATGGTTCCAGTATTTTGCTGCCAGGTGTAGAAACCTGGCAACGACTCGTATTCCAGCTTTCCGCAAATTGTAATGCGTTGCACGCCCCAAAGCAATCGCGTGCGCGCCAATCATTTCTCGTATTTACATTAGAAAATCAATATAATACATTGTTTTTAATGCAGTTTAGTGCCAGAAATCAAGATGGCCAGTTACGCCTACAAACAAGCTCACTACTTAAGCGGTATTTGACTCGGGCTCTAGATCAACTATTAACTAGTTGAGCCAGAACCCGATTTGTCGTCCATCAATTCTATCCCAAGCACTAATACCAGACACTAACATCAGGCCCCGGTCGTCACGCCCATAAAGCGTTCATTAAGCTCCCGCGAGTGATAGAAGATGGCCTGGCCGATATTGTCTGCTGTCCAGGTTAATACCGGGGTATCTGGATAGACATGGCTGTCTTCGGCAAACACCTCGTTGCGATTACCGGAGGGGTCAAAGAAATAGATGGTCTGACCGCGGGTTAAGCCGTGCCGGGTGGGGCCAATATCAATCGGGATGTCTTTCATCGAAATAATATCCGCTGCACGCAGCACCTCTTCCCAGGTTTTGAGCAGAAAAGACGCGTGGTGAAGTTTGCCTGGCCCTTCCTGGCGGATAAACGCTACATCGTGGGCTTTCATAGAGCAGGTTAGAAATGCCGCTAACTGTAAGTCGCCATCGACAATTTGCTCAGTGAGCTGAAAACCCAGGACTTCGGTAAACAATTTCACCGAGGCATCCAAATCTTCACCGTACACCAGGCAGTGGTCGAAACGCACGGCCTGCATACCCTTCAAGCCTTCTGGCCAGGGTGCAGGATTGGTGGTGGGAATGCCATTGCCGTGGTGATCTTTATTGGCGTACAACTCGAATACATGGCCGGTCGGCGCCACAAAGCGCACTCGCTCGCCACAGTGATCCAGCTCACCCTCAGGGATGCGCTCAACATCACAACCAAATTTTTTTAGGTCCGACTGCAAGCGCCACAGCGTCTCTTCGTCGAGCACTTTAAAGGCCATATGATCCATGCCGGCGTCGTCCGCCTCGCGGAGCACCACCGAGAACCAGTCCTGCTCGTCCCAGCCTTTTAGGTAAATCCGACCTTGATCATCCCGATGGGTTTCAATCAAGCCCATATAATCGCGGTAGTGGACCACGGCCTCTTCGATATCCAGCACGCGTAACTGTACGTGGCCCGGACGCAATACCCCTGTCATCGACATAACTCTTTACTCCTATTTATTCATTGACTGAATTAATATTTATTAGCTCAATTTTGATGTGTTTTTCACCTGTTAGCTCACGGCGGCATAATTACACATTATTCGTATACTCGGTATCAACGCTACTTTCCTCCCCGATTCTATCAGCGCTTGCCTTCCCAGGTAAGAGTTATCAGCTAAGCGTTATCAAGTAAGCGCTATCGAGTAACCGCCCGCTGTAATTGACCCACAACCTGTAACTCGATACTTGAGGTCGGCCAGGTACGACAGGCCAGCACCCTGCCCTCGGCTTCGTCCTCGACACTGACGTGCTCTCGGCTCATGCGTTTACTGGTATAAGTCCCACTCAGAACCTGAACCTTACAGACTCCACAGCCACCGCCGCGACAACCCACTGGAATGCCCTTGCGGCCCAGCTGCACCATGCCCTTGAGTAAATTCTGAGTGCTGTCGCAGATGTACCTTTCATCGGAATCAACAATCGTTACCTCATACTGCTCAGTCAAAACCATTCAACCTAAACATCGTTCAACCTCAGCACCTTAGTCACCTCCTACGCCTGCTCGAAAATACCCCGTCCGGACGCCATGCGCGCCGCCGTTGTTATCGCCGCCAGCATACTTTCGTGCTGGGCGATGCCGGTCCCGGCAATATCAAAGGCCGAGCCGTGGGGTACGTTGAGCATAATATAGGGCAAACCCAGATACACGGTACAGGCCCCCTCAAAATTACTGGTCTTGAGCGCTATCTGCCCCTGGTCGTGATACATGGTCACCACGGCATCGTACTTATCTTCGATGGCCATACGAAACACGGAATCGGGAGAGATCGGCCCACTGACATCAATACCCTGTTGCTGCGCTTGCTCAATCGCCGGGCCAATTTGTTGCTGATCCTGCGCGAACATCGCATGGGGGTTAATTCCGGCAACGGCGATGCGCGGTTGCGACAAGCCCCAACGGCACAAGTTTTTATTCAGCACTTCGATTAACTCTAGTACTGCGCCTGGCTTTACCTTAGCAATGGCATCGACTAGCGGCAGGTGCTCACTTAAGGGCACAACCCGCAGCGCGCCACTCATGCGGAACATAAAAGTGCCCGGTGGCTGCAGGTCGTCAATATGTTTAATTCGCCCAGTTAGTTTTATCGATTCACTATCCATCGGCGCCATCACCAAACCCTGGATAGCCCCGCTTTCCCCCAACGCTGTACCAAGCGCTGTCCAGTCAAGCACCGCATGTCCAGAAGCCGCGGACGCCACGCCAAAAGCACACGCCGAAACATCGAAACCGCCGGGATCGAGCACACGGATGCTATTTTCATCGGTAAGCGGCTCCTCGAGAGTCGCAACAACACGCAAAGGCAAAGAGACCTTGGCAACGGCCATGGCACGTTTCAATACCCCGATATCGCCGATCAATACCGGCCTACATAAACCTCCTAGCTCGTCCTTGCTATTGCCATCGCCATTTCCAGTAGAGGTACAACTGGCCAGGGCTTTAACACAGACCTCCGGCCCGACGCCTGCGGGATCACCGATCATTATTGCTATTAAAGGCAATTCCGTGGTGGCTGGCACCATTTAATATCTCCGAAGTTAAGGTACTGTAATCGACGCAAACATCTCAAATAATAAACGTCATATTCCCCACCGGGGTATCGTTATTCAGTAAAAAGACGTGCTTTTCGTTAATTCGTAATTTCCCATCTTCTCGCACCAGCTTATGCCGCATACGCCCGCTCCATAGCGTCTGCACATGATTACGCAATTCCACTACGACGAAGCGCGAACTCACCCAACCACCGCTTTCGGTATCGAAATCGTCCAGCACAATATTAGAAACCAGCCTAGTTAGACGCGACTGTGGGCGTTGAGCATAAGCGTGTTTAGTGCCAAGACGAAAAATACGATCTTCCAGCTGAGCCCTCCGATCATAAATAATAGAGATTTTTTTCTGCGGGTCTAAATTGTCATCATTACTCGGCACCCAATACAATAAGTCAGCCGTCCATAGTTCCAGCCAATCTTCGTATTGATTCCCGTCGGCGAGTTCCGCTTCGTGAAATAAAAATAATTCAACTTCACGCAACATCTGCCAATCGCTTAACGACGCCTTGTTCATAGAGCTACTCATAAACTCTCAACTGTTCAATGTATTAGAAACGTATGTATCAGGAACGTATCAGGATTGTGTCATCAGCTTAATCCA
This sequence comes from Porticoccaceae bacterium, assembly GCA_018069525.1. Lineage (GTDB taxonomy): Bacteria > Pseudomonadota > Gammaproteobacteria > Pseudomonadales > Porticoccaceae > JAGPUQ01. The sequence goes on along the minus strand of JAGPUQ010000002.1, from coordinate 59,348 downwards.
GTGGCGAAAAATACCCCGTTGGGGTACTTCGTCACTGATCCTGCCAACCGTACTGCCATCGACATCGGTAAATTCACGAGCCATACCGCGAGAAACATCGAGCCAGGGGTTAAGCTCGGCCTGCATGCCTCGTTGTACGCGCTCAAAAACCTCCGTGTCATCCGGGGAGCCAGCGCCCGCAGGTCCGTAGAACGATTCGTGATGGCGCAAACGATTTGCATTAATCTCGTCGCTGACGCCACCGAGCCGCACCGCAATCATTTCTACCTGGGTGTGATCAGCCGCCAGCGGCGTAACAATGCGAATCTGATTATGTATTAACTGCACATTGGGAAATAAACCCAGGTGCGGATCACCGCTGATACTCAGCAACATGCGCGCGCGTTCTTCGCCGTGGGCTTTATGCATGGCATCGATGTATTCAGCACCGCCGGACGTTTTCTTGATAAATTCGCTATGCTGCTCATAGTGTTTGATGCGATGTTCGCGAAAATCCAGCATCGAGTGGCCATGACCAAAATCGCGCGTATAGGTTGCGGCGGTGTCGTCAAAAGGATTACTGCGGTGAGTCGAACCAATTCCGGAGTCGGGATCCCGGTGTATGGTTTCCATCACCGACGCATGTAAATGCAAGGGGTGATAGCCATCCATACCGACCAATTTCCAGTTGCCACGGTACTCGGTTTTGTGGGAACCACCGTCGGCATAAAGCTCACCCGTCGGGGACGCATCCACCATTAAATCAATAATCGCTGCTGCTCCGCCAAGAAACTCAGTTAAGGTTTCGCCCTCTCGGGCAAAGCTCGCAAAAACAAATCCTCGATAATTTTCAACTCGCGGCACCGGAGTCAAACCCATTGCTTTACGATCCATACTATCGTCGTAAGCCTCGTCACCAGTCTGTTCCGCTAAGTCTCCATTGGTGTCATATACCCAGCCGTGATACCAACAACGAAAAAATTTGGTATTCCCGGTTTCCGTTTCGCAAACTTGCGCACCTCGATGACGACAGCGGTTCACCAACACCCGCACGCCCTTATCCTTACCTCGCACCATAATTACCGACGTACGACCCAGGACGCGAGTTTGAAAATCGCCCGGAGAAGGCACTTCGCTTTGATGACCCACAAACAGCCAGCTGGTCGAAAAGATTCGATCCAGTTCCAGCTCAAATAGTTCCGGGTCCGTATAAACACGAGAATGTATTCGGCCAGCTTCGATCAAACTCGCTAGCGCCGCCTTATCCCAGTGAGTTTTACCCGAAAAGTTCGACGTTTGAATAATGTGTTGATTCACTGCCTACTCCATTAACAAACCGCGTGTTATCAGCTGCCCAGATTCGATCTTTATTTTCCATTAGCTTTTATTTAAAAGGATCAACGATGGGTTTAATTTCTTCGAGGCGTGCCATTTTCTCCATCGCCTCGGGTATTTCCGCCAAGCTGTAGGTATCGCCAAACATTAGATCGAAATCGAAATTGTTTTTTTGTCGCGCGAGAAAATCCAGCGCTTCGCGATAATACTGAATACCCGCCGAGCGAATCCCGGTGACCATGACCTGCTTGCCAATAAAAGACATACCGGGAACTGCCATCGGCTTTGGATCACCCGCGCCAATCACTGCGATACGACCACCGGGGCGCACAATATTAAACGCCTCCTCCTGAGCAAAGTGGGAGCCGGAACACTCCAGTACCACATCGGCACCGCGCCCATCGGTCAAGTCCATCACCATCGCCAGACGTTCAGCGTTGTCGGTAGTTTCAATATGCGCGACTTGCTCGGCGCCAAAAGACTTCGCCACCGCAAGACGTTCAGCGGGCGCGCCAAAATTTATCACATGCTTTGCCCCGATCGCGCGACTGACCGCTACGCCGTAGAGACCGACCGGGCCACTGCCCTGCACCACCACGGTATCGGAGGGGCGGATGCCACCGAGGCGATCTGTGGCATGCATAATGGTCCGCAGAGCACAGCTGGCCGACGAGGCCCAGTGACTGGGCACCTCATCCGGCACTCGCACCACGTGGCAGTTGGGCAAAATATAATTGTATTGGGAAAAGCCGCCAATAATATGGGGGTGAATCGTCGCATCCGCATAGCCGTAAGGCGTAAAGTTAGTACACAGCGTCGGCTGCATGGCCACGGCGCAATAATAACAGCGACCACAATAGGCGTAGGCCCAAATCACTCGATCACCGATGGCCAGGGGCGTACCCGCAACGTCGACTTCCCGGCCTTTACCCTGAGCCTCAATAATGCCGACCATCTCGTGACCGAGAATACAGGGGGTTTTTGAAATCGGCGCCAGCACGCCCTGAGTAATATGATGATCGGTACCGCAAATAGTGGCCCGATCAATCTTCACGATAAGGCCACCGTCTTCGACCTCGGGAATGTTAAATTCTCGAAGCTCCAGAGGCTGATGATAATCGGGCAGTACCAGCGCCTTGCAGTTAGTTTGGGGCTTCATACTCCACACCTCGGTTCCAGGTTAAAGATCTTCAAAGCCCTATCTCCACGTTTTTACGGCCTTCGGCACCAAAGTAATGTACCGCTTTCATTTGGCAAAACGATTCCAGCTCCTCAAGGTTTTCCTCGGTACCCACTCCGGAATTTTTTGCTCCGGAAAAACCAAAGCCAGGGAAGTGTTTTGCGCTGCCATTGATCCACACGGTTCCGGTATTAAAGTGCCGTGCCATGCCCATGGCGCGATCAATATCCTGCGTCCAGACACTGGCGGTCAAGCCATACTCCACCGCGTTTACGTCCACTAACATCTGCTCCTCGTCATCCCAGGGAATAAGTGCGAGCACGGGGCCAAAGACTTCTTCTTTAAACAAGGTATGTTCAGCACCCACATCGTAAAACACCGTAGGTGGAACGAAGTAGCCCTTGTCCAGGGGCTTCGTCATTAAACGCTCGCCGCCGGTCAATAGCGGGAGGCCTTCGTCTTTAGATATCTGAATATACTTAAGTGTTTTTTCAAACTGCTGGCGCGTTGACAGGGAACCCATCATGGTTTCGGCATGCTGAGGGTCACCAATAATGATGGACTCACACGCTGATTTAATCGCCTTTTTTGCGTCTTCATAAATACTGCGATGAATAAACACGCGGGTTGTCGAGCCACAACTCTGCCCGGCGGTCTGATAAAAATTCATCCCGTGAACCGCCGACTGGAAGGCTTGCTCGGTATTTGCATCCGGATAAATCACCATGGGGTTTTTACCCCCTAGCTCAAAAGTGAAATCCTTAAGATAACCGTGTTTCGCGGCAATGCCATAAAATGCCAGAGCGGCGTTTTTACCGCCGGTTAAGGTGATTCTTTTAATATCTTTGTGGCCAACGATGGCCTCACCAACCGCTGCGCCGCCGGTGAGTATCTGAATCAAACCTGGGGGAATGTGCGGGGCGAGAATTTCACCCATGCGCAAAGTACTCAGACTAGTGTGCTCGGAGGGCTTAATGATTAAGGCGTTGCCCATTAGTAATGGCGCGGCAATCCGTAAGGCACTGAACAACATCGGGTGATTAAAGGCACAAAACCGCGCCACCACACCGAAGGGCTGGGGCATAGTGAAATGAATATTGTCGCCAGTCCAGCGATCACCGCCCTTCCCCAGGACTTGCGGCGCAAGCCCGGTTTGGAAGCGCATAAACGCCACTGCAAAAGCCGCATCGGTCATCATCACTTGCCGTGGGCTGCCGGTATCGAGCACATCTAACTCGGCGAGTTCCTCTCCGTGTTTCTCGATCAGCCCGGTGAGTTCCGCTAATTTGGCGATGCGTCCAAACAACGGCACCTCCGCCCAGGCTTTTTGCGCCGCTTGTGCACCTTTGACCGCGTCGTCGACGACACTGGCGCACTCGGGCACGCTGCCTATCACCTCACCAGTAGCTGGGTTAATGGCATCAAAACGGTTTTTAATCGTGGGGAATTGATTGTTTACCAGGGGATTGAAGTCGTAAGTCATGTCTTAACTCGTGTCGTAAGCGCTCTTACACTCGTCCGAAAATATCTTCCGGTAGCATTATTGTTATCTGCAATTTTTCGCAACAGCCTTTAAGCAGTTAACGCAGCGCACTTTTTAATAGGTCGGCTTAGTAGCCCTATTTACTAGCTCGACTTATCAGTAAAGCGCGCTGCCTTATCCTCAGGCCGCTTTAGAATATAAGTTAAATCCGCTCAAAGTATTATTTAACAGTTGTTGATGAATAACTTCCAACTGGTCTTCCGTTAAGGGATATAAAAATTGTTCGTTGCGTTGCCGCACCTCCTGATAGCGATGCTCTCGCAACTGGGTATAGAGTTCATTTAGATCGACGCCAGAATCATCGGAGTATTCCCGGCATAGCTCCGCCAATTCCTCTGGACCGTGCTCTAACTCGTCAATCGCAATGCCTTTTTGTAGCTTGGCGACCTGGGTTAAAAATTCATCGTCCTGCGGCACCTGACTCATACACCAATGCCAGCCGCCCGCACCGCCTTCCATGGTCGCGCCAAACACCTTGGCCACCCAGGGGTGTTGAGTTTTCACGTAATCGCCACGGCAAGCCATATAGCCATGATGTTCGGGCCAGCGACTTTTCATCTCTAGCATCGCCTCGTCGGGAGCCAGCTTTCCATCTTCAACTTTAGTCACCAAATAACGATAGATATCGGGAACGGGAATCTCAGTATCTTTACCAATAGTGCGGTTGACCAGGTTGTAATAGGCTTGGTAGTGAGCTACTTCTTCTTTGACGGTTTCAAAATATTCGTCCATTTCGCGGCCATCGGCACCCCCCCGAATCGCTTCACGGGCATTATCCGTATGAATCATTACGGCGCCAAACTCTTTGGCCATTTGCAGGCAGAGCCAGTTCATATCGCGCTCGGCGGTGCGATTGGCCACGTAGGCATCGACCACTTGCTTAACGGCTTCTGCGCCCTGATCGAGAATATCGGTGATTTGCTGATGAATTGCTTGATTGGCATTAGTCATTTGCTGTTCCCCTGTTTTTTTAACTATTAATAGAATAATTTGTGCACAGCGCACTGGATCATCGCACATGATTGTCGCATTGAAAACCCATTACTTCATGCGCAAAGGTTTCCATAATCAAAGCCTGTCATGTTAATGTTGCCCGACGAGGATCAATGACTCCCCTAAACCCAAAGTACTCTATATTAAGGAGATAACCATGAAATTATTCTATGCCCCCGGCGCCTGTTCCCTGTCCCCCCATATCGCGCTACGCGAAGCCGGTCTGAAATTTGACTTGGCCAAGGTCGATCTGGGCGCTAAAACCGTCGACGATGGTAGCGACTTTAATGTCGTCAACCCAAAAGGTTACGTCCCGGTACTGCAACTGGACAACGGCGAGTATCTAACCGAAGGCCCCGCCATCGTGCAATATATTGCCGATCAAAACCCGGCTTCCGGTCTGGCTCCCCCCGCTGGTAGTAGCGATCGCTACCGCTTGCAGGAATGGCTGACTTACCTGAATTCTGAGGTCCACAAAAACTTCAGCCCGCTGTTTAACCCCGCATCTACAGATGATATGAAAACCGCCGCAACCGCAGCACTGGATCAACGCCTGGGCTATGTTGCCGAGCAATTAGATGGCAAAGAGTTTTTGGTCGGCGATCACTTTAGCGCCGCCGATGGCTATTTGTTTACCATTCTAGGCTGGGGTAAATTCGTCGGCATGGACATTGCCAAATGGCCAGCTCTGGCGGCATACGCGGGAAATATTGCGCAACGCCCCGCTGTACAGGAGGCTATGCAAGCAGAAGGGCTTTTAGGTTAACCTTGAGTCCGCTTAACAGCAGCTGGAAAGCTTTCCAGCTGCTCTGGCGCGAGGACACTGTAGTTGTAGGACCTCATTGAAAGCTCAGCATTTCGAAGTTCGCCATTGATAGGTCGTAAACCATTATGGAAAACAGCATGCAAACTTGTTTTGTTCAAACCGGCTCCTACCAGACCCTGGTTAACGAATCCGGTGGCGAGCACAATACCACCATTCTATTACTCCATGGCTCCGGTCCCGGCGCGAATGCCATGTCGAACTGGCAGTTTGCGCTACCTTTTCTCGGCGACAATTATCATTGCCTGGCTCCAGACATCGCCGGTTTCGGTCAGAGCCAGCACGATCAGCCACCCCAGGGCACCGACGCCTGGATAGATGCCTGGGTAGATCAAATGATCTCTCTACTGGATGCCCGGAACCTGGAAAAGGTATATTTAGTGGGAAACTCCATGGGCGGCGGTGTCGCTCTACAATTGCTCGCTCGTCACCCAGAGCGCTTTGAAAAAACCGTATTAATGGGCGCGGTTGGTGCGCCGTTTAAGGCTACCGAAGGTTTGCAAAAAGGCTGGGGCTTTTATGAAAACCCCTCGGAAGCTGCGCTCGCGGAACTGGTTGGAAAATTCCTCCACAACCCGGCGCTACTCGGTGGCGACATCCAAAAAATTGCCGCCGAACGCTACAAGAATGTGATGCAGGATAATGTCCGGCTGCAGTTTGAAGCCATGTTTTCAAAAAACACGCAAGAATCAGTTGACGCCTTTGTGTTATCTGAGCAACAGCTTAAGTCCATTTCGCAACCACTACTGATCACCCACGGGCGGGAGGATTACTTTATCCCCCTCAGCAATTCCTATTACCTTGCCGAGCGCATTCCCAATGCCCAGTTGCATGTGTTCCATCACTGCGGGCACTGGATTCAAATTGAACAGCGCGCCGCGTTCAATAACTTGATTAAGTTATTTTTCGATGGCGTACTCGACTAACCTTGTATTTAGGGAGTAGTTATTTCGGGATCAGCTAAAGCGGGTACAGTTATTTCAATGCATCCAGGGCAGCGATACCCACTTCGGCGATCTGCGCATCTTGCGGTGAGGTTGCACCACTCACTCCCACAGCGCCGACCAACTGCCCCTCCACCAGAACGGGCACACCGCCCTCGAGCAGTACGACATTCGAAAGCGAGTTGATTGAGGGCCGGGTTTTCGCCAGCTCGTCAAAAACTTTGGTCGGCCGTTTAAACGCCGCCGCGGTACGCGCCTTGCCAATAGCAATGTCGATACTGCCAATGGGCGCATCATCACCGCGCTGGAGATAAAGCAGATGTCCGCCGTCGTCAACGACGGCTATTACCACATTCCATTGGTTTGTCCTGGCTTCGACCTCCCCAGCCGCTGCAATTTTTTTCGCACCATCGAGGGTCAACACTTTCTTGTCAGCGAGTTCCGCCGCCTGCAACGCAGACTGAAAACCGAAAAAGGCAATTACCCCAAGCACCACTACACTCTTTGTCGAAAACATACGCCCTCCTTAAATTTGTCTTCCAGTATTTTTCTTCCAGTACCTTATTTCAAAAACCTTCTTTCCAAAACCTTCTTGCCCAACAAGGACAATCCGTCTATTGAACCCCAACAGACTAAGCCAATTTATAGCTGATAGAATAGCAGGAGGCTTTCGTAGATCAAGCATTTGACCTGGATCAGACTGTCGCGCAATAATGCGCCAGTTTCCCAACAAATACGCTATAAAAGCAAAACCTCGCATGAATATCACTCTGAGAGAACCATGAGCAAGCTAGACATTAACGATCTCGTTGACAATAAAACCGGCCGCCAAAGCCGCCTGATTTTTCACGAACAACAAGTCTACGAGCAAGAGCAGGAGCAAATCTTTGGCCGCTGCTGGCTGTTTTTAGCCCACGAAAGCCAGATCACCAAACCCGGCGATTACTTTCGCACCTTTATGGGTGAAGATGAAGTGCTGGTCGTGCGTCAAAAAGACCAGTCCATCAAGGCCTTCCTCAATACCTGTACTCATCGCGGCAACCGTATCTGTAAAGCCGATAACGGCAATGCTCGCCGCTTTGTATGTAATTATCACGGTTGGAGTTTTGGTCCCGACGGTTCCTTAACCGGGGTTCCTCTCGAAGAGGACGCCTACCATAACCAATTGGACAAATCGAAGTTTGGCCTCAAGCAGGTAGCACAGGTCTCCAGCTATAAAGGCATGGTGTTTGGCACCTTTGATCCCGAGGCCCCATCACTGGAAGATTATCTGGGCGAGATGAAATGGTATCTCGACGTCTGGCTCGACGCGATGCCAGAAGGTACCGAACTGATTGGCAGCGCCCAAAAAGTCGAATACCCCGTCAACTGGAAGTTACCCGTCGAAAACGTATGTGGCGACGGTTACCACCTGGGCTGGGCACACGCCGGGGTAATGACGGTCGCCTCGTCGATGAACATAGACAGCTTGTCCGTCGGCAACACCGACATCGACAGCTCAACGGCAATGTCGGTCACCGGCATGAATGGCCACTCCGTATTATCGACTCTGGATGGCTATGCGGGTTACGCCTTCTACCCCGAACCACAACTGGCGGTAGACTATCTCGATGCCAATCGCGATACCGTGAGTTCTCGCCTGGGTGAATTGCGCGGCAACAAATTTTGGGGCTCGCAAATTAACCTCACCGTCTTCCCCAATGTGCAAATGCTGCCGGGCTTGAACTGGTTCCGGGTCTATCACCCTAAAGGGCCGGGCAAAATGGAGATGTGGACCTGGGCAATGGTCGACAAAGAAATGTCCGACGAGCTAAAACAAATGATCCTCGATAACGTGTGCCGCACTTTTGGTGCCGCTGGCATGTTCGACAACGACGACGGCGACAACCTAATTGCCTGCACCACCCAAAATCGCGGCTGGCAAACCCGCCACCAGGATATTTATACCAATATGGCCATGGGCAAAGAACGCTCGGACCCAGATATGCCCGGTATTATTAGCGACGGTTTGATCGGCGAACAAAACCAGCGCTTTTTTTATCGGCGCTGGCAAGAAATGATGACTGCTGAAAGCTGGGACCAGGTGCCGGATTACAATAGCCTGGAAGAAGCTCGCGCCACGGAGAAAGATTAATATGAGCGGCCCCTTACCTGCGCTTAACCCCGTCGATGCGGAAACCTATCTCACGTTTCAGAATTTGTTGTTTGGCGAAGCTCGCCTACTCGACAACGAGCAATACGAAGACTGGTTAGAGATGCTTACCGACGACGTGCACTACTACATGCCGATGCCGTCACGTTATAACCGGGACGAGAAAGACAGCAGCAAACATCCCCTTGAAGCCAATATTTTTAACGACAAGAAAAAACACCTGCAACTGCGGGTTGATCGCTTCCGCACCAATTTTGTCTGGTCGGAAAACCCGCAAAACCAGCTGTGTCATCTAATTTCCAATATCGAGGTCTTCCCTACCGACCTTGAGGGCGAATGGAAAGTATTGTCGATGGTCACCGTCTATCGCAATCGCCTTGACGGTGAAGAGCGACGTATGATTGTGTCGCGCACCGACACCTGGCGCGTCGAAGGCGACAAGGTAAAACTCGCACTCCGCAACATGGTGTTTAATCATGCCGTGGTGCCAGACAGTAATTTAAACGTTTTCTTTTAATTATTTTTTAAGATTAAAAATAATTTCCATTTTTAGAATGTAAATACGCAACACCTTAAAATATGAACACAATACTCGGGGAGATAAGAATATGGGCTGGTTGGATAAGAAAGTAGCACTGGTAACCGGCGGCGCATCCGGTATTGGTTTGGCGGTGGTTGAGCGTTTTGTCGCCGAAGGTGCTCGCGTCGGCGTTATGGATCGCAGTCAAAGCGCTGTTGATGCGGTAGTTGAAAAACTCGGGGCGGACAAGGTCGTCGGTATCACTGGGGATGTGCGCTCGCTAGACGACAACAAAACCGCCGTTGCCAAAACCGTAGCAACCTTTGATCAACTGGATACCTTTGTCGGCAACGCCGGGATCTGGGATTACATGGTGTCCCTCGCCGATCAAAGCGACGATACCATTAGCGACATCTGTGATGAAATTTTTTCGGTTAATGTGAAGGGTTATATCTTAGGCGCAAAAGCGGCCTTGCCTGAATTACAAAAAACCAAAGGCAGCATGATCTTCACCGCATCAAGTTCCAGCTTTTATACCGGCGGTGGCGGCCCCATTTACGTCGCTTCCAAACATGCCGTACTCGGAATGATCAAACAACTGGCTCACGAACTCGCCCCGGACATTCGCGTTAACGGCGTCGCCCCCGGTGGTACCTTGACCAGCCTGGGTGGCAGCAGTGCAGGCGGGCAAGCGGAAGCCAAGCTCTCTGAAATCCCCGACGTTGATAAATTGCTCGAAAGCATGACACCGCTGGGCTTTGCGTCACAGCCAGAAGATCACGCCGCTATTTATTTGCTGCTAGCCGCTAAGCAACAATCCAGTTTTATAACTGGCACGGTAATCAATAGCGACGGCGGTATTGGCATCGGTATGCGTCCGCAGGGCTAAGCCGGGTCTGACTGTTATCAGTTAAGTGTTATCAACCAGAATCATCTTTCGAATCAAGTTCTGAACATCGACGCTGATTTTGGTATCCAGCAAGGTCGCCACCCGATTGATAGTGGCAATCACCGAAGTGTATTGCCCGTGAGCGTAGTAGGCATCCAGGGGGTAAACCACGGTTTTATCCGTGCGCGCCCGCTGGTAACTCAACTGGCTAATACCAAACACCGCCAGGCCCGCAGCTTCGGCGTGGGCCATCAAACGCTCCGCTCGATCCTCAGAAATATCACCGATAAATTCGACCAGGACGGGAGGCGTCGTGGCACCGTGACCCAGTACGGATTCTCGCCAGCGCACCGCACCTAGTACGCCTTTTGTCTCTAGTAATTCCTTAAACTTAATGGGTTGTGGCATAGCCTTGCTCCTTTCCTGTAATAACTGAAATCGATAGCCCGTAATCTGGAACGAAATTATGGCAATTCGCTCCAGAGCAGATGCTATCCTTACTGTATAGATAAAATCTTAAGCCATATCAACTAACGGGCAATTTAATTTCTTCATGGATCAATCGATACTCGCCGTTATTCAACAGGCATTAATGCCCAGCGCCTTTGTGATTCTACTGGGCGTCATCTGGCGGCACACCGAACCCGGCGGCATTAGCTTTCTCGATGTGCGTCGCACCATCGGTATCTTAGTACTCAACCTGTTTTATCCGGCTTTGATTATTGCGGTTATTCCCAGTGTGGTTTTATCGTTTGAATTAATCAGCTCTCCCCTGCTGTTTAACGCCGGTATTCTCGCCGGCATGGCGCTCTGCCTGCTGCTCAAACCCTATTTAATTCGTATTGGTATGGGTAAACCAGAGCTGGCCGTGCTGATCCTCGCCTGCGCCTACGCCAATATTATTTCTCTTGGCGTGCCCCTATTACGCGCCGAACAGGGCGAAGCCGCCACCCGCTTTGCCATTTATGTGGACGTACTCGCCATTAGCCCGATGCTGTGGATTGTTGGCGTGTGGATTGCCTCCCGCTGGAGCACGGCGGACAACGGCGATGGTAGCCTGCGCTCCTTTCTGAAAACCTTTCTCAGTCTACCGCCGATCTGGGCTTTTGTATTCGCCGTATTCCTTAATTTGAGCAATATCGAACTGCCTCAATTTATTCAAACCTCAGTGCGTATGCTCGGCGACACCACCATGCACGCCATGCTGCTGGCGGTGGGTATGTCACTCTCGTTCGCCAGTATTGCTCGCTATTGGCGTATTTCCTTACTGGCCTCGGTAATTAAGCTGGCGCTGGTGCCAGGGGTGGTGTTCGGCCTGGGTTTAGTGACGATGGGCAACGGGGAGGTCATGAAAAGTACCGTACTGCTCGCCGCCACACCCACCATGATGGCAACCCTGGTATTAAGTGAGCGCTTTGGCCTCAATACCGAGCTATTAGCCACCATTCTGGTGACCAGCACCGCCTTGTTTTTTGTATCTCTGCCCGCCTGGCTATGGCTTCTGTGAGCCCTGAGACAAACGTTCAAACCCCGTGACAGGCAACTGAAAAAATAAACGGCAAGACAGTGGCATAATTAGCCTGTTGCAAATAAAATAATGCGTATGATAGTTGGCGATACTAAAGGCCAGCCATCATCGCTACGCTGCTCCCTCAGAGCGGGCTGATAACAAGCCACACTCGCGCTATCATCGCTAACCAATATGCAGGATAAATCTATGTCCGAATCACGCCCCCTTATTGCAACCATGATTGGCGATCCCTGCGGTATTGGCCCCGAGGTTATTGCCAAGGCCTGGGCTTCTGGGGAACCTCACAAATACTCGCGTCCGGTATTAGTGGGTTCTGCCGCTGTCATGGAACAGGCAGTGGGTTTCGCCGGGCTGGACTTGCCGGTGCGAGTGATTGATTCCGTCGACCAGATCAGTGATTCCCCGGAGGTGATTGATATCCTCGACTCGGGCAAATTCAATATGGACGACCTGACTCTGGGCGAAGACAACGCAACCTGCGGGCAGGTTTGCGCCGACTGGCTCAAAGAAGCCGACGAACTTGCGCTATCCGGTGCCGTGGATGGCACCATCATGGGGCCAATCAGCTCGGTGTCCATGAAAATGGCGGGCGTACTCGACCAGGTCATCAATATCGAACCAGGCATTAGTTATTTATTTTTGATCAGCGGCCCCTTGCGGGTCATGCACCTTACCGATCACATTCCGCTACGCGAGACCTGCGACTTAATCACTAGCGACCTGGTGTTCAGCGCACTGCAAACTATGGATTCCAGACTAAAAGAATGGGGCCTTCCAGCACCGCGCATTGGCGTCTCCGGCTTAAATGCCCACGCCTTCGGCGAAGAAGAGGACAAAGAAATCACCCCAGGAGTGCAACGTGCGCAAGCCGCCGGTATTAACGCGACCGGCCCCATTGCCCCGGACTCGATTTTCCGTCACTGTATTGAAGATAAATACGACGCCGTATTGGCCATGTTCCACGACCAGGGCCATATTGCCATTAAAACCTGGGGTTTTGTCGGCAACTGCGCGTTGATCGTCGGTCCTCCCTACCTTCATATGTCCGTAGCCCACGGCACGGCTTACGACATCGTTGGCACCGGCAAGGCCAATCATGAAATGATGCAGGCCGCGATGGTTCTGACCGGGAGCCTCGCAGCCGGAAAAGGCTTCATCGACTAGAGCTTAGAACTTAGCACTTAGCGCTAACCCCATTAGCAGGACGAAATTAGAGACCATCATGACAACGACGCAGAAACCAAATACGGCTAACTGGATTGCCAGCGACCTGACTAGTGTCCCCTACTCCGTCTATCAAGACCCCGAAACCTTTCGCCAGGAGCAGGAACAAATATTCCGCGGCCCGGTGTGGTCTTATCTGGCTCTGGATGCTGAAATCCCCAAGCTCGGCGATTTCAAATCGACCTATATTGGTGACACGCCGGTCGTCGTCACCCGTGGGGCGGATAATCAACTCCACGCCTGGGTAAATCGCTGCGCTCACAAGGGCGCTCTGGTGTGCCGCAGTCCGCGGGGCAACGTTGCCGATGGCGCGTTCACCTGTGTTTACCACCAGTGGGCCTACACCAGCGCCGGCGACCTTGCCGGAGTGCCCTACCGGCGCGGCTTAAATGGTGTCGGCGGCATGGATAAAGATTTTGATCTGTCGAAACACGGCCTACGCAAACTCCGTGTCGATCAGGTTGGCTCAATGATTTTCGCCACTTTTTCCGACGCCACGCCAGCATTGCGAGAGTTTCTCGGTGCCGAGCAGTGCGCCAATATTGAACGCATTATCGACCGCCCGATTAAGGTCATCGGCTACGCTCGCCAACAAATGGCGGGTAACTGGAAATTTTATTCGGAAAATAGCCGCGACAGTTATCACGGCGCGCTGCTACATTTATTCTATCCCACCTTCGGTATTTATCGCCAAAGCCAGGAAAGTGTCGGCTTTATGAGCGAGCAAGGTTTTCACAACACCTTTAACGTTATGTTCCCAAAAGAAAAAATCGACTACAAAACCTACGGCGATGAAGCTAACCGGAAAATGGAAGGCGTCGAACAACTACGCGACCCGCGCGTCCTGGCCTTCAAACCGGAAAGAGACGACAACGTCGCCCTGAGCATTCAGTCTTTGTTTCCCTCAGTGGTACTGCAACAAATTCAAAACACCCTGGCCACCCGTCAGGTCTTACCCCAAAAAGTGGATCAAACCGAACTGGTTTGGACCTATTTCGGTTACGAAGATGACGATGAAAAAATGGATCGCCATCGCATTCGCAATATCAACCTGGTCGGTCCCGCCGGATTTATTTCCATGGAAGACGGCGAAGCGGTAGAGATGTGCCAAAACGGTGTGGTGCGCGACGGCGATCAAAGTGCACTCATTGCGATGGGTGGCAACAGCACCGATGATGTGGAAACTATGGGCATGGATGAAAATGCGGTACGCGGCTTTTGGAAAGGTTATCGCGCTTTAATGAAGGTATAAGGATGAACGTATAAGTAAGCGTGTTGAACAGATAATTTAATAACAGCTATTAATGCTGTGAATACAGAATCGAAATAGAAAGGTAGGTTTATGAATCGCATCGACGTAACTGAACTGGTGGACTTAGAGAATGCCACCCAGTCAAAAACGGTTTTTTGGGATCAGACGATCTACGAACAGGAACTGGAACAAATCTTTGGCCGCTGCTGGCTCTTCCTCACCCATGAGTCTTTAATTCCAAAAACCGGCGACTTTGTCACAGCCAAAATGGCGGAGGATCTGGTTATTGTTGCCCGCCAAAAAGACGACTCCGTAAAAGCCTTTATCAATTCCTGTACCCACCGCGGTAATCAGGTCTGCCACGCCGACAGCGGTAATGCACGGTCCTTTGTCTGCAACTATCACGGCTGGGTGTTTGGCACCGACGGCAGTCTGGTGGACGTGCCGTTAGAAGAGCGCTGCTACCACAACAATCTCGACAAAAGCGAACACGGCCTCACTCAGGTTCGAGTGGAAATTTATCGCGGCTTTGTATTCGGCTGTTTTGACGATGACACCCCTTCACTCGAAGAATATTTGGGTGACTTCGCCTGGTACTTGGACACCTTTATGGTGGGCGCTGGCGGCGGCGTGGAGTTACTCGGCCCACCCTTAAAGTCCATCCTCGACTGCAACTGGAAAGTCCCCGTTGAAAATTTTATTGGGGACGCCTATCACGTTGGCTGGACTCACGCTGCGGGACTTAATGTTCTGGGCGGCGAGCTTGCCGGACTCGCAGGCAACCAGGCCGACATGCCCTATGACGATCTCGGTTTACAATTTACCACGCGCCATGGTCACGGCTTTGGCGTGATCCACGACGCGGGCCCGTCAATTCATATCAAACGCGCCGCCTACGATAAATTTTTACAGGACACCGGGCCAACAGTCACCGAAAACCTCGGCCCGGAACGCGGGCAGCTGTATCACGGCCACTGGAACACCTCGATCTTCCCCAACACCTCTTTCCTTTACGGCACCAACACCTTTAAAACCTGGCATCCCATCGGCCCTCACCAAATCGAAGTGTGGACCTGGACCCTGGTGCACAAGGATATGGATGACGACACCAAACGCACCATGCAACGGGAAGCCATCCGCTCCTTCGGCACTGCGGGCACCTTAGAAAGCGATGACGGTGAAAACATGATGACCTGCACCCACAGTAATCGGGGCCAAATGGCGCGCAAGGGCAGAATGAATTCATCTATGGGCCTGAACTACGAAGGGCCACACCCGAATTATCCCGGCATTGTCGGTTCCAGCTTTATTGGCGAAACCTCCTATCGAGGTTTCTACCGGTTTTGGGCTGAAATAATGGCCGCCGAAAGCTGGTCAGACATTAAGAAAAACGATAAGCATTGGGATGACATTTGGGCCAATAAAGATTTTTGGAAGGATCGAGGCAAGAGCTAGCGTCGAGCTTAACACTTACGAAATTCAATCACATTTTTAATTCATAGCAGCGAGCCGTAACGATATGAGCGCAGCAACATTAACGCCTGTTTCGATGGAATTACATCACGACATTTCTCAGTTTTATTACCGAGAAAGCCGAACCTTGCAGGAGCGACGGTATTCCGATTGGCTAGAACAATTTGTCGCCGAAGATATCCATTACTGGATGCCGGTTTACGAATTGCGTCTGGCCCGGGATAAACGCCCCGAACCAACCCCGGACGATGCCGCCATCTTTAACGATGATTACGGCGAATTAAAACAACGCGTCGACCGTCTGGCTACCGGCCAGGTGTGGATGGAAGATCCACCTTCCCGCATTCGCTATATGCTGACTAATATTGAAGCCTATCAGGGCGATAAGGCCGACGAGTTTAAAGTCTATAGCAACCTGGCGGTCTACCGTCATCGCCGCCAGATGGAAATCACCCAGCATTTGATTGGTCGCGAGGATATTTTACGCCAGACCAGCGATGGTCTGCGTATTGCGCGCCGTAAACTCAATATCGATGCCAGAGTCACGCAGGACAAAAATCTGTACTTTTTTGCCTAAGTAAAACGTATTAATGGTGCGCCTATGAAGCAAATTAATGTCAAAGAACTCGTGGATTTGGAAAATGCCACACAGTCAAAAACCGTTTTTTGGGATCAAGCCATTTACGAACAGGAACTGGAAAATATTTTTGGCCGCTGCTGGTTATTTCTTACTCACGAATCCCTGATACCTGAATTCGGCGACTTTGTTACCTCCTACATGGTCGAAGATTCGGTCATCGTTGCCCGCCAAAAAGACGGCGCGGTAAAAGCCTTTATCAATTCCTGTACCCACCGCGGCAATCAAGTGTGTCATGCCGATAGCGGCAATGCGCGTTCATTTACCTGCAACTATCACGGCTGGGTATTCGGCACCGACGGTAGTTTGGCAGATGTGCCCCTGGAAGAGCGCTGTTACCACAACAATCTCGACAAAAGCCAACACGGGCTAACTCAGGTTCGAGTGGAAATTTTTCGCGGCTTTGTATTCGGTTGTTTCGACGATTCAGCGCCCTCCCTGGAAGACTATCTGGGTGACTTCGCCTGGTACCTGGACACCTTTATGGTCGGTGCGGGTGGCGGCGTTGAATTGCTTGGCCCACCGCTAAAATCCACCCTCGACTGTAATTGGAAAGTTCCCACCGAAAACTTTATTGGTGACGGTTACCATGTCGGCTGGACTCACGCCGCCGGACTCAACATGATTGGCGGAGAGTTGGCGGGCTTAGCTGGAAACCGCGCCGACCTACCCTTCGACGATCTCGGGTTTCAATTTACCACGCGCCACGGACACGGCTTCGGAGTTATTAACGGTGCCGCCGCCGGTATTCATGTAAAAAGAGAAGGCTACGATAAATTTCTCAAGGAAACCGGCCCCATAGTCGCGGAAAAACTCGGTGCCGAACGAGAACATTTATATCAGGGTCACTGGAACACTTCGATCTTCCCCAACACTTCACTGCTTTACGGCACCAACACCTTTAAAACCTGGCACCCTCGCGGCCCTCATAAGATAGAGGTATGGACCTGGACCCTGGTACATAAGGATATGGATGACGACACCAAACGTTCGATTCAACGAGAGGCCATCCGCTCCTTCGGCACGGCGGGCACCTTAGAAAGTGACGATGGCGAAAACATGATGGCCTGCACCCACAGCAACCGTGGCCAAATGACGCGCAAAGGCAAAATGAATTCGTCTATGGGCTTACAATACGAAGGCCCCCATCCCTACTACCCCGGCATTGTCGGCTCTAGCTTTATTGGCGAAACTTCTTACCGGGGTTTCTACCGGTTTTGGGCAGAAATAATGGAGGCCGAAAGCTGGTCGGATATTCACAAAAACGATTCTAGTTGGGACGCAATTTGGTCAAATCGAAACTTCTGGAAAGATCGGGGCGTTGAATAGCTCTTCACCCGAAGAACTTAATTTAAACAAACGTACACTTGAGAGATCAATTATGAGTATTCATGCCGTTGAAAAAATATTTTGGGAATTTGGTAAGGATCCCGCTCGTATCGCAGCATTTCGAGCGAATACAGAGCAATATTTAAACGACTATAATTTAAGTGCTACGGAGCGAGAAATGGTCGCAAAAGTCGACTTAAAAGCCCTGGCGAATGCCGGAGTCAGCACCTTATTAACCATGATGGTATGGCCGATACTCAACGGGCCGGAAGGCATGCCCTTCGTTTATCTTGAGCACATGAACGGTGGGAAGATGCCTGCGCCTCCAGGGTCGTGAAGCACATTATATTCGGAGCATTATTTTTTAATTGTCATTATTTAAAGGTCCGTAATTTTAAATGATATAGCCGCATGAAGTCCGACAAATTTTTTTAACTTGAAACGACGAAGATAGGGAAACGATTATGGCCAATTTAGTAGCGGGCTTTTGCACACCCCACGACCCACTGATGAGTGCAAGTCCTCAAATCAATCAGCAAGACAGCGCCGACGCTATCCTGGCGGGAATGGAAAGTGTTCATCAGAGTTTAATAGCCGCAAAAGTTGATACTGTGATTGTCGTAGGTGACGATCACTACACGATGTTCGGCCCCCATTGCCTACCCCAATACTTAATCGGAATAGGCGACCTGGATGGCCCCGAAGAACCCTGGCTGCAAATTGATCGCTACCCTTTTTTAAATAACACACCACTAGCCGAACATATTATGAACTACGGCTTCGACAATGGTTTTGACTGGGCGGTAGCAAAATCTCTCACCGTCGATCACGGCACCATGTTACCGATTCACCTCTCGGTTAAGCCTCAGCAAAGCGGCATGAAAGTTATCCCGGTATATACCGCTGCGGGCGTAACACCCTTACTACGAACACGCAGAGCCTACCAGCTCGGAGAAATGATTGGGGCCGCCGTTAAAGCCTGGGATAAAGACGAAAACGTCGCCATTCTCGGCACTGGTGGCATTAGTCACTGGGTCGGCTCAAAAGAAATGGGCCGGGTAAATCCTGAGTTCGACCAAATGATACTTAAGCATGTCACCGAGGGTAATGCCGAAGCCTTAATCAATCTCAGCGACGAGTATGTCCTTGAGCACGGCGGCAATGGCGCCTTTGAAATTCGCAACTGGCTGGTTGCCATGGGCGCGATGCAAGCCACGGGCGCAGAACTCATTTGTTATGAACCCATTCCCGAGTGGGTTACTGGCTGCGGTATCGCCGAGTTAAGGGGTGCTGCTTAATGGCTTCACAAGACGATTTAAGCTCGGCATCTTCGCTGCGTTACGAAGTCGAAGAGTTACTCTACGACTACGTACAAACCATTGACGACGACCGCCTTGAGGAGTGGCCGGATTTTTTTGTAGAGGATTGTGAATATCAAATTATTCCTCGAGAAAATACCGATCTCGGTTTAGCCGCAGCCATTATCTACTGCGATAGCAAGGGCATGCTCCACGATCGCATCGTCGCGCTGCGCAAGGCCAATATCTACCCCGAGCATTACAGTCGTCATATCGTCAGTAATATGCGGGTCACCGCCGACAAGGATGGCGTGATTTACGCGGAGGGCAATTACCTGGTGCTGCAAACCCGCATGGACGGCGACACTAAAATTTATAACGCGGGAAAATACCTCGACGAAATTGTACGCGTCGATGGCGAACTAAAGTACCGTAAAAAAACCTGTGTATTTGACACTCACCGAATTCAAACCCTGCTGGTTACTCCTATCTAGCGCGAGCCCAGCTTAAAAAGCCTGTTTGGAAACGCACTTCAAAGCCAAAATTAAGAGACATAAAAAATGAGTTCAGCCAGGTTCTCCGAAAAATCCGTTATCGTTACCGGTGCCGCTCAGGGTATTGGCAAGGCCTGTGCACTGCGTTTTGCCTCTGAAGGCGCTCGCGTCACCATTGCCGATCGCGTCGAAGCCCAGGCCCAGCAGGTACTCGCGGAGATACAGGCAGCAGGCGGTGACGGTCGCATAACTATTGTCGACCTTGAGACCAGCGCCGGTGCCAAACAATTAATGGCAGAGACCCACGAAGCCTACGGTGGTATTGATGTATCGGTACATAACGTCGGCGGTACTATTTGGGCGAAACCATTTTGGAAATATACTGACGAAGAAATCGAAAAAGAAATTCAGCGCTCACTGTGGCCAACACTGTGGTGCTGCCGCGCTGCGATTCCTTATATGATGGAACAAAAATCCGGAGCCATTGTTAATGTGGGCTCGGTGGCTACCCGTGGCATTAACCGGGTTCCCTACTCTGCGGCCAAAGGCGGCGTACAAGCCATTACCACCTGTATGGCCATGGAATTAGCGGAACACGGCATACGCGTGAATTCCGTTGCCCCTGGTGGAGTCGACGTGGGAGAGCGCGCCATACCACGTAATACAGCGGCGCTCACCGAGGTCGACACGCTCGGCATGCAGGGCGTATACAAGCAAACTCTACGCGACACGCCCATGCAGCGCTTCGGTACACCCGGCGAGTTAGCCGCAGCGATAGCCTTTTTGGCTGCCGACGAAGCCTCCTACATCACCGGACAAACCCTCTACGTGGCTGGCGGCGGTATCGGTTAAAGGCGGCATTGATAAAAGGTATTGGTTAATCCCTTACCTTAAGGCCGGGTCCAGCGCTTTTGCTTTGCCCCAAACCCAAAAGCCCGTGGCAATAATAATAATGTGGATAACCATGGTAATCATTGCAATCGTAACTTCTTGATAACCCATCGCGCTGTAAATATCCCAGGCGGAAAACAGCGTTTCGGTTAACAAGACAACGGGGATTAGCGCTGCGTAATAGCGCAGGGGCTGTCGAGAACCCACCAGTAAAACCACGCCAATTGCAGCTAAACCCAGACCGACAATCAACCATGCGTCCAGAACCAGTTGAAATACCGGTTCGCCCTGATAAAGATTGACCTCCGGGTACATACCGGGCAGTTGTGGCGCCCAAATCGACGGCCACAGCAGCAACAAGTTCAGTAGATAAAACACACCGACGCAGATCATCCAGATACGTAAGGCTTTCATTAGCGCTCTCCTGTTATTTAATTTTTAATGATGACAGCGCCATAAATTACCACAAGAGATTATCTTTAACACACAAAATCTTATACGCTCTACTCTCATATTTATTAATCAAGCCATTAATCAATACTTTCACCAAGGCAAGCGCACTCCTATGGCCGCCAACAAAGCAGAGCACATCAAAGCACTTATTTTATTAAATACAACCTGCTTGCTGTGGGCGGCCAATATCTTGTTCGGGCGCTTACTACGTGATTTTATCGGCCCACTTTTTATTGTTTCGGTACGCACTGCTGCCGGCACCCTGGTGTTCGGTGTGGTGGTCTGGCTGTTTGGACGCCGAGATTTATTTCGCCGTATTCCCAGCTGGCCCCTGGTTATGGTAATGGCACTGTGCGGCGTGATTTTATTCCAGATGTTGTTTTATTACGGCCTGCGCTATACCACCATGCTCAACGCCGGTATTATCAACAGCTTTATCCCTATCGCCACCGCCCTGCTGTCCATGCTGTTTTTTGGCGCGAGCCTAAGTAGAGATCAATGGCTGGCTGCACTCGCGACCATTATTGGTATCGGCTGGATCATGAGTGGCGGGGATCTAAATGCGTTAATTAAATTTCGTTTTAATATTGGCGACTGGCTAATACTCGGCGCTGTTTTTTCCTGGGCGATGTACGGTATCCTGGGCAAACGCTTGATGGGTACAGGAGAGCTCACGGCAATGGAATTCAGCGCCCTCGGTCTCTTTATTGCGGTGCTACCCGTAATCCCCTTCGCCGTGTGGGAAGCGACTATTATTCCCCCACAGATAAATCAGTTCGTTCTGTTCGCCCTGGCTTTTGTCTGCATTGGCCCCACCATATTATGTATGTTTTGGTGGAACCGTGGCGTACAACTTATTGGTCCCGCTCACGCGGCGATCTATATGAATACAATTCCGGTCTACGTGGTTATTTTGTCCTACATCTTCGTTGGCGAGCCCGTTGGCTGGCACCATTTAGGTGGTGGCGTTTTGGTGGTCGGTGCCAGCCTCTACGTCGGGCTTTCGTCAATTCGTGCTGGGCAGGCCTGACTCCATTCAGCTTAATTTAGCTTAACTGAATTAAAAGCCGCCCAGACACAGATATTTCACCTCGACAAATTCCTCGATACCATATTTGGAGCCTTCGCGACCCACACCAGACTCTTTGACACCGCCGAAGGGTGCCACCTCGGACGATACGATGCCACTATTAATACCGATAATACCGGTCTCTATTGCTTCGGCGACACGCCATACCCGTTGAATATCCCGAGCATAGAAGTAGGCGGCTAAACCAAAGGGCGTATCGTTGGCCATAGCAATGGCTTCGTCGTCATCGTGAAAACGATACAGTGGTGCAAGCGGCCCAAAGGTTTCATCCTGGGTAACGATCATATCGGGAGTCGCACCGGTAATCACCGTCGGCTCAAAGAAAGTGCCACCGAGCTCGTGCCCTTTGCCGCCGGTCAGTACGGTCGCGCCTTTGGCTAAGGCATCATCTAAATGCTCTTTGACTTTATCCACCGCGGCCTGGTTAATCAGCGGGCCCTGCTCTACGCCTTCTTCGAGGCCACTACCGATTTTCATTTTTCGAACGGCAATAGCCAATTTTTCTGCGAAAACATCATAAACCCCATCCTGAACTAAAATACGATTGGCACAAACGCAGGTCTGGCCAGTATTGCGAAATTTACTGGCCATCACCCCATCCACAGCGGCGTCCAGATCGGCATCATCAAAGACAATAAACGGTGCGTTACCACCCAACTCCATACTGACTTTTTTAACGGTATCCGCACACTGGCGCATCAAAATTTTACCGACTTCGGTTGAACCGGTGAACGACAATTTACGAACCTTGGAGTTGGAAGTCAGCTCTCCTCCAATCGCCTTGGCACTGCCGGTGATAACATTTAACACGCCTGGTGGTATGCCCGCCTCTTCCGCCAATACCGCCAGAGCGAGAGCTGAATACGGCGTTTCTGTGGCCGGTTTAATTACTACCGGGCAACCTGCGGCCAGTGCTGGTGCGCACTTGCGCGTAATCATGGCATTGGGGAAATTCCAGGGCGTAATCGCGGCCACTACACCAATGGGCTGCTTCAGCACCACAATACGTTTGTCACGACTGGTTGCGGGAATCGTATCGCCATAGACACGTTTCGCCTCTTCGGCAAACCATTCGACAAAACTTGCGCCATAGCTGATTTCACCCATGGCTTCTGCAAAAGGTTTGCCCTGTTCGAGGGTCATTAATAAGGCGAGGTCGTTCTGGTTCGCCATCATCAAATCGAACCAGCGACGCAAAATAATGGCGCGTTCCTTCCCGGTCAATTCCCGCCAGCCTGCCCAGGAGGCTTCGGCCGCTTCTATAGCGTGTCGGGTCTCGCTACCTTCCATTCGAGGAATCGTGCCAAGCACTTCGCCGTTGGCGGGATTGGTCACATTTATGGTGATGCCGGAATCAGCGTCAAGCCATTGACCATTGATATAACACTGCTGTCGAAATAGTTCTGGACGATTTAATTTCACTCAATACTCCTTAGTGATTCTGTTATCAGGTCTAAGCTAGTCGTCGATTCTAAATTACTTATCGCTCCTAAAGTAAGCCGCTTTGATCTCTTGCCCCTGGAAAAGACGATCCCAGCAAAACTAAGTGTAGTGGCTAATTCGGTTTATCAGCTACCATTAATCCACTTATTCCGTTTTACTCTTTGCAAACGACTTACATAATGTAATATATTAGCTTAGATTCTACTTCAAACCCAATACGCAGAGGAAATTATTGTGGACTATACTCGCAGCACCGCCAAACAATGGGCGCAAGAGAACATTAAAGGTATGTTCAACTGCCCTGTCACACCTATGCAACTGGATTTTAGCTTTGATGAAGCCGGCATCCGCTCAAATATCGAGGCCTTTATTGAAATGGGTGTCGATGGTCTGGTAGTCGGTGGTTTTATCGCCGAATGCTGGAATGTCACTCTCGCCGACTGGTATCGTTACCACGAAATCGTTGCAGATGCAGTCAAAGGCCGTATCGGCCTCTGGTCTATCGTGCTGGATCCCAGTGTTTACACCTGTATCGAAAAAATGCAGCGCCTTGAAGAGCTCGGTTACGACGGCGCCGAAGTCATCAATCCCGTCGTGCAACTGCGCACTGACGACGAAATTTTTAACTGGTTTAAATTCCTCACTGACAATACCAATATGGCGGTCTGCCTTTACCGAACCCCCGTCTCCGGCAAGGTAATGGGCTGGGATTTGATGAAACGCCTCACCGATATCGATACCGTGGTCGCCACCAAACAGGGTGTAATGAACCGCGCCGAATCCCTTAAATTACGCAGTATTTTACGCGAAGACTTTATTGTCTCCGATCCCTTTGAAGGTAATTTCGCCGACGATCTGCACCGCGGCGGTCAGGTGGTATTTGGCGAATTGTCCTATATTATTTACGGTAAAAAACGTCATTTAGTTAATGACTATCGCGCCTTATCCGCGCAGGGAAAATGGGACGAAGCCTTTAAAAAATCCGAAGAACTCGCACCTATTCGCGAACTGTATAACGAAGTGTTTATCTGGGAAGTCATTAACACCTTCACCTATGCCAGCGCACTGGCGGGTATGAAAGCCTGGTTCGAAGCTATCGGACTGGCAGCCGGCCCTATTCGCCCCCCCGTAGAACAGTGCTCGCCGGAATTGCGCGAGCGCATTGTCTCCAGCCTCAAAACGCTTGGTGTTTCCTAAGGAATTGGCGTTATGAATAAACCACTGCACATTTGTATACACGGAGCCGGGGGGCTCGGCTCCGTGATCGGCGGCCGACTGGCCCACTTCGGTAATCAAGTCACCCTGATTGGTCGCCCGGCCCATATGGACGCGATTAAGGCCCGTGGCTTACATATTCAGGGTCGAGAAAAGCTTGTCGTTAAGGATAATCTCAACTGCCTTACCCATCCCGATCAGGTCGAAGGCCAGATCGATTACTACATCCTGCTAACCAAACACAAAGCCATGGCGGCCGCACTAAGCGATGCGGCGGTATTAAAACCGCGGATTAAAACTGCCGTATCTCTGCAAAACGGTGTTGGCAAGGAAGAACTCTTGATCGCGGCCTTTGGTAGTGAGCGGGTGATCGGCGGTTCTATCATGGAGGGCGGAACGCTACTGGAACCTGGCACGGTACTGAATCACGTCACCACTCCAACAACCGCCTATTTTGGCGAATTAGAAGGTGGCAGCTCCGAACGTACCGAAACTTTGGCAAGCATTTTTTCCGCCGCGGGATTAGGCGCCCAGGCCGTAGACGACATCATGCACGTGCTCTGGGAAAAAGTCGCACAGGTCGGCGGCGCTTCCGCCTGGTCTGCCAGTACCTTAGCCGGCAATCCCGAGCTGGATTTCGGCTCCGGCCTCTCCTGTATCGAATCTGCTCAGCACTACGTTACCATCTCCAAAGAAATGCTGGCGATTTATAAAGCCCTCGGTTATACGCCACAAAATTTTTACGCGCCGGTATCGTTTTTGAAGCAAATGGATGCCATGAACTTTGATGAAGCCGTCGATTTTTGCCTGGAAATTGGCAAGATGTTTTCAAAACAAAAAGGGGTTCGCACCTCTATGCACGAAGATATTTTAGGCAAACGTAAAACCGAAGTGGATGCCATTATCCTGCCTTTGCTGGAGCAGGCAGAGCGTTTAAACGTAGACGCGCCAACGGTGATGGGGGCTTATCGAGTGATTAAAACCCTGGACGCTCACTGCACATAGTTATGAAAAGGGCAAACGTAACAAGCTCTTCATCTCCGAAAACTCTCGTTATCGTAAGTGTTCCTTATCGAAGCCACCTTCTTCTAAAAAATTTTCGATAACGAGTTTGCAATAAAGCATTTTTTAACGAGAGCTCTTAGTCCGCAGGGAGCGAGAAAATGACACTAACGGAACTCGCCAACCTGGCGGAAATACTCGGTGCTTTAACCCTAATAAGCGGTGCGGTTTTCGGCTTATATCAAGTTTCTGAGTATCGCAAGCAACGCAGAGAACAAGTTGCTTCCGAGCTAATGAAAACCTTTTATAGCCCGGAGCTATCCAGGGCAGTCGCTTTAATACGTTCATTGCCCGACGACGCCAGTGCAGAAGTGTTACGCGAAGACCTCGGACCAGAAGGTGAAGAGGCAGCCATACAACTGTGTACCATTTTTGAAACCATGGGCGTGCTGGTACACGAACGTATCGCCCCTTTTACTCTGGTAGAGCAACTCGCTGGCGGAATGATCTGCGTGATGCATCGTAAGCTCAGCGGATGGTTAGAGGCCGTTCGCGTTGAACAGGAACAACCCTCCTGGGCGGAGTGGTTTCAATGGCTCGCCGAGCAGTTATCCGAGCGTAAGAAAAATGCCGAGCCCGCCTACAAACAATTCAAAAATTGGAAGCCTTAAGGCTCTGCCGCCTCTCGATAGCTAGCATCCAGCGCTATTAATAACGGCAGCCAGGTGTCGAATCAGAAATAGCCTTTTCCTCGTCGGACATTTCAATTTCAATATCTGCGAATAAAGGCGTACTTAAATAGCGCTCACCCGTATCTGGCAGCATGCACAGTATCGTCGACCCTTCTGGTGCGGACTCGGCGATCCCCAGGGCACAAGCAAAGGTTGCGCCACCGGTAATCCCGGTAAAAATACCTTCCTGCTGCGCTAACTCACGAGACAGGCGCAGTGCATCTTCGCCCTTGATTTTGATCAGCTGATCTACATAGTGAGCATTTAGTGCATCTTCGGCAAGTTTGGGAATAAAGTCAGGCGTCCAACCTTGCATAGGGTGAGGCTGGAAACTGGGATGGCTTTCGGACGGCGATCCATCCGCATTTCGATCTTGTTTAATACCACTACTCATAATCGCAGCAATTTCAGGTTCACAGGCAATAATTTTCGTTTCTGGCCGCTGCTCTCTTAATACTCGAGCGACGCCTTTTAATGTGCCACCTGTACCTGCACCGGTAACCCAGTAGTCGAGAGGCTCATTGACAAAATCTGCAAGAATTTCTTGCGCAGTGGTAAGCGAGTGGGTTTCCGCATTGGCTTCGTTTTCAAATTGCCGACATAAAAACCAGCCATGTGCGTCGGCTAGTTCTTTCGCCTTAGCTACCATGCCTGTGCCTTTCTGCGCAGCCGGCGTCAACACAATTTTGGCTCCCAAAAAGCGCATTAATTTGCGACGCTCGACGCTAAACGAGTCCGCCATAACAATAACCAGAGGATAGCCTTTCTGTGCGCATACCATAGCCAGGCCAATCCCGGTGTTACCGCTAGTCGCCTCGATTACGGTTTGTCCCGGTTTTAATTCACCTTTGCGCTCTGCATCGTCGATGATACCCAGTGCCAGTCGATCTTTAACCGAACCCAGCGGATTAAATGCCTCCAGTTTGGCATATAAATTAACGCCCTTAGGCGCTAGCTTATTGATGCGAACAACCGGTGTATTGCCAATAGTGTCGAGAATATTGTTGTATTTAGCCATGATCCATCCCTGCCCTAGTCTGTAGTTTGCCTTGGGGAGAATACCTCAATTACAAAAACGGAAAAACTTTTGTTCTGCGTCAAACCTGGATATGACGATACTGATAAACTCTACGCATAAAGCAAGGATACCAGCACCCATGAGTAACAAGTACAACGACCCAAAAGATATCAATCTATCTCCAACAACAGCGGCCCCCGACGCTGCCGAAGAATCCCTTGATCCACAGGATTGGGAGGAGATGCGCGCCCTCGGTCATCGTATGATGGATGACGCCATTAGCTACCTACAAACCGTCGCAGAACGCCCCGTGTGGCAAGCCATGCCCGAGGGACACGAACAACAATTCAACGCTCCCCTGCCTCGCCAGCCGACACCCGCTAACGAGGTTTATGAGGAGTTCCTGCAAAATATTTTTCAATATCCGATGGGTAACATACATCCGCGTTTTTGGGCCTGGTATATGGGTAGCGGCACGGTGATGGGTGCCCTGGCTGATTTTCTGTCGGCCACCATGAATTCCAATGTGGGCGGTGGCAATCATGCTGCCACTCTAGTGGAAGCTCAGGTGATCAACTGGTTGAAAGAACTGGTTGGCCTTCCTGAGAGCGCAAGCGGCTTGCTGGTAGGTGGCGCGTCGATGGCTAACCTGGTAGGGCTTACAGTAGCCCGTAATACACAGGCAGGGTTTGACGTACGCCAGCAAGGTTTACAGGGAAGTCCTAAAAAATTAATGGTCTATGCTTCTAGCGAAATCCATAGCTGTAACCAAAAAGCCGTCGAATTGTTGGGCTTAGGTACCGACAGCTTACGAAAAATTGCCGTCACCTCCGATTACCGCATGGATATGTCAGCGCTACAGGATGCTATCACCCAAGATCGTGCAGCCGGACTGCAGCCTATTTGCGTGATCGGGACCTCGGGCACAATTAACACCGGCGCCATTGATCCCCTTAACGACATTGCCGATTTATGTATTAAGGAAAACTTGTGGTTCCATATCGATGGCGCGATTGGTGCGGTCGCCATGCTGGCCGATAATATTAAAGAACAATTAACCGGGCTCGACAGAGCGGACTCCATTGCCCTCGACTTGCACAAGTGGATGCACGTACCGTTTGAAGCTGGGTGCGTTCTAGTGAAAGACCGGGCCGCACACCGCGACGCATTTTCCGTAACGCCGGAATACCTGGCTCGCGAAGCACGCGGGCTTGCCGCTGGACGCGAATGGTTTAGCGATTATGGCGTGGAACTATCCCGTAGCTTCCGCGCCCTCAAAATATGGATGTCCTTAAAGGAACACGGTGCCGAACGCTACGGTCGGATGATGGCCCGCAACGTCGAACAAGCACATTATCTCGGCACTTTGATTGAGAGAGAGCCCGAGCTACAGCTTATGGCAGCCATCGGTTTAGACATCGTGTGTTTTCGTTATCAAGCTGAGGGGCTGGACGAACCGGCACTGGAAGTTATTAACAAAGAAATTCTCGCTGAGCTAACAGAACAAGGTATTGCTGCACCCTCTTACACTACATTGAAGGGGAAATATTGCTTGCGCGTTGCTATTGCAAACCACCGCAGCAAACAGGAAGACTTTGATGTTCTGGTTAGTGAAATTTTACGCCTGGGATCTATGGCTAATCCCGAATAAAAAATCTAAAACATTTCAGGAAAGTTTTTTTGTAACATCCGCACCAACCGCATATAAATTGGCGTTAACCTCAAACTCCGCCTTTACCGCATCACCGGCAATAATCGCCCGACTTATCGATTTATGGGCGCGTTTAACACGCCTGGAAAAATACAGGGAGCCAAAAGCAGCCTTGATATAAAAATCAGCGCGATCCCAGAGACTGATCGAAATATCACTGGTCATCGGCGAACGAGCCATCTCGTGAATAGCTCGATGAAACATCAAATTTAATTGCCGATAACTGGGATCTTTCGACTCGGCACCACCGGCTGTAGCCGCCACACTATCAATGTGATCACATACCGACTTAAACATCACCAGGTCCTCCTCAGTGCGACGCTCCGCAGCAAATCTCGCCATCACACCCTCAACCCTGGCAAACAATGCAAAAAAATCCATTGCGTCATGCGCATTCGGAACGGAGACTCGACAACCAACCTGCGGGATAATATCGATCAAACTCTCGGTTTCAAGACGCTTCATCGCCTCCATTACCGGTACGCGGCTACAGCTCAACTGTTCAGCTAAAGCCACCACAGAGAGGTTGTCTTTCGGTTCTAGATCCCCTTCAAGAATACGCTCTTTAACGTGATCGTAGACTCTCTGCCCCAGAGCCACATCAACTTCAATTTTATTAGGCGTCAACCGCGAATCTTTCACAAAACGACCCTTATATTTATGTTTTTTATCACCGCCACCAAGCTGACAGCAAAGCTCACTCAAAGTAGTCGCTTAACATCACAAGCATAACTAAGCCTACCTCAGTGAACCAGAAAATTTTGCTTGCGCTAAAACCCTGCCAACATTAAGCTACTAATATATTAGTGACTTGAGCGGACTTTGGCAAGACCAATTTTAAAGTTCAAACGCTCTATAAGCGAGAAATTAATCAGGAGAGAGTAACTATGGCAGTAAGAAACGGACAGGCCTATATCGAGGGTCTAAAAGACGGCCGCGAGGTTTGGTATAACGGCGAGCGCGTCGACGATGTCACCACTTTCCCCGAGTTTAATGGGGCCGTTACTGCCCTCGCCTCTCTATACGACATGCAACACGACCCGGCACACCGGGGTGTGCTCACCGTTGACTCGCCAGAGGTTGGCGAAGTAATCAGTCGATCCTACCAAATACCGAGAACCCAGGACGATTTGCGCCTGCTCCGCGAGGCCTATACTAAAAACGCCGAGGCGACCTGCGGCATGATGGGACGCAGCCCGGATTTCCTCAACATTATGATGGCTTCACTGGCAGCGAAGAAAAGTTTTTTTTCAGAATTTTCTCAAGAACGTGCCGATGCGCTAGTTAATTATTATCACTATGTTGCAAAAAATGACCTCTTCTTTACGCATGCTTTAATCAGTCCTCAGCTCGACAAAAGTAAAGCCCGCCACGAACAGGACGATCCCAGTATCCCTCTCAGGGTTGTTGGTAAAAATAGCGAAGGTATTATCGTCAACGGCGCAAAAAGAATCGCCACCGCGGCCCCTTACGCCGATGAGCTTATGGTCTGGCCTTTCCCACCGGGTTTTCAGCCGGGGGAAGAACCCTACGCCAATGTATTTTCTATCCCAATGAATACCCCGGGCTTAAAAACCATCTGCAGAAGCTCCTTTGCCAAGCATGGTGACCCAAGTAACCACCCTCTCTCCTCGCGCTTCGATGAAATGGATGCCACCGTGGTCTTTGATAATGTCCTGGTACCCTGGGACCGGGTCTTCTTGCACGAAGATATTAATTTCCTCAATCGCATGTATAAAGACACCCGAATGCGTGAATTAACCGCTCATCAAACCAACACCCGGTTGGAAGTGAAACTCGGCTTTCTCTATGCCGTGGCACTTAGAATGGCTGAAGCAACCGGTGTTATTGATCGCCCAGACATTGTAGAAAAACTCGGCGAAGCAGCCGTACAGGTTGAAGTGATTCGTAACACCACCCGCTCTGCCGAAGCTCAGGCCACGCTCGACCCGGAAAACGGCGTGTTATACCCCGACCTGACTGCCTTACAGGTGGGTCGTGCGCTCGGCCCGGTGTATTATCCGGCCATGCTCGACCTGATTATGCTGGCAGGTGGTGGCGGGTTGATTCAACTACCGGTTAGCATGAGTGAATTTGATTCGCCCATCGGCGATGATCTGGAAAGATCCCTGCGCGGTGCCGGTATCTCCGGGCTGGAGAAAGCGAAATTAATGAAGCTGGCCTGGGATTTATGCGGCAGTGAGTTTGGTTCCCGCCATGAGTTATACGAAAAAAATTACGCCGGCGAACGACGCATGGTTTTAGCCGGCATACATCGCGAATACAGCCGTAAAAAACAGCGCACTGACCATCTCGATAATTTTATGGAATCCCTATGACTGATCTCACAGATAAAACTCAAGCACCCCACCAGGGCTTCTGGGATGATCTACGCGGTGGCTGCTTTGAGCAAGGCTATCTTCAGGCTGGCCCCGTGAATACCCGCTTTCTACGCGCAGGCAATTCCGATCTTCCCCCGTTAATTTTGCTGCACGGCACCGGAGGCCACGCCGAAGCCTATACGCGCAATCTGATTCAACACGGGGCGCACTTCAATACCTACGCGATTGATATGGTGGGTCACGGTTACAGCTCCAAACCCGATACCGATTACGAAATCGCCAACTATGTCGAACACCTTAAAGATGTTATTGACGCCCTTGGCTTCGATAAAATTTATTTATCGGGCGAATCCTTAGGCGGCTGGGTTGCCGCTCGCTTTGCGCTCACCCATCCCGATCGAATTGAACGCATGGTATTGAATACCACGGGTGGCGCCACCTGTTACCCAGAGGTGATGGCGCGTATCAAAAGCCTGACCACCGCCGCCGTTGAAAACCCTACCTGGGACACCGTAAAAGCTCGTCTCGAATGGCTTATGGCCGACCCTGCCACCGTAACGGATGACCTGATCGCCTGCCGACAGGCGATTTATCAGCAGACGGAAATGCCGATGGCAATGCGCCATATCCTCTGTCTACAGGAGCCCGATATACGCATACCCAACAATTTAACGGATGCAGAATGGGGAGCAATAAGCCAACCAACTCTGGTGTTGTGGACCAGCAAAGATCCCACTGCCGATGTGAGTGTCGGTCAAAAAATTGCGGATATGATTCCTAATTCACAATTTGTGGTCATCCCCGATTGCGGCCACTGGCCTCAGTTTGAAGATCACATCGCCTTTAACGAAATACATTTAAATTTTTTACGCGGTACTAATTAAAACATGGCCGTCGCCGCTTTATTTTCGTCTCACTCTCCCCTTATCGGGCTTAATTCACCGGGCGGCGAGATTGAGCTTGAGGTAAAAGCTCAATTCGAACAACTCAGAGCCTGGGTTGAAAATTTTAAACCCGATTTAATTATTGAACTGGCCCCCGACCACTTCAACGGCTTCTTTTACAAACTCATGCCCAGCTTTTGTGTCGGTGTTGAAGCCAGCTCCGTCGCTGATTATAAAACGCCCGCCGGGCCACTCCCGGTTGATAGCGCTCTCGCAGAACAATGCATCGCCTATCTTCATCAACAGGGTGTCGATGTTGCCACGTCCTACGATATGCGCGTCGATCACGGCCTCACTCAACTCCCTAATATGCTTTTTGGCTGGGAAAACGTGCCGCCGATGATTCCGGTTTTTGTTAATTGTGTTGCCCCGCCCCGCCCCCCAATGACACGAGTCATAAAATTAGGCGAAGCCATTGGCAAGTTTGCTGCCAGGTTAGATCGTAATGTTCTTATTTTAGGCTCCGGCGGCCTGTCTCACGACCCACCCGTACCGGCACTCAAATCGGCGGCGCCGGAAGTGCGGCAGCGCCTGATCGCTGGCGGAGAGCTGTCCCCCGAAGCCCGCGCCCTGCGGCAGGAACGCACCCTGGAAGAAGGCATCAAATCAGCCGCCGGTAAAAGCGATATTCTCGACATTAACCCGGAGTGGGATCACCAGGTATTGGAACTGCTGGAAAAAGGAGATTTCGAAACGCTCGCCGGTTTTGACGACGCAGATATAAGTCGCCTCGGAGGTCGTGGTGGCCATGAAATACGAACATGGGTAGCTGGTTGTGCTGCTTTAAATGCTATCGGCCCCTACACCGCCAAAACCTGGTACTACCGCCCCGCTCCCGAATGGATTGCTGGTTTCGGAATTATGACCGCCGAACTCAACTAACTTTCTACTTTCTACGACCGCAGCTTGGCGCTATCCGCTTTAAACGGCAAGGCTAGCTGATAAGCCAGGTTTTCTGAGGTGCTATCGTCCAAGACATTAATACCGTAGCGAAGGCTCTCGGTATTCTCGTAAGTAAAGGTGCCAAACAGCCGATCCCAAACTGACAATATTCCGCCGTAATTGGTGTCCGTCCACGGTAAATCGCGGTGGTGGTGGAATTTATGCATATCCGGCGAAACAAATACCCAACTCAGCGTCTTATCCAGAACCTTCGGCAATTTAATATTCGCGTGAATAAAATAGGTGAAGGCAATCGTTATAAACCGATATAACAAGTAGAAAGCCAGCGGCAGCCCAAGAATAAAAATTGCGAGCAAAGCAAAAATCTCGCGGAATAAATAATCGGCGGGGTGATGCCGGGTTCCCGTGGTGGCATCCACCCTGGTGTCTGAGTGATGCACGATATGCAGGCGCCACATCCACGGTATTTTATGCAGCAGTACATGCACAATATATTGCGCCATTAGATCCAGCACCAGCAGAGCAATCAGCAGCTCCGTCCACAGCGGTAACTCAAACCAATATAGTAAGCCGAACTGAGCGCTTGCACCCCAGTCGATGATGCCGACAATAAGCCCCGCGAAAACCAGACCGATCACCATGGTTGTAAACAACAAAGACAAATTGGTTCTCGCGTGCGTCCACCAACTGGCATAAGGCAATTTAAAGAGCGGCCAGGCTCGTTCGACAATCCAGAATACGCAGAGACATAGCGCCACAAAGGCAATGCGATACCAAACTGGCCATTGCTCCAGGGTAGTTAAAAAAGATTGTAGGAATGTGGCTTCCATTACATCCATCTCTTATAGACCTGATTAATTTCGCAAGCTTACCGGCGTTTTAACTCGACGACAGGGATTTGTCGCCGGGTACGGGATTGATAATCTGCAAAGGTCGGCACATTTTCACAGATTTGTTGAAATAGACTATTACGATCTTCGCCCTCGGTCACCACCGCCATAGCGGAAAAAGTTTCACCATCCTTTTCGACTAGAACCTCCGGGTGACTCACCACATTATGGAACCAGGGCGGGTTTCGATCAGAGCCACCCATGGACGCAGCCACAAGAAGTCGCCCCTCGATCAAATGACAGGCCAGGGGGACTACGCGTTCCTTCCCAGTTTTTGCACCGGTTGTGGTGAGAATCAGCGCCATAGCGGCTTCGAGTTCGCCTGGAACCTTACCTTTATTTTCACGCAGTGCTTTTATAAACGCTTCGTTAAAACCTTTCGTGTGCGAATTGTCCATATCCCACTCATTGCTACCGGGGCCTCCGGAAGCACGAATTTCTGCGGCAAGCTTATCTATCCCAGCCCAATTTAACTCCGTATTTTTGTCTTTCATGAGATGCTCTCCTTAGTCACTCTATTTAAGTCTAGTAAATTTATCTGGCCTCGCCCTTCTCCCGCTTAAAAATCATCTTAAATAAAAAATATACTTATACGCTGAACGCTAAATATCAAGCCTTCGAACCGGATCCTTACCATCCCAGTCCTGGGCTGCCTCTTCCACCATCAAAAACAAATCTTTAAATACCCAATGGTTATCCCACAATTCAACATAGTGCCCCATACTGTCTAGAGTATCGAAATACACCAGTGGCGCATCACCGACAGTACATTCAAACGCTATCGGGTGGTTCTGAGATTGATAATACTTGACTGTTTCAGGGTAATTTTCTGGCATCAAGCCAATATGATGAACCCCAACTCGACCGGCCTGAAGAAAATCTCGATACACTGAGGGCGCATCGTTATGCTGATAAATAAGTTCTATTTGTAAGCTGCCACTATTCCCCAGAGCCAAAGTAACATCAACATGACCCTCTTCACCATAGTACTTCTGGTTCTCCAAAGGACAATGCTCCATTACAAAAAATGGCCCGGCTTTAAGTGTATTAACCCAATAATCGAGGGCGGCTTCCAGATCAGTAACGACATAGGCTAATTGACGAACGCTTCCTAATGGCTGTGTCATATAACACTCTCCTTATTGTTGTACGTTTGCCTGTCGCTATAATTTTAAACAAAAAAAGGAGCGCACCGCACTCCTTTTTTTGTTTTCTCTAGCTCAGCAAATACTTATTGATCGAAGATGCCCATCTTGCCTTCTTGCAAGTTAATCACCACCGACTTGGTAATGGTGTAATGTTCAAGTAGGTCGTGACAGAACTCGCGGCCATAGCCACTCTGCTTATAACCACCTAAAGGCATACCCGTAATCAGATTGTAATAACGATTCACCCACACCGTACCGGTTTGCATGCGCTTGGTAATGCGGTGGGCACTGGCGAGGTCTTTGGTCCACAGACCGCCCGCAAGACCGTACACAGAATCGTTCACCTGACGCATCATTTCTTCCTCGTCACTCCAGGTGATCGCCGAGGTCACCGGGCCAAAAATTTCTTCCTGGGCGATACGCATATCGTTGGTGACATTGGTAAAGATAGTGGGCTGAATAAAGTTACCCGCATCGAGACCAGCACCGGTGGCACGGCCACCACCGGTCAGCACGGTTGCGCCTTCCTGTGGGCCGAGTTCAAGATAACTGGATATTTTGTCCCGCTGCATGACGGAAGCCTGCGGCCCCAGTTGCGTGGTGGGGTCGGTAGGATCACCAATGCGGATTTTTTCCAAACCGGTTTTAAATTTCTCTAAAAATTCGTCCTGAATTGCTTCGTTTAAAAACAAACGTGAACCCGCCAAACACACTTCACCTTTGTTGAAAACGGTAGTCATGATCGCACTTTCGACCGCAGCATCGATATCTGCATCAGCGCAAACAATATTCGCCGACTTGCCACCCAGCTCCATGGTTTGCGGAATCATATTCACAGAAGCGTATTGTACGATGCGCTGAGCCGTTGGGCGCGATCCAGTAAAGGATACTTTACGCACATCGGGATGGGTAACCAGCGCTTCGCCAACATTAGGGCCGTAGCCATTCAGTACATTCACCACACCGGCGGGAATGAGGTCTTTCATCTCTTCGAAAAACTCCATCACACTTAAGCACACTGTTTCCGCAGGCTTAAGCACAATCGTGCAACCCGCCGCCAGGGCCGGTGCAATTTTAGTGGCCACCATTAGCATGGGGATGTTCCAGGGGATAATCTGAGCAACAACGCCAATGGGCTCCCGATGTACTATACCGAGCGCATCGGGACGATCGTGAACCTGCCCCTGTAAGGTAAAAGCTGCACCGGCAAACAAATTAAATTGTTCAACGGCCATGGGTAAATCAAAATACAGGGCTTCGGTAATTGGCTTACCGTTATTCAAAGTTTCGAGCATACCGTAGTCCGGCAGGCGTTTTTCTAGACGTCGGCCTATTTCAAACAGAATGGCCTGACGCTCACTGGCCGAGGTATTTGCCCACGCCGGTAGTGCAGCCGACGCTGCGGCAACAGCATCGTTAGCATCCTGGGCATTACCGGATGCGATTTTCGCCAGCACCTGGCCATTCGTCGGGTTCATCAGGTTAATCGTCTCACCGCTAGAGCCTGCCACCCACTCGCCATTGATAAAATTACCGTACTCTTCCCGGTATAAGGGTGAACCATCCAGAGCGGCGGGGATGCCACCGGCTACGTGATCTAACATTGTCTTCTCCTGTAACGCTTAATTTTAAGATTAAATTTTTAAGACTAAAAACGGGGGGCGATTATCGCTTGCTGACCGATAGTCACTATACCGTTATCCAGCAGAATACTTTAAGCCAAGAGCCATATAATCGCAAGATAATGGCGTTATATGAGGCTTCAGCTGCGATAACAGCCCCTGGCTCCAGGCATATCTTTGCTGAATTATTTAAAATCCCTCTAAGTCTGTGAAATACATCCGATTTTAGTAACAATATAACGGTAAACCCGTGTACTTTCGAAGTAAAACCTCGTTATACTTTGCTGCGATCTACTAAGAAAAACCATTTAGCCCAGGGCAATATCTTAGAACAACTAGAGCAATACCCTGGAACAAAAGGACAACCTCGCCGGGAGCAGCAACCATGAAAGAACCAATGCGTACCCTAATTAGCGCCGCGGTAGTATTAATGTTTATTTCCGCACCAACATTTGCCGAAGTGGTGAAGGTTCCCGTTGGCTCACAAGCCGCAGACAAAAGAACTATCGCCACGCCACATCGTGGCTTATCCAAGAATCAGGTCAAATCCCAATACGGTGAGCCCGAGGCAGTGCACGGCCCAACCGGCCAACCGCCGATTACCGCCTGGGATTACGATCACTACGTGGTGTATTTTGAATACGACAAAGTGCTGCATTCAGTATTGAAGCGGTAAGCTTTAGATAATGAACAACATGCCACCGGTTTCGATATTCATTTTGGATTTTGTCGGCTGCGTACTACTCGGCACTGATGTGGTAGAAACGGCACCATGGAAAAATTTGCGGGGATCGACCGGTACCCGAGGTCTATCGAATACCCAACTTTGAAAATATTATAATAACTGCGGGTATCTTATGCTTTATACCCGCTACCGTTTGGCTGATAAAACGGATTTCCAGCAAACAATAACTGATTTTGTTATGGGCCTTGCTTTAGTTCGCGCTGCTTTAATTCCCACGCCTTTTAGTCTCCACGCATAGCATCGTAGCCTAGATCACTCGCTTTAGAATTACCCTCAGCATGCTTTTTGTTTTCCGCTTGAATCTCTTCACAAACAGCCACGTCCCCTGCGCAAATATCGCAGGCGACTTCCATACCCAGCGCGGTCATACCGCCGCAGGAACCCGCCAGGGGCTTTCGGCCCAACAGCACGCCTACCGCCATACCGGTAATGAGCAGTGCCACAACAGCCAGTGCGAGTAAAAATTCAATCATTGGAAGCCTTCAATTACTTTGTTAATCATTACCTTGTTAATCATTATCTTATGAATCACAACTTTTGCTAATCACTGCCACCCTTGTCAGCAGCATCACCCTTGTCACCATTAGAATCCCCTGAGAGATAGGGCTTAAAGTTGCTAGTGTAA
Organism: Porticoccaceae bacterium; assembly: GCA_018069525.1. Taxonomy (GTDB): domain Bacteria; phylum Pseudomonadota; class Gammaproteobacteria; order Pseudomonadales; family Porticoccaceae; genus JAGPUQ01. The sequence goes on along the minus strand of JAGPUQ010000002.1, from coordinate 20,979 downwards.
TACTCTTTAAAGCCATCTGCATCTTTGACCAACAGAAATACCGATAAGCCCTGAACCTCGGCAATGCGTAGGGTTTCAGCCTTGCCCAGCACCATAAAGCCGGTGGCGAAGGCATCGGCTTCCGCCGCCGTGGATGCAAGTACCGTTACCGAAGCCAAATTGTGGGTAATAGGATAGCCATTGCGAGGGTCAATGGTGTGGGAATAGCGCACACCCTCGCGCTCAAAATAGTTGCGATAATCACCGGAAGTGGCCAGTCCGGTGTCGGTCAGTAACAGCACTCTCTGTATATTGCCCTGTGCCAGCGCCGGGACTTCCACCGCGATCTTCCACGGCTTACCACTGGCGTTGCTACCGGAGAGCCTTAGCTCCCCGCCCACTTCTACCATAAAATTATCCACGCCGAGCTCGAGTAATAACTCGGCGAGCCTGTCCACCACATAGCCCTTGGCGATGGCGGAGAGATCCAGTGCCACGTCTGCGGTTTTGCTGACAGCAGCCCCTGCCCTATCAATATCAATAGCATCGAAACCCACGCGCGCGCTTAAGACGGTAATTTCAGCCTCGGTAGGCATCCGGTCGCCGGTTATCTTTGGACCAAAGCCCCAGAGGTCTACTAAAGGTCCTACAGTAGGATCAAAAGCACCATCGGTCACCGTGTAAATTTGCTCGGCCAGCAGCAGCACCTCGAGCAAATCTGCACTCACGGCAAAGGGCTGACCCACCGGGTGTCGGTTGAGCTGGTTTAACTCGGAATCGGGCTTGTAGGTACTCATGGAGCGATCGAGCTGGGAGATCACGGCGTCGACCTGATCCTGAAGTGTGTGTTTTGAAAAAGGTTGTTCTGACGCTGCTGGAAGCAGTATTTTTATATGATAGGTGGTACCTAACCCCGAACCCGCAAGCACAAATTCCGAGGGCTGGGTTTTAGACTCAGCACCGGGCCGGGAGTCGCAAGCGGAAAGCCCGACTAACAGGCCCAGCACGAGCACCGGGACAAACACCCGCACAAACAAAAACGAGGCCCATTGTGGCCTCGCTTTTAGATTGCTGATAATACCAAAGGTATTAACCACCGAAGTCATCGAGGAAGATATTGTCATCTTCCACACCCAGACTGTGCAACATGTTGATCACCGCCATATTCATCATCGGCGGGCCACACATATAAAATTCACAATCTTCCGGCGCTTCGTGACTTTTTAAATAATTTTCAAACAACACATTGTGAATAAAGCCGGTGTCGCCTTCCCAGTTATCTTCCGGTTGCGGATCGGATAACGCCACGTGCCAATCGAAGTTGTCATTCTCGGCGGCTAATTGATCGTATTCATCAGCGTAGAACATTTCTCGCAAACTACGCGCGCCGTACCAAAACGATATTTTGCGATCCGTTTTCAGGCGGCGCATCTGATCAAACAAGTGTGAACGCATGGGTGCCATACCCGCACCACCACCGATAAATACCATTTCTTTATCGGTATCTTTGGCAAAGAATTCACCGAAGGGACCGTACACCGTCATGGTGTCGCCGGGCTTTAAACTAAAGGTATAAGCAGACATTTGCCCGGGTGGTAGCCCTTCCGTACGCGGCGGTGGCGTGGCAATACGAATATTAAATTTAACAATACCGGTTTCTTCCGGATAGTTAGCCATCGAGTAGGCACGAATCACTGGCTCGGTAACGGTGGACTCCAGCTTAAAGAAACCGAAGTGTTCCCAATCGCCGCGATATTCTTCTTCGATATCAAAATCGCTGAACTTAACATGATGGGGTGGCGCTTCTAATTGCACATAACCACCGGCGCGAAAATCTACATTCTCGCCTTCGGGTAAACGCAGCGTTAGCTCTTTAATAAAGGTCGCAACGTTGACGTTGGCTTCAACTACGCACTCCCACTGCTTCACTCCGAAAACTTCTTCCGGCACTTCAATTTTCATGTCTTGTTTAACCGGCACCTGACAGGATAAACGCCAGCCCGCTTTAGCTTCTCTGGGCGTAAAATGCGCGACTTCGGTCGGCAAAATAGAACCCCCGCCCTCGCTCACTATGCATTTACACTGGGCACAGGTACCACCACCGCCACAGGCAGAAGGCAGAAACAGACCCTGGCCGGAAAGGGTTTGCAACAACTTGCTCCCCGCCGCAACCTCAATGGTTTTTTCACCATTGATTTCAATACCAACGTTGCCAGAGCTCACCAGCCGCGAACGCGCGCCGAGAATAAACAACACCAGCGCTAGCACCACCGCAGTGAACATGCCAACACCGAGAATAATTGTCAGGTTTTCAATACCCATGGATGTCTACTACCCCGCCTTAAATATCGATGCCACCAAAGGACATAAAGCCAAGGGACATAAGCCCCACGATCATAAACGCACCACCCAAACCACGCAGGCCTTCCGGCATATCGCTGTATTTGAGTTTTTCTCGAATCCCCGCCATAACGACAATCGCCAAAGCCCAACCCAGTCCTGCACCCAGGCCGTACACCGTGCTTTCTGCCAGGTCATAACTGCGCTCAACCATAAACAGTGAGGCACCCAAAATGGCGCAATTCACGGTAATCAACGGCAGAAATACGCCGAGAGTGTTATAAAGTTTAGGCACATAGCGGTCGAGTACCATTTCCAAAATTTGCACGATCGCGGCAATCACACCGATGTAACTCAGTAGTCCGAGAAAGCTCAAATCGACCGATGCCAGAGCTTCAATACCGGTCCACGCCAGCGCGCCATCGGCGAGCAGATAGGTATAGATCACGTTATTCGCCGGTACGGTAATGGCCAACACTACTACCACCGCGATACCCAGACCAATGGCCGCTTCAATTTTTTTGGAGATCGCCAGCAGCGTACACATGCCCAGGAAGAAGGCCAGGGCCATGTTCTCGATAAAAATGGCTCGTACTAGTAAGGTCAAATAATGTTCCATTACGCAGCCTCCCCAGCAGCATGACCACCGACGGTATTAGGCGCCATCGGGTATTCAACTGCCTCAACCTGCTCTTTTTTGAAGGTGCGCAGTACCCAGATAAAACCACCGATCAAGAAGAAGGCACTAGGCGGCAACAACAGCATACCGTTAGGAATGTACCAACCGCCCTCCGTCGCCAGTGGCAGCACTTGCATGCCAAATAAAGAACCGGAACCAAACAGTTCGCGAACAAAGGCGAGGGTCATCAAAATTACGCTGTAACCCAAACCGTTGCCGACGCCATCTAAAAAGCTGGGCAGCGGTGGGTTTTTCATCGCGAAGGCTTCGGCGCGACCCATAACGATACAGTTCGTAATAATTAAGCCGACAAATACCGACAACTGTTTGCTGATTTCGTAGGCGTAGGCTTTAAGAAGTTGATCCACCACAATCACCAGCGAAGCAATAATGGTCATCTGCACGATAATACGAATACTGCTGGGGATTTGATTGCGCACAATCGAAATAAACAAATTCGAAAACGCCGTCACCGTTGTCAAGGCAATACACATTACCAACGACACGGACATCTGCCCGGTCACTGCCAGGGCAGAGCAAATACCCAAAATTTGCAGTGCAATGGGATTGTCCGCAAATACCGGCCTAAACAGGATATCTTTGGTTTTATCTGTCATAACTATGCCTCTCCTGCGCGCAAGTTACCCAGGAACGGAGAAAAACCTTCCGCCCCCATCCAGTACTGAATTAAGTTGTGAACCCCACGACTGGTCAAGGTCGCGCCGGACAAGCCGTCGATTTGATAAATCGCTTCGGCGCGCTCGAGGTTTACCTTGCCTTTAATAACGCTCAAGGCTGGCTCTGAAGCATCACCACCGGGATACACCTTTTTACCTACCCACGATGCCTTCCAGTTGGGATTATCGACTTCGCCACCCAGGCCCGGAGTTTCCGCGTGCTCGTAAAAACCGATTCCGGCAACGGTATTAAAATCTCCATCCAGGGCAACAAAGCCGTAGAGCGTTGACCAGAGGCCGTAACCCTTAATCGGCAAGATCACGGTTTCGACACCCTGATCATTTTCAATTAAATACACCACCGCATATTTAACTCGTCGCGAAATTTTGGCTTTATCCAAATCATCGGGGATGGCGTCGGAAAGCTCCGGAGATTTACTCGCCTTGCGTTGGTCGTAGGTATCGAGCGCCACCGCGTCGGTAAATTTCCCGGTTTCCAAATCCACCACTCGGGAAGTGACACCGGCGAACAGGGCTTCGACATCGCCACCCTCTTCCATTAAACCGGCGGCAGCCAGAATATTAGATTTGCGGTCGAGGTCTTTATTAAATTGCTGAGCCGGACGCAACATCACCGCCGCCGTCGACACCACCACAGAACACACTAAACACAGTACCGCTGCGACCAGTAGGGTTCTTCCAAACGATTCTTTATTAGCCACGGGCAAGCCTCCGGCGGACGTTAGCCTGAACCACAAAGTGATCGATCAGGGCTGCAAACAAGTTAGCGAACAGGATTGCCAGCATCATACCCTCGGGGAAAGCCGGGTTCACTACGCGGATCAACACCACCATCACGCCGATCAGCGCACCGTACCAATATTTACCGACATTGGTCATCGCCGCAGACACCGGGTCCGTCGCCATAAAGATCATACCGAAGGCAAAACCGCCGAGCACCAGATGCCACTCCCATGTCATGGCAAACATCGGGTTACTGTCGGAGCCAACCAGATTAAATAAGCTGGAGAGCGCAAACATACCGAGGAACACCCCAAGAATAATGCGCCAGGAAGCGATGCGGGTGAGCAGCAATAAAGCGCCACCGATAAAGATGGCCAGGGTAGACACTTCACCCATCGAGCCAGGGATGCGACCAATAAAGGCGTCCATCCAACTGTACTGAGCCTGTAGCGCGACCATGCCATCACTAGCAGCAACCGACAGCGCCGTTGCACCGGTGTAGCCGTCAACTGCGGTCCACACCGCGTCACCACTCATAAACGCTGGGTAGGCGAAAAATACAAAGGCGCGCCCGGTTAATGCCGGATTCAAAAAGTTTTTGCCGGTGCCGCCAAAAATTTCCTTGCCGATCACCACGCCAAAACTAATACCCATTGCCACCATCCATAAAGGTAAGGTGGGCGGGCAGATCAGCGCGAATAAAATAGAGGTGACAAAGAAGCCTTCGTTGATTTCGTGGCCGCGTATCGAGGCAAACACCACTTCCCAGAAACCACCGACGATAAAGGTCACCATATAGACCGGCACAAAGTAGGCTGCACCGTACCAGAAGCAATCCCAGATACTGGCTGGGTCATGACCAGCAAAAAGGCCAATAATGATGCCGTGCCAATCTTGTACTTCGGTAATTCCAGCCGCTGCCATCGCCGTGTTAGCCTGAAACCCCAGGTTGTACATGCCGTAGAACATCGCCGGAAATGCCGCTAGCCAAACGGTGATCATCACGCGCTTGAGATCGATACCGTCGCGTACATGGGCACCGGTTTTAGTCACCGCTGCGGGCGAATAGAAAATCGTATCCACTGCCTCGAACAAGGCATAGAATTTTTCGTACTTGCCGCCTTTATTAAAGTGCGGCTCCATCGAATCTAATAATTTACGCAAACCCATCAGCCTCAACCCTCCTTCTCAATACGGGTGAGATTGTCCCGAAGGATCGGGCCGTATTCATACTTGCCAACACAAACATAGGTACATAGTGCCAAATCTTCTTCATCCAGTTCCAGACAACCCAATTTTTGGGCCATTTCGGTATCGCCAACAATGAGTGCGCGCAACAACTGCGTGGGCAAAATATCCAGCGGCATAACATTTTCGTAATTGCCGATGGGCACCATCGCCCGCTCACTGCCATTGGCGTTGCAATCCATATCGAATGTTTTGCCCTTGCTCAGGCTGGAGAGATAAATCGGCAGCGATGAATGGTAATTAGCACCGGGGGACATATAGCGCATAAACAGGCGTTTGTTACCCTCGGGCAACACCGACACCTGATTGTCATAGCGACCCAGGTAGCCCAGCGCTCCGCTTGCGGTACGACCCGACAGTACAGAGCCAGAAATAACGCGATTACCCGCGGCAATAGCGCTGAGCTCTTCGAGATTAGCACCCAAACGCGTGCGTACCAGACGTGGCTGCGTGACACCGGAACCGGTCAGGGCAACGACGCGCTCACTGCTCAAACGCCCTGTGGCGAACAATTTGCCAACGCCAATGACGTCCTGATAGCCGATGTGCCAAACCGTTTTATCGGCACTAACTGGATCGATAAAATGAATATGAGTGCCCACCAAACCAGCCGGGTGTGGCCCGGAAAATTCGTGGTGAGTCACGCCCTCAGCGCTAGGGATATCTGCGTCTGGAGCGGTACACAAATGTACTGGGCCAGCGCTTAAGCGGGTCAATACCTGCAAGCCATTGACAAAATCGCTGGCGTTTTCGGCGATCACCAGAGCGGGATCAGCAGCCAGCGGATTGGTATCAATGGCGGTAACAAAAATTGAGTGGGGGGTGGCGTCAACTGCGGGGACTTTTGAGTAAGGTCGGGTGCGCAGCGCAGTCCATAAACCCGATTGCACCAGGCTCTCAACTACCTTCGCCCGATCCAGGCCCGGCAACTCGCTAGCGGCGTGGGCGGTAAATTGCACCACGTCGTCTTCACTTGCAGTGCTATCTACGTCAATAACCACCGACTGCAATACTCGGCGATCACCACGATTAATCGCCGCGACAGTACCGGTGGCGGGCGCGGTATAGCGCACACCTTCGTTCTTTTTGTCGGTAAACAGCAGTTGACCCAGCTGCACTCGATCCCCTTCCTTGACGGCCATGGTCGGTTTCATACCGACGTAGTCAAAACCGACGACCGCAACGGATCGAATTTCGGGGCCATCGTGAATAAGCTGTTCGGGCTTACCGCTTATGGGTAGATCTAATCCTCTACGGATCTTGATCATAAAAACCTTTCCTTTAACTCAGGCGAACTTACAAGTGCTACTCGCGCACTCTGATTACGCCACTACTGTTTCACGGCCACAGGGGCCGCCGTTAAATGTGGTATTACAATATTAAGCTTGTCTTTTGAACTGACACAGGGCCCGCAGGAGTGTGCCTGCAACTTAACAGAAGCTTTAAATTTAGCTCCACAAACGCGGCGAGGATTATAAAGGGCTAGCGGGCTTATTGCCAGTAAAACCAAGTGATTAACAGCCCTTAAACCTCTAACGGCGGATCGCGGAGCGCCTAGCCAGCGCGCGGATACATGGGCCAGTGCACGCCCACCATTTCTTCCATACAACGCACTACCTGACAGCTATAGCCAAACTCGTTGTCGTACCAGCAATACAGAACACAGCTATTGCCGCTGACAATGGTCGCCCTGGAGTCCAGTACACAGGCGTGACGATCACCGACGAAGTCCGTCGATACCGCTTCCGATGAGATGGTGTACCCGATCTGCTGCTGTAAAGGCGAGTACAGGGCCTTTTGGCGCATAAATTCGTTGAGTTCGGCGACCGTGGTATCACGCTCGAGCTGAAGATTCAAAATCGCCATGGATACATTGGGCGTCGGCACCCGAATAGCATTGCCGGTGAGCTTGCCCGCCAACTCGGGAATCGCTTTCGCCGCAGCACTCGCCGCCCCGGTTTCGGTAATCACCATATTCAGTGCCGCACTGCGGCCCCGGCGCTCGCCTTTGTGGTAGTTGTCGATCAGGTTCTGATCGTTGGTGTAGGCGTGGACGGTTTCTACGTGGCCGCGGCTCACGCCGTACTCATCCATCACTGCCTTTAAGACCGGAACAATGGCGTTGGTAGTACAGGAAGCCGCCGATAAAATCTTAGTATCTGCGGTGATCTCGCGATCGTTAACGCCGTACACAATATTGGGGATATCGCCCTTGCCTGGCGCTGTGAGTAGCACCTTGCCCGCACCGGGACATTTCAAATGCTCGCCCAGGCCGGCTTCATCGCGCCACACGCCGGTGTTGTCCACGATCAAGGCATTGTTGATGCCATGCTCGGTGTAATCCACTTCGGACGGCGAGTTGGCATAAATCACCTGAATCTCATTGCCATTACAAATCAGCTTGTTCTCTTCATGTAACACCCTAATGGTGCCGCGAAAAGAACCGTGTACCGAATCCCGCCGCAACAGGCTGGCGCGTTTTTCCAGATCGTTAGCGCTACCGCCGTCGCGTACCACAATGGCTCGCAAGCGCAGCAGATCGCCGCCCCCAGCTTTCTCCACCAGTATGCGCGCCAGTAAGCGACCAATACGGCCAAAGCCGTAGAGCACGACATCCTGGGGTTCGGGTAAAGGTTTACGCACCGAACCAATATCGTTACCCACCACTTCCTGCAGGTATTCCTGCGGTTCGCGGCTATTTCCCTTGTCGAGATATCTCACGGTCAACTTGCCGATATCGATGTGGGCAGGCCCCAGATCCATCGCCGCTAACGCGGCAATCATCGGAAAGGTGTCAAATTCGGAGAGTTCGTTTTGCTCGATCTGGCGTACAAAGCGATGCGCCTTCATCAGATCGGTCACCGACAGGTTGACCATATTGCGGCCATACATATAAAGGGAGACGTTATTCTGCCGATACAATTTGCCGATCAGCGGGATCATGGCCTCGGCCAGAGCTTCGCGCTCTTTCCAATCTTTAAAGAAATCTTGCGGTTGTGGTCGTTTCACAAAGCCCCCGGTTGCCGGCAACGATAAAAAAGGCGGCTATTATCGTGATTAGAGTGCCTCGCCGCAACCGGAATTCGGTCTCTAGAGGGGGAAAAATACCAGGGAGGCCGCATTATGGGCAACTTGATTGATCAGGCGGTTATTTTTTTGTGCCGCAATCTCCGCCAGCATGTCCTGGGTAGCGATCAATTTACCAAACAAACGCTCAAAACTCAGATTGTCGACTTCCCCGGAGCGGTGGTTGGTTAAAATCAGGGGCTGCCCGCTATGGCTGCGCGCGCGAGACAATCGCCACAGTAGAATTTCCACATTGCGCGCAGACTGGTAGAGCTTTTGTTCATCGATGTTATCCAGCATAAAAAACTCCGACCGGTAGCCGTAGCTATGCCGAATCATGCCGGTCAGCCCCGCCATTAAGGCAAACACCCGGTCGCCTTCAAACCCCGGTGCCAACGCCAACTCCATAGCCCTGGTGCCCCGCCTGCCGCCCAACTCGTCGAATACCAAAGGCCCATTAGCACGGAACAATTGCTGCTCGCGGCTGGCTGCCGTGGGCGACGAGCTGCCGCCCAACACACGCCCGTGGGTTAATTGCACCGGATTACGGCGGTAGAGTTTGGTGTTGAGTTCGCGCAATAGGCGCTGCGCACTGGCATAGTGGGCATCGGCGACAAAATCGATATCGGACTTGGCTAAATTTCTGACACTATCTTTCATACTAAAGGGTGTTTTGCTACAGCCCGTCAATAACACTAAGGCCTGCATTAGTAGCAACACCAGCAGATATCTAAAACAACAGCGCGACGTTTTATTCAGGTTTGGGATACCAGGGAAACCCATTTTTACCACGCCGACCCGCTCCTTTACCTCAAAAATAAAACCTCAAACCATGACTGCAGCTAAGACCGTCGTTACAATAGCACACCCTATTTACCCACCACAGTAAGGTCGCCAAGCCACCTCGCATGCCTTTATTCCAGCAATCAAACGCCGTCGCAACCGATGGGACGCCACCGCCGGCTCTCAAGCTACCCACTGCTGAGCAGCAGTCCGGCAACCGCCTGCACTGGGGCGGGCTCGGTGGTTCGGCGGCGGCACTGGCCATCGCCACCAGCGCGCAGCAACATCAGGGTTTTAGCCTGGTTATCGCGGCGGACGCCAAAACGGCGGCACGCCTGGAAAATGAATTATTATTTTTCACCGGCAACAACCCCGACTTTCCGGTGTTGCATTTACCCGACTGGGAAACCCTGCCATACGACTGGTTTTCGCCCCATCAGGACATCATCTCCGAGCGCCTGCATACGCTCCACAGCCTGCCGCACACCCAGCACGGCATTTTGATCGCACCGGCACCGACCTTAATGAAACGCTTGCCGCCGCCCACGTTTATTGCCGGCAATACCTTTATCTATCGCAGCGGCGATACCGTCGATATCAATCGCCTGCGCGGCGAGCTGGAGCAAGCGGGCTATCGCGCCGCAGACACCGTATACGAACACGGCGAGTTTGCCGTGCGCGGTGCACTTATCGACATCTTTCCAATGGGCTCTTCGCTGCCGATTCGCCTCGACTTATTCGACAATGAAATTGACTCCCTGCGCACCTTTGATCCCGACACCCAACGCACGGTGGACAAAAAAGACGCCATTAATTTATTGCCGGCCAGAGAATTCCCCCTCGATAAAAACGCCATTAAAACCTTTCTCGATCGCTGGCACAGCCACTTCGATAACGACCCACGGCAATGCGCCCTGTATCAAGGCGTAAAAACTGGCGCGGCCCCCGGCGGCATCGAATACTACCTGCCCCTGTTCTTCGACAGCACCGCGACCTTATTCGACTATTTGCCCGAGCATACCCGCTTGTTTACGGAAGGCGATATCAGTGGCGCCGCAGACAATTTTTGGCGTGAAGCCAACGAGCGCTACGAAGAATACGGCGTTGATCCCACTCGCCCGCTACTGCCACCAGGCGAGTTGTTTCTCAGCACCAGCGAATTATTTTCCGACCTCAAACAACTAGCGCGCACCGATCTACATGCCGAAGCGCTGCCTGAGAAAGTCGGCCACCACAATTTCGGCAGCCTGGCGCTGCCCGATATCGGCGTTGACGCCAAGGCCGCTGAGCCGCTGGAAAAGCTTCAGGCTCTACTCGCCGAAACCCTTACCGAAACTACAACCAGCGTGTTGTTTTGTGCGGAATCCGCGGGTCGCCGGGAGGCTCTACTCGAGTTGCTCGCCAAGGCAGAAATTAAACCCAAAGAAGTCGCGTCGTGGTCAGAATTTATCGCTGCTATTAACAACACGCCCGCTCAAGAGCAGAGCAGCACTTCCTTAGAAGTTCAAATAGACACTCCGATAGAAGCTCCTGTAACAGCCGAACATTACATTCTGGTCTATCCACTCGAACGCGGTTTGCGCTTAACTCAACCCGCCATCACCGTGATCAGCGAAACGGAATTATTTGGCCAGCAAGTATTGCAGCGCCGTCGTCGCTCCCGAGAACAGGAGAGCGCCGATCAGATCATCAAAAATCTTACCGAATTGCGTCTCGGCGCGCCGGTGGTGCATATTGACCACGGAGTGGGCCGCTACCGGGGCTTACAAACTCTGGTCATGGAGGACGAACCGGCAGAATTTCTAACTCTTGAATACGCCGCTGGCGATAAACTCTATGTACCGGTTGCCAATTTACATCTGATTAGCCGCTACAGCGGTAGCGACGAAAGCGTGGCGCCATTGCATCGCCTCGGCTCGGAGACCTGGCAAAAAGCTAAAACCAAAGCCGCCAAACAAATTCGCGACACCGCGGCCGAACTACTCGATGTCTACGCTCGCCGCGAGGCCCGCAAAGGCTATATCTATCGCTGTCCGGAAGAAGACTACCGCGCGTTTTGCGCGGGCTTCCCTTTTGAAGAAACCCCCGATCAACTGCAAACCATCAGCGCAGTACACAGCGACATGCACGGCGAGCAACCGATGGATCGCCTGGTGTGCGGCGATGTCGGCTTCGGCAAAACCGAAGTCGCCATGCGCGCGGCATTTATCGCCATTAGCAGCGGTAAACAAGTCGCCATCCTGGTACCCACCACACTGCTCGCGCAACAACACTACGACAACTTCCGCGACCGCTTTGCCGACTGGCCCGTACGTATCGATGTGCTGTCGCGCTTTCGCTCCGCCAAAGAACAAAGCGAAGTACTTCAGCAAGTAGCCGAGGGCAAAATCGATATTTTAATTGGCACCCACAAATTGCTGAACACTCATATTAAATATCGCGATTTGGGCTTGCTGATTATTGATGAAGAACATCGCTTCGGTGTGCAGCAAAAAGAAAAAGTTAAAGCCATGCGCAGTGAAGTCGATATTCTTACGCTCACCGCCACCCCCATTCCTCGCACCCTGAATATGGCCATGGGCGGCCTGCGCGATCTCTCTATTATCGCCACCCCTCCAGCCAAACGCTTATCGGTAAAAACCTTTACCCATCTCTGGGACAAGCGTCTAATTAAAGAAGCCATTCTGCGAGAAATCCTCCGCGGCGGGCAGGTGTATTTTTTACATAACGACGTTAAAACCATCGGCCAAACTGCGGCTGACCTGCAAATCTTAATTCCCGAAGCCCGGGTCGGAGTTGCCCACGGGCAACTGCGCGAGCGCGAACTCGAAAGCGTGATGTCGGATTTCTACCACCAGCGCTTTAATGTGCTGGTGTGCTCCACCATTATTGAAACCGGCATTGACGTGCCCAGCGCCAACACGATTATTATCGAACGCGCCGACAAACTCGGGCTCGCCCAGTTGCATCAATTGCGCGGTCGCGTCGGCCGCTCTCACCACCAGGCCTATGCCTACCTGCTCACCCCCCATCCCAAGCAAATGACCAGCGATGCCCACAAACGTCTGGAAGCCATCGAAGCTGCCGACCACCTGGGCTCGGGCTTTACACTGGCCACTCACGATTTAGAAATTCGCGGTGCTGGCGAACTACTCGGCAAAGGTCAGAGCGGCCATATCAGCACTATCGGCTTTTCTCTTTATATGGAATTACTGGAGCGCGCCGTGCAGAGTCTGCGCGAAGGCAAAACCCCGGACATCGACCTCAGTGCGCCACTGGGTGCCGAAGTTAATCTCAATATTCCGGCTTTGATTCCGGAAGACTACGTGCCGGATGTGCATACCCGCTTAATGCTCTACAAACGTCTGGCGGGTGCCGCGAACGATGCCGAGCTGCGCGAGCTACAGGTTGAAATGATCGACCGCTTCAGTTTATTGTCCGAGCCATTGAAAAATTTGTTCCGCGTTACCAGCCTGCGCCTGCGCGCCACCCGGCTGGGGATCAACAAAATAGAGGCCGGTGCCGCGGGTGGTACGATTGAATTTGGCTCGAACACCAAAGTGGAACCCCTGGTGATTGTGCAACTGGTGCAACAACAGGCCGATGTGTATCGACTCCACGGTGCCACGCAATTGAAATTCGCGATTCCGATGTTTAGTGCGGAAGATCGTCTGGAAACCGTTACCGAATTGCTGGATCACCTAAGTCCGGCATAGCTAAATTCGGCCTAACTAAACTCAGCACAAGCAACCCGACAAACAGACCAGGCAATTTAATGACTCTATTCACGCGCTTACTGTTCTCTATGGCACTGCTGGTCGGCGCTGGCAGCGTCACTGCGGAAGGTGCTATTCCAGGTTCAAACGCAATCGGCTCTAGCGAAAACTGGTATCAGGTGGAAGTACTGATTTTTGCTCAGGTCGATAACTTCGGCGACGAAAGCGCCTCCGCTGCGGAGCAGCTCAGCTACCCCACCGAGCTGATTGATGTCGAGGACAGCGACAGCCCCTTTCCCCTAATTACTAAAGATGAACGACAACTGGGCCCGGAGGCCTATACCCTGGGTCGAAGCAACAACTATCGTGTGCTCTATCACCAGGCCTGGCGACAACCAGGGCGCGGTAGCGCCAACATGCCCTGGGTAAGAATAGCCGGCGGCGGCAAGCACGGCGCTCACCACGAGCTGGAAGGCAGTGTGCGCGTCTACTTATCGCGCTTCCTGCACCTGGAAACTGATCTCTGGAAAATCGTATTTGGTTCCAATACTGATTCTAGTAGCCCTGTCTCAGATACTGACTCATATCGTAGTGCTGCAAGCCCAGATGTTGTAAACCCTGATCTTCGAAATAATGACCTTCAAAATAATAGTCTTCCAAATGACGGCCTTGAAAATAGCGCCCTTCAAGATAGCGGCCTTCAAAATCGCACTTTTGAAAACCCCATTGCCGAACATCCCATCCCTCGCCACGTCACCCTGCCAGCCATACCGGGAAATCATCTTGCCGTCGAAACCATGGTGACTGGCAAGGCGTTTACCCTGCGGGAATCCCGTCAGATAGCGCCGGGAGAACTATATTATCTCGACCACGCCAATATGGGTATGCTGGTTAAGGTGAATCGCGTCCAGCCCTAACCCTGCACGTATTAATAAAACTTAAGCTATTTCGCAGAAAACCCCAGCACCCTACCCGCCCGCTCCGGCTGGGGTAACTGCCGATGCTCGGCCAATGCCGTATCAATACGTGTGCGGGTAAGTTCGGGAAACGGCGCACTTTTGCGTAACCCCATATCCACATGCACGGCCAGACACTCGTTGGTAGCCACCGGTTTTTCTAGTGTGCCTTGTGACGTATCTTGTGACGCGCCCTGATACATTTGATGAAAATAGCGCAGGCGTTTAGCGTCGCAGTCCAACAACTGTGTGGTAATGCGCAGCTCATCGCCGACAAATACCTCCTGAAGGTAATCCACATTAATCCCCAGGGTAAACATCGAGCTATTCATTTGCTCCCGGTAGGCCAGGCCAATACCGAGATTGTCGTAGAACGTATCCGTGGCCTTATCGAAAGCCAGCACGTAGTAGGCCAGGTTCATATGGCCGTTGTAGTCTACCCAATCAGCTTCAACGCTAACGCGGGTTTCCGTAAACTGTGTGGATGCTGGTGTCGGCATAAGCTCTACCCTTCATTTACCCTGCTGGGTTAAAGATTTTAAGTTATAGGTTTTAAACTAACGGTTTTAGGTTAAAGGCTTTCAGGAAGCGGCAACTCACTTTACACTAGCTCCTATATCTGGAGAGGACATTACGCATCATGATCGAACTTTTTACCATCGACAACCTGGCTAACCTGGGCGTACTGATCTTTTTACAGGCCGTACTCGGCTTCGACAACCTGCTCTATATATCCATCGAATCAAAACGTGCGCCCGCCCATCAACAGGCCGCAGTACGCCGCTGGGGCATCATCATCGCGGTGGCGCTGCGCATTATATTGCTGTTCGTGATGATCAAACTGATCAATACCATGACCGCGCCATTTTTCCACCTCAACTGGACCGGCGTTATCGAAGGCACCTTCAATTTCTCAACCATTGTATTTTTGTTTGGCGGCGGCTTTATTATGTACACCGCCGTTAAAGAAATATCCCATATGCTCTCGGTGAGCGACCTGGTTCACGAGGGCGACTCCGCCCCGAAAAAATCCGCCGCCTCGGTGGTGGCCATCATTGTGTTTATGAATCTGATTTTCAGCTTTGATTCCATCTTATCGGCGCTGGCCATTACCGACGTCTTTATAGTGCTGGCCATCGCCATTATTACCTCCGGCATCGCCATGTTTGTACTGGCCGATCACGTCTCCGAATTTTTACAGCGCAACCGCAAGTACGAAATCCTCGGTTTATTTATCCTGTTGATTGTGGGCGTAGTACTACTTGGCGAAGGCGGCCACCTGGCTCACTTAAAACTCTTTGGTTTTGCTGTCGAACCCATGTCCAAGGCGACCTTCTACTTTTCCATCGCAGTGCTGGTAGCGGTGGATCTAGTGCAATCGGGCTATCAGAAAAAACTTATAGCTTCGAATACCTGATCCCTGAGAGCTGAATACGTCAAACTGAACCCTAATCACCTATCAACAGGAAGCTAGCCCATGCGTTTAGTGTCGTGGAATGTAAACGGTATTCGCGCCGCGATGAAAAAAGACTTCGCCCAGGCCTTGCACGACATGAACACCGATGTCATCTGCCTGCAGGAGACCAAGGCCCAGGACGATCAGGTGATGACCGCTCTGGAAGGCATCGAAGGCTTTCATGTCTACGCTAACTCGGCGGATAAGAAAGGCTATTCCGGCACCGCTATTCTGACTCGCACGGAGCCGCTATCCATCCACTACGATATGGATCAAGCCGAGCACAACCTTGAAGGCCGCGTCATCGCTCTGGAATTCGATACCTATTTCCTGGTTACCGTGTACACCCCCAACTCCGGCAGCGAACTCAAGCGGCTCGACTATCGCGAGCAGTGGGACGCGGATTTTCTCACCCACCTCAAACAACTAGAGCAGCAAAAGCCCGTGGTGGTCTGTGGCGACCTCAATGTCGCCCACCGGGATATCGATCTCGCCCGCGCCAAACCCAACTACAACAAAAGTGCGGGCTATATGCAGCGGGAAATCGATGGCCTGGACAACCTGGTTGCCGCCGGTTTTATCGACACCTTCCGTTATCAACACCCGGACGAGGCCAAATACAGCTGGTGGAGCTACCGAGCTGGCGCTCGCGGCAACAACGTCGGCTGGCGGATCGATTACTTTATGGTGTCAGACAGCATCAAAGACCGTATCGAAGACGCCGACATTCTCACCGAGGTGATGGGTTCTGATCACTGCCCGGTGCAGCTCGATATTAAGCTCTAATCTCTACTTAGAGTTCTACTTAAGGCTCTGCTTAAAACTCTGCCTAAACCATTTAAAACCGCTTAATACCACACTGAAGTCAGCGTTTTCATGGACTTCAAAGCCCGGGATGGCTCCATATTGGTCGAATTTATCCACAGGTTTATCCACAAAAGTCGATTTCCCACTGTCGCCCAGCTTTAACGCCGAAAACACTCGCGAATTCGGCCAAAAAATGACCCATTAAAGCCAATGAGTGCTGATTTCTTGCCCCTGTTTGGGGCATGCTCCCCACCGTTTATCGGATCACAGCTTATCCACAGGCTATTAACACAATTTATCGCATATATTGTGTTGCATTTCTAGCTCAGGCACACTATCTTGTAGTCCTTGGCGACAGATTCCCCATATGTGGGGCTTACTACTAAACTTGAATTGCACGAAAACGCTGTTTTAGATGGCCAAATTTAGATAGCGTAGTACTTAGATAGCACAGCTTAGATGCTTAGATATAAATCACACGTTTAGAATTAGACAAATTAGACAAATGACACGCACTAACGAAACTAATAAAAACAGCCAGGCTGCATTCAGCCAAAGTGAGCAAGAAAATCAGACTAAGGGTGTCGCTACACCTACCTGAGCATTTTCAATGGCTTCCTGGGCTATGTAAGCAGACCTTAGGTAGACAGACTATTAGATCGAACCAGCTTTTATATTGAACCAGCAACTTAAATCAACCACCAATACTTAACTTAAAAAAACCAATACTTAAAAAAACAGGCAGGCAAAAGACCATGGAGAACACCCTCAACACCCCCGCTAACGCTCCTCAGCAAACCCCGACGGCGGGCGCTTCAACTACAAGCAGCCCAGCAGCAAGCAGCCAGGCGAGCTCTATCGCCGCCACCGCTCCCGGTCAGCTCAAGGTGATCAAGCGCAACGGCACCGTTGTGCCCTACGACAACAGCAAAATCGCCATCGCCATCACGCGCGCCTTTCTGGCCGTAGAAGGCGCGGCAGCAGCAGCTTCCGGACGCATTCACGCGACCGTGAAAGACCTTACCGAGATGGTCAACGAAACCTTTAAACGGCGCATGCCTTCCGGTGGTTCAGTACATATTGAGGACATTCAGGATCAGGTCGAGCTGGCCTTAATGCGCAAAGGCGAACAAGCCATCGCCCGCTCCTACGTAATCTATCGCGAAGACCGCGCCCGCGAGCGCGCCAGCGAACAACCCCCCGTAGCCGAATCCAGCACACCCGAACTACAGTCCACTATTATGGTGGTCCACCCCGACGGCACCCAGGCGCCGCTGGATATGGTCCGCATACAAACCGTGGTGCGCGAAGCCTGCGAAGGCCTTAAAGATGTCGAAACCGATGTCATTCTCACCGAGGCCCTGCGCAATCTCTACGACGGTGTCTCCATCGCCGACGTCAACACCTCGCTGGTCATTACCGCGCGCACTTTGGTAGAAACCGAACCCAACTACACCTACGCCACCGCCCGCCTCTTACTCGACGGCTTGCGCAGCGAAGCGTTAACGTTCTTAAACGTCGCTGACACCGCCACCCAGCACGAAATGACCGCCCTCTACCCGGATGCCTTTAAAGCCTATATCAAGCGTGGCATCGAACTAGAACTGATCGCCCCAGCCCTGGCCGAGTTCGACCTCGACCGCATTGGCGCGGCCATTCTTCCCGAACGCGACCTGCAGTTTGGCTACCTCGGCCTGCAGACCCTCTACGACCGTTACTTTATTCACAGCAACGACACCCGCTTTGAGCTACCTCAGTGTTTCTTCCTGCGCGTCGCTATGGGTCTGGCCGCAAACGAAGATGATCGCGAAGCCCGCGCCATCGAGTTCTACAACCTGCTGTCGTCTTTCGACTATATGAGTTCGACGCCGACTCTGTTTAACGCCGGCACTTTGCGTCCACAGCTGTCTAGCTGCTACCTGACCACCGTACCCGACGATCTCGAAGGCATTTACGGTGCGATCCAGGATAACGCCATGCTCTCCAAATGGGCCGGCGGCCTCGGCAACGACTGGACTCCCGTGCGCAGCCTGGGTTCTTACATCAAAGGCACCAACGGTAAATCTCAGGGCGTCGTACCTTTCCTGAAAGTAGTTAACGACACCGCCGTCGCCGTCAATCAGGGCGGCAAGCGCAAAGGCGCGGTATGTGCCTATCTCGAAACCTGGCACATGGATATCGAAGAATTTCTGGAGCTGCGCAAAAACACCGGCGACGACCGCCGTCGCACCCACGATATGAACACCGCCAACTGGGTGCCCGATCTGTTTATGAAGCGCGTCTTCGAAGACGGCAACTGGACTCTGTTTACGCCCTCCGAAACCCCAGACTTGCACGACCTGTTCGGTCTCGCCTTTGAAGCCCGCTACGAAGAGTACGAGCGCCAGGCCGCCGCCGGAACCGTCCTGCACAAAACCGTTCGTGCCCAGGAACTGTGGCGCAAAATGCTCGGCATGTTGTTTGAAACCGGCCATCCCTGGATCACCTTTAAAGATCCCTGCAACCTGCGCTCGCCGCAGCAGCATGTTGGCGTCGTACACTCCTCTAACCTGTGTACCGAGATCACGCTTAATACCAAAGCCAACGAAGAAATTGCCGTGTGTAACCTGGGCTCGGTAAATTTACCCCAGCACATCACCGCCGATGGTCAACTCGATACCGCCAAGTTAGAGAAAACCATCAACACCGCAGTGCGCATGCTCGATAACGTGATCGACATTAACTACTACTCCGTCGATACCGCGCGGCAATCCAATATGCGTCACCGTCCGGTCGGTCTCGGCTTGATGGGCTTTCAGGATGCCCTCTACAAACTCCGCCTGCCCTACAGCTCCGATGCAGCCGTCGAATTTGCCGACCGCTCTATGGAAGCGATCAGCTACTACGCCATTTCTGCCTCGTCCAATCTCGCCGCCGAGCGCGGTCAGTACAAAAGCTACGAGGGTTCGCTGTGGAGCCAGGGTATTCTGCCCATCGACTCCCTCGACCTGCTCGAACAACAGCGCGGCAGCCAGTACCTCGAAGTGGATCGATCCACCTCCATGGACTGGGACAGCGTACGCGCCAAAATCGCCAGCCAGGGCATGCGTAACTCCAACGTCATGGCCATTGCGCCAACGGCAACCATCGCCAATATTACCGGCGTCAGCCAGTCCATCGAGCCGACTTACCAAAACCTCTATGTGAAATCCAACCTGTCCGGCGAGTTCACCGTGGTTAACAGCTACCTGGTACACGACCTGAAAGATCGCGGCCTCTGGGACGAAGTCATGATTAACGACTTCAAATACTACGACGGCTCGGCGCAACCCATCGACCGTATTCCCGCCGATCTCAAAGCTCTGTACTCCACCGCCTTTGAAGTCGAACCCCAGTGGATTGTCGATGCCGCCAGCCGTCGCCAGAAATGGATCGATCAGGCCCAAAGCCTCAACCTCTATATTTCCGGGGTCAACGGTAAAAAGCTCGACATCACCTATCGCATGGCCTGGTACCGGGGACTTAAAACCACCTACTACCTGCGCTCATTGGCCGCGACCACCACGGAGAAATCCACCGTCGGTACCGGCACACTTAATGCCGTCTCTTCAGGTACAGCATCCGGAACAGCAGAACCTGCAGCACCTGGCCCAGCGCCGGTACCTGCGGCCTGCGCCATCGATGAGCCAGATTGCGAAGCGTGTCAGTAAGCGTTTCGCCAATACATATAACTAGACATAACAGATCGTTTTGAGGAAATAGCATGTTAAATTGGGATGAATTTCATACCGAAGAGCCCATTAAAAAATTTGCCGCAGTGGCGCTCGCGCCTACTCCTGCTCCTGCTCCTTCAATAGAGACAGAGCCAGAGCCAAAGGCAAAGACAGCACCAGTTGCCACACCGGCAGCTGTAGTGCCTGCCCCTGTGCCAACAGCACCCGTAACACCGGCCACTCCAGTAAGCGCCCCTGTGCCAGCACCGGCCACTGCAGCCACCGACGCCGTTGCCCTCGACCTACATCAGCAAGCCCATGCCAACCTCGCCGCGATGGACGTTTCCGCCGGTCTGGAAGAACTGGAAATGGGTGCGTCTCGCGTCGAAGTCGACGACAAAGCCATGATCAACTGCCGCGCCGACCTCAACCAACTAGTGCCGTTTAAATACGATTGGGCCTGGCAGAAATACCTCGACGGTTGCTCCAACCACTGGATGCCTCAAGAAGTTAACATGACCGCCGACATCGCCACCTGGAAAGACCCAGAGGGCCTGAGCGAAGACGAGCGTCGCATCGTGATGCGTTCACTCGGCTACTTTGCCACCGCCGATTCTCTGGTCGCCAACAACCTGGTGCTGGCAGTTTACCGCCTCATCACCAACCCGGAAGCCCGCCAGTACATCCTGCGTCAGGCCTTTGAAGAAGCCATCCACACCCACGCCTACCAATACTGCGTAGAGTCACTGGGCATGGACGAAGCCGAAGTCTTCAATATGTACCGCGAACTGCCCTCCATCGCCAAAAAAGCCGCGTGGAGCCTGCAGCACACCCAG
>JAGPUQ010000024.1 GCA_018069525.1 Porticoccaceae bacterium | reverse complement strand
AACCCGCTCGATAAACTCGTAGGGCAAGTGCGCCCAGCGTGCGGTCATAAAATCTACGGTTTCGACAGCGCGCAATGCAATCACGTATTCATAGCGGCGGGCATCGCCGACTACACCAACGGATTTAACCGGCAAAAACACCGCGAAGGCCTGACTGGTTTTATTGTATAAATCAGCTGCATATAATTCTTCGATAAAAATCGCATCGGCTTCGCGCAACAGGTCGGCGTAGCTTTTTTTCACTTCACCGAGAATACGCACACCTAAACCCGGCCCCGGAAACGGATGGCGGTACACCATGTCGTAGGGCAAACCTAACTCCAGACCCACCTTGCGCACTTCGTCTTTAAATAATTCCCGCACCGGCTCTACCAGGTCTAAAGCCATATCGTCGGGTAAACCGCCAACATTGTGGTGGGATTTAATCACGTGGGCTTTGCCGGTACTCGCCGCAGCGGATTCGATCACGTCGGGGTAAATGGTGCCCTGAGCCAGCCATTTAACGTCTTTTAATTTAGTCGCCTCGGCATCGAAGATATCGATAAAGGCATTACCGATAACTTTGCGCTTGGCCTCAGGGTCTTGAACGCCCTCCAGGCGACTCAAAAATAATTCCTCGGCGTCGGCGCGAATCACTTTGACACCCATATTGCGGCTAAAGGTGTCCATTACCTGATCACCCTCATTTTTGCGCAACAGACCGTTGTCGACAAACACACAGGTGAGCTGATCGCCGATGGCGCGGTGTAACAGCGCCGCTACGACGGAAGAGTCGACGCCGCCAGAGAGCCCTAGTAAGACTTTGTCACTGCCCACTGTCGCTTGCACACGAGCAATGGCATCTTCAACAATATTGGCAGGCGTCCACAAGGCTTCACACCCGCAGATT
Source organism: Porticoccaceae bacterium (assembly GCA_018069525.1). Classification (GTDB taxonomy): domain Bacteria; phylum Pseudomonadota; class Gammaproteobacteria; order Pseudomonadales; family Porticoccaceae; genus JAGPUQ01. The sequence goes on along the minus strand of JAGPUQ010000024.1, from coordinate 103,502 downwards.
TCGACAACGAAGTGCTGAAAAATACGTGCGCCCTGCAAAGTATGGGTGACTTCGGGATGAAACTGCAGGCCGAAAAACGGGAGCTCCCGGTGGTACATTCCGGCAATCGGGCAAGATGGCGTGGAGGCCATCACTGTAAAACCCTCGGGCAACTGGCTGACTTTATCGCCGTGGCTCATCCACACATCGAGCAAGGCCTTTCCGGAGTCGTGATCAACATGATCGCTGATGTCGTGTAACAGCGCGCTATCGCCACTCACTGCAACCTGAGCGTAACCAAACTCCTGGTGACTGGATGACTCGACCTCTCCGCCAAAATGCACCGCCATGCTCTGCATGCCGTAGCAAATGCCCAGCACGGGAACCCCGAGTGCAAAGACTTCGGGGTTAGCTAAGGGCGATTGATCAGCGGTTAGCGACTGGGGGCCGCCGGACAAAATGATGCCGCGAGGCTGGAAGGCGCGAATCTCGTCCGCCGTCATATCGTGAGCACGAATCTCCGAATACACCCCGGCTTCCCGCACCCGACGCGCAATCAACTGGGTGTACTGGGAACCAAAATCGAGAATCAGAATGCGGTTAGCGTGAATATCGGCAGACATAGAAAAACCTGTACAGGGGGATCGTGGTAACAGTATCAATTCATAAACGTGAGAGCACCCGACCCAAAAAGCGGGGTCGGTTCAACCTAAAAACAGGATGTTAGCCGATACGGCAGCGTTAATTACCGCTGACAGGATAGTTGGGGGTTTCCTTGGTAATGCCCACATCGTGAACGTGGCTCTCTCTCATACCGGCACCGGTAATGCGCACGAAGCGAGGCTTGGAACGCATCAAGGCAATGTTAGCGCAACCGGTGTAACCCATGGAGGAACACAGGCCACCCATCAATTGGTGAATCACTGCGGAGACCGGGCCTTTATAGGGCACGCGACCTTCGATACCCTCGGGCACCAGCTTTTCAGCGCCAACGCTGGCATCCTGAAAATAACGATCGCTGGAACCCTGGGTTTGTGACATCGCCCCCAGTGACCCCATGCCCCGATAGGCTTTGTAAGTTCGCCCCTGATACAACTCGATTTCGCCCGGCGCCTCTTCGGTGCCCGCCAATAGCGAACCCACCATAATGGCGTGGGCACCGGCAGCAATGGCTTTGGCGATGTCGCCGGAAAAACGAATACCGCCGTCGGCTATTACCGTGACATCGGTATCCTGCAGGGCTTTCACGACGTTGGCGATAGCGCTAACCTGCGGCACACCCACGCCGGTCACGATGCGAGTGGTACAAATCGAGCCCGGGCCAATACCCACCTTGACGCCATCCGCCCCGGCTTCAACCAGCGCCAGTGCGGCCTCGGCGGTGGCTATATTACCGCCGATCACCTGAACATTCGGGTAGTGCTGCTTCACCCAGCGCACCTGATCGAGCACATTGCGGGAGTGGCCATGGGCGGTATCGACCACCAGCACATCCACACCAGCGGCGATCAATTGCTCGACACGTTGTTCGGTGTCGGCGCCGGTACCCACGGAAGCACCCACCCGCAATCGGCCAAGTTCATCTTTACAGGCATTGGGATAGCGTTCGGCTTTGTCGATGTCCTTAACGGTCACCAGGCCACGCAGCTCAAACTTTTCGTTAACGACAAGGACTTTTTCGATACGGTGCTTATGTAACAGACCTTTCACCACATCGGCGTTCTCGCCTTCGGGCACGGTTATGAGCTGGTCTTTCGGCGTCATTACCGACGATACCGGCGCATCCAGGTTGGTTTCAAAACGCACATCGCGGCGAGTGACGATACCTACCAGATCATCATTGTGCAGTACGGGCACGCCCGAAATATTATGCTCCCGGGTCAATGCCATCAATTCTCTAATGGTGGTGTTGGCACTGATGGTGATGGGGTCTTTGACCACGCCACTCTCAAACTTTTTCACCGCGCGCACGGCCTGCGCCTGCTGCTCGACGGTCATACTTTTGTGCACGATGCCGATACCGCCTTCCTGAGCCAAGGCAATAGCCAGGCGCGCTTCGGTCACGGTATCCATCGCTGCGGATACCAGGGGGATATTAAGCTCGATGGTACGGGTCAGGCGGGTCTTGAGATCGACTTCGCGAGCGACGACTTCCGAATAACCGGGCGTCAATAGCACGTCGTCAAAGGTGAGAGCTTCCTGATCAATTCTAGGCATAGTTTTGCGTGAACCCATTGGAATTTGGAAGCAGGCTATTATATCGACGGACCCTTTCAAGGTAAACCAGCGCGGACAAAACAGCGGAGCTTAGATTATCAATGAATTGCGCCCAGATTGATCTCGAATTGAAGATACAAATTGGAGGTACAATAAGCGCTTAAACAGGCTAATTATGAACAAAACACCGAATTCAGTAGCGGGTGATAGCAAACAACGCGCGATTATTTCCGTCAGCGAACTCAATCGCCGCGCCCGACAATTGCTCGAAACCCACCTACCCCTGCTGTGGGTAGAGGGCGAAATCAGCAACTTTGCGCGACCCTCCTCCGGCCACTGGTATTTCACCCTTAAGGACGAGAAAGCTCAGGTACGCTCGGCGATGTTTCGCAACCGCAATCAGCTGGTGCAATTTCGACCCGAGGAAGGCCAGCAAATCCTGGTGCGCTGTCGGGTAGGCCTGTACGAGAACCGTGGCGACTATCAACTGATCGTCGAGCATATGGAGCCGGCTGGCTTAGGCGCACTACAGCGGCAATTTGATATTTTGAAGGCCAAACTCGAAAGTGAAGGTTTATTCGCGGCCGATACCAAACTACCGCTACCGGAAATACCTCAGCATATTGGTATCATCACCTCACCCACGGGTGCCGCCGTGCGGGATATTCTGCATGTTCTGGAGCGACGTTTCCCCAGTATTCCGGTGTCTATTTACCCGACTCTGGTACAGGGTAAGGATGCCGCCGATCAAATTGTCGCCGCTATCGAATTAGCCCACCAACACGACCAATGTGACTTACTCATCCTAAGCCGAGGCGGAGGTTCGCTGGAAGATTTGTGGCCCTTTAATGAAGAGCGCGTCGCGCGCGCCATCAGCACCAGCGCTATTCCCATTATTTGTGGCGTTGGCCATGAAACCGACACCACCATTGCCGATTTTATCGCCGACGCTCGCGCGCCCACGCCCTCTGCCGCGGCTGAAATGGCCAGCCCGGATAGCCTTGAACTACTCTCGTTGTTTGCTGGCTACGAACATTGGTTTGCTCAAACCATGGGCAGTGTTATTAGCGCGCTAAACCACCAGCTCACCGGACTACGCAAACGCCTGCGCCATCCCGGTGAACGGCTTAATCAACAAGCTCAGCACCTCGATCATCTTGAAATTCGACAGCGGCGAGCCCTCCAGTCTTTGCTGTCCAGCAAACAAAGCGCGTTAAAAAATTTAGTGAATCGCTATCGCTTGCAACACCCGGAACATCTACTCGCCGCCATGCAAACCAGGCTGGAGGATTTACAACGACAGTTCCGTAACGGTATGACTTTACAACTTGAAAGCAAGCAAAAAAGTTTAGCCAACAAAGCCTTACTACTGCAAGCGATCAGTCCGCTAAGTACTTTGAACCGGGGTTATGCCATTGCCCAGGATGTTAAACAACAGGTGCTTAGCCGAGTGGTGGATACAGCAAAAGGCGAACACATCTCGGTGATGCTTGCCGACGGAACCCTGGCCTGCACGGTAGATCAAATAAACGTCGGAGCTAATCTTTTCTCAGAAAAGAAAGCCTCAGAAAAGAAAACTGCAGGAAAGAAAACTACAAGGAAGTAAAAAATGAATCATAAAATTAAAAAGATCACACTACGCATACTGATCCTCACTTCCAGTGCAATAGTAATACCCTTCATCTCATTTCACGCAGTCAGTCAGGATAGCGTATCCACAACAAATATCTTGTATCCAACCACGTCGAATACAACCACATCGAATGTAACTGTCTGGGACCTAAGCGATCTATACGCTGACCAGAAACACTGGCAACAGGCCTTTGATAAAAGCAAACTCAGCGTGAACGCACTTAGCCAGTGCCGCGGCACGCTAGCCGACAGCGCCGCCACTCTGTCGACCTGTCTCGATACTATTTATACCAGTTACCGAGAGTTACTTCGCGTTTACACCTACGCCTTTCTCCAAAAAGATACTGACCTTGCCAACTCAATTAACAGCGAACATTACACCAAAGTCCAAAGCCTGCTCAGTGAATACAGCCAGGCCATTAGCTTTGTGGAACCAGAATTAATTGCCGTCGGGGAAAAAACCCTCACCGGCTGGCTGCAAAAAAATAAGGAGCTTGCCGACTATCGGCATTTTATTCGCAACACCCTGCGCAAAGGTGACCATGTATTATCGCCACGGGAAGAAGAAATTCTCGCCGCTGCCGACGATCCGATGAGCGCCGTCAGCAATACCTACAGTATCTTCACTAACGCCGAACTCCCCTGGCCAGAGGTCACCCTAAGCAATGGTGAAAGCGTGTCCTTACGCGCCAGTAACTACGCGAAGTATCGCAACGCAGAAAACCGTGCTGATCGAAAAATTATTTTTGACGCTTTTTTTGGTACCTATCAAAACTATAAAGAAACCTTCGCTAGTACTCTCAGTGGCGAAGTTAAATGGCACGTGTTTAGCGCACGCATGCGCGGCTTTGATTCCTCCTTGCAACAGGCTATGGACGCCGACAATATTCCAGAAGCGGTTTACCACACCCTGGTCAGCACCGTTAACCAAAACCTCGATGCCTTACATCGCTATATGAAACTCCGCGCCGAGCGGATGAAGATTGACGACCTGCGCTACTACGATATTTATCCCTCGATTATTGAAAACAAGCGCAGCTATTCAATCGATGATTCCAAAGCCATCCTGGTGAATGCACTGAAACCTCTTGGCAAGGAATACGGCGTACAACTGCGTCACGCCCTGGCGCAAGACTGGATGCATCAGTACCCGGCCAAAGGTAAACGCAGCGGGGCTTATGTGATGGGCGCGGCCTACGACGCACACCCTTATATGCTGCTTAACCACCACAATAATTTCGACTCTCTAAGCACTTTCGCCCACGAGTGGGGGCATGGCATGCACACCCTGCTCAGCAACGCCGCACAACCTTTCCCGACCGCAGAATATCCCACCTTTATTGCAGAAATTGCTTCTACGGCTAACGAAGTCCTGTTATTTGACTACCTACGCGGCAAGGCCCATAACAACGAAGAGCGCCTGTTTTATTTGTTTCAGGAGTTACAAGGCTTACGCGGCACCTTTTTTCGGCAAACCCAGTTTGCCGAATTCGAATTAGCCATGCATCAGGAAATAGAACGCGGCGAAGCCTTATCGGGAGATAAACTAAAACGCATCTACGGAGATATTGTTAAGCGTTACTATGGCGAGGATCAGGGCGCGATAAGCATCGATGACACTTACACGGTAGAGTGGGCTTATATTCCACATTTTTACCGCAACTTTTACGTGTACCAGTATGCCACCTCGATTTCCGCCGCGTATTATCTGACGGAAAAAATACTCAATGGTGGCGCTGCCGAACGGGAGCAGTATCTTTCTATCTTAAAAGCCGGCGGTTCTGATTATCCTTACGACATTCTCAAACGTGCGGGAGTGGATATGGCCTCGCCGGAAGTTTATCTGGCCGTTATTCGGCGTTTCAATCACATCATGGAAGAAATTGAAGCTTTAAAACAATAAGATACCAGCGTTCACAAGGAACCGTCCGGGACAACTTAAATACCGGCGCACACTAAAACCATTAACAACTAGTATCAACAAGCGGCTCGGCCCCTACAGGCGATTACTTGCCTTTATAATGCTTGAAAGCTCTGCGCTTTTTCGCAATCTGACTTGCGCTCAGTTTATTTTTACGCCCGGCAAAGGGATTATCACCCGATTTTAATTGAATAGTGATCGGTGTGCCGTGCAAATCAAGTGCCCGGCGAAAGGTTTTTTCAAGATAACGGATATAGTGCTTGGGTACTTCGTTAACCTGGTTGCCGTGAATCACAATTACCGGAGGATTTTTGCCGCCGGGATGGGCATAGCGCAACTTGATACGACGCCCCCGTACCAGGGGAGGCTCGTGATCGGCCACGGCATCTTCCAATATCCGAGTGAGAAAATTAGTACTAAGTTTGTCGGTAGCCGAGTGATAGGCGCGCTCGATGGATTTGTAAAGATTACCCACACCCGTGCCGTGTAGCGCGGATATAAAATGTAGATCGACAAAGTCAGCAAAGCGTAAGCGCCGCTCTAACTCGCGCTTCACCCATTCGCGCTGCCCGTCTTCCAGGCCATCCCATTTATTAATACCGACTACCAGGGCCCGCCCGGCATCGATGCAATAACCCAGCAAATGCAGGTCCTGCTCCACCAGCCCCTCGCTGGCATCTATCAGCAGCACCGCGACGTTAGAATCGTCGATGGCTTGCAGGGTTTTTACGATAGAAAACTTTTCAATGCTGAGTTTAATATTTTTTCGCTTCCGAACGCCCGCGGTATCAATCAGGGTGTAGGGTTTTCCGGCGCGCTCGTAGTGAATATAAATACTGTCGCGGGTAGTACCCGGCTCGTCGAACACCACCACGCGATCGTCGCCCAACAGGCGATTAACTAAAGTAGACTTGCCCACATTGGGGCGGCCCACTACCGCTATTTTAATACCGCCCTTATCTTCCAAAGCACTGCCAGCAGCACCTGCAGCCGATGTATCCGGAAAATGAGCCAGCACGTCAGTCATCAGCGCTTTGACACCGCGCCCCTGATTGGCGGTAATCGGATATAAATTCGCAAAACCGAGGGTGTAAAAATCTGCCAGCGCAACGTCGGGGTTCGAGCCATCGATTTTATTGGCCACGATATACACGGGTATGGTTTTTTTGCGCAGGATCTCTACTAGCGCAGCGTCCGTCGGCGTTAAGCCGTCTTTGCAGTCGACGATAAATAAAATAACATCGGCTTCTTCCATGGCGAGAAAAGATTGGTTCGCCATCGCGCTATCGATGCCCTCTTCTTCACCGGTGATACCGCCGGTATCAATCGCGATAAAACGTGTGTCGAAGAGTTCGCCTTCACCGTACTTACGATCGCGAGTCAGCCCCGAATAATCGGCCACCAGTGCATCCCGCGCTGTGGTGAGGCGGTTAAATAACGTGGACTTACCCACATTGGGTCGCCCTACCAGGGCAATAACGGGAATCATAGACAATAGACCGTGGAAGAAGACGGGTGGCGGATTAAAACTAATCGGCGCGATTTAGCGGTGCTGGTTTAACGGTGCTGGTTTAACGGTGCTGGTTTAATAGCGTAAAACGACCGCACAAGATTAATCATTCTGTTGTAAGCCGCGCAGTATTAATTACCCGGCGATTAATAAACGTCCGCCACTGCAGCGCTTATTTGTTCATTACAGCGCTTTATCTTTAAAGCTCTATATCCTTTATAGCTCTTTGTCCTTTACAGCTCTTCATCCTTTATAGAGTAGGCCGACAAATTACCGCTGTTATCGAGCACGTACAGTGTATCGCCATCGCCAGCCATGGGAACGCTAACGCCGTCGCCATCAACTTTAGTACGCGCTACAAAGGTACCGTCGGTCTGGGATAACAAATGCAAATAACCCTCGGCATCGGTCAGTGCTATTGCGCCGCCCAAAGCTAAGGGGGCGCTCAGATTGCGCAGTGTTAATTTATCGTTGCTCCACAATACCTGGCCACTGTTGCCGCGCAGGGCCTGTACCCTATCGGTATCATCGACCACGTAGACCTGGCCAAGACCGTAACCGGGGGAGACGTGGCTAGAATAGGCTTGCCCCCACAACTCGCGGCCATTGCCACGACTGTATGCCCCCGTGCGGCCCTGATAACTGCTTGCGTAAATAACATCGTTGTAAAGAACCGGCGTACTTACGTCGACCATGCGCTCCAGCTCGGTTCGACCTTTAGGGATCGCCACACGCGCCTCCCACAGCACCGAACCCGATACCGGCTCCAGCGCCACTAGTTTGCCGTTGGCAAAACCACTGACCACCATGGTGTCCAGTACCAGTGGTGCCGCAGTACCGCGCAGTGACAAGACTGGCACATCGGTTTCATACTGCCAGAGTTTGTCGCCGCTGCTGATCGACAAGCCCACCAGTTTTGCGTCCTGAGTTTGCACTACCACCACCGAAGCATTTGCTCCCGGGGATGACAATATCTCACTGCTCAGTGCCGCGCGCCAACGCTCTTCACCAGAATCTGCGTTGAGAGCAATGACTTCACCGTTATTGTTGCCCACCACCACCACACCGCCGCCAACACCAACTCCGCCGGTTAACAGGGTATCCAGATCAACACGCCAAAGTACGTCGCCATTGTGTTTGTCTAGAGCCGCAACTTTGCCTTCCCGGGTTGCGGCATACACTACCTCGGCAGTGACCGTAGGAATCAGAGACGCCTCGTGACTTTGCTGTCCCTTGCCAATACCCGTGCGCCAAAGTTTGATTAACTTCACCTGGGCATCGAAGTCCTGGAGCTGAGCGGCCTGGACTGTTTCATCATCGCCCTTACCAGCGCTAACATCACTTTCCCAAAACTTTAAGCTGCTGCACGCCGACAACATTAATACCAGTATTAATAATACAAACCTGCTCATTGGTTTTCCTCTACATCAGCGTTTGCGTCGCTTTCGCTGGTTTCTGTGGTGCTGATTTCTGTGGTGCTAGTTTCCGTGGAGCCAGGCTCAATATCGCCCGAGAGCGTCTTCTCCGCAGGCAAAACCTGATTCAGCTTAATTTCGAGCAAGGGCTTCAGCATCGCATCCTGCGCTGTTAGCCCATCCAGTGCCGACTGGTAGGCCGCACGTGCTGCAGCGGTGTCGCCACGCAAAAAATAAATATCGCCACGCGCCTCGGCTAATCCCGTCACCAGAGCATCGGGCGCTTTGCCCTCGGCGAGGGCAAGTGCATCGTCATAGCGTTCGGCAGAGGACAGCACTCTCACCAGACGCAGGCGGGCAATATCGGCCAGCGCATCGTCCTTGCTGGTCTCCATAACCCACTCCAGCTCGGTGTTTGCTGCATCGAGGTCATCCCGCGCTACAGCCAGCTTAGCCAGCATTAAACCCGCTAAGGCACCATATTGCCGACCTCCATGTTCGGTCTTAAGTTGATTCGCCGCTTCGGTCATTGCGGCCAACTGCTCTTCGCTCAGCTCCGCTACCGATGCTCCCGCCAAAGGCTCGACCATTTGCAGGTACACCAGAGATCCGGCGCTAGACTTGTCCTGTCGCGCGCCCTGCCAATGTTGCCAGCCAAACCAGCCACCCAAACCTAGCACTAATGCCAGCGCGATGGGCAAGCCATTTTCCTGCCACCACCGCTTGAAGGCTTCGAGTTGCTCGTCTTCTTCGATATGATCTGCCATACCCTTCTTTACACCTGTTTGTTGTCGTAAATTGTTTGTTGTTAATTACCGTGAATCAAATCCGTGTTTACTTTTAAGCGTTTGCCGGTTTGCTTATTAAGCTCCCGCCGCAGTTCCTGAACAGCCCCACTCTAGGCAAATTCCCGCTGTAACAGCTCAATCACCGCCGCTACGTCCAGGGTTTGCTGTTCGGCCTGACCGCGCAAATATTTAACCGTGACCTGTCCGGCAGCAACTTCATCTTCGCCTAATATCAGGGCAATTTCAGCACCACTCTTATCGGCTTTTTTCATCTGGCTTTTAACGCTGCCACCACCACAGTGGCGCTGTATACGTAAACCACCGCAAGCCTGGTGCAGTTGTTCCCCAAGGCTCAGGGCCTGCGCCGCGACATCACCGACCGCCAGCAAATAGACATCCAATTGCCGGGCGATACTATCCGGTACCGCTCCGGCGGCGTCAAGGAGTAAGGCCAGGCGCTCTTCACCCATGCCAAAGCCGATGGCCGGGGTTGGCTTACCGCCCAACTGCTCGACCAGACCATCGTAGCGCCCACCCGCACAAATGGTGCCCTGAGCGCCAAGGCTATCGGTAACCCACTCGAATACGGTTTTACCGTAGTAGTCGAGACCCCGCACTAAACGAGGATTAATCTCATAACTAACTGCCATGCTATCAAGCAGTGTGCACAGCGCATCGAAATGTTCACGAGATTCCTCGTCGAGATAATCCAGCAATACCGGAGCATTCGCGACAATGACCTGGGTCTGCTCTATTTTACTATCCAGGATACGCAAGGGGTTGCTGTCGAGTCGACGCAGACTGTCGGCATCGAGAGCATCCCGGTGTTGCTCCAGATACTCAAGCAAGGCTGCTCTATAGCTGGCCCGCGACGCACTATCGCCCAGAGAATTTAATTGCAGCGTCACCTGATCGCGAATCCCCAGCTCGCGCCACAGGCGATCGGTCATCACCAGGATTTCGGCATCGATATCTGGGCCATCGAGACCAAAGACTTCCGCGCCAATCTGATGGAATTGTCGCAGGCGACCTTTTTGCGGTCGCTCGTAGCGAAACATCGGGCCACAGTACCAAAGTCGCTGAATCTGGTTATACAACAAGCCATTTTGCGTACAGGCCCGCACACACCCTGCCGTGCCTTCGGGCCGCAGGGTGACGCTTTCGTCATGTCTATCTGGAAAGCTATACATTTCTTTTTCGACAATATCGGTAACTTCGCCGATGGAGCGCTTAAACAGTTCCGTGGTTTCCAATATCGGAAAGCGGATTTCTCGATAGCCATAGCTCTGCAAGTGCCGAGCGACACTACTCTCGAGATATTGCCAAACAGGAGACTGATCGGGCAGCAGGTCGTTCATGCCCCGTAGGGATTGGATAGCTTTCAAAATACGCTGTTCTTTATTAGTGTGGTGTTTAAATAATGGCTAGTCGAAACTGCTTAAGCGCGCGACGAGTTAGGCGCGAGCAATGATGTGATCGTCGCTACGACCACCTGCAACATCTTCCTCGCCCTGCTTATTCGGCTCACTCTCGGCTTGCTTGCGAGCGGCTGATTGAGACTGAATTGTAGCGCGAATTTGACTCTCTAGTTGATCGACAAGGTCTTCTTTTTCAAGTTTCTGGCTAGGCTTGCCATCGACATACAACAAATGCCGAGGTGTGCCCCCAGTCAGGCCCATATCCGCTACTCTGGCTTCACCGGGACCGTTAACGATACAACCAATAATGGCAACATCCAGAGGCTCGGTAACATCTTCCAGGCGTACTTCCAGGGCATTGACCGTGGAAATCACATCGAAATTTTGTCGCGAACAACTGGGGCAAGCAATAAAATTAACGCCCTTGCTACGCAATTTAAGGCTACGCAGCAAGTCCCAACCGACCTTGACCTCTTCCACCGGATCGGCGGCGAGGGAGATGCGCAGGGTATCGCCAATACCATCCATTAACAGTAAACCCAGACCCACAGAGGATTTCACCGTACCCGAGCGCAGAGCTCCCGCCTCGGTAATACCCAAATGCAGCGGATTGTCGATTTGCGTGGCCACCTGCCGATAGGCGGCAACCGCCATAAACACATCCGAGGCTTTTAAGCTTAATTTGAAATTATGGAAGTTAAGGCGGTCGAGAATATCGACATGACGCAGCGCCGATTCCACCAAGGCCTCGGCGCAGGGCTCGCCATATTTGACCTGTAAATCTTTTTCGAGAGAACCGCCGTTAACACCGATACGAATCGGAATGTTTAAATCAGCGGCCTTACTCACCACCGCTCTAATACGCTCCTCGCGACCGATATTACCGGGGTTGATGCGCAGACAATCAACACCCAGGTCAGCCACGCGCAGGGCGATTTTGTAGTCAAAATGGATGTCGGCAATCAGCGGCACCGCGACCTGGCGGCGAATTTCGCCAAAGGCATCAGCAGCCTCCAGGGTCGGGACGGAGACCCGCACCATATCCGCTCCGGCACGGTGAATGGCGTTCACCTGCGCGACGGTCGCAGCCACATCGGTGGTCTCGGTGTTGGTCATACTCTGTACAGAAATCGGCGCATCGCCGCCCACGGGTACATCGCCGACCATGATCTGACGGGATTTTCGACGCACAATTGGGCTTGTTACTGACATATTAGTGACATATCACTGATATTTGCGACCATAAATTCGGAGTCTGTTGTTGCACTACTGTGTCCCCAAAGACTCTGCTTTCAAAGATCCTGCTATCAAAAGCTCGATTATCAGAGGCTCGGTCATCTAAGCCTCGACTATCAAAAACTGGAAAAGACATTTGAAATTAACTAAACGCCATCAATACTACAATCAAAATCAGAGCCACACCCGCACCCAAAACAAGTAACACCTTGTCGCGAGGAAATTTCTCTCTCACCAACTCTATTCCATGACCACCTGACTTGACGCCCTTGTGTTCGCGGTAAGACTGTTCAAATGCCACTAAGACCTCATCACTATTCACGTTGACCAAAGCTGAGTAGCGCCGCAAATAGCCGATGATATACACTTTACCTGGTAGACGATCATAGTCGTCTTCTTCCAGAGCCTTCAAATAACGCCGCGACAAACCGGTTTTATCGGCTATTTCTTCCAGGCTAATCCCAATATCAGCACGAGCCTTGCGCAACGTAACGCCGGGCAACGGCAGGCCAGCAGCCACAGACTCCTGGTCAGCGTCTGAGTCTGAGTCTGAGTCTGTATTTAGGTCGCCTGGACTGGCGTTTAAATCAATAGTGGTACTGGTTTTATTCATTACTTCAATCAAGTCTTTGTTGTTGAACGATCTTGAGGACTGGCGCCCCCAGGAGCTAGGGAGATTTTTGTTGCAACCAGTCTTTATAGGCCAGGGCTTGCTCGGAATAGGGAAACAGGTTTTTCAAAGCCAGGCCTTTACTCGAAACGCCATCTTCATTGCCAAAAGTGTCTTCAAGGCGCACAGCGAGCCACAAACTACGCGCACTGGGCTTAGCCAAACGCTCGAATTGATCGAGATAGGTTTTGGCTTTGGGATAATCCCCCTCCTTAAAATATTCTTCTGACAAACTAAGATAAGGCATCGCAATTTTAGGGTTAAGGCCGATGACCCGCTCCCAGGCAGCCAGCGCTTCCGATTTTTTGCCCAGTGCGGACGCCACCTCACCCAGGCTCAAAAAAATCTGGGTTCGGCGCGGATAATAAAGATCTTCAGCAGCGATCAGCAACTGCTGGTAAGCGTCGTCAAGACGATTTTGGCGCACCAAAAACACCGCATAATTATTGCGGCCCCGGGTAAAATCCGGATCGTAATTAATGACATTCTTGTAATGTTTTTCCGCTAGTTCGAATTCACGATTAAGTTGATACAGCAAAGCCATGCCGTTATGGGCCGCCGCAGAACGCCCATCGATATCCAGGGCTCGTTTAAAGTTGCCTTGCGCTTGCTCACGGTTACCTTGCTGAAGATAAGCCACCCCCAACTGAATGTAATCCTCCAACGCCGCCTGGCTACGGTCTTTTTGGCTCGATGAGCTATTGCTGGACGTCAAGGTGCGGGAGGTGCTGGTCGTCGTGGTAGTACAGCCGGTCAAAACCGCCAAAGTCGTCACCACAATAATCATCGATCGCAGCAAACTACCCGTAGAATAAATCGCTCCCACATTGGGTTTAGCAAGACTCAGGTTAGCAAGACCTGTCCCGAACACGCTGGTTTTAGCCCAGCCTTTCCCGGTCAAACTTTTCAGTCCGTTAACCTTTTTTCGTCCGTTAAACATTGATAATCCTTACCACTTGTTGGTCTGACAAATCATTTTTTCGCTGCTCGTCTCTACTTAATGCCGCATCGCGGTAGCGCTCGCTACGTCGGGTGCGATCATTTACCGCTCCCGCCAACTGACCACAGGCCGCGGCGATATCATCCCCACGCGTGGTGCGCACGGTCACAGTGTAACCCGCATTCACCAGTATTTCTTTGAACCGGTAGAGGGAGTTATTGGACACTCGTCGATATTCTGTATTGGGAAAAGGATTAAACGGGATCAAATTAATCTTACAGGGCGTAGCCACGAGTAATTCGGCCAATTCCTGCGCGTGCTGGGGGCGGTCGTTAATCTGATCCATCAAGGTATATTCGATGGTGATTTTACGGCGCTTGTCGGACTGTTTAGCCAGATAGTTATTGGCCGAAGCCAGTAGCATAGCGATTGGATATTTTTTATTAACCGGCACCAGTTGATTACGTAATTCATCGTTGGGTGCATGTAGCGAAATTGCCAAAGACACATCGATAACATCCCCCAGCTTATCGAGCATCGGCACCACGCCAGCGGTACTGAGGGTCACCCGGCGCTTGGATAAACCGTAACCGTTGTCATCCATCATCAAACTCATGGCAGCGACCACGTTGTCGAAGTTGAGCAGGGGTTCCCCCATGCCCATCATCACCGTATTGGTCACTCGACGCCGAGATTGAGCCCCAAAACCGTCCAGCGCATTCACTGCGATCCACACCTGGCCGATAATTTCTGCGGCGGTTAAATCTCGGTTAAAACCCTGCTTGCCGGTCGCACAAAAACTGCAATCCAGAGCGCAACCAATTTGCGAGGAGACACAGAGCGTACCGCGATCGCCTTCGGGAATATAAACCGCTTCGATACAGCCGCCGCTGCCGGTCTCCACCAACCACTTACAGACACCGTCGTCGGCATCTTCCTGACGCACCACTATGGGCAGGCGAATTTCGGCGATCTGATGAAGCTTGTCACGCAGCGGGCGCGACAAATCAGTCATCTGATCAAAATCGACGACACCGCGCTGGTGCATCCACTTTAAGACCTGAGTACCGCGAAAGCGCTTCTCATCGACGGATTCGAAAAAGTCGCCCAGCTGTACGGCGCTCAAACCAAGCAGGTTGGTCTTCTCGATCGCCACTTCGCTAGTCTTCATCTCAGGCACTGTATTTACCTTTCAAGCACCCGGCTTCGTTTTACCGTTACCGCTACTTGTAAAAAAGCGTGGACGCAGGTTTATGCGCGTTTTCTAGCGAGCACAAAGCTCGCTGTCTTCAAAAAAATAACTGATTTCACGTTGAGCTGACTCAGGCGAATCGGAACCGTGTACGGCATTGGCATCAATACTGACCGCAAAATCAGCGCGAATGGTTCCCGCTGCGGCTTCTTTAGGGTTGGTTGCACCCATCAAGTCCCGGTTTTTTGCTATCGCATTATCGCCTTCTAGCACTTGCACAACGACCGGGCCGGACGTCATAAATGCCACCAGATCGCCGTAAAAGGGTCGCCCTTCGTGCTCGGCGTAAAAGCCTCCGGCTTGCTGCTCGGACAAATGCAACATTTTAGCGGCAATCACCTTCAAATCCGCTTTTTCAAAACGACTGATGATTTCACCAACGACATTTTTAGCTACAGCATCGGGTTTGATAATAGAAAGAGTGCGCTCAATCGCCATACAACATTTCTCCAAAGACAGGCGCTCAATATAAGCGCAAGGAATAAAAGTAAGTCAGCCGCATCTGCGGGCGCGCATTTTACTCTTCTGGCGAGGACTCTACAATGAAATTCATACGATAAAGGTGCCTTACGGGAACTACCTGACCCTTACTTAACGGGGCTTTAAGCCGCCAGCATATGCCGAAACTGCTCGACCGGCACCGGCATACTGAACAGCGCACCCTGATAGGTTTCGCAGCCAGTTTGGCGCAACACATCCAGAGAACCCTGCTCTTCTACCCCCTCCGCAATCACGCGTAAGCCATATTGCTTGGACACTGCCAAAATTGCTTCAACAATACCCCGGGAATCAGGATCGCGGTGAACGTTGTAAATAAATTCTCGATCAATTTTCAACCAGTCAAAAGGCAGGCGTTTCAAATAAATCATCGACGAATAACCAATACCAAAATCGTCGATGGAAAACTGCGCGCCCAGGGCTTTGATCGCTTCCATTTTTTTGATGGTGTCGGCAACATCCTCTATCACCAAATTTTCGGTGACCTCGAAGTTAAGGTAAGCGGGTTTGATGTCGTAGCTAGATAGACTGTGCTTAATCACATCAATCAGCTGTGGATCTTTAAATTGCCGGGGACTGATATTAATCCCCAATTTCATATCGTCCCGCCATAGGCCGTCATCGATAAAGCTGCGCAAATTTTCGCAGGCGGTGCGAATCACCCAGTGGCCGACATCCACAATCAGGCCCGAGGCCTCCAGTGGCGGGATAAATTCCGCCGGCATATTGGTGACCCGATCGGCATTCACCCAGCGCAGCAAAGCTTCTCCACCGACTAAGCGACCATCGGTAATAGCGATTTGAGGCTGGATATAAAGCGCAAATTCCTGATTATCCACGGCCTTGCGCAAGCGCGTATTGAGACCAATTTGCCGATGCGCCTTAGCGCTGATGCTGGGGTCAAAAAAGGCAAAACCATTACGGCCTTTGCGTTTGGCTTCATACATCGCGGTATCGGCGTATTGTAAAGCGCGCTCCGGGCTCACCCCGGCATCGTTAATCAGAGAAATACCGATACTCGCGGTCAAAATAAATTCGTTACCTTCACAGAAAACTGGCGATGCCACCAACTCACGCACCGAGTTCGCAATTTCTTGCGCTCGGTAAGCCCCTTCGGTCAAGCCCGCATCTAACAGAGGCATAAAAAATAAAAATTCGTCGCCACTCATTCGCGCCAACATAGTGTCCTCGGTGACCAGCTTTGACAGCACCCGAGCAATTTTCACCAGGACTTGATCGCCGACGTTGTGGCCCCAGGAATCGTTAATATCTTTAAAGTGATCCAGATCGATCAACATCAACACAGCACATACCGGTTGATTGTGCGCTGTATCGAATTCGGTTCCCAAATAACCGCCAACGCTGTCTAGCAAGGCCTGTCGATTAGGTAATCCGGTAAGGCCATCGTGATACAAACCCCAGTCAGAACTGTCTCCCTCCGGGCTTTTCCTACGATCGTGCATCACGCTTCGAGTCTTCGCGGCGGGAGTCACCTCGGCGAATACTTCCTCAACAATATTCTTGTCAGCGCTGGCCACCAAACCCTTTTCCGGCTGTAACGTGGCAACGTCGCGGGACGACCCAGACATTCCGGTGAGTTTTTGCAGAATGGATTCGCGGATAGGATCGGCAGCGGTAGTAGCTCGCACCAGCGGTAGCCAGTCGACCTCGGCGTTTGCGGTCTCCGCATCTACTTGCATATCGGTCTGCACATCAGCAGTGTCGGTATCTGTTGGTTCCGCTACCGCTTGTTGAACCGTCGAATCAGTAACGGGTTTAGTAGCGGGTTTGGTAGCGCTGGAACTGCCCGCTAACTCCGCCGCGTTGTACAGAGTAACCACTATTTCCTTGCGACTACCCCCGGACACCGAACGAATATCCATATGCAGAATATCGCCATCCTCGCCGTCCTGAAGACTCCATTCAACCCGATTTTCACCGGCCTGAAGGGCCGCATCCAAACACTCTTTAAATGTGGTCAGACCAATAGATTCATCGCTATCAAAATCGTCGAGGGAACTACCGAGAAGGGTTTTACGATCGCAGCCCAGCATCTGTTGGGCTTTGGGGTTGGCGTCCACGCAAACGCCGTAGACAAAGAAGATCACGCCGAAGGGAGAGGTTTCGAGCAGCAGCTTATACAGCTCGTCTTTGGATGAACTCATAACAATCCTTGCTTAGAGACTACAGCGCTCAGTGGCTAAGGTATTAATCTAACTCTTCCATCCAGGCCATCTGAATCGCTTCGAGAATTTTTTCGCCACAACGATCCGGATCGTCATCAAAATCCGACAAGCCTATGACGTATTCCCGCAGTGTAACAAAATTAATCCGCTGCGGATCGACCTCTGTGTGGGTCTCGGCCAGCTCGATCGCAATATCGCTTACATCAGTCCATTTCAACTTCATTGTATAGCTCTCTGACCAGCCTGAACGCTAGTGGCTTTCGGACACCATGTTAAGTGTATATTTTGGAATTTCCACCGTTATATCCCGATCGCTCACCAGGGCCTGACAACTGAGGCGAGAATCCGGATCCACCCCCCAGGCTTTATCCAGTAAATCTTCTTCGAGATCATCTGCAGGCTCTAAGGAATCAAAACCCTCTCGAATATAGACGTGGCAGGTAGTACAGGCCGCCGCGAGCTCACACGCATGCTCGATCTCAACATGGGCATCCAGGGCAGCTCGACACACACTAGTGCCCGGCTCTGCTTCTATCACTTTACCTTCGGGACAAATGTCTACGTGGGGTAGAAAAATAATTTTAGGCACTATTGTTTATCCTTATGGGGGTTTTTATCCTCGTATGGGTTTTTATCCTCACACGGGATTTTATGCTCATGCCGGACCTTCAAATTCTTCCAGACGATGACCCGTCATGGCTTTTTTGATGGCGGCATCCATGCGTCGCGCAGCAAAGGTTTCACTGAGATGGGCGAGACGCTCGATTTCACTCTGCAATGGACGATGATCTTCCGAACTTTTCCGCACCGCAGCCAGTTCTTGCAAACCCACGTCGAGACAGTGGTATTCGTCTTCGTCTAACAAAGCCTTACCCTGTGTTGCCAGAGCCGCCGACAAATCTTCGATCAAACGGTCGGCCTCGACCTGTTGTTCCCGCAGCGCTCGTACGCCCATATCTTCGCGGGCGTGCTCGTAGGAATCCTCTAACAGTCGGGTAATTTCTCCGTCGTCAAGACCGTAGGATGGCTTGACGTCAATACGGGCCTCCACCCCAGTGGCGGTCTCCCGCGCACTGACGCTCAACAAACCATCGGCATCCACTTGATAGCTCACCTGCACTTTAGCCGCACCCGCCAACATCGGCGGTATGCCGCGTAATTCAAACCGGGCCAGTGACCGACAATCACTCACCAGCTCGCGCTCGCCCTGAACCACGTGGACAGCCATCGCGGTTTGTCCGTCTTTAAAGGTAGTAAATTCCTGCGCCCGCATCACCGGAATAGTGGTATTGCGATGAATGATTTTCTCGGTCAAACCACCCATGGTTTCAATGCCCAACGACAGGGGAATCACATCCAGCAGCAGCATTTCATCGCCGGGTTTATTACCCACCAGCACATCGGCCTGCAGGGCTGCGCCCACCGCGACGACTCTATCTGGATCAATACTAAGCAATGGTTCGAGGGCAAAAAACTCCGCAACCTGCTGACGCACCAGGGGCATGCGCGTAGAGCCGCCCACCAATACCACGCTGCCAATCTCTGCGACCTCTTTACCTATCCCGGCATCGCGCAACGCGCGCTTGCAGGCCCGTAAGGTTTTTGCAACGAAGGGCTTGGCCAGGGTATTTAACTGGTTTCGACTCACCTCACCACGCCAATCGTCGACGCTCGCTTCGACAAGATCGCTATCACTCAAAGCTTCTTTAACGCGACGTGCTTCTATAAGCCACTGCCGCTGCCGATTCAGGTCGTCGAGTACCGGTTGCCCCGCCTGCTCACATAAATAATCTGCCAGCGCGCGATCGATATCATCGCCACCCAGGGCCGAATCACCGCCCGTCGCCAAGACTTCAAACACGCCCCGATTAAGGCGCAATATCGAGATATCGAAGGTGCCACCACCCAGATCATAAATCGCCACCACGCCTTCTGCGCCCTGATCCAAACCGTAGGCGACAGCCGCCGCTGTGGGCTCATTAAGCAGACGCAGCACTTTGATTCCAGCCAGAGTTGCAGCATCTTTGGTTGCCTGGCGCTGGGCATCGTCAAAATAGGCAGGGACTGTGATCACCGCGCCTTCTAAGGGGCCGTCTAGGGCAGACTCTGCACGCGCGGCCAGCGCCGCCAGGATTTGTGCCGAGGCCTGGACCGGGCTAATCAAACCCGCTACCGTTTCAAACTTGACCATGCCGGATGCAGAGTCTTCAGCGCTATTAGAGCCTTCAGCGCTATCAGAGCCTTCAGCGCTATTAGAGTCTTCAGCGCTATTAGAGCCTTCAGAGCCTTCAGCGTTATTACCACCGCTACTACTCTGTAGCTGACCAGAACCATAGGCAGAAGCCGTATCCCCCGCCGCTCGGCCCATATGGCGCTTCACCGAAACCAGGGTGTTAGACGAGTCACTGGCAGCGAATTCAGCCGCCGCCGCACCCACTAAAACTGTGCCATCACCGCTGTAATGCACAACAGAAGGCAACAAGTGCTCACCGTTTTCGTCGGCCAGTGTTTGCGCGCTACCGCTACGTACCGTAGCAACTAAAGAGTGAGTGGTACCGAGATCGATGCCGACCGCAATGCGGCGCTGGTGAGGTGCCGGAGATTGCCCCGGCTCAGAAATTTGCAATAAAGCCACGATTTAATCGTCCAGAGTGTCTTCAATTGCTTGAAGTTGATTCAATAGATTGCTAAAAAATTGCATTTTATCCGCGCTCTGTTCAGCCTGATCCAGATCGCCCGCAGCATATTGCTGTGCAAATAAATTTTGTTGGGCAAGTAATTTGGCTTCGACTTCGCTTTCCAGTTCGCTATACGCGTGATGCGGATCAGGGGCCGTACCAATGTCGGCCATGCGCTCACGCAAGTCGATTTGTTGAAACAGAAAGTCGTGATCGCCAATCGTCGTAGTTTGACTTTGATCTTGCCGACCACTTAGCTGCAATAGATAACGCGCCCTAAACAATGGTGATTTCAATGCCTCGTAAGCCGCGTTAATCATCCCTGCATACTGCACGGCTAAACGCTGCTCACGCTCGGATTTATTGGCCGCGCGGTCGGGATGGAAATCCCGCTGTAAATCCCGATAGCGCTCCCCGAGTAAAGCAAGATCGACAGCATAATCTGTCGGCAAGCCAAATAAAGCGAAATGGTCGCTACTTAAATCCATGCCGCTTGAATCCAAAGGGGGCTCTTAACAAACAACATCTTTAATAAGTCGATGCTTTATTAAAGGTTTGATTAAACTTTTCATTAAAAACTTCATGAAGGAATGCGTCGCCAGCGGCCAGGGGTTTACACATTAAAACTTTCACCACAGCCACACGCGCCTTTGGCATTGGGGTTATTAAATTGAAAGCCTTCGTTTAAACCTTCTTTGACAAAGTCGAGTTCGGTGCCATCGAGATAGACCAAACTTTTGGGATCAATAAACAATTTAACGTCGCTGGATTCAAACACCACATCGCTGGTATCAACCTCGTCGACAAATTCAAAGACATAGGACAAGCCCGAACAGCCGTTGGTGCGCACACCTAAACGAATGCCTTCGCCACTACCACGGCTATCCAGATTACGCTGGATATGATCCGCTGCTGCTGTTGTTAAAGAGATACCCATACTTTTTCCAACCACTAATTTACTGTGCTATTACTGTTGCTATCACTACTACCGCTATGACTACAGTGAAGCTTGCCTCAGGTTGCCGGCACTTCGCCGCGCTTAGCGCGCAGGTCTCCAATAGCCGCTTTAATGGCATCTTCCGCCAATACCGAGCAATGAATTTTTACCGGTGGCAATGCCAGTTCTTCGGCGATATCCGAATTTTTAATTTGTCCGGCCTCATCCAAAGTTTTGCCCTTAACCCATTCCGTCAACAGGGAGCTGGAGGCAATCGCTGAACCGCAGCCGTAGGTTTTGAAGCGGGCATCTTCAATAACACCCTCGTCGTTAACCTGAATTTGCAGACGCATAACATCGCCACAGGCCGGTGCGCCAACCATGCCGGTACCCACATCGACTGATGCATCATCGAGCTTGCCGACATTGCGCGGATTTTCGTAGTGATCGATTACTTTTTCGCTATAAGCCATGATGTACTCCTAAGTGTCTGTGTTACTACTCGGTTACTACCGTGTTACTGCCATATTACTGCCGTTTACTGCTGCCTGCTTGCTGTGTAGTGCGCAGCATATCGGCATAAATTTGTATTGGCGTGAATTCGTATCGGCCTGAACTAATGCGCCGCCCATTCCACCGAGTCGAGATCGACGCCGTCCTGAAACATATCCCAGAGCGGAGATAATTCCCGCAGCTTGCCAACGGCTTCGTGGACCTTGGCCACAGCGTAATCAATATCCTCTGCTGTAGTGTAGCGACCAATGCTAAAACGGATGGAGCTGTGCGCCAGCTCGTCGCTTAAGCCCAGAGCCCGCAATACATAGGAAGGCTCGAGGCTGGCTGAAGTACACGCCGACCCGGACGATACCGCCAAATCTTTCAGCGCCATAATCAGTGATTCACCTTCGACGAAAGCAAAACTAATATTCAAAATGCCGGGCATGCGCTGAGCCATGGTCCCGTTAATGTGGACCTGCTCCATATCCTTAACGCCTTCCAGCAAGCGATTGCGCAAACCCAAAATACGCGCACTCTCCGCCGCCATATCTTCGCTGGCCAGACGACACGCTTCGCCCATACCAACCAGCTGATGCGTCGCCAGCGTGCCGGAACGCATACCGCGCTCGTGACCACCGCCGTGGGTTTGTGCTTCGATGCGCACTCGCGGTTTGCGACGCACATACAAGGCACCAACGCCTTTGGGGCCGTACATTTTGTGGGCCGAAAAGGACATCAAATCAACCTTCATTGCATCGAGATCAATGGGGATTTTACCTGCGCTTTGGGCCGCATCGACATGGAAAAACACGCCGCGCTCCCGGCAAATTTCGCCGATAGCCGCGATATCCGTGATCGTGCCCAGCTCATTATTAACGTGCATGATCGACACCAGCGTGGTGTCTTCGCGAATCGCATCGGCAACCGCTCCAGCTTCGATCAGGCCATCCGCGCCGGGCTCCAAATACGTCACTTCAAAACCTTCGCGCTCAAGCTGGCGACAGGTATCGAGCACCGCTTTGTGTTCGATTTTCGAAGTGATGATATGTTTGCCTTTGCGCTGATTAAAGTGCGCACAACCTTTTATTGCCAGGTTATCGGATTCGGTCGCGCCGGAAGTCCAAACGATTTCACGGGGATCCGCATTGATCAAATCCGCAACCTGCTGGCGCGCCTGCTCAACCGCCGCCTCAGCTTGCCAGCCAAAGGAGTGGGAACGGGATGCCGGGTTACCAAAATTGCCTTCGTGGGTCAAACACTCTACCATGCGCTCGGCCACTCTCGGGTCTACCGGGGTGGTCGCTGCATAATCGAGATAAATAGGTAACTTCATACTGCTCTCCAATAAACCCTATCTAGCTAGCCTAGGGTGCCACCAAGGTTTCAATTAACTGAAAACCTTCCGGTTTAATGTTTACATTCAGTTGACTTTCGTCCTGCCGCTGACAAACTTGCTTAACGCGCTGCTGTTGTGTCAGTGTCGCCAGACTAATGCCGCTTAAAAAATTGTGTATCTGTTCGCTGAGGTCATCCCACAAGTGGTGAGTTAGACAAACCTGGCCACCCTGACAGTCGCCCTTACCAGCGCAATTAGTAGCATCGGTGGTTTCATTAACCGCATCGATAATCACCGCAATGTTGATGTCTTTGCTGTCTGCCTGCAAGCAGTAGCCGCCGCCGGGGCCGCGCACGCTGCGCACTAAAGCATTCTTGCGCAGCTTGGCAAATAACTGCTCCAGATAAGATAAAGAAATATCCTGCCGGGCTGAAATATCGGCAAGTGCCACCGGACCATTATCCCCATGCAGGGCCAGGTCGAGCATGGCGGTGACCGCATAGCGGCCGCGAGTAGTCAGTCTCATTCTGCCTGATCCTTTCCTATACCAAGAGCTATACAAAGAATTATGCTAAGTACGATGCTAAGTTCTACAAATTAAGCACACACGAACTATATAGGGCTCATTGTAAATACCCAACTCTTTTTGTCAAGTATTAAACCAAGTTAAATAGTCGGGTATTACCTGATATGGCGCAGCGCCGGATCAGCTATAGACCGCTAAGCTGATGTTTTTCCTTCGGTTTTTTCCTTGACCGCAGCTTCGACCGGCTCCTGAGCCGGTCTAGAAGGGTCTCCAGAGCCCTGCACCCGCTGCAAACGCCAAACCACGTTCTGCACACCGGTTAATACGCCCCGCAAAATGGACAACTCCACCGTATCCGGCCGAATTCTCGACAACAAGCGGCGTAAGCGGGTCATGGTTTGCCGAGGGTTATCCCGCTTGTGAAAGCCAATATCTACCAGGGTTTGCTCCAGATGCTCAAAGTACAGCTCCAGATCCTCGGCTCGCGCTGGCGGTACATCCCATTTATCCTCCAGCACCGCACTCGGCACTTCGGACAACGAGGCCATGCGCACCTCGTAGGTCAATACTTGCACAGCGGCGGCCAAATTCAACGAGCTGTAATCCGGATTGGAGGGGATATGTACATGGTAGGTACATTTTTGCAGTTCACTGTTGGTCAGGCCGCGATCTTCACGCCCAAATACTAAAGCCACATCGTGATCCGCGGACTCCTGCCAGATGCGCTCACCACACTCGCGAGGGTTGAGCATGGGCCAGGGGATGCTGCGCTCACGGGCACTGGTGCCCACTATCAGACCACAACCCGCGATAGCCTCATCCAGTGTCGGCACCACAATTGCGCGCTCCAGCACATCAGCGGCACCGGCCGCCCGCCACAGCGCTCGGGGTGTAGGAAATTCTTTCGGCGCGACCAAATACAGCCGATCCAGACCCATATTTTTTATCGCGCGGGCCGCACCTCCAATATTGCCGGGGTGACTGGTATTGACCAGCACGACGCGAATATTACTGGTAACACCCTGAACAGGATTACTCATACTAAAACCTTGGGGAAAACAACTTAAAGACCATTACCTTAAGACAATGACATCGGTGGATGCAGGCAAAATAATCGCAGCAGATAATACTGCCTACTACGGCCACTATTCTAACAGAGCGGGCCGAATAAAATTTCCGTATATGCGCTCGCAATTCAATTATCATAGCGATTATTCCAATTAACCCGATAAGGCCGGATATCAACATGACACTCACATCTACAGCACCTACCGCTTGCCTGGTCAGCACGGGCGAGGAAGTGCTACGCGGCGAAATTCTCGATGGCAACAATCACTACCTCGCCAGCACCCTGGGTGAACACGGCTTTGATGTGCAATTAATGATGACCGCCGGCGACCGTCGCGAAGACTTACATTTCGTGATGGACAGCGCCCTGCAACGGGCCGACTTCCTATTTATAAGCGGTGGCCTGGGACCCACCGAAGACGATCTCACCACCACTGTGGCCGCCGAGTTGGCAGGTAAGGCATTAATTTTCGACGAAGCCAGCTGGACAGCCATCGTTGCACTGTTTCGTAAATACAATATGGAAGCGGGTGACAACAACAAAAAACAGGCCATGCTCCCCGAGGGCGCAGATATTCTCGCCAATGGCAACGGTACCGCGCCGGGCTTCTCGCTGACCTTTGAGCGCCACGGCAGCCAAAAAGCCATTGTCGCCCTGCCCGGCCCACCTCGGGAACTGCATCCCATGCTGGGCAATTGGCTACAGGACCGCAACTACAGCGCCGTACCACCGGAGGAACATTTGTTTTTGCGCTTTATCGGCATCGGCGAATCGCCACTGGCAGAAGCCCTGGAACCGTGGACCAAAGAGTGGGGCGAAGTCAGCTTTCGCCAGGATTTCCCGGAGATGGAGGTCAAACTCTACCAGCCATCAATGGAAAAACGCCTGTCGCTGTGCACCTTCGCCATGGACAACCTGGCAGCACACCTAACTACCTTTTCTCGCCAAACCATACCCGAGTTATTTGCCGACTTTATGCGTGGCAATGGTAAAACGCTCGCGGTAGCAGAATCCTTTACTGGCGGCGAGGCGGCAAAGGTCATTACCGACAGCCCGGGGTCTTCCGAGTATTTTCTGGGTGGCGTGGTGTCCTACTCCAATGCGGTTAAAACCAACTTCCTCGATGTCTCCGCCAGCGATTTAGAGCTAGACGGCCCATTTAACACTGCCACTGCAGAGCAAATGGCCCTGGGGGCATTAACACGTTTCAACGCCGATCTCGCACTCAGCTTTACCGGCATCGCTGGTCCCGATGGCGGCACAAAAGACAAACCGGTGGGCACCGCCTGGATCACCAAAGCCAGTAGTAGCGGACATCAAAGCAAACAACTGTATTTAATATTGGAGCGCGACAGAATCCGCACCGGAGCGGTTTACCAGGGCCTGAAATTCTTGATGGAAGATTGGTTAAGCGAAAGATGTCGTCAAATCGCTATTTGATCATTACCTATGATCAACCCTCAGATTTTTTTCCAACTTCTGAAGCTAAACAATCTAGCGAGCAACAGTCGGATTCGACTCCAAAAAGCCCCTTCGCCCTCAGCGTAACTGACATTATCCCAAAACCAGCCAGGCAGCTTCATAAAATAATATATTTTGTACGTGAACAGTCGAAGCTTTAAAGAAAAAGATTTATCCATATTGTCAAGCTGCGCTCCGCTGTCCCCAACGCTAACAATGCGGTCTAAATGCCATTTCGGTATTTCCTCGCTCCCTAAGTCGGTGGCCTCCAAAAACATCAATTTTCGAGCAAGACCGGTGTAACCACGTAACTCTTTACTAAGATTTTGTCGGGCGCACAAAACTTTGGGTACAAGCCCGTCAATTTCTTCCCCGTAGCGCGCCGCAAGCGCCGAAAACTCAGCCAATTGCAGCAGGGATACCTCTCCCTTTATATATTCACAATGCGGAAGTAATCCGTGAATAACATTATGCAACACGCGATAGGTCGGCGATAAAACCTTGGTCTTTATACCTCGAAAAACAACATTTTCAGCGTTCTCCCAGGCCGCCTCAGTCTCTACAACTCGTCCAGCCTGGCCGTAGGCAAGCTTAAAATGCAGCTCAATCGCGACGGGCGTCCCGGGTTTCAGATACCGTTGAATCTGGTGGTGACGGACGTCAGTGGGTTGACCAGAAAACTCCATATACGGGTCGTGAATTTCGTCAAAGCCCGAAGTGATCAAGAATTGGCGGGCGAGGGATATTTTTTCCTCGGGTATGAGAATATCCAAATCCCCCATATATCGCGATCCCGGTGCGGTATAAAGTTCGTCCACAAAGGTTGCCGCGCCCTTGAGTAGTATCGAATCGATATTTTCATCCGCAAACATTTGCAAGAGTGGTTCTAATCCAGTTTTCAATGCCTCGTTTCGCATCAAATTACTGTCGTAGATCACTCGCAAATATTCCTGCAGATTTTCTGGCAGGTATTGCAGCAGGTCATCCTGTTTAAGACGGGCAAAGAGAAGCGGCGTACACATCTGGGTATTAGCCTGAAGCACTAAGCTCTCCCAGTTGATCGACTCCTCAGTAATCGCTTTTTTTAAGGTATTGAGCACTTCACCGTTTTTTACCGGCGCTAAAAAATTACCGAGCAAGACGTAGCTATTGTTCATGGGGAGCACGTTAGAGTATCCAGCAAAAGATAACCAGTCGTATCTCACGGGCACCTCGCTAAATCCGGAAAAAATTTATAGCTAGGGCGCATGTAGAAAGACTTCAGATTCAACTGACCTGATACGTCCCATCCACAAACGCGTCCAGGACATCTGCAGCTTCTTCAGTTGACCCATACACCAATTGATAACAGGGTATTTTTTCAATCAAACTAATAAGACTGCGGATATCCTCTACTGT
The DNA here is from genome assembly GCA_018069525.1 of Porticoccaceae bacterium. GTDB lineage: Bacteria > Pseudomonadota > Gammaproteobacteria > Pseudomonadales > Porticoccaceae > JAGPUQ01. The sequence goes on along the minus strand of JAGPUQ010000024.1, from coordinate 75,937 downwards.
CAGCAGGCGCTCAGACGAACCCGTTTCCGTTATTTTTTCCAGGGCTGTTATTTTACTCACAGATAATAATTTTGTGTTTTCACCCGGTGAATATGTTGGCAAAACAATCGCTGAAAGAGCGTAAGAATCCCGTTTATTGACTGCGTCGAGAGTCTTAATCGGCAAGTATCTCACCTGCTTGCCGTCAGCCCTATGGTGCAAAGGGTAGCTTACTAGCTCTGGGTAATACCGACGTAAGGGATCGATGGATCCAGATTTTATACTCATCGGTAAGGGTAGTGGTGTAACCAAAGCTTCCACGGGATTAAGAATAGCCAGTTCATCGCTTAAGCAGCCCCACCCTTTCGACATCAGCACAGCACAAAGAGTGGATTTTCCAGCGCCCGAATTGGCGGGGAAAATCAAGGTTGTCTCAGCACGGGTAAGTGCTGCGCTATGCAGCGCTACCTGGCCTCCCAGCTGCCTGGAAACCTTTTGGAAAATCGCAGTCACCAGGTAAGGGACAAGCCTTTCTCTGCTAATGTCTAAACCCAGGCTTTGATGATCAATAAGAATATCGAAATGATTTAACCCCGTAGCTCCCGGCGATACAGCGCGGACGATTAATGATAGCTCAGCCGACGACGCATCAGGAACAACGCCCTCATCGAGAAACGGCGCGTATATCCTTAACATTTCTCCCAGTAAAACCGGATCCTCTATCGTTATCACAATATAGGTGTTGAGGATGCTCAGACGAAGCCGACTAGATGCGGTTTCGTTAAGCGTTGGTTTAACGGTATGGCCCAGCGGCGCAAGTAAATCTTGCCCCGCTGGCTCGGGGCTGGGCGCTAGAAGGCTCCCTCCTTCTAGCAGACCGTTTCCAGCCAGACTATCAAATGCTAACTGCGTATCTGATTTAGCCTGCTTGAGACTAATATCAAAGGTATCGCTGAGCTTGTGAGCGAGTTGCTCGATACCTGTGCACTCTTCTAACCAACACCAAATAAAAGTCTGCGAGCTATTCAAGACCCACAGCCTTTGTGTCGCAACGTGGAATAGCACTGCACCGTCTAAAAACGGTAGGAAATTGATATCAGCGCGAGGTTTTGAGAGTTTCAAGGTGGGCAGAGTATAGTGTCTTTAATGCTGCCCTGTCTCAAGTCAACGAATACAGAACTGTGTCGATCAGCGGGAAACTTTACTTCTCTTCACAACGCCTAGTCCCTTAATTCGCTCTGTTTTGATCTCTAATCTTTTAATACGCTGAAGGTTCGCAGAGACCGAGAACCTTCCGATCAAATCCAGTTGTCAAACACAGTCGGGGGTTTGGCTACGGACAGCCGGGGTTTTGACTCTTAGGCGGGCAATTAAAATGCGAGGTCGCAGCCGCGCGACCCGAAACCACCAACGACAGGATAGCTGGCGTGGTGTAGGCCGCATAGGCGCTATGTTTCAGGAAAGCCCGGCGAGCATTATCTTCTGGTACCGAAGCCTGCTCGGTCTTCAGGTCTATCTTCATATTTGTCTTCACATCGTTCTCAGTCTTCATGTCTTTCACCGTTGTGCATATGGAATATGATAAGGTTGCACGTGTAAGCCAAGGCAACAAAATGTTGCGAAACCTCATTGTAAAACGCCCGCAAATAGTATACAAGCGCCGATTATGCCGAGGGGCAATCCATGCTAGCGCCTTAACCGGGCCATGCTAGCGCCTTAACCGGGCCATTTTAGCTTAGCGCCTTAACCGGAACCCAAAAGCTCAAGTCATTAAGCCAATTACGTCTCGAACCCATATTTGCCCGATGCTGACAGCATATCTCAGGTGAGCAACGCACCGCGCCACCACTGAAACTGGCTCTAGGATCAGTAAAAACCACTCTCTCAATAAACCATTCTGGTATGATGCGCGGCCTTCTATTGCGACATGATCTCTATATTCTATGGAACCGATGCTATCCATTGCACTGCAAGCCGCTCGCGCCGCTGGTGTGCAAATCGTGCGTGCCTCCGATCGACTCGACCGGATTAAAGTAGAAGCCAAAGGTCAACACGACTACGTCAGCGAAGTCGATCGGGATGCCGAAAGCATTATTATCGAGCATCTGCGCAAAGCCTATCCCGACCACAGTATTGTCAGCGAAGAGTTCGGCGCACAGGCAGGTCGGGACACGGACAGCGAGTGGCTGATTGATCCCCTGGACGGCACCACTAATTTTATCCGCGGCATTCCCCACTATGCGGTGTCCATTGCCTTCCGTTATAAGGGCCGCCTGGAACACGCCGTGGTTTACGACCCCATCAAGCGCGAAGAATTTACCGCTAGCCGCGGCAAGGGCGCTTTTTTAAATGGCCAGCGCATTCGGGTATCGGGGCGGCTCGCCAGGGCCGGAGCTTTATTTGCCACGGGCATTCCGTTTAGCAGTAAACCTTTCGACAATATCGATCCTTATTTGACCTGCGTAAAGGATCTGGCCGATGATTCATCTGGAATTCGTCGCATGGGTGCGGCCTCTCTGGACCTGGCCTATGTCGCCGCCGGACGCTACGACGCCTTTTGGGAAATGTACTTACAGCCCTGGGATATCGCTGCTGGCGTACTCTTAGTACGTGAAGCTGGCGGCATGATCAGCGACTTTCAGGGCGGCGACAGTTATCTCGATACCGGTCATATCGTCGCTAGCACTCCTCGCCTGTTTAAACCGACGTTGAGCATTGTCGGCAAACATCTGGGGCATCTAAAGTAGACCGCTTTTGCCTTAACCTATTTTTTCTGCCCTGCTGTTTTAACTCTGCTCTGTTTAACTCAGTCCTGTTTAACCCTGCCCTGTTTAACTTAGCCCTGTTCAATCCTATCTCATCAACTAGCCACAGCTCTGGTCACACAGCCGTCAAATATCTGTTATAACTGACACTCACTGGTAGAAGGGATTGCCAATCGTGGACAGCGGATGCCGGATGTAAGATGTTAGACGTAAAGAATTTGCTGCAGAAACGCCAGCCCCAATTCTGCGCAAACCACCCCTGGCTAGCAAAACTCGTGATTAGCGCCTTGCGCAAGTTATTTCACGAAAAACAATTACAACAATTTGAACGCGACCACCCCCACCTAAGCGGTTTTGATTTTGTCGAGCAGGCACTCAATTACTTTGATTTTGATTATTGGCTGCCAGATATCGAAAACCAGCGCATTCCGGCTCGCGGCAAAGTCGTCATCGTTGCCAACCACCCCATCGGTTCTCTCGACAGTCTTGCGCTACTAAAAATAGTCTCTACAGTGCGCCCCGACGTAAAAATAGTCGCCAATAAATTACTCGCAATAGTAAAACCGCTTACGCCATTATTACTGCCCGTTGACAATATGAATGGCAAGACCACGCGTAAACAGCTCGGGGCGATTCACCAACACCTGGAAAACCACGGTGCGCTCATTATTTTCCCAGCGGGAGAAGTCTCTCGCTTTGGCCGCAAAGGTATTCGCGACGGGCAATGGCACAGCGGCTTTCTGCGCATTGCCAGCGCCGCCAGAGCACCCGTACTGCCTGTGTTTGTAGGGGGCCGCAACTCCAGCTTTTTTTATCTGTTGTCATGGCTTGCACTGCCCCTGTCTACGCTATGGCTGGTGCGGGAAATGTTTAAACAACGGGGACGACGCATCGACATCCGCATCGGTGAGGCCATTAGTTTTCGAAGCTACCAGACCACAGCCGTTCCGCTAAAAGAAAAGGTCAGTTTATTTCAGCGCCACCCGTACCTCATTGGCAAGGGTCGCATTGGCAAGGGTCGCGCTGGTATCTTTATGGGCGAAACAGCGGTCGCACAGCCAGAAAATCGCCAGCAACTGCGCACCGAAATACATCGCTGCCAGCGGCTTGGGGAAACCTCCGACAACAAACACATCTATCTCTATCATCATCCGCAAACGGACAGTTGCATCATGCGCGAAATTGGCCGTTTACGAGAATTGTCTTTTCGCGCTGTCGAGGAAGGTTCTGGACAAGATCGCGACCTGGATGACTTCGACCGCCACTACCAACATCTAATTCTGTGGGACGAAGCCGAGACGGAAATTGTTGGCGCCTATCGGTTTTGCGGCACCACCTCCGGACATTCGCTCTACACCCAAACCTTGTTCCAGTTTGATTCCGGTATGCAGCCCTATCTTGCCCAGGGACTCGAACTCGGCCGCAGTTTCGTGCAACCCAAGTACTGGGGCAAACGCAGTCTCAACTACCTGTGGTTCGGCATCGGTGCTTTCCTGCGTGAAAATCCCCAATACCGCTACTTGTTTGGCCCGGTCAGTCTGAGCGCTGCCTATCCTCGCCCCGCCCTGGAAATGCTGGTGCACTTCTATCAGCGGCACTTCCCCCCGCAGCAGGCCATCGCCGCACCGGTAGATGCCTTTACTATTTCTCCCATGCGGCGCAAGGCGCTGACCCAACGCTTTCCCGGCAATGATTATCGAGCCGAGTTCAGGCGTTTAAAACGCGAACTCGCCAACATGGGCCTGTCGGTGCCGACGCTGTATAAACAATACACGGAAGCCTGCGAACCGGAAGGCGTGCAATTTGTCGGATTTAACATCGACCCGGCCTTTGCTGACTGTGTCGATGGACTGATGATCCTCGACCTGAGTCGTATCAAAGCGGAAAAACGAGTTCGTTACCTCGAGCCAGAGCCCACGCAAAGAGCGGGTTAAGGTATTGCCGATTCACTCATCCCGCACTCCGTCTTTAAATAACAAGCTTTTAAAAGCTGCACCCCACTCAATACCAGGCTCTGTTTTTAAATCAGTGCGTGTACAATACCGCTGCTTTTAAAACAATTTTGCGCTGAGTGACCAGAGCCAGGAACCCTCCGGTATGAACGAAGAAAAAACCACCCATTTCGGCTTTGAACAAGTCGCCACCGGGCAGAAGTCCTCCCGGGTCGCCGAGGTATTTGACTCCGTGGCGGCCAAATACGATGTTATGAACGACCTGATGTCAGGCGGCCTGCATCGCATCTGGAAACAGGCCACGGTGGAAATGGCTGCCGTCAGACCGGGACATCGAGTGCTCGATATCGCCGGTGGTACTGGCGATCTCGCCGCCAAATTTGCTCGCAAGGTCGGGCCTCAAGGCCAGGTGATTCTCGCCGACATTAACGAATCCATGCTCAAGGTCGGGCGGGATCGCATGCTCAACCGCGGCGTCACCGGAAATATCGCTTACTCTCTTGCCGACGCCGAGCAGCTACCTTTCCCCGACAACACCTTCGACTGCATCACCATAGCCTTTGGCCTGCGCAACGTCACCGACAAAGCCCGCGCGCTACGCTCCATGCAAGCGTGCCTGAAACCCGGTGGCCGCCTGCTGGTGCTGGAGTTTTCCAAACCGGGCAACCCGGTGCTGGAAAAAGTCTACGATCAATATTCGTTCCACCTGCTCCCTAAAATAGGCAAAATCATCACCGGCGATGCCGATAGCTATCGCTATCTCGCCGAATCCATCCGCATGCATCCCGATCAGGGCACCCTGCAAACTATGATGGAAGATGCGGGTTTCTCCCAGTGCCAATACCACAATATGACCGGCGGCATTGTCGCCCTCCACAAGGGTGTCAAAGGCGTTCAACAAAGCACCCAAGAAGACACTCAACAAGACATTCAAAATAGCACCCAAGGTAAAAAGGGCCCACAAGTTTGATCAGCGTAGCTGAAGACATCGCCTGTCAAAGAGCGGCTGCGCTTATCAACGAGGCCCTTGGCGAAGATCCAAAACGCCGGGATGAGCTCGCCGCGCTGGGCGAAGCTACCGTGGTGTTCAATCTGACCACAGGGGGAACCGCTGCGGATACGGCCGCTCGCCTGTTACCGCTGCTGGCCGGTGTTATCCCGGAAACTATCAGCACGATATTACTCACACTGCAGCACGGCGAACTTAGCTTGCAACCGATTTCGGGTAACAGCCCTGTAGCGGCGGGTATAAACAGCCCTGTAGCGTCGGACATAAATAACCCTGTAGCGGATATAAAGGTTCACAGCACACCCCTCGCGCTCGGCCAATGGCTCTGGCGAAACAGCGGTGAGCTGCCCTCTGGCCTCACGGTCGAGGGCGATATTGCGCGCCTGCTGAAAATTTTAAGCACCCTGCGGCAACTCGACATCGATTGGCAAAACACACTCTCCGATCGCATTGAAGATCGGGTCGGCGACATCCCTGCCCACCTGTTTAGTCAAGGTATCGAAAGCGCCAGGGCCTGGTCCAATGATGGCGCCCAACGCGTTTGGGAAAGTTACGCAAACTACCGCGACGAGGAGCGCCACCCCAAGGGGGTCGAAACAAAAAGTGGCAAGCCTAAAAACCCGCTGGACGCTGTGTTCGCCAAACTAGAGCCCCTGCTCAATCGCGAGCCATCAGTATGAGCGTTAAATTCAGCCTGAGCGTCAAATTCAGCATGACCGCTAAATCATGATTACCTCATTGCTGCGCTCGCTGCATATTCTCTGGGTGGTACTGCGCTACCGGCTCGATACGCTGCCCGAGGGTTTAAAGCTGCCCTGGCCGCTACGCTACCCCCTGGCCTTATTGCGTATTCTGCCCAAACCAAAACAGGCTCGCGGGGTTCGCCTGCGTCTGGCCATCGAGCGTCTCGGCCCGGTATTTATCAAATTCGGTCAATTACTGTCGACCCGACCCGACTTAATCCCTGCGGATATTTGCATCGAGCTCAACAAACTGCAGGACGACGTGCCGCCCTTTCCCAGCGCACAATTTGTGACTATTGTGGAATCCGCCCTTGGCGGGAGCCTCGACACTCTGTTTGCCAGTTTTGAGCGCGAGCCTCTGGCCTCCGCATCGGTTGCTCAGGTTCATGCCGCAACGCTTGAAGATGGTCGCGAAGTGGTGATTAAAGCCATTCGCCCCGGTATCCAGAAAACCATTAAACAAGATTGTGCTCTCCTTGTTGCCCTGGCCCGCACGCTGGAAAAATACAGTGCCGAAGCCCGGCGACTGCGGCCCATAGAAGTCGCCCGCGATTACCGCACCACGATTCTCGACGAACTCGATCTACAGCGAGAAGCCGCCAACACTGCGATTTTGCGCCGCAACTTTGAGCACTCGCCACTGCTCTATGTGCCGGAAGTGTACTGGCCTTATACCAACACCGACGTACTGGTCATGGAGCGCATCTACGCCACTCCGGTCACCGACATCGAGACCCTGCGCGCTGCCAACACCGACTTTAAGGTACTCGCCGAGCGCGGCGTCGAAATCTTTTTTACCCAGGTTTTCGAGCACAACTTTTTCCACGCCGATATGCATCCCGGCAATATTTTTGTCGATACCAGTAGGCCGGAACACGCTCGCTACATCGCCATCGATTGTGCCGTGGTGGGCACACTGTCGGATACAGATATGTATTATCTGGCACGCAATTTTCTCGCGGTGTTTCGTCGCGACTACCGACAAGTCGCAGAGCTGCATATTCTCTCCGGCTGGGTTCCCAAAGGCACTCCCGTAAACGAGTTCGAGAGTGCCATACGCACCGTCTGCGAACCCATTTTCCAACGCCCTCTCAAAGATATTTCGCTGGCACATCTGCTTATTAATTTGTTTCGAGTTGCCCGCCGCTTTGATACCGAGATTCAACCCTCTTTGGTCCTGCTGCAGAAAACACTGCTCAATATCGAAGGGCTGGGACGACAGCTCTACCCCGACCTCAACCTTTGGGATACCGCTCACCCCTTCCTCGAAAAATGGCTCAAACAACGCTTTAAACCCACTCGCTTGCTGGAGCAACTCAAACGTCACGGCCCGGAGTGGCTAGAGCAGTTCCCCCAGGTCCCGCAGTTGATGTTTCAAGGTTTAGAGCGCATCAGTCATATAGACCAGTCGCTGCAAGCCCTTGCCGATGCACGGGCGTCATCCAATGGGCTCAGCATTAAGACTGCGCTAATTTTCTCCCTCGGCATTGCCGTCGGTGTCGCCGCTGGTGGCGCGCTGTTACTGCTCGGCCTAAACTGAGATAATCAGCTTTAATACAACACTTTTGGCAGCGATAACGTGTCCGATTCTCCATCAAATTCCGCCACTGGCGCCCCATCAAATCCCGCCACTGGCGCGCCATCAAGCCCCGCTATTGATACCGCTGATACCGCGTTTCTTGACGAGGTGCGCTGGAACGCCGACGGTCTGGTGCCCGCCATTGCCCAGGACGCCAGCAGCGGTACGGTATTGATGGTGGCGTGGATGAACCGGGAAGCCCTGGCGCTAAGCGTTGCAGAACAGCGGGCCGTGTACTGGTCCCGCTCCCGCCAAAAGTTATGGCGCAAAGGCGAAGAATCTGGGAACATCCAGCTTATCCGCGAATTGCGTCTCGATTGCGATCAGGATGTTATTTTGCTGCAGGTGGAACAGGTCGGCGGCATCGCCTGTCATACGGGTAGAGCAACTTGTTTTTACCGGAAATTTGAAGACGGCAAATGGCAAACCATAGACGCCGTGTTAAAAGACCCAAAACAGCTGTATTCATCCTGACGAGTTATTCCAATACACAAGACGTAAACACACCATGAGCGATGCTTTGACCAACAACACCCTGCAACAACTCACCGAGGTTCTCGAGGCCAGGAAGAGTGGCGATCCTGACCAGTCCTACGTCGCCAGCCTGCACGCAAAGGGTTTAAACAAAATCCTCGAAAAAGTCGGCGAAGAGTGCACGGAAACAGTACTGGCCGCCAAAGACGCAGCACAAAGTGGCGATTGCAGTGAGTTGATTAGCGAAACTGCCGACCTTTGGTTTCATTCACTGGTAATGCTCTCCCACCTGGGCGAGAATGCCGGGTCTGTACTACAGGAACTCGACCGTCGTTTCGGTCTATCCGGGCTGGACGAAAAAGCCAGCCGCAACAAATAATTAGGAGAACGTTATGGGCTTAGGTGGCATTAGTATGTGGCAACTGCTGATTATTTTGGCAATCGTATTGCTGATTTTCGGCACCAAGCGGCTTAAAAATATCGGTGGCGATGTCGGTGGCGCAATCAAGGGCTTCAAAGACGCCATGGGCAACAAAGACGACGAGCAAAAACAGGTAGAAGATGGCGAAGACGCCGCTGATATGACCCAGCAAAGTGCAGAAGCAAGCGCTGAAGAAAGCGCTGAAGAAAGCAGTAAAGAAGAAACCAAGGTTTAGGCCTCACCTCCTAAGCATCCCCACTCCCCCTATCTAATCAGCTAGAGAGCTTCCCGTGTTCGATATCGGCTTCGCCGAATTAATGTTGATTGGCCTGATCGCATTGATTGTGATTGGGCCCAAGCGCCTACCAGAAGCCGCTCGATTTATCGGCTACTGGACGGGCAAGCTGCGCCGTACCGTCGGCGATGCCCGTCAGGAAATGGAACGGGAATTCGGCATCGACGAAATCAAACGCGAGGTGCACAACAGCTTATTGCTTGAGCAACTCGACAAAGAGCGCAGGGAAGTTGAGGAACAGTTCAATCAAGGGCAAAACAAGTCCGCTAAAGGCGCTGACTCTGACGGTGATCAGTCATCGCTCCTCGATCAGGACGCTGAAGATATAGATTTTATCGATGACGATGACTTCCCCGACGACTTTCCTGATCAGATACCCGACGGCTTTCCTCACGACGCTCCTGACAACTTGCCCGACGACCTTCCTGACAAGAAGCCAAACAAACTGAGCAGCGAAGCTGACAACACCGATATAGACCACAGCAAGGCCGAGCAGTGAGCGAGACTAGCGCCAACACCTCCGACAATATGGCCCTGGCCGATCACCTGATCGAATTGCGCGACCGCCTGCTGCGTATGGTGATGGTGATCGCGCTGTTATTCCTGTGCATGTTTCCCTTTGCCAACGAGCTTTATACTTTTGTCTCCGAACCCCTAAGAGTGTACTTGCCGGAAGGCTCTACCATGATCGCCACTCAGGTGGCCTCCCCCTTCCTGACCCCGTTTAAATTAACCCTGATACTGGCGCTCTTTGCAGCCATGCCGTTTATTCTCTATCAAGTATGGGCCTTTGTGGCGCCGGGGCTTTACCAAAAAGAACGCCATATCGTGCTGCCTCTTTTTATCTCCAGCGTCGCTTTGTTTTACTCTGGAATGGCGTTTGCCTATTACGTCGTTTTCCCTGCGGTGTTCGGGTTTTTTACCCAGGTCGGCCCGGAAAGCGTCGCAGTGATGACCGACATTTCCTATTATCTGGACTTCGTACTTAAATTATTTTTTGCCTTTGGCATCGCCTTTGAAATTCCCATTGCCACCGTCATTCTAATTTGGGCCGGTGTACTCACCCCCAGGGGCCTCACTGACAAACGGCCTTATATCGTCGTCGGCTGTTTTGTTCTCGCCATGCTACTAACACCACCCGATGTGATCTCCCAGGCCATGCTGGCAATACCCATGTGGTTACTGTTTGAGGTCGGCGTATTTTTCGGTCGCTGGGTGTACCGCGCAAAACAAAAATCCAGCGAAGATAATCAAGATGATGTTGACGAAGGTAGCGATGTCGACCCAGACCAGGGTTAAATCCGCACTCTCGGCTTACCTTAGCAAGCCCGTGAATGTGTGACTATGGTCGCATATTTTGACTACAGTTCTGTCATACTGGCCGTTCCAGATTTTGACTAACTGATTCCGAATGACTATTTCGAATGACCACGCCTGCGGTTGATCCAATAACAAGCCCAGAATCCGCAAGCGTCGAAGCTCTGTGGCAGGTTATTAGTGCCCTGTCGTTAGAGACAGATTTCGAAAAGTTTTTCCGCAAAGCCGCACAAGTTGCCGCCGACCTGGTCGGTGCCGATGCCGCCGCTCTGGTCACGCTGAACGAAAAAAAACAATTAACCTACAAATTCTTTCTCGGACTGAGTCCTGAAAAACAGCAGCTCTTTACCGATTTCACACTAAATAAAAGCCAGGGGATAAGCGGACAAGCTTTACGCCAGAAGAAGTCCATTTTCGTGCCTAACTACGCCGCCCACCCCCAATCACTCGACGCCTTTATCGAAAGCGGCATGCGCTCAAATCTGGCCATTCCCATCATCGTTGCCGGCACGGCTATCGGGGTCTTAACGCTGTCCTGGTTTAGCAAAGAAGCTACTCAACCCAGTGATCTCACGATTAGCTTTACCGAAACCATAGCCTCTCAGATCGGCCTGGCCCTGGAACGCACTCAGTTGGAACAAAACCTAACTTATCGCGCCAATCACGATGATCTCACCAAATTACCAAGCCGAGGGTATTTCATCTCGCGCCTGGAAGCGGCTCTGGACAGCGCCAAACGCCACGATCGCCTGATCGCGCTAATGGTCATCGATCTCGATGGTTTTAAGGCCGTCAACGACCAGGTTGGTCACGCTATTGGCGATGAACTTTTATGTACCGTGGCCTTGCGCTTAAACTCCGTGGTGCGCACTGGCGACGTCGTTGGTCGGCTCGGCGGCGATGAGTTTGTCGTATTGCTGGAATATAAAGACTGGCCCGATGAACCTATGGTCGCCGCCGATCGTATTATCGAAGCACTAAATATCGAAGTTCCCGGGATAAAAGACACACTAGCTGTAAGTCCAAGTATCGGCATCGCTATTTATCCGGAAGACGCAAGCGACGCAAACACTATGCTGAAAAATGCGGATTTGGCCATGTACCAGGCCAAACAGTTCGGCGGTAATCAGGTCTGCCTGTACAACAGCGACACCGCCGCCATTGTGCGCCAACGTAAAGAAATGATTGCCAATGTTGCCAGCGCACTTAAAAATGACGATCTGGTCATCTACTATCAACCGGTGGTCGATGTAACAAATAATCATATTGTCGCGGTAGAGGCCCTGGTTCGCTGGCGTCTTCCCGACGGCTCAATGCGCGACGCCAAAGACTTTATCACCACCGTCGAGCGTCACGGCCCCCGCCTGACTCTTGAACTAGGTCGTCACGTATTGCGCACCGCGATGAAGCAAACCCTGGTGTGGCAGCAAGCCAAACTATCGGTAAGCGTCACCGTCAATATTTCTGCGCGTGAATTCCTCGAAGAAGATTTTCTGCCCTCCCTGCAATCACTGCTTCTCGAACACACCGATTTCCCGGCGGATCGCCTTATCCTGGAGGTCAGCGAAACCGGCGCACTCGAAGACACTGCGCGCGCCTCTCGCATTATGAATTCCTGCCGCAACCTGGGTGTGCGCTTTAATATCGATAATTTTGGCAGTGGCCGCGCCGCGCTCTCGTGCCTACGCGAGCTGCCCATCGACTTCGTCAAGATCGACCGCAGTTTTGTTCAGGGCATTACCGAAAGTAATCGCGACAAAACCGTGGTTGCGGCGATACAAACCCTGGCCAGAGCCTACGACGCCGAGGCGATTGCCGAGGGCGTGGAAACTAAAGAACACCTGGATATCCTGCTCGAGCTCGGTTGTCACCTGATGCAGGGTTACTATTTCAGCAAAGCGCTGTCCGCTGAGCAATTGACCGAACTACTAACAACTCAACATCAGACCTAATAACGCTCGCTTAATGGTTTCCATTCTCTAGTAGCAGCATTTAATTTGCCGCGCTAAATTTACCGCGCTTAGTAAGACCGCGGCAAACCCATCACATGCTCGCCAATATAATTCAGCACCATTTCACTATTCAGCGGCGCGGTTTTCAACAGTCGTGCCATGGGATAAAGATCAAAAATACCGTACTCCTTGGTAAAGCCGTTACCGCCAAAGCATTGTAAAGACGCGTCGATGGCGTGCATCGAGGCCTCCGCACCCGCGTACTTCGCCATATTAGCTTCCGCAGCACAAGGCAATTTTTGATCAAACAACCAGGCCGCCTTGCGAGTCATCAGCGAAGCCAATTCAATTTCGGTTTTACCTTTTGCCAGTGGATGCTGCAAAGCTTGATACGCCCCGATGGGGCCCTTAAACACCACGCGCTCGTTAGCATATGCCACCGCTTGATCCATGGCGTAGCGACCAATACCGGTACATACCGCAGCGAGAATAATTCGCTCCGGGTTTAAGGATTCAAACAAAATATCAAAACCGCGTCCGACCTCACCAAGAATATTTTCCGAACCAATCTCAACGTCGTCAAAAAACACCTGATACTGACATTCCGGCATTGGGATACTGACATCGATGGGATGCATTTCGACACCCTTGGCTTTGGTATCAACAATCACAATGGTGAAGCCGTCGGTCTTTCGCTCGACCTCATCGAGACTCTTGTTTCGCGTCACCACCAACATGTAATCCGACTCTTTGGCATCGGTAATAAATGTTTTTCGACCATTGAGCCGATAGCCACCATTACCCGTTGCTTTAATCATGGTGGAGGTTTTCATGGTATTGGTACCAGCATCCGGTTCGGTAATCGCGAAACAAAACCGCAGATCTCCAGTACAGCCAGCGGGTAGGTATTTTTGCTTTTGCTCCTCGGTGCCGTGATCTCCAATCGGGGACAGGGACATCGTCGCCCCGACCACCAGGCTCAGCAGCGGAATACCCATATTGGACAAACCTTCCTGGAACAACACCATCTCGAACATACCCAGCCCCGAGCCACCGTAGGCTTCCGGCACCATAATGCCGACAAAACCATCGTCGGCGACTTTCTGATACATCTCGGTAGGAAAGGCCTTGCGCTCGGCGCATTCGCTCCAGTATTTACGATCAAAATCTTTTGCCAGACTTTGGCCGTACTCGTAAATCATTTTTTGTTCGTCGGATAAATTGAAATTCATGTGCTTTTTCCAGTAATAATATTTTTTACAAAAATTTAATAACTGTGCGCTTAATCAGTGCCCAGCTAATAAGTTCTCGGCTAATAAGTGCCCGGCTAATAGGAGCGCGGTAAACCCAGTACTTTCTCGCCGATGTAATTCAATACCATTTCGCTATTCAGCGGCGCAGTTTTAAACAAACGCGCCAGCGGATAAAGATCAAAAATGCCATACTCTTTGGTGTAACCGTTACCCCCAAAACATTGCAACGACGCATCCACCGCGTGGATAGAGGCTTCAGCAGCAGCATATTTCGCCATACTGGCTTCACCGCCACACTCCATTTTCTGATCGTACATCCAGGCGGCTTTGCGGGTCATTAATGAGGCCAGCTCAATTTCAGTTTTAGCTTTGGCCAGTGGATGCTGCAAGGCCTGATAGGCCCCGATGGGGCCCTTAAACACGGTGCGCTCGCTGGCATAGGCCACGGCTTTATCCATTGCGAAGCGGCCGATACCACAGCTGATCGAACCCACCAAAATACGTTCTGGGTTCAGGCAATCAAACAGAATATCGAAACCTTTATCGACTTCACCGAGTACGTTTTCCGGGCCGAGATCCACATCGTCGAAAAACACCTGGTACTGTAGTTCCGGCAAGGGAATACTTACCGGGATCGGATGCATCTCAATACCTTTCGATTTGGTATCGACAATAAACAACGTAAAACCATCGGTTTTTCGCGCAACTTCGGTATGTGGCTTGGTGCGCGTTACCACTAAAGCGTAATCGGATTCCAGAGCATCGGTGATATAAGTTTTACGTCCGGTCAATTTAAAACGACCGTCAGCGGTGGGCTTTGCGATGGTCGACGCTTTAATGGTATTGGTTCCTGCGTCCGGCTCGGTAATGGCAAAACAAAAGCGAATATCGCCGCTACAGGCGGCGGGCAAATAGTTTTGTTTCTGTTCTTCGCTGCCATATTTACCAATAACCGACATCGACATACAGGCGCCCACCACCAAACTCAACAGCGGAACACCCTGATTGGAGAGCCCTTCTTTAAACAGCGCCATCTCTACCATACCGAGACCAGAACCACCGTACTGCTCCGGCACCATGGTTCCAACAAATCCGTCGGCGGCTATCTGCTTGTACATATCGACCGGAAAAGCACGACGCTCGGCGTGTTCCATCCAGTAGGCGCGGTCATAGGTTTTCGCCAGACTCTCGCCATAGTCGTAAATCATTTTTTGTTCGTCAGAAAGTAAAAAGTCCATACTCTTCCTCCAAATTAATTCGCGTTTATAGCCAGCAAATCGAATGCAAAACTAGTAGCGCCGGTGGCTAGTAAGATCGCGGTAAACCCAGCACTCGCTCACCGATATAATTCAACACCATTTCATTATTGAACGGTATTGTCTTCATTAAACGCGCGACGGGGTATAAGTCAAAAATGCCATATTCCTTGGTATACCCATTGCCACCAAAACACTGGAGCGCGGCATCCACGGCGTTCACACAGGCTTCCGAGGCGGCGAATTTCGCCATATTGGCCTCATCGCCACAGGGCTCGCCCTGGTCAAACAAGCTCGCCGCTTTATGGGTTAATAACGACGCCGCTTCAATTTCAGTTTTAGCCCGGGCCAAAGGATGTTGCAGTGCCTGATAAGCTCCTATGGGCCCTTTAAACACCGAGCGTTCGCTGGCGTACTCGACAGCTCTTGCCAATGCGTAGCGACCCAGGCCCACACAGATAGAACCCACCAGAATACGCTCGGGGTTTAAGGAGTCGAATAAGACCTCAAAACCCTTATCAACTTCACCCAATACCTGCTCGGGTCCCAGGTCCACATCGTCAAAAAAGATCTGATATTGCATTTCGGGAATTGGCACACTTATGTCGATAGGCTGCATTTCGATACCTTTTGCCTTGGTATCGACGATAAACAAAGTAAAGCCTTCGGTTTTGCGTTTTACCTCCGTGTGCGGAGTCGTGCGCGTTACCAGCAGCATATAGTCCGACTCTTTAGCATCGGTAATATAGGTTTTGCTACCATTGAGTTTGAAGCGACCATTCGGCTGGGGTGCGGCAATGGTGTTAATGCGAATGGTATTGGTACCCGCATCGGCTTCGGTAATACCAAAGCAAAAACGTGTTTCGCCCCGGCAGGAAGGCGGCAAATACTGCTGTTTTTGCTCTTCTGTACCGTGCTTACTAATGGCACCCAGACACATAGTGGCACCGATCACCAGGCTCAGCAGTGGTGTGCCCTGCTCCGACAAACCCTCGTTAAACAAGCCCATTTCAAACATCCCTAAACCTGATCCGCCATAAGCCTCGGGCACCATCAAGCCAACAAAACCGTCGTCGGCGACCCGCTGATACATCTCCTCGGGGAATCTAGAGGCGTCGGCACAATCCATCCAGTATTTGCGGTCAAAGTCCTTAGCGATATTTTGTCCGTACTGGTAAATCATTTTCTGTTCGTCTAACAACGCAAAATCCATAGTAAAACCCTGACAATAATCTATTAAAATAAAAACTCAGCGCTGCACAATAGAAGGCTGGCACAGCGTTTACAATAGCAATTCCTGACCTATAGGTCACCCAATATTACCACCGGGTAAGCTGCGTTAACTAGGCGTATGATCGACTAAAATACCCCGTTTCGCCCTGTAATCACAGCGCATACTGTGTCAGCTATACTGCGTTAACAATAAGGCCAATATTCCATGAAAAATCATCTGGTTATCACCGTTATCGCCGACGACCGTCCCGGTATTGTTGAGCGCCTTGCCGAGATCATCACTAGTCACCAGGGTAATTGGCTGGAGAGCAGCCTCTCACGGCTGGCGGGAAAGTTTGCGGGGATTGTGAGCATCACCCTGGCCGACGACCAGCTAGCGGCATTGCAAGCCGCGTTCAAACAACTCGCCAAGGAAGGTATTCGTATAACGACGGAAGTCGATGCGGAAACCACCAGCGATACTCTGCCGATCACCGGCACCCCTCTACTACTCACGCTAACCGGCAATGATCGACCCGGTATTGTGCAAGAGATTAGTGCCCGACTAGCAAGATTAAAGGTGAATGTCGAAGAACTACAAACCTATTGTGAAAGCGCACCCATGACCGGGGAACTGTTATTTAATCTTCGCGCTTCCCTGACCTTGCCTGCAACCCTTGCCAGAGACCAAGTTCAGGGCAGTCTTGAAGATTTGTCTAGTGATTTAGTCGTTGAAATAGAAGATCAGGAGTATTGAAAACCACGTAGCGTACGGCTATCAAAATATTGTGCTCTATTCTATTTCGCACTTACCGGGTTTAAAAAATACGATCCGTAGCGATAAGCGCTTCTCTGGCTAAAGAAGAATTTTTTATCGGACCAGTACCAACTACGCCTTCATCATTACCCATTATGGTTTCAGGCTTCAAACTCAAGTTAATTTCCCGATACACTTCCATCATCCGTGCCTGAGTCGGGTCGGTAACAATGGCCATACCCGGCTTAACGCCTTCCTCAGAAGCTTCAAATGCCCGCATGGTATTACAAATTTGGCCATCGAGCCGCACACCAATACCTTTAAAACCCACAGATGCGCCGACAAAGCCAAACATTTCCAGGGTCAGTTCGCAGGCGGTAATTAAAAATAGCGGATCGTAGTCAGGCCGCGTTTGTCGCAGCTTGACCATCTCATCGCCCAGGTAATGAACGGTGGTAATAAACAGCGGGATTATTCTTTCCTTTGCCTCGTCTTTAGGCAAAAAATGTACCGACTTGCCGATAAAACACTGGCCACAGACTTCGTTAGCAGGATCGTGGTAACAGGCATCGGTAAATCGTCCGGCGGGACATTCAAAGGGTTTATGGCAGTACGAGAAGCCGACCACTAACAAGGTCAATGGGTTTTCCAGTTTTTTGCATAACTCTTCGGTATTTTTCAGACCATAGAAAAAGAAATCGTCATCGCGAATGTAGGTGGGCTTACCTCGTAGACTGCGAAGTAGATTCCGCGCTAACCCGGCCCCGTGTTTTAAGGGGTGCCGCCAAAAGTATTTGCGCAACAATCCACTACTGTCGTGGGAATGCAAATAATGTAGGGTTTTCCAACTGAGGTATTTTCGAGTTTTCTTGCGGATCCCCGGAAGATTGGGATTTTCTCTGAAGGTTCTTAAGCTTGTTGTATTCGCCAATTCAGCGGCTCGCTTATCCCAGCTGCGTTCAGTCTGCTCCCAGCTTTTATCAGTCGCCGCTCGATCTTGAACTTCCCGACCTTCAGTTTCCCGACGATCTACCGGCCACCATTGTTTTACTGATTCCGACATCACCTGTTACCTGATCGTCGAATGATTATATACCTTACCTGAGTGAGAACTAATAGCCTCGCGATGTTCTTTGAGCCAGCACCTTAAGTCAGCGTCTTAAACCAGCGTCTTAAGCCAAACCTTTCAGTAACACCCCAATCCCATAGGCCATAGCGGCGGCGGCACCACCAATACCTACGGTTTCCACAGCCCCGACCAACCAGGCCTGATTGATAAAGCGCGCCTTTAACGCGCCCACCCATAAGAATGCAATACCGGTCATCACACAACTCCATAAAAATGGGCCATTGATTGATCCTGGCACAATCCAGTTCAACAGGTAGGGCAGCAAAGGAATCAAACCAATCGCGATAAAAGCGACAAAAGTGGCAAGTCCCGCCGCGCGAGCATCGTGGTCGTGAAGGGACATACCGTGCTCTTCCTGAATCATCACATCCACCCAACGCTCTTTGTCGGATGTAATCACTCCCACCACTTGCTCCAGCAACTCGCCCTCAAAACCCTTGCTGGCATAAATTTGTCGTATTTCTTCCCGTTCGCCCTCCGGCCATTTGTCAATTTCATCCATCTCCCGTTTGCGGGTCTGCTGGCGAAATTGGTTTTCCGATCGAGTACCGAGGAAGTTACTCACGGCCATACTAAAACCGTCGGCGATTAAATTAGCAAAACCAAGAATAATAATAATCCCCGGAGACAAACCCGCACCGGCCACACCGGCGACCACGGCAAAGGTGGTTACGGCACCATCGATAGCGCCGTAGACAAAATCTTTTAGATACAGGGAGCCGGGGCCCTCCTCCAGACGATCGGCAATTTGCGTTGCCGAATGTTTGGCTGCGTACTCCTCACGGCTTTCGGTACGTACACTGTTTGTCATGTAATAGTTGCCTCTTTTAAAATATTTTTGCGCTAGTTAATGCGCGACCTTAGGATGTGATTTGATATTTTCTATGGCAACCGACGATCAATCATTAAGGAGAAGGTCTGAGTTTCTCCCGGCGCGTCAGTCTTACCTTGCAACTCTATCGGCCCATGTCGCCCCTCATAATCCCCGGACGCGGGTAGCGGAGTACCCGCATGGGAAACCCGGGCGACGACTTCAAACTTGGACACTGTTGAAAAATCCCGGCCTGGCATTAAAGCCTGGTCGTTACTGAATTCGATTTCCAAGGGCAAATCGGCAACCGTGACCCGACGGGCCATCATCGGCATCGGCATAGCTTGCCACTCCTGCACATAAATAAACACCAGGGTTTCCGGGGCGGACTCGAGTATTGTGGCCAAGTCTTCGCTAAGCGCAACTCTTGCACGAACGCCGACGCTGCCGACGCCACTCTCCCCCAGCCGGGCTTGAGCCGCAGCAATACCCGACCGCATAGCACCAGCGGCTTCGGAGCGCGGCGGCAAGCTCTGTAAGGCATGCTGCCAATCTGCCAGTGCCGCACGATAATTTCCAGCGGCAAAAAAACCAATACCGCGCAGCCCCAGTGCTGAGGAATCGTTAATATCCCGAGCCAGAACCTGCTGCACCTGGGCAGACACTGCTTCGGTGACCACACTACCCGCAGCGATAAACAGTACCTGTGCATATTCTGAACGAATGGTATTGTCTTCCGGACTCAACATCAAAGCCCGCTGATAGGACTGAAGTGCGTCGGCTAATTTTCCGTCCTGATGATCAAAACGTGCCAATAAAGCCCAATAAAAAAAATTGTCCGGCCGCTGCTTAAGTCGTGCACGAATTTGCTCGGTAAGCGCAGGCTGAGGGCCATCGCTTACCTGTTCCAAACCTCGACGAATCTCCACGTCCGCAGCGGCACCCAGGTAGTAATACAAAACCGACGCCAGCGCGATCACCAACACCCCACAACTTGTTAACAACCAGCGACCACTTATGGAAGCATTGTTCGACGCCACCACAGCCACATCATCGAGCAGACTGCGCTGCGCCTCGACCAACAGACCTTGATACTGGAGATTGTCTATGTCGCCACTGGCTAACTGCGCATCCAGCTCGGTCTGTCTATTTCGAAAACTGGAAATATTGGATTGCCTGACGACTTCAGCGGAATCTAGATCATCCGGATGATCTAGATTTTTATTAAAAAACACTGCGCCGAGAAAACCCAAAGCGGCAAGTAACATCGCAGCAAAACCCAGCCACACCATCAGGACGCGCTCCGTTCATTATTTATTCGGTCATTGCTTATCGGTGAATGGCTTATCGGAGAATGATCTAACACCTGATCAAGTGCGGCTTGCTCCGCTGCATTAAGTACATTTTTTTTATCGATATCACCCTCACCTACCGCATCGTCGCGACGACGGCGCACTACGGTAAATACCACCGCAGCCGCGAGCAGTAATAAGATAATAGGACCAAGCCACAACACGTAAGTAGAGGATTGCCAGCGCGGCCGATACAGCACGTAATCGCCATAGCGGGCCACCAGATAATCGGCAATTTCCTGATCGCTCGAACCCTCGTGCAGCAAGCGACGAATTTGTCCGCGCAAATCTGCGGAGATCGGCGAATCAGAACCCGCCAAATTTTGATTTTGACACTTAGGACAACGGGTTTCATCCACCAAAGTCTGATAGCGCAGTCGTAACTCCTCGGAGCTAAAGTCTTCTGCCTCAATAGCGGCGAAGCTCGTCAATGAAAAGCTGAACAAGTACGCGCCAACAAAAACCAATGGCAATAGTATTCGTTTCAAGGAGTGGGTGACTCCTGTAAGCCGTGAAACACCGGAGCGATTTTTTGCTGCCAGACTCGCTCATCCACGACACCAACATACTTGTAGCGAATCATGCCTTGCCCATCGACCACATAAGTTTCCGGTGCGCCGAAGACACCCAGGTCAAGGCCGAGGCTACCCTCGGCATCAAAAATCACTTCCCGGTAGGGATCACCCAGCTCGACCAGCCACCGCTGTGCGGCGCCGCGCTCATCTTTGTAATTCAACCCGACAATCGGCACACCCAGTTTGGCAAGATCCATTAAATAGCGGTGTTCCATACGACAGGACACGCACCAGGTTGCCCACACATTTAATAGTGCCGCCTCGCCCTGAAACAGTTTTTCTGTAAGGAATGTTTCTGTAACGGGTGTTTCTTCATCCGCCAAACTGGGCAGCGTAAAAGCCGGCACGGATTTATCGATTAATGCCGAAGGCATTGCGCTGGGGTCGCGATCCAAACCGAAATATAAAGCCACCGCTAGTAATATAAAAATCAACAGCGGTATAAATAATTTAAGGCGTTCCATACTAAACCTTCACCGCATCGGTCGTTGGAATCGGAGCAACTGCATCTGCTGGCTTAGCTGCCACTGCGCTGCCGGGCACCACACGACGATAGCGTTTATCCACAGCGGCCAATAAACCACCGCAGGCAATCATTAGCGCACCCAACCATATCCAACGCACCAGTGGTTTCACATACAGGCGTAAAGCCCAGGCTCCACCGCCATCACGGCCATCTCCGTCAGTAAGCGCTTCGCCCAGCGCGACATATATATCCCGTAACAAACCTCCGTCAATAGCGGCTTCGGTCATCACCTGATTACTGGCAAGGTAACGGCGTTTTTCCGGGTATAGCGTTGCTACCAGGTGACCGTTTCGATTTACCTTCACCGTTCCGGTTTGCGCACGATAATTGGGGCCCTCAGTATTCCTGACGCCGTCAAATACAAACTCATAGGCACCCACTTGAATATGTTCACCCGGTGCCAGGCGTACATCGCGTTGCTCGCTGTAACTGGTGGTAATGCCCACACCGGCAATTGCCACGGCCACACCAATGTGTGCACACACCATGCCCCAGTAACTGGCCCGCAGTTTTTGCAAACCGTATTTTCGACCCTGCGACGAAGACGACTTATGCCAAACATCGCGCACCGTCATCGCCACTACCCAGGTCGCCATGCCGACTGCGAGCATTGCACTCCACTGCCAATTCTGGGCGTCGAATCCTTTTTCGCCAAGACCCAAATACGCCGGCACGAGTACCGCCATTGCCAAAGCCAGTATGGCCGGCAGACCCACGGCACTGCGCAAGCGAACCATCGAGGTATCTTTCCACTGCAACCACACGGCGATGCCCATCAATAGAGCGAGCATTAAAGTAACGGGTGCAAAAAACAGATTGAAATACGGTGGCCCCACCGACACGGTGCCCCAGTCCATGACATCCGCTAATAAGGGGTACAGCGTGCCCAATAAAATTACCGTCGCAATCACTACCAACAGTGCGTTATTGGCGAGCAAAAACATTTCTCGCGAACGCCACCCGTAGCTCACCGCGTTTTTCAAAGTCGGACTACGCAATGCGTAGAGCAGCAGCGAACCACCAATCACCACTGCGAGAAAACCAAGAATAAAAATTCCCCGAGTGGGGTCAGACGCAAAGGCATGCACCGAGGTCAGCACCCCGGAGCGTACTAAAAACGTACCGAGTAAACTCAGAGAAAAAGCCAAAATCGCCAACAACAATGTCCAGCTGCGAAACACGCCCCGCTTTTCGGTCGCGGCTAAGGAATGTACTAAGGCCGTACCTACCAGCCAGGGCATAAACGATGCATTTTCCACCGGATCCCAAAACCACCAACCACCCCAACCTAATTCGTAGTAGGCCCACCAGCTACCCAGGGCAATACCAACGGTAAGAAAAGCCCACGCTGTGTTGATCCAGGGGCGAGTCCAGCGCGCCCATGCGGCGTCGAGTTTGCCACCCAGCAAGGCGGCGATAGCAAACGCAAAGCCCACCGAAAAGCCCACATAGCCCATGTACAACAAAGGTGGATGAATAATTAAACCGATGTCCTGCAGCAGGGGATTGAGATCCCCGCCTTCAACAACCGAGAACGGCAACGCGCGCTCAAAGGGGTTGGAAGTAAGCAACACGAACAAATAAAAGCCGACACCAATCATCCCCATAACCGCCAGCACTCGTGCCAGCAACACCAGTGGTAGAGAACGGCTGAACGTCGCGACGGCAAGGGTCCAGCCCGAGAGAATAAGCACCCACAGTAATAGAGAACCTTCGTGAGCACCCCACACCGCGCTAACTTTATAGCGATCCGGTAATAAGGTGTGGGAATTATTCGCCACGTACTTAACTGAAAAATCATCGCCCAAAAATACCGACACCAGACACGCGAAACTGATGGCGGTAAACACGAACTGTCCCAACGCCAACGGTCGCGCTGTCGACATCCACAGGACATTACCCCGCGCGCTACCCAGCAGCGGCAACAGGGCCAGCAGGAAGGCCAGGCACAGTGCCAAAATTAATGCGAAATGACCAAACTCTGCTGTCATGGTTGAATCGCACTCTCGGTTTTTTCAGAAATTGATTTTTCCAATTCTAACTTTCCAGATGCCGCTTTTTGTTTTTGTTGAGCCTCGTAGGCTTTCGACATCGCATCGGCAACTTCCGGCGGGGTATATTTTTCATCGTGCTTGGCCAGTACTTCGTCAGCGACCAACACGCCATCTTCGCGCAGACGACCCACCGCCACCGCCGCTTCATTTTCGGCAAACATATCCGGCAGAATACCGGCGTAAGTAATCAATACGGCATTCGCGCCATCGCTCACCTTAAAGCTAACATCTAAAGCCTTAGGGTTACGCTCAACGCTATTAGCGACCACCATACCACCGACCCGGATTATCGGACCGTGGGGTGCTTCACCGTTAGCGACTGCGCTGGGTGTATAAAAAAAACTGATGTTTTCTTTTAGCGCATAAAGAACTAAACCCACCGCCGCGGAAGCCACCACCACTAAAAATACCACCAGCAACAGCCGCCGTTTACGTAGGGGATGCATAAGTACTCCCCGATTTTATTCGGCCGCTTGTTTTGTGATTTGTTTTGTCAAAAATAAACATCAAAAATCTCGTGTTCCTATCTGTGGCTATTGGCTATCTATTGCTCTCGGCTTTCTATGGCTATCGGCTTTCTTCATATAGTGAATGTTGACGTTTTTTCAAATTCTGCCGCAGCTCATTCAAAATACTGGCGCGTCGCAGCAGCGGACGCACTACCAGCCACACCATAACCACCAGGGCTACGCCGTAGGCTCCCCACACATAAGTGGCGTGACCACCCATGGCAAAAAATTCCGCCAGGCTCTCAAAGTAAAAGCCGTCAAATTGAATATTCATTGCTCGTTACTCGTCAATTCAGTTACGGCCAATTCACTCACTGCCAAGTCATTCACCCATGCCGTGCGCCGCTCTCTATGCAGAATTTCGGTTCGGGTATTCAAAATCAGTACCAGTGCATAAAAACAGTAATAGGCCAGGATCATGACCAGCAGGGGCTTAAACATATCCGGGTGCATACTCGGTGCGCCGCTGAGTTTAATGGTCGCGGGCTGATGCAAGGTAAACCACCAGTCCACCGATTTATAAATAATCGGAATATTGACGGTACCCACCAAAGCCAGAATCGCGCAGGCCTTGCCCGCCGTATCCCGCCCCGAGAATGAATTACGCAACACCACTACGCCCAAATACAAAAACAGCAGCACCAACATAGACGTAATACGCGCATCCCACACCCAGTAAGTGCCCCAGGTGGGCTTGCCCCAGATCGCGCCGGTAAACAGTGCCAAAAATGTTAAGGCTGCACCCAATGGCGCAGCAGCTGTCATCACCATATCGGCTAATTTAATTCGCCAAATCAGATTAACAGCTCCGGCTACCGCCATTACGTAATATCCGGCCAGCGCCAAAAACGACACCGGCACATGAATATAAATAATACGAAAACTATTGCCCTGCCGTGCGTCTTCAGGCGCAAAAGCCAGTCCCCAAAGCGTGCCGATAACCAGCAATGCCAGCGTCAGTACGGCCAACCACGGCAACCACCGTCCGCTGGTTTGATAAAACCAGCGGGGAGAACCTAATCTATGAAACCAACGCCACATCGTGTTGATAATTAATCCTTACAATGTAAACCTTACAATTTAAACCTAACAATTCAAACCTAATAAAACCACTAGCCGTTTATTCCGGCCCGCAAACTGGCTGCCGTCGCAAAGGGCGACAACAGTAGAGCAAAAGCAAACACCGCACCGAGTAAGGCCAAAGGCGCGCCTGCGCTACCGCCATCAACAACCCGCTGCACCGCTGCGCTGCCAAAAATAAGTACCGGAAAGTACAGCGGCATAACGATCAGCGAAAGTAACACACCGCCTTTGCGCAAGGCGACGGTCAAGGCCGCGCCAATCGCACCAAATAAACTGAAGGTCGCCGTCCCCATCGCTAAACCCAACACCAGAGTTGCGTAACCGGCTTCAGGCAGCGCCAACATTAGACCCAAAATCGGGGCCGCTAGTGTAATCGGCAAACCCGTCACCAGCCAGTGCGCCGATATTTTCGCTAGCACCAGTAACCACAGTGGCTGCGGTGAAATAATCAGCTGTTCCAGGGTGCCATCGGCGTAGTCGCTTTGAAATAGACTGTCACTCGATAACAAGGTGCCCAACAGCGCCATCACCCAAATCATTCCCGGTGCCAGTTGCGACAGCAGAGCTTTCTGCGGCCCCACCGCGATCGGTATTAAAGCGGTGACCATAATAAAAAATATTAAAGGGTTCGCCAGCTCGCCACGATGCCGGAATGCCAGTAATAAATCCCGCTTGAGGATGCCGACAAAACCTTCTCCGGGTGGCAACAGCTCTGGCGGCAAGCGTTCCTGAACCGCTTGCTGGGAAGCTGGAGTACGCAGCGCCTCAGTCATGACAGGCGTACTCCGCCAGATCAAGCACTCGAACCCCATCAATGTTCAGAGCTTGGTGGCTACTCAAAATCACGGCACCACCGACCTCGGCATGTGCTCGCAGTAGTTCCTCAATTAATGCCACGCCATCCTGATCGATGGCAGTCATCGGTTCATCCAGAATCCATAAAGTCGCCCGGGCAATCACCAGGCGCGCCAGAGCAACCCGGCGCTGCTGTCCGGCGGACAGGGTGCGGCAAGGAACATCCTCGAGCCCAGCCAAACCCACACGCACCAGGGCCTCAGCAATGTCCTGCTCTCGAACCGGGTACAGGCGCGCCAGCCAGGATAAATTTTCCCTGGGCGTCAATGCCAGCTTGATGCCGGGCGAGTGCCCAACAAACACCAGATCCGCCAGGTACTCGGCACGCTGGAGGGCCAGGGCTATGCCACGCCAGTGTAAACTTCCCTCGGTAGCAGTTAGAGCGGTGCTTAAGATCCGTAATAAAGTGGTTTTACCACTGCCGTTACCACCTGCGATTTGCAGGATATCGCCCGCAGCGACAGCTCCCGAAAGGCCATCGAAGAGCGGCACATCGTCGCGCTCAAAACCGAGCGCAGCGAACGCCAACAAGGACTCCGATGGAGCCTCGGGTAACGTGGATGCTGCTGTTGATAACAAGGGTGGGGGGGCCAAGTAGCCTCTCTCTGATAAACCGACACAGGGACAGGCTGAATTATAAGCTGATTTGGGCCTAAACCGGGAAAAGTAGGGGAAACAAAACCTTTGCGCGGTGCCAGGGTGACACGGCGCAGGCGTTTTCAAGGAATTAGACTTTATTAGGGAGGGCCGCTTACCTTAATTCGCGTTGCCTTAACTCGCATTAAATCAACGCGGACAAGGCTTACTGCCCATTACCCTAAACCTAGACCTAAACCTCAATCAAGATCGAAGTCGTATTCCTGAATCGCTTTTTCGAGACGTCGCTGTTCTAGCTTGTCTTCGAGACGACGGCGGGCTGTACTGCTAATTATCACCCGGCGTCGTTCCTGTGCACTTTGGAATAACTCATCTGAATTATCCGATGCTTCTAGTTCTAACTCTGCTGCACTCATATCGAAATCTCCTAAACCTCGAAACTCGTTAAACAACTAAGTCTTACCTAATCAAACACCTCAAACTATCAACGACATAGTGCGATACACAGTGCCGTTGAGCGCTAAATTACGATCAAATCGGCCTGACGTCAAGCATTATAATCACAACTAAATCAAGAGATTATGTGACCTAGTTCAGATAACACCCAAGTCTTCGAGCCTAACAAGGTCTTTTGGCTCATCAATGTCGGCCAGGGGCGGCATTTCGCGCCATTGCCAGCCCTGCTCCGCCAGCCGCTCACGGGTCTGAGCGAGCACTTGAGCTGAGCCCCAATCGATGCTGTGGAACAACGCAGGGCTGACTCGATTCAAGCCCATCATCACGTAACCCCCATCCTCCGCTGGGCCGAGGACGGCGTCTTGCCCGCTGTGCAAGAACTCAATGGCGGTGGTGAAATAGTCCTTACTAAAGAAGGGGCAATCGCTGCCCACCAGAATAACCGGGCGGGATCGAGTTAAAGCCTGCTCAAAAGCACGGTACATGCGCTCGCCAAGATCCTTGCCACTCTGCGCCACGATGGTTGGCGATCGCCCGGGCTCTCCCGAATCATCAGCACCAGTACCATCGGCTTCGACATCGACATCGACATACGATTTAGCGCCGCTCACCAACTCGGTAAAAAAACCTTCACCACCCTCACCGTCATCCTCACCGCCGACCCAAAGCTCTACCGGTGCCACCTTTTCGCTTATCAACTTGTGGAAGGTATGACTGACCAGACGTCGGTGTAAGTCCGCGCATTGCTCAGCATTGAGGTGGGGCTGCATCCGAGTTTTGACCTGACCCACAACCGGCGCTTTGGCAAACTGGATAATTAATGCTTCGGGATACAAAAACGTTTTGGGATATAAACCAGTCACGAAGAATAATACTTGCGCGCCAGCTCTTCCGGCTTTGCACCGAAAAAGTAGGCCAGTCGCAAGCGCCACATAAGGACAATCGTTTTGCAGATACCCTCTCGTTCCCACTTGCGGCTGGACGTCACTACGGGATGAATTTCGACTCGCGGTTTATTCATCCGCTTGAGTCGTTGACAGATTTCAATATCTTCCATTAAAGGCATATCCGCAAAACCACCAATGGAATTAAATAGTTGCCGATTCACAAACAAACATTGATCGCCGGTGCCGATTCCCATCAGGCGGGAACGCCAGTTCATCATGGTTTCGACAATGCGCAGGGGCCGCGCCGAACCACTTAACTGTACGGAGAAAAACCCCCAGAGTGGCAGCTCCGCATTTTGCCAACTCGCTATCACCGCAAGAATATCATCCGGCAAACGGGTGTCTGCGTGTAGAAACAACACATACTCGCCGCTGCTCGCCTTAGCTCCCGTGTTCATCTGCCCGGCCCTGCCCTGGCCCGCGACGATCAATTGATCTGCCAAAGGCGTGGCCAGCTCGACCGTGGCATCGCTACTGCCGCCATCGACGACAATAATTTCGAGCGTCACTGTCGCGTCGGAGGTAGATAAGCTTTGCAAAGTTTGCAGACAGGCAGCCACCGTGGCGGCTTCGTTCAACACGGGGATAATGATAGAAACAGAAGGTGTCATACACTGCTCATGATCAGGTGCCGGGGACATACTGGGATAGGCTCAGGGGTAAGCGCCGGACACTAGCCGTCGAGCGCACCGCCACAACTGCTCCCCGCGCCAGCGGTACAACCGTAGCAGTGTTCGCCAACCGTAATATGACTGGCGTTTAAATCGTGCTCTAACAATTCGCGCAAATGACGAGTATTGCGATCCGAGCCAATTAACTCTGCCAAAGGCTGTAGGTTTGACTGCATCGGAAATTCCAGCATCTGATTAAAATCGCAGTCGTAAAGATTACCCTGCCAATCCACGCTCACCATGGTTCGGCACATCAAACCATTAAGATTATCGGCATTAAAATTATCTTTCAGTAAGCCCATGTAAGATTCGTAATTACCCTTCGCCAGCAACACCGCACCAAAACGACTAATCGGCATATTGGTAATGGTAAATAAATCGTTAAATACAATGCCGTATTCCTTACCGAGAGATTCCTGATACTCCCGCTGCAAAGTCACCTGGTCCGGCGGCAAAAACGCGCCGTTGGGGTTGTAGACTAAATTCAATTCTAAGTCCGAGTCCACTTTGCCATAACCCAGTTGGTTAAGTTGTTGTAGCGCCTCAACGCTTTGCTCAAATACCCCTTTGCCCCGCTGCTCGGCGACATTTTGTTCGGAGTAACACGGTAGTGACGCGGTAATCACCACCTTATTGGCTGCAAGAAACTCAGGCAAATCTTCATAACCCGGCTCCAGCAAGATAGTGAGATTACAGCGATCAATCACCTCCACACCGAGTGCTCGCGCCGCCACCACCAAACGCCGAAAATGCGGGTTCATTTCTGGCGCGCCACCGGTTAAATCCAGTGTAGCTATATTGCGCGCCGCCAGCACCTCAATCACCAAATCAACCGTATCCGCATCCATCAACTCCGTGCGACTCGGCCCGGCATTGACGTGGCAGTGAGTACAGCTAAGATTACACAGATAGCCGAGATTCACCTGCAAGGTCGTGAGTTGATTGCGGAGCAGCGCTGGAAACGCGGTGTCCAACAACAGTGGGCGAGTATCCTGCATTAATGTACCTTAGCCTGTAGCCTGATGTGTTGGTAGATAGGACGGATGAAGAATCACACTATCTCACTTCTATGCGCCAAACAACAAGCCACTAGCATGGAATACTTTAGATAAGACAAAGGCACCCAAACACGAAAATCTTTTGGGGAACTGCAAGCCCAACTCTTACTCAAACCACACTGACATAAGCCTTCACCGTACTTAAGGATCAACTGTGAAAACCAACAAAATAATGCTACCCACCGAGACTAATAATTCTTCGGAAAACAATAATCTGAGCCTGGGCGCACTGCTCGCCGCTACCTTCATCCTGCTTTTGGGTTTCGCACAGGCCAGCACCGCCGCCGAAGCCCGCGCCATTTTTGCCGGAGGTTGCTTCTGGTGTATGGAAGAAGCTTTTGAAACCGTCGATGGTGTCAGCGAAGCCGTGTCCGGTTATATCGGCGGCGATGTTCCCAACCCCAGCTATCCTCAAGTATCCGGCGGTGGCACCGGGCACACCGAGGCTATTGAAGTACTCTATGATTCGGAGACCGTTAATTACGACACCCTCCTCGCCGTTTTCTGGCGCAATATAGATCCCCTGGATGCCCGCGGTCAGTTTTGTGACAAAGGCAGCCAATACCGCAGCGGTATTTTCTATCTCGACGAAGACCAGCACACTCTGGCGCAATCGAGCAAAGACGCACTCGGGGCAAGCAAAGTCCTCAAGGGTTCTATCCAAACCGAAATCACTGCCGCCACCACCTTTTATCCCGCCGAGGATTATCACCAGAATTATTATTTAAAAAACCCCAAACGCTATAAATTCTATAAGTGGAACTGCGGGCGTAAACAGCGACTCGATAAGCTCTGGGGATCAGCAGGCACAGTACCCTTGCCCTAATAATAACTCTCTTTAACTTTTCACCCTGCACTCGCACAGCCATACATAAAGAATACCGCCCTCCTGGCTTAGCTCCTCTATAATACCCGCAGCCCTTGTGGGCTACAGGCGATTGCACAATTTACACAGGGTCAGCATGCGATTTTAAATAACGATCGACAGTGTCGAGCTTGCCTTTTTACGTGGATTCCGACTAATACGAAAGCTCCAACGGGGCAAGAAAGAATTGCCCAACCATTTGTTTTTAAACAATATTTACCATAAAATCGTATCGTCAACTTAAAACCAGGCCAAAAAAACTAGAAAGCATACAGCTATTGAATAAACCGCCAGGAGCTCGATTTGCTACAGCACAATAACCCTCGATTGAAAAAGAATAACTTTGATCTACTACGACTGCTATTTGCAGGAACCGTTTTGCTCGTCCATGCCCATCAACTTTCCGGATTCCAGCAATTAGGCATTATTTCAAGCGTTTTATCATCGGCGGTGGCGGTGAAGGCGTTCTTTGTGGTTAGTGGGTTTCTTATTTTCATGAGCTTTGAGCGGACAGATACTATTAGCGCGTACGCAAAAAAACGCATTTGTCGCATCTACCCTGCCTATTTCACGGTAGTAATACTTTGCGCATTAAGTTTAATCGCTGTCAGCTCAGAGAACATCGGGGACTATTTCTCATTTGTTTGGATCAAGTACGTTTTTTCAAATCTCACGTTCCTAAACTTCTTGCAGCCAACACTTCCAGGCGTTTTTGATACCAACAACATGAGCGCCGTTAATGGCGCGTTGTGGACCTTAAAAATTGAAGCGATGTTCTACCTAACCGTTCCAGTATTCGTTTTTTTGTTTCGGAAATTCTCCCATCTTCCAGTACTCATATTCGTCTATTGTTCATCCGTATCCTATGCAGAAGTTTTAGCAGTAGTTGCGGAGCGTACCGGATCGGGAATTTACGTGGAACTTGCCCGTCAATTGCCAGGACAGCTTTCGTACTTTATGGCCGGCGCTTTTATCTACTATTTTTTGCCTCTATTTGAACGTCGCGCCGGATATTTTCTGACTGCTGCAACGTTAGTTCTTTTAATAAACATGTTTTTCCCTTTGCTCATTCTTGAGCCCTTAGCGCTCGCAATAGTCGTTGTTTTTTTTGGTCTGTTCTTATATCTAGGTAACTTTGGAAAGTATGGCGATTTTTCTTATGGAATTTACATTCTTCACTTCCCGATCATCCAGCTATTAATTTATTCGAACTGGTTTCATGAAAGCCCGTGGTACTTTTTGATGGCAGTTATTGTGATAACTACAGGTAGCTCAATCGCTATGTGGCACTTGGTCGAGAAGCGCTTCCTGATTCGCAAGAGCCACTACATTACCGCCGCTGCAACGCGTAAGCCCTAGCCCTAAATCAGCAGCCAACATGGGCTCTGAGTAATAGGCACGCACGGGAAACACCTCCAACAGTTAACGCCCTGACCGGGTTAACAGAATCCAAAAGAGTTATCTGAGAAGCCAATACAAAATAGTTAATTCACCACCAACATCTCGGTCTGTACATGCTGTAAAACCCGCTCGGCGGTATTACCCAGCAACAAACCTTTGAGGCCCCGATTAGCGGCACTACCGATCACCAAAATACCGCCCTCCGCAGCTTTGCTGACAATATCTTCAATACGCCCAACCTCAACTTTAATATGATCGACGGAAACGCCGGTGCGCGCAATTAACTGCTGTAAGTTTTCTTCCGCACTTTTCCTGGCCCGCTGCTGAAAATCCATATCGAAGGGTACGCTGACCAAGTTAGCGTAAATCAGCGCGGGGTCTGGCATGACGGTAATCGCAGTCAGCGGCACGGCAAAGGCTTTGGCAAAGGCACTGGCGCTATCGAGCACCCGCTCGGCGAGTTGTTGGTGAGTATCGTCTTCATCCAGGCAATCGAGGGCTACCACTACTTTATCGGGAGCCACTAAGGTTTCCGGCAACATCACCACCGGACAGGGCACTTCTCGCAACAGGTGCCAGTCGTCGGCTCGGTGAATCAAGCTGGACAACACACCCTTGCCACTGGCTGCCATTACCACCAGGCCGGAACCCTGCTGCTCAGCGGCCCCGGCAACGGCCACATGCACGCGTTCGCACCACTCGGTGTGGAAATCGTCGGTTTTGCCGAGACAGAACTCGGCGAGCAAGCGCCGCTCCTCAGTCATAATTTGATCGCGCAGGCGTTCAAAATCATCAAAACCGATGTACTTTTCCATTTCGCTTAGCTGCCCGTGCACGGGCCGAAATACCGCGAAACCGGTATGCATCTTGTTCGCCAAATATTGAGTCCTCGCCATCACCTGATCGGCGCTCTCCCAACTGTTAATCACCGCTAATAATTTTTCCATCCGGACTCTCCTTATATTCGCAACGGCAGTATAGAGGCGGCCTCAAGGTTTTTAATTGATGCAGGTCATTCCAGTAACAGCGCCGTCGCATTACATTACTTCCCTCGTATCCTATGCTGTAAAGACGACGGGCTACTTGCCAAAACCAGCTTGGTTTTTTTCCTGCTGCAGGGCATAGATCACGTGTCACTAGACCATAGACCATAGACCATAGACCATAGACCACATTCTCGGAGACCGCTAATGAATAAGAGGTATGGGAGTCGGCCCTGGGAAGGGTTTAGGTGTGGGGCCGCGCCGTTAAACCAGCATGTTTAGTCCAGACCTTATGATGACCATTCCGTGGTAGTGCGCAAATTGATGGTAAAAAACCCAGCCTTGTTGTCAGCGGCACCCGCGCTACCCGCGGGTTTTAATAACGTCGTGCTGCCCTGGTACAGCGAGCGACAAAAGCTCCCTGCCCACTCGGTACAGGATCTAGCAGGACGCGAGGAGATTGCTCACTCGCTGGGCATTAACGTTTACTGCCCCCGACAAACTGTCGAGGACTACGAGCAGTTCATCTGCCAGGAGGCCAGCCTATTAGAGGAATTGCTGCCGAACCAGAGAATCACTCATACTTTGTGGTTGCGGGGTGACTCCGTGCGCCAATTCTCGCCAGAAGCCATCACCGCGCTGATTTATCGACTGAATAAACAATTCCCCCTCGACGACTCCGCCGATACCGTGCGCGGAATCGAACTCAGACCCTCGGCGCTCACCGATGAACGATTGGCCTTGTTGAGCGGCCTCGGTTTCAATCGCATTAACCTGATTGTCGACGCCAGCATTGCCAGCGACGACCGCAGTCTGTCGAAGTTGGATATGGCATTTGCCCACCTTGCGAACTTCGGGCAGATCGGCGTGGAATGCCGAATACTGTTTAGCAGTGACTCGCATCCGGCATTTCTTAGCCGCTTATTACGGGATTTAATCCAGTCCGGTTGCGATTTAATTCACCTTGCCCAAACCGATGACCGTAAACCTCAAACGCTTGCCCAACGTAGCACCGGTGCCAACTTACTATTCCAAACCCTCACCGAGCTGAGCGATCAGAATTGGCTCGCACTGGGCAACGATCGATTTATCCCAAAACACCATAAACTGCACGAAGCATCCCAACGCGAGGCTTTACAACTCAGCCCCTGGGGCTTCCAGCAAGAGCGGCAACAACAATGGCTTGGCCTGGGTATTGAGGCCATGGGACGCTTACACAACACTTACTACCGCACCGATGCCACAGCGAAAAATTATATTGAAGCCATCAATAATCGCTCTCTGCCGCCCAAAACAATTTTTCGACAACCACCTGGCTGCACATTGGCCTTTGCCGCCTTACAGCACTTACTCAGCCAACACCGGGTTAATTCAAAAGACTTTCAAAACCTTGCCGAAGCAACTGGTCTGCTCGACACCCCGTGGCTTGTCAAAACGGGGAATGACTACTATTTAACATCGGAAGGTATTAAAAATCTCTATGCCATCCATATTTTGTTATTTACCCTTTCCAGTAAGAGAGAACTATAATGGGCTTATCCATTGTTAAACCGCACGTTAAGCCGCAGCCACTGCAATCCGGCAGTCTGTCCTTCGCATCAACCAAGATGACTGCCATGAGTAATCAATCCTGTCCCCACAATCAGGCCATGAGTTGCGGTGATTGCCGCATGAAAAGCTTGTGTTTGCCCCTGGCACTGGAAATTGAAGATGTCGAAAAGCTCGATAAAATCGTGCAGCGTGGCCGCCCCTTTCAAAAAGACGAGTACATTTACCGCTCGGGCGATAAATTTCATTCCATTTTTGCGGTTCGCAGCGGCGCCATTAAAGCCTTTACCGCTGACGACGAAGGCGTAGAACAGGTTACCGGTTTTTATTTGCCGGGCGAAGTATTTGGTATGGACGGCATCGCTCACACCGACCACATCAGCTCGGCGGTGTCGCTGGAAACTTCCTCCGTGTGTGAAATTCCGTTTCACCGCCTCGAGGAACTGAGTATTACCCTGCCTTCCTTGCAACGGCACTTCTTTAAATTAATGAGTCAGGAAATTACTAACGACCAACATCTCGCCACTTTGTTAAGCAAAAACAGCGCCGACGAGCGTGTCGCCACTTTGTTGATCAGCATTTCCGCTCGCAACGCTAAACGCAATCTATCCGAACAGCGTTTCCGTCTGCCAATGTCCCGCGCGGATATCGGTAATTATATGGGTCTAACGGTTGAAACCGTGAGCCGAGTATTCAGTCGCTTTCAGAAACAGCAACTGCTCCAGGTCGATAAAAAAGAAATTGAAATTCTTGACATGGATGGCTTAAAAGAACTCGCCAATATTTAGGCTCGACGAATAAAGTAAAGATAGCTGTCCTCGGTGACTATCTCTTCCAATAGCTCGTGACCCAGATAACGGCAAAACTTGGGAATATCTCGCTGCGTCGAGGGGTCCGTTGCAATCACTTTTATAATATCTCCCGCGGCAACTTTCCTAATAACGTTGTGCAACATCATCACTGGCTCCGGGCAGCGCAGGCCGGAAGTATCGACGACTTCGTTAACCTGCCTGTGCTCTTCTCTCTCAGTCACTGCGTATCTCTTACTCTGATTAGGCAACAGGGTAAAAAAACGGAGCACCCGGCTCCGTTTCATTAACTCCATTCTAGCAAATTTAAGTCGCCTTTTAGGGTGAACCCGCACCGGCAACATCCACCCGGGCGGTTTCAATCAAGGCATTGCGCTTACCCAGAGGGATGTCTTCCAGGCTACCATCGTAAATCAGGCAATACAGTGTCTTGCCATCATCGCCACCCAGGTTACAGGCAACCGCACGACGATCACCCACGTCAACACGATGAGTGATTTCACCGCCGTCGAGCACACGAACAAATTCGCCCTGCTCAAAACAGGCCACCCAGATGGCTCCATCCGCATCGAGACAAATACCATCGGGAGTACGCTCGCCCATATCGGCAAATACTCGTCGATTGGATAATGAACCGTCGGACTCAATATCAAAGGCCGTTAGCCTACAGACAAACGTTTCAGCAACCACCAGGGTTTTACCATTGTTGGCAATCACACAACCGTTGGGGAAATGTATATCGTCAGCCACCGTAGTAATACTGCCATCGGGTTTTACCACGGTCAGCGTTGCTGGCTGTGGTTCCTGATGGGCGAACACATCGTAACCAAAGGTGCCAACATAAATATTACCCTTAGCGTCGCAGACGCAGTCATTAATGTCGTAGGCCAGCATAGCGGAAAGATCTGCATATTCACTCAACTGACCGTTTTCTACTTTCATTAGCTTACGATCGGCCATAGACACGATCACCACGGAGCCGTCCGGCATAAAGTTAATGCCCGAAGGTCGCTCGGGGAATTTGGCAACTTCTGTTCTGCTGCCATCGGCGGCAATGGTGTAAACCGCACAGCCGAACATATCGGATACCCAAAGCTTGCCATCGTGCCAGCGTGGGCTTTCAAGAAACACAAAGTCGTCGACAAAGGGGCTTGTTGTTAATTCTTGCATTGTTATATCTCCTTGGTTATCTGTTTGTTTCAATAAACACTGACGTAATAATTAATCGTATTTAATCACCGTACGCACACCTTCTCCACGAGTCATTTCAGCCATAGCATCATTGATATCCTCGAGCGTAATGTGGCTGGTGATCATATCGTCAAGCCGCAAATCGCCTTTCATATACAGATCAACAAATTTGGGAATATCGCGGGATGGCAGAGTGGTCCCGTAGGCAGAACCCTTGAAATGCTTCTCACCAAAGAACCCTAACACGGGTAATTCCAACACCGTATCGGGAGATGGCACGCCGACAATGACTGCGGTACCCGTAGCGCGAGCCATAGACCAGGCCTGCTCGATGGTGTCTTTGCGACCCAGGGCTTCAAAGGCGTAATGAACCCCACCTCGTTGAATTTTTTTCACTTCCTTAACGACATTACCAACCATTGGAT
This sequence comes from Porticoccaceae bacterium, assembly GCA_018069525.1. Classification (GTDB taxonomy): domain Bacteria; phylum Pseudomonadota; class Gammaproteobacteria; order Pseudomonadales; family Porticoccaceae; genus JAGPUQ01. The sequence goes on along the minus strand of JAGPUQ010000024.1, from coordinate 39,128 downwards.
CGATGGCGTGAGTGGCGCCCAGGGATAAGGCTAGCTCGCGCTTTTGTGGCACCGGATCAATCGCAATAATCGTACCTGCACCGGCAATGCGGGCGCCCTGAATAACAGACAAACCGACGCCGCCGCAACCAATCACCGCACAGCTATCACCGACTTCCATTTTCACGGTATTGAGGGCCGCGCCCACGCCGGTGGTTACCCCACAACCAATCAAACAAACCGTTTCCAGTGGCGCATCAGGATTAATTTTTGAGGCCATGCCTGCGGGAATCACCGCACGCTCGGCGAAAGTGCCCACACACACTAGCTGGCCAATTTCATCGCCTTTCGCATTTTTAAGCCGCTTGGAGCCATCGAGTAAAGACGCCTTCCAGATAACCTCGCCCATTTGCGCACACAAGAAGGGCTTACCTTCTTTGCAAAATAAACATTCGCCACACTGCGGTGTCAGCGAAACAATCACGTGATCGCCGACCTTAACATTAGTAACGCCATCTCCTACCGCTTCAATCACGCCGGAACCTTCGTGACCGAGCACAGCGGGCAGCGCGGTTTCCAGTACGCCGTCCCGGAACGACACATCGCTGTGGCAAATACCGCTGGCAGCATACTTAATCAGCACTTCCCCTGCCTGTGGTGGCGACAACTCCAATTCTTCAATAACGAGCGGTCCGCCTATTTCATAAAGCACTGCGGCTTTAGTTTTCATGTTTTTCTCCTGATCGGTTTTTTCACCGACAACAATCATTAAATTGATAACTATTTAATCGGGAATATTTTTTTGTATTCGGCCAGACATTTTTATTAATACATAATGACCGAACGCGCACCTTCACCGCGACCCATTTCGTCAAAGGCACGGTTAATCTCTTTTAATTCGATGCGCTGAGTAATCATTTCGTCCAGCTTTAATTCACCGGATTTATACAGCTCAACAAATCGGGGGATATCTTTTTTCGGGGTCGACGAACCGTAGCAGGAACCCTGGATTTCGTACTCCGCCAACAAACCCGCTGCCGGAATTTTTACCGATTGATCTAATGACGCGACACCGACAATCACTGCCGTGCCGGTAGGACGGATCATGCCCCAGGTCTGCTCCATGGTTTCCACCCTCCCTAGCGCTTCAAAGGCGTAGTGAACACCGATACCACCGGTAATTTCTTTCACCCGGGCAATGGGGTCTTCTTCAAAGGGGTTAATGGTGTGCGTAGCGCCCATATCCATCGCCAGATCGCGCTTTTCTTCCATCGGGTCAATGGCAATAATGATAGTCGCACCACCAATGCGGCAACCCTGAATAATCGACAGGCCCACGCCGCCACAACCAATCACCGCAGTCGCTTCTCCGGGTTGTACATTCGCGGTATTGAGCGCGGCACCAGTACCGGTGGTGACGCCACAGCCAATCAGGCAAGTGGTTTCGAGCGGAGTATCCTCAGGGACTTTAATGGCACTACCGGCGGGCATCACCATATGAGAACCGAAGGAACCAACGCCACACAAGGCGTAAACATCTTCACCACCCAGGGTTTTGTGGCGAGTCGTACCATCCAGCTGAGTGCAGTCAGTAAGCAACTTACCCATTTGCGAACACATAAACGGTTTCAACTCTTTACACATAGTGCACTGGCCACAGCTGGGCGTCAGCGAAGCAATCACTTTGTCACCGGGTTTAAGGTGCGTCACACCGGGGCCGACTTCCTCAATAATACCCGCACCTTCGTGGCCCAACACCACCGGCAAAGGTGAACGCAACACCCCGTGGACAACGGAATAATCACTGTGGCAAATACCACTGGCAACCGTACGTACCAGTACCTCGTTTGCTTTTGGCGGGGCCAGCTCCAGCTCTTCGATTTCGAAGGCCTGGCCTAACTCCCGCAATACTGCGGCTTGAATGCGCATTGTTTAACTCCTTTAAATGAAAACTTAAAATTTATATCTTAATTTTTTTGGCTAGTTACGTGGCTGATTACCTAACTATCCAGGTAGCTATTTAGGTAGCCATATAACCGCCGTCCACCGGCATCGCGTGACCGGTTATGTACGATGCGGCATCGGAGCACAAATACACCGCTGCGTCGCCGATTTCATGGGGTTCACCCAGGCGCTTAATGGGCTGCGCTGCGATCATGGCTTCACCAATTCTGGGATTTTCTTCGAAAATCCGCTCCAGCATCGGCGTGCGGATCGGACCCGGGCACACCGCATTGACGCGGATATGTTTAGTCGCGTAATCCAGTGCTGCAGATTTAGTTAGACCGATCACCGCGTGCTTGGAAGCCGAATATTGACCGAGATTTTTAACACCAACTAAGCCCGCATCGGATGCGGTATTTACAATCGCTCCGCCTTCGCTTTGGGTGAGCATTTGTCGAATTTGATATTTCATGCACAAAAATACGCCGAGCATATTGACCTGATAGTTGAGCATAAAATTTTCTTCGGTGGCGTCGGCTATTCTGGCGTATTCGCCCTCCACCCCCGCATTATTAAAAGCGCAGTGCAGGCCGCCAAAATTAACCACTGCGGCCCTGGTTAAGGCTTCGGCATCTTCGGCTTTGGAAACATCGCATTTTAGAAAAATCGCTTTGCCTCCCGCTTTCTCTACTAAATGCGCGGTTTCTTCGCCGCTTGTCACGTTAATATCGGCAATGACGACACTAGCACCCTCCCGCCCAAATATTTCACTGGCTGCGCGACCAATACCGCCGCCAGCACCGGTGACTACCGCCACCTTACCTTCTACTCTTCCAACCATTACCTGCTCCTATTTTTAATTAAAAAGAATTTTAGTTTAAAAAATTAGTCCCGTTTTTATTCAAGCTGTTTTTTTACATTCCCAGTCAGCGCATCAGCTTGATGCTCTGGCGCCAAATAATCGGGCTTAGTCACCGCAACTTTATCAATCACCTGTTGCAGGGCAAAATCAAAGACCTCGTCCCATTGTTGGTCGAGACGACCGCCGCGCACGTTTTGACAGAAGGCCTCATAGAGCTGTTCGAGTTCGCCCGACTGCCCAGTGATCGCCGTCAGGCGCTGTGCCTGACTTTTATCCTGAGCTTCGACACAGACCAACTCGCGCTTAACCACATCGACTAAAAACCCGGCGCACAAAGCGTCGTAGCGTTCGCTGCCCCGAGCTTTATCGGCGACTCCACGGGTAAACTCCTTCAGTGTAGCCAATATTTCCGGGATGTCCGGGCGATCGTGGCTCATAAACAAATACTCACTGGAAACGCCCACTAATGGTCATCAACATATCGTACTCAATCATAGCGGCGTTACGTCCGCAGCAGGCAAAGGGTAGCGAGCGTCGCTCCCCGCGCACGTGACCATCGGCCTGCATGATATTTAATATCGCCCATTTCAGCGAGGCAAAAATTTCCCACCACCTAACCTCTTCCGGATCTACCGTCTCGCCGCCGTTGGCTGAGTAAGCGGCATAGAGTTCGCTACGCGGCCCCATACCGCCGACGGGTTTATCGATACGACCAAAACGCCAGGATCGTAAACATAACCAGCCTATGTCCTCCATGGCATTACCCTGGTGAGCACATTCCCAATCCAGTACGCCGGTAATGCCCTGATGATTGAGCAACAAATTGCCCACGCGATAGTCGCCGTGAATCAATTTCGGCGCGCGCTCCTGAGGGCGATTATTTTCTAGCCAACGCAATCCCACCTCGATGCCGGGGTGGGATTCCTGGTAGCTATCGTAGCGCTGCCGCTGCGCATTCAGGGGATCGATACTATCCGCGGAGTCTGCCAGAAAGGGCAGCTCAGCGACCGGGATAGCGTGCAGGCGGGCAAAAAATTCGCCACTCTGGGTGGCAAAGCAAGATCGCGCCGAGGCGAATGCGGGATCGCCCAATAAAGTTTTGGGCAGGGTTTCACCGTCAATGCAAGCCACTACAAAGCCCCGATCCAGATCGTCGGTTTCGTCTAATTCGAAGATCGGTTCGGGAATAGCCAGCCCGTGGCTATGCACTACCTGGTGAATGCGATATTGATCGTGGGGTGACAGAAATGGCGACACCGGCGAGCGATAGGTTTCCTGGCGCAGTACCAGCCGCCTTGTGGTATTACCGTCGAGCAAATCAAATAATAAAGTTCGGTTAGACGCCCCCAACGTTGCGACGTCCACGTTGACAATACTGGCATCGCCGCCAAACCGACGGCGTACCGCAGCCTCAAGCCTAACGATAATGCCCTCTAAAGAATCGGTAACGGGAGACTCGACTACTGACATTTACTGCTCTTTTCCACAACTAACACCCATACTCAAATCAAAGTGGATAACCCACCGGTTCACCGTCTTCCAAAAATTCGATGTACTCGGTAATGCCCAGACCTTCCCGACCATCGTCCCAACGCCACTGGGTAAAACCCTCGGCAATACGGCAGCTCAAGGTTTCATCACCGACCTGGCGGCGATTGCTTAACGGAGCCATGGTGATAATTTTTCCTTCAATCCGCACTGCACGTTTTTCGGTACGCACACCAATGGTCACAGCGGCTGGGTCTTTCGATTCCGTCCACTCCGTCATCACATCGATATCAATCACTTCTTCGTAATCACCATCGAATAACAGTACGCCCTTGCGATGCACGCGGTTTTGTCGATCGGTGCGTTTCAACACCATAAAGCCGCGATCCGCGCCAAAGTTGGCGACAAACAAACGGTAGAAATTAATATTAGTCCAGTAGCGCGGACCCCAGGAGTGGTCGCGCCAACCAAAGCCATCGATATTCCAGGACTCATCGCCGACCCGCAAACTGCCGGTGGTTCGTATATGTTGATTAAAGTGGCCGAGGGAAAAATCCCGCCCGTACATGGTCTCCAGCTCCGGCTCCATCGGCTCGCCGCCGTGCATGGGGGACACTCCGGTGTGATTAAAAATCACCTCGCCATCAACCCGAGGTGCGGTTTTAAAGAGTTTACCGGGATTGCGCAGCAGTTGGGGATCGTCGAGCACCATCAATTCACCGTGATAGTGCATGTTGACGGCCTTAAAAGGCTCGACCACCTGATAATCAAGCCCCCCGGCGGAGTGCTTGTCATTAGTATCAATTTCGGGGCGTAAGAATTGACAGGCTACTCGGCCATCGGGCAAATACATGCACACCGATAATTCAGCGTGACCTTCGTTGATCCGATTACCCAGACGCATCCAGCCGCCCAGCCTGGCCCTTGGATCCCAGCCGCTGGAATACACGCTCTCGTTAAAGTTACTATCTTCACTCGGCGCGTGGCCGTATTCGTCGATTGGATCGAGCCTAATTGCTGTCATTGCATGTCCCCAACATATAAATGCCTAGCGGAAGACGACGAACTATAACCGATCCGCTTATTGAGGCAAACGCCGGGTAAGTTTTATTTCCCTTTGGTAATTGCGTCTAGAAAATTCGAAGCCTATGCTTACTGCCGACCTGTTTCTAAAACACATCGGTATAAAACGCCTGGTGCGAACTGTTGATACGAGGAAGCCAACCATGACAAACCTATCCCCAAAATACCTACCCTCAAAACACGTATTTATCACCAAGCCCGGTAACAATGTGCGACTCGATCCCGAGGATGAATACAACCACGCCCCAGAGCCGGTAGCCAATTTCAACGAGAGCGCCTACTACAATATTTACGACGGTAAGCAACAGGTCGGCGGCTGGCTACGCATCGGCAACCGGGTAAACGAGGGTTACGCAGAAGTGTCTATCTGCCTTTATCTGCCCGGTGGCCGAGTCGGGTTTATCTTTCATCGCTCCGAGATCGACACGAACGAAGTGCTCAGGGCCGGTGGTGCCGAATTTAAAATTATCGAACCTTTTAAACAACAAAAGGTGAGCTACAGCGGGAAAATCCTGGTGCTGGATAATCCCCACGAGATGATCGATCCCGGTAAAGCCTTTAAGAATAATAGTCTCGAAGATTGTAATATCGACCTCGACTACCGTGGCCTGTCGCCTATGTACGGCGGCGAACATTTAAACGCCGATGGCTCTCCTCTCCAGCTGGATACCACGATTGCCATGGCCCGAGCCCACTTCGAGCAGCATGTCTCGGCCAGCGGCTCTATTCGTGTCGGCAAGGAAAAATGGCAGATTGACGGTTACGGTCTGCGCGACCACAGTTGGGGCCCGCGCTACTGGCAGAATATCTACTGGTATCGCTGGCTGCCGATTTCACTGGGCCCGAATTTAGGGGCGATGATCATGACCATGGGCATGCGCGATGGCAGCTTTGATTGCGGCGGCATGGTCTTTACCGAAGGTCGCTATGATTTAATTGTGGATGCCCGAGTCGATTCCCAGTGGGATGAGAATCATTACCAAACCGGTATGACAGCCTGGTGCAAAACCGAACGCGGCGAAGAATTTGAGTTTACCGGGAAGGTTATCTCCTTGATTCCTCTACGAAATCGCCGCAAGGCAGAGGATGGAACGCAGTTAAATACCCGTATCACCGAAGCCATGACCGAATATCGCTGCAAGGGCAAAACCGGCTACGGCCTGTCTGAATATCTGGATCAAATCGAAGACGGGGTGCCAGTGGGCCTGGGGATTGCGGCGGCGCGCTAGGTATTCCCCACTCCTAACTTCCCCTCCACGAAACCGCTAACCCCGCCTGCGGGTTACCCACCGTAAATTAAATGTTACCAGAGGGTAGATTTTTGTCTGGATTTTACTCAGAATAGCCTCCGTCACGTAGATCATCGATCCACTGACCTGATAACAAATTACAGGCAAGGCACTTTACTTTGGCGTTGGCCTATACCAAAGGTGTCAGTCCGACCAATATAACTAAACTACAGGGGCCTACCCTGTGATCAATGAGGAGCTTTCATTTTGAATACGTTTGATTTAACGGGAAAAGTGGCCATTATCACCGGCGGTAATGGCGGTTTGGGCCTCGGCATGGCCAGAGGTCTAGCTAAAATCGGCGCTAAAGTCGCCATCGTCGGACGCAAACAAGAAAAACTCGATAAAGCCGAAGCCGAGCTGAAAGCTGAAGGTTATGAGGTCTTACCGATTCAAGCCGATGTGTCTTCCGAGGATGACGTGAATCGTATGGTGGCCGAAACCGTCGAGCGCTTTGGTCGCGTCGACATTCTGGTCAACAACGCAGCCATTAGTTGGGGCGTACCCACCGCAGAAATGTCGCTGGAAACCTGGAATAAGTTTATCAGCATCAACCTGACCTCCTGTTTCCTCTGCTGTAAGGCGGTGTACCCCGAAATGGTCAAAGTCGGTGGCGGCAAAATTATTAATGTGAGTTCGATTATCACCAAACTCGGTTTCGGCAAGCTCGTGCATTATGCCGCGGCCAAAGGCGGCATGGATCATATGAGTCAAAGCCTGGCTCGCGGCTGGGGTAAGGAAAACATCCAAGTCAACGTGATTCTGCCGGGTTTGGTCGACACGGAGATGATGCCTTGTACCGGCCCTGACAAAATCGGCGGCATCGTCGATTACGCGATTAAAAAATCTGCCTGTAATCGCTTTGGTGTCCCCGCCGACTTCGAAGGCTTGACCCAATTGCTGGCCAGCCCAGCTTCCAATTTTATTACCGGGTCCATTATCGTGGCCGACGGCGGTCTTAGCCTGGCAATGTAATCTTTCTATATAAATTAGCTAAATAAACAAGGTAAGTACTATGTTGGATATGTTTGATATTACAGGAAAAGTCGCCATTATCACCGGCGGCAACGGTGGCTTAGGGTTGGGTATCGCCCGCGGCCTGGCGAAGGCCGGTGCCAAGGTCGCCATTGTCGGTCGCAAACAAGAAAAACTCGATAAAGCCGAGGCCGAGCTCAAAGCCGAGGGCTTTGAAGTCTTATCGGTGCAAGCAGATGTTTCCCTGGAGGACGACGTTAACCGGATGGTGAAAGAAACTGTAGACCATTTTGGTCGCGTGGACATCCTGGTCAACAATGCGGCGATTAGCTGGGGCGTGGCCACAGAAACCATGCCGCTGGAAACCTGGAATCAATTTATCGATATTAACCTCACCTCGTGCTTCTTGTGTTCCAAAGCAGTTTATCCGGAAATGATCAAAGCCGGTGGCGGCAAGATCATTAATATCAGTTCGGCAATCACCCAAAAAGGCTTTGGTAAACTGGTACATTATGCGGCGGCTAAAGGCGGCATGGATCATATGACCCAAAGTTTAGCGCAAGGCTGGGGTAAAGATAATATCCAGGTCAACGTGGTATGTCCCGGTCTGGTTCACACTGAAATGATGCCCTGTGAAGGCCCTGATCACCGTGGCGCCATCATCGACTACATCGTCAACAAAACCCCCGTTAAGCGCCATGGCATGCCCGCCGACTTTGAAGGTTTGGCCGTGTTATTGGCCAGCCCGGCGTCGGACTTTATTACCGGGGCCGTTATCGTCGCTGATGGCGGTATGACTCTGACGGTCTAAACGTAAGGGTCTAAAAGTTTTACCCGTCATTGATGTAGGGTGATACGCAAGACGCAATAGATAAAAAGCATCGCCACTACCTCCACCCGGTGGTAGTGGCGACTGTTAGTTAACTCTCGAAAGTAGTGGCTCTCGAAAGTAGTAGCTCCAGAAAGTAGTAAGCATCGAACAATGCCCACTCGAGATACACAGACTTAAAACCAGCTCTTCAAAAGGTAGACATTATGGTAAACCAAGGTAATATTTTTGATTTAACCGGGAAAGTTGCCATTATCACCGGCGGCAACGGCGGTTTGGGTCTGGGTATCGCGAAAGGCCTGGCGAGAGTCGGTGCCAAGGTCGCGATTGTGGGCCGTAAACAGGAAAAACTCGATAAAGCAGAGGCCGAGCTGAAATCCGAGGGTTACGAGGTCTTACCGATTCAAGCCGATGTGTCTTCCGAGGATGACGTGAATCGTATGGTGGCCGAAACCGTTGCGCGCTTTGGTCGCATCGACATCCTGGTTAACAACGCGGCAATTAGCTGGGGGGTTCCCACGGAAGAGTTGCCACTTGAGACCTGGAATACCTTTATCAAAATCAATCTAACCTCGTGCTTCCTTTGTTGTAAGGCAGTGTACCCGGAGATGGTCAAAGTTGGTGGCGGCAAAATTATTAATATTAGTTCGATCATTACCCAAATCGGTTTCGGCAAACTCACCCACTATGCCGCGGCCAAAGGCGGCATGGATCATATGAGCCAAAGCCTGGCTCGCGGCTGGGGTAAAGAGAACATACAGGTCAACGTGATTTGCCCCGGTTTAGTAGATACCGAAATGATGCCCTGCACCGGCCCCAATAAAATGGGAAGTTTTGTCGACCATGCCATCGACAAATCGGCCTGTAAGCGCTTTGGTGTCCCCGCTGATTTCGAAGGCTTGACCCAGTTACTGGCTAGCCCGGCGTCGGACTTTATTACCGGTGCTATTATCGTGGCCGATGGTGGCGTAAGTTTGGCAATGTAATCTGATGAGATAATTTTTAGGGGGCTGGAGTGAACCTCCCCCAGTTTAACGAACACTTATAGATGCTCTTTTTTATTGGTTGAATCAGAAATTAAGAAATCGGGGCGGACCTCCCCTTCGATTACACAGGTAGGCCCATGTTGAATGCATTTGATTTAAACGGGAAAGTGGCCATTATTACCGGCGGCAACGGTGGCCTCGGTTTGGGCATCGCCAAGGGCCTGGCCAAAGCCGGTTCTGCAGTGGCTATTGTCGGCCGCAACCAGGACAAACTCGACTCTGCCAGCGCAGAACTGAAGGCCATCGGCGCGCAGGTATTAACCGTACAGGCCGACGTCTCTATAGAAGACGACGTCAACCGCATGGTGAAAGAAACTGTCGAGCATTTCGGGCGTGTGGATACCCTGGTCAACAATGCCGGTATTAGCTGGGGCGTAAAAACCGAGGAAATGTCGCTGGAATTATGGGACAAATTCATGGCCGTCGATTTAACCTCTGTATTCCTGTGCTCCAAAGCCTGTTATCCCGAAATGGTCAAAGCCGGTGGCGGAAAAATCATCAACATCAGCTCATTTATTACCAAAAAAGGCTTCGGCAAGTTGGCACACTACGCCGCCGCAAAAGGTGGCATGGATCATATGAGTCAAAGCCTGGCTGAGGGCTGGGGCAAAGATAACATTCAGGTTAACGTCATCGTCTGTGGTTTGTTCGACACGGACATGAACCCTTGCTCGGTTCCCGAACCTGCGCCGGTTCTCACCTACATGATCGAAAAAACACCCGCCAAGCGTGCTGGATTACCTGCAGATCTCGAAGGGCTTTCCATCTTTCTGGCAAGCAAATCGTCCGACTTTGTCACCGGTGCTTTGATTGTCGTCGATGGCGGGTTTTCCCTGGCCATTTAGCGGAGTAGTTTTTAACAAGAACATCCCAAAACTTTAATCATCAAACATTCTTATCTCTCTTAACGATTAAACCCGGAGGAAAACATCGTGGACGTCGGACTTTCTTTAATCTTTCAAGGCCTCAACCCCAACACGACTGATCAACAGGTGTACCACGAAGATCTCAAGCTCGGCGATCTCGGTATTGAGCTGGGCTTCCAGTCGATTTGGGGCGTGGAGCACCATTTCACCGACTACACCATGTGTCCTGATGTCACCCAGTTTCTGTCCTACTGGGCCGGACGTAATCCCGACATCGGCCTCGGTACTATGGTGATGGTACTACCCTGGCACGACCCCATTCGCGTCGCCGAAGAAATCGTCATGCTCGACAATATGTCCAATGGCCGGGTGATTCTCGGTATCGGTCGAGGCCTGGGCCGAGTAGAGTTTGAAGGCTTTGGTCGCGATATGAATACCTCTCGGGAAACCTTTACCGAGTCGGCGGAAATGATTCTCGAAGGTCTCGAAAGCGGCTTCTGTGAATACGATGGCAAGCAGGTGAAACAAGTGCGCCGCGAACTGCGTCCGCGCCCTTTCAACACCTTTAAGGGTCGCACCTACGCTGCCGCGGTGTCTCCCGAGTCCTCACCCATCATGGCCAAACTCGGCATCGGTTTATTAGTGATTCCGCAAAAACCCTGGGAACACGTTGAACGTGAAATGACCGCCTACCGGAACATCTACCTCGAGGTGAACGGTGTTGATGCCCCCGCCCCGATTCTCGCCGGCTGGACCTACTGCCACGAAAGTGCCGATAAAGCCGAAGAAATGGCGGAAAAGTACATTGGTAATTATTATCGTTCCGTTATCGATCATTACGAAATGGCCGGTGAACATCTTAAAAAAACCAAAGGTTACGAGGCCTACGCCAGCATGCAAGACCACGTTGCCGCCGATATCGAAGGTGCAATCAAGTTCTTTATGAGCCTACAGGTGTGGGGCACCCCGGAAAAATGTCTCAATACCCTTCACGACTTCCTCGGTCGCACCGGCGCGTGCGCCTTTAACGGCGTGTTCAGCTATGGCGGTATGTCCCATAGCGAAGCCGAACAAAGCATGCGTTTATTCGCCAAAGAAGTGATGCCAGAATTGCAAAAATTACCCGGCGAACCGTTATTAGGACGAACCATACCCACCGCAATTGCCAGCTAAGACCGGGTTCAAGTTTTGTTAAAATAGGTTTATTAAAAAACCAATCAAAAAAACCGGTAACGTTAACAACGCTACCGGTTTTTTTACACACGTTACTCGTAGGTTTAGCGGCTTTTTTTGCTGGGCTTTTTACTCGATATGTTTTTCCCTGGCGATTTTTTACCTGATACGTTTTTAGACGATGGCTTTTGACCAGAAGTTGAACCGCCAGTATTTCTACTGCGCCTTTTTTTATTTTGCCCACCTTCACGCTTACCAGACTTACCGGTACCCGGTTTACCTTTACTTTTACTTTGCCCTTGCCCGCCTTTACCTGGACCCGCTTTACCTTGATTCGGTTGACGCCGAGTAGAGCCTTTCTCTCCTGCGGTTTCTACGAGTTCGAAATCAATTTTGCGTTCTTCCAGATCAACCCGCGCTACGTTCACTTGCAGGCGATCACCCAAACGAAACACTCGCCGGGTGCGCTCACCCACCAAACGATGGTGGGCAGGCTCGTGATGATAATAATCTTTCGGTAGCCCGGTGATATGCACCAGGCCGTCAATATAAAGACCTTCCAGCTCGACAAATAAACCAAAGCCGGTAACCCCGGTAACTATTCCGGCAAACTCGTCGCCGATATGGTCGACAAGGTATTCGCACTTCAGCCAGTTCACTACACTGCGGGTGGCGTCGTCGGCACGGCGCTCACTCATGGAAGTTTGCACACCGGCATCGACCATATTCACGGCATCGTAAGGGTAGCTGGTTTCCAGCGGCAGCCGTTTAGCCTTTTTATGCCGGTTTAAGTGGGCAACTCGGCGTTTACTGAGTAACAAACCACGAATAGCGCGATGCACCAATAAATCGGCATAACGTCTAATCGGCGAGGTAAAATGGGTATAAGCCTCGTAATTTAAGCCAAAATGCCCTTTATTCTCCGGCTGATACACCGCCTGACTCATCGAGCGCAGCATCACCGACTGAACAATACTGGCGTCCGGTCGTTCGCGAATTTTACGCAACACCGCCTGATAATCTTCTGGGGATGGCTTATCGCCACCCGGTAAACCCAAACCAATCTCACCAAGAAACTCTCTAAGGTTGGCGAGCTTTTCTTCTTTTGGCCCCTCGTGAACTCGGTACAGCACCGGCAATTTACTTTTTTCGAGCAAAATAGCGGTGCACTCATTGGCCGCTAACATGCACTCTTCAATCAGCCGATGAGCGTCGGTGCGCTCGGTGGGAATAATTTGTTCAATTTTGCGTTCGGCATCAAACAGTATGCGACTTTCACCGGTCTCAAAATCAATCGCGCCACGGCGGTCGCGAGCGCTATGCAAAGCACCATACAGATTGTACAAATCATCAACGTGCTCAACCACGCCCTGAAACTGCTTGCGCACTCCGCTATCAGCGTCACCGCGCTGAGCAATCATCGAGGCCACTTGGGTATAAGTGAGCCGCGCGCGGGAACACATCACTGCATCGTAAAACTGGAAGCGCTTAATCTTACCTTTGGTGTCGATGCGCATCTCGCAGACCATGCACAGCCGATCCACTTCGGGTTTGAGCGAGCACAAACCATTGGAGAGTTTCTCCGGCAGCATAGGAACCACGTGGTCTGGAAAGTACACGGAGTTGCCGCGCTGATAGGCCTCTCGATCCAGCTCAGAATCGGGTTTCACATAGTGGGACACATCCGCAATCGCCACATACAGATTCCAGCCACGGCCTTTAACCGGCTCGCAGTAAACGGCATCATCGTAATCCCGAGCGTCTTCGCCATCGATCGTCACCAGCGGCAAATGGCGTAGATCGGCCCGACCCTCGCAATCCTTTTCCTGCACGTGATCCGGAATGGCATCGACATCCGCCTGTAAGCCTTCCGACCAGGCCTGAGGGATACCAAAGCTATGGATGGCGACTTCAATCTCCAGGCCCGGAGCCATATGGTCACCCAGCACCCGCGACACACGCCCGGCAGGCTGATTATTGCGCGAGGGCTGACGCGTAATGTCTACCAGCACAATCTGCCCGGCACTGGCGCCGCTGGTGTCCTCGGAACCAATCAATACATCCTGGCTAATACTGGGGTTATCGGGCCGTACAAAATGAATTCCGCCCTCGGTAAAGTAGCGCCCGACCAGCTGCTGAGTGCGGTGATCCACCACCTCCACAATGGAACCTTCCGGGCGTCCCTTGCGATCAAAACCCTCTATACGCACTAATACTTCGTCGCCACTCAAGACTCGACGCATCTGCCGGCTGGACAGGAAAATATCCGCCTCGCCACTACCGGTAATCACAAAGCCAAAACCCTCCGGATGACCACTCACCCGGCCCTTAATCACATTCATCTTATCCAGCGCGCCAAAAGCCCCAGAGCGATTGCGCACGATCTGTCCGTCGCGCACCATGGCCTGTAGGCGTCTCCGCAGGGCCTCTATCTGATCCGTGTCGTCCATACCGAACTCACGGCACAGCTCTTCCTGGGTCATTGGCCCAACGCTTTTAGAGAGTAGAGAGAGGATATACTCCCGGCTGGTAATGGGTTGCTCGTACCGAGCCGCTTCCCGATCCGCGTGGGGATCCCGCTTGAGGTGTTTTTTACGCATACAGCTAGTTAATCCTTATTTGCCACAATCAATTCTGCGGCTATCATACCCTTCCAGCATGACTGATTGACAACCTTTAAAGCGGCCAGTAAAGTGCCGCTCCCCGTCGGATAGTATTTCCGTACAGGCCCAGGTGGTGAAATTGGTAGACACGCTAGCTTCAGGTGCTAGTGATCGCAAGGTCGTGGAGGTTCAAGTCCTCTCCTGGGCACCAATAATAAGTTCAAGTAATCAACAGAATAGCCCACCAGGCTTTCTATTCTGATTAAACCGTCAAAGCCTTACAAGGGATGCTGAACTTGGTACGATTTCTTTTGGATACAAGCTCGAGACATTCGTCCCCGTCATGAACCAACACTCTGTGGCCCCAATACTGTGAACAAAGAGCTGTGGCGCATCGGCATATCCGGCAGTCATTGCTCCGGCAAATCAACGCTCGCAAGTTCTCTCACCAGGGCCTTGCGTGACGACGGCGCAAACGTAGAGCTGCGACCTGAACCCATCGATGTATTACGTCCATTGCTGAGTAAACAAAAACCGCCTCTGACATCCGACCACATATATTATCTACTGCTGGGGGAACACCTTCGCCGGCTGGAGCAATCCGCTAATCAGTACATCATCTACGACCGTACCCTACTCGATTACGCGGCATATCTAAAAATCGAAGGCCCCAAAAACTCTCAGCTAAAAAATGCTATCGACCAGTTGCTCCCGTGGTACCTCGGTCACTTCGATTTTGTGTTTTTTCTCCCGACCGAAATTCCTCTGGAACTGGGCGGCAACCGTCCTTCTTCAGAAAAGCATCGAACCGATATTGAAGACGCGATAATCAAAACTGCCAGAGACTTCGACATAGAATTAATCGAACTCCGTGGCTCCGTCGAAGAGCGAACGGATTTCGCTATACAAACAATGGAACAGCTAACCCGGGACAAGGTTCATTGACAGCCCTTTGGTCAATAGGCATTAATTTATAAACGCACCACGAGGCGTGCTAAATCTAAACTAATACGCCTGGTCAATCTATTTTGGCACCATCAAACCAGCCGACGAACAAACGGCGCCCTCTGTTATCAAGCCCAATAAACGAATGATCTAAACCGCCTACAGTTAAAACCGCCTCAGTCATCGCTTCTTTGAGTATCTCGCTCTCCAGCGAGTAGTAGAACCCTTTCGCTTCAGTGTTTTCACCGCTTAAGAACTGCGGATGCGTATACTCTCTGGCCTTGTGAGACATCTCCATAAGCAGCCCTTCCTGACGACGGCTTGAGGAAACAAAGCAGCGGAAATAATAAAACATATTATTAAGTAACTGAGGAATTGGCAGGCATTCTGCGGTACTTACCGCAATGATTTTATGCTCAGAGTCCCTGACTACAACCATCAATTGACGAGCTCTGGACTCGACATCTCCGCTCGCTGGAATTGCATTTTCAGAAACCCAGAAATTTTTTGCTTCTTCAATCAATTCAGGGGTAATATTTTGCCATACGAACTCGAAGGCTACTCCCTCGAACACCTTATCTATGTGACCTAATACGTTTTCTTCCATTTTTTACCTCCCCTTTAAAACCAAGCGCCGGACATACATTATTTGTAAAATTTTTCATTACCCGCGAGTTTATACAATCAGTCTATTGTAGCCCCATCAAACCAGCCGACACGCAGATGACGCCCTTTTTTATCTACGCCGATAAATGGGTGATCGATACCGCCAATAACCATGACGGCCTGAGTCTGCACTTTTTGCAAGATAGAATTTTCTGCTGCAGTATAGAAACCTTTTGCTACCGTATCCTCGCCACTTATAAAACGTTGATGTAAATACTCTCTAGCTCTATGAGAAACAGCCATCATCACTCCTTTTTTTCGATAGGCAGGCGAAACGAAAACACGATAAAAATAAAACCAGTTATTCAGCAATAAGGGAATCTTCATTCGCTCCGCCGTATTCACCGCTATTATATTTTTATCTGCATCTCTGGCCACAACAATTAACTGCCGAGCTCGGGATTCCATTATTGCTCTATCACCCTGAAATGCGTTTTCGGAGACCCAGAAACTTATCACCTTCTCAATCAATTCAGGACCAATATTTTCCCAAACAAACTCAAAAGTGACTCCGTTATTTCCTTCAGTCTTATTATTTTTCATCCGGCTACAAGCACTCCTATTTATTTCAAAACCGCCAAGTTACTCTGGCTGAACCAACGTCACAACTTATCTGTTTTCGGCAACCGCAACCAATGTTTGACAAGATAGCGCACCAGGCTGGCAATATGCCAACGCAAGTACCTAAAATCGCTCCGGCTAGAGCGACGCGCATCGTGAATGACTTGAGCTTGCGGACAAGCTATCACTCGACCACCGAACTTTTGTAAACGTACGCAAATATCCACATCTTCATAATAGAGGAAAAACCCCTCGTCAAAACCACCCACACGCCTGTAATTTTCGGCGCCGAACAACATAAACATTCCCCCCACCCAATCGACTGAAAACGGCGCATCATTCACCGAAAACAAATATCGACCGTCTCCCTTCCCCCAGGTTTTCATAAATAGTGAAAGCGGAGTGGGGAATCGTCGTACGCTGTCTTCAATCTGTCCGGTCGGCGCAAGGATCGCTGGTGCCACTACGCATGCAGATGGTCCTGTTAGCGCCTCGAGTAAAAGTGGAAACGGGTTCGTCGGCATACGAATATCGGGGTTCAGCACGCAAAACCACTTACCTCCCGCCAGCTGAAACGCAGCATTATGGTTTGCACCGAAACCCCTGGGAGTTGCGTTCTCGATAATTTTTACAGGATAGGGTAGCTCCTCCATCAAGAAGGTCCACTGCTCTGGAATATTTTTAGTTAAAATGAGTTCAAAGTTTAACGAGCCCGCAATTGCCGCCAGGTCAGCCATCACCCTTGCAATCAATTTAGCTTGGCCATGACTGACAATTGATATGGAAATCACGGTCGTTCGGCTACTGGGCTGACAGGCTCGCCAATTACAAGGCGAATAAGCTCATCCCAATTCGCCGCGAACGGCTGGGCAATGTCGGACTGTGTGTGCACACCAACCTGCAGCTCATTTTCAAGCTGGGCCTCCATAAAATCAGCCAATTGGTTGGGGTCAAGAGAGTCAAAAAAAATCACCTTGCCATAATCTCCTACCGTTTCGTGTGCATACGGTAAATCGGCAACCAGAAGTGTTTTACCCCAATGTTTGGCTTCCGAAATTGGCAAGCCCCAGGTCTCAAGTCGAGACGGAAACACAACTGTAGAAGCCTCCTGGTATTGCTGTATCATTTGTTCCTTATTTTGTAGCCCAATGAAACGAATAACTGGCGAGGTGGAGTAACGCCGGTGGAGATAGGCTGCATAACGCGATTCGTTCCCGGAGAGAGTTAAACGCACTTCAAACACATCCCCCAGCCGTCGATAGAGAATCTGCGCAGCCTCGCACAGCACTTCGAAATTCTTGAATACTCTCGGCAAGGATGGATAAAAAAACACGTCCGGCCGCTCAGAAAGTGCGCGCGTATTTTGTCTTGGAGATTCATTGATAACCGGGTGGGCCACGGCCACATGATCCACGCCATACATGCGCTGAAACTCTCTACGAATCCAGTCTTGCTGTACCACAACTAAAGTGTTCGCGTGAATATTGATGCGATACAGATAACGATAAAAAAGTGTAAATAGAAAAAACTTCGGTTCCCACAAAGCCTCGCGTAGCCGCGGTCGATAGAACGGCGAGGGGTTGTGGCAGTAAACCACTTGCCGTGGTGCCTGAACCCGAGGTGACATGTCGTGAAGGGAAAACCATACATCGGGTTTAAGTTCTCGGGAAAGTTTTCCAAGTTGAAAAAACTCATGGTACAAGCGTCGCAACCATGATCGCTTAACATCAGGAAAATCGATAAACCGCACTCGTTCAGCAGAAAACAGCTTACGATCATGTACCACGGCAATAATTTCCCACTCAGGGGGGAGCGTTTCGACCGCCGCTGCAAGGCAATCGCGCAACACTGTAAGCGTCCCACCTTCGACCAAATTAACTGCGGACACAACTAATCGTTTAGGCATGAAATTTCCGTATCTAAAGTCCAAAGAAACGTCGGATATTCCATTTACATTCCGCCCACAAAGCATCGACGCGACCGCCCCATGGTGATGTCACAGCGTGTTTAAGCCTGGCTCGTAGCGCCTCCTGAAAAACTATTGGGTTCCGGTTGCTTTCACCGCCGACTTGCATCCGCGCTAATACGTTTTGCGTAAAACCAGCCTTTAGCTCAGCGCCGGCCCTGAGTAATATTTCATAGTCACCAGATATTCTAAACGAATCATCAAACTCTCCGTAGCGATCAAAATATGAGGCTCGATGCATCGCACCCGTGTGAGCGACACACATATATTTTTTGAATCTACGCCAGGACCACGGCTTACCTATAGCCCTAATTCGGGAAGGGCCACGATATAACTCGACCTTCCCACAAACAAAATCGAGCGGAATGGGTGAGTTCCTAACCACTTCCATCATGACTTCGATAGCATCAGTGACCATCTCGTCGTCCGCTCCAAGAAACCATACCCATTCGCCATGTGCTAGCCTAAGCCCCTTGTTCCAGGCATCGTAAATACCGGCGTCGGGCTCACTGACCCAATGATCGACCACATCCTGGTTTTGACGAAGGATATCGAGCGTGCCGTCTTTGGATGCACCGTCAACAACAATCCACTCGACATTGCTATACGACTGATTTCGAATAGATTTGATCGCACTCGGTAAATGCTCCGCAGCATTATAGGTTGAGGTAATAATGGTGACGAGCGGTCTATCTGGCCCAGATCTATTTTTTTTGTTCGCAAGATCCACACTACCCTCCATAGCTATGGCGCCAGCGGCACTATCAGGGGCTTGCGCCCCATTAATTTCCTGATTCACAGGCATACCTTATTTATTATTCCAGACACACTGCTCAAATACAGCATTTCGGACACACCTGTATAGGCCACGGTCTTATTAACCACCGCGTCGACCTGCTCGTACCGGGCTGCCTCCTTATCGGCGCGGAGGTCCCGCCTGAGGTTTTGTTTGCGCATACAGCTAGTCAATCCTTATAAGGCACCATCAACTCTACGACTATCATACCCTTCCAGCATCGTAGATTGAGAACCTTTAAAACCGCCAGTAAAGTGCCGCTCCAGTACGAATAGGATTTCCGTGTAGGCTCAAGTAGTGAAATTGGCCGATGCGCCAACTTCAGAATTCAACTCGTTTCGGAATTTTTCTTTCCGGGCCTCCAATTAATAACGCTTCTTTAAACACACCCAGCAATTCGATTTGATATCCGCTTGCTCCATTCTCATCGACTGCATAGACGATCGAATAGCTTTCCTCGCATCGTTCGCAAATCAAGGAATAGATTTTAGGGCGTAAGCCTTGTGAGGTTTTTAGTACTTCGCCGCCAGCCAAATTTCTTTCAACTTTTAAATTTGTCATTAACAGAAGAAAAAATCGTTGGTCGGCAATCAAATTTAAATAAGCGCCTTTGCGGTCAAGTCTGGCAATATTAGAAATATGGTTGCACTCTGAACACTTAATACTAAAAACAAAGACCTTAAAACCCTTCTCCAGGCCGCTGTAAATAAAACCATCGCTATCCGACTGGGGTAGAAAAAAATTGCAGCTCAGTTTTATTAAGGAACCAGCGCTCATTAAGCGTTTACTCTTTGAATTTAATCACCCAAACGCAGGCTGTTGACGCCTCCAAAAACGCGGCTGTATAATTGCCTGGCCATGATTTTTGATCGTCGGTTTCACTGTAAAACCAACTAGACAATAAACTTCTTAACCAGTTTGGTAGTTTCCTCAAATTTCTCAATTTGAGGAATATGTCCGCAGTTATCGAATACTTTAAGCTGGCAATCTTTAATACCCTGTTTAAATAACTCAGCGTATCCTACCGGTACCAGTACGTCATTTTTCCCCCACACCACTAAAGTGGGCGTAGTAATACGATGGATTCGTTTAGCCAAACCCTGCTCGGCAAAGGGCCAGAGAAACTTACCCGAACAACCCAGGGCCCAAACGCTGGCCGCGATGTGCTTGGGAATCAGCTCCGGGTTTTCCGGCAGCGCCAACATGGCCTGGGCGCGGGGAATACTGAAGTCGTGAAACAAATAGCCAGGAATTTCTTCCGGTGGTGCGGCGTACAACTCAAGTAACTTGTAGGGCAGGTCTTCGCGCCACAAGCCACCGGGAGCCAGCAGCACCATGCGGCTGAAAAGGTCGCGGAAATGCGCCGCAAGATCCACCGCGATCATACCGCCGAGAGACTGCCCCACAGCAATAGCTTGCTTCAGGCCCAGCATGTTGAGTGCTTCTTCATAGATCAACAGCAAGTCTGCAAAATTATCCACTTGTTTAATCGCGTAGGGATCACCTGCGGAGGTGCCGGGTAATTCCGGCGCATAAACAGTGTGGGTTTCGGCCAACTGATCGAGAAATTCATCCCAGTACAAACCTGCCGCAGGATGAAAATACACCAGAGCGGGGCCAGAACCGGCAATTTTTACCTGTAATTTAATACGCCCATTGTGTACGTCGAGAATTTCGGTGCGTTCCGGGCCTTTAATATTTATTGCGCTCATTTTTATTCTCCCGCCCTAGGCTTTTTATTTGCGGATTTGTTTGCGGACTTATTCGCACCCGTGGGCCACCAACGATGTTCCCAGTTATCGTCCTGCCATTCTTTGCGCAAGGTCGGCAGTACCTGTTCGGAAAGCAACGTAATATTTTTCTTCACCAGCTCTTTGGGCATAGAGCCCATCTGCACCATCAAGATTAAATTACCAATGCGGAAGCGGCGTATCATTTCTACCAGCTGCTCGGTAACTGTGGCGGGGCTGCCCGCGATGACGCACTGAGCATCAACCAATTCCGAGTATTTAATAGTTTTCATTTTAGGAACAATGCCGAAATCGCCTGGATCTTTCACCATAGCTTCGACGCCATTAATATCCACGTAACCCGGCAACCCAAGCCCGGACAAAGGCACCGAACCCAGACCCTGTTGATAGCCCCGCTCGACATGCGGCCCATATTCTTTGTGGGCGATTTCGTCGGTTTCGCCCACCACAACGCCCTGTACAAAGGCCAGACGATAAGGATTTGCTTCTTTACCCATTTCAGTAGCCAGATCCCAGTAGCGATCAAAAATACGTGGGCCGGTGTACTTGGGGCCGAACCAGCTCAGATAGAGGAATACGTCATCATCATTGAGGATTCGGGCCAGACTGCTCGGCGTACCAATGGACGGCGACCAGATAGGAGGCTTTTCCTGATAGGGCCGCGGCCAGGGATTCACATTGGGGTAACGGTTGTATTTGCTATTCCAGGCAAAGGGCTCTTTGGCAGCCCAGGCTCGCTCGATCAGACGACGATTGTCCTCGTAGCGCTCCCGGGTTTCGATAGGGGGATGCCCAGCATTTTGTGAAGCGTCGTAGCTCAAGGCAACCGGAAAGCCGGCCACCAGACGACCACCACTAATTTGGTCAATAGCTGCATACTCTTCGGCAATGCGTATCGGTTCACGAGACTTACCCAGAGAGCGGCCGAGCACGGCTAATGCCACATCCAGTTTTTCCTGCTCTGTTGCGTAAGCGAGTGCCGACATTTGCAGGTTGGGGTTGGGCAGCACATCGTAAGAAGCCTGGCTGTGTTCGGTAGTAGCGATGCCATCGAAGCCCATGCGCGCGGCGTAGAGCATCTCGTCGAGAAAATCGACGTGGTCCTGATGCATCAAATCCCTATCCACCAGTTCGTGGTAGGGAGTATCAACCACCGAGTTGTATTTTTGGGTAAAGTCGTCGGGTAAATGCCGGTAACTGAGTTGCTCAAATGCCAATACTTTCATAGATGCTAAGCCCCTGTTTTAATTATCAGTTTTAATTGTCTACCTTATGTTTACGTCTTAGTCAGTACGTCTTATTAATCGGTCTTAACGCTCTGCCCCATTTGGTCAAAGTCCACTGTGGACAACACGTTGCACTAAGGATAAAAGATTGTACTATGAATAAAAATTCTAGTGCAAATGAAAAATAGCATGGCGAAAATACACTATATAGTGAGCAGATCGCCAAACCAATGGCCAACTATCAACGTGGGTTGCTACCTTCATGAGTGATCTTAAACTGGGCTTCATCGGCCTGGGCGCTATGGGCCAGGCGATGGTAAACCGAATTCTTGCGGCGGGCTTCGCTTTGCAAGTTTACGATCGCGATAAAACCGTCCTCCAGCAAGCGCAGGCCAAAGGCGCGTCCAGTGCTCAAAACATCGGCGAATTGGGCGCAGACAAAGACCTGGTGTTGATCAGCGTATCCAACGCCGATTTAACCGAAGCCGTTATCTGCGCGCCGGACGGCTTGCTCGCCAGCATGCGTACTGGCGGCATTATTGTAGATTTGGGCACCACGCCCAGCGCTCAATGCCGAGAGCTGGCGGCGCGAGCGAAACAACAGGGCAAGTATTTTCTCGATGCGCCGGTGAGCGGCTCTACGCCCTGGGCTGAACTCGGCGAACTAAGCATGATGGTGGGCGGTAACGAAAACGCGTTTGCCCGCGCACGTCCAGTACTAGCAAGTTTCAGTAACAAACTTCACTACCTGGGCAAAAGTGGCAACGGCCAACTGCTAAAGCTGTGCCATCAACTCACTTTCGTTGCGACCCTTACCGGACTCGCCGAGGCCATCGCCTTTGCGGAGCGCAATGACCTCAACGCCGAAACTGTACTCAGGGTATTAACCGATTGCGTTGCACCTCGGCACGTCATCGACTTTATGATTCCCCTGGCCAATCGCGACTCCTTCGATCAAGGCCAGGGTACTTTAAAGCTGGGTCACAAAGACATTAAAGCGGTGCTACAAAGCGCGCAAGATGTGGGAATTAAGTTGCCGCTAGCCGAAGTGCTGAACAGTTATTTAGATCAAGCGACGACCAGTGGTCGCGAAGAACCTGATTTATTTGCTCTTGTAGATATGGCTCGCGAGGAGAGTTATACCAACAAAAAATGATAACCCTTACCTGATAGCCGTAAGCTGCCTGTCGTAACACTTGCCAAAACGCTGCATAATCGCAAATAATGACAAGCTGTTACCTTTTTCGAGATTAGTAAAAACATTCATGATTATCACCTTGAGAGCACCACTCACCACCAGCTCGGAACTTGTCGGCAACGCCGCTATCAGCTCGATGATAGCCTTGGTCTTAGTTCTATTTGCAACTCTCGCTCTGGCTAATCACGACCCCAGCCTGACTACGGTAGGCGCAGAACGGGCCGGAAATACCGAAGGCAGCATTCCGCCCTGGAAAGGCGGTATCCGCATCCCACCTACGGCCTACCAACCCGGGGATCGCCACCCCGATCCTTACAAAAACGATGAAATTCTATTCACTATTGACCAAAGTAACGCCGCACAATTTAAGCACCGGCTCTCGACCGGACATCTGGCTCTGCTGGAAAAATACCCCGACAGCTACCGTCTGAATATTTACCCCACTCAACGTAGCGCCTCTCACCCACAATCCGTACTCGACGCCACCATTAAATATAGCGGGCAAGCCCGTATCGTCGATACCGGCGCCGGGGTGGAAGGTATCGTGCGCGGCGTCCCCTTCCCCCACCCGGAGAACGGCGAGCAAGTCATTTGGAATGCGCGACTCAGCTACAAAACCGGCGGTTACCGTGGTTACCTTGGTAATATCCTGACCGCCAGCGATGGCTCCTACCAACACAGCGTGTGGCTACAGGAAATTAAATACCCATACGGTGATGACAACACCACGCTAGAAAACCTGAATAACGTCAAACTTCGCGGGCTATTGCACACACTGCGCCCGGCGAAAGACGCGGGCACCATATTTTTATACTACCGCTATATCAATAGTAAGACACAGGAGCGGCGAAATTGGAGTTATAACCCGGGCAAGCGCCGAGTAAAGCGTTCCACAATGACACCTGCAGACCAACCCAGCGGTCGCTCGGAGGGCATTAACTTATACGATCAGGGGAGTATGTTCCGCGGCCCGATTACCAACTTCAACTGGACATTGCTGGGCAAACAGGAATTATACGTGCCCTATAATGCCTATCAATTGCACAGTGACGCTCAAAATACCGACACCATAGTCAAACCTCGCCACATCAATCAAGATCTGGCGCGCTACGAATTGCACCGCGTCTGGGTGGTCGAGGCTGTCAGAAAAGAGGGAGTGGCACATCATTACCGACAACGTCGTTACTATGTCGACGAAGATTCCTGGAAAATACTGTTGGCGGAACACTACGATGATGGTGGCCACGTCAGTCGATTCAGCGAAGCCCACAACATTAACTATTACGAAGTACCGGTGTTTCTTGCGACCTTAAACACTTTTTACAAACTAGATTCGGATCGATATTTTCTTACTCATATCGATAATGCCTATCCGCCCTATGATTTTTCTTTTAATCGAAACGACAGCTACTTTATGCCCGGCAGATTAAAAATGAAGGCCAAGCGCTAATTGCAGAGTAAAGGATGAATAGAAAAACACATTTAGGGGTTCAGCTTGTCTAACGTCAGTGACTTAAACCTTGCACATCAGCGGGGGATCAATAAAATCCACGCGATCAATTGGCAGTTTTTTCTACTTTTTCTTACTGTTCTGAGCACCTTGTTACTACCGGTACCACAAGCCCACGCATTACAGATACGCTTTGACGACAGGGATATCCATTTTTTTATTGACTCCACATTTTCCGCCAGCGCTGCGATGCGGCTGCAAAGCGCCCAAAATGGTTCCGCCTCGGGTAATCGAACGGTATTCCCAGACGGCGGCGATATTTACAGCACGCCGTTATCCCTGATTACGGATATCAGCGGTAGTAAAGGCGACATGGGATTTTTTGCGCGCGCATCCTACGTTTACGATAACACCATCGTCAACAGAGATTGCAGTAACTGCTCTCGCCCAACACCGCGAACGCTAGCCAACGGCATTGATGACGACGCTCAGCATCTTGCCGGTAACAAATTTCGATTACTCGATCTATTTGTATTTAATACCTGGCACTTTGGCGACCACCCTCTGAGTATCCGCGCCGGCAAACAGGTTATTTCCTGGGGCGAAAGCAATATCATCGGCGGCGGCATCAGCCAAATGCAAAACCCGGTTGATCTCGCCAAGGCCACCACTCCAGGAACTGAAATCAAAGAAACCCTGATGCCTCAGGAATCGATTTATGCGCAATTCGGATTAACTTCCAGTGTTAGCGTCGAAGCCTATTACATCTGGAACTGGCGACCCTCCATCTTTCTTCCGACAGGTACGTTCTTTAGCCCTTTTGACGAGTTGGGCGCTGGCTACAATCCCGATATCGCGCTCGGCATTCCCTACAAAGGCCGCGATCAATCCAGCGAACCGGACGGCGGCCAGTGGGGTCTAACACTTTCTGCGTATATGGATTCCTGGAACGGCACAGATTTGAGTTTCTACTGGGTTCGCTCCCACGCATTTATTCCGTATTTGTCCATCGACTCCACCTACATCGTCCCCGACCCGGTGCTTGGCGGTACCACTTTGGGTGGCTACGAAAAAATCTATACCGAAGACCAGGACACCTTCGGTATATCCGTCGGCGGGCTATTTCCCGGCAAACTAGGGATTTCATTTCAGGCTGAACTGAACTACAAATCCGACTTTTACGACACTCGTCTATGCAGTACCTGTGTGGTAGAAAACAGTGACGTGACAACCTTTCTCGGCGGTCTCGCGCATTCCGGCAGCTACAATCTTCTCGGCTCCGACAAACTTAATCTTAATCTGGACATGCAACTCCAGCACATCAACAATCTGGACAGAGGCCGTGGCGTAGAAGCGCTCGGCGGTAAGATCTCCGACTTCTCCTGGGGTTATGTCGCGGTATTAATCATGGATTACAACGACGTCTTTGCTAATGTGAAGGTATCGCCATCTCTGGTTTGGGTTCACAACGTGAAAGGCAACGAACCCACCGGCGCCGGGGGTTTGAGCGAAGACAAGCGCGTGATCAGCGCCAGCGTTAATTTTTCTTATTTATCCCGCACCTCAATGAAGTTAACCTATTCCACCTGGCTTGGAGATAACGGGGCCTACTACGACAGAGACAACGTATCGATTTCGTTTAAGTATAATTTTTAATCATCAAAAAGTTATCTCTGATAATTAGTTGTACCTAGCCTAGACAGAACCGCCATGATTAACGAAAGCGATCGTTTTAAGCTAGTTCTTGCCATAATATATACATTTGTTATTTATAATCTCTGATGTAATTAAGGGTCTCACACCTAATATGTATAAATTACCTCCCCCCCAAAAGATGAACACTTTCGTCGGCAAACCCGGCGCCCGCCCCCGCGTAAAAATTAAATACCTCATCAACACCGGCAGCGAGTAACTTTTCCTTTTCATCCTCATACCGGGCAACACCTGCCGTTCTGCCACCAAAGCCTACATGCTGAAGTTGTTTTTGGGCTTCCTGTATGTCTAGATAATTCGGCATAGCAAACATCACCAACTGAACACCATCAAACATGATATTCGACCAAAAATCAGGATCCTCGGCATCACCATAAATAACATTCCTCCCAGATTCGCTCAGAGAAACAACACGCGTTCGATCCATATCAATACCGCATACCGTTTTTTTCATGTCATGCTTTAGTGTGTCGTATGCTCCTGTTCCAACACGACCCATGCCCACCACCAGAACAGCGACATTCCCGGGTTGATCAAACATATCATCAGATAAGCGCTCAGGTTTTTCAAAACGCCTTATAGACGAAATCCAGCGCGCATATAAGCTGTGTGACACGGTGTTAATCGCACTAGAAAAAATAAACGAGAGAGAAACGCTCAATGCCATAATAACAAGCCATTCTTTACTCAATAGCCCCTGGGCAACACCGACCGAACATACGATTAAACCAAACTCACTATAGTTGGCAAGGCTCAACGCTGCTAAAAATGAGGTTCGAGCACGCAGCTTCAGTCGTGTAAGCCAGAAAAATAACAGCCCGGCTTTGATAGGAAGTGCAATCGCCATGATCAAGGCTACGCCTAACATATTAATTGTCGGGAGCGCCGTAAACCCAATTGAAAGGAAAAAACCTATCAGAAATATATCTTTAAAACTGAGTAATGATTTAGATAGTTCCGCCGCCTTCGAATGATTGCTTAACAATACGGCGACAACCAGGGCACCAAGATGTGCTTTTAAGCCGAACCATTCGAATAATTCCCCGCCGGTAAACGCCAGGAACATTCCACCCAATGGCAAGAGCTCACCGTGGCCACAATGCTCCAGCAAATAATTAAACACCGGTCGTAGTAGCGGCAAACCCAATAGGGTCAGAGCCCACCAGGAAGGAGATATATCTGAAGCAAGCGTGACAAAGATAACAGCGGCGATATCTTGAATAATCAAAATACCAATCGCTACCTGCCCATGACGAGATCGCATCTCACCATTTCCTTCAAGTACTTTCACTGCAATAACTGTACTACTGAAGCTGACGGCAAAACCAATCAGTGCCGCGCTAGAAAAATCCAGATCTGAAAAATAGATAAACCCAAAAGCCGCAAGAACAGCACAATTAATCACAGTGAGTAGCGCAATGACGCTCATATGGCCGACTGTACCGGCCCAAATTTCGGTTTTAAACAAGCTGCCGATATCCAGCTTTAAGCCTATCGTGAACAGTAGCAAAGTCACCCCAAGATCACCCAAAACTTGAAGTGAGGCATCTGGCTCAACACCGAGGGCATGCAGCCCGAAGCCTGCTGCAAGGTAACCAACAAGGGGAGGAAGGTTTATTTGTTTAAATAGAAAACCACAAACGAAAGCAATGAATATCCAAAGGTAATCCATGGCTTAATAACTAAATGTATTGATTATTGGCATTGTTTCAATTTTACCTGAAGTGTTATGTAGGTACCCGTAGCAGTTTATTGCGTCTATCAACTGCGGCATATAACTCAGATCAAGTCATTACTGCTTCGACATTAAGAGAACGGGGTTGGGGATATTTACCCTGTGCCACTCAAGGCATTACCCAATAACCTTATCTGAGCGTAAGGCGGCTATTTGATTTTCGGAGAAATCGAGCAGCTCCGACAGTACCTGATCGGTGTTTTGCCCCAGTAGGGGCGCAGCCGTAAAGGTTTCCTCGCCTGCGTTCGATAACTTAACCGGATTACCTGGACCCTGCGTGGTTTTACCATTGGGGTGAGCCAGGTCAACCACCATATTTCGGTAGCGCACCTGCTCGTCATTCAGCGCCTGACTAAATTTATTCACCGGCGCGCAGGGAATACGTTGCCCCTCTAACTCGGCCAACCAATGTTTCGTGGTATTGGTTTTAAAAATGTCATTGATACGGTTTTCAATAAACTCCTTATCGGCCAGTCGTCCCGGCTGACCCAGATACTTCTCCTGGCGCAAGTCGTCGCAATCGAGCACCTCGAGTAAACCCAGCCAGAAAGAATCAAAAATAACCGCGATCACAATACTGCCATCCTGAGTTTGGAAGCTGTTGTAAGGCACGTGAACAAAATGGGAGTTGCCAATGGGCCCAGGGTCCTCGCCGGAGAGGAAATACATGGTCGCCATGTAACTCATCATCGAAATTTGTGCGTCGAGCATGGAAATATCCACATGCTGGCCCAAACCCGTTGCATGCTTTTCATACAGAGCTGCCAATACGCCCACCGCGCCAAACATACCCCCGCCAAGGTCGCCGATGGGTAGACCTGCACGCATCGGCTGCTCTGGGTCGTTGCCGGTAATCGACATACTGCCACCATAGGCCTGCACCACCTGGTCAAATGCGGTGCGTTTGCTGCCCGGCCCGGTAGCGCCGAACCCGGTCACCGAACAGGTAATAATTTTTGGGTTAATTTGTTTTAAGGTCGCGTAATCAATTTTTAGCTTTTGGGTGACGCCAACACTAAAGTTATCAAACACCACATCGGCTTGTTTCACCAACTCATAAAACAAGTCCAGCCCCGCTGCCGATTTTAAATCGACGGCAATGCTTTTTTTATTGCGGTTTAGGCTTATAAAATAAGCGCCCATGTTATCGATTGAATTATTCGGATCTTTGGCCAATAAAGGGCGTGTGGCTTCGCCGTGCAGCGGCTCAACTTTAATAATTTCCGCACCTAAATCGGCTAAAATCATCGTCCCATAGGGCCCGGAGAGCATATGGGTGAGATCCAGAACCTTTATTCCAGACAAGGGTTTACTCATACTATTTCCCGTTGATTAGTGGCGTAAGCTTAGGTTCACATGATGGCATTCATATGAATCGCGCTGAAATGAGTCGTACTGATATAAGCCGTACAGGTATAAGTCGTACTAATATAAGGACAGGGCCTGCTTATCAAAACTCGTGTCCCCGATAATATACCACCTCGCAAACTACGTCCCGGTTGACATCTAAGGCTGATCTTGCGAGGGTTCGTCGCTAGAAAAATACAGTGCAAGGAAAACATGAATAATAACGAAACCAACAACGATAAAAATACCGTCTATCACCACGATGAAGCAGAAAACCTGCCGCGTCAGTCACATCACGATAGAGACGTACTCTCCGAAGCCAATTTACGCAGTTACTGGCGCGCCAATATACGTGTGCTGTGTACTCTGTTAGCGGTTTGGGCCTTCGTGGCCTTTGGCTGCGGCATTGTACTGGGCGAGTGGCTCGACCAGTTCTATATCGGTGGTTTTCCCCTGGGCTTCTGGTTTACTCAGCAGGGTGCGATGCTGGTGTTTGTGGTGCTGATTTTTATCTATCACTTCTGGATGAAGCGCATCGAGCGCGCCCACGGTGTGGATGACGACAGTAATTCAGAAGCAGGAGCCTGATCAATGGATGCCCAGGTACTCAGTTATATTTTTGTCGGCGCTTCCTTTGCCTTATACATCGGTATCGCCCTGTGGTCGCGAGTCGGATCCACTAAAGACTTTTACGTGGCTGGCGGCGGGGTGCCTCCGCTTATCAATGGTATGGCCACAGCAGCCGACTGGATGAGTGCCGCCTCGTTTTTATCGGTCGCGGGCTTACTGGCTTTTACCGGGCGCGATGCCGCAGTGTACATGATCGGTTGGACCGGTGGTTACGTGCTGCTGGCTCTGTTATTGGCGCCCTACCTGCGTAAATTCGGTCGCTTTACCGTGCCCGAATTTATCGGCGATCGCTATTACTCCAGGGTCGCACGGGTCACGGCGGTGGTGTGCTTAATCTTTATTTCCTTTACCTATATCGCGGGACAAATGCGCGGCGTCGGCATTGTATTTTCGCGGTTTCTGGAAGTAGAAATTGAAACCGGCGTGGTCGTCGGCATGGCGATTGTGTTTTGCTACGCCGTACTCGGCGGCATGAAAGGTATTACCTATACTCAGGTAGCGCAGTACTGCGTCCTTATTTTCGCCTTCCTGGTACCCGCCGTTTTTATGTCCATTATGTGGACGGATAATCCCATTCCACAACTCGGCTTTGGCGACACCCTCAACGATGGCTCGGGGCTCACCGTGCTCCAAAAACTCGATCAAGTCACTGTAGAGCTGGGCTTTACCGCCTATACCAGCGGCACCCGCAGTATGATCGATTCCCTCGCCATTGTGGCAGCACTGATGATTGGTACGGCTGGCCTACCCCATGTGATTGTGCGCTTTTTTACCGTACCCAAAGTCTCGGACGCACGAAAATCGGCGGGCTACGCGCTGGTGTTTATCTGCGTGATGTACACCACTATTCCTGCGGTGGCGGCTTTCTCCCGCTTAAACTTATCGGAAAGCGTCAACGAAACCCCCTATGCAGAAGCACCCGCCTGGATTTCCAATTGGGAAAATACCGGCTTGATTGCCTGGCAGGATAAAAATAACGACGGGGTAATTCAGTACCGCGCGGGAGCGGCATTCAATCCGGTTAAACCGCATTTTACCGGCGAGCGCGGTCAGCACGGCGAACGCTTGCTCAGTAACACCGCCACTGAGAGCGCCAACGAAGTTTATGTGGATCGGGATATTATGGTGATGGCCAACCCGGAAATCGCGCAGCTACCCAACTGGGTCATTGCATTGATCGCGGCGGGTGCAGTAGCGGCAGCCCTATCGACTGCGGCGGGCTTATTACTGGTTATTTCCAGCTCCATTGCCCACGATTTAATGAAGCGCACGTTTATGCCCACCATTAGCGACAAACGAGAATTACTCTACGCCCGCCTCGCTGCCGTTGCGGCAATTCTCGTCGCAGGCTGGTTTGGCATTAACCCGCCCGGCTTTGTTGCGCAAACGGTGGCCTTTGCCTTTGGTTTAGCGGGCGCCTCGTTATTCCCCCCCATAGTGATGGGTATTTTCTCCAAGCGTATTAACAATATTGGTGCGGTAGCGGGAATGCTCTGTGGCCTGGTATTTACCTTATCTTATATTGTGTTTTTCAATTTTGTGTCGCCAGAATTAAACAATGCGGAGCACTGGTTATTTGGCATTTCCAGCACGGGCATTGGCGCCATTGGCGCACTGCTCAACGTGGTAGTTGCCGTTGTTGTGAGTCGTCTGGGAGACGCACCGCCGCAAGCGGTACAAGATATGGTGGACGACATTCGCATACCCGCCGGTGCAGGTATCGCTCATGATCACTAAGGCCTGGATATTAAGCGGGAGCTAGGCCTTCGCAGAGTTTCACAGTAAGAGGGAGAAGAATAAAAACTTACGCGGGTGATGCTTTACCGGTAAGGCTACCCCGGTAAAGCTACACCGATAAAGCTACGCCGGTAAGGCAAGCTTAAGCTCGGTGCTTACCCGTTGTTCCCATTCCACCAGCCACGCCGCTATCTCATCTTCAGGCATGGGCTTGCTAATCCAGTAGCCCTGAGCCATATCGCAGCCGACCGAGGCCAGATAATTATAGGTGGCGAATTCCTCCACACCTTCGGCAACGACCTTAAGGCCCAGGCTGTGGCTCAGCTCGATGGTGGACTCAACAATAATCCGATCACTGGCGCTGGCCTCGACATCTTTGATAAACAACTGATCCAGTTTTAGTTCACTAGCGGGTAACTGCTTAATATAAGTTAACGACGCGTATCCCGTACCGAAGTCATCAATAGACAAGCTGATACCCAGATCCTTAATGCGATTCAATGTCTCTACGGCCCGATCAAGATCGTGAACGATGGCGCTTTCGGTAACCTCCAGACTGATCCAGCGCGGCTCCAGCGGCGACTCGTGAATAATTTCTGCCAAATCCTCAATCAGCGAACTGTCTTGCAGCAAAAATGCCGACAAATTCACCGCCACTGAAATTTGCAGACCCATTTCCTGAAAACGCAGGCTTTGCGCCATACCTTCGCGAATCGCAAATAGCGTTAGCGGTTTAATAATACCCGCGCGTTCAGCCATGGTGATAAAATCATCCGGCGGCACTCGACCCAGCGTGGGATGAAACCAGCGTATCAAGGCTTCAAACGAGGCCACCTGATTGGTTTTTAAATCAACTTTAGGCTGATAATACAAACTTAAATCGCCCGCCGCGACGGCTTGATTAAGTTGAGAGCTGATCAATAATTTGCGCTCGGTATTGGTATCTAAACCTTCGTCGTACACCGCGTAGCCCGTGCGCTCGGCCTTGGCTTGATACATGGCTATATCCGCACACATCATTAATTTTTCCGTGCTCTCAGCGTGCTCGAGATATTGCGCAATCCCCACGGACGCCTGTAATTCAAGTGACAAGGCATCCACCTCGTAGGGCTTGCCGATAACACCTAATATGCGTTTGGCAAACTCTACCGCAACCACCAGTCCACGAGCATCTCTCACCAGCACCCCAAACTCGTCGCCACCAAGTCGGGCGATAAGCGCACTATCACCAAAGGCCTCCACCAGGCGCTCGCCAAGTGCCCGCAAAATATCATCACCAGCGCCGTGCCCCAAAGTATCGTTAACTTCCTTGAAGCGATCCAGGTCAATCAACATCAAAAATATCGGCGTGTGGTCAGTGGCGTAATCACGCAAGTACTCTGCAATTCGCTGATTCAGCGCGTCCCGATTATAGAGCCCAGTTAAAGAATCGTGACTGGCCTGATATTCAAGTTGTTTTTGCCGTTGAATACGTTCGCTTATATCGCGTACACACAATACCGTGAGCTGCTGGTCGCTGAGTCGCAAGGGGTTAATGGAGAATTCCGCGTGGAAATGCCCGCTATCTCGATGCTGTCCGTCTTGTTCCACGGTCAGGCCGTACAACTGCTCCCGATTGTCCCAGTCAAGCGCTGGGAGTAAGTCATTAATTTCTAGCTTGTCCCCTAGAGTATCGTGCACACAACCAAAAATATCTTCTGCCCCGGGGTTAATCGATTGCACCTGTCCCGCCCGGTCGACGGTGAGAATCCCCTCGTCGGTATTGGCGACGATGCTGGACATCAGTTTATCCTGATCGCCGAGCTTAACCCGTTGTCGAAGAATCCTCAGCATCTGAGAATCAATACGCGAAAGCTGGGTGGCGATAAAACTCAACACCACTCCGATCGCTACCGGAGCGGCCTCAAACACCACACCCGCCGCCAACATCCACACAGAAATCGCCAACGCAACCAGGGCACTTAGCGCGCAAAGCATAACGCCGACACGCCATGACGCACGATTAAATAAGGGCACTAACAAAACCAGAACCACCAGCAAGGCCAACGCCACCGAACCGCGACCCAATTCGCGAAGGCGGCCGTCAACTAGCGTTTGATAAATAAGTGCCTGCACCACCGGACCCGGTAAAGCGCGATAGGCGGGCGTGGGCGTCACATCCCCCAGTTCGACTGCGGTAGCACCGATAATGACACGTTTGCCCTTAAATACATCGGCGGCAAAGTTACCCCGTAGCACATCGGAGAAAGACAGGCGTTGGAAGGAACTGGGATCAATACGATAATCGATTAGCATCGACTCGCCTAATTCGACGGAAACATCGGTCATCCACACTCCAGCGGGAGAAAGCTGCTGCCCCAGGCGCTGCTCCCGCAGAGGCGCACGCCACACCAGGCCATCGCGCTCCGGAAATAAATTAACGGACGCCAGGCCGGTCGATTGAGCAAAGCTTGCTCTCGGCATAGTCACGGCGAATGGGCTATTGAATGCGCTGGTATTGCGCTGGGCAAAGGTCGGAAGCAATACCATATTGCGGGGCACAGTAGCCAGCGCCATAGCAAAAGCTGTATCTTCTGTGACGGTGGAAGGGCTACTGAAATCAATATCGAAAAATACGCTGCGGGCGCCAGCACCCACAATGTGATGCAACACTTCGCCATGATAACTGCGCGGCCAGGGCCAAATACTTAATTCGCTTAAGCTTTTGGCATCGGCCTCAACGATCACCAGGTCGGAAGCCCGAGACTCTCTCAGCAAACGGTATTCGCGACTCAACAGACCTTTTGAGATGCCGTCAAAGACACCTGCGCTATACAGTAACAAGATCAAAATTAGCGCCAGGCCAGGCAACAGCCAGCTTTTGGGAAGTTTGTTAAAAAATCTATTCAGCATACGAACTTATTGCGGCCTCGCCTGACCAGACTCAGCCTGAAGCATGAACATCTGACCAATGGATATTTATTCGTTGATTCCGTAATTTCTTTACCTTCTGAAACGCCCAACAGCTAAAAAATTAGGCACCCACGCACCATAATATGTGCCGTACAAGGTGTTAGCCAATAATTTCGGTTAAACATTGTCCAGGGCGTACTCCGTGGCAACATGCTATTAGTTCTGACCGGGGGCCTCACAAGACTTCCCTGGGCAGGGTTCAGGCTCAGGTGGTGGTGGTGGTGGTGGTGGTACATCCGGATCATCAGGTACTGTCGGAGTATCCGGGATGGTTGGCGTATCCGGTAGCGTCGGAGAATCCGGAATAGTTGGCGCCGCAACAACACGCGGCGTCAGCACATCAACTGAAGCCGCCACCTCGCCAATCACCGCGTCAACGGGGCCAACCCCCGCTCCACCGCCGCCGCCAGAATCGCTGTCATTAGCCGCCTGAGAGGGGCTGATTACGGTAATTTTCTTCTCCCCCGCCGCCAGCAAAGCAACTTCTCCGCTGAGAATAGAAACCTTGTGATCAACGGTAACGGCGTTAATATCCAGTTCGCCCACAATTAAGTTAACCACCGCGCGGCTTTCGGTCGCGTGCACCGAAAACGTGGTGCCTTTGACCACCGACACCAAATACGGTGTTTCTACCGCAAGCGTACGCGCTTTACCCGGTTTAATACGGAACAAGGCAAAACCTATTTTTTCGATAATGCGGGTCAACACACTTTGATCAGCAGCGGTTTCAAGGGGAAATTCCAACACTGTTTCGGCAGAGACCGATATTGTGTCGCCCTCCCGCCGCAGTTCTGCGCTAGCGCCACTCCCGGTTTTAATTGTAAAGGGCAAGGCTAAATCACTACCGGACGCGACATTTGCCCAGGTATCCGTGTCCTGTTGGTAGTAACTTACGTCGCCACTAACCGCAGTAATCTGCCAGTTTGAACTAGCCCAGGCTGGGGTAGCAGCAAACAATCCGCTCAGCAGAGCAACGGCCAAAGCCGCTAAAAATACTGGCGACAAGCCTTTACAATTAAAGCTCGATATTCTATCCATTATCTGACAATCCCATACTGATGTTTGGTATATAATAGAATACTCAGTTTATAACAATTGATTATTTACCGATACAATAAAAAATGAACGTAAACTCGTCTCTTTCCGTAACCATTTCCGTAGCCATTGGTCTATTAATTCTGCCTCTATTAGTCGCGCACCACGCCGCACTAGCAGTAGATGCCCCCACAGATATCGCGGCTGAAGTGACTTTAGAAGCCACATCAGTGGACGATAGTGCTCAGCATACCTCCCTGAGTGAGCGTTTGGCTGATCAACATCTGAGTTCCGACGACGAAACTCCGGGTTTTATCCTGGCTGGCCTCATCGTACGCGGACTCAATGCTATCGGCCCCACGCAGCTATTACCGCTCTATGAAGCCATGCTCGGCGAATATATTTCTGAAATCGAGTTACACAGTTTAGCGACGACCATAGAAGCCTACTATAGGATCCAGGGTTTCCCCCACGCCCGAGTGTTGATTCCTCAACAAAAAATCCGTTCCGGCATAGTACACCTCACGGTATTCGAGGGTTCCATCAGCCGGATTCGTCTGGCTGGCGAAACCGAGGGCGTGGTTGATTCACTCACCCCCTATCTAAGCTATATACCCCTGCATCAAACTTTGGATCCTGAGCGCTTAGAGCACCTGATACAAGTTCTGAGTAGTCTACCCGGCATCGCGGCAAGCCCTTCGGTGGAACTGATTAGTGGCACGACTAAGGAATTTGAGCTGGTTATTTATATCCGCCGTCGCACCGACACGGGGCTTATCTCCGTTAATAACCGAGGCAGTAAACTACTTGGCCCACTGCGCGCGCGCGCCAGTTATACCATCAACAATCCGTTTAATACTCTGAGTCAAATCAAACTTTCCCATACCGCCGCCCCCAAACACAACGAGTTACAGTACAGCACCTTAAACCTGCGTTCGGCTCTGGGTGCACGAGGCATGGAGCTCGACTTGAGCGGAGCCTATGGCGATATTGAACCCGGTGATTTTTTAAAAGCACTGGACCCAGTGATTAGAATTAAACAGCTCGAGGCCAAAATTCATTATCCGGTGTCCTTAGGATATCACCACGGCCTGTCCGTCTATATTGGAGCGCGTTATTACGAAGCCGATGTCGATATTCTGGGTGCGCCGGTGCTTGTCGATACGCTGTATACCCTGCGCTCTGGCGTGAACTACTGGAATCGCGATCCCGGTGAATACGATAACGCTTTACAGGTGGACGTAGTACACGGCTTGCAAGGACTCAGCGATACCCTAACCGTCAGTGACGGCGTGATTAGCTCGCGAGACGAAGAGCAATTTACCCTGCTACAGCTCAACGCTCTGCACACTCGCCACTTAAACGAGTTGTGGCAATTACAATTTGAAATCGATGGCCAGTACTCCAGCCGCAGCCTGCCCTCGGCAGAATTATTTAGCTTTGGCGGAGCAACGCTGGGCAAAGCCTACGACCCCGGTGAAATCTTCGGCGACCACGGCATTGCTGGCCAGCTTACTTTGCAGCGTAAAGGTTTATCGGTACCGTTTATTAATGCCGATGCAAAAGTGTATACCTTCTACGACATTGGCCAGGTTTGGGACGAAGACAGCGGAGCTAAAACTTCTGCGGCCTCAGCAGGCATTGGCAGCAAAATAATTAAAGATGACTTCAGCATCTCATTTGAAATCAGCCAGCCCTTAACGCGCCCGGTATTTCTGGAAGAACACGGCAAAAATCCGCGTTTGTTTGTCGAAGCTTCGTATGGTTTTTAAGCTGTAGCTTTTAAACTGTAATTATAATTTTCGTAATATTTAACGCGATGGTTTGCGTTTTATTATCCTCGAACTCTTCACCAGAATATCCCGAATGAATCGCAGTGCAGGGTAACTCAGTCGGGACAAACCGCGACTCCGAAACACCAGGGCCAGGGCTCGAACAAACCCGCTGCGATGGGCACTCACCTTAGTTAATTGATGCAATGCATCGCCGCCCTGATAAACCTCGTTGCCCCTCACCAAAAGCATCGTTTTATCGGGATCACAATTTAAAGTCAGGTCCGCTTTCCAGCTGTCGTCTTTGCGAAAATCTACCAACTCAACATCTGCCGCCTTCACGCCACCAGCCTCATCACCACCAACTTCCAGACCCTGACAATAAAAACGACAGGCCGGACAGTCACCATCGTAAATCAGTAGTGATTTTTCTTTTGGCTTAGCGATAGCCGAACTAGTATCACTCATATTCAGCGACTTAACCGCAGCTCACCCCGGTCCCTCTTAAATTACAGTAGCCATTGGGGTTTTTGGCCAAATACTGTTGATGGTAAAACTCGGCGTAATAAAATTCCGGGGCAGCGCAAATTTCAGTCGTAATCTCACCATAAGCCGAAGCCTTTAAAGCATTTTGGTAATCGTCCCGGCTGCGTTGCGCCGCGGTCAGTTGCTCGTCGCCATAACAATAAATCGCCGAGCGATATTGTGTGCCGGTGTCGTTGCCCTGGCGCATACCCTGGGTGGGATCGTGGTTTTCCCAGAACACCGTCAACAACTCGGCAAACGCTATTATCTTGGGGTCGTAAACCACCAGTACCGACTCCGTATGGCCGGTATGCCCGGAACATACCTCTTCGTAAGTAGGATTAGGCGTGTACCCACCGGCGTAGCCAACCGCCGTGGTGTAAGCCCCCGGTAATTGCCAAAACCGGCGTTCCACCCCCCAAAAGCAGCCCATGGCAAACTGTACCCAGCGCAAGTGCTCGGGGAAAGGCCCTGTCAAAGGCGCACCATTTACCGCGTGCTGTTCCGGCACCTGCATTTTTTCCTGCCGCCCGGGCAGGGCCTCGGAAGCAGTAATTAAATTCGATTTAAGTCCCATCACTCTAGCTACCCTTTTGCAAACCCTGCTTAAATATAGCACTACTTTATCTTCCCCGCCCCAATTGCTACCACAATCCCGACTATAGCTCGGCTATAACTCAACTACAGCCCCGCGCGACCACCACATTGCAATTCACCAGAGGGCTGCCTATTATCTGCTCAAGGATTATTCAACATAGTTACCCCGCACGTTAAATTCATGCGCGCCCCAGGTAGATTGTATTATGACCGACGCCACCTTATTGGAGCGCATTTTAGAATTTCGCTCTAAACCGGAAAACCAGTCGCCCCACGGTAATTTCCTGGACTTAAAAATTCTCGATGTATCGTCAGGAAAATCATTGGTGCAAGTGCCCTACAATACCGCCCTGGCCGGTAATGCCACCACGGGTATTCTTCACGGCGGC
>JAGPUQ010000021.1 GCA_018069525.1 Porticoccaceae bacterium | reverse complement strand
GTTCGAGCGTTATGAAGGCGCCTCCGAAGCAGAGCAACAGGTAATTTATGCAAAATTGTGTGCAAACACTTAACAAGTCAAGGCAGCAACGCCACTTCGTGGCTGGACGCGCTAACGCGCGCCGCTGCTTGAGGCGTTATGTGTAATTAATAATTATGAAAATAGAATACGATACAACAATTGACGAAATGATAACTACACAAATGCTGTGGTTGAGAGATACAAAGACATTCGAAAAATGGATGGCTTGGGGGGCATTTTATTGGTTAGGAATTGTTTCTTTAGTGGTCTATTTCGGTAATGGGCCATTATTTAATAAACTCTTGGTTGGCTTTTTATTTGGAGGTGTCATTGGAGGCCGAATGGTTTTTAATCCCAAATCAATGATTAGAAAGCAGTTAAGAAAAGTGTTGGTAAAAAAACTTGGCTCAGATAATCCTGTTCCCGCTAGTTTGCTTCTTACCGAAGATAGACTTGAATATAGTACAAACAATTCCAGCATAGTTATGTTGCTAAAAAACTTGGCTAAAGTTGAAGAAATTGAAGATGGGTTGTTTCTTGATTTCGCCAAAGGCAATATCAATTACATTCCATCCTGTGCGTTTGAAAACGACGCTGAAAAAGAAAAATGGAAAGGTGCTTTGAGTGAAATATGTAGCAAAAACACATAACCAACGGCTGCACCGGACAAATTTTCGCTGTCACCTTTTGTGCAAAAACACGCACAAAAGCCGTCATCAAAAATTTGCTCGTTGAGCCGGGCGTTATGTGTGCGAAGGAACCGAGCAGGGAATTGCATGAATAAGAATAAACTTACTAGTGAGCAAGCTTACCTAGCAATGTTCACTTTTCTCGAAGCCTACTATGAACGTGGTAAGTCTGACGAAATCGGAGGTATGCTTGGCTCTATGTCTCTCCTTGAAGATGGTGGGACAGCAGACCCAGCTATAGCGGCCGACTGGAATGAAGCTGTTTTGAAAGTGCTAAGTGGTGATGCGGATGCAAACCTTAAACTCAGCGAATAAATCAACACATAACCAGGCACAGCTGAAAGAACAGCACAAAAGACATGCTGTCTTCAGTGCTTGGCGTTATAGGGCCTAGCATCACGCCATGACGAGACATAAAAAGAGATTGGTTACACTCATTTCAGCTGAAGTGTTTGTAATAATTATATATCGGCTAGGAGAGCCTTCATTAAGCGGTAGTGAAAATTGGATCAATGAAGTTGGCCTGTTCTATTGGATTGGTATGGCGCTGGGCATTGCAATCGTAGTGTATGCATTCGTAATTCGGTGTAAACAATGCGGTGCGGGTCAGGTCTTTCGGGGTTGGTCGTTCTTTAATATTCGGTGGCCTCAGGAGCAATGCTGGAGGTGTAATCATGCAATCTATTAATCGGCCCAATAACAAGTACCGCCAGTGCGCCCCTGCGGGGCCGGACGGTCAAACCGCTGCGCGGTTCGTCCGCCGCTGCGGTAAGCGTTATGCATCTTAAGGAGTCGCAGAGTTGAAAGGAGTTCTCGCTAAGTCTTTGATTGTGTCTCTAGTCATTGGCGCTATAGCCACTTTATTGACGAGCGTCCTCACGGCGTCAGTGCTAACTGAAAGTTTCGCGACGGGTTCAAGTTATGTGGTAACTGGAAAGGAAGCTATTTTTGTTATGGTCGGGGAATACGGCTTTGGTGGCTATATCGCAATACTTTTTCCCTGGTTTATCCTTAGCGTTATTACGATATTTATCGGTTCCGTAACAACCGCCGTTTGGCTTCGTAACAATGCATAACAAGTCAAAGCAGCAACGCCACTTCGTGGCTGGACGCGCTGACGCGCGCCGCTGTTTGAAACGTTATGTTTGATGAGAATTTATGAGTATTTCCATACATACCATTGATGCCCGCGGGCACATTATGCTTGAGACCATGCGAGACTATTTTGACTTGTCTTCAGATGTGATGCTTCGAGAAATACAGGGCATGGTCTCAACAACAGTCGACATACTGAGTTCGAAAGAGATCAAATATCAAGATTTGAGATCAGCTTTGGTTCCTAGAACAGACCGATTTGAAGCCGGGTTTATATTTGATTCACAAGATATAGAGTCAAGCTGGTATGGCTTAGAAGTTATGAAAGAGCTTCTGCCGCTTCTAGACCTAAAGTCAAATCATAGCGTGCAATGTGGAGACTTGATCGGAAATGATCAGGAATTTATATTCTCGTTGCTTCAGGAATCATTGGTTCTTTCAAGGGATTTCGAGTTTGTTCATGGAACAGCACTGTATTGCGTTTATGTAAATAACTTGACTGAATCTGGTTTAGAGAGAATTCACCAATCCCTTTCTCAATATAAACCATACGTTGGATTTGTACCGGGTACCTTCTCATCCCGTGTGCGTATATATTTTTCTACCATCCTTGCCAATAGTTTTCTCAAGCATGGGAAAAAAGTAATCATGGGTCACGAAGATGACAGGCCTAATGAAGAAAATGTAAATATGGCTGGCTATCCTTTCGAGGACTACGGATTACAGGTCTATAGTCTCCAATCCATGTTTTTTGATGTTCTTTTAAGTTACAAAATAGAACGACCGATTTTTAAAGGATTCGAGGCTGATTCCGAGATGTCACTTAATTCTATATCTAATCAGATAATCCCAATAGACCGGTTTGAAATCGAAATTGAAGACGCAAAACACGAATATTTGAAATCCGCCAAATGTGGGAAGCTTGAAAAAGCAGGCATAGAAGCGTTGAGCAAAGAAGAGCTTTCCAGGCTTATACAATCCAAGGTGTCGGACAGTTACATCTATAACTTGTCGTATTTACCAGATCATAATGTATCCAAGTTTAATGTAATGCTTGAGATTCCTCGGCCCGACGGCGGCTATCCAACAAGAATCGTGGCTGCTCTTGAATATAAGCCTCATGAAAAGCGATTGCGTGTAATAACAATGCATTGAAAACATAACAATCAGCTTCAGCGGAGCACTTTACGCTGCGCTCCAATTGCCCGCTGAGCTGGGCGTTAGGTGGCTAGCAGTCGTCTGCCTTTAACTACAGCAAAGAACGAGGTCTGAACATGCAGCGTAAAACCGAATGCGCGTGCGGGAAAGTATCGGCGACTGTCGAGGGTGACCCGTTTCGGGTGCTGGTCTGTCATTGCGACTATTGCCAAAAGCGCACGGGTAGCGTCTTTCAGGTTTCATGCTGGTACGCGCGAGAACAAGTGCTCGAAATAAGCGGAGAAACCAAAACGTTTTCGGATTCGGCTAATAGCGTGGGCGTTGCTTATAACTTCTGTCCTAACTGTGGCACCACGTTATATTGGACGCTCGAGCAAGCGGAGAAACACTTCCCGGGCATTTCACGCTTTATTGGCTTTGCGGTCGGCTGCTTCGTAGATAAGAATTTCCCCAAACCAAACTATGTCGAGCAGGTGCAATACAGACACCATTGGGTTCCAGAGTTTTCCG
Organism: Porticoccaceae bacterium; assembly: GCA_018069525.1. Classification (GTDB taxonomy): domain Bacteria; phylum Pseudomonadota; class Gammaproteobacteria; order Pseudomonadales; family Porticoccaceae; genus JAGPUQ01. Next base: position 63,135 of record JAGPUQ010000021.1, on the reverse strand, counting down.
GCATTCCAGAATTTGATTCTTTCCCGCCCGCAGATGTCATGATGCCACCTAACTAGCGACTGTGATTAAAACCAACCCATTTCCAGAAACCTACCTTCTTCGCGCCTAACTTTCTATTTCTAGTTGCCGCGAATCGAGAAATTTGTCGTAGTGGATATGATCCGTAGGCACCTGATTGCATTCCAGCACCTCCAGCGCAGCATCAATCATCACTGGAGGCCCGCATAAATAAGTGTGACACCCTTTCAAATCGAAACCGACCGCTGCGGGATTAATATATTCCGTCACTAAACCACGCTTCCCTGTCCAACTCGAACCTTCCGGCTCTTCCGAGAGTATCGGTATAAATTGCAGAGTGGTTGGACACTGCTTCGCTAAGGCCTGCATTTCTTCTAGACAATATAAATCTCTTTGCGCCCGAGCGCCGAATAAATAGGTCACCGGTCGCTTGATGTGATGCGCCGCGGCCTCCTCCAATATCGCTTTGATGGGTGCCATACCACTGCCCCCGGCAATACATAATATAGGCGCGTCGTCAGCTCTCAACCAAAACGAACCATTGGGGCCGTGTAACTCCAGGGTTTCGCCAGTACGGTCTTTTTCAAACAGCCATTCTGTGTAGCTGCCTCCGCTAACCCGCCGGATATGAAAGCTCAGATCCGAACTTCCCCCAACTTCCGGCGCGCAGGAAAATGAATAGCTGCGGTGTCGGGCAAAACCCTCGAGGCCGTTATTTATTAAAAGGTCAGCAAATTGGCCTGCGGTGTAAGTTAGCGGTCGGTCGAGCTGAACGCTCACTTCCATAATGTCGTGAGTCAACATACCGGTGCTAGTGATGTTAGCGGTAAAGCGCTCCGCAGGCTGCGTCGCCAATTCGCCGCGGGATTCCAGCTCAACCACCACATCGCCTTTAAGCATGCTTTGACAGGCTAATATATAGCCGTCGCTGATTTCTGCTCGTGTCAGGGTATAGGAAAAATCACGAAGTGGACGCACCTCGCCTTCCAGCAATTTACAGCGGCAGCTACCGCAGGTACCGACCGTGCAGTGCTGAGGAAAATCAATACCCTTATCGTTCGCGGCCTGTAGCAGGGTGCGGTTTTTAGGTACTTCGAAGGATTCGCCGCCGGGTTGAATGGTAGCGGTACGAGGCTCGTTACGATTTTTAAATTTGTTAAACAGTTTTTGCATAAAGCGTAATTTCTACTACGTGACTTTTTCTACGTGACTTTTTCTACGTGAGTTTTCTACGTGATTTTTACTAACAGGTGCCATGAACTCCACAGCACAGTTCCGAAGGCATAGGAAAATAACGAAGATGTCCAATAACACGCTGGGTATCTTCGATAACGCTCTCTTTAACAAAAAACAAATCGATCCAGGCGGATTTTAGCCTGACAGATCAGTCCGGTAGGGTTTGCCCCCAGCCTTCAGGCACCATGGCTGCGTATTTTTCCGGTAAGGCATCGGGCATGGCATAGGGTATTACCTCACCCTTGTCGTAATAGGCTTCGACGACGGGGTGCATTTGCTTTCGCCAAAGCGAGGGGATAAATGCGATGGGGATCATCGTCAGGTAGCCCTGGGGCAAGCGTGGCGCTTCGTCCATCACTCGTAGAATTTGGTAAGGCCGTCCAACATTAGTGTGGTGATCGGAGTGACGGTCTATCTGGCAGAACAGCATGCTACTGACCAGAGTGCTGTCGTCCCAGGCGTGATTGGGTCGGATTTTTTCGTAGCTACCATCCGGCAACTGTTTGCGCCCCAGGCCGTAGTGCTCGAGATAATCACCGACGGCTAACAATAACCTGGGGAATAAATACTGCACAAAGCAGATCGGGATCGACCAAAGACCGAACAAAGCGACTAATAAACCCAACCACGCGGCCTGCAGTACGATAAACCGAATCATCAGGTTACTGGGGTGCCAGGTTGGTTTACCGTTATCTGCCATGCGCTTCTTTTCTATCTGCCAGGCCATCCGGGTTTTTCTGACAATGCTATTGATCAAGAAAGGGTAAATTTTCTCGCCGTAGCGCGCGGTGCCGGGGTCAATGGGCGTAGCGGCATGAATATGATGCATAAAGTTGTGATAGATATGGAAATCACACATAAAAATGGGTGTAAACACCAGGTCGCCAATCAAGCGATCGACGGGCTGGGTGTGATGGCAAAGCTCGTGGGCCGTGGTGGCCAGGAACCCCGTTGCTAAGGTTAGCGAGAGCAGAAAGCCAATTGTTTCCGAGGTTGTAAGGCTGGTTTGGGTCAACAACCAATGGCCAAAAATAGTAACCGCGACAGAGGCTGGTAAAGTTACCCAGAGCATCATTCGATAGAACAATTTTTCTTGCAGCGCCCCCTCATCAGCTTCGTCGTGATTAGTGTCGTCGGTACCAATGATCGGGTCGATAAACATTAACGCCAACAACACGAACACGGTTATCCAATGATATATCCCGCCGCCGAGCAGGTAGCCTACTACCGGTAAAATGGCAAAGGTTAGATGCGGCAAGGTAGTAACTCGGGCGACGAAGCTTAAGGGTCCGGAGTTTCCAGCGATAGCACTAGACATAAAGTTCTCTCCAAATCAGCACACACCATAGTGTGGGCGACGTTATTGTCAGATGTTTTTATTAGGTATGCTTATAAAATAAGCCAGTCGACAGTATACATCTTCGTTCAAATCAAGCGCCAGTACCAACGGGGCCCTGCCTTTCTTCATCTATAGCCCCGGAATAATAACCGCCTTCACCGTCTCCAAACGCGCGACGGCTTCCAGGGCTTTTTGACTGTCTTCAAGTGAAAAGCGGTGTGTCACCGCCTCGGCCAGGGGAAATTCGCGATGATTTTTTTGCGCGACCTGAATTGCACCATAGAGATGTTCGGGCTGGTACAGGGCTGTACCGATAATTCGGAGGTTATTGTTATTGATATAACGCGGCTCGATGGCAACCGTTCCCGGAGCAGACCAGAGCCCCACCACCAGATAACGACCATTTTTAGCCACGATCTTTAGGCCTTCACCAAAAGCCGCCACCACACCCGCCGCTTCAATCACCACCTCGGCCCCCCGGCCCTGAGTAAGGTCGAGTACGCGCTGAACGCGTTCCTCTGCTGTCGAAACCTCCTCCATATTAATAATATCTGTCGCCCCTAAACGAGCGGCCATGGCTAGACGCCGCTCCGGGGCACCGATAACGATGATTTGCCTGGCACCCGACAACTTAGCCAGTAACACCGCGGCCAGACCCACCGGGCCACACCCCTGCACCACCACCGTTTGGTTTATATTAATGCCCCCCAAACGCTCGATGCCCTGCAACATCGTCGGCATCGCACAACCAAATGCGATCACTGCTTCAGATGGGGTATCGTCGGGAATCCGATAAAACGGCATACCCGCCGGGAGCCAGGAGTACTCGCTGTAACAGGCAGACGGGGGTCTATCGGCCGCTCGGAAGAGCTCCGCCATGCCATTTTCGCAAAGCGACAGGTCTTTCTCCACCGTGCAGTAATGACAACGATGGCATGGACTCAGTGGCACCCAATAAATACGGTCACCGATACTGAGTGGCGCGCCGGCAAAATCCGTGGTCACGCCCTCGCCAAGGTCCTCAACAGCACCAATTCCTTCATGGCCGAGCACCATTGGACCGGGCAAATCCACCTCGCCGCGCCAAAAATGCACGTCGGTTCCACACACCCCGCTCATCAACACTCGCACCACGACTTCGCCCGCCTGAGCGGCGGAGACAGGATGCTGCCAAATTTCTACAGGTTGATTTGCTTGAACCAGGACGGCTCTCTTACTCATTCGATCAGGCATTGAAAATGTTCTCCCCTACGGCGACACGACATTAATGCCTGAGTATAAGCGCAACCGTGCAGCAAGCCAAAACAGGCAGTATTAGCTGAGTCTTTCCCAGAAAGCCGTAGTTTTTTCGAAGAGTTAAGGCGTGGCTTTCCATTCAAAAGGGGCTTATGATTCGGAATTACCGCGATATTTGATTTGAAAACCTTGTAGGAAGTTTCGCAAAATTTGATCCTGGCAAACCCGATAGTGTTTGTGGTCTGACTTGCGAAGGAAAGCGTTTAATTCATGCTTGCTCATTACAAAACCTGCCAGCTCCATTACCATATATTGCCCCCCTCTTAGAAAAACATGGTCTAACGTGAATGCGCATGACACCTTTGTTAAATAGCTTTAATATTGGCTTATCTGTATTCAGATCACATATTATTAATAATTCATATCGCGAACATCATATCGCTCGGCACTTTAAAACAATGAGATTTTTATTTTGAATGATTTTATAGAAAAATTATGGAATAACCATTCACCACAGATACTAGACGTTAGTTACAACGTACTACTTATCATTGCTGTAGTTATTGCGAGTTATTTTGGTAAAAAATTTCTACACAGCTGGATACATAAAACCAACGATCGTTTTGAAAGATTTGATGCCACGTTGGCTCCAGTTTTATGTACGGCTGTTTCTGTCGTCGTGTATGCAATTGGCCTTGTAATTATTCTTGATTTCTTCGGCGTCAATACTACTAGTATTCTTGCATTGCTTGGTGCGGCAGGTATTGCTATTGCTCTGGCACTTAAGGATACACTTAGTAATATTGCTGCAGGCATGATGTTACTTATTCTCAGACCTTTTCGCGCTGGTCATACAATAGAATTCGGTTCCATACGCGGTAAAGTAAAAGAAGTGGGACTATTTACTACCATTCTGGAAACGCCAGAGGGTCTTTACATTTCCTCACCGAATAGTAGTTTATGGGGAGGGCCCGTTACGAATTTCACCCAAAATGGTACGCGGCGTATGGATTTGATCGTTGGAATCTCCTATTCCGATTCTATTGACGAAGCCTTTGCTGTATTACAGTCGATTATTCTGAATGAACCACGTTTTCTTGATGATCCAGCACCAAAAATGATGGTGGTAGCTATGGCTGACAGCTCGGTAAATGTGCAATTAAGAGCATGGGCAACTATTGATGATTATTGGGATGTATATTGGGATAGTACCAAAAAGATAAAGGAGAAAATTGAAGCTGCCGGACTAACTATTCCTTTCCCACAAAGAGACGTACATAACTTCAATGAAAAATAACATAAACGCTATCTTATTTTCTGGATATAACGAACGGCCTAACAAAACCACCACCGAGGACACGGCAGAGTATTTAAATGTAGGGCGTAAATTTCTGTAGCCATACCGCCTTGACTGTACAAATAAGTAATGCATATCACTACACTAAGGTTAGTTTTACGAGCATTATGAGTATTCGGATCGCTAACGACGCGGAAAACCCTGAAGGCTCTTAAAAAACTTGGTATAAGCCAAAATTAACTTACAAATCAACCAATTAAAAAGTTCATTTCGAAAGCATTCGAGCCAGAGCAAATCCACGACCTTCATATCCACGACCTTCATATAAGCAACTGTGCAGTACCTTATCTGATCGCCGAGGAGCTTAATGATATATTAAGATTTGGCACAACAAGGAGAATGAAATAATCTAGACGGTAGACGCTTTTTTTAAACATCAAATATGTCTAATTTTTAGCAATACAATTTTTCAACGTTTAATAGCTATGGGATTTTTTATTATGAAAGGCATTATATGTATTTTGTTTCTAACAGGACTGGCAACTATAACCGGATGCGCAACAAAATCGCCTACCTTCGGTGACCGCGTCCTCGCTGAAGGAGAAACAAGAATAGAAGTGGCCGAGCAGTGGGCGCAAGGCAAAAACCAATCGATAACGGGTGAAAATCAAATAAGAGATGGCAGAAAATTAGTTGAAAAAGGTCGAGCTGATTTACGAAAAGGGGAACAACTAATCGCCTCAGGTAATGTCGAGGTGCAAACCAACCGTCAAGCTTATCAATCGCTATCTCAAACTGCTCAAGGCATTGATTCAGGGGAGCTTGCATTAGAGAGAGTCGCAAAATTAAGGAAAACAGCTAAAGAATGGGAGGATGGTGAAGAAAAAATAGTCGAGGGTAATAAATTAATCCAACGTGGCAATACAAAAATATCAGAAGGCGAATCAGAAATAAGCAAAGGTCAAAAATTGATAGTAAGTGGTCGTGAGAAAATGCTGGCTGCCGAAAGCCGCTATCAGGGGGAAATAGAATAAATTTCGAGATGATTAAAACTCGGCTTTTGACAAGGCAAGCCCACACCGACAAAGTAAAGTACAACTTACAATAATGTGTCGGGGAGTTGTGGCCTTAGGCATCAAAATAAATGTAGACAATTTAATAGCAAAAGGAGCTAACAATGGCAAACGAAGGTTACCACGAACCGATCAACGAACTGACTGACGAAACCAGGGATATGCATAGAGCGATCACCTCTCTAATGGAAGAACTGGAAGCAGTAGACTGGTATAACCAAAGAGTTGATGCGTGCAAAGACAGCGAATTGAAAGCGATTCTGGCTCACAACAGGGATGAAGAAAAAGAACACGCCGCAATGGTTCTTGAATGGATCAGACGAAAAGATCCTTCATTTGATAAAGAACTAAAAGATTATCTCTTTACAGACAAAACAATTGCTCACGGCTAAGAAAGACCTGAGAGGGGCAATGTCACTTCGAGGGATTCCCATCGGCGCTCAAAATACGCTGGCGGCTTGGAGCGTTATACAGTAAACACAGAAGACAAATAATGCTTATTAGTATCGGCGAGAGAATTCATATCAGTTACAGAATGTTATATGAAAAATCTGTTCGTCGTCACTTTATTGGCGAAGTGATCGCTAACGAGGGGACTAATTGCAAACTCGAGGGATATGTTTTTATATTTGACCCCAGCGCTAACATGTTTTCACGAAAGCCTGAACTAAGAACAACCATAATAGATCTGGCGGAGAGCGGCTATATTGTAAATATAATCCCTTCTGAAACTCCTATAAAATAGGTGCCCTATAAATAGGAAAAAGAAATCGGTCTTGTCGCTACAGATGGAAAACATTTTTCATTAGACATCAACGAATTTGGCTCAAAGTCTTAGAATATAGGTGTGGCAAGTTACTGCAACAGACTTTTCGGTTTCCCAGTTTAGTGACTATTGGCCAAGTCAGTGGGCCGTTGCAAGTCGCGTTGTTTCCACTATTTTATATTTTACGCCTGGGTCCAGCACACTTCTGACAAACGACTTCACCAGGCAAAGGTTCGCTGTCACCTTATTGTATTGTTGTACAAAAAAATGCGCCAAAGCCGCTATTATAAATTTGCTCGGTGAACACGAGCGTAGCGCCTCCCCATGCGAAAGGTAATCCGATGAAAGATGAATTCAGAGACTCACCAGCAGGAGCACTGACACGACGAAAGCTCCTTAAAACAAGCGGTTTAGCGACCCTCGGTTTGTTTGGAGCACCGGTTGGATTGGCGTACACCCCACAGCCGGTAACGCAACGTGCCGGCGAGTTCGGTGAACTCAGCGCAACCGATCCCGGTGGCATTGATCTTTATCTCGAGCATAAAGACCTCCTGGTCGGTGGTAAGTCGACGCGGACGATCGCAATCAATGGTTCGATTCCTGGCCCTGTGATCCGCATGCAGGAAGGCAAGGAGGCCTTGATCCGCGTCCATAACCGCATGCCCGAATCTACCTCGATCCACTGGCATGGCATTCTGCTACCGTACAACATGGACGGCGTGCCGGGTATCAGCTTTCCCGGTATTGGCCCCGGCGAAACCTTCACTTACCGCTTCCCCGTCCGGCAGAACGGCACCTACTGGTACCACAGTCACACTGGCCTGCAGGAACAACTCGGGCACTACGGCCAACTCATTCTCGAACCGGCCGACCCCGATCCCGTCGACTACGACGTGGAGTATTCGATCATTCTGTCCGACTGGACGTTCGAAGACCCCCATCGCGTGCTCTGGAAGCTCAAGACGATGGAGGGCTACTACAACTTCCAGCGGCCGACCCTGGCAAACATCGATGAACAGATGAAAGCGACGGGCATGTCACTGACCGAGGTGATGGGCAAGCGGCTGGCGATGGACGGCATGCGGATGGACCCCACCGACATCGCCGACATTACCGGCGCAACCTACACCTACCTGATGAATGGCAAAGCGGCGCACGAGAACCCGACCTTTATCGCCAAGCCGGGCCAACGCGTGCGGCTGCGGATCGTCAACGCTTCCACTATGACCTTCTACGACATCCGTATTCCGGGCCTGCCGATGGTGGTCGTGCAGGCCGACGGGCAAAACATCAAACCAGTGGAGACCGACGAGCTTCGCATTGCGGTAGCCGAAACCTACGACGTGATTGTCACCCTGCCCGACGATCAGGCCTACACGCTGTTCGCCGAGACGATGGATCGCAGCGGCTACGCCCGCGGCACGCTGGCTCCTCGCATGGGGATTAGCGCCGACGTGCCGGAGCAGCGCCAGAGGCCCATGCTGACCATGGCCGACATGGGTATGGTGATGCACGACGGCATGAAAGTTATGAACGGTGACGACCAGGAGGGCATGCAACGCGACATGCCGCACGGTGATTCCGGTAACGGCCATGGCAAAGAGCTGGCAACGACCAACCTGATTCAGCGGATCAAGCACGGCCCGGACCAGCACGGGCCGGCAAGTATCGCCATGGGTCAAACGGCCTATCGCCGACTTGATTATCCCGGTGCCGGACTCGGAGACGACGGCTGGCGCGTACTAACCTACAGCCAGTTGCGGGCACTCAAAGAACCGTACGGCCGACGCCCGCCCACGCGGCAGTTCAACCTGCACCTGACCGGTAACATGCACAAGTACATCTGGGGCTTTGACGGCAAGAAATGGTCGCAGTCGGACATGCTCCGCTTCCAGTATGGCGAGCGGCTGCGGATCAACTTTATCAACGACACCATGATGAGCCACCCGATCCATCTGCACGGCATGTGGATGGATCTGTATGCCGGGGCGGACGACTACGGCGACAATCCCCGCAAACACACGGTGATCGTCCAGCCGGCCGAACTGCTGACCGTTGACATCACCGTTGACGCCCCAGGCCAGTGGGCGTTTCACTGTCACCTGCTTTACCACATGGAGGCGGGCATGTTCCGCACCGTCGCCGTCGTCCGCTCGCTGGAAGGAGGGTCGATCGATGTCAAGGCGTAAGCTCCAGCCAGCGAAGGCCATCATGCTCGCCACGTTGTTGGCGCTCGCCGCCACCACGGTACGGGCACAGCAAGAGTCCGAAACGCCGAGCACCGCCGAGCACCCGATGCACAATAACTCGGTCCGGCAGCATGACGAATCCGTGCGCCTGATCCCGAACATTGAACCGGCAATCCCAAGGGGGATGACTCTGGACGAGGTATTCGACTACGCCGAATCGCCGCCGCCTGAGGACTACCCCGAGGCAGTCCTCGATGATGGGCGGTTCGCCTTCACGCTGTTCGAGCGCTTGGAGTATCGCATCGCGACCGATGACGATACCTCCGATCATCTCGGCTGGTCGGTTCAGGGCTGGGTCGGCGGCGACCTCAATAAGTTCTGGTGGAAGAATGAGGGCGAGGCGGTCTTAGATGGCCCAGACGAGGGCGAAACAGCAAGCGACCTGCTCTACTCTCGCCTGATTACACCGTTCTGGAACTTCCAGATCGGCGTTCAATACGCCAACGAATGGAGCCCCGACGACAACGACGATCGCTGGTCCGGAGTCATCGCGCTGCAGGGACTGGCGCCATACAAGTTCGAACTGGACAACTCACTCTACATCTCCGAAGACGGCGACCTCACCTTCGCGTTTGAAGCCGAGTATGACATCCGCATCACTCAACGCCTCGCGCTTCAACCGCGGGCTGAACTCGGCTTCGCCTTCCAGGACATCCGTGAGCGCGATCTGCGAACCGGTATGACCGACGCCAGTCTCGACCTGCGCCTGCGCTACGAGATTAAGCGCGAGTTCGCCCCCTACATTGGGGTGAGTTACCAGACGCTGATCGGCGAAACCGACAACATCGCCGAGGCGATTGGTGCTGACACCGAGCATCTCTTTTTTGTGGCAGGCCTGCGTTGTGCCTTTTAGAATTCGTGGTATGAGTCATCTTTGATACAAAGAACAAGGACAGACACCAGTTGAAATTAAGTGACTGGTGTCGTGACACCCCAGCCATCTAAAGATGCCGCGGGCATAACTTACTGTTAGGTGAAGAACAAATCACACATCGGCTGTTCTTACCCCTGGTTTAGCGACTTCTGTTCGGTGACTTGATGACACTAATCGCGGTGGGTGATGGCTATTGGCCTTATTGATACCTTTTACCACCCCTATTGTAATTGTTGTATTTATGACAACCGACAGTAACTCTGAAGAAAATCAACATGGAGTGCCTCCGACCTTAGCTACAGTATAATCACCCAATAATACGCTTAACCCGAACCATTTTATACGCCGCGCCGTCTCACTCTGCTCTGTGTAAAACGACTGGGCAACTTGAACGTTAGGCATAGGAATCATCGATGCAGAAACTAGAGTTCTATTTTGACTATCTATCTCCGTATGCTTATTTTTCATGGAAGAAAATAGAAGAGTTTTGCCCTAATCATAATGTTGACCTGACAATTAAACCCGTAGTCTTTGGAAAGCTATTAGATCATTGGGGACAATTAGGACCTGCCGAGATCCCACCCAAAAGAGAGTGGCTCTTTAAGTATTGTTTATTTTATGCTTCTTCAAATAACTTACCTTTATCGTTTCCAAAATATCATCCTTTCAATTCGTTATCGGCATTAAGAGCTTCACTGAAAATGGTTAGTGGAGAGCATCAAGAAAAATTGATTTCGGCTCTGTTTCATGCAGGTTGGGGCGAAGGCAAAGATATTGGAAATATAGAGGTGGTTTCCAATATTGCATTGAAGATAGGGCTTGACGGTAACGCGATAAAGAAAACCATTGACAGCAAAGACGTCAAGGAAGCCCTAAAAAATAATACGGATGAAGCGATTTCAAAAGGCGTTTTTGGCGTTCCCACGATAATTTTTGATAATGAACTATTTTGGGGTAACGACCAATTTGAATACCTTTCCAACGTTATAAAAGGCACCTATAAAACTAATGATGCGATATACCAAGACATAATAAATCGGCCTCGAGCAATAGATAGAGTTAAAAAAAATGATTCATAACAAGCATGGTCAGACGGATGCTACGCACCACCGCTTTGAGAGTTAGGTTTGACACACCCATCATTTGTGCAGAGTTTCGCCTCATGAAACCTTGAATGCTTTCGACAGAGTAGAGCATAAATAAACAGGCCCATTGGCGAAACTGCTAATTCGTTCGTGAAGTCACACCCATTGAATTTTTTAATCACAAGGAAACGACGACATGAACACAGCATTAGTGGGCGTCATTGGCTCTTCAAAAAAAAGTAGATGAACGACGATTTCCTATTCACCCAGAGCATTTAGCGCGTATTCCTGAAGCACTTCGCCGACTGCTAGTATTCGAAGAGGGTTATGGCGCACCCTTTGGTATCGCAGATTCCGAAATTGCCGCCATGACAGGTGGCATTGCCTCACGCCATAAATTATTGGCCGACATTGGCTCGGTCATTATTAACAAGCCAGTCTTAGCTGATTTACAGAGTCTTCGCGAAGGAGGAACTCTTTGGGGCTATGTGCATTGTGTGCAGCAACAGGACATCACCCAGGCGGCTATCGATCGTAAGCAGACGCTTATTGCCTTTGAGGATATGTATGTTTGGTCTCCTGACGGGCACATTGGTCGTCATACATTCTATAAGAACAACGAAATGGCTGGCTATTGCGCTGTCATACATGCCTTGCAACTTAAAGGTATCGATGGGCATTACGGCAATCAACGCAAAATAGTCATTTTTGGTTTTGGTGCCGTCAGCCGCGGTGCGATATACGCTCTCAAGGCGCATGGTTTTAGAGATATCACCATCTGCATTCAGCGCCCTGACCACGAAGTGCGTGAAGAGGTGCTCGATTGTAACTATGTCAGAATTCGCACAGGCAGCGAGGGCGAGGCCCGCATGATGGTGGTGGAACACGATGGGACCGAGCACCCACTGAATGACTTGATAAGTGAAGCAGATATCATCGTAAACGGAACCTTTCAAGACACAGCAAATCCTACCGACTTTGTTACCGAAGAAGAAAGTGCATGCCTCAAGACCAATAGTCTGATTATTGACGTCAGTTGCGACGAGGGAATGGGGTTCTTTTTTGCCAGACCAACCACATTCGAGAATCCGACATTTAAATATGAAACCATCGATTATTACGCCGTGGATCACACACCTAGCTATCTCTGGGAAAGTGCCACGCGATCAATTTCTGCCGCCCTCATCGTTTATTTACCGACTATACTAGCCGGCCGTGATAGTTGGCAGAAAAATGATACTATTCGACGGGCGATCAATATTGATGATGGCGTGATTCAGAATTCCTCTATTCTTTCGTTTCAAAAACGTGAGCCAAACTACCCCCATGCGCACTTCAACACGGCTGGAAATGCTGTCCCGAATAAGGTTGCCTAACAAGCACATTAACGTTGAGCGTAAATACGCCGCTTCGCTCTGTATTTTCTCCAAGTTATGCAGGCGTTAGGCTTTCAATGTGTTTTCTGTGAACTCATCAATCCCTATACTCGGTAGTTCATAAACCATGATGAATTTTCTTTTTTTGATACTCGGCGTGGGCTTGCTTACTGTGGGTGGTGAAGCCTTGATTCGAGGCGCGTTGTCTACTGCAAGACGTCTCGATGTATCGCCATTGCTAAGCGGTCTCGTTATCGTAGGCTTCGGCACTTCTGCGCCAGAGCTGGTGGTCTCTGTAGATGCAGCATTAAATCAGCGACCGGATATCGCTATTGGCAACGTTGTGGGTAGCAATATAGGCAATATTTTGCTGATTCTAGGGATATGTGCGCTGATCACGCCGCTGGCAGTCAAACCGTTGGTACTACGCCGAGACGCAGTCACGGTCGTAGCGGCAAGCATTTTATTTCTGGTTCTGGTCGGTGGAAGTGCGCTGGGTCCTGCGGACGCCGTAATTTTCTTGACGGTCTTACTGGCTTACCTGGTATGGGCATATTGGAGCGAAAGCTTCCACGCCGCACCTTCTGCGGAACTTCACAAAGCCGAGGCCGAAGAACTTACCGCTCTACCGAAATCAGTGGCATGGATTGTAGCGACCGTGATTATTGGTCTACTGCTGTTAATTTCTGGATCACAGGTACTACTTATGGGGGCCGTCGGGATTGCAGAACACTTTGGGGTTTCCGAGGCAGTTATTGGTCTGACCTTGGTAGCAGTTGGCACATCCCTTCCAGAGCTTTCAATTTCGGTGATCGCGGCGCTGCGCCGGCACGCAGATGTCGCTGTCGGAAACATACTTGGCAGCAATATCTTTAATTTGTTGGGGATTCTAGGTGTATCTGCGCTCCTTCAGCCACTTCCAGTCCACGCAAGAATTCTGCAATTCGACCAATGGGTCATGCTGGGATCGTCTCTACTGCTGTTACTATTCTTGTATACGGGGCGTCGTCTAAGCAGGTTGGAAGGTGGAGTACTCTTGGCTGGCTACGGAGTTTATGTCGGCCTGAGTTTTACTACATACGGCGGTGGTTAAACAAGAAGTATGTGTGTAGGCGACCAAAGTGCGTTGAATGGCCATAAATACTTCGCGTACAGCATTCTGGTCTGATCCGTTAGCAAGATTAATTTTCGTTACTTTTTATATAACACTTTCATTGATGCTGGCTATGTACTCACGGTTTGGTTACGAAAAAATACTGGGCAGACCAAGGAATACCTGAATATAAGTACAACCGTGCAGAAAGCCAAAATCAGGCAGTATTAGCTTAGTATTCCCAGGAATTAAGACGTGCCTTTCCAATCAAAAGGGGCTTTTGATTCGGAGTTTCCGCGATATTTAATTTGCAAACCTTGCAGAAAATTTCGCAAAATTTGGTCCTGACAAACCCGATAGTGCTTGTGGTCTGACTTTCGGAAGAAGGCGCTTAATTCATGCTTGCTCATTACAAAACCTGCCAACTCCATTATCGCCAGCACATCTTCGGCTTTTAGATTAAGGGCGATTTTTAACTTCATAAAAATAATGTTGTTGGTTAAGCGTTGCTCGGGCTCGTGGGGAGAGCCCTCTTTCTTCCCGCGCTTGTCGTTAATCAAACCGTTGAGAAAAATGGCAAGCTCGGTGTCAGCACACTCTTCGAAAGCAGCATCGTCATCTTTCTTTAGCCAGTTACTAATCTGTTCCCGCGTCACCTGGTGATCGGCTAACACAAATATTGCGACCATTTTGGTATCGCCAAAATCAAAGATGTAGCGGACGCGGCGTAAAATATCGTTATTTATCAATTTAACTTTCCTAATTTAACTTTCCTAATTCAAGAACTACTGGCTAACTGTTAGTGTCTCGATCAACGCTGTCCAACAAGCGAATACCATCCTTCTGAATAGTAATACGTCGCTGCTTATACAGACCGCCAATGGCTTTTTTAAACGCGCCTTTACTCATACCGAATAGTTCCGAAATCAATGCCGGCGTTGATTTATCGTGTACCGGCGCAAAGCCATTTTGATCCTTTAGATAGGCCAAAATAACACTCTGGTATTTATCGCGGGTTTCCTGTCCGCCTTGCAGGCTTAGGTCAATTTTTCCATCGGGTCGAATATACTTAATGTAGCCGTCGATACGCTGGCCAAAACTCAAGCGCTGGTAGACATCGCTTTTATAAAGCACGCCCCAGTGACTGTGATTAATAATGGCTTTGTAACCCAGATCGGTACTGTTGGCGATAATCAGCTCGACCGGCTGTTGGGGGACAAAGTCATGAGGCTTGTCGTCATCGAGGAAGTGGTCGATTTTGGATGATGCGGTAATACGATCGGCACGATCGAGGTACAAGTACACCAGGCAATAATGGCCCACTTCCAGAGGTCTGTGCTGTTCAGCGAAAGGCACTAAGACGTCTTTATCCAGACCCCAATCCAGGAAAGCACCTACCGGAGTAGTATCCACAACCTTTAGATAAGCGAACTCGCCAACATGGGCTGCGGGGGTCTGGGTGGTTGCCACGGGCCGATCTTCGGAATCGAGATACAGAAATACCTCGATAAAATCACCCTCGACCAAATCTTCGGGCGCGTTCTTGCGAGGCAGCAAAACATCACCCAGCGCTTCGGCGTCGAGATAAAAACCAAAATCGACGGTCTTTACCACTTCGAGCCGATAGGCCTTACCAATACTTATCATCGCGCTATCTCACCGGCTGCTGCTTGTACGAATTCCGTATTATACCGTTCATGCTACCGGTAGAGACAATTGATTGGGCTGGAGTCGATCTCACCCCCCAAGAATCAAGTATAACGCCACTAAAAACTTTACTTACCCTAATAGGGTTTTGTTATAATGCGCGGCGTTTTTTAGTGTCGGCGCTCAGCTACTGGATATCACCGCAAAAGTCATTGGCCCGGTGATCACCCCAACCTCGTAACAACGCCAGATAAACCTCGAAACCCCACATATACGCAAAAACATATCGTCTGTATAACTTCCGCGCCTAATGGCGAGGACACATTATTGCGCGACTGACAAAATCCAAACCGAGAAGTTATGATCACTCCCAATATATTTTATTTTATCGCACGGCCCTTATTAAAATACTCCATATTTATAACGGTATTGCTAACTGCTTTAATGTCCTCAGCACACGCTAACGACTTATTAATTTCTCAACTGTCCGCTTCTAAGCAATTTGATAACGGCTATAAGGTCATCGCTGCCGGCGGCAATATTTATGAACGCTATAAAGGTAGATTTTCTTATCTTGGAGTGAACAGGACTACCGATTCGGGTCGTCAGTGGCAGCTGGGGTATTTCGGCTATTATCCTCAAAAAGACGGTGGAGGCTACCGCAGGGATGATCGAATTCGCGGCTCTGTCACCTATAAAGTTAATCTCGACGGCTGGAAATTCTCTCATCGCTCGCGGCTAGAGTATCGCCGAGGCGAAATCATTAAGGGTTTTCGCTACCGACCCGCATTTGAGCTGTCCTACCCATTGAGCTTCAACAAAGCTTCGCTAATCCCCTACGTAGAACTTGAGCCTTTTTACGATTTTAGAAAAGATAAAGTGACCCTTGTACTATTTACTGCTGGTGTAAAATGGCCGATAACCCGCTCCTTAATTGTTACCGCCAGCCATTTTAATATTCTCACTACCGAAGACAGCATTCACACCAAGGGAGCTTTGCTGGGTTTGCATATCGTGCTGTAAGCATGACGGCCAGGGATAGTAAGTGAGCCTTTAGGGACTTTCTTCTGTTATTAGCTCGCCGGGCCGAACTTTATGCTAGCTGCGCGTTCGCCCTCAAGACCTTCAAAAATTCCTCGGGCTCGGGCCGAACTCGATAGTTGTCGGTCAGATCGCTATAGAGAATAACGCCGTCCCCATCAACAATAAGCACGGTGGGATACACCGTATCCTTGTCGTAACCCAGTACTTCCATACCTGTGGGCAATCCATTTTCCATGGCTATCCCCAAGGCCTGGGCAGCACGGTTACCTTCGTCGGTCAAAAACACAAACGGCACATTGAATTTATCGGCGAGAGCTTGTGTGTTCTTTTCCGGCTGAGGAGCAAGCAGTACAACCTTTGCTCCCAAAGCCGATAGTTCGCGATACTGTGCCACTATTTCCGTGATTTGAGCCATGCATAAGGGACACCAGTTACCTCGAAAAAACAGAAATATCGCGGGCGCACCCTCGAATGTACTGGAATCAACAACTTCGCCATCGACACCTAATGCACTAAACGCCGGTAATGATTGGCCAGCCTGCAACGCTGCATTGGGCAAACGATCAAGCGATGAATACCAAAAGTTGTAAAGTAAATAAGCTATAAACCCGAGACTAGCTAATATCATGCCCAGTTTATTTGACGCTATTAACTCCGGATTATCCGCAGGCCCGCTGGCAGATTGCACGAAACCATAAACGGAGAGCATTAGTCCGAGCACGGCCACCGTCGTTATTAAGGGGAAGTGTGCGGAGGTTCTAGGCATGTCTTTAAATATCATGACTCGGCTGAAAAACAGAATGACCGGCAAGCTTATTAGCACTGCGCCCAGCCAAACAAAGTTCATTCCCGAGTTAACGAGGATGTAGATACCGTAAACACTAACACCCATAGCAAACACCGGAAAAATTCCGATAAACAGAGATTTGATTTTGTTCATAGCTTGCTCCACCATTAGAAAATTAGCGCGGTCGTACTACACTAGAGGCCCCATACTATAAAAGCAACTATTGACCCACGCATCGGGGGTTTGCGTATTTGCGCCTTCCTCCAAGTCTACTTAGCTCTTACTTTCCCTATATTGTTAGCAGGATGCGTATCTCCGCAACCACAAACGGAGTTGGTTAAACAATCCGACGTCTTGAGGAAAGAAGCCTATAAATTATTTCAGGATGGCTCCCCTGGCCTCGCAATAAGTAAAATAAAATCTGCCATCACGCTCAACAAACCATCACTCACTCCATCGATCTCGGTCATCGAAGCCTATGACGATGCCGGACTTTACTACTACTCGATAGATGATTTTGAGCGTTCCGTCTATTACCAGTCTGTGGCGGTGTTACTGGCATATCAAAGTCCTCAGTCAAAAAATATGTCTCCCATCTACCTAAAACGACTGGGCTGGGCTCTTAAAAAATATAAGCCCGAGTTTGAATTCAAACTCGAATTAAAGGAAATAGCCGAGAATCCTACAAAGTTACTTGAGATAGCATTATTTAAATTAAACAAAAATAAACATATAAGACGAAAATTTTATCGAAGGACGCCCGTATTTAGTAAGCACACCCACAGGCACTATGTTCTGAGAACTCAATGGAAACACACATCTAAGTAACCCCACTCTGCGCTCTTGCATACCGCTTTCGCAAATATGCGCTTCTACTTATTTATAAAGCTGGTTACACTTTGGCAATACGATAAACACTACATACCCAGCGACGCAACATACCGCCCACCAAACACTTCAGCAGGCACGCAATCATGGACAAACCACTATGTATCATTGCCGGAGTTGGCCCGGGAAATGGCCTGGCGTTCTGCGAACGATTTCATAAAGCCGGCTATCGCATCGCTCTGCTGGCCAGAAGCCTGGAGAGAATGCAGGACTACGCTGAGGGCCACGAAGACATTAGTCCTTTTTCCTGTGACTTATCCGACCCCGATTCGATAACAGCCACTTTTGCGCAAATCCTCGCCACGCTGGGCACGCCAAACGTGGTGATTTACAACGCCGGAGGTGGCCTATTTGCCTCCGCCCTGGACACCGCCTTTGACGATTTTGAAAACGCCTGGAAGGTTAATGCCCTCGGCTTACTGACTGTGTCTCAGGCCGTGGCTCCGGCGATGACAAAAAATGGTGGCGGTAGCCTGCTGGTTACGGGCGCAACGGCTTCATTGCGTGGCGGCGCCAACTTTGCGGCCTTTAGCTCGGCAAAGGCGGCACAACGGAATTTAACCCAGTCGCTGGCCAGATCCTTAGGCAGCGAAGGCATCCACGTCGCGCTGGTCATTATTGATGGCGTTATCGATATACCTCGAACCCGGGAGATGTTCCCCGACAAAGCCGACGATACCTTCCTAAAACCTCAAGCCATTGCCGAAACCTACTTCCACCTGGCGCAGCAGGACCAGTCCGCATGGACGTTTGAAGTTGACCTGCGGCCCAATACTGAATCCTGGTAAGGTTCGAACAAGGCCTGTTTAGAAGACCGTCTTTTTAGAAGCCCGCCCTCTTAGAAGCCCGTCTTTTTAGAAGACCATCTTCGGGCTTTCCTTTCACTCTCTCAACAAGCTATTTGTCATTCCAGCTATCCCCACCCCGCCCTACTAATTGCTTCAACTCTTTGCTTCAACTCTGCCAATTTGTTAGCGTAAGCAGCTGTCTGCGCGGGGGCTTATCAAGCTAAGCAGCAAGGTCCGTATCCCGCGCTCATTCGTATTATAATAAGTCGTATTAAAAAGAGCCGTAAAAAGAGACCGCTATGAGTCGTATTCAATCCGCGATTAACCCCCGCTCGCCGGAGTTTAAAACCAACAGCGAGCAATACCAAAAATCAACGGAGCAATTGCGTTCTCGCCTGAGCGAAGCCGCTACCGGTATTCGCGAAAAGCTAATCGTGCGGCATCGGGAGCGCGGGAAATTACTCGCTCGCGAGCGCATCGACCGGCTGATTGATGCCCACACACCTTTTTTAGAATTATCACCCCTGGCTGCCTACGGTCAGTACAACAACGAAGTACCCTCCGCGGGCATTGTCACGGGCATCGGCCAAATTTGCGGCATTCACTGCATGATTATCGCCAACGACGCCACTGTTAAAGGCGGCTCGTTTTTTCACGAGACGGTCAAAAAACACGTTCGCGCTCAGGAAATTGCCGAGCAAAACCGACTGCCCTGTATTTATCTGGTGGATTGCGGCGGCGCTTATTTGCCAGAGCAAGACCGGGTATTCCCCGACAAAGATCACTTCGGCAATAGCTTTTTCCGGCAATGCCGCATGTCTCAGCAGGGCCTGCCGCAACTGTCGGCGGTGTTTGGCGGCTGTACGGCGGGCGGCGCTTATATTCCCGCCTTATCCGACGAAAACATTATGGTGAAGGGCAATGCCCGTATTCACCTCGGCGGCCCCTCCATTGTGAAAGTGGCCATCAACGAAGACGTCGATGGCGAGACCCTGGGCGGTGCCGAAATGCACACCAAGGTATCTGGTGTTAGCGATTATCTGGCCGAAGACGAACCCGAGGCATTAGCACGACTACGGGAAATTATCGGCAAACTGAACTTCCCAAAAACCTGCCACACCGACACCCAGCCGGTGTTACCTCCGGCTTATAGCCCGGAAGAATTAAACGGTATTGTCAGCGCCGATCCAAAAATCCCCTACGATGTTCGCGAGATTATCGCCCGGCTGGCGGACGACAGCGACTTCCACGAATTCAAACCGCTGTACGGCGAAACCCTGGTTTGCGGTACCGCGCATATTCACGGTTATCCGGTAGGGATTCTTGGCAATAACGGCGCGCTGTTTTCGGAGTCAGCATTAAAGGGCGCTCACTTTATTGAGTTGTGCAATCAGCGCAATACCCCGCTGCTGTTTTTGCACAATATCACCGGGTACATGGTGGGCACGGATGCAGAACGCGGTGGCATTGCCAAAAACAGCGCGAAGATGGTCTACGCCCAGGCTAACGCGCGAGTACCTAAATTTTCAGTCATTGTCGGCGGCTCCTACGGCGCGGGTAATTACGGCATGGCCGGGCGCGGCTTTGGCCCGCACTTTATGTTCACCTGGCCCACCGCCAGTTGCGCCACCATGAGTGCGGACATTGCCAGTAACGTGATGCTGGAATTACGCCGCAGCAGTATTAAACACGGCGAAGCCAGTGCAGAAGAATTACAGAAAATCGAGGACGACGTGCGCGCCCAGTACGGGGAACAAAGCGATCCCTACTACGCCACCTCTCGGCTTTGGGACGACGGCATTATCGAACCCTCGCAAACTCGCGACGTGATGGGCCTGTGTTTAGCCTTAACCGCCACACGAGAGCCGGAAGCCGGGCCGTCCCCCGTGTATAGAATGTAAGTCCTTAATGACAATAAGACTCTTACCAATACTTTTTCAGCGCGAATAAACAGGCGACCAGACATTCCATGATTACATCGTTATTAATAGCCAATCGCGGCGAAATTGCCGCTCGTATTATTCGTACCTGTCGCCGTCTTAATATTCGCGCGGTTGCTGTTTACTCCGAGGCCGATCGCCATGCGCCCCACGTGGCTCTCGCCGATGAAGCCTACGGTATTGGCCCCGCGGAGAGCGCCGCTTCCTACCTGAATGCAGACGCTATTATCGCCGTTGCCTTACGCGCAAAGGTTGACGCCATTCATCCCGGTTATGGTTTTTTGTCCGAAAGCGACGCGTTAATTTCTCTGTGCGAAAAACAAAACATTATCTTCGTCGGCCCCAACCGGGAAGCCATTCGTTTGATGGGTTCCAAGCTAGAAGCCAAACGCATTGCCCAGCAAGCTGGTGTGCCAGTGATTCCCGGTTATCACGGCGAGGATCAAAGCGAGACGACCCTAGCTCTGGAAGCCGATAAGGTCGGCTATCCATTAATGATAAAAGCCAGCGCGGGCGGCGGTGGCAAAGGTATGCGTCAGGTCGACAGCGCCGCCGAGTTCGCGGCGGCCCTGCAAGATGCCAAGCGCGAAGCCCTCGCCAGTTTTGGCGACGACGCCATGCTGCTGGAAAAACTGGTTACCGCACCCCGTCATATCGAGGTACAGGTGGCTGCGGACAAAACCGGCACCACCGTGCATTTGTATGAGCGGGAATGCTCCATTCAGCGCAACCATCAAAAAGTGATTGAAGAAGCGCCCGCTGCATTTATCAGCGACCAGCAGCGGGAAGCACTCTACGCCAGCGCCCTTACCCTGACCAAAGCCATTAATTACGACTCGCTGGGCACCATTGAATTTTTGCTCGATAACAATAGCGGTGATATTTATTTTTTAGAAATGAACACGCGCCTGCAAGTCGAGCATCCGGTTACCGAATACATCACTGGCCTCGATTTGGTTGAATGGCAAATTCGTATCGCGGCGGGTGAAGCGCTGCCCTTGTCGCAAGATCAAATCCCTTGTGATGGCTGGGCTATTGAAGCCCGCATCAATGCCGAAGACCCCGCCAATAATTACCAACCGCAAACCGGCCTGATCACCCATTACTCAGAACCCGGCTCACTACCAGGTAACGAACCGAATGGAAAAGCTGCAGTACGCATAGACAGCGCCGTGCAGGCCGGGTCTGAAATCACCCCCTACTACGACTCGATGATCGCCAAAGTGATCGCCGGTGGCGACGATCGGGCACAGGCAAAATCCCGGCTCATCACCGCCCTTAATCAATTTCGTATTACCGGGCCGCGCACCAACCTGGTTTTTGTTACCGACATTTTGCGCCGCCCCGAATTTATCGATCAAGCGCTAAGCACTGGGTTTTTGGCGCAATGCTTCCCCGGCGGTTGGACGCCTGCGCCGGTCTCTGCCGACGCCCCCTTACTAGCGGCCATCGCCTATACCGTAAACCGGGAGCATCCGACTGACGCAGCATTGTCTTCTCCCTGGCAAACACTCGGCAGTTTCCGTCTACTGGAGCGCGCCGGTATTACTGCCCAAAATCGAATAGCGCTGGAGGACGAAAGCGGACAACAGCACCTGATCACCGTAAGCCGTAGCGGTGATACTTATCACGCGAAAGCCCATTCCTCCGAGAGCAGTCACGAAATCAGCTCCGAGATTAATCACGAAATCAGCGCAACTGCCACAGGTTTGGCTTCTGGCGCTTACCTGATTGAAATAGAGGATGCTGAGCTAGGTGCACACACTCACACGCTGACCCTTCAGTCTGAAGGCGGCCTCTTGATCATTAGCAGCGGTGATAACATACAGCGCTGGCGTTTGCTGGACGAACATCAGCTCGCGCTCGATACTACCGCTGACCAGACCTCCGGCGATCACCGGGTAACAGCAAGCCTACCGGGTCAGGTCGTTGAAGTGTGCTGCAAGGTCGGCGACTCAGTCACCGCAGGCGATACGGTAGCCGTACTGGACTCAATGAAGTTACTCCATAAACTCAGCGCACAAACGGACGGCACCGTGCAAGATATTTTTTGCGCCGTGGGTGATAATGTCGAAAATGGTGCGCTACTCATCGAGCTAAAACCAAACACCTGAATCAAACACACTAAAACTTAAGGCGTAAACCTACCAATACGCGCAACCAACACCGAAGAGGATCACACGTGAGCACCAACCAACTGTATTTTTCTGAAGAACAAAATATGCTGCGCGACCAAATTCGTCGCTTTGTCGAACAGGAAATCGTGCCCAATGCCGAGCCCTGGGAACAGGATGGCTTTGTACCCCGCGATGTACTACGAAAAATGGGAGATCTCGGCTTTCTCGGCATTCGCTACGGGGAAGAGTACGGCGGCAGCAATATGAACACCCTGGGCAGCGTTATCCTTGCGGAAGAATTGGGCCGCTCCTCCTTCGGTGGTTTCGCAGTTACCGTGACGGTGCATACCGATATGGCGTCTCCGCATTTAGAGAATTTTGGTAACAAAGCGCAAAAAGATAAATACATGCCCGACCTCATCAGCGGTAAAAAAATCTGCGCGGTCGCGGTT
This sequence comes from Porticoccaceae bacterium, assembly GCA_018069525.1. Lineage (GTDB taxonomy): Bacteria > Pseudomonadota > Gammaproteobacteria > Pseudomonadales > Porticoccaceae > JAGPUQ01. Next base: position 39,830 of record JAGPUQ010000021.1, on the reverse strand, counting down.
ACTGAACCCGATGCCGGTTCCGATGTGGCGGGTATTCGCACCACCGCCGTAGAAGATGGTGATAGCTATGTGCTCAACGGTACAAAAATGTTTATCACCAATGGTGTTAAGGGTGACGTGTATTTCGTCGCCGCCAAAACCGACACCACGGTGAAAAGCTCACGGGGTGTGACCATCTTTATCGTCGAAAAAGGCATGGCCGGCTTTACTGCCAGTCGCGCCCTCGACAAACAGGGCTGGCGCTGTTCCGACACCGCTGAACTGGTGTTTGATAATTGCCGGGTGCCCAAGGAAAATATTCTGGGCGAACTTAATAAAGGCTTTTACTCCATTATGAAAAACTTCCAGAATGAGCGCACCGTACTGGCCGCGCAAACCATGGGAGAAGCAGCCAAGGCACTGGAGATGACTTTGCAATACGTGCAAGAACGCAAAGCCTTTGGCGGCACCTTATGGGACAAGCAAACTATTCGCCAACGTCTCGCCATGTTGCAAGCCAAGGTCGAAGCGGGCCGACAACTCACCTACCACGCCGCCTGGCTGGATTCCCTCGGGCAGGATTGCGTTAAAGAAGTGTCGATGGCCAAAGCCTTTTGCTGTGAATTGGTTAATGAGGTGATGTACACCTGTCTGCAATTTCACGGTGGCTTTGGCTATATCCGCGAGAGTGCCATCGAACGCATGTCCCGCGACGCCCGCGTACAAAGTATTGGCGGCGGTGCCACCGAGGTCATGCTGGAGGAAATTTCCAAGCGTTCGATTATCGCTTGATGCGCAGATGTGTCGCAGAACGCCACCTGCCAAAACATTTCAAAAAAAAATAGACCTTATTTTTAATTACCCTGAGAGTTAACACCATGACACAAGCAGCGCTGGATCATGCCCTAGATCTTCCGCAGAAGGCGGAAAAACCACTAATCGACTACGAGACCGTTATTATCGGTTCGGGCATCTGCGGTATTGGTGCCGGAATCAGAATGATCAAAGACGGTTTAGGCGATTTCGTAATTTTAGAAAAGGCCGATGACGTAGGCGGCACCTGGCGCGACAACACCTACCCTGGGCTGGCCGTTGACATCCCTTCGCTCAGCTATTCATTTTCTTTTGAGCAGAACCCTAACTGGTCGAGCTTGTACGCACCTGGCAAGGAAATGAAGGCCTACGTGGATCACTGCACGCAAAAATACGGCATTCGCCCGCATATGCGCTACAACGAGGAAGTCTCCGATTCCAAATACGATGAAGTCAACAATGTTTGGGTGACTCGTACCGCGAAAGGAAACACCTATGTGTCCCGCTATTTAGTCAGCGCCACCGGGTTTTTAACATTACCCAAACTGCCCATTATCGACGGCATCGAAAAATTCCAGGGAAAAGTAATGCACACCGGTCGCTGGGATCACTCCTACGACTTGAACGATAAACGTGTTGGCTTTATCGGCACCGGGGCCACTGGTATTCAAGCGGTACCCGAGATTGTCGACAAAGTTAAATCCCTCGATGTCTACCAACGCACAGCCATCTGGCTACTCCCCAAAACGGAGATTAGTTTCAAGCCCGGTTTACAAAAGGCCTTTGCAAAAATACCTGGCTTACAGCGTCTTGGCCGCTGGCTGACCATTTTTTTTACCGACGTGATTATGATCAATTTATTAGTTTTCAATAAATATTTTTTCCCTATCGGTAAAAAACTCGAAAAAATTTGCGTCAAACATATTCGCAATCAAGTTGATGACCCGGCCACACAGGATGCATTAATCCCCAAATACGATTTCGGCTGTAAACGACCCAGTTTCACCAGCAAGTTTTATCCGGTATTTAATCGCGATAACGCTAACCTGGTGACCACGCCGATCTCTCACTTTACTGAAAATGCCATGGTGACCTCCGACGGAACCGTTCGCGAAATCGACACTTTGATTTGCGCCACCGGTTTTGAAGTATTTCAAAAAGGCAGCGTACCCACCTTCCAAGTTGCCGGCAGGGATGGCGTTGACTTGAGCGATTTTTGGGAAGAAAACCGCTACCAGGCCTTCGAGGGCTCCACCGTACCCGGCTACCCCAACTTCTTTATGATGTTTGGCCCCTACAGTGTATGTACTGCCTCCTGGTTTGGCATGGTTGATACCCAATCCAAGCACTTGGTGCGCTGTATTAAAGCGGCAAAAAAACGCGGGGCAAATTACATCGAAATCAAGAAAAGCGCCAATGATCGCAATTTTGAAAAAGTGCAGAGGCGTGCTCATCTCACCATTTTTAAAGTAGGTGATTGCGCGGCATCAAACAGCTACTACTTTGATCGCCACGGCGATAGCCCAACTATTCGGCCAACCATGGGTGTCGTCCATTGGCTGACCAGTCGCCTGTTTCGCATGAACAACTACACCATGGAGACCAAGTAAGGTCGGTAGTGGATCCGGCTGCGATAAATCTGAAACCCGGCAAGGGCATCCTGTCGGGTTTTTTTAATTACCCACTCTCCACGGTATCGAATGGGCGGAAATACCCCAGCACCTGAAGTTCACTTACTCCTGTCTGCAAATAAATTTAATTACTCAAGCCGCTGGGCAACTTCAGCCTTATCATTCCAATGACCATTCGGCGCGGTGTCGATACTTGCCGCCGCCTCGCTCAACAGTATCATCTATGGCATAAGCCCTCTGGCAAGCGCGTAATAACAACACCTCATTCCGAGTCAATCCACGGAGAAAATTTATTTACAAAGCGGTAAAGGTGGTCTATCTTGGTGCCAATAAACCAAAGCAACGCCACGCTTGGTCTCGGTATGGAAACCTGTAACGAATAGTAAGGAAACTCACTTACATAAATATTACAGGGGCACCCCAATGAACAAAAAGACCTTTACCCGATTGTTAAGTCTACCGATTTTGGCCATCTCAACATTCAGCAGCCTACCTTCCTACGCAGCCAGCACTGGTAATGTCTTGCTGGAAGAAGTCATCACCACGGCGACCAAAAAACCTGATGGTATCAGCGTTCAGGATGTGCCGCTGGCGGTCACCGCGTTCGACGAAGCTCAAATAGATGCGCTGCATATGCGCGATGTGAAAAGCTTAGCCTTCTCTATCCCCAATGTGCAGTTGGACGATGTTGGCACCTTTAGAGGCGTTGCAAATTTTTCCATCCGCGGCCTGGGCATCAACAGCTCGATCCCCGGAATTGATCCCACGGTTGGAATGTTTATCGATGGCATGTATTACGGCCTTAATATGGGCGTGGTCATGGACACCTTTGATCTGGCGGGTGCCGAAGTATTGCGCGGGCCACAGGGTTTATTGTTTGGCCGCAATGTAACCGGCGGCGCGGTGCTGCTACGGACCACGCTACCCGGTGATGAGTTCAGTATGAACAGCAAGTTTGCAGTTGAGTCCGGTCTTAATTACGTGGCATCCACGGTAATCTCCGGCCCACTCACCGACAAAATCGGCGGCAAAATAGCCCTGTATTACAACGATGATCGCGGTTACCACGACAACGATTTTGACGGCAACGATAACTTCGGTGATGCCGATACCCGCCTGGTTCGAGGTGCGTTGACCTTCGCCGCTACCGACACCCTGGATTTTATCCTGCGCTACGAAAATGGCGACTCCCTGAGTGACGGCCCGGCCAGTAAAAATCACGGTCTGTCCGACCGGGATAATTTCGATTTTGCCATCGATGAAGAGGGCTACTCTCAGCAACGCTGGAACAATGCCAGCCTTGAAACCAACTGGGATGTCAATTTTGGAGAAGGCCGAATTACCAATATTCTCGGCTACCGGGATTACAAGTCGGATTCCCTCAGTGATATTGATGCAAGCCCGTTCTCAGTCTTCAATGGATTTGCCAAACTTGACCAGGATCAATTGTCGAACGAGCTACGCTACGCCGGCAACTTTGGTCCGGTGTCCATTACCAGCGGCGTCTACTACTTTACTCAAGATATAGACTATATAGAGCGTCGTATGCTGTTCGGCGGTGCCGCCAATTTCACCGGTGGCGGTAGACTAGAAACCGAAACCTGGGGCTTTTTTAGCCAGGCCGATATTTCTCTGACTGATCAGCTAGTACTGACGCTCGGCGGTCGCTACAGCACCGAGAAAAAGGAAGGAGATGTTGCCAACCTCGCCCTCAATGGTTGTGATATCGATAGCGGTGCCTGTGTCTTCGACTTTAGCGATTCGGAAGACTGGGATAGCTTTACTCCGAAAATTGGTCTGCAATGGTTACCCGACGAATCCACTCAGTATTATATTTCCTGGACCAAGGGTTTTCGCAGCGGCGGCTACAACTTGAGAAATACCGATCCAAGCGTCGCCACCGATCCTTTTGATCAGGAAACACAAAGATCCTACGAAATTGGCATGAAAAAAGACTTTATGGACGGTCGTGTACGCCTTAATGCCTCTGCTTTTCACAACAAAATCACCGATATGCAGCGCGAACTGAACGAACCTGGGCCCATCGGCGTTAATCAAACTATCGTTAACTCCGCCACGGCTATTATCAAAGGTTTTGAACTGGAAGCCACTGCCCTGATTACCGATAATTTTACTACCCAGGTGTTTGCCGGTTATATCGATGGCAGTTACGACCAGGTAAACATAGACCTCAATACAGACGGTATTATTAACGGCGTTGACAAAGGCCTGGATTTGCCGCGTTTGTCCCCCTGGGAATACGGCGCCACCTTTATCTATGATCATAGTATGGGCAACCTTGGCATGCTGACCGCAATGGCCAGCTTTTCCCATCGCGACGCTGCCGCCTACACCGACAGCAATGTGGGTACCCTAAATGCGGTCGATATGATTGACGCCAGTCTCGACTGGGCCGTCAACGACAATCTCACTATATCTGCCTATGGAAAAAACCTGAAGGACGAGGTCACTGTTGGCGGTGACACTCAATTACCCTTCTTTGCAGGTTCCACCTTCTCGCCCCTAGGCAAGGGCAGAATATTGGGTGTGGAGATTCAACACCGTTATTAATTCCTGCCATGCAAGAACATAAAAATGCCGGGCTAGACCCGGCATTTTTATGCATTACTCTTTTTACCGGGTTTAACTCGTCCACTAATTTACAGCTAAGTCACCACTGAGTATTCTACAAATAGGGCGACATCAGCCAACATAGTGCATCGCGAGTGCGCTCAAGTAAGGAGCGTTCGTCTAACACCTGCTGGGTGACCGGGGCTGAACGCCCCACAGTTTCTTCAAAGTCCTCAATAAGCTCTGCCACGACGGCCTGATCGTAAATCTCTACACCCAATTCGTAATTGAGCCGCAAGCTGCGGGGGTCAATATTCGCGGAACCTACCAAAGCGTAAGCGTCATCGATTAACAATAATTTGGTATGGACAAACACTCCAGATTGATAATAGACCTTGACGCCACAGGACAATAATTCCCACAGCATATTTCGGGTTGCCCAGTGCACATATGACAAATTATTTTTAGCCGGCAGCACTATTGAGACCTGTAAACCACGCAAAGCCGCTGACTGCAAAATGGCTATCATGCCCTGAGTGGGTAGAAAGTAGGGCGTCATAATACGGATGCTACGCTGAGCCGAATCCATAGCCGCAACAAATACCAGCTCTAATTTATCCAGATTATCATCCGGGCCGTCGGCAATAGCGCGACACATGGCGGTGCCTTTTTGATGCTTATCATTATTATTGCTATGTCTACTGTTATGGCAACCCCCATCCTTAGGCGGCAGGATGTCCTTGATATCTTCACCACCGCTTTTACTCCAGGTATCGTCGAAAATATCGGCCAGCTGAGTGACGACAGGGCCTTCAAAACAAAACTGAACATCGGCTGTTGGATTTTTATTTTCGATCCGCTTGAGTAAATGCCGATCACCAATATTCATTCCACCAGCAAACGCAACTTTACTATCCACCAATAAAATTTTACGGTGGTTGCGCAAATTCACTCCCAGAGATGGGGGCAGTATTCGCGGCGGATTAAACCGTTGTGCATTAATTGCCTCTTTACGCAGGGCACGCACAATACCTATTGAATACCAGGCACCTAAACCGTCAATGACCACTCGGACGTCCACACCCCTTGCCTTAGCCCCAGCCAACGCTCGAATAAAACTTAGACCAGTTCGATTGTTTTCAAAAATATAGGTCGTTAAGGAAATGGTTTCGCGAGCACTAGCAATAGCGGACAACATGGCGGGAAAGGCTGCTTCACCGTTACGCAAAATAGTTACTTTATTATTTTCGAGGAGTTCTCTCCCCGTTACTGTCGCAGCGGCGCGTGCAATACCAACGGGATAATCAATTTCAAGAGCCCTGCTATTAGTAGAGGCGTTATCCTCTTTTCCTTGATCAGGGATCGGGGGAGACCTAAGCCCCCGCTCAAAATCTACCAGCCAACGACGTCCTTCTCCAGGCTGGCGCTGCGCCCTGGCTCGAACCCGATTAACGCCAAATAAAAAGTAGCATATCCCGCCAATCACGGGTAGGGCCAAACATATCACCACCCAGCCCAGAGCTGATCGTGAATCACGCTTAAACAACAGAGCATGCCAGGCTGCCCCCACACTAATAACCGCCACCCCTACACTAATAACCAGAGGCATAACAAAGAGTAATCCTGTAATTAGGGCACCCAGCACATCATTCATGGTGTTTTCATGGTATTAGCATTATCCCGTGATTTAATTTTTCTATCGCAGGCACCCGACTGTTACCAGCACATGCTGCGCTCAATACCATAGCAGCCAGGAAGCGGACTCATTAGTGTTATTTAAGCACAGGTTAATCTGCATCAAATAGGTGACACCCAACCAGAGGTATTAAATATATCTTGATAGTAAGGTACCCCGTAAACACTGCAACATAAATGATCAATCTAGAATAATATTTAAGTGCTTATTAGCTGCCTTTGAAGCCCATCACATACCGTACGGAACTCACAAAATGATTTCACTATTTAACCTGAGACAAGTGTTTGAAAAAACCCCCCCACCGGAGTAGGATCGAGTTCCCTGAGTAAAATTAATGTAGAAGGAAGAACAATTATGAGAAAACTTAACGGGAAAAAAATCATCGGTATTATCGCTCTTTCCACACTACCTTCTTTGGCCTTTGCCGGGGCGGCTGGCGGCCCTAATTGTGGCTGGGGTAATATGATGTTTGAAGGTCAATCAGGCCTGGGTTCGCACCTGGCAGCATCATTCACCAATGGTACTTCCGGTAATGCCACTTTTGGTATGACCAGCGGCACCAACGGCTGCTCCACCAATGGTACGTTAACCTACAGTGGCACCAGCCTGGCAGCGCTGATTATGGATGAATTTTCAGAAGACGTAGCTCGTGGTCATGGCGATGCAATGGATGCAATGGCGGTTACTCTAGGTATCGCACCTGAAGATCGTTCTGCATTTTCCCGCGTCACCCACGAAAACTTCAGAGTAGTATTCCCCAGCGAAGATGTGACAGCCCATGAAGTGATGGCGTCTATTCACACGCTGATGAAAGATGACGCCCAGCTGGTGCAATACTCGGATCTAATCTAAGGTTCCCGACCAGCTCAACTAAAACACCCTGTACCTTAGCTGTACAGGGTGTTTTTTTGCGTCTGCCACTCGAAGTCCTTATCGACGCCTTAACGTAAAATATGATCTTAAAATATAGTCTTAAAATATACCTCAAGGAAGTACGAATGAGAACAGGGTATGTCCTGATTGCAATAGTCATCTGTCTGGGCACCGTCAGGAGCTACGGAGCGGACAGCACCCAATACGTCCTTGAGCTACAAGCCCAGGTAGAGCAACGACAACTCTGGTTGCATCAAGACTGGATCAAGCTACTCCACTACAAACCTTTAAAAAGAAAATTGCTACCGAGACAACATAAAACCTACTCGAGCTTTGTAGACGATAATATTTTTTTCCTATCCGATAACGGTAGCACTGATCCTCGAGCAGAGCTTACTGCAACCTTAGATAGTCTATTCCAACCCGGCCACAGCGGCGATGAACATGCGCAATGTCGCTTTCCTGCGCGACTCAATTGGCTCAGCAAACACCTGGCTATTGATCGATCAAAGCTTCCACAACTTAACTGCAAATTGTATAAGGAATGGAGTGAAATGGTGCAGGCCAACAGCGTGATGCTGATTTTCCCGGCGCATCATCTCAACAGCCCCTCCTCCATGTTCGGCCATACTTTGTTGAGACTGGATCCAGTCGTTGCTACGGACCGCGGCGAACAGCAGTCATCGGACTGGCTCTCCTACGGCGTCAATTTTGGAGCCAACGTCCCCGCCAGCGATAACTCCATGCTCTACGCTTACCGAGGACTCACTGGAGGATACCCCGGCCAGTTTATTGTAGAACCCTACTTCAAAAAAATTCAGACTTACAATCGCATCGAAAATCGTGATATCTGGGAATACCCTCTTAACTTGAGCCCGCAGGAAACGGAGCGACTGGTCACGCATTTATGGGAACTCAAAGATATTAATTTTGATTATTTTTTCTTCACCGAAAACTGCTCCTATCGCCTCTTAGAGTTACTTGAAATAGCGCGCCCCTCGGCCGAATTGACCGACGAATTTATTATGTCGGCCATTCCCATCGACACCATCCGCGCAATTAAACACGGTGGCTTTATGGCCGCGAGCGCTTACCGACCAGCACTGGCAACCAAACTTAAACATCAGCTAGCAGAACTACCAAGGCGCCTGCATCCACTGGTTGGCAGCTTACGGGAAAATCTCGAGCCGACAACAGAACAAAATTTTCAAATACTCCCGGAAAATCAACAATACCAGGTCTTGAATACCGCATATCAGGCGCTGCGGTACCAACAAACCAAGAAAGCTCGCGATCAACAGGCTGCTAAACAAAGCCTCGCTTTACTCGAAAAACTGAGTAAGTATCCGATACAAGACCCACAAATTATTTCACCGCCGACCTCTCCAGAAAAAGGGCACCAGAGCAAAAGGCTCGGAATTCGTATAGGTCGCGACGACGATCGCAACTACAGCGAGCTCGAGTTTCGCATGGCCTATCACAGTCTGCTCGATAACAGTTACGGCTTCCTGCCCGGAGCACAAATCAATATGGGTAACGGTGCTCTTCGCCGCTACGACGACGGCTCCGTCAAACTGGAACGCCTGGATGTCGTTGATATTGTGTCACTGACACCCAAAAATACTTTTTTCGACCAGTTATCCTGGCGCGTTTACGGCGGCCTGGAGCGGGTAGACACGGCACAGGGTAGGCCACTCGCCACCCATGTGACGGGCGGTGGCGGCTATGCCTTCGATCTCAACAACACCACTTTGTTTGCTCTACTGATGGGACGCCTCGAACACAATCGGGATTTTGATGTCGTGGCGGAAATAGCTCTCGGCCCACAACTCGGTTGGCTCTACAGTACGCGCATGGGCAATGGACTTATCACCGCCTCGGGTCTGGAATTTAGCGGTGGCGAACAACGGCTTGAATTTAAGCTGGAACAAAATATCGTACTGGATGTAAATCATGCACTGCGCCTGTCGGCAGGTCGTCGCTGGTTCGAAGCCGACAGTGCCACCGAATTATCGCTGGGCTACCACTTCTTTTTCAGATAACTTTCGGTGCGACGTCCAAAAAAACTGCTGCCAATACACTGTTACCAAACAAGGTGCTGCGGCCCGATAGGGGGGCGCTGCCAGATAAAGCGCCGCTAATAAATAAAAAACCAGGCACCATAGTTATCGACTTTTAGAGAAAGGCTAGTTATTCTTCCTCATCTTTAAACATCGGATAACTAATATCATGGCGCTGGAATTTACTAAAGCCGAAGCAAAATCCTGGGCATGCGAAAACCTGAAAGGTTTTTACGAGTGTCCTATTACTCCATTCAATCCAGACCTTAGTCTCGATGAGGCCGGCATCCGCGAAAATATCGAAGCCTATGTAGAGATGGGAATTCCGGGGCTGGTGGTCGGCGGTAATGTTGCCGAAGGCTGGAACCTGAAATTGTCTGACTGGATTCGGTATCACGAAATTATTGCCGATGCGAATAAAGGGCGAATGAAACTCTGGACCATCATTCTAGATCACAGTGTGCATCAAGCTCTGGAGAAAATGGATCGACTCCAGGACATCGGTTTTGAGGGCGCTGAAGTGATGAACCCGCCCTTCCAACTCAAATCCGACGATGAAATTTACGAATACTTTAAATACATGGCCGATCACTCAGACCTCGCCATTATGCTGTATCGCACGCCGGTGGCAGGCAAGCTGATGGGCATCGACCTGATGAAACGGATTAGCGATTTGGATACCGTGGTGGGCATGAAGCAAGGCTCGATTATTCAGGGGGATACCGCAAGAGTACGCAATGCCATGCGTAAGGACATCGTTATTTCTGAACCCCTCGAATACTTCGTACTCGATGATTTACGGGTTGGCGGCCAGGTGATGTGGGCCAATTTTTGCTATATCGCCTTCGGTAAGCAACGCGCCAATATGAAAGCCTATTTCGACCTGGCCATTGCCGGTGATTTTGATGCAGCCAGAGAAAAATGGTTATTGGTTCGTCCCGCCGGTGCTTTGTTTGAAGAAATTATGGTCACCTGGATTATTAATACCGGTTCTTATGCCTCTGCGATACCCTATATGAAGGCCTGGTTCGAGATGATCGGTTTAAAAGCGGGTGGTATTTTACCTCCAGTCAAAGCCATTGATGATAAAGGTCGGGAATGGCTACGCGGTAAATTGCTTGAAGCAGGTATTATTTAAGCTTACTTTACATGCACTTTATAAAGTCCATGTATCGTAAATCAGGGCGAGCAAGTAAATTAGAGCGAGCTGGCAAAGCACTGCTCGCGCTAATTTTTGTTAGTACTCTCGGTGCTTGCAGCGGATTATTTTTCTTCCCCCAGCGTGAGCATCTACAAACTCCCGATAACCTGGGCCTGGCCTATCGAGACATAGAACTGAGTGCCGCCGACGGCACACAGTTACATGCCTGGTTTTTACCCAGCGTCGGTACGCCCAAAGGCAGCATTCTATTTTTACACGGCAACGCGGAAAACATCAGCACCCACATCCACAATGTGCGCTGGTTACCCGCCGCCGGATATCAGGTGTTGCTGCTCGACTATCGCGGCTTTGGCTTATCAAAGGGCAAAGCAAAATTACCCGACGTTTTTTTCGATATTGATGCGGCTATCACCTGGCTTAGTGAAGCCCCGGAAACCGCGGATCAAGATTTGTTCATACTCGGGCAAAGTATCGGCGCCAGCTTAATGCTGCACGGGGCGACCCGGAATTTGAATAACCCCAAACTCTGCGGCCTGGTATCGGATGCCGCCTTTACCCGCTACCGAACCATGACTCGCTACGTTGCCAAACAATCCTGGCTGATCTGGCCGCTGCAATACCCGGTGTCGTGGAGTGTGCCGGGAGCCTACGACCCTCTCGATGCCCTACCTCAACTCAACACGCTACCCATATTATTTTTCCATAGCCGGGATGACCAGATAATACCTTTCGCTAACCTCGACACCCTGGTTACAGCGCACTCAGGCCCTCATCAACGAGTTGCCAGCCAGGGCCGTCATACCGCAACCTTTAACCAAAACAATCAATACAAGAACAATCAAAACGAAAATCGACAAATCCTGCTGGATTTTCTTGCCGAGAATTCCTGTAGCACGAAAAAGCTCAAAACTCTCTAAACAAGCTCGTGGCTTTGACCATTTTCGCTTTAAGTATTTTCGATTCGCCGAACTCGAAGTCCTATTTCCTAATAGCTCCGAAACAGACCCCACAATTGTGAATCAGGCATTAGCCAATCCAGCGCTCTACGGTTATGATTAACCGTCTAAAGCACGCTTCATGCTTAGCAAAATATTAATCACTCAAGGCAGTATCTATGAGTTTTGAAAACCTATTAAATCCCCTCGACCTCGGCTTCACCACCCTTAAAAACCGTATTATGATGGGCTCGATGCACACCGGCATTGAGCTACTCGACCAGCCCTTTCCACGGCTAGCGGCTTTCTATGGCGAGCGCGCCAAAGGCGGTGCCAGCCTGATTGTTACGGGTGGTTACGCGCCCAATGAAACCGGGAAAATCGAGGAAGGCGGGCCGATTTTTAATCGCGAAGCAGATATTGCCGATCATCAAATTATTACCCAGCGGGTTCATCAGGAAGGCGGCAAAATTCTGCTGCAAATTTTGCACTCAGGACGCTACGCCAAAGAAGACTGCATTGTCGGTGTCTCAGACATTCCCTCGCGTATTAATCGTCGCGTGCCTAGAGTGCTCACCTCCGAGGAAATCGAGCAATACATCGAGGACTACGCTAACGCCGCCGCACTAGCGCAACAAGCTGGTTACGACGGTGTTGAAGTCATGGGCTCGGAAGGTTATTTAATTAATCAATTTCTGGCGCTACGCACCAATAATCGCACTGACCAATGGGGCGGCAGTTATCAAAACCGTATGCGCTTCGCCGTTGAAATTGTGCGTCGAGTCAAAGAAAAAGTCGGTGATAACTTTATCGTCATGTTCCGAATTTCCGCTATCGATTTAGTTGAAGGGGGCGCGACCGGCGCGGAGACAGTCGAACTCGCCCAGGCTTTGGAACAAGCCGGAGTGACTCTATTCAACACCGGTATTGGCTGGCACGAAGCTCGTATCCCCACCATTGCCTATATGGTGCCCAGAGGCGCCTGGCGCTTTGCCATCCGTAACATCACCGACCACGTCAACGTCCCGGTGATCGCCTCTAACCGTATCAATACGCCGGAGGTGGCAGAAGACATTGTTGCCAGCGGCGACGCTCAGATGGTATCTCTGGCCCGCTCTATGCTGGCCGATCCGCACTTCGCCAATAAAGTGCAAGACAACCGTGCCGATGAAATCAACACCTGCATCGGTTGTAATCAGGCTTGCCTGGATTTTATCTTTCAACACAAGCCGACTAGCTGTCTGGTGAATCCCTTAGCCGCGCGTGAGTTTGACGAGGAAATCGCTCGCCAGACGCCAACAAAAACAACAAGTAAAAAAATCGCAGTGATCGGCTCCGGCCCAGCGGGACTCTCCGCCGCCAATACCGCTGCCCAACTCGGACACAGCGTCACGCTGTACGACAGCGCCAGTGAAATTGGCGGACAGTTAAACCTGGCGAAAAAAGTCCCGGACAAAACTGAATTCTACGAAATGATTCGCTATTACCGCACTCAGCTCGCCAAGCATGGTGTTGAGCTGAAACTCAACACCAAAGCCGATGCCAGTACTTTGAAAGCCGAACATTTCGACGATATTATCGTCGCCACCGGCATCGTACCGCGCATTCCCGATATCCCCGGCGTCGATCATCCCTCCGTCGTACCCTACCTCGACCTGCTCTCAGGCAAGGCGAAGGTCGGCAAGCGGGTAGCCATAATCGGTGCCGGAGGTATCGGCTATGACGTCGCGGTGCTACTCGCCAACGGAAAAAGTGATTGCGCACCGGATACCGACGAATTCCTCAAGAAATGGGGCGTGGATACCGCCATGACCCATCCGGGTGGTCTGCTACCCGACGGGCCTCAGTTCCACCCAGCGGCGCACGAAATCACCATGTTCCAGCGCAAACCAGGCCCCATGGGCAGAGGCCTGGGCCTAACCAGCGGCTGGGTCTTGAAAGCGGAATTAGAAATGACCGGGGTGCAATGTATACCCGGCGTCAGCTATAAAAAAATCGATGACGACGGACTGCATTACGCCATAGATGGCGTGGATCATGTGCTTGCCGTGGACAACATTGTATTGTGTAGCGGGCAAGACTCTTTCAATACCCTGCATCGCGAACTCGAAGCCGAAGGCATTCAGGCGCATTTAATCGGCGGGGCGGCAGCGGCCAAAGAGTTAGATGCATTGGCGGCAGTTAGCCAGGGCATGGAGATTGCTGAGCAAATTTGATATGCGCTAAACTCCACACAGAACATCTAAACTAGAGGGATACCCATGAACGATCACAGTGGAACCGAGAACATCACTCGAAACATGGCTGATTTAACTTCGTGCTGGGCTAAAGAAGGCCGCACCCCGCGTATCGCGATTGTTGGCGCTGGCTTGTCCGGGATTGGTGCAGTTATTAAATTGCGCGATGCGGGTTATACCGACGTCACGGTCTACGAAAAGGCCGAGAGAATCGGGGGTACCTGGCGAGACAATCACTATCCCGGCTTATCGTGCGATGTGCCATCCTACTGGTATTCCTACTCTTTCGAACCCAGTGCCAATTGGTCTCACCGCTTCTCGTATGGAGCAGAAATTCTCAAATATATTGATCATGTTGCTGAAAAATACGACGTCATGTCGGCGGTTAAATTAAACAGCCCGGTCACCGAACTAACTTACCACGGGCCAACATGGCAATTAAAAGCCGCGGGCCACGACACTCAAACGTTTGATTTTGTCATTTCTGCCACCGGCATTCTCCACCACCCCGCCTACCCCGATATCCCTGGCCTGGACTCCTTTAAGGGCGCGATGTTTCACACCACCCGCTGGGATGACTCCGTAGCACTGGAGGGCAAGAGAGTAGGCATTATTGGCACCGGCTCGACATCGGCACAAATCGTTGGCGAGATCACCAAAAAAGTCGGCCACATGTCGGTATTCCAGCGCACGCCCCACTGGGTAGCGCCACTGCCGCAAAAAAAATATGGCCCCATCTGGAAAACCATTCTGCGCGCCTTTCCAGCGCTTCATCTTTTTCTTGTCTGGTTCTACAAACGCTTAATGCTGACCACCTTTGCGAAAGCGACGATAGGGGATGTCAAAGAACAGCAAAAAATTGAGCAAGCCTGCCTACAGATGCTCAAAGAGACCGTTCCCGACCCAGAGCTTCGCGCCAAACTGACACCCGATTACAAGGCAACCTGTAAGCGCTTAATTTTTTGCTCTGACTTTTATCCGGCCATTAGCCGCGACAATGCCGAACTGGTCACTACTGGAATTACCTCCATCGAACCGGAAGGTGTACGCACCGAAGACGGGCGCTTACACGAACTGGATGTGCTGGTACTCGCGACCGGGTTTAAAGTCTCGGAATTTATTTTGCCCACTAAGGTGTACGGCGAAAATAATGTCGAATTGAGCGAACAATGGGACGGCGCGCCTCGCGCCCATAGGGCAATGACCATACCGAACTTCCCCAACTTCTGGATGCTCGAAGGCCCTACCGGGCCGGTTGGCAACTTGTCGTTAATTTCCATTACCGAAACCCAGATCGGTTATATGATCCAGTGTCTGGATAAAATGAAAGCGGAACAATCCGCCAGTATCGAGGTAAAACCTGAGGTCTTTGAGTCCCTTAACCGGGACATGGCAGAAGCCGTTACCACTACCACCTGGGCCACGGGCGGCTGCGCTAGCTGGTATATCGACAAAACTGGAATTCCCAACCTGTATCCGTGGCACCCCAGCCGCTTCTATAAAGAAATGGAACAGCCGGATTTTTCTGAATATAAGTTAACGGACTAGATAATTTGAAGCACTGAAACAATATACTGCTTACAGCTTAGGGTGCATCGCTGGCGTGGCACGTTGTTCGATGGCTTTCCCCACTTGCAGCAGAACGCCCTCCTCGAAATCTCTGCCTATAAGCTGCACACCCAAGGGAATATTTTTGCTGCCGGGCCGCCATGGCAAGGATAAGGTCGGGCTACCTGAATAATTATAGGGCGCGGTAAATTTCAACATATCCGACAAGCCCTGTCCTACCTGATCCATTTCCGCTGAGCCTTCCTTCGGTGGCGCATATGCGGGCATGGATGGACACAAAATAATATCGATCGACTGAAATGTTGCCTCAAGCTGAGCTTTGAAAGCACGCCGCGCCATTTCCATCTGCATGTAAGATTCGGCACTGGTAGACAGACCAAAATCCAGTAGCTCTTTAATCGAGCCATATTTTTCTCTTTGCTCCGGAAAAGTCTCCCTGTGGCCGTGGGCCGCTTCGACTGCGGCGGTATGCGCCCAACCATCGCAAAGGTTGCCGTAAGCAATGGTGATATCAACCAGTTTACATCCCAGTCTCTGGAGGCAATCCCCAACTTCGTTAACGGCATCAACCAATTCACTGTCGGTATCAGTGGCAACGTAACTTTGATCAATCCCTATTCTCAGACCCGACACTCCCTTATTAAGATTGCCTAAATAATCGCTCGGCTCTCTCGGGCTGCTGGTGGCATCAAGCACGTCTAAACCTGCAATAATGTGTAGCATTGCGGCCGCATCACCGACACTCCTCGTCATCGGCCCAACGTGATCCAGGGAATAGGCCAGGGGGAAAACACCATGACGGCTGACACGCCCCCAGGTAGGTTTTAGCCCAACGAGACCGTTCAATGCTGATGGAAAGCGAATACTTCCGCCGGTATCGGTGCCGATACTGGCATAGCAAAGTCCGGCCGCAGTAGCTACGCCTGAGCCGGATGACGAAACCCCGGCCCAGCACTCTGGGTTCCATGGATTAACGGGTGGAGTGATAGCCGGATGGTGCCTTACAAAAGCACCTTCGGTTAACTTGGTTTTACCCAACAGTACTGTGCCCGCTTCTGCAAGTTTTCGAACAACTGTCGCATCTGATGTTGGTTTGTGCTCGGAGTAAAGCGGCATTCCGTACGAGCTTGAGATACCTTTAGTATCCAGTAAGTCTTTAACGGCGATAGGTACACCGTGTAAAGGCGAACGTATCTTCCCTCGGCTTATTTCCCTATCCGCTTGCTCAGCCTGCTGCAAAGCAAGTTCTGCAGTTATCGTTGTATAGGCACCGAACTCAATGTCTGTGGTATTAATTCTCGACAGCATCATTTCGGTGACGCTAAGCGAGCTTATCTCTCCTTTGTGCAGCTTTTCAGCAAGAGATAATGCGTCGTCAAAATAGAGTGGTAATTCGGTCATTAAAATCTCCCTTGTATGACTTCAAAACATACCTGACCAGTATAGAATACCCCAGCATCCTATAATAAACTGGGGCAAAGCGAACGACTGTCGTTGATACCCATACAATACAATAAAATAAAAAGGAGTGCCTTCAGCATGTCGAAACAACTACCCCAGAAAAATTATCATCGTAGCAACGCGCTATGATTAGCACTATTGCAACCGGCGTACTTATCCTGCTGATGTTCGGTATGGGCATGGGACTCACCCTCGATGATTTTCGTCGCGTGGTTAAAATTCCCAAAGCTGCGTTGGCTGGCCTGCTCGGCCAACTGCTGTTATTGCCTCTCCTCGGATTTACGCTCTGCGCTAGCCTGGGCTTGACAGGAGAAATTGCTTTGGGCGTGATGCTCCTCACGCTGTGCCCCGGCGGTGTGCTGTCTAATTTATTTACGCTACTGGCACGGGGTGATGTCGCGCTGTCGGTCACCATGACCAGTATTTCCAGTTTAGTAACGGTGTTTACCCTGCCCATCGCAATGAATCTGAGTATGTTGTATTTCAGTGATAGCAGTACTCAACTTTCCTTGCCGCTTATAAAAACAGCACTTCAGATTATGGTCATCACTATTATCCCGGTGAGTCTGGGTATGGTGATCTTTCGCCGTGCACCGGCCTTTGCCCAGCGTGCGCGACACGGGGTACGCTGGGGTTGCATGGTATTTTTACCGCTAGTGATTATCGGCGTATTTATGCAAAACGACGGCGTCTGGTTTACGCACTTTCTCCAACTCGGAGCCTTGACCATTACCTTGAATGTTTTAAGTATTTTATTGGGCTTGAGTTTGGGCAAACTGGCTAAGTTGAACGCCAAACAAACCCGCACCCTGTCCATTGAGGTAGGCGCACAAAATGCGATCCTGGGTGTGACCATTGCGATCAGCCCTTTTTTACTCAACAACGCTAAAATTGCCATGGTGCCCTCGCTCTATGGAGTCACGATGGTGGCGACTCTTGCGATCTATGTAGCACTGTCGAATCGTTTACAAAACAGAGTCTCCGCAGACGCCCTTTGAACACGCTGCAAAAAACAAGCATGAGAACCATACATAAAAATCAGGCATAAAAAAACGGGGCTAATTGCCCCGTTTTTTTAACACTGTACTAAACGAAAAACACCCTAGTCTTGCGGGGCATCCGCTACTGGTACTGGTTCAGCTGCGGGTTCAACGCTGACTTTAGGCGCGATACCGCCCTCTTCAACACTAACTTCTTTCATCGATAGTTTGATACGACCGCGAGCGTCGACATCCAGCACTTTGACTTTAATTTGCTGGCCTTCGCTCAGGTAATCGTTCACTTTCTCAACGCGCTCTGCAGCGATTTGAGAGATATGACAGAGACCGTCGGTGCCCGGCATGATGGTAACAAAAGCACCAAAGTCGACAATGCGCGCAACAGTACCGTCGTAGATACGGCCAATTTCCGCTTCAGCGGTAATTTCTTCGATAAGGAAGACTGCACGATCCAGACTTTCTCTATCATCGCTGTAGATACGAATGGAACCGTCATCTTCGATATCAATGGTCGCGCCGGTTTGCTCGGTCAAGCTGCGAATGGTTGCGCCGCCTTTACCAATTACATCGCGGATTTTGTCCGGATCAATTTTCAAGGTTTTAAAGCGCGGTGCATTTTCAGCAACATCGGTGCGACTGCTGTCGATGACCTTGTTCATTTCACCAAGGATATGCAGGCGCGCACTGTGTGCCTGCTTGAGGGCTTCTTCCATAATCTCTTCGGTGATGCCTTCAATCTTAATATCCATTTGCAAAGCGGTAATACCACGAGCAGAACCCGCCACTTTGAAATCCATATCGCCGAGGTGATCTTCATCACCCAGAATATCGGTGAGTACGGCAAAACCGTTGTCTTCTTTTACCAGACCCATGGCGATACCGGCAACGGGTGTGGTCAAAGGTACACCGGCATCCATCAGCGCGAGGCTGGCGCCACATACCGAGGCCATGGAGCTAGAACCGTTGGACTCAGTAATTTCAGACACGATACGAATGGTGTAAGGGAAGTCTTCCTGGTTCGGCAATACTGCAGAGATACCGCGGCGGGCCAAACGACCGTGGCCGGTTTCCCGACGACTGGTAAACCCGGTGCGGCCACACTCACCAACCGAGAACGGAGGGAAGTTGTAGTGCAACATAAAGGGATCTCTGCGCGTACCTTCGAGCGCATCGATGATTTGCGCATCACGCAGTGAACCGAGGGTCGCAACGACGATGGACTGGGTTTCACCACGTGTAAACAGTGACGAACCATGGGCACTGGGCAGTACGTCTACTTCAACCGCGATAGGACGAACGGTTTGGGTATTACGACCATCAATGCGCGGCTCACCAGCAATAATGCGGCTGCGCACGGTATTTTTTTCAAGCTTTTTAAAGGCGTTGCTAACGTCGTCGGCACTGATACCGGCTTCGTCATTGACCAACGCCTTAACGCAGTCGTCGCGCAACTCACCCAAACGGGCCTGGCGCTGTTGCTTTTCAGTCACCTGATAAGCAGCAACGAGATCCTCGCCAATTTGGCTTGCTACGGCTGATTTCAGCTCCATGTTTTCAACAGCTGGCTGCCAATCCCAACGGGGCTTACCGGCATCGCGAACCAACTCGTCAATTACCTGAATCACTGCCTGCATTTCCTGGTGGGCGTAAAGTACGGCACCCAACATTAAATCTTCGGACAGTTCTGCGGCTTCGGATTCCACCATCAATACTGCGTCACGGGTACCGGCAACTACCATCTCAAGCTTCGAATCGACCAGCTCGCTGTAGGTAGGGTTAAGTATGTAGCCGTCTTCGGGGGTATAGCCAACGCGCGCTGCACCAACCGGGCCATTAAAAGGAATACCGGAAATCGACAATGCGGCGGAAGCGCCAATCATCGCAACGATATCTGGATCGACATTTTTGTCGGCAGACATCACTGTTGTGATCACCTGGACTTCGTTCATAAAGCCGTTGGGAAACAGCGGACGAATCGGGCGATCGATCAAACGACAGGTCAGCGTTTCTTTTTCGTTCGGACGGCCTTCACGACGGAAAAAACCACCGGGGATACGACCCGCTGCGTAAGCTTTTTCTTGATAGTTAACGGTCAGCGGAAAAAACGGCTGACCGGGTTTAGCTTCCCGAGCACCAACTACGGTACACAGTACCGAGGTATTATCCATGCTACACAGTACCGCACCGGTAGCCTGGCGCGCGATGCGGCCGGTTTCCAAAGTGACGGTATGCTTTCCATACTGAAATTTCTTTATTACTGAATTCAATTTTTTCACCAGTCAGTTGCAACAGCGCCCCCCATGGAGCGCTGAAAGTATTATGTGATTAACGACGTAAACCGAGCTTAGCAATAAGAGCGACGTAACGTGCTCCATCTTTGCCTTTCAGGTAATCCAACAACTTGCGACGCTGGTTTACCATGCGGATGAGACCACGACGAGAGTGATGGTCTTTTTTGTTGTCTTTAAAGTGACCTTGCAGCTTGTTGATATTAGCGGTTAACAGTGCCACCTGAACTTCGGGGGAGCCGGTATCGCCTTTTTCACGCGCGTTGTCATTTACGATTGCTGCTTTATCTTCTGGACTTAATGCCATTTTCTTTTCTCCAATATGCAATGAAATACAGACGGATCCGTGCATATTTACAGATCGTCCAGGGTTTAATGGGGTCGTTAAGTTAAGTGAATGTTAACAAGCACTTCAACTCACTATCCCGCTATCAGACGATGGGGCTGTACGCGCCCATCCTCCAATACTTTGCCAACCCCAAGGAATTCACCCTGAGATTGAAAAACACGCACTATATCGCCTTCGTTGGCCTCGCGATAGACCTCCGGGGCGGTCACTGGTTGACCGCGCAGAAAGTACCAACACAGGTTTTCTGGCAATTCCAGAAGCCGACGATCGCCAACGGCGGCATCAATCGGCTTCAATAAAAAATCTAAATCTTCGCCCTGCTTACCCTCGCGCAGCGACTCGAGCTTCTCCAAACTGATCGACTCACTTTCGAGAAACGGGCCAGCCTGGGTACGCCGCAATGCCGTTACATGGGCACCACAACCTAGTTTGTGTCCTAAATCTTCCGCCAGCGTACGAATATAGGTGCCCTTACTACAGCGAATCTCTACATCCAGCTCGGCTTTCTCGCCGGGGCGAAAATCAATAATGTCGTACTGAAATACCGTGACTGGGCGTGCGGGACGTTCGACTTCAATCCCTGCGCGAGCCAGTTTATACAGCGGTGTACCACCGTGCTTCAATGCCGAATACATGGACGGCACTTGCTCAATCGCACCGCGAAACTGCGGCAACAATTCAGCGATGGCACTTTCCGTTATCGCCGCCGCACTGCTTTCGGTGGTGATCTCGCCGTCACTATCGCCGGTTTCGGTTGCAACACCCAGGCAAAACGTACTGAGGTAGGTTTTGTCGGCTTCCAGCAAAAACTGGGTAAACTTAGTGGCCTCACCAAAACAAACTGGCAATACCCCGGTCGCTAATGGATCGAGACTACCGGTGTGCCCGGCCTTGGCGGCGTAGAATAAATACTTCGCCTGCTGTAAAGCCGCGTTGGACGTTATGCCTGCGGGCTTGTCGAGTACCAAAATACCACTGACTGGACGACCGTGGGGACGACGACGTCCCATCTTATTCAGCGTCCTTTTTCTTAGTATCTACGGCGACATCATCGTTAGTCAGACTGTCACTTGCCACGGCCCGATCAATTAATGCTGACAGGTACTGGCCGGTTTTGGCGGTAGCGTCGTAGAAAAACTTGAGTGTTGGCACGCTGCGCATGGTCATGCGGCTCGCCAACTGAGAGCGCAAATAACCTGCAGCGCCGTTAAGCGCGGCAACCGCATCCTTAATGGCCTGGTCTTCGCGATCGTCGATAAAGCTGACGTATACTTTCGCCACCGCCAGATCGCGATTGACATCCACCCCAGTGACATTAACCATGCCAACACGGGGATCATTAACGTCGGTGCGAATCAGCTGCGCTAATTCTCGCTGTAGGGCATCGGCAACCCGTTCACTGCGACTGAACTCTCTCGGCATCGTTTAATCCCGCCCTAGAGTTCTCGGTCGATGTACTGAATTTCGTAAACTTCGATCTGATCACCGGGCTTAACATCTTTGTAATCCTTAACCCCAATACCGCACTCGGTACCGTTGCGCACGTCTTTAACATCGTCTTTAAAGCGCCGTAAAGATTCCAGTTCACCTTGATAAATCACTACGCTATCGCGCAATACGCGGATGGGCTTGTCGCGAGACACCGTACCTTCAATCACCATACAACCGGCAATGTGGCCGAACTTGGGCGAACTGAAGACATCGCGAACTTCGGCGATACCGACAATTTCTTCGCGCATTTCCGGATCCAGCATGCCCGACAACGCTTGCTTCACTTCGTCGAGCAACTGATAAATCACGCTGTAGTAGCGCAGATCTACGCCTTCGGATGCGACCACTTTACGCGCGGCGGCATCGGCGCGCACGTTAAAGCCCAGTACCACGGCACCGGTAGTCACTGCCAAATTAATATCGGACTCGGTTAAACCACCAACGCCGGAAGTGACAATGTTGACGCCAACCTCATCGGTCGTAAAATCGTGTAAGGCCGCGAGAATGGCTTCCAGGGAACCACGCACATCGGTTTTGACGACCAACGGTAAAACCCGTTGCTCGCCGCCCTCAAAGCCGGCAAACATGTTTTCTAGGTTAGCGACTTGCTGGCGCGTCATGCGTTCGTCGCGCGCTTTATGCTGCCGCAGTTCCGCAATTTCGCGGGCCTTGCGCTCATCGGCAGTAACAAAAAATTCATCGCCGGCATTGGGTGGCGTATCGAGTCCTAAAATTTCAACCGGAATCGACGGCCCTGCGGCTTTTATCGCTTTGCCATCGTCGCCAATCATGGCGCGCACTTTACCGACGCTTTCACCAGCGAGGACAAAATCACCCTGGCTTAACGTGCCCGCCTGTATCAGTGCTGTCGCTACGACACCGCGACCTTTATCAATACGCGCTTCAACAATCACCCCGCGTGCCGGCACTTCGACTGGCGCGGTTAATTCAAGCAGTTCCGCCTGCAACAATACCGCTTCGAGTAAGGCTTCAATACCGTCACCGGTCAAGGCAGAGACTTTTATAAACTGGGTATCGCCGCCCCATTCTTCGGGTACGACTTCCAACACGGCCAGTTCGTTAATGACCTGATCCGGATTGGCACCCTCTTTATCCATTTTATTAATGGCGACGACCAGTGGCACACCGGCTGCGCGCGCATGTTTAACCGCTTCTTCGGTTTGCGGCATCACCCCATCATCAGCGGCAACCACCAGAATCACCACATCGGTAGACTGAGCGCCACGAGCACGCATGGCGGTAAACGCCGCGTGACCGGGAGTATCTAGGAAGGTCACCATGCCTTTCGGCGTAGTAACGTGATACGCGCCAATATGCTGGGTAATACCACCCGCTTCGCCGGAGGCGACACGGGATTCGCGAATACAATCGAGCAGTGAGGTTTTGCCGTGATCAACGTGGCCCATCACCGTCACCACAGGCGCGCGAGGTAACTCGATACCTTCTTCGGTGACAATATCATCGCGAAATTGATCTTCTTCATGCGTGGCCGAAACCAGCACTGGGGTATGACCCATTTCTTCTACCACCAGTACGGCGACGTCCTGCTCAATGACTTCGTTAATCGTTGCCATTGTGCCGAGCTTCATCAGCTCTTTTACCACCGCGACACCTTTCACCGACATGCGTTGAGCCAGGTCACTGACGGATATTTGCTCGGGGATTTCGACGCTATGCGTGGTTTTCCCAGTCGGCTTTTTAAACACGTGAACATTTTTGATCTTGACGATCGGCTGTTTCGACTTCAGGCGAGGTCGACCACCCTCGTCATCCTCTAATGCCACCTCGGCAAGTAAATCTTCTGGACGCTTTTTACGCGCACCTTTAATCGATTTTTTCTTTTTAGGTTTATCTTCTACCTCATCAACAGGTTTGTCTTCAAAGTGCTTTTCGCGACGCTTGCCCGGCTTCGCATCTTCAGCGGGGGCAGCAGCGGCGCCCGCACCAGGCGCAGACGGTTTCGCCCCCGCCTTCTTATCCTTGCCTGCTTGTTCTTGTTGCAAGCGCTCCTGTCGAGCGTCTTCAACCGCTCGCACACGCTCTGCTTCAGCTTTTTTACGATTGCTTATCGCCGCCAGGCGCTTGTCCTCGACGCCGTCGAGCAGCGATACACGCTTGCCCGCCAGGGGTGTGGCGGGTTTCGGAGCTGGAGCTGGGGTAGGAGTAGGAACTTCCTCAACAACCGCAGGTTCTACAGATTCAGGTACCGATTCAGATACGGGCTCAAGTACGGGTTCAGGAGCAGGTGCAGATACCGTTTCTGGTTCAAGGTCGCGCTTAACGTAGGTGCGCTTCTTACGAACTTCGACATTAACGGTTTTTCTACCCGCCCCGGCTTTAAGCGTACTGACACTTTTGCGGCGCAAAGTAATTTTGCGTGGCTCGTCGGCTTGCTCACCGTGCAAACCTTTTAGATAGACCAGCAGCTTTTGCTTGTCTTCATCGTTGACAGTTTCTTCTGCAGAGCTGTGTGACAGCCCGGCTTCCTGCATTTGTTTCAGCAGTCGCTCTACGGAGGCGCCGACCACGTCGGCTAGTTCGGTGACAGTCACTTCAGCCATGTAAATCTATCCCTCGGTTAGCGCGCTTAATAATCAGGCTTGATCTTCCGCAACACTTTCGCCTGTCTCAGGCTCATCTTCAAACCAGGGCGCGCGAGCAGTCATAATTAATTCCGCCGCACGCTCCGCTTCCATTTCTTCTATTTCGAGCAAGTCATCAACGGCCAGTTCAGCCAGGTCTTCCATGGTGACAATACCCTTAGCCGCGAGCGTATAAGCTAGCGTCTGATCCATACCGTCCATACCTAGCAGGTCTTCCGCCGGTTTGGCATTCGCTAATTCTTCTTCCGATGCCAGGGCATTAGTTAACAATGCGTCCTTAGCTCGAGCGCGTAGCTCCTCGGCAATCTCTTCGTCAAAACCATCGATACCCGCCATCTCTTCTAGCGGTACGTAGGCAACTTCTTCCAGCGTAGTAAAACCTTCTTCAACCAGTACGATAGCGACATCTTCGTCGATATCGAGTTTTTCCATAAAGCTTTCGACAATGCCGCCCGCTTCTTCTTCCTGCTTGGAATTAATGTCATCCACCGTCATGACATTGATATTCCACGTCGTCATTTCGGTTGCCAGGCGTACGTTTTGGCCGCCTCGGCCAATGGCCTGAGCCAGGTTCTCTTCGGCAACGGCGACATCCATAGTGTGTCGATCTTCGTCGACAATAATGGATTCAACTTCGGCAGGTGCCATAGCGTTGATTACTAGCTGTGCAGGGTTATCGTCCCACAGCACAATATCGATGCGCTCGCCGTCGAGCTCGTTGGATACCGCTTGCACCCGTGCACCGCGCATACCTACGCAAGCACCAATGGGGTCCATGCGACCATCGTTAGTTTTAACGGCAATTTTTGCCCGCGAACCAGGATCCCGCGCTACTGCGCGAATCTCAATGACTTGCTCGGCAATTTCCGGCACTTCAATATTAAATAATTCCAGCAACATTTCATTGCATTTTCGGCTCAGCAGCAATACTGGGCCTCGACCTTCGGGGCGAATTTCCAGCAGCACAGTACGAACCCGGTCGTTGACGCGAAACACTTCGCGACCGACCAATTCTTCGCGGGGCAGCAGGCCCTCGGCGTTGTTACCCAGATCAATAATGACATGTTCGCGGGTGACTTTTTTAACCGTACCGCTAATCAATTCACCGATGCGATTACTGTATTTTTCGGCTACCAGCGCACGCTCAGCATCGCGCACTTTTTGCACGATAACTTGCTTGGCGATTTGCGCGGCGATGCGGCCAAACTCGACATTGTCGATTGGCTCTTCATGGCTGTCACCCGGCTTCAGCGCAGGATCTTTCTCAATCGCTTCTTCGGTGGTGAGCTGGGTACCCAGCTCGGCCATGGTTTCGTCGTCGACCACGTCCCACCAGCGAAAACTCGCGTACTCGCCGGTCTGACGATCAATCACCACACGGATGTTCGAGTCTTCGTCATAGCGTTTTTTAGTGGCCATCGCGAGCGCCTGCTCGAGAGCCTCAAAAATTACCTCTTGGGAAACGCCTTTCTCGTTAGAGACCGCTTCCGCAACCAACAGGATTTCATTTTCCATCCATTTATCTCTCGGTCACCCCCGCTAAAAGCGCGGGACTACAGTTGCACGTTCGATGTTATCCACCGGGAACAAATACTCGTTGTCTTCTACCATGAGCACGACATCGTCGCCCTCAACACCACTAAGCCGCCCGTGAAACTTGCGCTGTCCCTCAAAGGGAATACGCAAACGCAGCTTAATATCTTCGCCAGCAAATTGCTGATACTGCGTTAAATTATACAGGGGCCTATCTAAACCCGGTGACGATACTTCAAGGGTATATTGCCCCGTAATCACCTCTTCCACATCCAGCAAGCTACTCACCTGCCGGCTTACGTTCTCGCATTCGTCGATGCCGATGCCACTCTCGCGGTCAATATAAATCCGCAACACGCTGTATCGACCGCCAGTGTTATATTCAAGACCCCACAGCTTACAATCCAGGGCCTCAACTACCGGCGCTATCAACGCATTTAGGGTTTCATCTTGCCTTGCCAATCTCTGTCCTCCGGACCTGCATTTTACCTGCGTAAGATACCGCTGGCGCAAGCCTGAAATCGAATCTTTAACAAGGCTTCAGCTCAAAATAAACCGAACACCCTATAAACAAAAAGCCCCTGAAACCAGGGGCTTTAACGTACCATTTAGCCGAAGCAAAGCTTCGAACCAAAGTTTGGTAGCGGGGGCAGGATTTGAACCTACGACCTTCGGGTTATGAGCCCGACGAGCTACCAGACTGCTCCACCCCGCATCATTAACTGGTTTCCAACTTCCGGTTTTGGCTTTGACGATGCAGCCCCATAACTGGCCACAACACAACTATCAAACCCACTTAACAACCTTCCGTTTACCCTTGCTTCAGAAGCCCTGAAACGCCTGAACTCAAGGGCCGGGGATTATAGGTCTCAGGCACCGCAGGGTCAAGGCTAATTGACTCTTCTTCATGGATTGGGTGAGCGGTCGCTAAGATCGCCAATACACGCAAAACAACAAACAACGGCTCGTATACCGCATCACTGGCTGCGCAGATGGTTTACAGCATCCTGATGGCGCTGAATGCGGTTATTGTAATCGTCAGTCACTGACCCCATTTCCATTGCTAAAGACCGGTGGTAGGTAGCACCAGCAGAGTTATTAGCTGCGAAACGCTGTTTATATTTGAGTTCAGCTATGGCGGTGTCGCGCTCACTCTGTAGCTTTTTAATACCTGCCTGATGCTTTTCTATGGAGCGTTGTCGTTCACGCTCCTCATTAGCCTCAGTAACCTTACCCCAATCACCTTGCGCACCCAGGTCAATACTATTGACGTCAACTTCGACCTCAACAACCTGGGAGTTTTTCCCACAGGGTTTATCGCTGAACGAAGTACGACCGTTTTTACCTGAGCATTTGTAGATCTCTGCCATCGCCATAGCTGGAAAAACCATTAGCAAAGCGCTGACAACCAATAATGTGTTTTTCATCGATATCTCCTTTTTGATTTTTGCATTCAATCCTTTGTTTACCGAAAATACTCCCCAGCCCCCTTAGATGTCAATATACATAAGCGCACATTGGCGCACAGTCACAAGCTCAAACTTATCGTTCAGGCACAAAAAACCCGCTGTTACGCGGGTTTTTTGTCGCCAGCAGAGGGTGCTGGTCTTTAACATGGTGCCCAAAGCCGGACTTGAACCGGCACGGCTTGCGCCACTACCCCCTCAAGATAGCGTGTCTACCAATTCCACCACTTGGGCATACATACATTTAATCATAGTCATCTAACGATAGTCATTTAACTATAGTCGTCACGACGTTTTACGGTTGCGACGGCAGCTGTTGATCTACCGAATCAATATCGGTATTAATGTCATCAAGGCCTGAACCTTCTAGATCAGGTACTTCTAACTCCGACACTTCGAGATCAGGTATTTCAGAGCTGCCTGATAGCTCAGCGCCAGGCAAGTCGTCAACACCAGGTATCTCTTGCAACATTTCCAGCTCGGGTAGCAATTGGCTATCGACGCCGGTGTTTTTACTGGCTAGTACGGCCAGTGTAAAACTGGTAATAAAGAAGCCCAGAGCCAGGATGGCGGTCACTTTGCTGAAAAAATTCCAGGTACCGACACTGCCAAATAAAGTTTGCGACGCCCCGGCTCCGAAAGAGGCACCGGCTTCGGCACCTTTGCCTTGCTGTAGCAACACAAAAACGATGATCGTTAAACCGATCACTATGTGTGCCGCTAGTATTAAATTTTCCATCAGTTTTCCACTACCCCATCAATGTCATGTAGCCGCTTTACAAATAGCTATAAATTGTCCGGCATCTAATGATGCCCCACCCACCAGGGCGCCATTAATATCCACTTCGGCAAACAGCTCTGCGGCATTATCCGCGTTGACGCTACCGCCGTACAATAATCGTGTTTCGCTACCAGCCTCACCCAGGCGGGCTCTAATATGGGCATGTACCGCCTGCGCCTGCGCCGGGCTTGCGGTATTGCCAGTGCCTATCGCCCATACAGGTTCGTAGGCAATGACTGCGCTACTCAGCGTATCGACACCAACTGCGGCGACGACCGCATCAAGCTGCTCGTCGATAACCGCGAAGGTCTCGCCGGCATCGCGCTGGCTTTGGCTCTCGCCAACACACAACACGGGCACCAGGCCCGCCGTCAGTGCTACGCAAAACTTATCCGCCACCTGCGCACTGCTTTCGCCGAAAATACTGCGGCGTTCGGAATGCCCGACTAGCACGTAGCGACAAGCGAGTTCGACCAACATGGCCGCCGACACTTCACCGGTAAACGCACCGTTGTTGTTTTCGCTTAAGGTTTGCGCACCAAGGCTCAAACTACTTTCCGTCCGCGCCATAATATCTGCGGCGTCGGCAAGGTATACAAAGGGCGGACAAACCACCGTTTCTATTCGATCTGCTTGCTGAGCTATTTCCCCAGCTACTTCAGCTTCAGCCAGGCCGTCAACAATGTCTTCGCACAACTGAATACTGGAACGGCGCGAACCGTTCATTTTCCAGTTGCCTATCACCAAGCTACGCATTAACTAGGATACGCATTGTCACCAGCCCAAAAAGGGGCGCAATAATAACGGACTTAACACCGACATACAATGCGATTTGGGCCTTCCACGAGGTGTTCACGCGACGGCTAGCTCGACGACGGCGGCAACTTCACGGGCCAACTGCTCGACCTGTTTTATATCTTCGCCTTCTATCATCACCCGCACCACCGGTTCGGTGCCGGAGGGACGCAACAACACTCGACCCCGGCCCGCCAGCGCTTGCTCTGCGTGCTTGAGGGCCGCGCACACGGCGGGATCGTCTTCAAGTACCACACGCTTTTTGATTTTGACGTTAATCATCGTTTGGGGCAGCTTAGTCATCCCCGAGCGCAAGTCATAGAGTCGACTACTGGTGTCGACTATTACCCGCAACACTTGCAAGGCGGCAACAATGCCATCCCCGGTAGTGGTGATATCACCGCAAATCAGATGACCGGAATTTTCACCACCGAGATCCCACTGATGTTCGCGCATGGCTTCAATCACATAGCGGTCACCCACGGCGGTACGCACGAAGGGTATGTTCAACTCGCCAAGGGCCGTTTCGAGACCGTAATTGCTCATCAGGGTACCGGCAACACCACTACAGCCACCATTGTTGTGCCGGTGAGCGGCAATTATGTACAGCAATTCGTCGCCATCAACCAGCGCACCGGTATGGTCGACAAAGGCAACCCGATCGCCATCGCCATCCATTGCAATGCCCAGGTCTGCTCCCTGCTCAAGCACGGCCTGCTGCAACGCCTCAGGACTGGTGGAGCCGCAGTCGCGATTGATGTTAAACCCGTCGGGGTCAACGCCGATGGTTTCCACCTGCGCACCTAATTCCCGAAGCACATTCGGCGCCACGTGATAGGTCGCACCGTTGGCGCAATCGAGAACCAGTTTGATGCCCTTCAAGCTAAAACCCGGGGGCAAGGTACCCTTACAAAATTCGACATAACGCCCAGCGGCATCGACTACCCGGCTGGCTCTTCCCAACTGGCTAGAGGCCATCGTTCTAATGTCCTCGTCGAGGTAGCTCTCGATTTCGTGCTCGACACTGTCCGGCAATTTATAACCGTCGGCGCCAAAAAATTTGATGCCGTTATCCGCAAACGGATTGTGCGAAGCGCTAATCACAATTCCCGCCTGGGCACGAAAGGTTTGCGTCAGATAAGAAATAGCCGGGGTTGGCATAGGACCCAATAAACCGACATCGACACCTGCGGCAATAATTCCCGCTTCCAGGGCGGACTCAAACATATAACCGGAGACCCGAGTATCTTTGCCCACCAGGATCTGTTGGCGCTCGTCACTTTTCCCGCCAAATACTTTGCCTGCGGCCCAACCCAGCTTAAGGATGAAATCTGCAGTAATGGGATACTCGCCAACCGTGCCGCGAATACCATCGGTACCAAAAAAACGTTTTGTCATAATGCTCGTCATCTATCTAATTTATATCGTGCTTTATTTATATCGTGCTTTATTTATATCGCGCTTTATCTATATCTGTCGCACTTGCGACATTTCGCTTTGTTAACTTAAGCAGGCTCAATCACCGCCAGTGTTTTGAGGGCATCGACGGTGGCGCCAACATCGTGGACTCGTATTATTGACGCCCCGCGCTGGGCCGCCAACATTGCCAGGGCCACGCTGCCGCAAACACGCTCGTTAACCGGACGACCGGTTATGTCGCCGACCATGCGCTTGCGGGACAGCCCCACCAACACCGGAAAGCCCTGGGCGACAAACTCCGGTAGCGCCTGCAACAAAGCTGCATTATGCGCGAGTTCCTTACCAAACCCAAAGCCGGGGTCAATCATTAGTCGGTGTTTTGGGATGCCCGCTGCAACGCAAACGCGCACGCGCTCCAATAAAAATGCCAGCACCTCGGCCACCACATCTTGATAAACCGGTGCGTCCTGCATCGTGCCCGGCTGGCCCTGCATATGCATTAAAGATATCGCCGCGCCACTATCGCGCGCTGCATCCAAAGCGCCGGGGCGAACCAGTGCGCGTACGTCGTTAACCAGTCCCGCACCTGCCGCCACCGCGCTAGAAATAACCAGCGGATTACTAGTATCAATTGACACCGGCACATCAAACCGAGACATCAACGCTTCAATCACCGGCATCACTCGATCCAGCTCTTGCGCTTCACTAACCTGTTCCGCGCCGGGTCGCGTTGACTCGCCACCGACGTCCAACAAATCCGCTTCTTCGCTCACCAGGGTTTCAGCGCGACGCAAAGTTTCATCGAGGTTGAGCGCGTTATTGATAAACAGGGTGCCGCCGTCGGAAAACGAATCCGGCGTGATATTGAGTACCCCCATTACTCGGGGGCGACCGTGGGCGGGTCGCTGCGCAAAGTCGATCATCGACATAAAATTAAAAACTCATTCACTTAAAAACTAGTTAACTTAAAATTAAGGGACTCAAAAACCCGAATCTGAAAATTCCATTTTTATTTATCAGTTCCAGCTTCCATTTAAAACAATAAAGCCAGTCAACCCTTAGGGTCAACCGGCTTTATTTCGGAATCGAAACGCCGCTTTAAATGTCCAGCCTTTATGCTTAGCTATCCTCGACCGGTCCGCCAATAGGGCTTTCCTTTTCCTTATCCTTATCCTTTTCCTTATCCTTTTCCTTATCCTTATCCTTATCCGTATCTACATCGCGACTAACATCGGCTTCCTTGGGCTTGCTGCCACCCGAACGGTTATCCAAATCGTCGTCCCAGCCTTGCGGCGGACGCACCGTCCGCCGCTCCATCAAATCGTTGACTTGATCGGCATCGATGGTTTCATACTCCATCAGCGCTTCTTTCATCGCGTGCAAAATATCGATATTGTCTTCGAGCAATTTATTCGCGCGCTGATAGCAGCGGTCAATAATACCGCGCACTTCATGGTCGATCTGCGTGGAGGTTTCTCCCGAGAAATTTCTGCCTCTCTCGGAGGGGTCCATAGTTTGCTCTTCACCGTAGAGGATGGGCCCGAGTTTTTCGGTCAAACCCCACTTGGTCACCATGCTCCGCGCTAACTGACTAGCACGCTCAATGTCGTTGGAAGCACCCGTAGTAACGCCGTCGGCACCGTGTATTAACTCCTCAGCAATACGACCCCCGAACAAGCTGCAAATCTGACCTTCCAGTTGCCGTTTGTTGATGCTGTATTGATCTTCTTCGGGCAGGAACTGGGTAACACCCAGAGCGCGACCACGAGGAATAATAGTGACCTTATGCACCGGATCGTGACCCGGCACCAAACGACCAATAATGGCATGGCCCGCTTCGTGATAGGCGGTATTGGCTTTTTCCTCTTCGGACATCACCATGGAGCGGCGCTCGGCACCCATCATGATTTTGTCTCGAGCCTTCTCAAATTCTTCCATGGTGACCAGACGCTTATCGGCCCGCGCCGCAAACAGCGCGGCCTCGTTGATCAAGTTGGCAAGATCGGCACCAGAGAACCCCGGCGTACCGCGAGCAATCACATTGAGTTTGACATCGTCGTCCAGGGGCACTTTGCGCGCGTGAACTTTAAGAATATGTTCGCGACCGCGAATGTCCGGCAAGCCGACATAGACCTGACGATCAAAACGTCCGGGGCGCAACAGGGCTTTATCCAGCACATCTGGGCGGTTAGAGGCGGCGATTACAATCACCCCTTCGTTGCCCTCAAAGCCATCCATCTCAACCAACAACTGGTTTAGCGTTTGCTCGCGCTCGTCATTACCACCGCCGATACCGCCACCGCGGGTGCGGCCCACCGCATCAATCTCATCAATAAAGATAATGCAGGGCGCTTGTTTTTTAGCTTGCTCGAACATGTCGCGCACACGGGACGCACCCACGCCGACAAACATTTCGACAAAATCAGAACCCGAGATAGAAAAGAACGGCACCTTCGCCTCGCCGGCAATCGCCTTGGCCAGCAAGGTTTTACCGGTACCCGGAGGGCCAGACATTAATACGCCACGGGGAATACGACCACCCAGGCTTTGGAACTTGGAAGGATCGCGCAGAAATTCCACCAGCTCGCCAACCTCTTCTTTCGCTTCATCGACACCGGCGACATCGGCAAAAGTAGTGTTAATTTGATCTTCGCTGAGCAAGCGCGCTTTAGATTTGCCGAAGGACATGGGCCCGCCTCGACCACCGCCCGCGCCGCCCTGCATTTGCCGCATGAAGAACACAAAAATGCCGACAATCAACAGGATTGGTAATATCGCCAAAAACAGGCTCTGCCAAAAACTGGCCTTGTCCGGCTCTTTACCGGAAATATTAACGTTGTTATTGAGCAGGTCCTTCATCATGCCGTCATCGCTGGCATAGGGTCGGATGGAGCGAAACTTCTCACCATTTTCCCGCTCACCCAGAATGACCAACTCGTCAATTAGCACACTGCGAACGTTTCCACTCTGCACTTCATCAATAAAATTGGTGTAGGTGATGTTCTGCGGTGCGGGCCCTTCCTGAAAATTCCGGAACACCGAAAACAGCACGGCGCCAATCACCAGCCAGAGAATCACATTCTTTGCTACTTCACTCAACCTGAAATCCTCGAATTGGCCATCGCCAATGTTTTAGTACGAATATCAATTATAACCAGTTTTGACCGCTCAATTCTGCGGTGCGAGCCATTCCGTCGCGAAAACTGGGCTATTTTGCCCGAAAACCTGTGGCAACCCAGTAAACTTCTCTGGATCGCGGTCGTGAGGCTTCCGGCTTGCGGATGGTAACCTTTTGAAAACCCTGACGAACTTCCTTGAGCAGAGCATCGGAACCCTCACCCTGAAAAACCTTCGTCACAAACACCCCGCCCGGTCTCAAAACCTGGTGCGCAAACTCCAGCGCCAGCTCCACTAAATACATAGACCGAGGCTGATCCACTTCCTTTATCCCACTTACATTGGGTGCCAGATCCGACATTACAAGGTCGATGGGCGCACCGCCGACCATAGTTTCAAGCTCGGCGAGCACCGCTTCTTCGGTAAAATCACCGCAGAGTATTTCCACATCCGCCAGGCTATCCATCGGCAGGATATCGCAGGCAATGATTCGCCCCTTCGAGCCAATTTTTTCAGCCGCTACCTGACACCAGCCCCCGGGCGCAGCACCCAGATCGACCACCGTCATTCCCGGTTTTAACAGGCGATTCTTCGTATCCAGCTCCAGCAATTTATAGCTGGCACGGGAGCGATAGCCGTCCTTCCGAGCCTTTTGTACATAGTGATCGGCCTCGTGCTCCTGTAACCAGCGCCGACTACTTCCGCTTTTCGATTTACCCATACTCGCCTATCTTTTCTATCAAGGGGCCTCGCCAGCCCAATTTCTGTTAAAATCCCGCGCCCCGACCAACGGCCCGAACCACCCATGACTGTAACATCCACCGCACTCAGTAACGAGCAAAAGAAGTATCTGCGCCGCATCGGCCACGACCTAAAGCCTACGGTTACCATCGCCGACAAGGGGCTTTCCCCTACCGTGCTCGCAGAGCTGGAACGCGCACTCGACGATCACGAATTGATCAAAGTTAAAATAGCCGTGGCTGATCGCGACGACCGCCGCAAGCTATTGGCCCAACTTAACAAAACCTGCAAGACCCAACTGGTGCAGACCGTTGGTCATATCGCGCTGCTATTGCGGAAAGCCAGCAAGCCGAATCCGAAGCTGTCTAACCTCTTGCGATCGACTGAGAAGAAAAAGTAGGGATTGAATAGAGGTTAAGTGGGTCGGTTTAATAAGAGAGTGGTTTTAGTGGTGGCGTAACGTTCGGGCGCTATCAAAATCTATTAGATAATTTAGTATTCGAAACGAATGACTGAATTCGGCAGTTTTCGATAATTTGAAGCCCCATCAAGATCATCAAGCCCCTGGCCGCCATGGACCGAAGGCAATAAGCGCCCCGCATAGTCCCAAAACCCACTGTGGCAAGGATCCCAATAACCAACATATTTATCATAACCGAAACCTTCCTCACCAGTATCCTTTAGTGCGCACCCAAGATAAGTACTTAGTAGAAAGTGTGCAAAGAAATCCGGCATATTTTTTAGCGTATAGTCAGGGCCATTAGCCACGTCATTCAACGAAATTAAATATTGGGAAGACTCAAGACTTGGCCTGTAGATCATAAATGGCCGCCCTCTCCATTCAACTAATTTAGAGCCCCCCGGGGGAATGCCTGAAATGTCGAGTTCCAGGATCAATCTTTCACTTTTAGGGTTCGGGCTCCAGCTTGCAAGAAAGGGATACGCAGCAAACAATAATCCAACAAAAATTATCCCTGTTACACACAGAGTCAAAAATCGTTTTCTATTCATACCTTCTTCCATTTAACGCCCCCGAGCAGCCCGGCCGCGTGTCGCCCCACTTTGCTATGGTTTTTTGAGCGACGATTCTTCAAGAACATACTCTTTCAATATTCAAAGGCTCAAACTGAACCTCCCTCCTTCAACTCAATGGAGGTCAAAACCCGGGTAACCCTTTTCAGCGACCTCATTACAGCGGTTGCGGTAATCCCCCACGCCGCCGATATAGGATAATAGTCGCCGCGGTTTACCTTCGACATTTGAACCCATGTACCAGGACGACGTTTTGGCCACCAGTGTGGCATTGGCCAGTTCTTCGTGATGGGTGATCCACTGCTCCTCGGCTTCCTGAGTCGGCTCTATGCATTTCAAATTTTTGTTGCGTAGGTATTTGATACAGGCACTGATCCATTCCGTTTGCTGTTGCAGACAGGTTGTCATATTGCACAGCGCCGCTGAGGGCGCGAGGGGTGCGCCGGTGGTGAACAGATTCGGGTAACCGTGTACCTGCAAACCCATGGTGGTGCGAATATCTTTACTCCAGTCTTCTTTCAGAGAGCGCCCTTCCCGACCACGGATATCAATACGGGTTAACGCGCCAGTGCCGGCGTCAAAACCGGTGGCGAGGATGATGATGTCGAGTGGGTGGACGGTGCCGTCCGTCGTTTTTATGCCTTCAGGCGTAACGCTTTCGATGGCATTATCTTTAACGCTAACGATTTCGACATTAGGCCGATGGTAGACTTCCAGGTAATTGGTCTCCAGCGGAACCCGGTGCGTGCCAAAACCGAAGTCAGTGGGTATCAACAGTTCACACAATTTGGGGTCCTTGAGCCGCGCGCGCATCTTTTCCCGCACAAACTCGGAGATTTGCGCGCTGACATCTTCGTCGGTAAATACTTCGGCGAATGAGGCCAACCACAATTTCAGGGAGCCATTGTTCCAGCCCTCTTCAAGGACATCGAGGCGCTGCTGTGGTGTCAGTTCTGCCCAGGTGTGCTCGACGTCGT
The DNA here is from genome assembly GCA_018069525.1 of Porticoccaceae bacterium. Classification (GTDB taxonomy): domain Bacteria; phylum Pseudomonadota; class Gammaproteobacteria; order Pseudomonadales; family Porticoccaceae; genus JAGPUQ01. Next base: position 3,232 of record JAGPUQ010000021.1, on the reverse strand, counting down.
ATTCGAAGCCGGAAAAGGTGTGGGGCAAGGTCTCGGCAAGCTCCTTAAATCTCGATTTATACCCTTCAACTTCTGCCGCGCCATACTTGATATTTTTCATGGGCAGTACATATTGCGGCGAGCGGATAAAAACGGAAAGATGTTCGACCTTCTCGGCGATGGTCTGAATCACCTGAATACCTGTCGCGCCGTTACCAATAACGCCAACTCGCTTGCCCGCTAAATCGACCGGTTCTTTTGGCCAGCGCGCGGTGTGAAAAATCTGTCCCTTGAAGGTTTCCTGCCCGGGAAACAGGGACGACAGCGGGGCCGATAACATGCCGCAGCAGGTGACTAAAAATCCGGTGTCGATGACCTCGCCGCTGTCGGTGGTGACGAGCCAGCGTTCGGTGGCCTCATTAAAATGCGCGCTCTGGATTGTGGTGTTGAACTGTATGCTGCGACGCAGATCGAGGCGGTCCGCCACGTAATGCATCCAGCGTTCAATTTCCGGTTGTCCGGGAAAACGCTCGCTCCAGCTCCAGTCCTTATAAAGATCCTCGGAGAACAAATACTGGTAGATATAGCATTCAGAATCAAAACGAGCCCCCGGATAGCGATTCCAGTTCCAGGTGCCACCCACATCGGATGCGGCATCAAACCCCCTCACGCTGAGGCCCTGCTCTCGCAACTGATGAATCTGGTAGAGCCCCGCCACACCGGCTCCGATAACCACCGCGTCGACTGTGCTAGTGGAGGTCGCCGTTTTACTGTCCTGATCCAACATTACTCATCCTCTATTAGGTGAATTTAATTCAGGGTTGTTCCCACCATCATGATGGTGAGAATTATAAATTCCAGTGGGGTGATTGGTTATGTGCTTTCGTGGAACCAGAATTCGATCTCGTCTGTTTCAACATCAAACTCAGCAGAGTGCTCAACATTTGCCGGAACATGGTACCACTCACCCACGCTTACTTTAGTTACTTCGCCGTTCATACTCAATATCAACTCACCGCGTGTGATAACGCCATGATTGTCAGTGTCATGAATATGGGGAGGAATGGATGTGCCAGCAGGATATGATGCGAAAAGAACGTCACCTTCTTTTGCTTCAAGTTTGTATGCGTCAAAACGCCCATCATAAGGTGGTAGCGCTCTGATTCTATCCGGATACTTTCCAGCCATCTAATACTCCGATTTGTGACACATAACAATTTATTCCATAGCCACAGGCTTTATATTACTTTCGACTCCATTTTAGATTTCGGAAACCGTAGCCAAAACAATTTGATTATAGAAACAATACGCTAGAAGGCCTACTCTGTTTATATACGGTGTGCACGACAACCTATACCCGACTATTCTCATTGTTCCCGAGGCTCTTGTTCCCAGGGGCTCTTGTTCAGAGCGAACAACCTTAAGAATCAATGGGTTATAGTATCAATTTTCGGGATGAAGGGCCCAGAAAACAGGGAAGGAGGTCTGCCGATCCTGGTGTTTTAAAACGATTTATAGATTTCGTGAATCGTATGCCCAATGTAACAAGGCCTGTCGCTGTTTCTTTCGACAGCTTAAATCGTATCTTTCACAGTTCTTTTTAACCGCAGATGCATGCCGCCTAAAGGCTTTCCACCTTTTTATCTGGCGTACATCATCTGATGTGCGCCTACCCATATAGTAACGGCAATACCACTGGAACCAGCCTCTAGGGTCTTGAAAATGAATCCAGCCTTTTCGCTGCCATTCACTGAGCGGCTGGGAAGCATCTACCGAGAAATAATTAAGACTAATATCTTTTATTTTCGGGCTTAACTTTGCACCGACAAACCAATTAGCAGGAAACTCTTGCTGGCAGTCGTTCAAATATTTACCTCCAAACACACCTAAGCTCAACATTTCTTTGGGAGTCAGCTCTGGGGTGAACTCACTATCAAAGTTTTTGCCTATGGGTTCCACAAGCTCGTAAACGTAACTGTTTTGGAACTTATCTGTTACGGAAACTTGTTTCATATATTATTGAGCAACATCAGTTCCCCTGGATGCGGAGACATATAATAAGACTGGGTTATGTAGTTATTCGGATGTTTCCTGAAATGATGCCTTAATAGAGTGATGGGGACAATAAGCGGCAACAAACCTTTCCTGTAGTCTTCGATAATTGTATTTAACTCAGCTTTATCTTCTGCATCCAAATATTTTTTAAGGTAGCCCTGAATATGTTGCAGTGTATTAACATGATTTTTTCTACTTGCAATACACTTTAATGTACGCATCATATTGTCGAGGTATTTATCTGCCAAACTATCGATATCAGACCCGCTGTTTTCCGCCAATAAGGCGCCTAACATTCTTGATTTTGTCTGACTGTGACTCATAAAAATATATTTATGCTTGGCATGAAACTCCTGTAGATGTGTAATGGTCAAGCGTTGACTGCGCATCATTTTCCAGCGTGAATATACGTAGACACGTTGAATAAAATTTTCTCTAAGATGCGCATCTTCCAAACGCCCTTCTTCTTCCATAGGCAAACAGGGAAAGTTTTCCATTACCTTCTGAGTATACAGCCCAGTGCCTTTACGAGTCGGCATACCTTCACTGTATATTTTTACTCGCTCCATGCCGCAACTGGGTGAATCTTTCTTCAATATATAACCACATAAGGTCTCATGCCACTGTTTTTGTTTTTCAGCAATATCACCAAGCTTGTCCGTTACGTCCAAGTCATCATTTTTGGAACCTTTGCAGCGAATTTCACCATCAATTGAAACCAGGCGAATTGCTTCCCTGGGGATACCAAGACCTATTTCAACTTCAGGACAAAACGGTAAGAATTCAAAATAATCTCTCAATACGCCGGTTACATAGGCGTTTTTCTTATGCCCAGAGTCGAAGCGCACCTTTTCGCCTAACAAGCAGCTACTAATGCCTATTTTTATATTTTGAGTAGAAGGTGTATCCATAAGTATCCGGCAAAAATATCCCGTTAATTATATTCCCTTAATCATAACCGGGACCTATTACAAATCAAAGGCCTTCCATAGACTTCCAAAGTTCCGCAATGGGGTTTACTGCTTCTGGTGTTTTAGGACGGTTTAAGCTGGATATATTTCTCAAGCGCTACCGAAACACCAAACCACAGGCACCAAACCACAGACACCAAACCACAGGCACCAAACCACAGACACCAAACCACAGGCACCAAACCACAGACACCAAACCACAGGCACCAAACCACAGACACCAAACC
>JAGPUQ010000020.1 GCA_018069525.1 Porticoccaceae bacterium | reverse complement strand
GAAGGGGGACACAGTCAACGCCGCATCCTTCACGCCGCCGACGCCACCGGTAAAGCGATTTCGGAGACCCTGGCCGAACGAGTTTTGGAACAAGCCAATATCGAAGTCTTTAGCCAGCACGTCGTGGTCGACCTCACCACCCAGGCGGACGCCAATTCCCGTGTCCTCCGTTGCAACGGCGCTTATGTACTCGATGTCGAAACCAGCGAAGTGTGCCTGTTCCAGGCTCGCACTGTCGTGCTCGCCACCGGTGGCGCCAGTAAAGCCTATCTCTACACCAGCAACCCTGACGGTGCCAGCGGCGATGGTATTGCCGTCGCCTGGCGACGCGGTTGCCGGGTTGCCAATATGGAGTTCGCGCAATTTCATCCCACTTGCCTGTTCCACCCCAGCGCCAAATCCTTTCTGGTGTCGGAAGCGCTGCGCGGCGAAGGCGCACATTTATTGCGGCCCGATGGCCATCGCTTTATGCCCGAGTTTCACCCAGATGCCGAACTAGCACCTCGCGACATCGTCGCTCGCGCCATTGACCATGAAATGAAGCGCCTGGGCGCCGACTGTGTCTATCTCGACATCAGTCATCGCTCGACCGAGTTTATCGAAAGTCACTTCCCCACCGTGCGCAGTCAGTGCCTTGAGTTTGGTATTGATATCGCCAAAGAACCCATTCCCGTGGTGCCCGCCGCACACTACACCTGTGGAGGTATTGTCTCCGACCAGCACGGCCGCACCGATTTAAAAAACCTGTATGCCATCGGAGAGTGCGCCTTTACCGGGCTGCACGGAGCCAACCGACTAGCCAGTAATTCGTTGCTGGAGTGCATCGTCTTTGCTCACGCCGCTGCCGCCGAGATTAACCGAGAGATTGACGCTATTCCCGAACCCAGCTTCACGAAGCCCTGGGATGCCTCACAAGTTACTTATTCCGACGAAGACGTGGTGATTTCTCACAACTGGGATGAGCTGCGACGCTTTATGTGGGATTACGTCGGCATTGTCCGCACTCGCAAGCGTCTGGAGCGGGCGGAACATCGGATTCGGTTGTTAAAAAGGGAAATTCAGGAGTATTACCGCAACTATCAAATCAGTCGCGATTTGCTGGAGCTGCGTAATTTGGCCACCGTCGCCGACTTGATCATTCGCTCTGCCTTGCTGCGCAAAGAGAGTCGAGGCCTGCACTACACCCTTGATTACCCGGACCTATCCCCTGTCGCCAAAGATACTATTCTGGTGCCAATGAATTACGCCAATCAAGAAATTATTGTGAGTAAAACCTAAAGGACAGCTTTATATTTAAAGCAGGAGTAAACATTAAAGAGGGAGCAATCAGCTTATAAACCGCCGTTCCTGACCTGCAGTTGTAGCTGATGGAAACTTGCCTTATCCATCGCATCCACAAATAAGGGCACGCTAACCGTGTTATTTTTTAGTACACGGCTTAAAAAAGGTAGCGGAGCGGTTTTGCCTTTAAGGGCTTTCGCCTTCAATACAATGAGGCCGCCGGACACATACTCTAGGCCGCAAATTTGCAGATAATCTTCCCTGCCAGTTTTCCATAACTGCCAGGACTCTTCGCGCTGAGACAGACGATCAAAACCATCCAACCACTGCCGATACCGCCGAGCAGCAATAAACATAAAAACCAGCACCACCAGCGTCAACACCCGAAGCATCACCGTCAGTGGTAACACCAGCAGCAGCGTTACCGCCAGCAAATTGACTCCGACCAGCAAGCCCATCCAAATGCGCGAGGGCCGCAGGCGTAATTCCAGGCTAGGGTTTGCGGGCATCCAGAATAACCTTAACAATGGCTTTCATTTCACTGTCCTCCGGCTCTCCACGTTTCATAAACCAGGTAAACAAATCCTGATCCTCACACTCTAACAGTTGCTGGAAACGTCGTTGGTCCTCGCTAGTTAAAGATAAGTAATCCTCTTCCACAAAAGGCTGTAAAATCAAATCGAGCTCCAACATGCCGCGGCGACTGGCCCAACGCAAACGATTGTGTTCCATGTAAGTTTCCTGATTAGCTAGCAAGATGGAGTAAACGCTGTGGGCTACCCACAACAAGCCCATAAATATCGAGGGCTATGATAGTGCAGGTGTGGAATAATTAGCCAATCGAGTTGATGTATATTTATTGGCAAGATCCTTATAGAGCAAGATCACAGTTTAAAACACTCAGACTTGAAATAAACCGCCACCGGCACCACCTTTTCTATTCTCTTTGCACCTGGAGCAAGTATGTCAGACTGGTTCGACTTTTTAGCCTCTCAGGGCGCAGTCTTTGAAGATGGGCTCGTCGTCGGCTTTGGCGAAACCCTTGGCGAAACCTTTGCCGATTACCCTCAACTCTCACAGGCCACCGTACTCTGCGATCTGGGCGACAAGGCAGTGCTGATGCTGGAAGGCGCGGACAGCAGTAAGTTTCTCCAGGGCCAAACCACCGCAGACTTCGACCAACTCGACGCCAGCAAGCCATTAAACGGTGCATTTTGTACCTTGCAAGGTCGGGTGCTGAGTAACTTCACCGCCGTACTACCGGCAAGTGAGCGTATTTTACTGATTACGGCAAAAGCCTTGATCGATTCGACCCTGGCCGAAAAAACCAAGTACGCCGCCTTTTTTAAAACTGAGCTCAGTGATGCCAGCGAGCATTACCGAGTACTCGGCTTAAGTGGCCTAGGCAGTACAGACATATTGAAAACCCAGTACGGTAGCGTGCCGGAACCCAGCCATAGCCTGACCACCGATACCGGCGAAATCATTATTGCGGTATCCACTAGCCGCTTTATCCTCATACTCCCTGCACAGCTCGCCGTCGAACGCTGGGAGCAGTTTGCACAACAGGCCCGAGCCACTGGCCTACCCTACTGGCATCTCCTGGATATACAGGCCGGTTTAGCCGATGTGTATTCCGAAACCAGCACCGCGTTTATTCCGCAAATGCTCAATTATCACCTAACCGATACCGTAAGCTTCACCAAAGGCTGCTACACCGGGCAGGAAGTCGTCGCCCGCATGTACTATCGCGGCACACTGAAACGCCGCCTACACCGTTTAATACTCGCCACCGAAAGCCTGCCCACACCGGGAACTGAAATCAATTCAATCGATGGCGAAAAACCCATTGGCCGCATCGTGCTTGCCGCTCCTGCCGACGAAAATCATTGCGAAGTACTGGCCGTGCTAACCCTGACGGAAGTGCCGACCACAAAAACCTTCCAGCTGTCTGTAAACGGAGAAGCGGTGAGCGCAGAATTATTGGCGCTGCCTTATGTTGACATTGATGCTGATGTCGATACTGACGCCAACGCCGATGAAGCTGATAACGTCTAATGGTCACATGGATTACCGCTCATCAAACACTGCTAACCTGGCTTACGTTTGGTTCCCTGGCCGCGTTCGTGATCAGCTTACTGGCCTTACCGTGGTTGGTAGCACGTATTCCCACAGATTACTTTCTTTACAAAAAACGCCACCCCATTCCTCTAAAACAGCAGCATCCCATTATTCGCATGGTGTTGTTAATCGGTAAAAACATCCTCGGCGCAATTTTACTGATCGGGGGCATATTAATGATCTTCATTCCCGGTCAAGGTTTACTCACCATAGCCATGGGCATGTTACTACTAGATTATCCCGGTAAATTTTTGCTGGAGCGTAAATTTGTGCGCCAGGCCAAAGTACTCAAGACACTTAACTGGTTACGCGCCAAAACTAATGCGCCGCCCCTAGATATTGACACTGAAATTGACACTGACATTAACACTAAAACTGACACTAAATAAGCCTCTTCATATATCGCCAATTTTAATATTGTTAACCTTATGCGCTTAGCCCTATGTCACTAATTTTATTTAACAAACCTTATGGGGTGATTAGCCAGTTTAGCGAGCACGAAAAACATACCCCGCTGGCAAACTTTATCTCAGAAAAAAACTTTTACCCCGCAGGCCGCTTAGATCACGACAGCGAAGGATTATTGATTCTCACCGACGAGGGTCACATTCAGCACTGCTTAAGTCACCCTAAATTTAAGCAAGTCAAAACCTACTGGGCGCAGGTGGATGGTGAAATAAGCGACACGGCTTTAAGTGCATTAGAAAAGGGCGTCGAGCTAAAAGATGGCCTAACGTTACCCTCAAGCGCTACAAGAATCGAGGCTCCAGAAATACCACCCCGCGAGCCACCGGTTCGCTACCGCGCGACAATACCAACCTCATGGTGCGAACTCAGTATTACCGAGGGTAAGAATCGCCAGGTACGCCGCATGACCGCGGCGGTCGGTTTCCCCACGCTAAGATTGCTTCGTTATTCTATCGGCGATTTCACTCTTGAGGGTTTGGCACCAGGGCAATGGCGTAAAATTCCAACACCCCAGTCACTCCAACGGCAAGCCAGTGCACTTAAATCATCAGGCGCATCGGGCAAGCGTCACCGCTATCGATCTTAATGCAGTCCTTACTTCAGCCTTTAATTCGCGCATACAAGACAAACTAGTGTTCCTACTCCCCGATTAATTCGATTTTATAACCGTCGGGGTCTTCAACAAACGCCAATACCGTAGAGCCGTGCAGCATCGGCCCGGCCTCGCGCACTACCTTGCCACCCTTGTCTTTAACCTGTTCACAGGTTTTATAAACATCGTCAACGCCAATCGCAATATGACCGTAGGCATCGCCGAGCTGGTAACTTTCTGTATCCCAATTATGGGTAAGCTCTAACACGGTACTATCCGACTCTTCGCCATAACCCAAAAACGCCAGGGTAAAGCTGCCACCGGGAAAGTCTTTTTTGCGCAGCAATTTCATACCCAAAATATCCGTATAAAATTGAATCGAGCGGTCCATATTGCCCACTCTAAGCATGGTGTGTAATAAACGCATAATCGCTGTCCTTAAAAATAGCCTTTAAAAGTAGCCCTTAAAATAAAGAATGAATTATTCCGACGCTTCGACTTCGCCTGGCGTCTTCTTGTCTTCAGTCATAGTTTCAAAATCACTGGCGTTGTGGCGTTCGTGCAATTGACCCTCGGGCGGCCCCCAGGTTCGGTTGACCATTTTTCCACGTTGAACGGCCGTGCGAGATTGAATTTGCCGCGCCCATCGATTCACATGCGTATAGGACTGCGCATCCAGGAACTCAGCCGCTTCGTAAAGAGTGTTGAACATCAGTTCGCCGTACCAGGGCCAAACCGCTATATCGGCGATAGTATATGTATCCCCGCATAAATATTGGTGATCGGCCAAATGGTGATCCAGTACATCCAGTTGGCGTTTAACTTCCATAGTAAAGCGGTCGATGCAATATTCGATTCTGGTCGGAGAGTAGGCGTAGAAATGACCGAAACCACCGCCCAGATACGGCGCACTGCCCATTTGCCAAAACAGCCAGGACAAGCACTCTGCCCGACCTGCCGGATCATCGGGAATAAATGCGTCAAACTTTTCCGCTAAATGCAGCAAGATGGCACCGGATTCAAATACCCGCGTCGGTGGTGAGGTACTGTGGTCGACCATCGCAGGGATTTTAGAGTTGGGGTTGGCATCCACAAATCCGCTACCAAACTGATCACCTTCAAGAATATTAATCAGATAGGCATCGTATTCCGCGCCCTCAAAACCTAAGGCCAGTAACTCTTCTAACAGCACCGTCACTTTTACCCCATTTGGCGTGCCCAGCGAATAGAGTTGCAGCGGATGCTTGCCAAGCGGCAGAGGCTTTTCATGGGTAGAACCGGCAATGGGTCGGTTGATACTGGCGAATTTACCGCCGCTCTCAGCATCCCATGTCCAAACTTTAGGGGGTGTATAGCTTGTTGCGTCATCCATAGCTAGCTACCTTTTGTGTTTTTAAATATCGTCAAATTTCGCACCTTAGAAGTTACGCCGCACCGCCCCTGGATGCAATCAGTTTTGAATATTTACAACATCTTAAACTACCTATAATTTTCGGCTCCAAGCCACATTCAGCGAATTAACATAGGGCTGTACCGATTCTCTGGCACCTGGAAATAAGGCCGAAGGTCCTCCGTAATTTCTTCCACTTTGGTGTGCGTAACTCAGATGAAGCTCATTGCCTCTAGCGGTCTTCCAGGTGAAACCCATAGAGGCGGCGTCTACGGGGTTAGCAGCCATCACTCCAAAACTGACGGAATCAAGATCGTTGTCGTGTGCCCGCTTTCCATAAGCGTAACCGGCCCGTAAGGTCAGCCGGGGAGTGGCACGATAGGTTACACCGATTTTGTAATTGGTTTGGTTACGCTGCCAGCCAAATCCACTGCCCGAGCTACTACCCAGGGGATTTGCCACCGGATCTAGCTGAGTAGCTCGTACGCTATTACTAAGCGCTCTCACTCCCCGAAATTCGATATGTTGTACGTCCAGCGCCACCATCCACTTATCATCAAATTTAAACGCTGCGCCGATACTGTAATTGGCAGGCACATCAAAGCTACCGTCGACAAACAAACCCTTATATTTATCGAAATCCTGCATATAAATTTTAGATGAATACGCCGCCCCCAGACTCAACCAGGGCTTAATCTCTCCGTACCAGCCAACGCGAACGCCCGCGCCAAAGGCATAGTCATAACCATTGTTGGATACGTGGTTCGGGTAACGGGAACCTGGGGCAAAGGCCTGGAAACCAAAGGCTTTAAAGGCCTGTAAAGTCAGCAGTGGTGAAATGCCAATACTGTGGCCCGGCGCGAATTTCCAGGCAACCGTTGGCGCAACGATAAATTGAGACAAGTCGTAACCGGCCTCGCTACAGCCCAATATAAAATTTCCCGGCCTGGTGCCGCAAGCATTGGGATTACCGTTTGTACCTGGTACCCCAGTGGTGTCATGTAGTTCGATATTGAGCCCACCATTGGCGTAGGAGGTAAGGCCAATGGCGAGCGTGTCGCTGACCTGCCGTGAATAGGCAAACTCGGGGATCAAAAATAAAGAATTCGCGCTTCTTGAAGAAAAATTATAGACCTCGCCTGATCCGCTAGCACCGGTGCGCTTAACTTTACGATTCGGATTTAGCAACACCAGGCTTATATCCATCCGATTGCCCGCAGCAGTGAGCTTTGCCGGGTTAGAAGCACCCGCAAAAGCATCCTCGGCCACAGCCGTGACCGCACCCGCGGTTTGCCACGCCACTGGGCCAGTACCCGGCATAAAATAACCGCCACCCGCGTTCGTACCGGTGGAAATAGCGAGCCCTAGAATTAATGCACCAAGAAATATACATCTAGAATTTATTGAGATTACTCGCATCGCTCTATCTCTTATCCGTGCTTTAAAATAAGCTGGCGGGGAGACGGGCAGCATGTTGCTGCGATTCTTAGTGCGCCCGTAACTTTACTCACCGATGTTGGTCTTAGTACGAATGATTATTGCTTTAATGATTGCGAGCGAACACTCTCAATTCTGACCGCTGAGTCAAGATAGGGTCAAATAATCTTGGATATCTTGTAAGCCCGTAGCCGCTAGCTTACCCGTACAGCGATAACTTCCCGATGTAAAATTTTTACCGGGGCCTCTACCCCCAGGGAGAAGCTAGACTGTGTTCTCGTCCTTTGTAGTCGAAGCCACCTAACTCCAGACGCTCCATCTCAGCATCCTGTGGCGATGCATAGTACGCTCGAATCTCCTTTATCAGCCCGGACGCCCTATCGAATACAATCCACTCCGAGCCGATATTTTCCACCGCCTCCTTCCAACGCTCGGCGATCTTCGCCGCACCCCGGAACTGCCCATCATACATCCCCGGCGGGAAATAATGCAGTGCGTTTGACGCAAATCAGCTCAGCATTTTTGCAACGTCCGCCGTATTACAGCCTTCGTAGTAGATGCGCATTACGGATTTCATCTGTTCGGCGCTTAATAGTTTCGCGGTCATGCTGGCTCCTGTTCACATATTCATTTATTTTCGATGCGGATTGCCGGCCCCTGGCGCGCCAGGCACTTCAGCAGGTAACTCGTGATTCTTTATAAACATCATTGCCGTTGCGGTTAATAAACAAATCGCGCCAAACACCACAAAATAAACATTTAAACCTAGCGCCATAGTAATTAAAGCCCCAGCGAGTATCGGTCCGACAATGGAACCCGCCCGCCCAATGCCATTCGCCCAACCTACACCGGTGGAACGAATGGTGGTGGGATAAAGATAACTCGAAAAAGCATTGAGACTAATTTGCCCACCAACAATAAAAAATCCGGAAAAAAATGCCATCACCATCACCAGAGTCAAAGACGAAGACGATACCTGGCCAAGAATAATCATGCTAACCGCACCAAGTAGAAAGCAGCTGCTTAATACTGGTCGCGAACCCCAGCGTCGAATCATCCAGGCAAAGATAAACGGACTAATCGCCCCGCCTACATTAAGTACCACCAGCGTTTGCGAGGCCTGGGCAAGGGCGTACCCGGAATTCACCAACAGGGTGGGAATCCAGCTATACAAAAAATATACCACCATCAGGTTAAAAAAGAACACCGTCCAGATTAATAGGGTATCCCTGGCCTGCCCGTGCATAAATAGGGCTTTAACCGGAAAATGTTTTTCTGGGTCGGCGTGATGAATAAACACGGCATCGTCTGGAATGGACTGTTGACGCTCGATTTTACGGGCGATATTACGCAATAAATTATCGTTATCTTTAGCTTGGGTAACTAAAAATCGTGGCGATTCCGGCAAGCAGAAAAACAGCACCGGCACCAACAATAGCGGCATACAACCCCCGAGTAAAAAAATCGATGGCCAACCGTAGGCGGGAATTATTTCGGCAGCCAGTAAACCTCCGGCAATACCGCCAATCGGCATACCGAGAAAAATAACCGCTACTGCAACATTTCGAGCCTTGTCGGATACGTACTCGGTCATTAAGGCCGTCGCATTGGGCATCGCTCCACCCAGACCAAGCCCCGTCAAGAAGCGCAGCAGCACTAACTCGTTGTACGTTGTCGCATAGGCGGTAAGTAAGGTGAACAGGCCAAACACCAACACGCTGAGAATAACCGCCCAGCGCCTGCCGTATTTATCGCCGACCGGGCCTAATACCAACGCACCGATCATCATGCCGACCAAGCCGCCCGAAAACACAAACCCGAGCTGGCTTTTAGGAATACCCAGCTCAGCGCTCAAAGCCGGAGCGGCGAAGGCGATGGCCAGCACGTCAAAACCATCAAATACAATCACTAGCGCACAAAGCAACATAATGAAGTTTTGAAAACCCCCGGTGCGGTTTGATTCAATAATGTCACTAATGGCAAATTTTGGTTTATTCATTATTTTTTTCCAAATAGTTATGTAAAGATTTTTATCCGAACAGTTTTTATTTAATAGCCTGAATAATAATTTACCTGGTATCCCTAAGGTCAATCACCGCATTCTATTTCCTTCGATTAATAAGCAGAGCTGGCAACAAGGAAACTCATTATTTAACGATTACGATGATCCTTCTCACCTGGTTTTTTGGGATGCGCATAAGGGTGTGGTCGGTCTTTATTAATATCAAAAGGAATTTTTTTTAGTTCATCTAAACTCGCATTCCAGGCATTTACCAGCCGCTCCTCGCCCTCGTAGTTAAAAGGGTCCTGCATACGCGCTTCTAAGTCACCGCCCGGTTTGGGGCGGTTTTCCAATAACCAGTCAACCGTCAAGCCCAGAGCTTCTTTTACCGGGGTAACATCACGATAAGCGAGCTGACGTTTAATTTTCCCGGTATCCATCAAGCGATGATTCGTAGAAGGCCCACTAGTATACGGATACGCAGGGTGCGCCAGACTAAAGGGCATACTCACCACATCCAGTTGCTGTCCCATTTTTTCTGAGATAACTTCAACCACTTGATGCAGCGTCAACTGCGTATCGTCACCGCAATTATAAATTTGCCCAGCGGATGCCTCTGGCCGATCAACGGCCAACAATACGCTGTGGGCCAAATTCGCCACATACCCGTGCGTTGACAGCGTGAGCCCCTGGTCGGCCAGAACGATGTAGGGTCGTTTGTCGAGAATACGACGCATAATGCTCCACTCGCGAGGAATCAGCTGGCGAGGGCCGTAAACATAAGGGTAACGAAAGTGGGCCGCCCGAGGGTGATAATCCATCACCGTTTGTTCAGTTTGCGCAATCAAATAAGAAAACCGATGCTCCTCTTTATTATCAATCAGTGCTGCATTCTCAGACACTGTCACCGGTAGCCCCCGTGGGTTTAATGCTTTGGGATCCATGTAACCACGATAACTCGCCACCCCACCCACACTGACAAACCGCCCCACCTTTCCCACCAGTGCTTGCGCCAAAAATCGCACGCGCCCGTAGGTCACCACGGCCACATCAAAGGTTCGGCCCGCAAGGGATTCCTCTATCGTCTCAAGAAAATGCGGGTCGCCATGAATATGCTCCACCTCCGGTGGAATTTCGGGGATTTCGTGGGTTCCTCGATGAAAAATTGTCACCTTGTAGCCTCGATCTAACAGACCCTTAACCAGATAAGGCCCTGTAGGACCAGTGCCACCAACAACCAGGGCTTTCATGCATTTTCCTTTTAAAAATGTTTAATAGATATTTTGTAACTCGACACTAACTTCGCTCCGAGTATTAGACGCTGGCGCGATCAAGCTATTTATCTCGGTTGAATCGCCTGAATAATAACGCGCCGGGTATTTTTGGGGTCAATCACCGCATCCACTTCAAGGTAGGTTGCCGCTTCCGTGGCTTTACCGCGTTGATACATGCTGTCCAATAACTTAGCGAATAGCTTATCCCGTTCCGCTTCGGCTTTGGTGGCATCCAGTTCTTTTTTAAAACCCAAATGCACTGCACCTTCAAAACCCATCGCGCCAAATTCGCCACTGGGCCAGGCGGCGCTGTATATCGGTTTCGAAAAGCTCCCACCGGTCATAGCAATAGCGCCCAGGCCGTAACCTTTGCGTAAAAATATCGCGACCATGGGAGAACTTAATTTGGCACCGGCGACAAACAAATCGGACATTAAACGCACTGCTCCCTGTTCTTCGCTGCCCGGCCCCACCATAAAGCCCGGTGTGTCACAGAACGATATCACCGGTATCTGGAAGTCGTTGCAGAGATTCAGGAAGCGAGCGGCACTTGCTGAGGCCTCGGCATCAATGGCCCCGCCCAGGATTTTACAATCATTGCAAATCACGCCAAAAGGGATGCCTTCGACGCGTAAAAATCCGGTGATAATTCCGGGGCCATAGTTGCGACGTAGCTCGATAAAAGAATTGGTATCTGCCAGGGTGGTAATCAGCGCTCTCACGTCATAAACAAAGCGTCGATCTTCCGGCAGCAGATCCCAGAGTTTATCTTGATCGGCACATTTCCAGTCGTCTACCGGCCCCTGGAAATAAGACAACAACTGCCGAGCCAATTGTGTGGCCTCCCGTTCGTCTTCTACCACCACATCAATAACACCATTGCTAGTTTGAATATCCACAGGTCCAATATTTGTCGGCTCGTGAACCCCCATACCTCCGCCCTCGATCATCGCTGGCCCGGCCATACCAATCCATGAACTCCGGGTCGCAATAGTAATATCAGCACAGCCAAACAGCGCCGCATTACCAGCAAAGCAGTAACCATTGTTAACGGCAATCATGGGAACCTTGGTACGCAAACTGGCCCAGGAGGCAAACGAGTTCACATCCATGGTTACCTCCTGATCGGTATCTCCTGGTCGGCCTCCCCCACCCTCGGTATACATAACAACAGGCAAGCGCAATTCATCGGCCACTTCAAGAATGCGATCGAGCTTTTTATGGTGATAAAATCCCTGAGTGCCCGCCAGCACCGTATAGTCATTGACAATAACGGCGACTCGACTAGCGTCGTCATTAAATTGATCTGAATTAATAGTCGCGAGGCCAGTAATAATGCCATCAGCGGCAGTATTGATTTTTAGGTCTTCAAAATCGCGACGCTTGCGTTGCGCCGCTACCGCAAGCTGACCGTATTCAAGAAAGGAGTCCGGGTCGCATATATCAGCAAGGTTTTCCCGCGCTGTGCGATAACCTTTGGCATGTCTCCCTGCCACGACTTCCTCACGCCCGGCATCGAGGGTAGCGTGCACGCGCTGGTGAAACTCGTTTTTAATTTGCTGCTTATCCGCGCCGAGCACAGGTTGTGGTTTTTGTTTTATTTTGGACATACAGAACCTTGTTTGTGTAAGCCAGACAATTGATTATTCAAGTAGGCTCTAAAATCAAGCCCGGCCGCTATCATAACAAGGAAGGAATTTTATTCGCAGTAACTCTTTTCGGTGTTATTCCCCACAGACCGCCGACATTAAAGCTGACTCAGCGACAAAATAGCTCAATCTATGAACACCGGAGTGGCAATATATTCCCAAATAATCGTTATGCTGACCAAAACTACGACTACGTAGACTAAGGCCACCATAAACACGGCGCTGGCGTAGAGAAAACCTCTATCCCCTGGCACATGCATCATCAAAGGTATCGCCATATAAATCAGATAAATGGTATAAATACCCGCTGCAATACCTAGGGTGATATCCAGCCACCAGATCGGGTAGGCGGCAAATGCGCCAGCCAGAAAAATGGGGGTGCAAGCGTAGCCAATCGCTACGATGCCCTTAATCGGGAAAGTTTTTACCAGATAAGTCTGCGACATCCAGTTCACCATCAAGCCGATAAAAATAATCGCGCCTAATAATGCTGCATAGGTAAGTACCGCCAATGGAATTGCACTGGCTTCGGTAATGCGCACCACATTTTCACCGCTTACCGTCCAGCCGATTTTGGTGGTGCCGATATAAAACCCCAATGCCGGTAGCAGCGACATGAGAATAGGGTAAGGCAGTAAGCGTTTAATTTTTTCGTCAGACAAATTTGCAATTTTTTGCCACTCGGTGCGCGGATAAAATAATAACCCCGGTATATGACCAAACATAAAATCCCCACTCTCTTTTAATAAATGATTAACACACCGCTTATAACGTCAACGCTGTGGTTATGTATTGATAAAAATCAATACTAAGGTATAAATCTTCAACTTCTGCTCTTCAGAACTTTTCCAATGGAAAAACCCAGCTTAATGAAATTGATGCGCTGCCGATGTCGAGGTTAGTAGCGGCATCAATACCGGCGCAAGCAGCGTCCAAATCCCATAAGTAATTAACAACAGTGCAAACATCCGACGCAAGTTATTACCCTGCAATACTTGAGCAAACTTACCCATGGACATCCCCCCCAATACTATCGCGGGCATGGTACCCAAACCAAACGCTGCCATTTGTGCCATACCTACCAGGGGCGTTGTCGCAGTAGCTGCATAGGCCAAAGCCGTGTAGACCAAGCCGCAGGGCAACCAGCCCCAAACCAAACCGAGCATCAGCGCCGCGCGCACTGAACGAACCGGTAATAGCCCCTGCCCCAGAGGTTGCAAGCGTCGCCACAGCAAACTGCCACCCTTCTCCAACCAGATTAAACCTCGCCACCAGCCCGCCAGATACAAACCCATCGAAATTAATAACAGCCCAGCGATGCCGCGAAGTATGGGCGCTAACGCTAAATAGCTACTACTGGCATAACCCAAACTGGCCACCACGCCGCCCGCACCGGCGTAGGTAAAAATGCGACCACAACTGTAGGCCAAAACCAAACCAGGCGAAGATTTGTTGCTGGTAGAACTTAGCGCCGATGCGATGCCCCCGCACATTCCGATACAGTGCCCTGCACCGAGCAAACCAATGCCGAACATAACCGCCATTGCGGGCCATAACCCTTCAGTCATAGCTTTTTTTTATCACAGTTCGCTACCATCGGTGCCGCCCTGATTATCGGTTTCAGGGAGATGGTTTTCATCTTGCTTGAGCCCACCTTCTTTAAGCAACGAGGGCGTATCTGTAATCGGCGCTTCTCCCTCATCGATTTCATCAAATAAAATACGTTCTGCCTCGCCCTCGAGGTCATCGTATTGACCATTATTCACTGCCCAGAAAAACACCAGAACAGCCAGCCCCAGCACCACTATCGACAGTGGAATCAAAAAATAGAGGCTCTCCATCAGACTCCTGCCTCGAGGATCGCCGGCATCGATTGCGGTAACTTACGCTTACTCGTCTTTAACTTACCTCCGCCACGGCGCTGCAAGCGTAGCGCATTTAACACTACCACTAGGGAACTCGCCGACATACCAAGCGCTGCGGCCCAGGGCGGCACCCAACCCAGAGCGGCGAGAGGCAAAGCACTTATATTGTAAATCAAGGCCCAAATAATATTTTGGCGGATAACCGATTCCGTTTTACCGGCCACTGCAATGGCATCCGCCAGGGTGTTCAGATCACCGGACAACAGCACCGCATCGCTGGCCTGACGGGTAAAGTCGGTGGCCTCGCCCATCGCAAGGGAAATATCGGCGCCGCTCAATACCGGTATATCATTAATGCCATCGCCGACCATTAGCACCACTTCGCCCTGCCCCTGTCGGCGACGAATATGGGCGAGCTTATCCTCCGGTGAGGCATTGGCTCGCCACTCCTTCAAACCCAGCTCGTTAGCTAAAGCGCGAACATTTTTTTCTTGATCGCCGCTGAGTAATTCAAGTGCAAAACCTTGCTCGGTTAAACGCTTAACCAAAGCCTGCGCACCCGGTCGCACGGCATCGGCCAGTACAAACTCAGCCAGAACGCCCCCTTGATTAGCCAACACTACATTGATGCAATGCTTACCTGCTACGGCCGCTGCCCCGACCGAAGTATCAACTGAACGTAACGCGGAGGAATCCAGGTCCAATACCTCGGCGACAAAAGCGGGCTTACCTAAAGCGTAGTGCTCGCCGTCAACACTACCACTCACCCCAGCACCGACTTGATAATCGAGCTGCTCCGCGTACTTATGGGTTTTTCGTTGATTGAAAGCGCTAGCAATCGGATGCCGACAGCCCTGTTCCAGCGCCGCAGCAATATCAAGAGCTGCGGCGCTATCAAGAGCAGCGGCGCTATCAAGCGCTGCGGCACCATTAAGAGCTGCGGCACCATTAAGAGCCGCGGCACCATCAAGCGCAGTATTTGATTCACTGGCGGCACCCCGGTGACTGATCACCTGCTGAAGCTCCAGCTTCCCGGTGGTCAATGTGCCGGTTTTATCCAGAATGACTCGCCTCACTCTGGCCAGAGTTTGCAACACGTGACCGCGGCGCACCAATAAACCCTGACGTTGCAATTGCCCCGTCGCAGCGGTCAGCGCTACCGGTGTGGCCAACGATAAAGCACAGGGACAGGTCACCACCAGCACCGACAAAGTCACCCACAACGCTCGCTCCCCGTCGTGTAAATACCAGGTCCCGAATACCACCCCAGCTAACACCAGCACCAGAGCGACAAACCAACTCGCGAGCCGATCAGCCACTTCAACCTGTCGAGGTTTTTCGGCCACCGCGCCATCGAGTAATTTAAGGATGTTCGCCAACCGGGTGTTGTTACCTACCGCGCTGACGGTTATTTGTAAACGATTGATGGTGTTCAAGGTTCCCGCGCTAACGACGTCTCCCGGCCCTTTGGCTAGCGGATCTTGCTCACCGGTTAATATCGCTTCGACTACCCGGCTCTCGCCAGCAAGCACCACGCCGTCAATGGGTAGGCGTTCACCTTCACCAATTTCTATCACATCGCCAATACTCAGTGACTTAACCGGGACTCTTTCCAGAACTTTCTTCTGGAGCTTCTCTGAGACCTTTCCTAAGATCTTCTCGGAGGTCTTAGCACTCTTAGCACCGCGAGCAATAGCAAGAGCGCTATCTCCGCGACTGTTCCAGCGCATAGCCGTAGGAGGAATGAGTTGTGCCGCTCCCCCTGCAACTAATTCATTGTGATAACGCACGCGCATTTCCAAAAAACGTCCCAGCAGCAGAAAAAATGTCAACATCGAGACGGCATCAAAATACACTTCCCCGGTTCCCGTCGCCGTCGCCCAGGCACTGGCCGAATACGCCAATCCGATGGCCAGAGCAACCGGTACATCCATGGTTAAATGAAGACGCAAAGGTGTGGCCAAATGTAAGGATGAGAGACTGCGTCGCGCACCGGCAAAAAAAGGTTGTGCCGCATACAACACAACTGGGGTAGCCACTACCAGGCTCACCCAGCGCAGCAGTTCTTCCCAGCGGGCTTCCATACCTTGAAATGCCCCGGCATAAAGGCCAATCGCCAGCATCCCCGCCTGCATCATGCCAATGCCGGCGACACCCAGACGCAAGAGGTAAGCCCGTTGGTCCCGGTCGATATGTTCAAGTCGATTAGAATCGCTCACTGGGTGCGCTCGATAACCGATGTCAGTAAAACTTGCCAGCACCTGGCTTAATGGTAATTTTTCGAGGGACCAGCGAATACGACAACGTTGGCGACTGACATTAACCGAAGCTTGCTCTATGCCAGGCAATTTATTTAAGTGATGTTCGATTAACCAGGCGCAGGCCGCACACGTTATTCCCGAGACACCTAAATCAACAAGCGCTAAACCCTGCTCGTCTACAGTAATAAGATCATCTTGAATTTCGGGCAAATCATAAATACTCCAGTCCTCAGCACTGGAAGCCGAACTAGAACTAGAACCAGAACCAGAACTAGATTCAGAAAGACCCACGCGATACTGATAAAATTTCTCCAAACCCCCATCAACGATTGCACTGGCGACCGCCTGACATCCGATGCAACACATAGCCCTCGGCGCGCCGCCGATCAGCACCGTAAAATTATCATTGGTGCCCACCGGCAAGCCGCAATGAAAACAAGGACTAAGGGACATGTTGATCCGCACTAAGTAATACGTGGTTAACGGTAGCGAAATCCAGCTCTCCATTCAGTCGCCATTCCGCAAGTTTTATATCGTCTTGCTCAGCAATAGTCCCCGGCATGAGTCGCAGATAAAAACGATGCTCGGGGATTATCGGCAACTTACCTCGATAACGTCCGTCACCGCCAGCTAACACCGTGATGGTACGATCGGCATCCGCGTCTGTGGGATGTAACAATTGCAGTGTTAAAACATCGGGCAAATTTTGGTTATTGGAAAAATCTCTGCTAACATTAATAGCCAACACACCTTCAGACAAGTCAAAAGTCATCTGCGCTGACAAACCTAATTCCCTGGCGCGAACGTCCTGAAACAGAACCTGGTTAATAGCCAAACCGTCGCGATAATAATTGTCACTTACCAGAGTATCGGCATGTTTAATCGCCAAATAGAGCATAAAGAAACTGGCGACCACGACAGATGCTGGCAGCGCGATCAAAAACCACGGCCAAAACTGCCGATACCAGGCCTCAACCGACAACGCTTCAGGCTCAGGGGCTAAACTGTCGGCCTTAAGGGCCATGTTATCGGACTTAGGGGTTAAGTTATCGGACATTTAGTTTTCTCATTGAAGACTGCACTTAATGTTTGAGTTAATATTTTAGCTAATGCTTTACAGTAAAAAAGGTCCAATAAAGCGACTTTCTTCGCTGTCGGTAAGTTTTTCATCCTGCGTCGACGTCAATATAAAAGTAACATCTGTGTTGCCTGCCTTGAGTAGACCGGGGTCTAACTTTAATCTGAGCAGGTGGGTAAATACTTCCCCGGCGCTCACCGTTACTAATTGATCCCCGAGCATTTCAAAATCATAGTCGCCCGCTACCTTAATTTGATATTGATGATCGCGATTATCCATATTATTTATCCGCAAGGTATAAATATTTTCGATAAGTCCTCGGGAAGTTTCACGATAAAGTAACGAGCGGTCGCGGATAATATCCAGTTCTAACGGTACCCGAGTTAACAGGGCATAAGAAAACAAACTCACCATCGCTGCCAGGGCAAGTACATAAGCCATTAAGCGCGGGCGCAAGATTCGGCTTTTAGTTTTATTCAAACGATTTTCGGTGGTAAAGCTGATTAGTTTTTTAGGGTATTCGACTTTTTCCATAATTGCATCGCAGGCATCAATACACAAACCGCAACTGATACAGTCAGACTGTAAGCCGTCGCGAATATCAATGCCCACCGGACAGACCTGTACGCAAAGCGTGCAATCAACACAGTCGCCCAAACCATCGGCTACATAATCACTGCCCTTTTTACGCGCGCCTCGCGGCTCCCCACGCACCTCATCGTAAGAAACGACCAAGGTATCGGAATCAAACATCACCGACTGAAAACGCGCATAGGGGCACATGTACTTACACACCTGCTCGCGCAGATAACCAGCATTCATATAGGTCATGGCGGTAAAAAAAGCGATCCAAAATACCGCCGGCGGCTGGACCGAAAAAGTAAAAATCTCGACCGTCAGCTCTCTAACTGGATTGAAATAGGCCACAAAGGTAAACCCGGTCACGAAAGCGATAAGCAGCCAACCAATATGTTTACCGCTCTTGCGCCAGACTTTATTAAAGTTCCACGGCGCGAGATCCAGTTTAATGCGTTTATTACGGCCACCTTCAAAAAACCGTTCCACGCCCATAAACATCATGGTCCAGACAGTTTGCGGACAACTAAAGCCGCACCAGACACGGCCAACCAGTACCGTCACCGTGAAAAGAGCAAACGCACAGATAATCAACAACCAGGCCAGCAACATAAAATCCTGTGGCCAAAAGGTCATCCAGAGAATATGGAATTGACGCTCGGGTAAATCGAACCAGACAGCCTGACGGCCATCTATTTGCCACCAGGGCAGGAGCAAATAGCCTAACAATAAAGGTATACCGCTACGTTTTTTTAGCTTGCGAAAGAAACCGACGAAGCGCCGCGCGTAAATCTTTTTACGGGTTTCGTACAGATAGAGCACATGGGTTTCGTCACCCGAGGTTTGCCGATGCGTTTCCTCGGTATTCACCACCGGATTACTCGGCCACTAGCGCTGAGACATACTGTATACATAGCTCGTCAGCAAACGGATTTTACTCTCGTGTAATTGCTCAATTTGAGCAGGCATTATGCCCTTGCGCCCTCGACGGATGCTGGTTTTTATCATTTCTGGTGAACGACCGTAGAGCCAAACATCATCGATTAGATTCGGCGCGCCAAAGGCCTGGATACCCTTCCCATCAACGCCGTGGCAGCTGGTGCAATAGGTAGAAAACACGGTTTCCCCCGTACTGGCCAGGGCCGCATCGTGCTCATCCCCACCAATTTTGAACAGGTACTCGGTGACCTGACTAATACCATCTTCGCCAATCACCGAGGTCCAGGATGGCATCGCGCCCCTCCGCCCGTGAGTGATCGAAACCTCAATATCCTTTGGCGTACCGCCATATAACCAGTCTGCATCGGTCAGGTTGGGAAAACCATAACTGCCACCGCCATCGCTGCCATGGCAAACCGCGCAGTTATTACCGAACAAACGTCGACCTATTTTGAAGGCTTTCGGATTAAGCGCCAGCTCTTCTATCGACTGGCCCTCAAAGGTCGCGTAAACGGCCTCGAAGCGGTCTTCCGCTTTTTGTTCCTGTTGCTGCCACTGTCCCTCCGAAGTCCAGCCCAGCACACCGGGAAAGTTACCTAAGCCAGGATAAAGGACGAGATAAATAATCGAAAATACCACGGTGGCGACAAACATATTAAACCACCAGCCCGGCAGAGGATTTTCGTATTCCTCGATGCCATCGTAGACATGTCCGGTTTTTGGTACTTCGCCATCCTTTGGTTTTTCTTTTAACACGACTTTGCGATTAGCAAATAACACCCAGCACACGCCGACAGTTGTGATCACGGTCATCGCAATGATCCACCAACTCCAGAAGGTGCTCATAACCCACTCCGTGTTTTATCCGGCTCTGTTTTATTCGGCTCTGTTTTACTCGATAGTGTTTTATCCGATCCTGCTTTATGCAATACATCGGCGATAACATCCGGGCTCTCCGGTACAGATTTTTCTTCAACCACCGGCAAATCATCCGCAAAAGGCAATTGCGCCGCTTCGTCAAACCGGGCCTTATTGCCTCCGCTGTAGGCCCACACGCAAATCGCGCTAAAACCCAATAGCGCTAGCAGTGTTCCAATACCCTGTAATGTACCTTGATCCACAAATCCTCCCGGCGTCGTGCCCTGCTGTTAACTTTGCCTACTGTTAATTTGCCCTGCTGTCAGCCCTAGCGCTTTTGTTTAATTAAAGTACCCAGTTGCTGGAGGTAGGCCACCAGCGCATCGACTTCTTTTACTTTGCCCTCGGCAAAAGGTTCGGCAGCTTTAGCGATATCACTATCGGTATAAGGTACGCCGACTTTTCGCAAGGCAGTCATTTTTGCCGCGGTGTCTTCACCGCTAACAATGTTGTGAAACAACCAGGGAAAGGCCGGCATGTTAGATACGGGTACCACGTCCCTCGGGTTGTACAGGTGGGCGCGATGCCACTCGTCACTGTAGCGCTCGCCAACCCGCGCCAGGTCCGGCCCGGTGCGTTTTGAACCCCACAAAAATGGGTGCTCATAAACTTGCTCACCCGCCACTGTGTAGTGCCCGTAACGCTCGGTTTCTGAACGAAACGGCCTCACCATCTGCGTGTGGCACACATGGCAGCCCTCGCGGATATAAATATCGCGGCCTTCCAGCACCAGTGCCGGCAGCGGTTTCAAGCCTTCGATTGGCGTTGTCGTCGACTTGATAAAAAACAGGGGGAGAATTTGCGCTAGTCCGCCAAAACTCATGGCAACTAAAACCAGCACAATCATTAAGCCGACATTTTTTTCAACTATGTCATGTTTCATCGATGTCTTCCTTACGTCGCTGCGCTGACTTTGACTGACTCGGCTACCGGCACTCCGGGGCCCCGGCAGGTTTTCCAGACATTAAAGGCCATCACCAACATGCCGAGGAAAAACATACCGCCCCCCAGTAGACGCACGTAGTAACCAGGAATACTCGCTTCTATCGATTCGGCAAAGGTATAGGTCAGCGTGCCGTCCGTATTGAAAGCCCGCCACATTAAGCCCTGAGCAATACCGTTAACCCACATTGACGCAATGTAGAGCACCGTGCCCATGGTCGCTAACCAAAAGTGCGTACTAATGAGTTTGATGCTGTACATCTGCGGCTTTTCGAACAAGATAGGAATCAGGTGGTACATACTGCCAATGGAAATCATCGCCACCCAGCCCAGCGCACCGGAATGCACGTGACCAATCGTCCAGTCCGTGTTG
>JAGPUQ010000013.1 GCA_018069525.1 Porticoccaceae bacterium | reverse complement strand
ACTAGGTTACTTCTCAACCGCCGACTCACTCGTCGCCAACAACCTGGTACTGGCAGTCTATCGCCATATCACCAACCAGAGTGCCGCCAGTATCTGCTGCGCCAAGCCTTTGAAGAAGCCATCCACACCCACGCCTACCAGTACTGCATCGAATCCCTCGGCATGGACGAAGGCGAAGTCTTCAACATGTACCGTGAAGTCCCCTCCATCGCACAAAAAGCCGCCTGGAACCTAAAATACACTCACGCTCTGGGCGACCCAACGTTCACCACCGGAACCATGGAGAGCGAACAGGAACTACTGCGCAACCTGATTGCCTTTTACTGCGTGGCCGAGGGCATTTTCTTTTACTGTGGCTTTAGCCAAATTCTGTCCATGGGACGCCGCAATAAAATGACCGGCGTCGCAGAGCAGTTTCAGTACATTCTGCGCGACGAGTCCATGCATCTGAATTTTGGCGTCGATGTCATTAACCAGATCAAACTGGAAAATCCCCACCTGTGGACCGAAGATTTCCAGCGCGAAGCCATTCTGATGATTATCGAAGGCACCGAACTCGAAATCGCCTACGCCCGCGACACCATGCCCCGCGGCGTACTCGGCATGAACTCCGCCATGATGGAAGAATACCTGCACTTTATTGCCAACCGTCGCCTCAACCAACTGGGTTTGGCCGAGCAGTATCCCGGCGCGCAAAACCCCTTCCCGTGGATGTCGGAAATGATGGATTTAAGAAAAGAGAAAAACTTTTTTGAGACCCGAGTGATTGAGTATCAAACCGGTGGGGCTTTGAGTTGGGATTGAGTACTAAAAATCGAAGAATAAAAAGTAGCTAGAGCGATATAGTTTTTCACGGCCCTTAAAACTTAGCACCTGCGGCAAACCGGGAGCGTAGCAAGTGGTTTGTCCAGCTGCATGCGCTTGTTATGGAGCAAAATCACTCCCGCGATCAATCTTGAAATCCGTATATTGCTGCCGCATCTCCGAAACATCAATCCCAGACAAACCAAGGCGTTCGATTAGGCTTAATAAGAGCTGCACAAATGGCAGCAATCTGGATAGCTGGTAATTCTATACTTGGATCACTGTCTATTTGCGCACGAACGGTCCTCCATGTATCCATAAAGTCCTTAACACACCAAACCCCATGCCCAATAATAAATGTATGGTTGAGGCCATTATCGATTCTCTCTTCTGCAAAGCTTGTGTAACTGTCAGGCACAAATAGATTGGCAGACATGTGATCGAAATCTTCTATAAGGCTGTCTACAACACCAGATAGCGCAAGCTTTTCAGATGCGCACATCAGCGCTGAAAGAAATTCGGTTGGCCTGGAAATCAATCCCTCATGGATTGCGTTGCGTTCCTCCGCTCGGGCTTTAATGAATTTATAAGCATTAGAACCAGACAAATGCGCCCTAGAAATATTTCCATCGAACTTATGGAAGGTATGGCAGAGTAAACCGAAGAGCTGTTCTGCCTCGTCAGACAGCTCCATGCTCTCAGCCACGCACAGGAAGATAACGAAATTACAGGTTTGCTCGTCAGATACGGCCACTATTGAGCACGTATAAATTTCCAATATTGCGCGCACTAATTGCTGTCTAACCAACAGCTCTTTGGGGCACTCTTTGTTGAGCATATTGGCGATATATTGACCTGTGCCAACCCACCCTAAGATCTTAAGAATTCTTATCGGCAGGTAATATAGATCGGCTAGAGCGGATCGTTCACTTAACAAAGCAAAGTGATTTTCTTCAATGGCGTTAAGAACTACTTTGCTTCCCGAAGATATCGTTTCTAATAGTTGGTTCGACATCGCTATTATGACGCTAGCAGCTACGTCATCGCCGTCAGAATATCGTAATAGAGAAGCAATGCATGCGCCAAGTAATTCAATCTCTTCAAATGGGTCGTTCGAGCCACTCACGATCTGCCGAAAAGTAGTAGCTAGTGCATCTACAATAATTGGCGCGGCCGTAGAGTCTGTCGGTAGGTCGCTCAACAAAGACTGAGTAAGATTCAAGAAACTTATTGCATCGAATTGCCGAGAGCTGGATAGATATAACTCCCAGACTTTGGTTGCATGCTCCCTGATGACTGGTTCGTCGTCTGCGCTTCTGTTGAGACCATCTGGCAAACCAATAACTGGCCTTTTAGGCTCATCGAAACGGGGGTTGCTAGCAAATAGCGATCTACCAAATAAGTTAAGCCCCCAATAGACGGGTGCCTGCTGATTCTCTTTGCCCATCAATTCGGCTACAGAATGGCCGACTTCAATCAGGTTAAGACTTGGGCGGTCTGTTTGAACGACCACTTCGCCCGACAAGCACTTCAGAAGCGCTGACGTTGCTACGCCTTGCCCGTTGATCTCTCTAGCGACCTGATCCGCTGCCGCAGCTGCTAGGACTGAAATCGATGGAGAGCCGAGGTTGCCGATCTTGCCTGGCTTTAAAAAGGCTGCTACGTCGCAGGCAATCCCGCCCGCTTGGCAGGAATCGATTACTATGTTTGAGTCTCGAACGTTAGCCTCATTGATCCACATAAAGAGCTCCGTGATACCGATAGCCGAAACAGAAAGTCGATCAACAGAAGTGTCTTTAACGCATAAGAAATATGCGCCGTCCTTTAAGTACCCGTGACCGGCAAAGAACAAGCAAAAGTCCACCTCATCATTATTAGTGTCAAAAATGGTTTGTTCGAGCGCTGCTCTCGCCTCTTCCGAAGATGGCGACCTTAGTAGAATTGAGCGATCTTTATCGTAGAAGCCGCCTTCATTGCGTGCGAGTAAATCGAATATTGCGCTAGCATCATTCTCTGCGCCAGCTAGATCTGACAGTTTTTCACTGGAATAATGATCACAGCCGATGGCCACCAAAACTCTCACTTGCTATTCATCCCCGAATTTTGGAAATTTTGATTTCCTGCCATCCTCTTTTACCAGAGCTGCTTCAGACTTCCTCTGAATTATTTCTTGCACCTTCTTTTCAAAATCTGGTCCTTGAGCCGATAGCTCTTGACGCATTTTTTCCACTAGCTCCGGTCCAGCGTGAATCTCTGGAAAGGAAACATTTCCGTTTCGATCAACTCCGAACTCAATCCTCTCGAGCATTTCAACATATTGCTCAGCCTTGAAGCCACCACCTTTAGCATTTACAACGTTTCCTGTTTTTTCCGTAGAATCGCTGACAGTCTGATACATGCTACGCATAAATTCTTCCATCAAGCGACTTACTACTAAGTTCCGGTATTTCGCAAAAGCGCCAAGATCATTGTCGACAATTTCCTGGAAAGAAATCTCAATTTCCGAAGAGTGAACCTGCATTTCCCCGTCTTCGTTCTCGTCGCCATTACCAGCTGTGCTCGTACGCCATCTTGTACCATGCGAATATCCGAAAACGTTTTCGCTCGGCAAAATCGCTTTTCTCTGCTCTTGGAGCGCAGAAACAATATCTTCAGACAATGCATCATCAAACTCGGAGATCTTCGAGGTTAAGCGAAAAGGAATGATTCTCATTTGCCACCGATCCATTTGAATTCTATTTTGTTACTGTTTTGGTCTACGTTTAAACAAAAGATATAAAAAAACTACCGTACCTCCAGAAGATATAATATGTTTTATTGCGTGACCACCAAAACCAAAAAAATACTCCCCAATATTAACATCATATATCTCGAATATTTTTGCCAAAATGTACATACCAATAAACAGCCAATATAAATATGCATGCGAGAACCGCGCCTTGTATATTAGAAATATCGAAGGAATTAATATTATTGGCAGGAACTGTACAATCCCATATAGTCTTAAATCACCAGACCCAATTGATTCTGTATAATTCCAATACCATACAGAAAACAAACTGGAAAATAGTAATGGAGTCAACATCAGCTTAGCTAACCTGCCGGAAACGTACTCACCTACAATTATCGTGAAGAAGCTAACAAATATTATAGCAAGACCAACACGATCCCAAACAAGAGACGAATTAGTTGGGTTTAGGTGATAATACATGGAACTACCACCAACAAAGATAACCCCTATAAAGAACGCATAGTATGCCAAGTCTATCTCGGCAACTATTTGAAGTCGCTTTTTAAAAAGCAACCAAACTCCGGCACATCCAATTAAAGGGAACAAAGCATTGGATGCAACATTGCTAAAATTAGGGATACCAAAAAGAGCACGTTGATCTGCATACTGGTGATATGCCAAGTCTTGCGGAATTGGCGGAAGAATAAAAATAACAACAAGTAATAGAATGATAATTATGCTTATAAAATAGATTTTCATATATGCTCGTCTCATTAAACGGCTAAATATACTAGGGCAATATCCATTAATTTATATATCCCGTAAATAATTGAACATATGGAAAAAATTGAGAGTATCCACCCAAGACTACCCAATTTGAGACAAAATGCAGGATAACTACCAATAACTGTTTTTCCGATTAGGCTTTTTTTGTAATTTCGACGGATAGCATCCATCCATATATACGCAACACACATATTGAAACCTGCTGCCAAACCACTTAATCCAAACAACACCAACGCTGTTCTTATAGATTCTTTTTGCTCAGGCGCTAATAACTCTACACTTATATGAGTTGCCTTACCTGCAATCGTAAAACCTATTATTAAAAACGAGAAGGTAGCGATAATACGATTTATTTTCGCCCATTCTTCATAAGCAAACTTTAACACCTCGTATTCATCTTTATCTATATTCAATTGAAACTCCATATAACTAAGGGGCTAAATATGCTCAGCCTTTTTTATTTCTTAAGAAACATAACGATATTATTCAGAAGACACCGCCGCACTATCACACAGCTCGCCATCTCGGAAATTAAAGACGGAAAAAAGGTTGTATTTGTATTGATTTCAACGCCTTACCCCTATTATTCTAATTAAGGTTTTCGGTGATAGTGCGACGCAGGCGCAGTTGTTTTCATTCTCCGTCTCGCGAACACTTTTTGCAAGGCCTTTAATTTCAATAAGTTAGACGCACGAAAAGTCTTCGCGAGACGGCCGCTACTGATCTTGGGTATTGGTCAGTGGGATAGGAACAGAGAAGATCAAGGGGTCAGACTCCTTGATCCTCCTGCTGGCAGGATAGAAATCAGGGTCAGGTCTAGAAACGCAGTCTTCCCAAGAAAAGCACGATCAAAAATACAGTGTTTTCTGATATAGTCGCCCGCTTTATTCAAAGGCTGGATTAACACATTGAACAGATTTATTTCGCTAAAAAGCTACCTTATGGCCTTATCGAGCCATAAGAAGATTAGCTGTTTTTTATCTGTATTTTTTTGCACAGCTCTCAGTGCGACGGCTCACGAACCAGAAGCGCAAACCCGGTTTGGGCACGCTCATACGCACGATGCTATAAATAAGGGAATGGACGTCCACTTCCACACTGCGATAGAGAGCCGATATTCACTGGAAGGCAGAGACAGCCTTAATGGTGACGCGATCTCGGCAACTAACCTGGATTTGGGCTGGGGTCGATTTACCGGCGGTCTCTGGTATGGCTGGTCTCCAGATCAGGATTATGAGGAGTCACGGATAACGTTGGGCTTGACCGAGCAGCTTGGCGATTTCGAGCTCTATGCGAGTTACACCTATTTAAAGTTTCCTGAATCTGACGATAACGAGGTCGGTGTCGGCGGTGTGTGGTCAGGTTTGCCTCTGCAACTTGATGTCGCCCTGGACGCTTATTATTCTTTTGATGCCGACGGTGCGTTTTGGGAATTGAGCTTGAGCCGCGCAGTCGAGGTATCTGAAGGTCTCACCTTTACCGGCGCTGGAATGTTCGGCGTTAATGACGGCTATGTCTCTGATGGTCACAGCGGCGCTAACCACCTTGGCCTGCGCCTGGGCTCAGAATACTCACTGAGCGAGTCGCTGACCATTACCGGGCACGCGACTTATAGCTGGGCTCTGCAACGTAATTCACGCTTAGCCGGTGATGAGCAGCTGGCGGATTTTTTCCATGGCGGTCTTGGCCTGGAGTGGGCGTTTTAAGATAAGGTGTAAGGTGAAATCAATGGGCGCAAGTCTTGCAACCAGGTATTTGATCAATTAATTACTCATCATAACAACCACAAGCCTCACCTATGCCTCATAAAAAATATTTTTTAATTCTTTCACTGTTATTCTTTATTGAGTTTTTATTACTCTCTATATCACCCTACGACAGGTCTGGCTGGGCGCTGGAAAATGTCCTGATCCTAGTTTTTATACCCTTAATGGCTTTGTCTTACCGATACTTCCCGCTCTCTAGAGTTTCCTACAACCTGATATTTTTATTTATTTCCCTGCACGAGGTCGGCTCTCATTTTACTTACGCCAGGGTGCCTTACGACGAATTTTTGGTATCGACCTTCAATTTTAGTCTCAACGATTTTATGAGCTGGGAGCGAAACCACTTCGATCGCCTGGTGCATTTTTTATACGGCCTGCTACTGGCCTACCCGATTAGAGAAGTGTTTTTTCGAATCGCCAATGTAAAAAGTTTCTGGGGATATTTTCTGCCCCTTGATTCTGGGAACGACAAGCCTCCGGCTTGCAATCAAAGAGTTTTGTATAAAACGGTCAAGTATTAGATCGTGGGCGGTGGTGGTGTTCTATAATTCACGACGACGGGGTCGCTGAAGAAATCAGCTGCGGGAGCGGTGGGATTTCAATGTAGAGTATTTGAGGTCAGAGTAAAAACACTTGATCTTAGGTAAGGAGAGTTTTTACTCTGACCCTAAATATCGCGCTCTGACCCTAAATATCGCGGGTATTTACCACTGCGGGACGCATATCCATCTATGGATATACGTCCCTAGATCGTGCCTCGCCGATCATAATGACCACAGCGCTTTCGATAAGGCTTTGATGACATTCTCAAGTGCCTATAGAAATCGCCGCCCTCGACTTTATCAACGTAAATCAGTTGACAGATCGTTTCATGGTGGAGATCGATATCTTTATGAAGACTCAGGTAATCAACAACTTATCCGAAACCGCGTGTTAGATAAGGATACATCTTTGACAATTTAGCGAAATCTGGTAGATACTGCGAAGAGGTAATGATTACCACATTAGTCAAGTCATAACGATAATGGAGCAAAAATATGTCTTGTACTGAAAATAACGGAACACTTTTTTCGTTTAATCTCATCCGTTTTATAACGCTTTTAGTAATCTCATTAACACCTTACCTTGCATCAGCGGCAACCTTCGTAGTCAATACAACCGATGATCGCGGTGGAGATTCTTTCGCGCAGGATAATATCTGTGACACACGTAATAATCCTAATGCTAATCCACCAGTTCCACCAAGCGGTATTTGCACCATGCGTGCGGCTATTGAGCAGGCGAATGCCACACCGGGGATGGACACTATTAGCGTCAACGTTAACAGCGTACAACCGCGCAGGCAGTTACCTGCTGTTACAGATTCTGCAAGAATTCTTTCCGGGCTTACGCAACATGTAAGCCTCAATGGCTTCAATGCCGGTACTAGCTCGGTTGACGGGCTGGTCATTAGTGCTACCGATGTCACCGTAAGCGGCTTTATTGTTGAGCGTTTTCGCGGTAACGGTATTGTCCTTGCCGGCGCAAGGAATGCGACCATACGCGGTAACCACATCGGGACCAAACCCAGCGTCACTACCACAGGGCTCAATGTGGGCAATGGCGGCTCGGGTATAGTCATACGTGGGGGCTCCAGCGACAACACCATCGGGGGTGATGATCCGCGCTATCGTAACGTAATATCTGCAAGTGGACGTTATGGGATCATTATTTATGGTGCCTCTTCCCACAATAAAATATACGGTAATTACATAGGTACCAATATCGCTGGCACCCATGCACTTGGGAATACCCAGACCGGCATCTTCATTTCCGGTAATTCCAGCAATAACGAAATTGGTAGCCTTGGCTTTGTAACAGGTAATGTGATTTCCGGTAATGGCGTTGACGGGGTCATCATTCAAAACAGTAACAATACCGTCATATTACAAAATAAAATAGGTACTAATGAAGGTGGCAATGCCGCCATTGCTAATGGACGCAAAGGCATCTTTATAAATGGTTCCAATAATACTGTTATTGGTGCTGGCGCCAATCGCGGCCG
This sequence comes from Porticoccaceae bacterium, assembly GCA_018069525.1. GTDB lineage: Bacteria > Pseudomonadota > Gammaproteobacteria > Pseudomonadales > Porticoccaceae > JAGPUQ01. The sequence continues at coordinate 39,501 of JAGPUQ010000013.1, read as the reverse complement.
TAATATCATTTCCGGCAACACAGATCACGGTATCCAGATCCAGCAAAGCGATGGTTGCACCATCGAAAACAACTATATTGGTATCGAGATTATCGGACGTACCGCCCTGCGCAATGGAAATGACGGCATTTTTTTAAGCAACACCAGGAATTGCACTATTGGCGGACAGTCTGCATCACGGAAAAACGTTATTTCCGGCAATGCTGATAATGGCATACAGATTTCAGGGAACACTTCGGATAACAACATCGTCATCGGCAACTATATAGGTATGGACAAGACGGCTGATGCCGGCGTAGCGAATGGTGACGATGGCGTGCTTATTAGCAACGCACCGAATTCCAAGATAGGCGGCCCTACTGCCAATGACCGTAATATCATCTCCAGCAATGGTGATGACGGGATACAAATTCAAGATTCGGATGCCCGCCAGAATAAAATTGAGGGTAATTATATTGGTACCGACCGAACCGGCATGCTTGATTTTGGCAACACGAGTTCCGGCATATTCATTTCCAACGCACCTGATAACTTTATTGGTGGCGCCAATCAAGCCGGGACACAACAAATTCGCGGTAATGTAATTTCCGGTAACGGCGATGATGGCGTAGTAATTAACGGAAGCGATGCAAAAAACAATAAAGTGCAAAGCAACCTCATCGGTCTAAAACAGAACGGAACCGAGATCCTTACCAACGTTAATCACGGCGTCATAATCACTAACGCAAGCGAAAACCTAATCGGTGGACGAAACGATAACAGCGCAAACACATTTTATCGTAATGTTATCTCTGGCAATAAGATCGGCGTAAAAATACAGGAGGCACAGGCTAAACATAATAAAGTACAGGGCAGCTATATTGGTACGGATAAATTCGGAAATAATGATCTGGGTAATACCGAGAACGGTGTATTAATAAGCCGTGCCCCCTCAAACGTAATTGGCGGTTCCCATGCAGGAGAGCGGAATGTTATTTCTGGTAATGATGAGAGCGGCGTAAAAATTCAGAGACGGGAATCCGTCGGTAATCGTATTATCGGTAATTATATTGGGGTCAAAAAAGATGGTACCACGGCCCTACCTAATGAACATGACGGCGTAACTGTCGTTACAAACGCCAGTAAAAACTTTGTTGGTGGCAAAGCTGCAGGTGAAGGTAATACCATTGCTTACAATAAAGAAAATGGTGTCACCATTCTATCCGGAGAAAAAAACAGTATTTTAGGAAATAATATTTTCAAGAATACAAAAATGGGTATTGACCTGGAGGAGGATGGCTTAACCCAGAACGACCGTCGTGATCCCGATCCTGGAGCAAACAAAAAACACAACTATGCCTATATTACAGCAGACAGCAACAATGCTCGTACTTCAGTCGATGCCATTATCCAGCAAGGTTTAAGCAATGAAATCATCCGTGTTGAATTTTTCAGTAACGAAGCAACGCATCGCGAAAATAATCACTTCGGCGAAGGACAAACCTATCTCGGTGAAGCCACTGCTACTACAGACGCACATGGCTATGCCTACGCGAGTTTAAGCGAGCCTGTTGCAGCCGGCTTGTTTGTTACCGCCACCGCAACGGACAGCACAGGCAATACGTCCGAACTTTCCTGTGCCGGGGGCATGATTGACATCGATATTGATAGTGACAACTCCAATCGGGCACCTGATTACGGCCCTGCTCCGTCCGGGGCAGATGCCAGTGACGATCAAATCGAGAGTGATCCTACTCTGTCAGGTCGCTATGTCCTTGTGAACAACAATGACGACGATAACGATTATATCCGAGACTATTTTGATGGTTTTAATCGCGATTCCAGGGCATTGAACGGGAGGGATGACAATAATGCACAGGAAAAGGATTTTGTAAAAATAAGAATCAAGTTACATGATGTGGTGGACACCGCTCAGGCCCGTTTACGTATCCGCTACGAAGCATCAAGACCAAGCGCCATTGCCGCTCCAGTGGCCAACCCACCAGTTTATGCCATAGCACCCGGTCGTTTACGGATCTGGACAAAAAATGGCAATATCCAACGTGATTTAAGAAATCTCAGCAATGGTGGCGATTTTGTTATGCCCGCCGACTATCCTTTGGCTACCTTTAGCCCCGATGCAAATAAAGAGTTCGAACTTTGGTTGGAAGCCGTTCGGCCCAGCAAGATCATTGGCGGTGATGACATAGTTGTTTCACTTGATCCCGATGGAACAGCTGGCCCTATCGGCTTTGAGTGCCTGGACAGTGTAAGAGTTACGGCGACCCAACTTGATGTATTAGATAACGCGGATCATCCGGTGAAACATGTACAGACTACCCGTTGGGATAATGCCTATGGGCCAGCTGCAGGCGGTTTCGCCGTTCATAACCTTGCTGCAGCCGCTAACAATTTCATCGACCGGGACCCTGAAAATTTCAGGATACAGATCATAGATGCCAGCAAAAACACTAACGCTGCCGCCTCTGAAACTATTAATATCACATTGGGCACATTGCAACAGAATCGCCGCACAAACGACGATAACAATCACAACATCCGACTCGATGAGACGGGGCATAATACTGGTATTTTTCGATCGGCAACGCAGCTAATGATGTCCGCTGATTTACCCGTTGCCGACAATCCGGATGACCAGTTTCGTGCGCATGACGGACGCGCTGCAGCTATTGCGGATGATCGTCCCAATGACCGCACACACAAGGCAAGCATAGACGGCTTCCTCAACCCCATCTACACACCAACCGCTGGATTACACTTTGATCACATTACCAGTGCGTGTGAACGCACTGCCCCAGAGGAAAGACGTATTCTGGATATACATGTTACGGTATTTAACGAACCTTTTTTAGACATCGGCTATGATCACGATGGACTTGCTTTAACGCCCCCGATACATGGCATTGGAAATGGTGTATTCGATTTTAACGATGTTAATAATGATCATGTGCATAACCCAGGCGAATCATCAGAAATGTTTTGGGATTTGAGCGCCGGTGCCGGCGGATATGGCAACGCGGGGGCCCGCAGTGGCGTTGTCGATCAGAATCATGTCGATCAACAAATAGCCCGTTCAGATATCGCCTGGGCTCAGGGTTGTATCCGTATAAATCAGGTAGGTGCTACCAGGTTTGTAGAGGCGCCGAATACCATAGCGGGCGCCAACATCCTCGCCGATGGTGTTTTTAATAACGCTGACGCCAGGCGCGTGATTGCCACCTACGCCCCGGGCGCAGCGGTCAACACCGCAGAGGTCTTTTTTGCCGCGCCGATGGCCAGAGCAAATGCTTTCACTCACGGCCCATGGGACCGCATTGCAGCACTGGGAGAAAGAACCTTTATGTATATAGTGCCAAACCTCGATATACGCTATAGGACCCTGGCCCATGAAATAGGGCATGCTTTAGACAACGGCCCTGACGCAGCGAATACACAAATCACTTTTTATCCTGCCAATACCACCTTTATGGACAACGTCGAAAATCAGTATCGACGCCTCAGTAATGCAACGATTAACAACGCCCGTACTGAGCGTGCGGCCGGCGCAGCGCATATGCGTGATACCGGAAATCGTATGTTACATACTCCTTAGAAAAGGCTTTGATCATGAAAAAGCTAAACTTTTTTGTATTATTAATCACTCTGTTATCCACAAGCATTGTGAAAGCGGATGCGTTAAAAGACCTTCTCTTATTGTTAGATACTCCCCATGGCCTCAATCGTTTGTCCGAAAAGAACACAACAACCCTTAAGCACATCAACGCCCAACCGAGTAAATATATTGAAATTCTGGCACAGCGTTACGATGCACCTATGCTTAATGAACTCATTCAAAGCGAAGAAACTAAAGAAACTCGTCGTCTCGAAAGCGCTATATTAATTTTAACGCAAATAAATAGTGAGGAAGCATTCGCGCAATTAAACCAATGGTATACCGAGCTACATGGGCCTGATGCCAGAAAATTGAGGCGCACCCTGCTCGCATCCATAGGTACGCGACCCTACAATGAACTCATAGATAATATTCTTGTGGATTTGCCTGAAATGGACGCCGGCACATTTTTCGCCGCTTATGAATACCTGTGGCATGCTGCACAACAGACACCTTCACTCAAGAACAAATTAAAACAACTTACTGAACAGACGCAATTGCCAGAATACCAGACGCAATACCTCAACAAAATAATAGACAATACAGTAACGAATTAAATCGTGGACAGTGGTGGTACTCTACAACTCACGATGAGGGGACCGAGTATGCTCAGAGAAGATATGGAACGAACCATTTCAGCTTATTTCGACGCCTGCAACAGGGCTGACAAAGCTGAAATCATGTCATTTTTTGTCCCGGATGGTGTGCATTATTTCCCGGAAGGCGCTCCCTTTGGTGCCCTGCGAGGCGCAGAAGCGATCGCGGATTGCTGGGTGCGCTGTGTTGCGGAACTGGGGTCGCACTGGACGATCGATAATTTCGTCGGCGATACGGAAAACAATCAGGCTGTGATTGAATGGAGTCATTTCAAACCAAAGGTGGAGCTCCTGTTGCGTGGTGACGAATGGTATCGCTTCGCGCCCGACGGAAAAATTCTCGAAATCCGCGCTTATTACGCCTGCCCAACCCATGAAGGCGTAAAGGAACATCGGATCGGCGGCTTTGACTATGCCGGTCGTGGATACCCGACGCCCTAACACTACAGATGCTGAGCTGTTCGGAATGATTAATAGAGTCAGATTCGATTGATTATTTGAAAGCTGGCCAAATAGTTCGCCCATCAATGGGGCTTGATGCCTTGATGAGAAGCAGGGTCAGGCCCATCATGTAGCCTGCCGCTCAACTGACTTTACTAGTCTTTCCACTTGAGTAAATCTTAAAATAAAAGGGAATCTCCAGGTATCGAGTGCTTGATGGTATTTTGGCTGGAATATAGTAGCGGGCTTCGATATGATTCGCGGAAGATACTATACCCCTCCTGGACGATGACTATACGCCGCCTGAATGTGACTAACCTACGATTAAAACACTCACTTCTATTAGTGCTGGTCACTGCATTTCTAAGCATGCAGTGGACGACTACGCATATTCATTTGGCTGAACATCATGATCACGATGGTGGACACCATCAGCATAGTACTGAGACCCATGCTCATCAATTAGCTAGCCAGCATTCTGACGTAATCGATTCAAGCCATCACAATGACGTTGTCGAGCTTGATCATCAATGCACCAACGCTAAGGGGAAATACAAAGAAAAACCATCTGCGTTGGTTATCGCCACTGTTTTTCGGCAAAAAACACTACTACTGCCAGGGAGCATTGAACTTCCGCTTATCCTCAATACCAGGCTAAGTTATCTCGATCGTTCAACGGTTTACCTTCGCGGCCCACCTCAGCTTTCTTAAGTTTTTCACCTGTTTAGAAAAAATAATTTAAGGGCTTATCTTGCCCTGATCAACGCGTGTTGAGGTGTTTTTATGTTTTCCGTAATTAAACTAGCGAGATGGCCTTTCGCCATCATCGCAATACTACTGGCAAGCCAGGCCTTTGGACATGGTATGTCTGAGGCTGAAAGACAATCCATTATAGAAGGTGGTAATTTGCGCTATCTGTGGATTGGCGCAAGCCATATGCTATCTGGCTATGACCACTTACTCTTTGTATTTGGCATTATCTTTTTTCTAACTAAGTTTAAAGAGATTGTTAAATACATTACTGCATTTACTTTGGGGCACAGCGCTACGCTTATCTTTGCTACTTTTAATGGGATTCAAGTCAATTACTTTCTGATTGATGCGATTATCGCTTTGAGCGTCTGTTATATCGCCTTTACTAACCTGGATGGATTTAAAAAATATTTAGATATTAAAGCTCCCAACATGCTGATGATGATTGCAAGTCTGGGGTTGATTCACGGCCTTGGTTTATCTACTCGATTACAACAACTCCCCTTGAGCGAAGATGAACTACTGATGAATATAATTTCGTTTAATATAGGAATCGAAGTAGGGCAAATATTAGCACTCGCTATCATGCTGATATTACTGGCTGGATGGCGTAAGGCTGACTCTTTTAAGCCTTTCAGCAAGCTCTCTAATTATGGCTTAATCTTTGCTGGGCTATATCTATTTATGATGCAAATGCATGGTTATGCTCATGTCACTAATCCAGATGAATTCGGGTTTAGTGCCGACAACCATATCCATCAGCACATAAAAATTGATGAAGAACGTGCCATTCAAATTATTAACAATACGAGTCACGATACCATTGATTAAAAGAACCAACCAATGCGTACATTACATTCATCCCTGATTGGGATTGACATAATACGCCACTACACCATTAACTAAATATTATTTGGAGAATTTATGAAACGTTTAATTTATGTACTTCTGGTCTCTTCATTCTTTTTTGGCACGCCTGTCATTGCAGGATCGGGGCACAGTCATGATATGGATGGTGGACATAATCTAGCACCCATCACCCGTCAAGAAGCGATAGACAGGGCAACCCAGACAATGAACAATCTGGCTAATGCTGGAACTATAGATGCTACCTGGTCAGGGTTAAAGGCTGTGAGCGCAGAACAGAAAGTCTATGCAACAGAGCCAGAGTGGGTGATTACATTCAAAAATGACAAGGTCGATGATGCGTCCAGGAAAACCTTGTATTTATTTTATACACCTGACGGACACTATATAGCGGCCAACTACACGGGGAATTAAGCCACCGGGGTGGGCATGAAGTTCGTGCCCACCTTGCTTCACAAGGCATCATATTATATGAACACTCTACCTACGAGAATTACACCACCTGGATAAATCATGCATCAACAAATCCCTCCAAACTGGAAAATACAGCGTTCAACGCCTTTCTTCACCACAAAGAATGTGCCAGCAGCATTGCTCTCTCATCACAATACGGCCGAGGGTGTATTTGGCCAGCTTTGCGTGATGGCCGGTACCGTCACCTATTACGGCTTTGAAAACAAAAATACTCAGGAGCCAGAGAAAACGCTAGTTATCAAGGCGGGTGAATTTACTACGATACCGCCGCAATACTGGCACCGGGTTGAGCTAAGCGATGACGCGCAATTTAATGTTAACTTCTGGTCGGACAAAGATAAAATAACTCAGCCCCTGATTAATACCAAATGAGTAATACAAAATGAAGAACACAAAATAATTAATACAAAACAGCATAAATGGGATTCGGCTCGAATTAACAAGCCGTCCCGGAAAATCTACACCATCTAATCACTCGTCTTGTGAATACGCCAAAAAACTCTTTCGCAGACTATTGCGCCCAAGGTAGCTCTTCATCCAGAGTAGCGCCCATCATTACCGATATCTTCTTCCTCTGCTGGCTCAGAAGTTCTCTTAGACAGATATTGGTGGTGGAAGAGCAATTCTATGCTCTGGTTGATATAGTTCGTAGTGGTGAAATTGATAGTCCCTATGTTGCCTTACCTTTCCAGCATTGAAGCATTGGCAGAATCATCTTAAAAGGAGCAAGCCGTATAGTAGAGTGGCTAATCTACTATAAGACCCAGGGAAAAATTCATCTGATCGAGTATGAGACACCAAGTTTTAAATGAAGCGAAGAGATTAGCCTGAAAACATAAGTGGTAATTTATAAACCAATCTGTCTTAACCCTTGATTGTTGATTTTAGAATGATCACCAGGTAGCTGTCGTTGCAGCTTTTACGGCAGTTCTTTCTTCTTCCAGCTCAAGAGCTGATTCTGACCTGGTTAGAGCCATGCGGGCCTGGTGGAGCGCAGCTTCTTTAAAGCGCTTATCACCGGCTACCGCTAAACTGTGTAATGCTTTTTGAAGGCGCACCGCTACTTCCACCGTGCCTGCCCCGTAACGGGCGATTGCTGTAAACGCGTCGTCAAACATATCATCGGAAGACAGCTCTGGCACTTCTATGCGATCGTATTTGACAGGTTGGGCTGATGTTTCTAAAACATTCGACCACTCTGTAAGCAGCCTGACCATTGAACCAATTACTGTTATCGCAGTACCGGGATCATTTATCGCTGGAGAAAGTGCCTTACTAGCGATTTCGGACAAAACAATTAATCCAAACCGCGGATCATCTGTGAAAGCTCTCTCGATATCTACAATAAATGCTTTGCTGAGAGTTTCTTCGTCAAGGTTGCCCAATACTGTTGGTGGGGTGTCTGCTTCTGCCCATACATAGACCAGGGGTCTATCTGGAGTACAGAAGGTTCCGGGCAGGCAGACGATTCGCATGCGAAGCTGATGTTTTTCTGCATACTTCTGCAAGCAAGCGACATCAATACACTGAAGATAACCAATGTTCTGGGTAAACACGGGTGTTAGTTGTTCATGACGCAGCCCAGTAGCAGCACCTTGCAGTCGTGGGGTTTCCCGGCGCCGCGTTAAAGCGTGTCTGGTGGCTTTTTCCACCGTGTCGATAGTGGTTTGAATTCGACCAAGGCGGGCAATTGAATCTAACCAGCGAACGAACGTCAGTATCACTAGCGTGAAAACGAGCAGAGTTAACACGAACAATGCAAACCGCCCGCCGCGCTCGAAGTAACCGTTTTCCAATGCAATCAATCCGACAAGGCTGTAAATGAAGGAGCCTATGAATATTGATAAGGCATTTTGAGAAACGTCGTCCGCTATTATTAGTGCAAAGGAGCGCGGTGTTGCTTTGCTGCTGGCCGATGCGTATGAAGTGACCATCGAGCCTACAGCAAACGTGGCGATAATGAGCATGCTGGCCGATATAGTTGAGAGTAAAGCCTCAATGGAATCATGACGGATCTCCGGTACGTAAGCACCTATTTTTGTAGTATCGGCGGCTTTAGCTAAGAAAATACCGAGAATTGACAAGACACACATCAATAGCGGTTTAATCCATAGTTGTTCACCTATACGGTGGAATAGTAAACGCAGACGGTCATTCATTTTAAATAATCTCCAGTCAGCCCACTGTTATCGATCCTGGGTTCGCTACTCAATTGTCGGCTTACGACACGCTATTTGCGGGACCCACTCTAATGACCACGCTCTTTTTTCAAGTAGTCGGAAAATTGGAAGATCAGAAAGCCTACAAGGGAGAGAACTATTGCGATCTCATAGAGTGCATAGGCAACCGCCAAACCAATGGCGCCAGTCAGCCAAATTCCTGCTGCAGTCGCTGTTCCTGAAGCGTTCGAATTGGTTTTGATGATTGACCCGCCGCCAATGAACCCCATGCCTGTAATAATCCCATACATGACCCGGGCTTCCGCATCAGACCCATCATAAACACTCATGCCAACCAACATAAAAGCGCAAGAAGCAATGGTAACCAAAGGGAAAGTCCGTAATCCAGCACCTTCTGCACGATGCTCACGATTTATTGCGATAGGTAGCGCAAGAACGAAAGCGATTCCTAACTGGTACAAATGAAACCAGATAGCATTTAAATCAATATCAAATTCCATGTTAATAAAAAGTTTGCTTGCCCTGTAGTTCATCGAACTTATTTACGGCAGTTAAACAGAACTATTTACAGAGTCAACCTAATATTACGCTTTCTATATAATCGGCAAGCTTATAGAGTCAAATTCCTACAGTAAAACACAGGAAAAACTCTAGTCATAAATTAGATTGTTATGTATTTTTACTTGCAGTGGGTTCGCGTACCGCATACGAGAAACCAGGAAATTGAAAGAGTCAGGGCATTGTAAAGATAAAACAAAGTGCTTTGTCGCTTGCGTGTAATTTGTGTTGTCAATTTTTCATAAGCAATATTAGGAGAAGTAACAATGAAGCCATTTCCGTTATGGGCGATATGTACAATTATGCTTGCAACTCTTGGGATGACAGCTTGCGACATAAATAAAGGCCCCGCAGAGAAGGCAGGCGAAAAAATTGATAACGTTATAGAAGATACTGGGGAAGCTATAGAAAATGCTGGCGATAATACGTAGTTAATATCAGCGTTAAGGATTATTTTCGACGTGAAGTTGTTGAGTCGCCTTAATCGAAAATTAATTTATTGCGACAAATAAATGTTATGAGGAAAATATTATGATTATGTGGGCTGCGACATTTCTAATTATTGCGATCATCGCCGGAATTCTTGGTTTTACAGGTGTTGCTGGCGCCGCGACAAACATTGCCTGGATATTGTTTGTTGTTGGACTTGTGCTAGCCGTTATTTTTATGGTGACGGGACGTAAACCGTGAGGCTAGCGTAACATCAGCATCAGCATAAGATAAGATGGTTATATCTTAGTAACAAGCACGATTGTGGCTGAACATTAGTAATTGATTAAAGGGAGAATATGGATGGGTATCGAGATTACCGGATTACTTGGGCTTATCATCTTGATTCTTGATATATGGGCGATTATCAAAACGATTGATAGTAATGGCACTACCGCATCGAAAGTATTATGGGTGCTGTTAATTCTTGTATTACCCATACTGGGTTTTGTTCTTTGGCTATTTCTCGGCCCCAAAAAAACCTAAGCTCCAGACCACTTGTTTTTGCCATCTTAACAATGTTAATTGTGGTACGTTAGAGCGGCTCTAGCGGTGATTCTAAATAGCGCTATTTGGCTTTAGTTAATTTCCGATTAGACAAAGATAAAATAACTCAGCCCCCGATTAACACAAGATAGAATAAACGGGATCAGGCTCGAATTAACAAGCCGTCCCGGAAAATCTACACCATCTAATCACTTGCCTCGCGAACACCTCAAGAAGGGGCTCTTTCGCAGACTATTGCGCCCAAGGTAGCTCTTCATCCAGAGTAGCGCCCATCATGTCCATATACGGAACAGGTTCCCCGTTTAAGCGCAGTTCGCCGCGATTAAAAAGCGCCTGGCTTTCTATGCCTTGCTCGGTTGCCACGGCATAGCCCATCATTACCGGCATTTGCGCCATATCTTCAAAGTCAGTGCCACTAAAAAACGCTTTATCGACATTCACTTTTACATCTGCCTTAAAAGCCGTGAGTACTTCTCGCACGGTCTTTTTATCCATCAAGCCATTTGCGTCAACCCAGTCAAATACAAGATTAAAACCAGAACTCGCATCACCTTGCCCAAGTGTAAAACCGTAATCAAACTTAAGCCCCTGCTCCACCAAAGCAGAGATAGCCAGCATATGGGCCTGGATATTCTCTTCAGATAAGGACTCGAGATCAGACATGTCTTCGTCGCTAAACAGAGCGCCATACATTTGGTGATTAAGCTTTTGGTTAATCTCTGCAAATTCGCGGGTCGCCTGCTCGTTTAAGCCTTCGTAGTTAAAGTCGAGTCGAAAATTGAGCGGCTCGCTGAACATAGCGTTAAAGTTGTCATCATCAGACGCAATCGATTCCATAATAAAATTGGCATTGCCATACAAACCGGCGTCATTTTTATCACTAAGGCTATTTAGAGTAATACCATCGACCCGATGCTCCGCGCCTTCTGCTTTGACCACGATGGAGTTCAGTGCGTAATTAAGTTCGCCGGTCAACATGCTTCCGGCATGCATTTCGGTAATATCCATCGTTAAGGTGGACGCGGCGATATCGATAGCCAAGGCCTCGGCTTCTCCTTCAATTGCGAACGCCCCAAATTCAACCGTACCGTTTAAACGGGAGAAGTTATCGTCGCCGCTAAACGTGCCAACAATTCCATTTTTGAGCGTCACGGATTTCTCATCATCGGAAAAAGTAAACGGTGCCAGCGCCAGATCAAAATTTTGCCCGCCCCATAAGTTAAGCAGAAAGCCACCACTTAAGGGCTTACGCTCTGGAAAACTGTCGAGGAATTCTTGAGCGTCCTCTTCTTCAGCCAGCAAGGCGGCGATATCCGGGGTGAACGCGATGTAATACGCACCAAGTTTTAAACCACTGGGCGTCAGCATTAATGGGCCGTGATAAATATCCTGATCTACGTCGACGATCAGCGCTTCGTTATTTCCACGATCGATGGTCAGCTGTATACGAGAATTGCTTGATAAAAACCCTGATTCATAGGAAAGTTGATTAATTGAAAGTGGGACCGAACGTTCCAGAAGGTCATTGTTCAGTTCAGCAATTTGGTCATCCACTTTGATTTCGGCAGCTCGACCAAAAAACACGACTCCGAGAACCCAAAGTCCTATCACAACTAATACACTGCCTAATAATACCCTTTTCATAAACAAACTTCCCTCGCCCGACAAGGCTTATTTAGTATTGATAGCTATAGAACGCATTATAAAAAATACGAGCGAAAGGATAGCCCAAATAGAGCCGCAGAACGTAACGTCGAAATGTGAGGTAGTCGACATTTTCCCATTTCTGTTTATAGTTTTTAGTGGCCAACTACTCCACAGACTACCTAGCTCCTCAATTACTAATGATGCCCCTCTAAGGCAGGCAAGGTCCACTCGGCGACAGAAGCTATATCAAACAGGTGGGGCTTTTGGCGGCCAACGGGATGCAATTGTTAGATTTTATGAGCAGTACCCTGCAACATCATCTTCATTAGGGATGCAACATGCAGAAGACTCATCTCCTGAGTCAGTTTTAGTGTCTTCTCCAAAAATTGGCATTTCCCCCAATGTATGAAATGACTCCCAGGCGATACCTTGTGGATCCAAGGCCCAATGTTTATTCGAGTGCGCATAACAACATGAGGTGCCCCTCTGTTTAGAAGAAGTGATTTCTGCCTCATCGAGGCGTTGAGCTATTCCTGCTAACTCATCTTCTGAATCTACCTGTATGCCTAAATGGTTGATTCCAGAGGCATGCCCACGTTTAGAAATGGCGAAATTTACGGCAGGATCACTGAGATCCCATTTCGCGTAATCGTTGCGCTCAACAGTCGGCGATACGCCAAATATAGTTGAATAAAAGCCAATACTTTCTGATAATTCATTCACTGCAATATGTATGTGCAACCTTTTCATCACTATTCTCCCAATATAAATACACGTGAACACCGAAAAAACGATGCCTTCACATGTAAAGACGGAGAAACTATGAAAAGGATGCAAGTATTTCTATTTAACTTTCGCAATCGTTACAAAAATTGGCCCCATTTTGTTCATAGTCAACTATATTCCCAGCATTATTACGGTAGAACGTACAGCAATTAAGCATGCTTTTGTGCAGCTTTTCTCTACCCCGTAATACTCGAGATTTAACTGCCGCCAACGTTAAGCCAAGCTCGTCGGCGACTTCCTTATATTTTTTCCCCTCTATTTCTGAAAGAATTAAGGCTTGCTGATAGGTCTTGGGTAAAGCCTCAATCATTGGCAGCATGCAGCTAGAAAGTTGTTCAATTACATTAGTACCTGCACTCTCTGAAGCGAATTCTTCTGGTAATTCCTCAAATCTCTTTTTTGCTCGATAATAATCCACAATTTTATTTCTGGTTACGCGGTATAACCATGACGCAATGTTATCAGGCGCATGGTTATCGCCGGTTTCTTTAACCAACGAGACAAAGACATCATTTAAAATATCTTCGGCATCCTCTGACGTGTCGACTTTGGATCGAATGAATGAGCCTAGCTTCCGCTGATACTCCTGCCATGCTTGTTCGACTGTTGCCGTTTTCTGAATCATCTCATGCTTTCTTTATAACGTTTAAGCTAAGAGGCGCATGTTGTTTATGCATCCGGTGCTAAGCACGAACTTGAGCGCTTTATTAGGCATTTATTAGGAGTTCGGTAGGCGCCGAACAAAACCAATTGCCAGGATGATACAGCCGACTACCATTGTGACACCAACACTCATTAGGCCAACAGTTACAAATGTTTCTTGCCATGGCAATCCTGAATAACCTGCACCTGCAATTGGCGTCATTTCGCTTGTACCAAAAATAGCTGCGGCCAGGACAAATAACCAATTTGAGTAAGTACCCTATAGCAGTAGCCAGAAAGCAATGACTTGAAGCCGAACTGAAAGGACAAGGTGCCCCCAAACGGCTCCCACAGCGATAAGGAAGATGCCATTCATTACTCCCTCGAGATGACCAGCCAAACCCATTCTAGAATTCTCAAAAAGCGGAATAACAAAACCTGTGACTAGACCCAATAAAAAAAGGATGGTACCCGCCGCAATTAGTTTTCTATTTATTGATCCATTCATAATTTATTTTTCCTAATAGTTTATTCAGAAGACCAGTCCCCACTACCACCTAGCTCGTGATCAAAAAAACCGGAAGGACAAAAAAGTGAATTTTTTATATCTATATTTCAATAGGTTAATATATTTTTATAGATTTTAGATTAAGTTATTACAAGACTCAGCGCTAGGCGCGTGTGTTTATTGGTCTCGTGATCATAACTGGAGGCTCTTTATTTTTCAAAGCGTTAGAGCTCTACTAAACTTATCACGAGAACGCTAAACAAACTACCCTACGACCAATGACTCCCCTCTAAGGCGGGTAAAGTTCGCTCGGTAATTTCAGCAAAGCTGTCGAGCACTCTTAGGGTTAAACCCCAAATCACATGCTCGCCAAATTGAATACCGGGGAAGGTACTCCAGGTTTCGGCGATGGGGTATTCCAGTTCGGTAACGGACGCTATATCAAACAGATGGGAGATCGGCACCCAAAATACGTGGGCGACTTCCTCGGGAATTCTAGCGAAGGCGCTGACTTTGGTTTGCTGGTCTACATAGTACACAAAGGGTGAAAGTGTCATCGACTCGCGTAAATCGGCTCGGTCGATGGTTCGAATCGGCAGCGCACCGACGCGATGCTGTTCGATTAGGGTAAGTCCGACTTCTTCCCAGGTTTCCCGTTCGGCAACGGCGTGGGCATCCGCATCACCCGCTTCCGCCCGACCACCGGGAAAGGCAACATGACCCGACCAGAGATCGCCCTCGCGCTCGGCGCGACGAATAAAACACACCTCAAGCTCGTTATCGCCGTCGGCCAGAATCATGGCGACAGCGGACTGGCTGGAGTGGGCTTTAAATTCGGTGGCCTGGTGGGCGCGGTTCTGTAAAGCTTCGCGAATAGCGTCAATGGTTAACATCGCTACAGGATGGCGTTTCTAGTCATAAGCGTCAACTAGAAGTGCCCATAAAATTCGTAGCGGAATTCCATAAAAAAGGGTTGACCTGAAGCAACCCTTAGTATGAATAAAGAGTTACCGCGGCTAACTAAGCACAAACCCTTTGTAGTCGTTCTCGGCGACTTCACTACACCTGGCTTTGTAATCGCGCTGTCCACCGGCGTAAAGCATAAAGGTGCGTTTCTTGGTGGGGTCGTTGAGGTTAACCCCCATAAACCAGGAGTCGGCCGTGGGAAACAGCGTGCCTTCGGCGGTTTCATCCACGTGCACGGTCCAGGCATCTTCGGCTTCGAGAGATGGCTCCATTTGATGCAGACCCTTCTTCTTCATATAGCTAATAGCATCGGCAACCCATTCAACATTTTGCTCGGCGCAACGAGGAATATTACAAAAGGTGGCACCGTTATGGGGACCAACTAGCGTAAATAGATTCGGGAAACCCGCAGCCTGCATTCCCAGTAAAGTGCGGGGCCCATCGGCCCACTTATCGGTGAGCTTCTGCCCACCTTTACCGGTGATGTCGATGCGTTTAAGTGAGCCGGTAACCGCATCAAAACCCGTAGCGTAGATAATGATATCCAGATCGTAGTCCTTATCGCTGCACTTAACACCGGTCGGCGTAATCGCTTCTATGGGGGTTTCCTTGAGGTTAACCAGTTTCACGTTATCCTGGTTGTAGCACTCAAAGTATTTAGTCTCCATCGGTACCCGGCGAGTACCGAAACCGTGATCTTTAGGAATCAAATCTTCGGCGATTTTAGGATCCTTAACCCGTGAGCGAATTTTTTTGGCTATAAATTCAGTAATCAGATCGTTGGCTTTTTGGTCGGTCATAATGTCTCTGAAGTTAGCCAGCCAAATACCAAACCCGGGTTCGTCGTAGCGCATTTCAAAAAACGCTTCCCGCTCGTCCGCAGGCACATCTAATGCCGAACGCTCGTCAAATTTATGCTGGAAAGCACCAAAGGTTTCATTGCACTCCGCGAAAATTTTCTTGTAGTTTGCTTTGATGTCATCCATTTCAGCCTGGTCGAGAGGGCTATTTTTTAAGGGCGCACACCACTCGGGGGCAAGCTGGAATACGGTCAGTGAGTCGGCAGTTTTGGCGACTTCCTGAATCACCTGAACACCGGTGGCACCGGTACCAATAACCCCGACGCGTTTACCGCTGAAATCGGTACCTTTACCGCCGAAACCCTCTTTCGGATAGCGCGCGGTATGAGCCCAGTCGCCTTTAAAGCTGTCGATGCCGGGAATACGAGGCAGCGTGTACGCGTTAAGCGGGCCGGTGGCGGAGATCAGGAACTCGGCACGGGCGGTGCTACCGTCTTCCAACTCCACTTCCCACTGGCTATTCGCTTCGTCGAAAGTGGCTTTAGATATTTTGCTATCAAATTGAATGTCTTTGCGGAAATCGAATTTATCGGCGACAAAGTTGAGATAGCGCTCGGTTTCTGGCTGCGGCGCAAAGCGCTCCGTCCAGTTCCACTCCTGCAAGACTTCGTCGGACCAGGAGTATCCGTAGGTGTAACTCTCCGAATCAAAACGGCAGCCAGGGTATTTGTTCCAGTACCAGGTACCACCCACGCCGCTACCGGCCTCAAAGACCTTCACAGAAAGCCCCTGTTCCCTCAGCTTGTGCAGCTGGTACATACCTGAAATACCCGCGCCGATAATAATGGCATCATATTGCTTTGACATAGTGTTACCTCGTTGCATATTGCTAGTTAAAAATTCTAAAATTCTCTGAGATCGGCGTTGTTCGGCTGCGATCCGCGTTATTCGATTAGCCCGTAACGTTAGCCCTTAAAGCCGACCCTTAAAATCAGCCCTTATAATAGCCCTTAACGTTAACCCTTAACGTCAGCCCTTAACCTCAGCCCTTAACTATAGTAACGCCCATAAAGACTTAACAATTTACCTGTTCGGGCGACAAGATCATTTGATTTGGCTCAAACGATAACTCAACACCGTGTTTGGCAGCGCATTCCGCACTATAATCCCCCAAGGTTCACCCCCCTGCTCTAATCTCCCGCTTTCATCCCAGCTGCAAACCTAAGGAACACCCTTTTAAATGGATCGTGCGCTAAGCCTGCTGCAAGCAACCTTCGGATACGATGAGTTCCGTCACTCTCAACACGACGTGATTCAAGACCTGCTCAACGGCAATGACGCCCTGGTATTGATGCCCACCGGTGGCGGTAAATCACTGTGCTATCAGATTCCGGCCCTGGTGCTGGATGGCGTCGCCATTGTGGTCTCGCCTTTGATTGCCCTGATGCAGGATCAGGTGGATGCCCTACAGCAATTAGGCATCAAAGCTGCTTTTCTTAACTCCAGCTTGAGCGCCAATGAAGCCCGCGATGTTGAGCAGCAAGTGCTTAATGGCGAACTGGATCTGGTCTACGTGGCACCGGAACGCCTATTGAGTGAGCGCATGCTGGCGCTACTGGATCGCTGCCCCCTGTCTTTGTTTGCCATCGACGAGGCCCACTGCGTATCCCAGTGGGGGCATGATTTTCGGGTGGAGTACCAACAACTAAAAATTCTCCACGACCGCTACCCGAACACACCTCGTATCGCGCTGACCGCCACTGCCGATCGACGTACCCGCGAAGAAATTATCACCCAGCTTGCCCTTGAAGATGCCCAGGTATTTATCAATAGTTTTGATCGCCCGAATATTCAGTATGCCATCTCAGAGGGGAATGACCCCAAGCAGCGCCTGTGGCGGTTTATTGAGACCAACCATCCTGGCGACGCGGGCATTGTGTATTGCCTGTCTCGAAAAAAAGTGGAAGCCACCGCCGAGTGGCTGAGCAAGCAAGGTCGAGTCGCCCTGCCCTATCATGCGGGTCTCTCGAGCCAGCTACGCCAAACCAACCAACAACGTTTCCTGCGGGAAGAGTCGGTGATTATTGTCGCCACCATCGCCTTTGGTATGGGTATTGATAAACCCGACGTACGTTTCGTCGCCCACCTCAGTTTGCCGAAAAGTGTTGAGGCCTATTATCAGGAGACCGGGCGCGCCGGACGCGACGGCGAACCCGCCAGCGCGTGGATGGCCTACGGTTTACAGGATGTCATTACCCTTCGACAATTTACTCAGAATTCCACTGCCGATGAAGCCCACAAGCGCGTTGAACACCACAAGCTGGAATCGATGCTCGGGCTGTGCGAATTAATTACCTGTCGCCGCCACGCCCTGCTCGGCTACTTTGAAGAGGACAGTAGCGCCCGCTGCGGCAATTGTGATAACTGCCTGAAGCCACCGGAAAAATGGGATGCCACGGTTGCCGCGCAAAAAGCTTTGTCCTGCGTTTATCGAACCCAGCAGCGCTTCGGCGTGAATTACCTGATTGATGTGCTACGGGGCAAAACCGACGACCGGATTCAAAGCAACGGCCACGATCAAATCAGCACCTTTGGTGTTGGCAATGAGTTTTCGGTCACTGAATGGCGAACCATTTTTCGGCAACTGATCGCTCTGGGTTTCCTCGATATTGATGCCGGCGGCTATGGCACCTTATGCCTTACCGACAAATGCCGCCCATTGTTAAAAGGTGAGCAAAACCTCGATCTGAGAAAACCCTCGGAAGAAGAAAAAGTCCTGCGCGGCAAAAAAGACAAGCATACCGTGCGCCCGCAGGATCAAGCCTTATGGGATGCCCTACGCGCCCTGCGCAGTTCACTGGCCGCAGAATCTGGCGTACCGCCCTACGTGATATTTCACGATGCCACTTTGCTGGAAATGCTTAAGCGCCGACCCGCGAGCACCAGCGACATGCGCGCTATTTCAGGTGTTGGAGAACAAAAGCTCTCACGTTACGGGCAAGCATTCCTCAACGAAATTTCACTCCACCCCCTGGCGGAACTCCTCAACAATCGACTCAGTGACACGGTTAACGAAACACTAATGCTCTACCAACAAGGCCTGCCGATTGAACAAATTGCCGTTCAACGAGATGCCAAGATCAGCACCATCTATACTCATCTGGCCGATGCCATTGAAGTCGGGCTGCTTAATGTTCTCGAAGTACTGGAACTCGACAAGGAAGAATACAACACGATTGTGTTAACCATCGAGTCTATGGAGGACGAGGAAAAAGGCCGTCTTAAGCCGGTGTATGAAGCACTAGATGAAAACTATGATTACGGCGTGTTGAAATGTGTACAGGCGTCGATTTAAGGATGTGCACTTCCTACACTTTAAACTAGCGCGGGCCGCTCTAAACTAGCGCGGGCGGCGCCGACCTTTGTACCACATGGTGATGCCGGTCACCGCCAATGCAATCATCAGTAAACCTACCATATCCATCAACCACGGGCCCAGCTGTAGCAGGTGACCACTGTGCAGATCCAGCACGATTCGCTCCCAGGTAATGGTTGAACCGTAATAGCTGTCGAGTAGTGCACGCCTGAGCTCGTCATCCAGTTTTATCGTTGCAACACTCTCGAAGCTCGCCACCCCCTTTTCAGAAGGGACTGTCTCAGAAGGACCTGTCTCGGAACGACGTGTAAACCTCAACTGATCCACATCGGTGATATAAACCTGACCCTCACTCTCAAGGCATAGCTGCTCCTCGCAATGTCCGATCGCTGTAATCGGGTGTGGCAAACCATAAGCTCCGCCGACGCGCTCGATCACCTCGCCCTGGGGAGTTAATAACAACAATTCATCGCGGCAGGCCGCCACCCAGATATCCTGTTTGACCAGGGCACCGCTCAAGCCACCAGCGCAATAGCTCAGCTTCTCGGTGTCGAGATAAAGGTGGTCGTCGCCAAGGTGGGAAAGCGTGTGTTCGCCGACGGCGTAACTGGTAATGTCGGGAGTGCTTAAACCATAAAGGGATAGCAGCCAGCCCACACGCACGGGAGTATCGGCCAAACCGATTTTAGTGCTGTGATTGAGGGCAATGCCGGTGACGGATAACAGGATGATAAACACCGCGGTAGTAATACCAAGGCGGCGGTGCCAGTGCCAAAACAATAAGCGGGATTTACTTGTCGACATTAACGCGTCCTGTTATTTGGCTCTGGTGCCACGACTTAATTCAAGTGACCCGACTCTTAGTTATTTTTCTAAGGAGACGGTGCGAAGGGTTTTGTCGTGAAATAAAAGCGCGAGTGTAGCGACTTTTTTGACGGCACGCACAGACAGTGTGGCGCCGGTGATACCATCGATCTGGCCATCTAGTTTCGGTTTTCCCGAGGTTTTCACCAAACCCAATCGCAGGAACTGTTCGGTAAAAAACGGATAGCGGACTTCGCCACCGCGACTTTCGCGGTATTCGAGAATCGACAACTGGGCAATGCCATTATTATCCACCACCACGCCCACTGTAATGGGTAACTCTTTACCAATTTCTTCAAACACCCACGCGGTGCGCCCGCCCCCGGTCCAATAGCGTACTCGCAAGCCACCAAAGGAGTGCCCAAGAATCGATTCGGTCTGTGCGCGCAGCTCGCGGGTCAACCACAGTACCTGCAAGCTAGATTCCTGATCGGCGAAGGCCTGGCGTTGAAAGTCTTCAGCGCTGAGAAATACGCCCTTTTGACTCCAGGCTGGTAAAGCGAAGATCAGACACAAAACACACACGAGGGATTTCATACCCGCCCTTTTTTGAGTAGCTAACGCCTGATCTGACACCAGACTTGCCACCTGACCTGAGCCTTGCGCTAATAAACGCTTAATTAAAACGACCAGCCGACACCCAGGTTAAGGGCGTCCTTGTCAGTACCGCTGCTCTCGTTAACAAAATCGGTGTAATCCAGTTTCAACACGACGTTTTCGGTCAACCAGTAGTTCATACCGTAGTCCCAAACTTCGGAGTCGATAGAGCTGCTATCGCCGGCGTTATTATTGAACTCACTGTAGCGTGTAAATACACCCAATTTTTCGGTCACCTTATAGGAGGGCTCGACGTACCAGCCGTCTTGCTTGTCACGACCCGCAAGTTTCGCTGCGTCGCCGTCAACATCCCACTCGGCCCACAGTGCACGAACACCAAAATCGTTCTGCTGATAGATGCCGTGCACTTCGGTCAGCATCGCGGAAGCGTCACTAACTGTGCCTTGCGAAATATCTTCCTGATACTGGACTGTCGCGCCCAGCTCAAGACCAGCAATACCGGTGTACTTAAGGCGAGCCGTGTAGGCAAAATCTTCCGCCGTAGCTTTGGCCGACTTCTGACGACCGTCGCGAATATTGAATGCTTCGTCACCTGAATCGGGAGAGTTCAAACCGCTGTGCAGCGCAAAGTTATAGCTCAGCCCGGGAGCCAGCTCACCCTTGAGCATTACACCGCTTTCCCACCAGGTGGCAGGAATAATGTTTTTCTCCACGAGGTTGCGCTCGGTACCGTAGAAGGTATCGGGTTCGTGGGTCTCATTCATGATACCAACCGGGATCAGGAACTGACCAATCTGAACGCTGTGATTCTGGGCGTAGTCCCACTCGATGTAGGCCTGCTCCAGCTCGATTTCACCGGGCTGCCCCTCACCGGCAATACCATGCTCCAGCTCAAACTCGGAGAAAAAACGCACGTCGTCGGTAAATTGATGACCGAAGAACAGCACGTAACGATGGGCGTCCACCTGGTCCTTGCTGTCGGCAAAACGGTTAAAATGATGCTCTCCGTAACCGCCTATCTGAGTTTTCTCGGCCCACTGTGCCATCTTAGCCAAACTGCCACTAACAGCAACTCCCTGCTCAACTGCGTCGGCAGTCGCGGTGACCATCATCTCGGTCTCCACCAACTTGCTATCAGTCTTATTCAGTTGCGCTTTCAGCTCGGCGATTTCCGCCTGTTGCTGCTGTATTACTGCCCACATTTCGTCGAGCGACGGTGCGGCCTGCGCACCAAGGGAAGCCACGGCGACAACGGTGGCCAGCAAAATTGGCTTCAACATAGTTAGTCCCCCCGGGACGACTTAATCAGTAACATTTAAGAATTGGCTCTCGGCAATAGAAGGAAATAACAGGACAAGAGCCATAACTGGGGGCACTATAATCTAAATGATAATCACTATCAATAAGATAACGGTTATCATTTGTATTTAGGTCGATGGCAATATAGATAGACCTCCGGAGGCCAACAAGTCCCCACCCAATGGCCTTCCATCATTGTATTTATCTACGAAGTGAGCCAAAAATTACTGTCGTTGCCGGGACTGAACGCGGTGTCAATATCAGTCTGGCAAAATCCGGATATTAGAACGGTTGACAGTACTCAAAGCCTATGGATAAATGAAAACCCGCTCAACATAAAACGTATAAAAGGAGTTTGCTGTGGAATGCCCTAAATGTAGCAATGCAATGGAAAGTAGGACCTTTAAAGAAGTCACCGTCGATCGCTGTACCGGATGTCGCGGCCTGTTCTGCGCGCCGGATACCATCGAAAAAATGAAGGGAATGTGGATGACCGAAGCCGTCATCGACATGGGCGATGCTACGGTCGGCAAAGAGTACAACAAGATCGACGATATCCAATGCCCTGAATGCCA
The DNA here is from genome assembly GCA_018069525.1 of Porticoccaceae bacterium. Taxonomy (GTDB): domain Bacteria; phylum Pseudomonadota; class Gammaproteobacteria; order Pseudomonadales; family Porticoccaceae; genus JAGPUQ01. The sequence continues at coordinate 16,963 of JAGPUQ010000013.1, read as the reverse complement.
GGTAGCAATGGACAAAATTTCCGACCCGGAACAACCGCACATTTGGCTCGAAGCCTGCCCGCAGTGCTCGAAAGTGTTCCTCGATGCCGGTGAATTTACCGATATTAAGTTCAATACCGTATTTGACCGCTACCGCGATTGGCGCAAAGGCAAACGCGCATAATTCACGATTGTGTCTTAGCTCAGAATATTGAATATCGGGCTAGCGTCTTTATTAGCGCTAGCCCGATTTCTATAAGCCATCAGGGGTTTGCACTCATCAATGCCCAGTCGTTTTAGCCGCTTTAGCCGCGCAACATTAATCGATAATTTTAGCCCCGTCGAACCAGGCGATACGCAAATGTTCTCCTTTATCGTTAACGCCCATAAACACCCCCGCTGGTGATACACCCTGTCGACGCGATTTTTGTAAAATTTTACTTTCGGTGACCGTAAACAAGCCCTTAGCGGAAGTGTCCTGTCCACTGGCAAACCTTTCATTAAGGTGCTCTCTCGACACTCCGAACATCTCAGTGCCGATATTTTTTTTACGACAAGTCTCGGCGACGAAGTGGCGGTAGTAATACACGACGTTATTCATCAGCCTCGGTACCGCCATCTTCACCGCTGTTGCAACACCAACAATATCGTTTGTTTGATTCTCGCGACACACCACCAGCACCTGTTTGACGCGTTCCTCAGCTAATTTAATGTCCGGCAAAGCCTTTTCCTCTAACCAAAACTCAATCACTTCCGCCGACAATTCAGGTGTCATCTGCTGCCATACTATTTCTATTTTAAATTCGTTTTCGTTCACATCGCCCCTCGCGCATTTGCTATTTATATTATTTATTTAGCTGTTCCTGGGCTATAGAAAAAAGCTCATGGAACAAGCCATTACCCTGCTATATACAGGGTGCCGAAGTATAAGCCAAGTTAGGTCGACAGTGGCTTTTCAACATCAAGGCATTTATAATCCGCGCCTGATTTAAGCACGGTTCAGGCGCTCAAACCTGTGTTTTATACCGTCGGCCAACCCACAAGACTAATTTCTAGCCATCTTCTCCTGGCATGCCCGCTGAACGCTTCCTGCAAAACCTAAGGTAACGAACAGCTAAGATTAAATAGAGAAAGATTCTTTAACCCTTTGTTTTTACATTTATTAAATGAGGAAAATTATGAGCGACTCCCCACAAAAAGTCCATGACGTCATCGTGATGGGTGCCGGTATTGCCGGCATGTACCAGCTGCACACGCTGCGGCAGCAAGGCTTTGACGTAAAGGTGTTCGAGACCGGTACTAACGTTGGCGGTACCTGGTACTGGAATAATTACCCCGGCTGCCGTTTCGACTCCGAGAGTTTTACTTACCACTACTCTTTCAACGACGAAATTCTGCAAGAGTGGACGTGGAGTGAGCGCTTTGCCCCGCAGCCCGAAACCAAACGCTACCTGAATTTTGTCGCCGACAAGCTCGACTTGCGCAAAGATATTCAGTTCAACAGCCGCGTCGCCAAATCCACCTACGACGAAGACAACAAGCAATGGGAAGTAGAGCTGGAAGATGGCAGCACTGCCCGCGCTAAGTTCCTGGTATCGGCGACGGGCCCCCTGTCGGCCTTCACCCTACCCGGCATTCCCGGTCGCGACAGCTTTGCTGGCGACTCTTGCCACACGGCTCGCTGGCCCCTGGGCGACTCTGGCTGGAAAGCCAACGACTTTAAAGGTTTGAAAGTCGGCGTTATCGGCACCGGCGCTACCGGTGTTCAGGTAATTCAGGAAATTGCCAAAACCGCTGACGAACTTACGGTATTCCAACTGGCACCCAACTGGTGTGCGCCGCTGCACAACGGCCCCATTGATGCCGAAGAAACTGCCAGCAACAAGAAAAACGCTAAAGAGATTATCGACCAGTGTAATTCCACCTTCGGCGGGTTTCTTCATCAGTTTGTAGAAGGTTCAGCCCTTGATGCCTCGGAAGAAGAGCGCGAAGCCTTTTTCGAGAAACTCTATAGCGAACCTGGCTTTGGTATTTGGCTGGGTAACTATGGCGACATTATGACTAACCAGGCCGCCAACGACCTGATCACCGATTTTATCGCGCGAAAAATCCGTAGCCGAGTTGATGATCCCGCCGTTGCAGAATTGTTGGTACCCAAGGATCACGGCTTCGGTACTCGTCGTGTACCGATGGAAACCAACTACTTCGAAGTCTACAACCAGAATAACGTACATTTAATCGATCTCACCAAAACCCCGATCGAAGAAATCGTACCCGAAGGCGTTAAGTGCAGCGATAAACTCTACGACCTGGATCTGATTGTTTACGCCACCGGTTTTGACGCCGTCACCGGCGCGCTGAAACGCATCGATATTACCGGGAAAGGCGGTCAGAAACTCACCGACAAATGGGCCGATGGCCCCAGCACCTACCTCGGTATGCAAACCACCGGGTTCCCTAACCTGTTTACACTAGTTGGCCCGCACAACGGTGCCACTTTCTGTAATATTCCACGCTGCATCGAGCAGAATGTGGAATGGGTTACCGACTTAATCACCTATATGCGCGACAAAAAACTGTCTGAAATCCAGCCGGTGCAACAAGCCGAAGAAGATTGGACGGTTCATGTCGATGAGCTGGCGCAGATGACCTTGTTCCCCACAGCCGATTCCTGGTTTATGGGTGTCAATGTCAACGACCCCACCAAGAAGCGTATGTTTATGCTTTACGCCGGCGGCGCGCCCAACTACAAAGCCAAGTGCGATGAAGTTGCAGCTAAGGACTACGAAGGTTTTGTAGTGAGCTAAGGCTAAATACGGTTCATCAGTTTTACCACTAAGGGTCGCCAATGGGCGGCCCTTAGTGCTTTATAAGACCAGGTATTTTATAAGAACAATACTTTATAAAAACAATCAATAACTAACTGTGAATGGCTCACTCACTGCGAATGGTTAACTAGCTGCCAGCAAGCCGCTTATCTCGAAAACCGTACCAGGCAATCACTGCCGCCAACCCACAGGCCACGGCGGCAACCGTAAAGATCACATCGGCACCCAAAGACCAGTACCGACCGGCAAAGTAAGAACCCGCCGCACCACCCACACCAAAGCTCACTGCGCCATATAAAGCCTGGCCACCGCCCTGAGCGCCGTCGTTAAACAAACGTCGAATCGTATCAATTGCGGAGGCATGGAAAGTACCAAAACTAAAGGCGTGCAAACACTGGGCGAGCACAAGCAACAACAGTGAATCGGCAGCATAACCAATCATTAACCAACGCACGGCAGCAAGTACCAGGCTAGCAATCAATACGGTACGTACGCCAAAGCGAATTAATACATTGTGCATCACCGTAAACATAATGATTTCTGCTACTACGCCCACCGACCACAGCACACCAATGGCGGTGCGGCTATAGCCTTGCTCTTCCATATAGATACTAAAAAAGCTGTAGTACGCACCGTGGGCAACTTGTAATAAAACACCCGCACACAAAAAAGCAATGACCGCGGGTTGGCGAACCGCTCGCCACAGTGCATATTTTTCCCGGGTACGGGTACCCAGATGAGGGTTGGGGATGGTGAGGCTACTGGCAAAAATACACAGTAGCAACGACAGACCAACGTAGGGGAAAAGCTCGACACCCCAACCTTCGAGGCAGTAACCCGCGCCGATAACTGCCACCACAAAACCAACGGAACCCCAAAGGCGTACTCGGCTGTAGCGTTCCGGTTGATCGCCTAAAAAACTAAGGGTGATGACTTCGTGCTGGGGCAGTACGGCGTTCCAAAAAAAACTGTAGCCAACCATCACCCAGGCCAGCCAAAAAAAGCTCGTACTAAAAAAAATACCGACAAAACACAGCAAGCCAAGCAAAGCGCCAAGCCGCATAATGGCTAAGCGCTTGCCGGTGCGATCCCCCAACCAGCTCCACAAATTCGGCGCAATAATTTTAGTCACCATCGGCACTGCCAGCAAAGTGCCAATGGCTTGTTTGGAAAACCCGATGCTATCTAAATATAGCGGCCAATAAGGATATAGGCCGCCGAGCAAAGCAAAATAGAAGAAATAAAATCCTGACAGTCGCCAATACGGTATCGAGAGCGAACCTGAACGAGTCGGAGGGATAAGGCTAAGCCGGTATTCTTGGTGGAATCGGCGCTAAACCGCTGTCTACGTCCTGGTTCTGACCACGATGCCGCAGGGCGTGATCCATTAACACCAGCGCCAGCATCGCCTCGGCAATCGGCGTTGCACGAATGCCAACACAGGGGTCGTGTCGCCCAGTGGTTGAGACTTCGATACCCTGCCCGGAGGTGTCCACCGATTGCCCGGCTACCCGCAAGCTGGAGGTAGGTTTCAGCGCCAAACGCACGACAATATCCTGGCCGCTGGAAATCCCGCCCACCACACCACCGGCGTGGTTGGAGAGAAAACCCTCCTCACTGAGTTCATCGCGGTGTTCGGTACCCCGTTGCTGCACGACGGCAAAACCATCGCCCAGCGCCACGCCTTTCACGGCGTTAATGCCCATCATCGCCGTGGCGATCTCGGCATCGAGACGATCGAACACCGGCTCACCCCAGCCGGGCAACATACCCGTTGCGGTCACCACAATTTCAGCGCCGATGGAATCACCCGCTTTAATCAGTGCCTGCATAAAGCTTTCCAGCTCTGGCACTTTGCTGGCATCGGGACAGAAAAAAGCATTGTTGTTAATTTCATCCCAGTCGACGGCGTCGATATTGGTGGATCCCGCAGCCAGTGGGTCGGTAGAAATATCGCCCAACTGACTCAAATAGCCTCGAATGGTGACGCCGTAACGCTCGCTCAGATACTTTTTAGCGATACCCCCTGCGGCAACACGCATGGCGGTTTCCCGTGCTGAGGAGCGACCACCGCCGCGGTAGTCCCGCACGCCGTATTTCTGGAAGTAGGTGTAGTCGGCATGAGCGGGACGAAAGACGTCTTTAATATTGCCGTAGTCCTTCGAGCGCTGGTCGGTATTTTCTATCAGTAAACCAATCGGCGTACCGGTGGTCTTGCCTTCGAACACCCCGGACAGAATGCGCACCTGATCGGCTTCCTTACGCTGAGTGGTGTAGCGCGACTGGCCCGGTTTCCGGCGATCCAGGTCGCCCTGTAAATCGGCTTCGCAGAGCTCCAGGCCCGGTGGGCAGCCATCGACCACACAACCTAAAGCCGGGCCGTGACTTTCGCCAAAGCTGGTTACTGTAAATAGTTTTCCGAAGGTGTTACCAGACACGTCAGGCTCCCGCCTAAAAGCGATCTATTATAAGCTGATTAATGAGTAATGCTTAATAATTGATGCGCGGTTAAAAATGATTGAGATAGATGCGAGGTCGAGTCACCAGCATTATCCAAGCTGCTCTTGAGCGGCTTCAAGCTCGGCTCGCGTCAACACAAAAACCCCGTGGCCGCCCCGCTCCAACTCCAACCAGGTAAACGGAATATCGGGATAGGTTTCGGCCAGGGTCACCCATGAGTTACCCACCTCCATCACCAGTATGCCCGTCTCCGTTAAATATTCGGCCGCCTGCGCCAGTGCGAGACGGGTAAAATCCAGACCATCTGCGCCCGAGGCCAGTGCCATCGCCGGTTCCCGTCGATACTCCTCCGGCATTGCGGCTAAGTCCCCGTCATCCACATAGGGCGGGTTGCTGACAATAAGATCGTAGCGACCTTCAATACCCTCAAAACCATCCGAGAGCAGCGTCCTCACCCGCTCGGAGACCTGGTGAGCGGCGATATTTAACTCGGCGACTGCCAGCGCATCTTGCGAAATATCACTAAGATCAACACTGGCTTCGGGAAATTGATAGGCACAGGCAATACCGATACACCCAGAGCCGGTACACAGATCGAGAATTCGCTCGGGCTCATCGGCGAGCCAGGGCATAAAGTCCTGCTCTATGAGCTCGGCCACGGGGGAGCGCGGTACCAGTACCCGCTCGTCCACCTTAAATTTAAGCCCGGCAAACCAGGCTTCACCGGTGATATAAGGCGCTGGCAGGCGCTCGCTAACACGACGCTCCAACAGCTCGAGCACTCGCAGCTTCTCCACATCGGTCAGGCGAGCATCCAGTATATTGGGATTGTTATCCACCGGCAGGTGTAGCGCGGCACAGACCAACACCACAGCTTCATCCCAGGCATTATCGGTACCGTGGCCAAACCAGATATTCGCTTCGCCGAAGTAGCTAGCGCCCCAGCGCACGAAGTCGCGTACTGTGTGTAATTGTGTAAGCATTTAATCTTGCATCCATTTACTACTCTCTAGAAGGCACATTCTAACCCGATGTAAATTAGAAATCCCTTTACCTTTGAAGCCATCCTTACTATCGTAAGACCCTATAAGTACGATGGCAGCGCAGCACCGCCCGTGCCCATAGCGGCTATAGCAACGAGGAAAATATAATGAAAGAACAGTACGCAAAGATTATCGAAGCTATTGGCGAAGATCTCAACCGCCCGGGATTAGTCGATACTCCCGCGCGCGCCGCTAAAGCCTTTGCCTTTTTGACCGAAGGTTATGAGCGCAAGCTCGACGACGTCATCAACGACGCGCTGTTTCCCAGCGACTCCAATGAAATGGTTATCGTTAAGGATATCGAGCTCTACTCCCTGTGTGAGCACCATTTGCTGCCCTTCGTCGGCAAGTGTCACGTAGCCTATATTCCCGATGGAAAAGTCCTGGGACTATCCAAGATCGCCCGCGTGGTCGATATGTACGCCCGCCGCTTACAAATTCAGGAAAATCTGGCAACCCAAATCGCCCGCACCATAGAAGAGGTTACCGGCGCTTTAGGCGTTGGGGTAATTATTGAAGCCAAACATATGTGCATGATGATGCGCGGTGTCGAAAAGCAAAACCCCGTGATGAAAACTTCGGCCATGCTCGGAGTGTTTCGTAGTAGCCAGACTACTCGACAGGAATTCTTATCTTTATTGCAGTAGTAGTAATGAAGACTCTATCAGTCGCTAATGTATAAATCACTGCTTTATTAACCTTCAGCTAAGATAAAGTAAACACCACCACCGACGCGACCGTTAAAATAAAAAGTAACGCCAGTATTAACCCGGCTATAGCAAAATGAATAAACTTGCCCCGGCTAAAATCCCTGATTCGACGCTCCTTTGAGCGAACGCCAATTGCCATCGCTAGAACCCCACCAATGACCTCCCACAGAGACAAAGGTGGCAACTCGTCTTCGGCTACTTCATCGACTACCTTATTGTTTTCTTCCAAGCTCGCTACTCCGATGTCAATCAGCATCCCTAAGTTAATTTTTATTTAACAATTTTTGGTTTAGCTAACCATTCCCTGCCCTTTAACATTGCATGCCAATAAATGGGCGGCAACATAGTGGCTTTCAAAAACCAGGCCGCGCGCGTGGCTTTTGTGCCATCCAGCAGCCAGGGCGGCGCTGAAGGCAATAGCTTGCCACCATAACCGAACTCCGCCAGTACCACTTTGCCTCGCTCGACAGTTAAGGGGCAGGAGCCATAACCATCGTAATGGGCTTCCCCAGTGGACATCCCCTTATCTTTTAACAGCGACGCCAAAATATTGTGCGCAACCACTGGAGCTTGCTTGCGCACCGCGGCGGCAGTTTTCGCATTTGCGGTGTTTACCACATCGCCCAATGACCAAATATTTTCATATCGCTTGTGTTGCAATGTTTGCTGATCCACATCCACCCAACCAACGGCATCGGCTAGCGGGCTTTCACGAACAAAATCAGGGGAGGTTTGCGGCGGACAAACGTGGATCATGTCAAAGTCCATCGACACCAATTCCGTGGCACCGTCGTTGTTGGTTTTTCTAAACTGGGCAACTTTTCGATCCCCGTCCACACTGACTAAGTTGTGCATAAAGTCGAGATGGACGTTGTACTTATTAATATAGTCCATCAATGACGGGACATAATCCTCGACACCAAAGAGAACACCACCTGCATTACAAAAATCAATTTGGATATCGGCGAGACAGTTATTTTTAAGCCAGTAATCGGCCGACAAATACAGTGCTTTTTGGGGTGCGCCTGCGCATTTTATTGGCATCGGCGGCTGAGTAAACAGCGCTCGGCCCGACTTCAGGTTTTGCATCAACTCCCATGTATAGGGGGCCAGATCAAATCGATAATTAGAGCTTACTCCATTCTTGCCGAGTGTTTCCGATAAGCCATCAATAGCGTCCCAATCCAGCTTCAGCCCAGGTGCGACAATTAAACGCTGATAGGAAATCACCTGATCATTATCGAGAATAATCTGATTTTTTTCTGGTTCAAAAACTGTCACTGCTTGCTGGATCCACTGCACGTCTTTCGGCAATTGTTTCGCAAAGGGTCGAACCGTTTGTTGTTGCTCAAAGACACCCGCACCCACCAGGGTCCAACCTGGCTGGTAATAGTGAACCTCTGCGGGATCTACGATAGTAATAGTGAGCGATTTGGAACGTGCGCGAAGACTTGCCGCAACGGCAATTCCGCCAGCCCCACCGCCGACGATAAGTACTTCTGGGGTTTTATTCATGCTACTCATATTTCACCTGTTTAATACAGTTTGAATCTGTGCAGAGCTATTCTGAACTATGCTGAGACTCTTCACTCAGCTCTACTCATAACTCTACTCGTAACTCAGCTCTACTCGTAACTTAGACCTTGAGTCTTACCGTGAAATGTACGATACGAAAATAGGGTGTAGCCAATAATCACCGGCAAGGTAAACAATACTCTCCAGAACACAAACTGCAAGGATTCAGTGGCTGCGGCCGATTCCCATACGTCGAGGCGGCCAATAATAATATCGGGGGAAATACTATAGGCCAGACCCAGCATCACCATAAGACAGATAATTGCCAGTCCACAAAAAATCATCCAGGCATAACCTGCTTTTAATAAATCTGTGCGTATAACCTTTCCGTATAACTGTTCCGTATAAATCGACACTTAAGGTGTTATAAAAAATGATCGAGTTCGCTGGCCACGTCCGATACCTGCTCTTCCATATGAAAATGGTGACCGCCTTTGATTTCGCGAACGCTTATATCGTTCGCGAAGGCCTCCATCCCGTAGCAACGATTGATACGTTCAATATCTGAGAGCAATAATAATATCGGGCAAGTGATGCGCTTAACAAAACTTTTCACCGACTCGGAAGTAAGCTTTATCTCAGAGGCTATTTTAAGTTTTTCATCACTGCGCCAGCGGTATCCACCCTCCACAGCCTCCATGCCCCGCGCCACAATATACGGTGCCGATAGTTTCGACAAAGGCGTAACGCCACCCAGTCTGGTGGCTAATAAGGCCTCGATGCTCGGGTACACTCTTGCGGTTCGATCGTGACGTTTGCGCCGATCGAGTATCGAGCGGGCCAGTTGTTCTGGCTGCTCCTGGCTTTCAATTACCAGCGGCACGAAAGTATCCAGCAAAGCCAGATGAGTGATTCGATCCGGAAACGTACCGGCGGCGAGTGTGCACACCATTGCGCCACGGGAGTGACCCAACAAAGAAAACTTCGACCATCCCAACTGCTCAGCGACCGCGTAAATCACCGCCACATCCTGCCAAATATTGTAAGTACCGTCGGCAGAGCGATGACTGCTTAAACCGTGACCGGGAGCATCGAGAGCAATTAAACGCACCTTGTTAAGCAGCACTCCGAGAGGCGCAAAACTGCCACAATTGTCCAACCAGCCGTGCAGGGCAAGCACCGGAGTTCCATTAGGGTCACCCCACTCCTGGGCGGCAATATCGAGGCCGTCGTAATGGAAAACATGTTCTATGGGTTTTTGGGTCACAGCCACCAGACTCCCGCTTTTAGTTGATTACTTGCGATTGTGCGCGCTAACACTCGGGTCAGTGCGTGGGCCGTTCCAACCACAACAGTTTTGCTCCGCCACGGGTGAAAGCGCTAAGCTCCAGTGCCGCCAGATTCGCCGTTGTCATGCCGCCGTGTGCGTCGCTATCGGTGAGATAGTTCAGTAGGTAGCCCACCAGGGGTTGATGAGTCACCAACAGGATTTCCTCACTCTCCAGCGCGTCGACAAAGGCACCCACCTCATCGAGCTGCCCCGCCGGGGTTATCAACGGGTTAATCAATAATTCGCCCTGGTACCCGGTAATATCGGATAAGGCTCTGGTCAAAATAGCCGCAGTTTGCCGAGCGCGTAAGTAAGGGCTGGACATCACCTGGGCTACTCGTTGTAGGCGGTCGGCACAACGCTGCGCAATTTCCAGCACCTCGCGCTCACCCCTTGTAGTTAGAGGCCGTTCGGCGTCAGAAGGCGCATTGGCTGCAGCATCGCCGTGGCGTAATAAATATAATTTCATATGTTTTAAACGAGTTGTCTTAAACGAGTTATTCTTAAGCGTGTTGTTTTAGCCGTTTAATCTTCCAAAATATCATTCACGTTGATAAATAATCTACCCAATTTTATTTAACGCGAAATTCAACGTCATCGATTTTCTCCGATAGCATCATATTGTGCAGTACTCTAGCAATAGACTTACCCTCAAACATGACGCCATAAAGTCCGGACGCCAGGGGCATATAAACACCGAGCTCGTCAGCTTTTTCTTTGACAATACGAGTGGTATTGACGCCCTCTGCCACCTGTCCAATTTCCTCCGCCGCTTCGGCAATGGTAAGGCCTTTAGCCAGCGCCTGGCCAATACGAAAGTTGCGACTTAATGGCGAGGTACAGGTAACAAATAAATCACCGACACCGCTCAAACCCAAAAAAGTCATGGGATCGGCACCCAACACCGCAGCAAAGCGTGTCATTTCTGCCAGACTACGGGTAATCAGTACGCTCATGGTGTTCTGGCCCAGACCCATGGCGGTAGCCATACCCGCTTCAATGGCGTAAATGTTTTTGAGTGCGCCAGCCAACTCAACCCCATAGACATCGGGGTTGGAATACACTCGGAAATACGGTGTCGTCAACAAAGTCTGTACCAGCTCGCATACGCCGGGGTCTGCGCTCGCAATGACCGTGGCGGTGATTTCCTGATTAACTACTTCCCTGGCGAGATTGGGGCCGCTTATCACCCCAACTCTGGGCTGATTTAATTCTTGTTTGAGAATATCGCTCATCAAGGTAAACGTTGCCGCTTCAATACCTTTAGCGGTGCTGATGACCACGCAACCCGGTTGAATAAACGGCGCGGCATCCTTTGCTACCTGACGGAATGCAGCACTCGGTATAGAAAAGAATACCAGCTCTGCGCCGTCCAAAGCCGAAGCTAAATCGGAAGTGATAAACAGGTGATCGTCGAGGGTATAGTCCGGCAGGTAATAGCGATTGACCCGGTCGCGCTGGCAACTCTCGGCATGTTCGCGGTTGCGCATCCACAACACCACCGAATGCCCGTTGCTGGCCATCATATTGGCTACCGCAGTACCAAAACTACCGCCGCCCAATACCACAATTTTTTTATCTTGCGACATGATTTAATCGAACCTATGACTGTGTGTCTTATTATTGTCGGGCGCGAAGGTAATTACCAGCGGCTAAGATCTACCAGAACCCGGATTCCGTTCCGGGATTAAGGCTGCTCAGTTCTAAATACCCTTAAACTAGGCTTCGAATAACAAGCGATTCAGGCGCTTCACAAACAAGGCGGGGTTGTCCAGTTGCTCTCCGGCAGACAGTGCAGCCTGATCGTAGAGCAAACCGACTAAATCCGCAGTCTTGTCGCTATCACTTTCGTCCCGTAGGCGTTGAATCAGTACGTGCTCTGCATTCACTTCCAGCACCGGCTTACTCTCGGGCATGGCCTGGCCAGCGGCCTCCATGATTTTACGCATTTGCGAGCCCATCTCGTCCTGGCCAAGTACCAGGCAGGCGGGAGATTCGGTCAAACGATTAGTGGTGCGCACGTCGGCGACTCGATCACCCAGTACTTCCTTGATTTTTCCGACGACGGCATCGCTGTCTTCGGGTTTATCGCTGCTGTCTTCGTCCTTCTCTTCGTCGGCAAGCTTACCGAGATCGAGTTCGCCGCGGCTAATGTCCTGTAGAGATTTGCCATCAAACTCCTGGAGATGTGACATCGTCCACTCGTCAATGCGGTCGAACATAATCAGCACTTCAATGCCTTTCTTGCGGAAAATTTCCAGGTAGGCGCTGTTGCGTGATGCACTTTCGTTGTCACCCACCAGGTAATAAATTTTATCCTGATCCGGTTTCATCGTCGCGATATAGTCGGCCAGTGAGACCATTGCATCGTCGCTGCGCGTAGTAGCGAAACGTAACAACCCCGCAATGCGTTCACGATTGGCAAAGTCTTCGCCGGGACCTTCTTTTAATACCGAACCAAAGGTCTCCCAAATGGTTTTATATTCATCAGGTTTTTCTTTTGCCAGAGTGTCCAGCATATCCAGCACGCGCTTAACCAGCGCTGCCCGAATACTGTCCACCGCCGGACTGCTTTGCAGAATTTCCCGCGATACGTTAAGGGGCAAATCCGAACAATCAACCACACCTTTAATAAAACGCAGGTACAGCGGTAAAAACTGCTCGGCGTCGTCCATAATAAACGTGCGCTGAATGTACAGTTTCAGCCCCCGTGCAACATCCCGGTTGTACAGATCGTGGGGCGCGTGGGCAGGAATATAAACCAGGCTGGTGTAGTCGAGCTTGCCTTCAACACGATTGTGACTCCAGCTCATCGCATCCTGAAAGTCGTGGGAGACGTGCTTGTAAAACTCCTGGTACTCCTCATCCTTAATATCTTTGCGCGGTCGTGTCCACAAAGCCGTGGCGCTGTTAACTCGCTCGTACTGAGGCACGATCTCCGCCTCTTCCTTATCTTCTTCACCTTTTTCATCGGCTGATTTCGGTGGCAAGGTTTCCAGCATTTCTACCGGCACGGCAATATGGTCGGAATATTTTTTCACCAAACTGCGCAAGCGCCAGTCGTTGGCGTAGTCTTTAGCGTCATCTTTAAGATGTAAAATTACGCTGGTGCCCCGCTCCTTGCGGTCAATGGCATCCACCGTAAATTCGGCTTCACCGTCACAACTCCAACTCACGCCTTCGCTGGTTGGCGCGTTCGCTCGGCGGGTTTCCACAACAATTTTATCCGCTACTAAAAAGCCCGAATAAAAACCAACACCAAATTGTCCTATCAGCTGGGAATCACTCTTTTGATCACCGCTTAATGAACCTAAAAATTCCGCCGTGCCCGAGCGTGCAATCGTGCCCAGGTTGGCAATCGCTTCATCTCGTGACATGCCGATGCCATTATCGCTAATGGTAATGGTGTTAGCGTCGCTATCAATATCGATACGCACCACCAAATCCGGATCATCTTCGTACAACTCCGGGTGCTCCAGGGCTTCGAAGCGCAATTTATCCGCCGCATCTGAGGCATTGGAAATCAGCTCCCGCAGGAAAATATCCGGGTTGCTGTACATGGAATGGATCATCAGGTGGAGAAGCTGCTTGGCCTCGGTCTGAAATCCCATGGTTTGTGCTTGCGCCGCTTCCGACATCGTTGTTACCCTCGTTGAATGATGATTGCCCATAGATAAGGTCTGTTACGGCAAATTTCAACGGCTTGCTGAGTATTCACCATCCCGAATTGATATGCGTATGTAAGCCCTTGTAAGATAAGCTAGCTAAGATAACGTTTGCACAGGATTGCTATGACCCCTACTAAATCGGATGCCGAAGCGGGCACTGAATCACCCGCCGAACTTCGCTACGCCTCTACGGTGATGTTGTTCCGCGATAGCGAGGCCGGCCCTGAGGTCCTGCTGCTGGAACGCAGCGGCAAGTCACAGTCCTTTGGCGGGGCTTTTGTGTTTCCCGGCGGCAAGGTGGATCTCCACGACGCCCACAGGGACTTTGAATCCCTCTATGCGGGTCATAGCGACATCGAGGCTAGCCGTCTCCTGAATGTACCGGAATACGGCCTGGCCTACTGGATGGCCGCCATCCGCGAATGCTTTGAAGAGGTGGGCATTCTGTTGGCCTACAACCAGCACGGTGACCTGGTCAGCTTTAAAGACCCCGCTGTCAGAGTCCGTTTTACCGAGTATCGAGACCAGTTAAACCGGAGCGAAATCACCCTGCTGGATATTTGTCGGGAAGAGAAGCTCAAACTCGCCACCGAGCGCATGCTCTACTACAGCCACTGGGTTACCCCAACCCCGCTACCAGTTCGTTTTGATACTCGCTTCTTTGCATGCCGCACCCCGGATCATCAAGAATCCATTATCGACAACCACGAAGCCGTTTCGCAAGTTTGGGTGAATCCGGCGGAGGCCCTGCGGCGACAACGGGAAGAAGACTTTGCGATTTTTTTCCCCACCATCAAAAACCTTATCGGTATTGCGCAACACACCAGCACCGAGGCTTTACTCGACGACGTCGCCCAGTACCGGGATATTCCACGTATCCTGCCACTGCGAGTCGAGCGGGAAGATAAGGTCAAAGTGCTGGTGCCCGGCGACGAGGGTTACCACTATCGCGAAACAGCTAAAACCCATTACTAATTATTTTGTTGGCCATTAATTTATACATCTATTGATTAACGCCCAATGATTAGCGCCCTACTTTACATACCCATTCAGGAATCCCCATGAGCGAGTCACCCCCCATAAGCGAAACAGCCACCGAACGCCACCCCGACGGCCAGATCACCACCGAACAGCAGGGCCATATTTTACTTATCGGCATCGACCGGCCGGAAAAATACAACGGCTTTACACCCAAAATGTTTAGCGAACTCAGCCGCGCCTACGGCGAGCTGGAAAATAATGCCGAACTTCGAGTCGGCGTATTATTCGCCCACGGCAAACACTTTACCGCGGGGCTCGACCTGCCCAAATTCGACGAAGCTATGCGTGCGGGCAAACCTCTAATACCCAATGCAGCGATTGATCCCTTCTCCCTAAAGGCACCTTTCCGCAATAAACCGGTAGTTTGTGCCGTTCATGGCATTTGCTTTACCGCCGGGATTGAGCTGATGCTGGCGACCGAAATCGTGGTCGCTGCCGAAGGCACCCGCTTTTCACAGCTGGAGGTGGGTCGCGGTGTCATGGCCGTCGGCGGCGCCACCATCCGCATGAGCGAACGCGCCGGCTGGGGCAATGCCATGAAAGTTCTACTTACCGGTTGTGAATTTACCCCCGAGGAAGCCCTGCGCTATAATTTTATTCAAGAAATCGTAGCCGCCGGGGAAGAACTCAGTCGCGCTATAGCGCTAGCGGAAGAAATCGCCCGCCAGGCGCCACTGGCCGTACAAGCGACACTAAACAATGTGCGTCGCCACGCCTACGAAGGTCCCGATGCCGCAGTATCCGATTTTGTGTCCGTGATGCAGGAACTGGCACTGACTGAAGATGCGGCCGAAGGCGTGCAATCATTTATTGAAAAACGACCGCCGGTTTATAAGGGAAAATAATATTAAGCGGGGCGATACTGAACGGGGCAAAATAAAACGGGATAAGACCATGAGAAAAGCAATCCAACTGTTCGGTAAATTCACTGGCGTCGTAGCGGGAGTCGGAACCTGTGCGTGCTGGATAATCGCTATGTGGATGCCCGCTTCGCCGCTAGCCTTCACGGGCATAGCGTTTTTCGTGGCATTATTGATGTTGATATTTTCTATCATAGCGGTCATCGCCTCGCTGCAAGGGCACGGTATTACGTTAATTGTTTTATTCGTTGCTTCTTTCTTTCCCATTGGCTGGTTTTTACTTGGCAGTGCCGATTGGGTTCGAGTGATCGGCCTACTCAACGTGGGCTACCTGATCGCGGGCCTGGTCGCATGGAAAATGCCAGACAGCCGGAAACCCAAGGAAGTAAAGGAAGCCAAGGAAAAAAGCGGGACCGAAGTATTGGAAAACCACCATTAACAAAACTGAAGAGAACCCTGGAGAGCATGATGGATTTAAATGAAGTGAGCATAGGTACCTATCGACGTGTTTTGACATCGACCATCGCCGTGATGGAAAAAGGCGCCGACTTCTTTACGGAGCAAGGTATCGATTTGGATACGATAGTCGAGATGCGCCTCGCACCTGATATGGCGGCGTTTCCGTTTCAGGTGAATTCCGTTCGTCATCATTCCCTCGGTGCCGCCAAAGGTATCTTAGTGGGTGAATTTACACCACCACCTGCAACTCCAGAACTGGACTATCGCGGGCTTATTAAGCTACTGGAAGAAGCCCTGGTTGAGCTCGACAGCATAGATGAGAGCGCCATTACTGCGACAGCGGGGAAAGCCATGTATTTCAGAATGACGAACTTTGAACTACCCTTTACCACTGAAAATTTTATCCTGTCGTTTTCCCTTCCCAACCTGTATTTTCATGCCACCACCATATACGACATGCTGAGGATTAAAGGCGTCCCCCTGGGGAAAATGGACTTTTTAGGCAAAATGAATGTTGGACTGCCTGAATAAGCGCTTTAAAAACCCTCTTAATAAAAAAGCAGCGCAAAAAAAAGAGCGGCAATTGCCGCTCTTTTTATATGCCATTAAGCACTACCAACCGGTAATTTCTTTCAGGGCTTCACCAATGTCGGCCAGACTACGCACGGTTTTTACACCAGCATCTTCCAGTGCAGCAAATTTTTCATCTGCCGTACCTTTACCACCAGAAATAATCGCACCCGCGTGACCCATGCGTTTACCTGCAGGCGCAGTCACACCCGCAATGTAAGACACCACTGGCTTGGTAACATGATCCTTGATATAAGCCGCAGCTTCTTCTTCGGCAGTACCACCAATTTCACCAATCATAACAATGGCTTCAGTCTGTGGATCGTTTTGGAACATTTCCAAAACGTCGATGAAGTTAGTACCAGGAATAGGGTCACCACCGATACCGACGCAAGTAGACTGACCAAAACCTTCATCTGTTGTTTGCTTAACCGCTTCGTACGTCAGTGTACCAGAGCGAGAAACAATACCGACTTTACCAGGCTTGTGGATGTGACCAG
>JAGPUQ010000027.1 GCA_018069525.1 Porticoccaceae bacterium | reverse complement strand
GCTATTATGTCCACACGTATTATCAATATTCCTAATAGCCTTAGCATGACCCGGCTCGCACTGGTGCCGGTGCTGCTCTATTGCGCCAATAAGGGCTTACAAGCGCCGTTTCTTTACGTGTTAGCAGCGAGCCTGAGCACTGATTATTTCGACGGCTACCTGGCTCGCAAGCTCAATCAGACCACGCCGTTGGGTGCCAAACTCGATAGCTGGGGTGACTTTTTTACCTATGGCGCGATGGTGTTCGGCTTGATGTGGTTGTGGCCGGAGATTTATCAACAAGAATCCTGGTTTTTATATCTGGCCGTATTCTTCTACTTGATTCCGACCGTTACCAGCTTGCTCAAATTCGGCGAGTTCCCCAACTATCACACCTGGGCCGCAAAAATATCAGCGGTACTTATGGCTCCCGCCTACTATTTATTAGTGCTCTACGATATGTCCCTGTTATTTCGAATAGTGGTGCTGTTCCATATTTGGGTGGCGATAGAAGAACTTATTATCACGTTTATGCTGAACCGTAAGTACTACAACGTGCCGACCCTGTTTCACGCCAGAGAAATTGTCAGGCGGCAGAAAGCGGCCATTCGGCAGCGGGTGGAGCGGCATCGTTCAAGGCGAGTAGGAAGACGAAAAACAAAGCTCGGTGAGTAAATAGACTAGAGCGAATTAGGGCTATTTATTTTTGTGAGTCACTATTGTTAGTAATATTACTCGTCAATCTCAAGCATATCCGCTTTTCCGTTGGCGAACATGAACAGCGCAAGCCCTAGCAATAAGGAAAAAACGGTGGCTATGGTTTTAGGGGTGTCCAGCTCTAAATCCAAAACAAATACCAAAACGCCCGGTAGAACTAGAAAAAATACACCGGCAAGCTTTAATTGCCTATGTTGTTTGCTCGCTCTTATCCTGCAGGCGCATACCGGGCAAGTGATAACCTGAATGTAAGTGACAAACGGCACCTTGGTACCGCAGGCTGGGCACTTTAAGTTATTTGGATTTCGACTGAAGCTGAAGTTCATCGTCGCTCCTTTTCTAACGTCTCCATTCGACAATCTCTATGCCGTAACCCCTATGTCACAGCCCCTGTGCCACACAACTATCTGCGGTAAAGGCTTTACATAAACGCCTGTAAACCCGTCTGTGCTCTTCCCAAAATGAGTGCGTGGATATCCGCAGTGCCCTCGTAGGTATTCACCACTTCTAAATTCACCATATGGCGCATCACCGGGTACTCGTCGGAGATGCCGTTGCCGCCGAGCATATCCCGCGCCGTGCGGGCAATGTCTAGCGACTTACTACAGTTATTGCGTTTCATCATCGAGATTAATTCTGGCGCAAGTTGTCCCTGATCTTTCAGGCGGGTGGCCGCGAGGGAGCCGAGCAGGCCAAGGCTGATTTCGGTTTGCATATTGGCGAGCTTAAATTGAATCAGCTGGTTCTGTGCCAGCGGTCGATCGAACTGCTTGCGCTCCATGGTGTATTGCCGAGCGGTGTGCCAGCAGGCCTCCGCCGCACCTAGTGAACCCCAGGAAATCCCCAGCCGTGCGCTGTTCAGGCAGCCGAAGGGGCCTTTTAAACCTTGTACATTGGGCAGCAGATTTTCTTCGGGAACAAATACCTCGTCCATCACAATTTCACCGGTGATGGAGGCGCGCAAAGCGAGTTTACCTTCAATTTTCGGTGCGCTTAAACCGGCCATGCCTTTTTCCAGTACAAAGCCGCGAATAATGCCGTCATCGGTTTTGGCCCACACCACAAATACATCGGCGATGGGGGAGTTGGTGATCCACATTTTGTTGCCCGTGAGCTGATAGCCGCCATCGACACTGCGCGCACGGGTCAGCATACCGCCGGGGTCCGAGCCGTGATCCGGTTCGGTGAGGCCAAAGCAACCCACCCATTCGCCGCTGGCGAGTTTGGGCAGGTATTTTTCCCGTTGCGCCTCGGTGCCGTAGGTGTAAATGGGATACATCACCAGGCTGGATTGCACACTCATCATCGAGCGAAAGCCGGAATCCACGCGCTCGACTTCTCGCGCAATCAGCCCGTAACTAACGTAGTTCACGCCGGGGCAGCCGTAACCGTGAATCGTTGAACCCAGTAAACCGAGTTCGCCCATCTCGTTAAAAATATCGCGATCCGTGGTTTCGTTGCGAAAGCCCATTTGCACTCTGGGCTGAAGTTTTTCCTGCGCGTATTGCCGAGCGGTGTCGCGCACCATGCGCTCCTCGTCGCTGAGCTGCTGCTCGATTAGAAACGGGTCTTCCCAGTTAAATGTTGCCCAGTCGCCAGCCATGAAGTACTCCAAGTCGTTGTGTTCGCTGATATGCGGAAATAATAGAATGTATACCTTGGGCGCAATTGTAATGGACGCAGCCGTGGTGGTCACGGTTTGCTCGCGTCCTGTCCTATCAAGTACCTGGTTTTACCTTACTTGCGTCTAGCCTGACAGCCTGCGACCATAGTTACAGACAAGCTTTAACAGGCCAGTCTTAGTAGAGCAGCTTTAACCAATCAGTTTTAACGAAGCAGTTCTAATAAATCAATTCTAAGGAAGCAGCGGAAGCCTTTATGAGTCGCCCCACCAAAATGGTCATCAATTTAGCCCACCTGCGTCACAACCTTGCCGTCGCTAAACGCTACGCAGGCAAGTCCCAGGTGATGGCAGTGATTAAGGCGAATGGTTACGGCCACGGCGCGGTGAGAGTCGCCCAGGCCTTATCTCACGAAAGCTCCACTGCCGATGCGTTTGCGGTTGCCAGCGTGGACGAAGCCCTCGAGCTACGCGCGGCGGGCATTACCCGGCGAATCGTCTTACTCGAAGGTTTTTTTGATCCCGCCGAGCTGGAGATCATCGCCCACGAACGTCTCGATATCGTCATCCACAGCGAGCAACAGGTACAGCAATTGTTAATCGCCCGGTTTGTAGGGGAGCTTAGCTCGCGCACCATTAACGTCTGGCTCAAAGTCGATACGGGAATGCAGCGCTTAGGCATACCCGCCGAACAGGCAGCGGCGGTTCAGCAACGGCTCGCCGCCTCAGACAATGTGGGCGAGCTCCGCCTAATGACCCACTTCGCCTGTGCCGATACCCCAGAGCATAACGCCAATCAGCAACAGCTCGACGTATTCAACCAGGTCCGTAAACAACTGCCGTCGAAGTTACTCCAGAGCGACATCGAGACCTGCATCGCTAACTCCGCCGCCTTGGTTGCCTTGCCCACCGCCATGGCCGCGAAAGCTGGAGATAGCAAAATACTCGGTGACTGGGTGCGGCCCGGCATCATGCTCTACGGCGTGAATCCTTTGGTTAACGAACATCCCGTAGCCGACGACTTACTGCCGGTGATGACTCTGAGCTCCCGAATTATCAGTACCCGCATACTCAAACCCGGCGACAGTACCGGGTATGGCAAAGACTGGATCGCCGATCGACCCATGCGCGCGGGCATTGTCGCTATTGGTTACGGCGACGGTTACCCCCGCCATGCGCCGACGGGTACGCCAGTGCTGGTAGAAGGTAAACCTTCGCGCTTACTAGGCAGAGTCTCTATGGATATGCTCGCCGTCGATTTGACCGACCTGCCAGAGTACGGCGAGGGTGATTCCGTAACGCTGTGGGGTGAAGGCCTACCGGTTTGGGAAGTGGCAAACCATGCGGGTACGATTGCTTATGAATTGTTGACGGGTGTTGCTGAAAGGGTGGCGGTGGAAGTACTTACTTGAGTCAAGTGTTAATGGATTTTGATATACGGAATTTTTTTGATACTACGGTAGCTGAAGTTAAAGCTAATTCAACAAGCTGCCAAGATCAGCGGAAAGTGTCCGCATAACGCATCCAGAAAGAGAGTAAGCTGTTGATTATTAAGCATACTCGAATATGATAGGCGGACAAAGAAAAACATAAAAATATCAGAGGGTGACACGTTATGTTGGCTTATAAAATATCTAAATATCGCCAAGTTATTATTTCTAAAGATAATAAAATCAAAGGCCATACTTTCCGTCCTAGGATAGGGTGCCAGAGTGATATAGTGCCGAAGTCCTTATAATTAACTGTTATGTGGCATTATAGACAATGAATACAGAACAATTACCAAATAGGTTTGAGGGGTATTTTAGAATACTCAATGAGAAGGGTTCGGTGTCATTTATAATCGAGCGCCAGCATAAGAAACGATTCTATAATTGCATTCAGCGCCTCAATAAACTATTTGCTTTATTCCGCAGAAAGCGGAGTCCAATCAATAGCATCATTACTCTGGCTTACGGCATGTACGTTGGTATTCTTCAAATATTACTTACCTCATCTAATCGAAGCTTGGACGATGCGTTAACAACCTATCAAGGCGCATGGCGTCACATTTCAGCTATCGGGGGTGAAGAGTTACCAAATAATAAAATGAGAGTTATTTATCGTGGATGCACATAACCAGCAAAGGCAGCGGATAAACCGCTGCTTTGGGCGTTAGTGAGCCATATGAGAGTAATCGCGAGTGCACTAGTGTTTCTTATTTTTACTTCTTGTGCGTATTTGCCCTCTGTTAAAAATAAACTTGAAGTAAGACCTTTGGATATTACAGCATGTGAACCTCCGTCAAACCCAGTTTTACCATGTGGGTGGCTCACAGCAGAATCTGGTAAAACCAATGATTTCGAAGTGACAGTAGGCTGGGGGAAATTCCAGGATGTTGTTGGCGCCGAGAATGCCAAAAAGCCATTATCAGAAAAGACGAAACTAATATTTTCACAGTTTGCTATCGAACACGTAATAGCATTAGGCTATTGTAAAAGTGCAACTTTTGTTCCGCATGGAAATGATTTAGTTAGTCATGAGGGTTCGGGAGATAAAAGTGTACATATCAGGTGCAATTAGGCACGTAGTAATTTAGCCCACTAACAAAGCGCTGTTTCGGATTGCTTTTTCGCTAGCGCTCAAAAACAACCGCAAAGCTTGGCGTTAGAGCGAAAAATGAAATACGCATGGTGTTTACTGAGTTTAATTATTTTGTCGGGTTGTGTGCCTTATCCGGTATATAAGACGCTACAGCCTAGCTCTGGAGTGATGGTTGTTGATACAGCCGAAGATCCCATTGAGGGAGCCGAAGTTAACTTAATCGCAAGTTCATATCCATATGGATATGAGAAGAGTAGAAATTCAGTTAAAACGGATGCTGACGGTAAGGCAAACTTCCAAAGTTTAAGAGAATGGCGCACGGAGGCAATCATGCTTCATGGTGCTGAAATATTTTTCTGGAATTGGTGTGTTTCAAAAGAAGGTTATGAAACTTACCTTTCCAATAATACAGATAGTAGAGAATTTGACAGCAAAGCGTATATTATTCTAAATCGTGGGAAAAGCAATGCGTGTCCTGAGCAGTTGCGGTAAGTCGCGCACGAACAAGTCAGTCAACCAGGACGCGCAAAAATCGCGCGCCTGTTACTTCAATCGTTAACTCTCTATGAATATGGGAAATATATAGTGAAAGAAATTACCAGAATCAATCACCTTGGTTTAAGAGTTAAAGACCTAAATACCTCCAGAGCGTTTTACGAGAAACTAGGGTTCATATTTATAGCTGGGCCCGTTGGGCCGGAACCAGTTGCAATTATGGAACATCCGTCAGGTGTTAATATAAATTTCATTCTCAACGCGGATGCTGAGTGCACAGAAAATGTTCTTATGGACACTCCTAAAAAGAATACTGGTTATACTCATGTTGCATTAGAAGTAACTAGCGCCGAATCAGCATTAAAATCTGTTAGAGGGCTAGGTATTACAGTAACTGGAGAGGTTGAATTCGAAGGTGCCAAGTTCTTTTTTATAAGAGATCCTGATAGTAATGTTATCGAATTTCATCAACCAGCAAACAGTTAACAAGCGGTTCAATTTGACGCCACAAAAAGCGCGGCCCAAATTAACCGAGCGTTATAAGTCATGATGAGGAAATGCCCCAAGTGCAGTGAAGAAGCAGTAAAAGTAAAGGTGCTTTCTTTTTCTAGCAGGATGCATTGTGAAAAATGCTTCTTTTCATATGAGTACACATCACTATCTAAGTGGGTGTTAGCGTTTGGTGGCGCTTTTATACCAACTTTTGCTATCGTTTTTGGGCTGTATCTTCAAAGTTGGGTGGTATTTGGCATAGTTCTAATATTGGTACCATTTTTGGCTGAACTAGTATTTGCAAAATATTGCTCGCTAAAGCCAGTGGGGGTAAGGGCATTAAGGGAGAAGCTGCGTGGTAAAAGCTTATAACAAGTTTATTAAACGTCGTTACCGTCCAAAGAGCCAGGGTTAGGTCTTGCAGTCAAGCATGGCTTCCTTGTGATTGCTCGATAAGTAAATAACGTAGAATCGAGCAGGTTGGCGGCCTTTACCAAGCCACCATCGCAATGGTGGACGTTTTTCTCCATTTAATCCCTAATTGTATTGGAGGCTTATTCTGATGAAATTCAAAATACTGTACATCGTGGGTTCCCTGCTGTTAACAACGTCTTTTTTAACTTATGCCGAACCCTGTTGTGGGACCTCCGGTGTCTGCGTGCAGGTGCTGGGGTCTGGCGGGCCGGAGGTAGCGGATAAGCGTGCTTCCAGCGGCTATCTTGTGTGGCAGAATGGCCGCGCACGAATAATGATCGATATGGGCCCCGGGAGTATGTTGCGCTATGAGGAGAGCGGTGCGCGCATAGAGGATTTAGAGGTGGTGTTGCTCAGCCATCTTCATGTGGATCACAGTGCGGATTTACCGGCGCTGATCAAAGGCTCTTTTTTTACCGATCGCACGAGTGATTTGCCCTTGTACGGCCCCAGTGGAAATACGCTGATACCGGGTGCCACTGCATTTGTTCAAACGCTGTTTGCTAACCCTACCGGTGCATATCATTATCTGTCAGATTATTTGACGGGTGAGGGAGCTTATCGTCTACAAGCCCACGATGTGCCCGTAAGCGGTACTGCTGTGCAAGAGGTACTGGCGAGTAAAGACTTCAATATCACAGCGGTAGCGGTACACCATGGCCCGCTACCTGCGCTGGCCTGGCGTATTGATATTGGCGGGCGGGCGATTGTTTTTAGCGGCGATATGAATGGAGACAAGGATACCTTGCCGACACTGGCGGCAGGAGCGGATCTGCTAGTAGCCCATCATGCGGTTCCGCAGGAAGCCAAAGGTGTTGCGCGAAAGCTGCATATGCCACCCTCGGTGATAGGTGAGATCGCAGCGGAGGCAAAGGTGAAACAGTTAGTGCTGTCACACCGTATGAGTCGCACGCTGGGACGCGAGAAGGCATCGGAAATAGAAATCAGAAAACGCTATGCCGGCCCATTGGAATTTGCGGACGATGGGCAGTGTTTTAATGTGAGCGAGAAAGACCAAACGCTTAAGAGTTTATTGTAAAAACCTAGCCGCGCTTTCTCTTCAATAAAAGATTATCAATACCATTCTGCAGTAACGCGGCCCGGGCATTGGCTGCTTTTGAGCGGGAAGTAAATGGCCCGACTAGCACTCTATGCCAGGTTTCTCCGGGCTTGGCGCCGGTGGTTTCTACGGCGGCATCCAGGTTTAATAATAGTAGTTGCGCACGCAGACCATCGGCGTCGGCGTAGCGGCGGAAGGAGCCGGCCTGGAGCAGGTAGTGGTATTGCTCGTTGGGGGTCTGGTTTTGTGGGTTTTCTTCAACCTCGGGTACGAAGACTTCGGATTCTTTTAATAAAGTATAAAAATCAAAGCGCGGTTTGGCGTCGGCCTGTTCGATTTCGTCGATGTTTGCATTGCTGACGTTAAGGGGCTGGTTAACGTACCAGTACACGGAGAGTGCGGACACCAGCACGCCTGCAAGGAATCCGCTCAGCAGTAAGGTCCAGCCTGATTTGCGCGGCCCGGAGGGGGATCTACGATTTTGAGCGGCGGGTTTTTTGGGTCGTTTGGGCCTGGCGTAATCTTGGGGCATAGCATCGCGTTTGGTTGGACAGGGTTTATTTTATGGTTTTGCCGGGATCACCACCACCGTTTTAAGCGTTGCTGGGGTATTTAGTGATTTGAGCAGTACCGACGGAATTGTTTGGCGGGCTTGATTACAGCATTTCCTGGGGGTCCATATCGACCGACCAGCGTACTTTGCGGCCGAGTTTTTCGGTTTCGAGTAGCACCGAGAGTTGCCGCAACACCTGTTGTAGGTGATTGCGGTGCTCGGCCTTCAGAGTGAGCTGATAGCGGTAGCGCCCAGCGCGTTTTTCTAATGGCGCGGGCAGGGGGCCAAGGGCATAGACCGCCGCATTGACGGAGAGTTGTTCGCAGAGCTGGCGGGCTCGTCGCAGCAAGGCTTCTGCGTGTTCGGGATTTTCGGATTCGGCGCGTAGCAATGCCAGCGTGCGAAAGGGCGGCATATGGGCGGCGGCGCGATCGTCGAGTAGTTGTTCGGCAAAGGCACTGTAGCCGCGCTCGATAAGCAAGGTGATGAGCGGGTGGTCGCAGTGATGACTTTGCAGCAATACGGTGCCGGGGTGATCGCCGCGCCCGGCGCGCCCGGCAACCTGGGTGAGTAGTTGGCCCATGCGTTCGGCACCACGAAAGTCGGTGCTAAACAGGCCGTCGTCGGCATTGAGAATGACGGCGAGGGTGACACGGGGAAAATGATGACCTTTCGCCAGCATTTGGGTGCCGACCAAAATACAGGGCTCACCTTTGTTCACTTCGCTGACCATATCGCGCACCGCGTGTTTGCGGCGGGTGGTGTCTCGGTCCACGCGAATGATGGGCGTGTCGGGAAACAGGGCTTCCAGCGTGGCTTCGCTTTGTTCTGTGCCCTGGCCTAAAAAGATTAACTCCGGGCTTTGGCAATCGGGGCAGATGTTGGGTATGGCTTGCTGGTACTCGCAGTGGTGACAAATTAATCGGGAGCGCGATAAATGTGTGGTCAGGCGGGTATCGCAATGGCGACACAGGGCGTTCCAGCCGCAGTGATGGCAGATCAAGGCAGGGGCGTAACCCCGGCGATTGAGAAACACCAAGACCTGTCCGTCTGCGGCCAGTGCGGTTTTGATCGCCTGAATCGCGGCAGCGGAGAAACCGCTGTTGAGTTTGCTGTCGCGCAAATCGATTTTTTGCCATTGCGCTGCGAGCGCTGTGCCGGAGCGTTTACTCAGGCGCAACAGGGCATATCTTTCGCGCTGACAGTTGTAGAGGCTTTCTAGTGAGGGCGTGGCCGAGCCGAGCAGGAGTGGAATACCCGAGCGATTGGCGCGCATAACGGCGACATCGCGGGCGGAATAGCGAAAGCCATCCTGCTGTTTGAACGAGGCGTCGTGCTCTTCATCGACAATAATAATGCCGGGTTTGAGCAGCGGCACGAATACCGCCGAGCGGGTGCCGATCACAATGGCGGCGGTTCCGGTACGGGCCTGGTTCCATGCCTTGCAGCGCTCAAGCTCGGTGAGCCCCGAGTGCAGTACGGCGATGGTGCAATTAAAGCGGCGTTCGAAGCGGCCCAGGGTTTGTGGCGTCAGGCTGATTTCCGGGATCAGCACCAGGGCTTGCCGACCGTAGCGCAAGACCTTTTCGATGGCCTGCATATACACTTCGGTTTTGCCGCTGCCGGTATCGCCGTGGAGTAGGTAGGGGTGATAGCCATGCAGTTCGATGGCGGTGAGTGCGTTGTGTTGTTCCGGGCGCAGGGCCAGAGACGGCTCGGCGAGTAGTTCGTCGGAGATCGAAGCTGATTCGGCAACTTTGGCTTCGTCAACTGTAGCTTCAAGAATCGCAGCTTCGATGCAAACCTCTTCCGCTAACCCTTTGTCCTTTAGGGTGTTCAAGATGCTGCGGGAGATACCCTGGGCTTTGAAATCGGCATTGGATACTTTGCCGTGCTCGCGAAGTAAACCCAAAGCTTGCTGCTGACGTTTGGCCTTGCTTAAGGCTGTCTCCGGTAGGCCTTTGGCGTGGGTACTGAGTTGCCAGTGTGTGGGTGCGGCGATGGGCAACTCTTTGCCCTTGCGCAGCAGGGTAGGGAGTATTCCGGCCAGGGCTTCCCCCACGGGGTGCTGATAGTAGTCGGCGGCCCAAAGACCCAGTTCCAGTAAGTCGGCGGGGAGCAGGGGCTCGTCTTTGGGTAGTTGCTGATCGAGCACCTGTTCAATGGCTTTCAGCTGGGCGGGTTTAAAATCACTGTGGGTGGTTTTTTCCACCACCACGCCGATGACTTTGCGTTTGCCATAGGGCACCACAACCCGAGTACCGGGAATTAATTCGGTTTCCGCTGTTTCGGCGGGTAAGTAATCAAACAGGCGGCGCACCGGTGAGGGAACGGCGACTCGATAGTAGCAATTAGCTGACATTTACGGTGTTTAAGGCCTTGAATCAGAGTAATTTTCTGGTAGTATGCGCGATCCCAACAGCACCCAAGGTGCGGTGCCCGGTGAGACCAGTTCGCGTAAGTAGTGCGCAACTTAAATGACCGGGTGGCGGCGCGCAAGTCAGGGGCGAAGAATATTGTGATTGCAGCTTTTTTATGGGGCATATTCCCGTAGCAAGTCGGTGTGTTTTACAGCTGAGCAAAGCAATATCCAGAGCACTGGCCGGGGCACTCAGAGAGAATGACTATGAAAGCAGATATCCATCCAGCCTACGGTAAATTAACCGCCACTTGCAGTTGTGGCAATGTTATTGAAGTAGGTTCGACCAAAAGCGACGGCATCCACCTGGATGTATGCTCCAATTGCCACCCCTTTTATACCGGCAAGCAAAAGTCCATTGATAGCGGTGGTCGTATTGATCGCTTTAATCAACGCTTTGCTAACCGCAGCGTTAAAAAATAAGTCTTTCCTACCTTGCCTCAGCGCTGGATAACGGCGGGGCAATGAAAAGACGACAAGCGCCTTCAATAATAATTGTGGGCGCTTTTTTTATGTCGATTTTTCGTATCTCGATGGCTTATGTCTTACTTCTGCTAGCGTCGCAGGTTTATGCGGATGATTGCCAACCTCCCGGTAAACCAGAACCCGCAGTGGTCACCTACGTCTACGATGGCGATACAGTGCGTCTGCAAGATGGTCGAAAGGTTCGTCTACTAGGCATTAACACCACCGAAATGGGTCGTGATGGTGGTAAGGATCAGCCCCTGGCCCGAGCCGCACAGCAAGCCCTGGTAGAATTACTCGGTGAGCCGCGTCCAGCTCCTTTAAATCAAGTCACCTTATATTTTGATACCGAACTCCAGGATCGCTATGGCCGTTATCTGGCTCACGTCTATGTGCAAGATAAAAGTCTGGAGCGCGAATTATTGCGCCGAGGCCTGGCCTATCACGTCGCGTTTCCGCCCAACCTGGCTTTGGCGAAATGTTTTGATCGTGACGAACAGTTTGCCCGCGAAGCGGGCTTAGGGCTTTGGAGCGATTCCGGCATTCATCCCAACGCCAGCATCAATATCACCGAGGGCGGTTATCAGCGATTTTACGGCAAAGTAGAGCGAGTCGCCTTTGCCGGTGCCTGGTGGATAGAGCTAGAAGGTAAGGTAACGGCGGTGATTTATCCCGAGCATCAACACCGTTTTAAACGCGCCGATGTCGCCGCCTGGCAAGGTCAACAGCTGGAGTTGGAAGGCTGGGTATATAAAGGTAAATATTCTAAAAAACGCGGCAAAGGCTGGCGGGTAAAGCTGGAAACGCCTTACGCGGTAACGCTTGGTGACCAAAATTAGTCGACTCGTTTTTTTATCTTTTTTTCAGTAAGCGTAAGTCATTGAATATTAGATACTTCCGCTATATGATCGATGGAGCTAAAAATAATAAAGCTACTCTCTACTTTTACCAACTTCCGAAATAGGAAGAAAGGTGATAGCAGGAAGTGTTCTTCTGAGTAATCTGTTAAATGAAAATAAATTACATCGTCCGATCCATATTTTTGATATTTCTGCTCTTGATTTTTGGAGGCTGTGCCTCTGTTGACGTTGGTGGCTATGTAGTGCCTGGTGAGAACCTGGACCCTAAAGCAACCTATATAGTACTAATTGAGCCTGACGATGCGCGTGGAGCGTATAAACTTATTCAACAAGAGTTGGAGCGAAAAAATCTGGCGGTCGAGGTGGTTGATAAAGTATCGGGTAGAGCTGATAGAGATGTCCTCGTTCGATATGGAGCTCAATGGCAATGGGATATCACGTGGTATTTACTAAATGTAAATATACGCTTTTACCACATGAACTCGGAGTTATTGATTGCTTCCGCGCAGTCCCGCAGGACATCTCTAGCAAGAAAAAATGCTAGATCAATGATTCAAGAAGCTATAAATCAAGTATTAATGTAAACCTATCCCCTTAAGGAGAAGCAATGAACAAACTATCTAAAATTATCCCGTTAATAATCAGTGTATTCTTAGTAGCCTGTGTATCTAATCCCCCCATATTAGTTCCTGACTCTGCAGGAAACGAATTCATATCGGCCGTAAGTATGAGCTGTAGCAAACCATATAAACTCGAGCAAGATTGTTCAGGTTTTTCAGGGCCTACTAAAAAAATCAATCTTTCTGGTGTTGAAATGAAAGTTGCAGGTACTGCTGATGGTAAGGTCGTAGTCTTGTTTGGTGGGAAAAATAAGGGGTCTCGGGGAGAAACAACTAATTTGGGATATGAGATGATGAAGCGCGAGCTGTCTCAAAATAATGTCAATATACTTAAGGCAACGCCCATTGTTTCTTCAAATATTTTGTTTGGGTATGCCTTGGAGACCGACAAACCAACCTATCAGTTATTATCCAAATTTGGGATATAGGAAAAATTATTTAACAAAAAAGTAAACTGACGTGTTTGCCGCCGTTTCTTTCAGCGCTAGTAACAGCGCCGACAATACTTCGGCATTAAGGATTACAAATTGCCCTTCCTAAATCTTGATCTGATGACTGCGCGTTGAGCGACTCTCCCCGAGTACTGGTATTGGGCGGAGAGGGCTTTATTGGCCGTCATGCGGTTGCCGAGTTACGTAAGCAAAATATAAATGTGGTGGTTGGCACTCGCGATCGTTCACTTGCCGGGAAGCCGGGTTACGAATGTTATTTTCTTGAACAAAGAACGAAACGCGACGATTGGAGGGAAGTGGTTCGGCGTTTCGATGTGATTTTAAACTGTGTCGGTATTCTTAGACCCGCAGGATCTGCGTCCTACGAAGATATTCATCATCTTGCGCCAGGGGCATTGGTTGAAGCATGTGCGGAAGCGGCCGTGCGTTTTATTCATGTATCGGCGCTGGGTCTCAGTCCGGGTGCTAAAAGTGGTTTTCTCACGTCTAAATTAGCGGGCGAAGCGGCTATTAAGGCAACGGCGGGGGAGTGGATCATTGTGCGACCGTCATTGCTAGACGGTGAAGGTGGATACGGTGCGGCGTGGTTGCGTGGGGTGTCAAAATTACCGGTGTTTGCGGTGCCTGCCGACGCTAAAGGTCAAATCGCCGCGCTGACCGCTAGTGATCTTGGCGAAGCGCTCACGCGGCTCTGTTTAGCAAGTAAAGAAGAATTGAAACTCGACGAAAGCAGGATATTCGAGCTGGGAGGTAATACCCACTGGGGGTTTGAGGCTTACATTCGCGGCTTGAGGCGGCGTTATACCGGGAAACCTGTGCTGGCTATTCCAATCCCGGGAATTCTGTCGAGGATCGGCGCTCACTTGTGCGATGTACTTAGGGTCACGCCGTTCTCCTTTGGTCACTGGGAACTGTTGCGCAAGAACAACATACCGCTTCCAAATCGCCTGCCCGAATTGCTCGGTAGGCCGCCAACCGAAGTTATTTCTCCACTACCCTCAAGCAGCTTGCCCATTTCGTAATAAGGCACCCGGTAATGGCCCGGTGGGGTCGAGCTGATCCTGGTTGTTTTGACGCAACAAAATTCCGTTAACGATAACCGACTCCATACCTGAGGCTTCAGAAATTAAACGGTCTTGCCCTGCGGGTTGGTCGTGGACTCTCTCGAGGCGGCCGCAGTTTACGGTATCGGGATCAATCACCAGTACATCGGCGGGTTTGCCAATTTCTAATAGGCCACGGTCTTTAATGCCGAACACCTGCGCGGGGCGGGACGTCAGCATGCGGATTGCTTCTTCAAACGACAAGACCTGTTTTTCCCGCACCCAGCGGGCCAGTAAATAGGTGGGTAAGCAGGCATCGCAGAGTTGACTGGCGTGGGCGCCGGCATCGGATAAACCAAGCACGGTGTTTTTATCGGTCAGTAGTTTTTCGACTTCGTTTTCGTCCGCGTTGGCGAAGGGCATACGGAAGCGGGCGTCCAGGTCGTTGGCGAGCGCTAAGTCAAAACCCAGGTCGATGGTATGAACGCCTAATTCAGCAGCAAGGTCGACAACCAAGCGTTCTTCGTAATCTGGGTTGCTGGGGCAGAAAGAGATGGCCGAGTTCTCCCACGAGGTACGGAAGGAGGGTCGCATGTTATCCATTTTATCTTTTACGGCGGTGCGGAATGCGGCATCGGCATAAAGTTGTTTTTTACCCTCGAAGTCCGCGCCCGATACGGGTTTGAATACGGACAGGGATTCAAAGGGAAAAGGTTCTTTAAACTGAAATTCAAAGAAGAGTGTGCGCGGCGTCACTTGCGGATAAATAGGCAGGCCCTGCTCGGCCAATTCGGCGCTGCGTTGCATTTGCATCAGGTGCGAGTCGGGCGTGATCATGCCGGCTAGCATGGCGGTCCAGCTAATAGTCATACCGTATTTTTTGGTGAGTTCGGCGTACTCGTCGAACCAGAGTTCTTTGCCCGCGGTCGCCTGCATCACGGCTCCACGATTCTGTAGAGTTGAGGCCAGAGCATCGATTTCCTCGTAAGACGCTACTCGGCTGGGGACGGGTTTGCCCTTAAAGCCGACGTGAGTTGGCGATTTAGATGTAGCGAAACCCAGTGCTCCGGCGTCCAGCGCTTCGTCGACAATTTTGCGCATTTGTTCAATTTCATCGGACGTGGCTTCTCGTTCTGTGGCTTCTTCACCCATTACATAAAGCCGGGTTGGGGTGTGGCCGACGAGTACGCCGATATTAATGGCGGTGCCGAGTTTTTCGATGGTATCTAAATATTCGGGGAAGGTTTCAAAGGGCCATTTTTCGCCGAGACCGGTGGTAAGCGCGGCAGCACTCATGCCCTCGACTTTTTCCAGGGTGCCAATAATTAAATTTTGTTGGCTATTGCGGGTCGGGGCGATACCGAAACCACAATTGCCGACCACAGCGGTGGTGACACCGTGCCAGGGTGAGATGGTGAGCATGCGATCCCAAATCAACTGGGCGTCGTAGTGGGTGTGGATATCGACAAAGCCGGGGGTGACGGCTTTGCCGGTGGCGTCGATAGTTTGGGTGGCATCACCGGCAACTTCGCCGAGCGCGGTGACCACACCGTCTTTGATGCCGACGTCGCCACGATAACCGGGTGTACCGGTACCGTCGACAATGGTGCCGCCGGTGATTTTAATATCATAACTTTGGGGCTTGTTCATGGCAGGTTCCTCGTTGAATGCCAACAGCGATAGCGGTATTTAAAGGGGCAGGTTGTAACACTCGACCACGTTGTCGTGGAGAATCCAGTCTTTTTCCTGCTGGTTCATATCGGCGGTGTGCTCTTGCAGAATGTCCTGCGACCAGGGCCAGGTGGAATCGCTGTGGGGAAAGTCGTTGGCCCACATTAAACGTTGCGGGTTCATTTCGTTACGGTATTTAAAGGCCGTCCAGTCATCCTGAAAGGTTAAGTAGATATTGTTGAGAAAATATTCGCTGGGCATTTTTTCCAGCGGTGGCGCTTTCATCCAGTAGCGATGTCGGTCGTAGGCGTGATCCATACGGTAAATAAAGTGTGGCACCCAACCGGCATCGGCCTCGGCACACACTACTTTGAGTTTTGGATGACGGTCAAATACACCGCCGAATACGAAGGTGCCGAGTACGTCCTGACAGCCGCGCATAATGCCCAGAAAACCATTGATTTTAGGGCCGCGCTGGGCGTTTATTTGATCGGCTTTGGAAGTCAGAATATGAAACGACAGCGGCATTTGCATATCGACGGCGGCTTCCCATAGCGGATCGTACATGGGGTCGTGATAATCGGCTTCCGGTGGGTTGCCGGTCATCATAACGCCGACAAAACCTTTGTTTTTCGCGTCTTCTATTTCTTTGATGCCTTCATCGACACTGCGTAGTGCAACCTGACCTAAACCGAACAGGCGATTTTTGGGCGCGTTGCCGACGTATTCTTCGAGCCAGCGATTGTAGGCACCAAAACAGGCTACCTGGTAGTCGATGTCCGGGTGATTGCACAGCAGCATACCAACGGTGGGGTAGATGATTTCGGCTGAGATACCATCGGTTTCCTGATCGGCAACACGGCACGAGGCGTCCCAGGAACTGCGTGGTAATTCTTCAAACTTGACACCACGGGTGGTTAAATCTTTGGGGTCTTTGCCAGCGGCGGCGATTAAACCCATAGGGACGGGCTGATCTATACCTTCGATTACAAAAATATCGCCGAACTTTTCGTGTTCGGTCATATGGGGGGCGCGGTCGCGGAAAGCCGGGTCGATGTAATCGACATAACAGTTCGGCGGCTCGGCGATATGGGAATCGGCTGAAATAATGGCTTTGTTGGTAATCGCTTTGTCGATAACGGCTTTGTTAGTAGTTGCTTCTCCAGTAGTACTCACGATAGCGCCCTCTAAAATATTTTACGATGGCTGTCGGCCTATAGTATGGGTAAAGACATTGCCGTACCAGTCTAAATACGACCGCGTTTGAGGTCGCGAATAATAAAACGTGCCGGGTTGAGCGCGGTTATTAAGCTGCGTTCGAGAGGTGGTGGCGTGTTGTCCACGGCGTCCGCAATCAGTGCGGCACATAAGGGCGCGTAGCTCATACCGCGAGAGCCGTGACCACAATTGAGATACAGCCCCGGCCAATAACGACCTGAACGAGGAATATGAGCGCGGGCGTTTTCGCGCAACAGGGCGAAGTCTTCTAAAAAGGCGGAATAGTTAGGCGCAGCTCCGGC
Source organism: Porticoccaceae bacterium (assembly GCA_018069525.1). GTDB lineage: Bacteria > Pseudomonadota > Gammaproteobacteria > Pseudomonadales > Porticoccaceae > JAGPUQ01. Next base: position 100,985 of record JAGPUQ010000027.1, on the reverse strand, counting down.
TAACGGTAGATAGTCGGGTGACACGCAGCGTAGGCTGGCGCGGCCAATCATAGATTCCAGCGGAGGTAGCCCCGAAGAGAGGCTTGCAGATAGACGGGAATCGGTCGCCGCAATTTTGGATAAATTTTCGCGATGATCTTCGGGGCGAAGTACGGTGTCATGGCGATTTAAATCGTAACTTGCGCCAAAGGAGTGGAGGCCGCCGATGGCCGGTGCCAGATAACCTTCGCCACACATGACGGTGGCCAGGTTTTGGCTTTCCTCGGTGGCGGGGCAGAGACTGATTTGTCCGCGGATGGTTTTTAGCTGCAAGTGTTCGGTCTGTTGATAGCTTTGGCTGGCAATGGCGTTGGCGAGTACGACGACGGAATATTGATCGTGGTCTTCGGTGTCTACGTGGCCTGCGGCGTCTGGGTTATCAAAGCTCCAAAGCTGGGTAGTGGGGTCTTGATGCAGCTGCTCAACTTTCTGTGAGATCACTTTAATATTGGGATGAGTGCACAAGCGCTCGCAAACATCGGTCGGTTGAATCCAGCCCAGTTGGGGAAAGAATAAACCGCTCTCGGCGGTGAGCTTGAGCCCGGCTAAGTCTTCCATTTCTCCGCGGTTTACTGCGCGAACAAATTCGGGGGCGTGGCGGTAACGCTCGCCCAGTTGTAAAAACCGCTGTTGTTCGGCGGCGTTGGCGGGTAGTAATAAAACACCACAGTTTTGTATTTTGTGATTGCCCTCCTGCCAAAAACGTTGGTAATAGCGGCTAGCAAAAGCCATTGCGGCAAGATTGATGCGGGCAAAAGCCGAATTTTCAATTGAGAGTTTTGGATAGAGAATGCCCTGGGGGTTGCCGGAAGCTCCACTGGCAATGCCCTGGTGATCGTAGAGTGTGACTTGCCAGCCGCGCTGGGCTAGCGCGTGAGCCGTGGTGCAACCGGCAATGCCGCCACCAATAATAGCGGCGCGTTTGTTTGCCGTGGTCGCCCGATGTCGTCGTAAATACCAGGGTGGCGCGTGCGCGCTATTGCGTTTGACGGGTGTGTAGGGATTGTCTTTTACCTGACTCTCTACTTTGCCGTCAGCACTTGGCTTCGGCGTAGGTCCTGCAGTGCTGGATAATTCACCGCGCAGCATGACGCGCTTATCGCCGTGACCGGTAATTTTTTCGACGCTAAATCCCGCGGTTATCAAATCGCGCCGCACCTGACCGGCGGCGGTAAAGGTCGAAAGTGTCGTGCCTTCCTTGCTGAGTTTGGCGATGCTTGAAAATAAATCTTGCGACCACATCTGCGGATTTTTGGCGGGGGCAAAGCCGTCGAGAAACCAGGCGTCCACGGTTGGTGATGCGACGCCGATAAACAATGGATGATCACTGCTTTGAAGTTCGTCGAGCTGTTCGGATGAATCACCGAATAACAACGTAAGTTGAATACGTCCCGAGGCTAACTCGATACGGTGAAAACCCGGCAGCGGCGGCGGATAGGCTTCGAGTAGTTCTGCGCTTAGGGCTTTAAGTTGTTGTGGAAACGTTGCGGTGTTATTCCGGTTTGATTTATTCCGGTGTAGCTTCTCCCAATATAAAAAGACGCGCTCAAGATCCGCTTTGCGGAGTGGGTGTTTCTCGGTAGAAATATAATGCAGTTGAGCGTCCGTAGGCGCGAGTTCTAACCAGAGTGCAGCGGCGCAGAAAAAATTAAGTCCGGTACCAAAGCCAGTTTCACCGATGGTAAAGGACGAGTCGGGAGCTAATGCTGCCCAGCGTTGTGGTAAGCGGTTTTGGTGAATAAACACGGCGTTGCTTTCGTCCCAGCCGTCGAGGGATGAAAAATAAATATCATCGAAGTGCTGGGAGCGTGGTTCGTCGCCCTGCCAGTCCAGTTGCGCGGTGCTTAAGGTGGCCCTAGTTCCAGTTCTGGTTTCAGTTCCGGCGGCGGTAGGTGTGTTATTTGAGCTCATTTTTCAGTAGCTCAATAAAGTGTTGTGCCGCATTCGACAAGGTGCGGTCGTGATGGTGGATGTAACCAAGCTGGCGACTCAATACCAGACCGGGACACTCTATGGCAGTAAGGCTATCGTCCAACATGGTCGCAGGCAGCATGCTCCAGCCAAAACCCACGGAGACCATAATCTTAATGGTTTCGAGGTAGTTAGTGGCCATGGATATATTCAGTTCGCTACCCTGGCGATCAAAAAATTGCTTAATTATTCTGCCAGTGTAGGTCGACAAACCGGGTAAGATCGCTGGGTACTGACATAGGTCTGCCGCCGTTAATACTGAGTGTGCGGTGAGCGGGTGATCGTTCCCGGTGACCAGTAATAAGGGGTCTTCCCAAATAGTACAGGATTTCACTCTTTCCTGAGGTTCCGAGGCGAGTGTGACTACGGCGATGTCAAAGTTGCCCTGGCGAACTTCCTGATAAGCGACTTCGGAGTCCATAAAACCCACGTCCAGTTTCACCTCCGGGTAGGTGGTGCTATAACGCCATAATAGGTCGGGGATTCGATGTAAGCCGATATGGTGACTGACGGCGATTCTTAGTTGTCCGGTTATTTCGCCAGAGAGATCGACAATGGCCTGTCGTGTATCGGCCACCGACTGCAAAATCGCTCGCGCTCTGGGCAACAGGGCTGCGCCTGCCTCGGTGAGCGTGGTATGCCGGGCAATGCGGTCAAACAAGCGGCAGTCGAGTTGCTGCTCCAGGAGGGCAACCCGTTTGCTAACGGCTGGCTGGGTCAGGTGAAGGCGCTCTGCGGCGACCGAAAACGAAGCGGTTTCCGCGACGGCGACAAAGGCATCGAGCTGTTGGGTGTCCATAGGGCTTTATATTAAAGTATTCCTAAATGGAATCAAATAGATAAAAATTATGAATTTGTTTTATTCGAGCCTAATGACTACAGTACTTCCTCAAATGGAATAACTGTTTTTGGGAGTGGCTTATGGCTGGCAAGACCCTGTACGACAAACTTTGGGAATCCCATCTCGTCAGCGAGAGTGGTGATGGTTCTGCATTGCTGTACATCGATCGACATCTGCTCCACGAGGTGACCTCGCCGCAGGCCTTTGAAGGTTTGCGCATTGCGGGTCGCAAGCCCTGGCGCATTGACGCCAATCTGGCGACTCCCGACCACAATGTCCCTACCGAAGCTGCTGAGCGCGCCGGTGGCGTGGCCAGCATTGCCGACGAAATATCGCGTATTCAGGTGGCGACCCTGGATGATAATTGCGCGGATTTCGGCATTGTCGAACACAAAATCAACGATGCCGGGCAGGGCATTGTTCATGTCATTGGCCCCGAGCAAGGGGCAACGCTGCCGGGTATGACTGTGGTGTGTGGCGATTCCCATACCGCGACGCACGGTGCCCTGGGTGCGTTGGCCCACGGCATTGGCACTTCTGAAGTAGAGCACGTGCTCGCCACTCAATGTTTGGTGGCGCAGAAAATGAAAAACATGCTGATTCGCGTCGATGGCGAACTGGGTTTGGGGGTGACACCGAAAGACGTGGTGCTGGCGATTATCGGCAAAATTGGCACGGCGGGGGGTAATGGTCACGCCATCGAATTTGGCGGTCAGGTGTTTGCCGATATGAGCATGGAAGGCCGCATGACGGTTTGTAATATGGCCATCGAGGCGGGTGCACGAGTGGGCATGGTCGCCGTCGATGAGAAAACCATTGATTACGTGAAGGGTCGTCAATACTCGCCGAGTGAAGCGCTGTGGGATCAAGCCGTAGCGCACTGGCAGACTTTGCACAGCGATGCTGATGCCGTTTTCGATTCCGTCGTGACGTTCGAGGGTGGCGCTATCGAGCCGCAAGTGAGCTGGGGTACCTCGCCAGAAATGGTCTTGCCGGTGGGTGGTCGAGTGCCGAACCCAGCGCAAGCCAGAGATGCGGCTCAGCGTGAAGGTATCGAACGCGCACTCCATTACATGGGTTTAAAACCGGATATGGCGATCACCGATATTGCGGTGGATCGGGTCTTTATCGGTTCCTGCACCAATTCCCGCATCGAAGATTTGCGCGCCGCGGCGGTAGTTGCACAAGGACGCACAGTGGCGGGCAGTGTTAAACAGGTTTTGGTGGTACCCGGTTCACAGGCGGTTAAAGTGCAAGCCGAATCCGAGGGCCTGGATAAAATATTTATTGCGGCGGGGATGGAATGGCGCGAGCCAGGCTGTTCGATGTGTTTGGCTATGAATGCCGATAAGCTGGGTTCCGGCGAGCATTGCGCCTCTACGTCAAACCGCAACTTTGAAGGCCGGCAGGGTAACGGCGGGCGCACGCATTTGGTGAGCCCAGCGATGGCGGCGGCTGCAGCAGTGGCCGGACATTTTGTTGATGTGCGCGAATTAATGGCAGAGAAGGTGGCGTCATGAAAGCATTTACCACTCACAGCGGTTTGGTCGCGCCAATGGATCGCGCCAATGTTGATACCGACATGATTATTCCCAAGCAATTTTTGAAGTCCATCAAGCGCTCGGGTTTTGGTCCGAATTTGTTTGACGCAGTGCGGTACTTAGATGAAGGCCAGCCGGGCCGGGATAACAGCCAGCGACCCTTGAATCCGGATTTTCCCCTCAACTGGCCGCGTTATAAAGGAGCTTCTATTTTGTTGGCGCGGGGAAACTTCGGCTGTGGTTCGAGTCGTGAGCACGCACCCTGGGCCCTGGAAGATTACGGTTTTCGGGTGGTGATTGCGCCCAGTTACGCCGATATTTTTTATAACAACTGTTTTAAAACTGGTTTATTGCCGATTGTATTGGACGATAAAATAGTTGATAAATTGTTTGCCGATCTGGAATCTCATGAAGGCTATAGTCTTGATATCGATCTGGAAGCACAAGTTGTCATCGATTCCCAGGGCGAACGTTTTTCCTTCGAGGTCGATGAGTTCCGTAAAACCTGCTTGCTAGAAGGCCTCGACGAAATCGGCCTGACCTTAAAGCAGGGTGATGCGATTAAAAAGTTTGAACAGAGCTGGCGGCAGCAAAGCCCCTGGCTGTTTGATGTAATTTGTTAAATTTTCTGACTGGAGTTTTATTAAGTGACTAAGCAAATACTAGTGTTGCCCGGCGATGGTATCGGCCCCGAAGTAATGGTGGAAGCGATCAAAGTGCTGAGCTGTGTGGATGAGAAATTTAAATTGGGCCTGGAGTTTTCCGAGGGCTTAATTGGTGGTTGTGCCGTCGATACTAAAGGCGAGCCTCTGCCGGCAGAAACTCTGGCCCTTGCCGATAAGTCCGATGCGATATTAATGGGCGCCGTCGGCGGCCCCAAATGGGATCAGCTTGCGTGGGATATGCGGCCGGAGCGCGGCTTGTTGGGTATTCGTTCGCACCTGAAACTGTTCGGTAATTTACGCCCGGCGATTTTGCACCCGGCATTGGTGGATGCGTCTTCCCTGAAGCCCGAGGTGGTTAGTGGCTTAGATATTTTAATCGTGCGCGAGTTGACCGGCGGAGTGTATTTCGGTGAACCCAAGGGTATCGAAACTCTCGAGAACGGCGAGCGACGCGGCTTCAATAATTTTGTCTATACCACGTCGGAAATTGAGCGCATTGGTCGCTTAGGTTTTGAATCGGCGCGTAAACGCAGCGGTAAGTTGTGTTCGGTCGATAAAGCCAACGTGCTTAATGTCAGCATGCTCTGGCGAGAGGTGATGACGGATCTGGGCAAGGAATATCCCGATGTGGAATTGAGTCATATGCTGGTGGACAACGCCGCCATGCAGTTGGTGCGCGCACCCAAGCAGTTTGACGTGATTGTGACCGGCAATATGTTTGGCGATATCTTGTCCGATCAGGCTTCTATGCTCACCGGTTCTATCGGCATGTTGCCCTCGGCCTCGCTGGATGCCAATAGCAAAGGTTTGTACGAACCCTGTCATGGTTCGGCACCGGATATTGCCGGTCAGGGTATTGCCAACCCACTGGCCATGATTATGTCGGCGGCGATGATGTTGCGACATTCATTGGGGATGGAAGTGGCTGCCGATGCAATCGAGACTGCCGTTACCGCGGTGCTGGAGCAGGGTTTGAGAACCGCAGATATTGTTTCTGCAGGAAGTCAGGCGGTAACAACGCAAACCATGGGCGATGCGGTGATCGCGGCCCTGGCTGCGGCTTAAGGGCTTTTGATTAGGGGCTGCGGCTTAAGGACTGATTGCATATTAATGGCAATAGCCTAAATACAGGCAAATAAGGTTGATTGAACTAAGATGAAGACGATAGGTTTTGTAGGTTGGCGGGGCATGGTCGGCTCAGTGCTGATGGCGCGTATGATCGAGGAAAACGATTTCCGAGATATCGAGCCGGTGTTTTTTACTACCTCACAGGTGGGCCAGGCCGGGCCGGATATTGGTGGTGGGTCTAATCTGTTACTGGATGCCGGTAATATTGAGCAACTGAGCGCGATGGATGCCATCGTGAGCTGTCAGGGTGGCGATTACACCAAACAGGTGTTGCCGGGCTTGCGCGCCAGTGGTTGGCAGGGCTACTGGATTGATGCCGCCTCGACCCTGCGTATGAACGACGATGCGTTGATCGTGCTAGACCCGCTGAATGGCGGGAATATCCAACAGGCGCTTGATCGCGGCATTAAAGATTTTGTGGGCGGCAATTGTACTGTGAGCTTAATGCTAATGGCGATGGGCGGTTTGTTTAAGGCCGGGCTGGTGGAATGGGTGTCCGCCATGACCTACCAGGCCGCTTCCGGTGCCGGTGCCCAGAATATGCGCGAACTATTAACGCAGATGGGTGCCTTGCGCGATTGTGTTGCCGATGAATTGGCGAATCCCGCTGCATCCATTATTGATATCGATCGCAAAGTCAGTGCCACTATGAATGACGCGGACTTCCCCGTTGCTCGCTTTGGACATCCGCTAGCAGGTAGTTTGCTGCCCTGGATTGATACCGAGCTCGATAACGGCCAGAGTCGGGAAGAGTGGAAGGGCGGAGCCGAAGCCAATAAATTATTGGGCCTGCAAGATAGCCCGATCCCGGTAGATGGTTTATGTGTTCGCATTGGTGCTATGCGCTGCCATAGCCAGGCCTTGACCGTGAAGCTGAATAAGGACGTGCCCCTGGCGGAGGTGGAAAGTTTGATCGCCAGTGCCAATGATTGGGTTCGAGTGGTGCCGAATCATCGTGAGCAGACTTTGAGTGAGTTGAGCCCAGCGGTGGTTACCGGCTCGCTGAATGTGCCGGTGGGTCGCGTGCGTAAGCTGGCCATGGGGCCGGAGTATCTGTCGATATTTACCGTTGGCGATCAATTGCTGTGGGGTGCGGCTGAACCGCTGCGCCGCATGTTGCGTATTGTGTTGGCGCGGGGCTGAGTTTTGGAGCTGTGTCGAAGTGTGTGATCTTCAAAAGACACTAATGATCTCTATAATAAAGACCAAAGGCATTTTAAGGCATGCTAAAAGGCTTTAGTAAAAGACGCTAAAGGTGTCTGTAAGGCATACTAAAAGCTTCTATAACACACGCTAAAAGCTTCAATAGGCTCACAATGAGTCCCTAGATAAGCTTAAAAGTGTGGCTTGTGTCTCGCAAATGTGAACTGATTGTTTTTTTGTCCTGTCCCTTTACCTAAACTGTTGCTAGAATCAACGGCATTAATGGGTGCTTAGCACTTGATTTTGCTGTAAGTTATCCGTTCTCGGGGCTTTATCCTGAGGCGGTTAGCGTTTCATGTAGGAAATACCACGTAGAAAATACAAAGGTGATAAGGATCATGACATTGCGCATAACTACAAATGTACTGGGATTGGTTTTGCTGCTGTTCTCGGGCTGGGCATCAGCTCTGGGCCTTGGCGAACTCAAAATGAATTCAGCCATGAATGAGCCTATGGATGCTGAGATTGTAATCCTCAACCTGGGTGATCTCACTGAGAATGAAGTTCAGGTGAAACTGGCAGGGGCGGCAGATTTTGAGCGGGCTGGAGTCGAACGGCTTTTTAGTCTGACCGATCTGAAGTTTACACTGGATTTGTCCAAGAGCTCGCGGCCGCTGATTCGGGTGACCTCACAAAAGCCGATAAAAGAGCCCTATCTCGATTTTCTGGTCGACATGCGCTGGACTTCGGGTCGTATGTTACGCGAGTACACGGTGTTGATGGACCTACCGGCATTTGCCATGGAGAAACCTGCGGGAAAGCAGGTAACCGCGACTCGCAGCAGTTCGTCAGCAGTGACGGCAGTGCCTGTTCCGCCGAGTCGCGGTACTTCAGTAGCTTCATCAAGCCCTTCAACGCCAGTCGCAGCAGCGCCAGCTCCTAAGGCGCAAGCTCCAGCTCCGGCGCCAGTGGTTGCCGAGCCAAGCACTTACACCAGTGCCGATAGCTACACCGTGAGCGCGGGCGACACCTTATGGGCGATTGCATCTCGACACCGTCCGGCGGGGGCCACTGTGCAGCAAACGATTATGGCCATTTATCAAAGTAACCCCGAGGCCTTTATTAACAATAATTCCAATCTGGTGCGCAAGGGTGCGGTGCTGCGTTTACCTGAGGCTAGTGAAATTCAAAACCTTAGTCACCAGCAAGCGGCCAACGAATTAAAAGAACATACGAATACGTGGCAGAGCGAGACCGCTTCGTCATTATCATCGAGCGAACCCGAAGCTACCGTTGAGGCAGTCGCAGAGTCTTCTGACAGCGCAGGCTCGTCGACCAGCAATACCGACAGTGGTCGCTTGCGCCTGAGCGCTGCTGGTGACGAAGGTGAAGGTGCAGGCATCGGCGGTGAAGGTGGCGCGGGTAGCGGCAACGGTCGTGAGCTTATCGAAAATGATCTCGCCATCGCTCAAGAAGAGCTTGAGCGGAGCTCACGCGAAAATGCTGAGCTGAAACAAAAGCTGCAAATGTTGGAAGAACAAGTTAGTGCTATGTCGCGCCTGGTCGAACTGGAAGACAGTGGCTTGCGGGGAGCACAGCTAGCGACGGCAAACTCAGATGACCCAGTAAGGGATGGATCCGTAGGGGACGAATCAGAAGAAGAGGCAGGAAGTTTTAGCTTTTCAGATATTGTGGCAGATGAGCAGACCGCTGAGAATGCTGCCGGGTCATTAGACGAGACAGGCGCGACGGAAGAGGTGGGTGCAATACTGCAGGAAGTTGAGGCCAGTGCTGACAGTATTGTTAGTGGCGAGACAACTCATTCCGAGGCAACGCTACCAGAAGATATATCAGCCCCGGTGGAGCCACTGGCCCCGCCTGTAATCAAGGCTGAACCCGGCCTGGTTGCCGGCTTAATCGAGAGTGTAAAAAGTTTGTTGCTACCCATTGGTGCCGGTTTACTGGTATTAGTAGGTCTTATCGTTATGTTGATGCGTCGGCGGGGTAGCGCAGACGCAGACAAAGTCGATTTGAAGATGATCGAGCCCGATGATGTGTTGTCAGGTTCCAAAGCGGAGTCTACAACAACCGAACCCCTTGTTGCCGTAGGTGCCGAGTCCAGCGCGATTGAAGACGAAATAGAGCTGGATGACGAAGATTTATTGTTTACCCAGGCTATTCAAAATCTGAATACCGATGTAGGTGACTTAGATCTCGATGAGTCTGATCAAGTAGACGCGGTGGGTGAAGCCGAAATTTATCTGTCACTGGGCAATCATGATACGGCCGCAGAAATTCTAGTTAAGGCAGTGGAGCGCAATCCGGATGATACGGCTGCTCAGCTAAAATTACTGGAAATCTATGGCGAGAAAAAAGATGAGACCGCGTTTGATCAACAGGCCGCGAAGTTGGGAGCTGTCGCTGACCCGGCTGTTATAGCCGAGGTCGGTCGAATGCGGGCGGAGGTTTTCGGAGCGGCTGCGACGATAGCTCCACAAGCTGATTATATCGAGCTGCCTGAGGATGATGATTTTAGTTTTGATTTAGATCTTGGCGACACCGCAACGACAGAGCTGGAGGATAGTCTTGAGCTGCCCGATAGCGGAGAGACAGACCTTGTAGAGCTGGACATGCCCGAACTGGATATGGCCGAACTGGATATGGATAGCCTGGAGACGGGTACCCTCGAATCCCTTGTTTCGGCTACCGAGGCTACGGACTCGGCTGGCGACGACGGTGGCGATTTTGATCTGGATCTGGATCTGGATTTCGATCTCGATCTCGGTGAGGTTGCGGAAACTGCAGATAGTGCGGGGGCTGGCCTGGTCGAGAGTACTGTAGATAACAGTCTTGACGCAGATGTTGAGGAGGCCGTGGTCGACGAAAGCATGGATCTCGATTTGGGCGAAGGTTTCGATCTACTCGACGGTAGTGATGAGATTGGTACTCAACTTGAGCTGGCTCAAGCCTATGTCGATATGGGTGACAGTGAAGGTGCACGAGAGATTCTTGAGCACGTGTCGTTGAGCGGCAACGAGGTACAACAAGCTAGCGCCAAGAATCTACTGGCAAAATTGGGCTAGTTTACTTCGAGATACGTGATGTGTGCTTCCATTGTGAGGTACTTCCATTGTTGAATAGTAGCCGGAATTTAGTGATTGGCTCGTCGCTCAATAGGCGAGCCGAAATCCGGTCTCCACAGCGTTGTTCTGACGCGGTAGAACCCACCGAAAAATTATCGCAGCCGCGTTTAGCGGCTGGTGATTGAGCAGTTAGAGGACTTCAGTGTCGCAGCCCAACTGGATTTACAAGACCAATGGTCGAGTGCCGGAGGGCGAGGCGCTGCCCTCTGGTGTTAGCCGGGTAGCGGCGATGGTTCAGTACGATGGTAGCGGCTTTTGCGGCTGGCAGCGGCAAAGCCACTCACCCAGTGTTCAGCAGCCGGTTGAAGCTGCCTTATCCTCAGTCGCCAATGAGCCGATTACCGTGGTTTGCGCGGGCCGCACCGACACCGGCGTTCACGCCACCAATCAAGTCATACATTTCGATACCAGTGCCCAGCGCACGGCGCGCAACTGGGTGCGTGGGGCCAATGCCAATCTTCCCGATGGCGTGCGTTTGCACTGGGCACACGTAGTCCCTGATCAATTCCATGCGCGGTTTAGTGCCGTCGCCCGTACCTACCGCTACCTCATAGTAAATACTCCTCAGTCTCCAGCCATTATGCGGGACTATTTGAGTTGGGAAAGAGTCCCTCTGGATGTTGAGGCGATGTCTAGTGGCGCGAGGTCATTTATCGGAGATCAAGATTTTTCTTCGGTGCGCGGTGCCAATTGTCAGGCGCCATCGCCCTGGCGTGAAATCAAACACATCGGTTTTTTTCGTAATGGCCAGGTGATTACCATGGAGATTACGGCTAATGCTTTCCTGCTGCATATGGTGCGTAATATTGCCGGGGTGTTGATGGCGGTTGGTCGCGGTGAGCAAAAACCGAGCTGGGTTGGGGAGTTATTGAACCGTCGCGATCGTCGTTGCGCGGGTATTACCGCGCCACCGGGTGGTTTGTATTTGGTGTCGGTGCTGTATCCCAAGCAACTTGGAATTCCCCAATTACCACCCGGCCCGGATATACTGGGCACTAACGCAAACTGATGGATGCCATGAGAAGGAAGGTGAGAGTAAAAATTTGTGGTATTACCAGCGTTGAGCAGGGCGTGATGGCCGCTAACGCCGGCGCGGATGCCATTGGTTTAGTCTTTTATGCCAAAAGTCCAAGGAGCGTGAGCGCCGCTGTCGCCGCTGATATAGTGCAGGCCCTTGGTCCCTTTGTGACGACGGTGGGCTTGTTTGTGAACGAAACCGCTACGCTTGTGCAGGGCACCTTAAGGCAAACCGGCATTCAACTCCTGCAGTTTCATGGGGATGAAGACTCAGCGTATTGCGAGCAATTTGAGCGACCCTTTATTAAGGCGATACGCATGGCACCGGAAATCAATGTGGCTGCGGCAATGGCGGCACATCCCAAGGCCAGCGGATACCTGTTTGATGCCTGGCAGGCGGATGCCTATGGCGGCACTGGTAAAGCTTTCGACTGGGCGCGTTTGTCTCAGGAGGCGGCAGTATCTGGATCAGTGTCTAGATCAGTGCCTGGATCAGTAATTTTGGCCGGAGGGCTCAGTAGCGATAATGTCGCCGCTGCGGTGGCACAAACCCGGCCTTACGCGGTCGATGTCAGTAGTGGCGTAGAGTCAGCTCCAGGCATTAAAGACCCGGATCAGGTACAAAGATTTATCGAGCAAGCGCGCTCGGTGTGACTGGCTCCACGATTGTGGTATTTGTCAGCATAAGTATTTTTTGCGGCGGCATTCTAACGTAGAATAGCAGCCACGCTGGGATTGTCAGATTAGCCTAAAAACAAGGTGCTTAAGTGCTCTGAGAGTCTTAAGACCATCAGATCAAGAAAGGAAAGGATGGGATGAGCTGGTTAAGTAAGATACGACCTTCGGGCATGGCAACTCAGGCCGGGGACAGAACCACTACCGTCCCGGAGGGCTTGTGGAAGCAGTGTCCGAAATGCAGTGCGCCGCTGTATTGGCCCGATTTAGAGCGCAACCTGGATGTGTGCCCGAAATGTGAGTATCACACACGCATTGGCGCGCGTCGTCGTCTCGACATCTTCCTGGATAAAGAGGGACGAGAAGAATTTGCCGACGACGTACTACCGATTGACCGGCTTAAATTCCGCGACGTTAAAAAATACAAAGATCGGCTGAGTACTGCGCAGAAAAAGACCGGCGAAAAAGACGCACTGATCGTTATGCGGGGCGCGGTGATGAGCGTGCCGCTGGTGGCGACGGCCTTTGAATTTGATTTTCACGGCGGTTCAATGGGTTACGCCGTGGGTGAGCGCTTTACTCGCGCCGCGAAACGGTCTCTGGAAGAACGTATTCCCCTGGTGTGTTTTTCGGCCACCGGTGGCGCACGCATGCAGGAAGCGCTGATTTCGCTGATGCAAATGGCCAAAACCAGTGCGATTCTGGAAAGATTGAAGCAAGCAGGGGTGCCGTTTATATCGGTGATGACGGATCCGGTTTACGGTGGCGTGTCGGCCAGCTTAGCTATGCTCGGCGATATTAATATTGCTGAACCTGGTGCTCGTGCAGGTTTCGCCGGACCTAATATTATTGAACAAACGATTCGTCAAAAGCTGCCGCCAGGGTTTCAGCGCAGTGAGTTTTTGCTCGAACACGGCGCCATCGATATGATCGTTTCCCGCACCGAAATGCGCCTCACCGTCGCTCGGCTGTTAGCTAAGCTTGCTGGTCTGCCGGAGCCGGTTGAACCTGTTGTCAGCGAACCCATTGACCTCGAATGAGACTCTAGACAAGCACTCGGGTGAGGCCTTGAATAAATGCTCCTATGAAGCTCAGAATAAGCATCCGCACAAGGCTTTGAATAAACCTCTCGATAAGACAGGCAAGGAAAGTCTGGATGACTGGTTAGCGCTGCTCGAACAGCGTCATCCCAGCCTGATTGATCTCGGCCTCGAACGCGTTGCCGAGGTAGCTACCAGGCTCGGATTAACTACACCCAAAGCTAAAGTTATTACTGTCGCAGGCACCAACGGCAAGGGTTCCTGCGTCGCTATTATTGAAGCCCTGCTGACGACCGTTGGTATTCGGGTTGGTACTTTTACTTCTCCGCATTTACTCGCCTACAACGAACGCATTCGCATCGATGCCGAAAACTCAAGCGATGCCGATATTTGCCGAGCCTTTGTGGCTATAGAGCAAGCGCGCGGCGATATTAGTTTGACCTACTTTGAATTTTCTGCGCTCGCGGCACTGTGGCTATTTGCCGAGACCGAACTAGACATCATTGTACTGGAAGTTGGTTTAGGCGGTCGTCTGGACGCAGTTAATATTATTGACCCCGACGTAGCAGTAATTACCTCTATCGATCTCGATCATCAGCAGTGGCTGGGTGATAGTCGCAGTGTTATTGCCCTTGAGAAAGCTGGCGTAGCGCGGTCGGGAGTGCCGTTAATATGCGCCGATCCTAATCCGCCAGATGAATTATTGGTCGCGCTCGATAGTCTGGGCGCAGATTTAATACTGCTGGGGCAGGAAGGTTTTACCAGCCGGGTAGAGCGAGAGCTGCTGACGCTGGTTGCTACTGGCCGCGATGGGCAGGTGTCTACTTTTACCCATTTGCCGATTCCCCAGGTGCCGTTGACTAGCGCCGTTTGCGCGGTGCAGGCATTGCTTGCTCTAGGGCAGGGGCCGAAGGGGGTGTCAATGTCCGACGCCTTGAACACCCAGGTAGTAAAGCAAGTGTTTGCTGAAACTCGCATTGCCGGTCGTTTTCAGCGCAGTTATTTTCGGGAGCGCCAACTGATTCTCGATGTGGCTCACAACCCCGCAGCGGCGACTCTGCTGGCCAAGCGACTTGCGGCGCTGGGTGTGTCGGGAGTGCACTGTGTGTTTGGTGTACTGGCCGACAAAGATATTACGGGGATCATCACGCCCTTGTTGCCCCTGGTCAGTCGTTGGCACGTGTGCGAATTACCCGATGTACCGCGTGCAGCAGCAGCGGGAGAAGTCGCCGCGCTGGTGTACAATTATGCCGAGTCAGTTGAAGATGCTGGTTTGGCTTTATCCGATTCGATGATCCGGTGCTACGATAACCCGGAACAAGCCTTAGGTGCCGCGGTTGAGACATCGGTCCCGGGGGATATGATCGTTGTCTTCGGTTCGTTTTATACTGTGGCAGCCGTTTTGAAAAATAGTGGTGAGGGTAAGACTAAATGAATGTAGGGCTCAGACAACGTGTGGTAGGCGCCCTGGTATTAGTGGCTCTGGGCGTGGTGTTTTTACCAATGCTGCTGGATTTGGGCGGCAGTTATAAAGTCGACACCACGAGCCGCATTCCACCCGCACCTATTATTGAACCCGTGCAAATTGCCCGGGTGACCAATTCCAGTGATATTCCTCCGGTGAAAAAACCGGTGTTTAGTCTGGATCGCGAGACCGCCGACAATGTAATAAAGCCGAGCGTGGATGTTGGTGCAACAGAGCCGCGTTTAAGTGCGGCGGGATTGCCCGACGCCTGGGTACTGCAAGTGGGCAGTTTTAAAGACAAAGACAATGCCCAGGAATTGAACGAGCGTTTACTCAGTGCCGGTTTGCAGGCTTTCGTGCGCGCAGCCGACATAGATGGCGGCAAGAATTACCGAGTTTTTGTCGGCCCGAAAGTGCTTAAAGACAAAATGCTCGCCGATCAACGCGCCATTGAAAAAAAATTCGAGATCAAATCCTGGTTACTGAAGTTTGAACAGTAATCTCCGGGGCGTGTTTAAGGGTGCCGCGTAGTCGCTGCGGCGGGGTCGTTTAAAGTGGGACTGTTTGAAATGGGCTGTTTTTTTATGGGTAAGAAATGAATTGGGCAGATTTTACGATCATTGGTATTGTCGCGCTTTCCGCGCTGATCAGCGTGATTCGTGGTTTTATCAAAGAAGCCTTGTCTATGTTGGCCTGGGTTGCGGCGTTTGCCGTGTCCATGTTGTTTTATGAACGAGTGGCAAACACTATCCTGAGCGAAGCGATTACCACACCTTCTTTGCGTTATCTCGCGGCATGGGCTGGACTGTTTGTGCTGGTGTTATTAGCGGCCAGCCTGGTTAATTATTTGATCGGAAAGATGGTGGAGGCCACCGGATTGTCGGGAACGGATCGCCTGCTAGGTTCCTTGTTCGGTATCGCGCGAGGCATGATTATAGTGATGGCCATACTCGTTATGCTGCCGTCGGTATTGCCAGTTCAAGAAGATTTATGGTGGCATCAGTCGGTGCTAATACCAGAATTTTTGCGCTTCGAAGATTGGGCGCGAGAAATGGCTGCGTGGGTGTCGGACTGGTTTAAGCAGTTGTTGTAGACGACGAGTGTAAGCAATCGTGATGTCGGTTTTTTATCTGAATCGTACTCTCATAACTATTTTTTTATAAACAGTATTTAATAGGATTTATTTTATGTGTGGAGTGGTGGGCATCGTCGGCAAGACCGACGTAAATTTACAGCTCTATGATGCGTTAACCATGTTGCAACATCGGGGTCAGGATGCAGCCGGTATTATGACTTGTCAGGGTGGCCAGCTCAGTCAACGTAAAGACGTGGGCCTGGTGCGCGATGTATTTCAACCACGTCATATGGAGCGCTTAAAAGGCAATATAGGCGTGGGTCAGGTGCGTTATCCAACTGCGGGCAGTTCCGGCCCGGCAATGGCGCAACCGTTTTATGTCAACTCCCCCTACGGTATTTGTCTGGCGCACAACGGCAACCTCACTAACGCGAGTGAGTTGCTTCAGCATTTATTTAAATCTGATTTGCGTCATGTGAATACCGATTCGGATTCGGAAATTTTATTGAATGTGTTTGCCCACGAATTACAATTACAGGGCAAGCTGGAACCTCAGCCGGCTGATGTGTTTGCCGCCGTGACCAGAGTGCATGGCCGTTGCCACGGGGCTTATGCGGCCGTTGGCATGATCGCTAACTACGGCTTGTTTGCATTTCGCGACCCCTTTGGTATTCGACCTTTGGTGCTGGGTCGGCGCAACACCGCCCAAGGGACGGAATACATGGTTGCTTCCGAGACCGTCGCGCTGGATGTACTGGGTTACGAAATAGAGCGTGATGTCGCGCCGGGCGAAGCGGTCTTTATTGATATGGCTGGTCAACTACACACGCATCAGTGCGCAGAATCTCCGGAGTTAGCACCCTGCCTCTTTGAATACGTGTATTTTGCGCGCCCGGACTCTTTAATTGACCGAATTTCGGTATACAAAGCGCGTTTGCGTATGGGTGAAAAACTCGCGGCTAAAATTTTACGGGAGCGCCCAGATCACGACATCGACGTGGTGATACCGGTGCCCGATACGAGTCGAATATCCGGGCAGGCGATGGCGGAAACTCTGGGCATTAAATTTCGCGAAGGCTTGATAAAAAACCGCTATATCGGGCGTACGTTTATTATGCCGGGTCAAAAACAGCGTAAAAGATCGGTGCGGCAAAAACTAAATCCGGTAAAGCTCGAGTTTCGCGGTAAGAATGTACTGCTGGTCGACGATTCCATTGTGCGGGGCACTACCTCTAAAGAAATTGTACAGATGGCGCGGGATTCCGGTGCGGCAAAAGTCTATGTGGCCTCGGCGGCACCACCGGTGCGTTACCCCAATGTGTACGGTATTGATATGCCCGCAGCCAACGAACTCATTGCCCACGATAGAAATGTTGAGGAAATTGCTGAAGCCATTGGTGCCGACTGGCTGATCTATCAGGATGTCGACGATTTAATTAGCAGTGCGAAGGAAGGTAATGCAAAGATTAAACGCTTTGAGTGCTCAGTGTTTACTGGCGAGTATTTGACTGATGGCGTGGACAAAAACTACCTTGAGCGACTGGAGGCGAGCCGTAGCGATGGCGCTAAGGCAGCGGGGAATCATCCGGAGGCGGGCGACGTGCTCGGCCTACACAATAGCAACGTAGGTGTGGGTTCGTGAGCGCTGACGACGATACTTCTCTGGATCGCGCACTGCGCGATGCTGGTTTGGCCACCCTGGCAGTCAGGGCCGGGCAAATCCGAAGTCCGGAAGGCGAACACAGTGAAGCGATGTTCCTCACCTCCAGTTATGTCTTTGCCAATGCGGCGGAAGCGGCAGCCCGGTTTAGCGGTGAGCAACCCGGTAATGTCTACTCCCGTTACACCAATCCGGGCGTGCGTACCTTTGAGCAACGTATCGCCGCTATGGAAGGAGCCGAGCAAGCGGTGGCAACGTCGTCGGGGATGGCGGCGATTCTCAGCACCTGTATGGCCCTGCTTAAGACGGGCGATCATATCGTCTGTTCGCGCAGTGTGTTTGGTACCACGACGGTATTATTTAATAAGTTTATGGCCAAGTTTGGCGTTGAGGTTAGCTGGGTGGAACTCACCGACTTAAAGGCCTGGGAAGACGCTATTTGTGCGGAGACCCGCTTGCTGTTTTTGGAGACGCCATCTAATCCTTTGTGCGAAGTCGCGGATTTGACCGCGCTGGCCGCACTGGCGAAAAAACACGGGGTGTTGCTGGTCGTAGACAACTGCTTTTGTACGCCGGTATTACAGCGGCCCCTGGAATGGGGTGCGGATATTATTATTCACTCGGCAACGAAATACCTCGATGGTCAGGGTCGGTGTTTGGGCGGAGTGGTATTGGGACGTGCTGAGTTGATGGAAGAAGTGCTGGGTTTTGTGCGCTCCGCCGGACCAACCATGAGTCCGTTTAATGCCTGGGTGTTTACCAAGGGACTAGAAACCCTAAAGCTGCGTATGCAGGCACATTCGGCCAGTGCCATGGAATTAGCGCTGTGGTTGCAACAGCAGCCCGCGGTCGAGAAAGTGTTTTATGCGGGGCTAGCCGAGCACCCCGGCCACGACTTAGCTCGACAGCAACAGAGCGCGTTTGGCGGCGTATTATCGTTTCGGGTGAAAGGCGGGCGCGAGCAGGCCTGGCAGGTACTTGATAGCACGCGCATGCTTTCGCTTACCGCCAATTTGGGCGACGCCAAAACCACTATCATTCATCCGGCGACCACCACACATGGACGTTTGAGTGACGAGGATAAAATGCAGGTCGGGATTACCGAAAATCTGATTCGAGTGGCGGTAGGTCTCGAAGATATTGCCGATATTAAAGCCGACTTACAACGCGGCTTGTCAGCGCTTTGAGTGCTTCACATAAAATTATTGGCGGTGTCGTCGATACCGTAGAGAGTGTGGTGTTGGGCAAGCGTCCGCAAATACGCCTCGCCCTGGCGTGTTTATTGGCGCGGGGTCACTTGCTGATCGAAGATGTTCCCGGTATGGGTAAAACTACACTGGCGCAGGCTTTGGCGCGGGTTTTGGGTTTGAGTTATAGCCGAGTGCAGTTCACCAGCGATTTACTGCCCGCCGATATTATCGGCGTGTCGGTATTTGATCGGGAGCGCAGTGCGTTTGAATTTCACCCCGGGCCGATTTTTAGTCAGTTAGTGCTGGCCGATGAAATTAATCGCACCACACCAAAAACTCAGAGTGCTTTACTCGAAGCGATGTCCGAAGGGCAGGTCAGTGTGGATGGTGAAACCCGCCTTTTGCCGCAACCCTTTTTTGTTATCGCAACGCAAAATCCCAGTACCCAGTACGGCACCTTTCCCTTGCCAGAGTCCCAGCTCGACCGGTTTTTAATGCGCATCGATTTGGGTTATCCCGATCCCGAATCCGAACGGCGTTTACTTTCGGGCGCGAATCCGCGCACGCAATTGCCTAAGCTTACTGCCGGTGTGAGTGCAGCGCAATTATCTGCTATTCAGACTGAGGTAGAGGACGTTCAGGTATCCGATGCTTTAGTTGGGTACGTGCAGCGATTGGTGCAGCACACCCGTGAGTTACCGGATTTGGAGTACGGGGTTTCTCCCCGCGGTGCCCTGGCCTTGTTGCAGGGGGCACGCGCCTGGGCACTAATGGACGGGCGTCAATACGTGATACCGGAGGATGTGCAAGCCGTTTTCGCACCGATTATTGGCCATCGTCTACACAGTTATGCTTCCGGGGAACCGGTGGGCGCGGTGGTACAGCAGGTGCTTAATTCCGTGGACATCCTTTAGTTTTCGCCGCCCCGGTGTATACCCTCGCGCGTCGCTATTTTAATCGTAAATACCAGGCTTGGCTGGATCGCCGTCTACCTAAAATGCGGGCCTGTCGGCTCGACAATAGTAAATTATTTATTTTCCCCTCCCGCGAAGGCCTGTTGTTTTTGGGCGTGCTGGCCTTACTGTGGCTGACGGCTACCAATTACGAAAACAATTTAATTTTTGGTTTTACGTTTTTGTTGGTGGCCTTGTTTGTGATTTCTATTTTTCACGCCTACGCCAACTTACACGGTATTGAAGTCGTCGCCATTAAAGGCTTGTCTGGCTTTGCTGGTGACACCCTGGAGTTTGAGGTGCAACTAAAGCAGGACAAAGCCCGCCTGCGGGATAACCTGAGACTGTGTTATCCGGGTGGTGATGTCGTCGTGGTACGCATGGTGGATACGCAAACCATGATTATTAAGCTTCCCGTCGAGGCCCAGCATCGCGGTTGGCTCGATCCCGGTCGCCTGTCTATCTCCAGCGTGTTTCCCTTAGGCTTAGTGCGCACCTGGACACACCTCCGTCTCGACTATCAAGCGCTGGTCTACCCCCGTCCCAGCAAGGGCGTGGTGGCCAGCAAGGCCAGCGCCAGCCGTGGAGAGGGCGATCAGGATGTGGTGGGCGGCAGCGAAGATTTTTTTGGTTTGGTTAAATATCAGCCCGGCGAATCCCAGAGCCACATTGCCTGGAAGCAGTATGCGCGAGAGCTGGGCCTACATAGCAAGCGTTACAGCGATCCCGTGGAAAAGCGTATCTGGCTCGACTGGGACGATTTTCCCGGTCTCGATACCGAAGCGCGCCTGTCCCGTCTCTGCGGTATGGCTCTAGAAGTGTCGCTTACTCAACAGCACTACGGTTTGCGTTTGCCGGGTGTCGAAATATCTCCGGCCCGGGGCGACGGTCATCGGGAAATGGTATTGCGGGCACTGGCGTTGTTTAAACTAAAAGACCCGAGCGCGGAAAATTCGCGAGAGGAAAGTACTCCCGGCAATGCTGGAGGCAGTGTTGAAGCTAAGGGCGGGATAAGCTGATGCAACCTGGCTGGCAAATTCCGCGCCCCGGCTTATTTTGGTTACTGATTGCCTTTGCCGCATTAGTCGCTTTGCACTCGAACCACTTGCCGATATGGATTCAATTGACGGCGCTGGCGGCGTTAATTTGGCGGATACAAATATTTCGCGGGGTTTGGTCTTATCCCGGTCGATTTGCAAAAACCGCTTTGGTACTGCTATGTGCGGCGGGTATCGTATTTGAATATCGCAGCTTTAACGATCTTGACCCGCTGGCGGCACTCCTGGTTTCGGGACTTACCCTCAAGTTGTTGGAGATACACCACCACCGGGATGCGCTGATCCTGATTTATCTCTCTTACTTTGTCGCTATTGTGCAGTGTTTGTTTTTTCAAACTATCGGGACGGCCTTACAAGTTGCGGCGTGCATGATGTTAGTGACCGCCGCGCTGGCGGGTATCCATCAAACCCAGGCAACTCGGCATTACGGCGCGCCGGTCAAAACCGGATTAGTGATGTTGGCGCAAGCGGTTCCGCTTATGTTGGTGATGTTTTTAGTCATGCCGCGTATCGGTTCGCTATGGGCAGTCCCACAGGCGCAGCAAGCTACATTTGGAGTTAGCGATAGCATGTCGCCGGGGGATTTTACTGACCTTAGCGCTTCTGGAAAAATTGCTTTTCGTGCCGAGTTTGAGGGCGAGATACCACCGCAAAGGGAACTGTATTGGCGCGGCCTGGTGTTGTCCCAGTTTGATGGTCGCGAGTGGTCGAGGGGGCTGGATTCGGGATTGGGCTTGAGCGCGCGCAGCGGTAGCGATAGTGATAGTGGTAGCGATAGTGGTAGCTTGCGCTGGTCTAAGCGCCCCGGAAGTGCGGTTAACTTTTCCAAAGACGAAATCATCGAACGCCTTGGTCGTCCGCTGAGTTATACCGTTACTTTGGAAGCCACCGGTTCCCGCTGGGTCTACGGTTTATCCACCCCGGTGCCAGAGACTCCTGGGATCGCGCTAACTCGCGATTTCACCTTATTGAGTGTCAGTCCAACGCTATCAAAAATTCACTACGACGTCACATCCTGGCTCGATTACCGTTTGCAGGGCAATGCCTTATCGCCCACTCAGCGCAAACAGGAAACTCGTCTGCCGCCCCAATCTAATCCGCAAACTCAAACCATTGCCCGGCAATGGGCGCAGCAAACACCACAGCCGACAGCCCTGATTGAACGCGTGTTGGGGCTGTTCAATAAAGACTATATCTACAGCCTGCAAGCACCCGCCTTAGGTGAACATACGGTGGACGATTTTTTATGGCAAACCCGCACTGGGTTTTGCGAACACTTCGCCAGTAGTTTTGTGGTGTTTATGCGCGCTGCGGGTATTCCCGCGCGAGTGGTGGTCGGTTATCAGGGCGGCGAGCGCAACCTCACGGAAAACTATTTAATCGTGCGTCAATATGACGCCCACGCCTGGGCGGAGGTGTGGTTGCAAGGTCAGGGCTGGGTTCGGGTAGACCCCACCGCAGCCGTCGCACCAGAGCGCATTCAAATAACGGTGGCTGATTTGTTAGCCAATGAAAAAGGTTTTCTCGCCGATTCGCCATTTTCGGCGCTGCGCTTGAATCACATCAATTGGGTGAAAAAATTACGCCTACGTATTGATGCCCTGGACTATGCCTGGGCTAAATGGGTGCTGGGCTACGACAGTGTTCAGGATAGTCTGTTGGCGGGGATACTGGGTGAGGTGAATCCACAGCGCGTCGGGTTTTTGTTGTTGATTGCCGGATCAATAGCAATGCTTCCGCTGGCTTTGTGGTTTATGTTGACCGCGCGGGGCAAGCCTCGCAGTGAGCTGGATCGATTGTTACTGTTATTTTTCGAGCGCTTAAAACGGGCGGGTGTGGATCGCCGCTCTGGGGAGGGTTTGCGTAGCGTAGCGGGCAGAGCCTGTGCTCAACTCCCTGCACTTGCGCCGCAAACCAGAACTATTGCCCAGCAATTTGAGTTGTATAAGTACGGCGGGCTAGATCAGGATTTGGCGGGCTTTGGTCGGCAGGTGAGAGCGTATCGACCGGCTCGCGCGAAAACGCCTTAGCTATTCCTCTCAAGCTCTCGAGCCTTTCCGAGTCTTTCAAAGCATAAACCGGGTTCAACCCGGAAGGAATAGCTTAGTTAAGAGCTGTTTAGTTCAGAACGGTTTAGTTAAGAACTGCTTAGTTTAGAACAAAGGTCACTTTCATCAGTACTCGATACTCGGTGATACCACCGTCGTCTACTGAGACTTCCTGCGAGGAAATCCATGCGCCCTTGACGTTCTTCAGGGTTTTATTGGCGCGCTTGATGCCGGTGCTAATTGCGTCGTCGAAGCTTTTTGTGGAAGACGCCTTGATTTCCGTTACTCGTGCTACAGACATATGACTCTCCTGAGTGTTGATTCCTGAGTGTTGATTATTGTTGGGGCAGTACCGCCAGGCCCACTTGTATTATGGCTGCAAACTCCAGAAAAGCCAGAGCCCGGTGTCGGTGGGCGATAGCTGATTTAAATGACTATGTGCAAAGCCAGGTAGGGAGTTAAATTAAATATAAAAATAAGCAGCTTAAAGATCGCCATACCGCTGTAATGGATGGCGTCGAACCTGTCTGCGGACAGGGTGAACCACTTGCCGTGAAAGCGATATACCCAGTCGTGGGCTGCTACAAACATCGCAAACCAAAAAAGTAACAGGCCATAATTGATAACAGTGCTCCAGCCTAGCGCTTCGCGAAGGATTTCTACAGACATAGGCATCTCCCTATAATGTTAGCGGCTAAAAATAAGTTGGAACCTTGAAACCAGTGCTTGAAGCCTTGGAACCTTGAAACCAGGCTTAGTTGTGAATTAATCTGACTCGAAACGAGCGGCCTTTTAATTTACCTTCACCTAATTTTTTCAACGCCGGTTTCATAACTTCACGGCTGACGGCAACATAGGCCCAGTTGTCTGCTAAGTAGATTTTCCCGACCTGATTGCCTTCAATACCATTTTCTCCGGTCAGTGCGCCAAGAATATCGCCCGCGCGAACCTTCTGTTTTTTGCCGCCATCAATTTGTAGCGTATGCATGGCCGGCGGGGCCACGGGTTTATCGAGCAAGCTGAGTGAGGGCAGGGCCTGGCTACCGATGATGGGATCTATTTCAACGTCAAGTAAAGCGAGCTTGTAACTTTCTTTGTCGTTGTACAAAGAGCAGGCGATGCCCTTATTGCCAGCGCGTCCGGTGCGACCAATGCGATGAACGTGAACCTCGGCGTCGCGGGCAATTTGGTAGTTGATCACCGCGTCGAGTGCATCGATATCCAAACCGCGAGCCGCAACGTCGGTGGCAACAAGCACAGACGCACTTTTATTGGTGAAGCGTATTAGTGTTTGGTCTCGATCTCGTTGATCTAAATCACCGTGTAAAGCCAGCGCACTGAAACCGTGACGGATAAGTTCGTCAGCGACCTCCTGAGTTTCTTTTTTGGTATTACAAAATACCAGGGTAGAAACGGGACGGTATTTCATTAGCAGTAAGCGTACCGCTGTCATGCGTTGCCGGTCGTCGGTGACCTTGTAGAAGTGCTGCTGAATACTGTCGTTTTCGTGACCTGAATCGACCTGCACCATGATCGGCTGCTTCATAATACGCCTGGCGATGGATTGAATTTGCTTTGGGAACGTGGCGCTAAACAATAGCGTTTGGCGCTGTGCGGGTATCCGCGCAATGATGGCGTCCAGGGTATCCTGAAAGCCCATGGCCAACATGCGGTCGGCTTCGTCCAGTACCAGGGTGTTTACGGTATCGAGCTTCAAAGTGTTTTTACGTAAGTGATCGTCGATACGGCCGGGGGTGCCAACAATAATGTGCGCGCCGTGTTCCAGCGAGCCCACTTGTGGGCCGAAGGGTACGCCGCCGCACAAGGTTAAAATTTTAATATTGTGGATAGTTCGGGCCAGTTTGCGCAGCTCATTGGCGACCTGATCGGCGAGTTCGCGGGTTGGACACAGCACTAACGCTTGTATCCGGAAACGTTTCACGTCCAGTTTTTCCAGTAAACCAAGACCAAAGGCAGCGGTTTTCCCCGACCCGGTTTTACCCTGGGCAATCACATCTTTACCGGCCAGAATATGCGGTAAGCTTTGCGCCTGTATTGGCGTCATTTCGGTATAGGCAAGTGTCGCCAGATTACTTATTAGCTCGGGGTTTAGCGAAAGCGATGCAAAACTACTTGGGTTCAAGGTGGGTGTCCTGTGTGATGCTGGAAATTGATAATGGCGGTAAATTACTTAAGGTATAGATTACTGAAGGTTTAGATCGTTAAAGAGAAGAGCTTGTTTTTGAGCAACTGCCCCAAAGAGGCTGTATAGTCCCAGCGCCCACAATAACACGGTGACCCGATGAAACTCCTGATACGTAAGCTTGACCGCAGTACCACCGAAGCTGAACTTAGAGCATTGTTCTCGGCCCACGGTGTGGTGCAGTCTTGCACCCTGGTTTTGGACAAAGACACTGGTGCTTCGAAGGGCTTTGCCTTTGTTGAGATGCCTAAACAGGGGGAGGCCAAGGCAGCCATGAAGTTGCTCAATAACAAAGCTGTGGGCGAAAGTAAAATTCGGGTAAAAAGAGCGGAAAACAAACCGGATGCCAATCTGGGCACGTCGGGCACAGAGACTTAAGTTAAACGTTTACCGGTCGGGTTAGTTTAACCGGTCAGGCCTTACCGACATAAGCGTTTGTCGTCAAAGTTAGATAGATAGACCGATAGGCAGGCAGACACATAGAAAACATCAGTCGAGCAAAAACCCCAGATGGGCCTTATTAAACGCCTCTGGTTCCTCCCACTGCGGCCAGTGTGCACTGTGTTCTAGTACCACCATACGAGCGTCGGGAATCATCTTCATCCCTTGTTCCGCCAGCTCCACCGGTTGTCCCGGATTATGGCGGGTCCATAACACCAGGGTAGGGCACTGAATATCGCGCATTAGCTCCGGGTTAACCCAGCGATCACACCAGTCGTCGTCGATAACGCCACCCAGCACGCTCATCGCAATTTTGCCCATCACCGGAGCCATGCCAGGCTGCGCGTATACCTCGTAACGCACATCCACTAATTCATTGGTAATGGTTTTTTCCGGCTCCGCCATTAGCCAGCTAAGGCGGGCGCGAACCGCTTCTTTAGTGAGTTTTCCTGCGGCTTTTTTTGAGCGCTCTAAGGCATCGGCTAGCTCAGCTCGGCCCGTTGCGTTGGGCGGCATTAAAATGCCAGTGTTTTGCACCAGCTTAATGACCCGCTGCGGATGTTTGATCGCCGTCCAGGACGCGACCATTGCCCCGAGAGACTCTCCCGAAAGATAAGCTTTTTCAGCACCAATGGTGTCCAGAAATTTAATTAGATGATCGACAAAGTCATCCATGTTGTAGTCGCAATCGGGGCGGTCAGTGTAGCCGTGACCGATCATATCGATGGCGTAAACATGAAAGTGCTCTGCGTGGGCCGCGATGTTGCGGACATAGGCCTCCGCGTGACCGCCAGTGCCGTGCAAAAAAATTAGCGGAGGGCCGTCGCCAGCTTCTAGAACGCGGGTGCGAATACCACCGGCATTATAAAAGGTCTGTTTGTATTCGACGCCCATTAGATCAACCCAGATGCTACTCATTAGAACCCCTTGTATTTTTTGTAAGCGCTAGATAGTTTGCTAGATATTAACATCGCAACGAGGCGGCAGTATGTACAGGTTGATTTGAGTTTGGGTGAAATGTCGGGGTGTTTGATGCGGGATTAATCTGTTTTGTGCACGATAAAGTATCGTGAGAAAGCTGAATAAAAATGGCGGAGGGGCAGGGATTCGAACCCTGGGTGCCTCGCGACACGCCGGTTTTCAAGACCGGTGCATTCGACCACTCTGCCACCCCTCCGCGAGGCGGCAATTATACCGCCGCGCGTTGTGCTTACAAGTTGTGAATGATGAATAGTGTCAATTTTATGTTGGAAAAATTATAGGCAGCCATCTCTGGCTGCCTATTTGTTACAACAACTTATTTTGGCTCTATCTTTTTGGCCGTATTTTTTAGCTGTTAGCTGTTAGCTGTTAGCTGTTTTCGGTCGCTTGAGTTGCCGCCGCCCGCGGATCGTTAGCCGGGCGCTGGAAAGGTGACGACTCGGCGATGACGGGAGCAGCACTGGTCGTGTCCAGTGGCGCAGAGTGCGCGACGGTTCCCGTAGACGAGATGATCTGCAACTCCTGAACTGGGGCAGGTTTATGACGTGGATCGTTTGAGGCCTTGCCGGTTACGCTAGTTTGAGCGGGCGCGACAGGGGTTTCTGTCACAGTTTCTACCAGTGGCTCGGCTTCAGTTTTCGCTTCGGCCTCGATTAGTTCTACTGGTTCGTCCTCTGTCACAGCATCGACTGCCGTCTCAGGGGTGCTTGTTTCAATAGCAAATTCTTCTGTAGTAGGCGCTTCCGCAGGAGGTGCTTCAACAAGCGTATTTTCCACGCCATCCACTGTGGCTATAGCTATTTCGTCGGGAGCAGGTTGCGAGCTCTCCGCAACGATTGCCGCCGGCAGCTCTGCCGGGGCTTCTACCGAAGTAGTAACCTCCTGGGACGCTGTTGGCACTTCAGAACTTGAGGTCAGTGTGCTGGCCGCCGCTATTACAGCGCCAGTGGTGGCGACTGCTGCTACCGCAGCTTCTGGCTGGTTCAGCGCGCTGAACTCTTCCGGAATGGCTTCGCGTTCACGGTGACGGCTAGGCTGACGACGTTGGCCTTCAGGGCGAGGGGTCGGGCGATTCGCTTCTTGCGCCGGAGCTTCGTTGCTGCGTTCCTTAGCTACCGGAGACTCGCTTTTTTGGCCATCGTTGGACTGATCGCGGGACGGCGACTGGGTTTGCTGGCGAGTATTTTTTTGCTCGTTCGCCTGTCGGCCAGTATCAGCCTGGTCAGTGCCCTGTTGATCGGTATTTTGTTGAGCCGTATCTTGCTGCTCAGCGTTCTGCCGATTACCCGTGTTGCGATTGTCGTTATTGCGGTTGCGATTCCGGTTGCGGCCGCCACGGCTGCGATTGCGGGTGTTGCCGCTGCCTTGCTCGCTGCTGGCCTCGTTCGGACTATTACCTTGTTGGCTTTCTTGTTGGTTGCCAGACTGATTACTAGTTTGGTTATTAGTCTGGTTACTGGTCTGGTTGGCATTGCGCGGATTGCGATTTTGATCATTGCGCTGTCCTCCACGACCACCTCTGCCACCACGGCGACGTGCGCCTTGATTCGATCCGGTATTTTTGGGGGCTTCGGCCTTGGGGGCTTCCGCAGGTGCAGCCGGGCTTGCGGCTCCAGTTAGGCTGGCGATGACGCGCTTAAACCAACCTGGTTTTGTTTTAGTCGGTGCCGCTGCTGCAACTGGCGGCGCTGGTTTGGGTGTAGCCGCGGGCGCTTGAGTTGCCGGTGGCAGGGTCTGTACACCCGGCTGTGGCATCGGGGCGATGGGACGTACTTGCGAGACATCGTCCTTTGACTCAACCGTGGTGGCTTGAGCGAGCTGATAGCTGTAGCTCTCACCGGCTTCGTCTTGTTCGCGAACCCGTTCGATCTGGAAGTGGGGTGTTTCCATTTCGGGGTGGGGCATGATGACAATGCGGGTGCCGTGACGCTTTTCGATACCGGAGATTTCCGGACGCTTTTCGTTGAGTAAAAAGGTGGCGACGCTGACTGGAGCGACGACACGAATTTGCGAGCTGTTTTCTTTCTTAGCTTCTTCCTCTACCAGGCGCAGAATCGACAGCGACAGAGAGCGGGTGCCACGAATAGTGCCCTGGCCTTCACAGCGGGGGCAAACTTTGGTGGTGGTTTCTTCAAGTGAAGGGCGCAGGCGTTGGCGCGACATCTCGAGTAAACCGAAGCGGGAAATACGACCAACCTGAACACGCGCGCGATCAATTTCGAGGGCCTGTCGAACACGTTCTTCGACCTTGCGTTGATTTTTGCTGGCCAGCATGTCGATAAAATCGATGACCACCAAACCACCCATATCGCGCAGGCGCAATTGGCGAGCGATTTCGTCGGCGGCTTCGAGGTTAGTGTTTACGGCAGTCTCTTCGATGTCGCTGCCCTTGGTGGCGCGCGAGGAGTTGATGTCGATGGAGATCAAAGCTTCAGTGATATCGATCACGATAGAACCGCCGGAGGGCAGTTTTACTTCGCGCTCAAAAGCGGTCTCGATCTGGCTTTCAATTTGATAGCGGTTGAACAGGGGTAAGCTGTCTTCGTAGTGGCGTACCCGGTTTTGGTAGTCGGGCATCACTTGTTGAACGAAAGCAGCGGCCAGTTGATAGGCCTCGACGTTATCAATAATGATTTCAGAGATATCCGGGCGAATATAGTCGCGAATCGCGCGAATAATGACGTTGCTTTCCTGGAAGATAAAATGTGGTGCTTTCGCCTGGTCGGCGTCGGCTTTAATAGTGCTCCACAGGTGGAGTAGGTAGTCGAGATCCCACTGCAATTCTTCGGTAGCGCGACCAATACCTGCCGTGCGGACGATGACGCCACCGCCTTCAGGGATCTCCAGTCCGCGCATCGCATCGCGCAGCTCGTTGCGTTCCTCGCCTTCGATACGGCGAGAAATGCCGCCAGCGCGAGGGTTGTTGGGCATTAGCACCATGTAGCGGCCGGCGAGGCTGATAAAGGTGGTTAAGGCAGCGCCTTTGTTACCACGTTCTTCTTTCTCGACTTGAACGACAACTTCCTGGCCTTCTTTCAGCACGTCGCGGATGCGCAGTTTTCCCTGGGCATCGGCGGGTCGTTTCTTGAAGTATTCGCGAGAAATCTCTTTCAGCGGCAGAAAGCCGTGCTTGTCCGAGCCATAGTCAACGAACGCGGCTTCGAGGCTGGCCTCGACGCGAGTGATGACACCTTTATAGATATTGGCTTTCTTTTGTTCGCGGGTGCGGTTTTCGATATCGAGGTCGTAAAGGCGTTGGCCATCGACCATAGCCACGCGCAGCTCTTCGGGCTGAGTGGCGTTAATGAGCATTCTTTTCATGTTATCTGTCCTGCGTTAGAGGCCGTCAGTTGGGACGGTTTACGCAGAGACGTTTGCTAGGATTGGCCACCATCGGCCAATCCACTACCTTAAGCCTTAGTCCGAGGACGGGGCCTGAGGTTGGTTGGAACACCCGTATGGTGGAGTGTTTCTTTTTGTCTTTTTTAGGATTTTCAGGGGGTTAACCTACAATAACAATCTGTAAATGAACTGATTCCTGGTTGTATTTTGGGGTTCGCGCCTATCGCAAACGACTGCTCTGTACACTTGATGTCTAACATTTAAAGATCAAATGCATCTCTCTAATACAACCTGACAAAACTACCTGCAATCTGTCTCTGTTTCTACCGCCACGCTGTTGGCGTGGTTTATACCGGGAACCCGTCCGTATGACTTTCTTCGTCTAACTCTGGCCGGGTGCCTGAATAACTTTGTGTTGTTTCACATCGATTCTTTCAAACCGAGCATGTAGCCGTGACAACAGTTTCTGTCTAGAGTGCACACTAACGTGGCAACAGTGGAAAGGCGCGCGATCTAGTTTCAGTGGGCTTGTCTCGAACAACTGGGTGCGGGAAGGGCCACTATCGGAGCGCGGGGCATCACAACTGGTCGCAATGTAACACTTTTAATTAACTCCTTCAATTACAAGAATAAATTATCGGGAGTGGCCGAAAAGTCTCGCAGGGGTAGGGGGCGAGGGCTTAACTTTGTTGGTGGTGCGGCCAAAATACCTTTTACCGTCGTGTAAACTGTGCCCCTTCCTGCCTCTCGTTATCTGGTGTTCCGTGCTGAACACCCCATAAGGGGTGGGCTAATCCAATTACTTTATCAGGTGGACCACCGTGAGCGTCGATGATTCTCAGTACGCAGCCGTCAGTTTTGTCGATATAGACTCGGAAACCGCCGGGCAGCGTATAGACAACTTTTTGCTAAGCCGTTTAAAAGGGGTGCCCAAGTCGCGGATTTACCGCTTGTTGCGCAAGGGGGAGGTGCGGGTCAATAAAGGGCGGATTAAGCCCGAGTATCGCTTGCTGGCCGGTGATCAGCTGCGTCTGCCGCCCATTCGGGTAGCGGAGCGGGGAGCGCCACCGCCCGCGAGTCAGGGGCTGCGTAGCGAGTTACTCTCCAGTATTGTTCGTCAAACTGATGATTGGCTGGTGCTCAACAAGCCCTCAGGTCTTGCCGTGCACGGTGGCAGCGGTGTGAGTTTGGGGGCGATAGAAGCCCTGCGCAATATATGGCCGGACGCCAGACATCTTGAGTTAGTGCACCGCCTGGATCGCGACACCTCCGGCTGTCTGTTGATCACTAAAAAACGTGCCGCCCTGAAGGATTTGCAGGAGCAGATGCGCGCTGGCTCCATCACCAAAAAATATTTGGCCCTGGTGGTCGGCAATTGGCCGAAGGGTTTGACCGTGGTGGATGCACCGCTACTAAAGAACACCTTGAGTTCCGGTGAGCGAGTGGTGCGTGCCGATAGCGCGGGCAAGGCGGCGGTAACGCACTTTAAGGTACTTAAAGTCTTTGCCGGGTTTACCTTGCTGGAAGTGACGCTGGAAACCGGGCGCACCCACCAGATTCGCGTTCACTGTCAGCTTATGGGGCATCCTATCGCGGGGGACCCCAAATACGGCGACAAGGCCGACAATAAGACCTTCAAAACCCTGGGCCTGAAGCGGCTATTTTTACATGCGGCTAAATTAGGCTTCAAAGACCCGCTAACTGCCGAGCGCCTGGTCTGTGAAGCGCCCTTGCCCGAGGAGCTAGACCGGGTATTGACGAACTTGCCGGGTGTGGGATGCTGATTTTCGATTGGGATGGGACCTTGTGTGATTCCATCGAACGCATCGCTCACTGTTTGCAGCTTGCCGCCGATGATGAGGGTCTGCCTATCCCCAGCCTGGCTGAGGGTCGCGATATTGTCGGCCTGGGTATGCGAGAAGCCCTGGAACAGTTATTCCCCGGAATTGAGTCGGATCAAGTGACCCGTTTGCGGGACAGCTACGCCACACACTTTGTGCGCGAAGATGCCGAGCCATCGCCGTTTTTCCCCGGTGCCCTGGAGGCTCTCCATCATTTCCGTGAGCAGGGCCGGGTACTAGCGGTGGCGACGGGGAAAAGTCGTCGCGGGCTAGACCGAGTGCTCGCTAAGCTGGATATGAGTGATTTTTTCCACGCGACTATATGCGCCGATGAAACCGCCTCCAAGCCCGACCCTTTAATGTTGAAGACCTTGCTGGCAGATCAGGGGCTGGCCCCGCAAGCGGCGCTGATGATTGGCGATACGGTGTTCGATATGGCAATGGCCCAGCACATTGCCATGCCGCGCCTGGCGGTGAGCTACGGGGCCCACAGTGTCGAGCGTTTGCTCGGCTACGATCCCATTGCCTGCGTAGATCACTGCGGGGAGTTTGCCGACTGTATTGCGGCTCATTACTCTTAAAGAAGGGTTCTTAAGAAAGAGCTGTTCTTAAGGAAGAGCTATTGTTCAGATTATCTGGCAGCCGGATTGCTCCAGTAATTGGCATAGCCGAATCAGCGGCAGGCCGGTCAAGGCCGTTGGGTCGTCGCTGTGAATGGCTTCAAACAAAGCGATCCCCAGGCCTTCGGCCTTGAAGGAGCCGGCGCAGTCAAAGGGCTGCTCTCGCTCCAGGTAGCGGGTGATACTGATTGCATCCAAAGCCCGAAAGATCACTGTAGTGCTGACCACTGCACTCAGTTGGGTTTGGCTGGCGCGATTGAGCACGCAGACGCCGGTATAAAAAACCGCGGTATTGCCCGACAGGCTGGCGAGTTGTTGGGTGGCGGATTCGGCATTACCGGGTTTGCCGTAAAGTTGGCCATTACAGGCGGCGGTTTGATCCGAGCCGATAATCAGGTGCAGAGAATCATGGTCGGGCGGTACCTGGCTGTGTATGGCCCGGGCCTTGGCAATGGATAAACGCTCGGCCAAATGCGCCGGGTCTTCATCGGGATTTGGGTGTTCGTCGACGTTGGGCGCACAGTGCTCAAAGGCCAAACCAAAGCGCTCCAGTAGTTGCCGACGGTAGGGGGAAGAGGACGCTAAAGTGAGTTTCATCGGCTTATATCGCGATAGTTGTTAAAAGCTTGCAATAATGCGCTATTTTTCTTTGACAGATCAAGGCCATACGCCTAAAATCGCGCCGCTATGCCGATAGTCACACCTGAGTCATCGTTACCGCATACCGTTGATGTGTTTAAATTAGCGGTTCAGGGGGCTAGTTTGAGCGGTCAAATCGAGACCGCGCACCTATCTCGTTTGGGTGAAGTGGCGCCGGTAGTGCCTGACAGTGTTCACGCAGAGCTTGAGTTTTTTATCGGTGATGAGGGTTTTGCCGAGGTGTCGGGATCGGTGCGAGGCGAAGTCAGTCTGAGTTGCCAGCGTTGTTTAGGTCAGCTGTCCCAGGTCTTGAATGGTAAATTTACTCTCGGCGCGGTGCGCAAAGACGAGGATGCGGTCGGCTTGCCGAGGCGCTTAGATCCCTGGCTAGTAGACTCGGAAAGTAGCGATTTACACGCTCTGATCGAAGATGAGCTGTTGCTGAATTTGCCCATTGTGGCCTTGCACCCGAGTGGGGCTTGCGAACCGGGCCTCAGATTTTCGTTTGGTGAAGACGAGAGCAATGTGGCAGGTAAGGAGGCAGGTAAAGACAACCCCTTCCAGATATTGGAGCAGTTGAAAAAACCGAGTTAGGTTAAAAGAATGAATTGAAAATTTTTTACTTAAGGTTTTAATCTTAAGGTAAGTGCAGAAGCTATAGCTAGTTATGGATAGTCATAGAAAGACATAGAAAGACATAGAAAGTTATAGATAGATATAGACTGCTATTAACTAATTAATGGCAGCTTCATATGTCAGCGTTTAAATGTATTGAATTTAAATGTACTGACTTACGACATTGCCGTTTAGGAGGCACCCATGGCCGTACAAAAAAGTCGCAAAACTCGCTCTCGTCGAGGCATGCGCCGCTCCCACGACACTCTTACCGCCGCTACGCTGTCGGTAGATGAAGTTACTGGCGAAAAGCATCTCCGTCACCACGTAACTGCCGATGGTTTTTATCGCGGCCGCAAAGTAGTCGAAACCAACAACGACTAACTATCGCTTCTCTTAAACTCATATTGCCGCTTTTAAGCGGGGGTATGAGAAATGGAATACGATGATTAGGGTTTTACTTCGGCCTGTCCCGCTTTTTTCTATTGTTCGCTATCGGAATAGCTATTCCGATAATTGCGTGGTCGAATATTGGCTGTGCGCAGTCTTGCCCGGCGTTTTTCACTACATTAATAGCTACATTAATTGCTACATTAAAAAATATAAAAATAATTCTTTGTCGTTTTTACTTAAACAATTGCCGCTTTCAACTAAACAAATAGCTAAACCAACAGGGTTGTTATCTTGAACGATAAACTTGCTTTACTGTTTCCCGGTCAGGGCTCACAAAAAATTGGTATGCAGGCTGATCTGGCGGAAAAATTCCCGCAGATTGGACAAACCTTCGGAGCAGCTTCAGAGGTGCTGGGTTACGACCTGTGGGCCTTGTGCCAGTCGGGGGCCGATGCCGATATTAATTTGACCGAGCGTACCCAACCGCTACTACTGACTGCCAGTACCGCAATGTGGCGCATCTGGCGCGATAGCGGTGGCCCGGTACCGGGTGTGGTCGCAGGACATAGTTTGGGCGAGTGGTCGGCTCTGGTGTGCGCTGGAGTGGTGGCCTTTGAAGATGCGGTTGACCTGGTGCGTTGTCGAGGTCAATACATGCAAGCCGCCGTGCCGGTTGGCGTCGGTGCGATGGCGGCCATTATCGGTCTTGCCGATGCTGAGATTGAGCGCTGTTGTACTGAGGCCGTAAGCGCAGACGCCGGCAGTGTGGTTGCCGCGGTTAATTACAATGCCCCGGGGCAAGTGGTTATCGCAGGGCAAGCGGCAGCGGTGACGCGCGCTATAGAGCTGTGTAAGGCGGCGGGTGCCAAGCGTGCCTTACCTTTACCGGTGAGTGCGCCTTTCCACACGGAGTTAATGCGGCCAGCGGCGGAGCAGTTATCCGCAAAAATTGAGAGTGCGGTATTTGCCGCTCCCCAAATTCCGGTGATACACAATGTGAACGGGCAGGCGGAAGCCGACCCCGCAGCGATTAAAGCTTTGATGATCGAGCAGGTCTACAGCCCGGTACGCTGGGTAGACTGCATCGAGGCGGTGGCTGCCCGCGGTGTAGAAATCACGGTCGAGTGTGGAACTGGTAAGGTTTTGAGTGGCCTGAACAAACGCATTAACAAATCCCTCATCGCGTTATCTACCGACGATGTGGCAAGCCTGGAAAGCGCCTTGTCAGGTGTTAATTAATGTCAGGTGTTAACTAATACTGAAGTTTAAGCAGGTTTAAGTAGGTTTAAGTAAAGGGAGAAGTACGATGAGTCAGCAGCAAGAACTGGAAGGTAAAGTCGCATTGGTCACCGGTGCCAGCCGCGGCATTGGTGCCGCGATTGCCGATATGCTCGGTAAAGCAGGGGCCACCGTTGTGGGTACTGCAACTACTGCTGAGGGCGCAGAGCGTATTTCGGCCCGCTTTAAAGAAAACGGTGTCCAGGGTTGTGGTATGGCCCTTAATGTCACCGACGCTGAATCGATAACGACGGTGGTTAAAGCCATCAATGAGGAATATGGCGCACCCTTGATTCTGGTCAATAACGCCGGCATTACCCGTGATAACCTGCTGCTGCGTATGAAAGACGACGAGTGGTCAGACGTTATCGAGACGAACTTGAGCGCGGTGTTCCGGCTCTGTAAGATTTGTGCCAAGGGTATGACCAAGGCGCGCTGGGGTCGTATTATTAATATTAGCTCGGTGGTTGGTTCGATGGGCAATGCCGGACAAGCTAACTACGCCGCCACTAAAGCGGGCGTAGCGGGCCTGGGGCGCGCCCTGGCTAAAGAGTTAGGCTCGCGCAATATCACTGTGAATACCGTCGCTCCGGGGTTTATTGATACCGATATGACCAAGGACTTGCCCGAAGCCAGTCGCGACGCAATGCTGAGTTCAATTCCTCTGGCCCGTCTGGGACAACCGGAAGAAATTGCCGCAGTAGTGAGCTTTCTGGCAGGTTTAGGGGGTGGCTATATCACCGGTGAAACCATTCAGGTGAACGGCGGCATGTACATGGGCTAAACCCTTAGCCCTCGAGTGTCAAGAGTATCCCGAATCGCGCGAAATAAACTGAATTAAGTAAAGCAGTTACGTCGGAGCGTTTTTTAGGTAAAATGCCCTCCGCAAATTTGGGGTATCGGGGTTAGGCAGGTTAATTCCGATAATGAAATGAAATAACTACAATTGGTACAAAGGAGTACTTTAGAGCATGAGCGATACACAAGAACGCGTTATTAAAATGGTTGCCGAGCAATTGGGCGTTAAGGTAGATGAAGTTAAGCCAGATTCGTCCTTTATCGAAGATCTGGGAGCAGATTCCCTGGATACGGTTGAATTAATTATGGCGCTGGAGGAGGAATTTGATACTGAAATTCCCGATGAAGACGCTGAAAAACTGGGTTCAGTAAAAGACGCAGTTGATTACATTGAGAAGAATTTGGGCTGATAAGCCTTTAGGCTTCCAGTCTTTTCAAGTCGAGCTATTACTTATCAGTAGTGGCTCGCGAGAGCCGCCGATGGTCATCATCGGCGGCTTTTTTATGTTTAGCCTGCGCGAAGTGAGCAGAGGCATAAATAACGCTAACACACGAGTGGGGCTACTCTGGTATAGCAGCCAAACATAGCTGATAATTTTAATATGGATTCTACTTTAGCCTGGGTGAACGGCGCGACTACGGATCACGTCGTAGTCGGTGACCGTGGCTTTAACTATGGTCACGGACTCTTCGAGACTATGCGTATAGCCGAGGGTGTCGCGCCGCTGTGGCCGTGGCACCAGCGCCGCTTGTGCGCCGATGCGACCGTGCTGGGTATTGAGGTGGATGAGCAACGACTATCCCAGTATCTGAAGCAGGCCCTGGCTGCGGCCCCCGCAGAGGGGGTGCTCAAGTTAACCCTGACTGCCGGAAACGGTGGCAGCGGATATCGCAATGCGCAGTCAGCGGCGGACGACACCACTTACTGTCTCCAGTTTCGAGCCTTGCCCGCGAAGCGCGGGCCGCTTCGCCTCCAGCCCTGCCAATATCGCTTGCCCGATAATCCCGCACTAGCGGGTATCAAACATCTTAATCG
The DNA here is from genome assembly GCA_018069525.1 of Porticoccaceae bacterium. Classification (GTDB taxonomy): domain Bacteria; phylum Pseudomonadota; class Gammaproteobacteria; order Pseudomonadales; family Porticoccaceae; genus JAGPUQ01. The sequence continues at coordinate 64,146 of JAGPUQ010000027.1, read as the reverse complement.
CCTCGATCAGGTAATGGCGGCGCGGGAGTTATCCGCCGATCACGAGGGCCTGTTGCTGGATAGTGAGGGTGCGGTGATAGAGGCGCTCAGTAATAACCTGTTTTGTTTGCTTGACGGCACCTGGCTAACGCCAAACTTGTCCCGTTGCGGGGTAAAGGGAGTGATGCGCGAATATCTACGGGCAGAGGTGTTCCCGGCTTTGGGTTTAGTCGTGGAAGAAGCTCGCTTTGGGCTTGAGGACCTGGCTCGCGCGGAGGCCGTGTTTGTGTGTAATTCGGTGCGGGGTATTGAGCCGGTATCGAGCATTGTCGGTTGTGGTGAATGGTCGTGTATTGAGGCGGTGGAAAGTATTCGCGCGCAGTTGAACGCTCAAGTGCCTTGCTTTAACTGTTAAGCTTTACCGGCCAGGTTTTAGAGCTTAGGTTTTACAAACAGGATTTTACAAGTAAGGTTTTCCGCCTGGAATTTATTTTGTACTGTGGGGAAGTATGTTACGTCGCTTTAAAGTGTTTGCGTTTTGTGTGGTACTCGTTGCTAGTGTAGCGACCTTATTTGCTCTGGACCGAGAGTTAAATCGGCCCCTCGTCTTCGAGCCGGATCAGTTGAGTGCGGAAGGGGCTTTTTTGCTGAAGGTTCCCAAGGGCCAAACTTTGTCTGCTTTGGTCGGCGATCTTAAACGGCGCGAGGTTCTCAGGTACGACCTGCCCTTTAGATTATTTGTAAAACTCACCGGCCGTGGCAATATTCGCGCGGGGGAATACCACCTGTCCCGCGACGACACGCCGCTGAGTTTGCTCGACAAGCTCGAAAGCGGTGAGGTTGTGCAATACCGTATTACTTTTCCCGAAGGCCTAACCCTGCGCGAGTGGTTAGCGCTAATGGCCGGCGACGAAGGTATTGAAACCGAAGTAACTGGTTTGGATTTAAGCCAAATTGCCCAGCGACTCGGTATCGAGCAAGCGAATCCAGAGGGCTGGTTTGCCGCTGATACCTACAACTACAGCGCCGGTGACAGCGATCTGGATATTCTGCAGAAAGCACATCGCGCCATGGAAATTTTACTGACGGACCTATGGCAGCAGCGCGCAGAAAACTTACCCTATGCCTCGCCTTACGAAGCCTTGATTATGGCTTCCATCGTGGAGCGCGAAACCGGTGTCGCCGCTGAGCGCGCACAAATTGCCGGCGTATTTGTGCGACGCTTGCGCAAGCCCATGCGCCTGCAAACGGATCCCACGGTTATTTATGGTCTGGGAGAGCGTTATCAGGGCAATATTACACGGCGGCATTTACGGGAGCCGACGCCCTACAACACCTATACGATCGATGGTTTACCACCGACACCGATAGCCAATCCCGGTGCCGATGCCCTTGAGGCAGCCCTGCATCCGGCAGACGGCAGCAGTCTTTATTTTGTCGCCAAGGGTGATGGCAGTCATCAATTTTCAGCGACGCTGGCCGAGCATCAGGCAGCGGTGCGACGTTATCAACTGGCGGGTCGCAAGCGCACGGGCTATCGCTCCGCACCGGCCCAGAATCAATCGACAAGTGATGATGAGAGTCAGCTATGAAGGGCGAGGGACGAGGTAGGTTTATTACTATCGAAGGTGGTGAGGGCGTCGGCAAAACCACTAATATCGAAACACTAAAACAGCGTTTGCAGCACCACGGTATTAAGCACGGTATTACCCGCGAACCGGGTGGCACCGAGCTTGGCGAAGCTATTCGTGACCTGTTACTGCGCACAGATACCACCCCATTGAACTCTATGGCAGAACTACTACTGATGTTTGCCGCGCGCGCCCAACACCTGGCGACGGTGATCGAACCGCAACTGGCAGCGGGCACCTGGGTGGTCTGTGATCGCTTTACCGATGCCACCTACGCCTATCAGGGCGGTGGTCGGGAGTTGGGCGCTGGCGCAGTAGCGCAGTTGGAACAGTTGGTGCAGGGCGAGTTGCGCCCCGATCTGACTATTATTCTCGATATCGATCCCGAGCAGGGTCTGGCGCGTGCTCGGCAGCGCGGTGAGCTGGATCGTTTCGAGCAGGAACATGTGGAATTTTTTGCTCGGGTACGCGCTACCTATCAGGCGCGGGCACAAGAGGAGCCCGAGCGCTGCCGTATTGTCGATGCCGGGCGACCGCTAGCCGAGGTGCAGGCCGATGTAGCTGCGCTTATCGATGGTTTTATTGGCAGCGCTAAATAAAAAGACGGCTTCAGATAAAGTTCGGCGCATTAAGAGCCGTGGATAACTAACTAATGGAAACAAACATAACAGCAATTCCTAGACCCTATCCCTGGCAGTCTGAGCAGTGGGCGAAGTTGCTGCGCCTGGCGCAAACCGGCAAGTTGCCCCACGCCCTGTTGCTGTCCGGCGAGTCGGAAACCGGTAAGCTGGATTTTGCCCAGGCCGTGGCGCGTTACATGCTGTGCCGACAAACTCTGGGCGTCAACGATAATGCCAATGAGGCTTGCGGTGAGTGTAGGTCCTGTCTGTTATTGAATGCGGGCAGTCATCCCGATTTTTTATTGTTGCAGCCGGAGGAGCCGGGCAAGCAATTGCGCATCGCGTTGATGCGCAGTCTTAATGATTTTTCTGCCTCGCGCTCCCATCAAGGTGGTTGGAGGGTGGTGGTTATTGAACCCGCCGAAGCACTTAATATCAGTGCTGCCAACGCCCTGTTAAAAACCCTGGAAGAGCCCGGCGAGCAAACCTTGTTGATGTTGGTTAGCCATCGCCCCGGTGGTTTGTTGCCGACCATTCGCAGCCGTTGCCAGGTAATGTCTTTCCCGCCAGCGTCTGCCGAGCTTGCTATGCCGTGGCTCCATGCGGCGGAGGATTCGTCTGCGAGCGATAAAAAAGCCACAGCGCGAATGGCGCTGGCTCTGGAGCGCGCCGGCCAGCGACCGCTGCGAGCCTTGCGCTACGGTGAACAGCAAATGGCGGATAGCATCGATCATTTTGAGAGCCTGGTGGAGGGGGTTGCCTCGGGTGAAGTGTCCCCACTACAGGCGGCGGAAGACTGTAGCCGGCTAGAGTTTAACGAGGCGTTGACCTGGTTTGCGCGCTTGCATGTGCAACGTTTGCGCACGCAGGTGGAAGATAATGAGCGCCTCAGCGCAGGCTTGCTAGCTTTCAATGATCGCCTGACCCAGGCGACACAGCGCTTGCTTAGTACCTCGAACCTGAACCCGCAGCTGGTTTGGGAAGAGTTACTAATGGACTGGACGCGGGCTCGGTTGGCAAATTCTTAATGTGATGCTTAGCGGGTTAACTAAGTCGCTAGCCGCTAAATTGATAAATATGATAACCTTTGCAGTCGTAGTTTATCCAAAATAACCGGGATCATCCGACGGATTGGGTGTTCGCAATAGGTGCTAAATCATGAAAGCGATGGGCGGTAATCTGAGGAACGGTATCCTCAATATATCCATACTCGACACCAATGAGTTGTATTCCTGCTTTATGCCTTTTGTGGAAGGCGGCGGGTTGTTTCTACGCACCAATAAAGAATATACCCTGGGCGAAGAGGTGTTTGTCCTGCTCGAACTGATGGATGAGCCGGACAAAGTGCCGCTGACCGGAAAAATTATCTGGGTGACCCCGATCGGCAGTGGTTCCCGACCTCAGGGCGTCGGCATTCAATTTTCCGACGAGAATGTTGATCTGTTCAGGAAAATTGAAACCAGTCTGGCCGGGCTACTGGACTCTGATCGACCTACCTACACTATGTGATCAGTACCCTGTAATCAGTAATCAGTAATCAGTAATCAGTAATCAGTACCGTGCATCATTAGTTCGCCCACTTCATCGACGGCTTTTACGACTGTGTTAATAGACTCCCACTGCCATCTCGATCGCCTCGACCTCTCGCCCTTTGATAACTCCCTCGAACACCTGTTGAGCGATGCTCGCAGCCAGGGTGTCGGCGGGTTTTTGGCCGTGGGAATCGATTTGGAGTCCTCTCGTACTTTGATCGATCTGGCGCGGGCTCACGACGACGTATTTGTCTCCGTGGGCGTGCATCCCTTGCAGCCGGATAGCTCAGATAGCTCGGAGGGTTCGAATCAAGCGGTGCAGCCTGATACTGCTTTGCCGGAAGCCGCCTTACCTGACACTGCTTTGCCAGAAATTGACACGCTCTTAGCGCTGGCCCAGGCTCCAGAGGTAGTCGCGATTGGGGAAACGGGGCTGGATTGTCACTACGGCGCCGACACTCTCGATTGGCAGCGACAGAGTTTCTTGCGTCATGCCGAGGCCTCTCGGCGCAGTCGCAAACCGCTTATCGTACATACCCGCGAGGCGCGGGCTGAAACCCTGGAGGTGATTCGCGCACACACCGACCCCGAAGTCGGCGGTGTGTTGCACTGCTTTACCGAAGACTGGGCGATGGCAAAAGCGGCCCTCGAACACAACTTTTATATTTCGTTCTCTGGCATTGTGACCTTTCGCAACGCGAGCGAATTGCGCGAGGTGGTTAAAAAAATTCCCCTCGATCGCGTGTTAATTGAGACCGACTCGCCCTGGTTGGCTCCGGTACCGTATCGGGGTAAATCCAACCTGCCGCAGTACGTGTCGGAAGTGGCGCGTTGCGTTGCCGAGTTGCGGGGGATGACTGAAACTGAACTTGAGGAAGTTGTTTGCGCCAACTTTGAACGTCTGTTTGGAGTTAACCTGGTGCGCAGGTAAGTGCATCATGTCGGCAATCAAGACCTGTAACGAATACCTGTTTAAGATAGTAACCATAGCAATCCCACAACTGTGAACGCAGCACTATGAAACTAAAGTTATCGACAATGCTCGCCCTGCAAGACGCCATTAACAGCCAGGTGCATCCGCAGTGGCAGCAGCAGGGTTTTACCTGGTACCGGGCGATTTGGGTGGAATGTGCCGAACTGCTTGACCACCACGGCTGGAAATGGTGGAAGCATCAGGAAGCGGATGTGGATCAGGTTAAATTGGAGCTGATCGATATTTGGCATTTTGGTTTGAGTATTCTATTAATCCAGGGCGTAGACGCAGATGCGATTAGCACGGCTTTGCAGGAGGGTTTGCAGTCCCCGGCCGGTGACTTTAAGGATGATTTAGAGCAATTCACCCAGAACACTTTGGCGACAAAGGATTTTGATATCCCCGGCTTTGCTCGCTTAATGCAGGGTATTGATCTGGACTTCGATGAGCTTTACAGCCGTTACGTGGGCAAGAACGTGCTCAATCGCTTTCGTCAGGATCATGGCTATAAAACCGGTACCTACGAGAAAATCTGGCAGGGCAGGGAAGACAACGAGTGGTTGGTAGACCTGTGCCAGCAGCTCGACAGCGACAGCGAGACCTTTCAGCAAGACCTCTATAGCGGTTTACAGGCTCGCTATCCCGCTTAGTTACGGGGCAGTCGCTGCCCAGTAGCTGTCCAATAACGGCGCAGCAAAGCAAACGGATAAAGAACGCAGCAAAGAAAGCTAGCAAAGAAAGACGGTAAAGCGTGAAATCCCGGCCTCGATCCGTATAATTGTCGGCCTTTAGGCTTCCAGGCCTTATTCCTCAACCCGGAGAAACTCAGTGAAAGCACCCGTACGCGTAACAGTCACCGGCGCAGCTGGCCAGATCAGCTATTCCCTTTTATTCCGTATCGCCGCTGGCGAAATGCTCGGCCCGGATCAGCCTGTTATTTTACAGCTGCTGGAAATCACCCCGGCGTTGGAGGCGCTCAAAGGTGCCGCTATGGAACTGGACGATTGCGCGTTTCCGCTGTTGGCTGGAATCATACAAACCGACGATGCAGGCGTAGCGTTTAAAGATGCCGATTACGCTCTGTTGGTTGGCGCGCGGCCTCGTGGCCCGGGTATGGAACGCAAAGATTTACTCGAAGCTAACGCGGCGATTTTCTCTGCTCAAGGCAAAGCGATTAACACGCACGCCAGCCGCAATATTAGAGTGCTGGTGGTGGGTAATCCCGCTAACACCAATGCGCTGATCGCTCAGCGCAATGCACCAGACATTAACCCGCGACAATTTACCGCGATGACTCGCCTGGATCACAATCGCTCAATGACGCAGATTGCGCAAAAAGTCGGTAAGACCATTAACGATGTCACCAATATGACCATCTGGGGTAATCACTCCGCGACTCAGTACCCGGATTTACACCACGCCAAAGTCGACGGCAAAACCGCCATCGATCTGGTGGACCAGGCCTGGTACGAAAACGACTTTATCCCTACGGTACAACAACGTGGTGCCGCTATTATTAGCGCGCGCGGTGCTTCCAGTGCTGCGTCTGCCGCCAATGCCGCGATTTCGCACATGCGAACCTGGGCACTGGGCACGGCTGCTGGCGATTGGGCAAGCATGGGTGTCTACAGCGATGGCAGCTACGACATTACCGAAGGTCTGATTTATTCTTTCCCCTGCGTCTGTAACAACGGCGAGTGGGAAATTGTACAAGGCCTCAGCATCAACGAATTTTCACGGGCTAAAATGCAGGCCACTGAAACCGAGTTGAGCGAAGAGCGGGATGCCGTTCAGCACTTGTTGCCCTAGTACGGGTTGTTACCGATAATATTGGCGCAAACGTAATAATATAAATTGTTTCGGGAAAATTATGGCTTATCCTAAAGTGGGTAATTTGGCTCCGGCCTTCAAGCTGCGTAATCAGCACGACGAAGTTATTTCGCTGCGGGATTACCGGGATGAAAAAAATGTTGTAGTGTATTTTTATCCCAAAGCCATGACCCCCGGTTGTACGGTGCAGGCCTGCGGTATTCGAGATTACAAAAAGGAATTTGCCAAACTCGACACCGTAGTTTTTGCGCTTAGTCCGGATCCAGTAGCGCGCCTGAAGAAGTTTGAAGATAAGCAGGATCTTAATTTTGATTTGCTGTCGGACGAAGACCACGCCATTGCCGAAAAATACGGGGTTTGGGGCTTGAAGAAATTTATGGGCCGCGAATATATGGGAATTTTGCGCAGCACCTTTATTATCGGTAAAGATGGCCGTTTAAAAGAGGTGATGGGCAAGGTTAATACTAAAACCCATCACGATGATGTGGCCGCCTGGATTAAAGCTAATTTGGATTAGTATTTGCTCTGATCCGCTTGTTTATATAGTTAACTAAAATAGTTTGTTCACTAACCGAGGTATTCAATGTCTTTTTTTATTGCTTCCGCACTAGCCGCACCTGCCGCCGCTGGACCTTCTGAACCGAATCCGCTAATCACCATTGCTATGTTTGGTGGTTTGTTTGTTTTTATGTACTTTGTGATTATTCGCCCTCAGCAAAAACGTCGTAAAGAACATACCAATTTGGTGTCCAGTCTTAATAAGGGCGACGAAGTAGTAACCAATAGCGGTATTCTGGGAAAAATCAGTAAAGTGGAAGGTAATTTTTTAATATTGGAAGTTTCCGACACCGTGGAACTCAAGTTTCAGAAAGATGCTATCCATGCCGTATTGCCCAAGGGCACTATTAAGGCCATTGCCTAAATTTAGTTCTTCAGGCCTGGTGAACGAATTGTTTAACTATAAAAGGTTAAACAATTCGTTTCTTGTGTCTGCTGCCGGGTTTGCTGTCGAGATAGCAGGGACAGCGCAACAATATTTTTTCCTTAAGTTTAAGGGCGATCCTTACCTGAAAGGGTGCCCGAAATGAATCCAGTAGAGCTTCCCGCTCGCTTATCCCTGGCGCAAACACCAACGCCACTCCAGCCTTTGTCCCGATTAAGTCGCGAGCTGGGCGGCCCGAATATTTGGGTCAAGCGCGACGATTTAACCGGCTGCGCGGTCAGCGGCAACAAAGTTCGCAAGCTCGAATTCACGCTTGCGCGCGCCCTTGCCGAGGGCTGCGATACCTTAATTACCGCTGGGGGCTTGCAGTCCAACCACTGCCGGGCCACCGCCATTCTCGGTGCCCAGCTCGGACTTAAAGTTCATTTAATCCTGCGCCAGGAAGGCCGCGACGCTACTTATCCGCAAGGTAATTTACTGCTCAGTGAATTAGCAGGCGCGGAAATTTCGATTTATTCAAAAACCGAATATCAAAAAAATGCACCTACACTGTTCGAGCAGTGGTCCCAGCACTATCGACAGCAGGGCGCTAAACCCTATTGCATTCCGGTGGGGGCCAGTGACGGCACGGGGGTGTGGGGCTATATCGATTGCGCGCGGGAATTGCGTGATGATTTTCAGCGTGCTGGGATTCAGCCGGCGGCAATTGTTCACGCCACCGGTTCGGGGGGGACTCAGGCTGGACTCACCGCTGGTGCGGCGCTGCATCAGTTGAACAGCCCGGTCATCGGCATTGCGGTCTGCGACAACGAGCGCTATTTTTTCGACAAGGTAAGGGCCGATTTGCGGGAGTGGAGCAGCCTGTATTCGCCTGAGCTGGATATCGAGCAACTTAATATCATCGTCAACGACCAATATGTCGGTCCCGGTTATGCCCAGGCCACCGCCGAGGTATTTGATACTATTGCCTTGGCGGCGAGCACCGAAGGCCTGATACTCGATCCGGTTTATACCGGTAAAGGCTTCCACGGTCTGGTGACGGAAATCCGCCAGGGCCGATTTAAGTCCGGCGATGATGTAGTCTTTATTCATACCGGCGGGATTTTTGGTTTAATGGCGCAGGCCGAAATGCTTACTACCCAGATACGCAGCAATACTTGATTATGAAACTTGCTCGATAAACCTTAACTAATAGTCGGCAGAACATGAAAACCATATGAAAGCCGAATGAAAACCACATGAACAACAAGAATAAGACGACACTATGAATGTGATACAGCAAATTATTGATTTTTTAAACGGCTCGCTGTGGAACTACGTGCTGCCGGTCGCCTTGCTGGGCTTGGGAATTTATCTCACCCTGGGATTGCGTGGCATTACGCTTACGCACATCGGTTTTGCTTTCCGTCAGCTGTTTGGTGGTCGTAAAGCTGGTGATCGTAAAGTTGGCGACCGCAAAGAAGATGAGGCTGAGTACGAAGGCGAAATTAGCCCCTTTAATGCACTAATGACCGCGATGTCGGCAACCGTGGGTACCGGTAATATCGCGGGGGTGGCAACAGCCGTCGGCATCGGCGGCCCCGGTGCTTTGTTCTGGATGTGGTGCACCGCTTTGGTGGGTATGGCTACCAAGTATGCGGAAGCGGTACTGGCGGTGCATTATCGCGAGACCGACGAGCTAGGGCAGAAAGTCGGTGGCCCCATGTACTACATTCGTAACGGTCTCGGCGAACGCTGGCGCTGGCTGGCATTTTTGTTTGCGTTGTTCGGTGCCTTTGCCGGTTTTGGTTTGGCCAATACCGTGCAATCCAACACCGTAGCCCAGGTGCTGGGTAATAGTTTTAATGTGCCGACGACGGTAACAGGTGTGGTGTTGGCGGTATTGGTGGCGGCGGTTATTTTGGGCGGCATTAAACGCATTGCTCACGTTGCGGGTGTATTGGTGCCGTTTATGGCGCTGGGCTATATCATTGCTTGTATTGCAGTGCTGGTGGTGAATATGGATGCCATCCCCGATGCCATTGTGTTGATTTTCAAAAGCGCATTTTCACCGGTTGCAGCAACGGGTGGTTTTGCCGGTGCCGCAGTGATGGTGGCGATTCGCATGGGTGTGGCGCGGGGTATTTTTTCCAACGAGGCGGGGCTTGGCAGCGCGCCCATTGCCCACGCGGCAGCAACAACCAACAGTCCGGTACGGCAGGGTAGTATTGCCATGCTGGGTACTTTTTTCGATACCATCGTGATTTGCTCCTTAACCGGTTTGGTGCTGGTATCCACAGGCGTGTGGTCTGGGAGCGAGCAGGGCGCGGTGATGACCGCCCAGGCGTTTCAGCAATCGCTACCCTATGGCGATAAAATGGTCACGATTTGTTTGGTGTTGTTTGCCTTTACCACTATGCTGGGCTGGAGTTACTACGGCGAACGCTGTGCCGAATATTTGTTGGGGCCACGGGTGATCCTGCCGTTTCGCGTGCTTTGGGTTGCGGGGATATTTGTCGGCACTCAATTGAGCCTTAAAATGGTCTGGGATATTGCCGACGTGCTGAATGGATTGATGGCTCTGCCTAATTTACTAGCGCTGTTATTGTTAAGCCCCGTGGTGTTCCGTTTAACCCGAGTGTATTTCGCTAAACAGGATAACGAATGAAAAACCTGTCCGATAAACTGGTGATCGCGATTTCCTCGCGGGTACTGTTTGACCTGAGCGAAAGCCACGAAATATTCCAGAGCGAAGGCCTCGAAGCCTATTCGCGCTACCAAATCGAGCACGAAGACGAAGCCCTCAAGCCCGGAGAAGCCTTTCCCCTGGTACAAAAATTACTGCGCATCAACGACAAGTTGCCGGGGGATACCCGGGTTGAAGTGATTTTGCTGTCGCGCAATTCCGCCGACACCGGACTGCGCATTTTTAACTCCATCCAGCACTACGGGCTCGATATCAGTCGCGCCGCGTTTTGTGGTGGCAGTAGTCCCTATCGCTACGTGAGCGCCTTCGGTTGTGATTTATTTTTGTCCACCCACGCTGACGATGTTCGCAATGCCTTGAGCAATGGTTTTGCCGCGGCGACTTTGCTCCCCTCCGGGAAAAGTAGCGAGGACAGCGATGAATTGCGTTTCGCTTTCGATGGCGATGCCGTGCTGTTTTCCGATGAGGCGGAAAAAATCTATCAGCAACAGGGCCTGGAGGCTTTTGCCCGCAGTGAGCAGGAGTCGGCAAAACAAGCACTGAGCGGCGGCCCCTTTAAAAACTTTTTGCAAACCTTACACCGCTTGCAGGCAGAATTCCCCCCCGAAACAGGCCCTATTCGTACCGCGCTGGTGACGGCGCGCTCCGCACCTGCTCACGAGCGGGTGGTGCGTACCTTGCGAGAGTGGAATATTCGTATTGACGAGTCGCTATTTTTAGGTGGTCTCGACAAAGGAGAGTTTCTTAAATCCTACGGTGCCGACGTGTTCTTTGATGATCAACAGCAGCATTGCGAATCCGCCAGCTCCCATGTCGCGACCGGCCATGTTCCCCATGGTGTGGTCAACGATACACTTAAAACCAAGGACTAATAAGGTTGAACCGGGCTTAATAATGTCGGCACATTGATGGCTTGGCAGTCATCACTTTATTCTGTAAAGTAATAGATGTCTGTGTTTTTATACCCACTCCATCAAGGGGATCGTCCGGCATGAAGCTCCAACAGTTGCGCTATATCTGGGAAGTCTCCCACCACGACCTTAATGTTTCAGCCACCGCACAAAGCCTTTATACCTCGCAGCCGGGTATTAGTAAGCAAATTCGGCTGTTAGAAGATGAACTGGGCGTAGAGATTTTTTCCCGCAGTGGCAAACATCTCACGCGGATTACGCCTCCAGGGGTAGAAATATTAAAGATTGCCGGAGAAATTCTTGGCAAAGTTGAGAGCATCAAACAACTGGCCCAGGAACACAGCTCCCCCAATCGGGGCAGTCTTTCTATTGCCACCACGCACACCCAGGCGCGTTATGCCCTGCCGAAAGTGATCGAAACCTTTATTGCCAAATACCCCGATGTGTCGCTGCACATGAATCAGGGTACGCCGGTACAAATTTCGGAAATGGCTTCAGAGGGAGGCGTTGATTTTGCCATCGCAACCGAGGCGATGGAGTTGTACAGTAACTTGCTGATGATGCCCTGTTATCGTTGGAACCGCTGTATTTTAGTACCGCGCGATCATCCCCTGTGCCAGCCTTCGGAGCTCAGTATTGAAGACATCGCCAAGTACCCGATTGTGACCTATGTGTTTGGTTTTACCGGGCGCTCAAAGCTGGACGAGGCGTTTCGCAGTAAGGGCCTGGAGCCGAAAATCGTGTTTACTGCGACGGATGCCGATGTCATTAAAACCTACGTGCGTTTGGGGCTGGGTATCGGCATTGTGGCTCGTATGGCCTACGAGCCGGAAAAAGACAGCGATCTGGTGGCACTTAATGTAGATCACCTGTTTGAAAGCAGTGTTACCGGTATTGGTTTTCGGCGCGGCACCTATTTGCGCAGCTTTATGTACGACTTTATCGAGCGCTTTGCGCCACATTTAACTCGGGACGTGGTGGATCAAGCTTGTGCTATTAGTGGTAAGGAAGAGTTGAATAACTACTTTGCCGGTTTTGAATTGCCGGTGTATTAGTGGAGTCGAGAATATGCAGATATTTATCTTTAAGCCCTTGCCGGTATTGCTACTGCTATTGCTAGTGAAGCTTTGAAGTCTTAAAGTAGCGTCCGTTTTTTTATCTTCTGGAGACAATTTGTGGAAATCGCGTGCCTTGATCTGGAAGGCGTATTAATCCCTGAAATCTGGATCGCCTTTGCCGAAAAAACTGGCATCGATGAATTGCGAGCGACCACCCGCGATATACCCGACTACGATGTGTTGATGCGCCAGCGTCTCGCACTGCTCGATCAGCACGGTCTGGGTTTAAATGAAATTCAGGAGGTCATCGAGACCTTAAGCCCGCTGGAAGGGGCGGTAGAATTTGTCGACTGGTTGCGGGAACGCTTTCAAGTGGTGATTTTGTCCGACACCTTTTACGAGTTTTCCCAGCCCTTAATGCGACAACTGGGTTTTCCGACCTTGCTGTGTCACAAGCTGGAAGTGGATAAAAATGGCAAGGTGGTCGATTATAAATTGCGTCAGGTCAATCCCAAACGGCAGGCGGTACTGGCGTTAAAAACCCTGTATTACCGCATTATTGCTGCGGGTGATTCCTATAACGACACCACCATGTTGGCCGAAGCCGATGCCGGAATTTTGTTTATGGCACCGGACAATGTGATTGCCGAATTTCCCCAATTCCCGGCCGTGCATAGTTACGATGATCTGAAGCGGGAGTTTATTAAAGCCAGTAACCGGGAGCTAACGCTGTAAGCGCTTAAGCTTGCTACTTTAAAGCCTTTAGTAAAATCTCTACTTTGGCAATGCTTTCCTGATACTCGGTTTCCGGGTCGGAGTCGGCGACGATGCCGCCACCGCCCCAGCAGTGCAGGCGCTCGCCATCGGCCAACAAAGTTCGAATCACAATGTTGGTATCCATCCGGCCATTGGTGGAAACATAGCCAATGCTGCCGCAATATAAAGATCGATTTAGCGTTTCCAGTTCGGCAATCACTTCCATCGCTCGCTTTTTCGGCGCACCGGTAATGGAACCGCCAGGAAAGCAATGTTCCAGCAGACTTAAAGCGGTTTCTTGTTCCCGCAATTGCCCCGTGATCGTGCTCACCAGGTGGTGAACATTGGCGAAGCTCTCCAGCCCAAACAGCTTGGGCACGCGAATGCTTCCGGGGTGACAAGCTTTGCCCAAATCGTTGCGCAGTAAATCCACAATCATTAAATTTTCGGCGCGATCCTTACTGCTGTTGAGTAAGCTGATCGCGGCTTCTTCGTCCTCCGCCACCGTCTGCCCTCGGCGAATAGTGCCTTTAATGGGTTTGGTTTCGACACTGCCGTTGGCGACTTTTAAAAAACGCTCCGGGGATAAACACAACACCGCATGTCTATCTTTCTCTAGCTCATTGCTCTCTAGCCTGTTCCACTCTAAATAGGCGCTAAAGGGCGAGGGCAGCACGTCGCGCAAGTGCTGATAGGCAAGCCAGGGGTCGCCTTCGTAAGAGGCACTAAAGTGTTGGGCGTAATTTGCCTGGTAGCAATCTCCGGCGGCGATATAACCTTGAATACGAGCTACCGCGTCGAGGTAGGCTACTTTATCCGTAGACGCGGTGAAGTCCTTAGTTAGATGAAAGCCCGCTAGCTTTGAGGAGTCACTGCTAGTCTTGTCACTACCGGCTTTGTGCTGTGCCGCTGCAGCGTCGCTGCTTAAGGTTTCTATCTCAGCTTTCAGTGCTGCCGGGCAAGCCGGATGGAACACCAGCCAGGCCTGCCGAATTTGATGGTTGGTAACCAGCGCCCAGGCGTAAAACCCGAGACGCATATCCGGGAAATCGACTATGTCAGTAAGGCCCTTATCCAAAGCCGCATCTGTGGAAGAGCGCTTGTTCCCCGCCTGATAGCCAAAGCTGCCGATTAAGCCGCCGGTAAAGGGCAGGGGAGGGCTGTGGTCGCCACTTACTTCGGAGTACTGCTGCGCGGTCATTTCGTCGAGCAAGCGCTGGGCCAGCACAAAGGGATTTTCCTGGGAGCGCGACGAAGGGATATTGGGGCCGCTGGTTAGGGTGCTGCCCCCACGGCTTTCCAACACTTGCAGTGGGGCAGCACTGATAATATCAAAACGCCCCTGCAGTGAGCGCGGCTTGCCGCTGTCCAGCCATACCGGATCGGGCAAGTGTCGAATAGCTTCGAACAGCGCCGCGGTGTTTACTGAGTAAGGGAAGTCCTGGATATCGGTCATGAATCTGATTTGCGGCAAGGTTAGTTGGGTGCGCTGATGCTGCGGTGCTTAGCCGATATTATGACACCAATACCGTCGGGGTTTTTTCCGTATAATTTGCGGCTTTCCTACTGCTTGCTCGGAGCGAAGTAATGACTGATGTAAACCCCATCTCAAATCCAGACCTGACCCCAGACTTATGCGACAAGCACCCCGACCTGGTGCGTGTGCTAGAACCCATGCTGTCAAATTTTGGCGGGCGCGAAGCCTTCGGTGGCGAAATTGTCACCGTTAAATGCTTCGAAGACAACTCTGTGGTAAAAGAAAATCTCGGTACTCCAGGTAAAGGTAAAGTGCTGGTGGTCGATGGTGGCGGTTCACTGCGCCGAGCCTTGCTGGGCGATATGATTGCCGAAGCTGCGGTAAAAAACCAATGGGAAGGCGTGATTGTTTACGGCTGTATTCGCGACGTCAGCGCTATCTCAGAACTTGAACTTGGCGTTCAAGCCTTATCGGCGATTCCTCTTAAAACCGAAAAGCGCGGCATTGGTGATTACAATATCCCCATCACCTTTGGCGGCGTAACCTTTACGCCCGGTGAATATGTCTATGCCGATAGCAATGGGGTAGTAGTGTCGAATAAGGCTTTGTGATTTTCTAGCGCTTATCAAGGCGCTATCTAAAAGCCACGATCTAAAAGTTAGACATTAAAATATTTTAATAATACTTTCGCCACCGCATCTGGCTGATCAACGTCGGCCAGATGCCCTGCGTTATCGATCAACTCTATCTGAGTAGTGCCAGCAATACCTTCAGCAAAGGCTTCGGCGTAGGAGGGTGGAATAATGCGATCCTCCTTTCCCCACACCAATAAGGTGTCCTGGGTGACGCGATGCAGGCGTTTTTCTAAACCGCGATCTCCGAAGGGCCAAAGATAACGCGCCGCGGCTTCCATACCGCGATAGCGCAGGATGTCCCATTCTTCCTTGTCAATTGAATGGTCGCTTGAATCTTCAGGCGCGGCAAAGGCTTTATCGAAAGCGCCGTCGCGGTGACATAATAATTTTTTCTGTTCGGGAAAAATTTGCGCAAAAAAATCCGGTAGTGGTTCGGCATTGCGGTACAAACCAAAAGGCGCGATTAAGGCTAAACGTCCCACGCTAGCGGGCGAGTGGGCGGCCACGTCGGCCAGCAAGCTACCACCGAGACAGGCGCCAATCATATCGGCACCGCTGAGTCCGGCTTGTTCGATTAAATCCAGGCAGGCGCAAACCCAGTCGGAATTGTCGTCGATGGATAAGTGGCTGGGATCAGCGCCAGGAAAGCCCGGCAGGGACGGTACGATAACTCGATGGTGCTCCGCCAGTGTGTCAAATAGCGGTAACCATTTGGGCCGTCCGCCAATGCCCGGTAGAAACCCGAGGGCTTTGCCGGAGCCTTTCTCCCAGACGCGATGCTCGGCGCCGTTAACCATAACGGTGCTGGTTTTAAGTCCATTTGAGTTCGCTGAATCACTCATGAGCGATCCTCCGTGGCGCGTTCTGCTACCGGCATGGGTTTCGGCCACCAGTGGTGCTCCCACTCATCTTCAAAAATACCTTCGATTTGTGGGCGTACATGTTTGGCAAACATGTCGGTGTTATAGGTGGCGAGGTCGCGTTTCATATTGCCGTATTGCAGTAGCACCATCAGATTGCCGAAGTGTAAATCTTTGATAGCAGTGGTGAGTTTTTCGGCAACCTGGTCTGGCGAGCCAATCACCACAAAACCTTTTTCGACCATTTCTTCAAAGCTGGGCGGGCCACCGCCGCCTTCTATTTTAGCGGCGCCGGCACCGGCGGCATCGGCCCCCGAGGTTTGCCCGGCGAGTTTAGCGACTTGCGATTGTGCTCGTGCGCGCAGGGTGGCTTCGGTCATATAACCGGGGGGAGCCACGTATTTCGGTGATACTTTTAAGGAGCGATTGTAAAAATACTCGGCGGGTTCGCGATATAAATCGAGGGCTTCCTGCTCGGTTTCGGCGACGCCAACAAATTGTAAAAACGCGGCGCGGAAGGGATTGGGTTCCTTGCCGAGATTTTCCATTTCTTCCCAGAAACCTCGCATGGTGGCTTGCCCGGCCAGATAACCGTAGTAGGATAAATAAGCGTAAACGTAATCCACATCGGCACACCAGCGCCAGGTTTCCACCGCGCCGCCGCCGGGAATCCATACTGGAGGATGGGGTGCCTGTAAAGGGCGGGGCCAGGGATTGACGTAGCGTTGTTGATTGAAGCGGCCATTAAAGGAAAAGGGTTCGGTTTCTGTCCAGGTGCGCATAATCAGATCGTGGGCTTCGTGATAACGCTGGCGCAACTGGCTGGGGTTTTGTCCGTAGGCGTAGCAGGTGTCCATCGGCGTACCGACCGGGAACCCAGCGATTAAACGACCGCCGGAAAGGCAATCGAGCATGGCGAATTCTTCGGCGACGCGGGTGGGTGGGTTATACAGGGCCAGGGAGTTACCCATCACGCAAATGGCGGCATCTTTGGTGGAACGCGCCAGGGTTGAGGCCAGCAAGTTGGGCGAGGGCATCATGCCGTAGGCGTTGGAGTGGTGTTCGTTAACGCAAATGGCGTCGAAACCCACGGCGTCGGCGTGTTCGAGTTCGCTGATAAAGTCGTGATACATATGGTGGGCTTTGCGTGGGTCGAAAAGTTTGGAATCCACGTCGACCCAGACGGATTCATGCTTTTCGGCAAAATCCTCCGGAAGATCCATGTAGGGCATCAGATGGAAATACATCAGTTTCATGGTTACGCCTTTCTTTCGTTATAGACGGTTGTTATAGACAGTTGTTATAGATTGTTGTTGTAGACTGTTATCGATATCAAGTTCCCAGGATGAGTAAACTATAGCGCGGGCTCGAAAACCGTGCAAACCAGGTTTAGGCGATAATGAGTGGCTAGTTTAAAGTGCTACATTTAAGGTGCAGTATTTGAGGCGCAGCATTTAAAGTAGATAAACACATCGATAATATTAGAGAAACGTAATGGAACTATCTGAAGCGGTTAAGCGGGACATTGAGCGAGGTCGCAAGGTCAGCGCGATAAAACGATTGCGTCGAGAAACCGGCATGGGTTTAAAACAGGCAAAAGATATTATCGATGCTTACGGTCGTGGGCCGGCTTATCAGCGCGATTCGGAAGCGATCCCCAGTCATCGTCACGGGGAAGGTGCCGAGCATGCCGACACGGATACTCAATTGCGTTCCACGCGCAATAATCGCGTGGTGGCTATGGGTTCTACTTCGTTCGTCGGTGGTCTGGTTAAATTTGTGATCGTGGCTGGAGTGGTGTATTTTTTATTGAGGATTTTTTATTAAATTCTTTTTTCTGACAATAAAATATTTTTTAATCAAAAACTATTTTTTGGTACTTGCTTAAGGACTCCGTCAAACACTTTAAGTACACGAATAAAAACAGCGTGGCACCAAACATCTCCAGAAATTCTTCGGCAACCAGAAAAGGGTGGCTAACGGTGTAGGGTTTAACATCCCACTCGGACGCCAGATATTCGAATAAGCGTTCCTGCCCCTCTAAAAAATCGATACCAATGGCCAGCGCCCAGCACGAAAATGCCGAAAATAAAATAATTTTAAGTTTCCAGGTTGGCAGTTTTTTCCAGAGAAACAACGCGATATACAAACCCATAGCCGCGAAGATCGGTGCAAATACCCATTGCCATGAATAGGAAGGGAAGTGACTTTGCCAGTTGCCGAGGGTGGACAGCGTCTCGGGTTCCTCTAAAGCCCGTGCTACACTGCTGCCCACACGCTCGTGAATTTTAGCGGCGTCATCGGCAGATAAATAAAGATAAAAGCTGGATAAAATTCCCCAGCCCTTGGCGGAGTGAAAGCCACTTTGGTGATAGTGAACGGCGAACAGTGTCAGTAGCGTTAAGCCAACAGCAGCCATTTGTAATACTGAAAACCAGGTGCCGAGGCTTTGCTCGTGGGCCAGATTAAAAATTTTTCGGATTGAGGAGGCGTCGATCAGGCGCGAGTAATTTAAACTGAGGTCGAGTATCACCAGAATCAGCTCTATGCTAATGCAGGCAATAATAATGCGTTTGGTAAAAGCGGGGCCGTCTATGGATAAGATGGCCCCGCTGTGTTGCTCTGCTTGATTCAAGGCGTTTTAGGCCCGATCAAAAAGATTTGTGTAGCCCAAGGGATACGCTGGTTCTTTCGTATTCTCGTTGACTTAAACCAGAATCATATTCTTTGTACTCTAGCACTGCGAGGCCTCTCCATCCCTCCCAGGTGGGGGAGCGCAAATATCGCTGTAAAGGCACGTCAAGCTCAAGGTCAATTGAGTATTTGTCGTCTTCCAAAGAACTGCCGCTATCACTGATTTGCTCGTCGTAGTCCTTATTGCCCAGCTTGAAAGCCGTGTCCAGTACGATGCCATTATTCCACTCGTATTGGCTGCGTGCCACAATTTTCAATTTGTCGCGGCTATGATAATCCTGAAATTCATCTTCGTTGTTCTGGTAGTAGACTTTCAAAGAATACTTTTGCAGGCTGTCTGGCCGATAAGTGACTTTGGTAAAGCCGGTGGTGCGTGTCTGTTCAACGGTCTCGCCGAGTACGGTGGTGCCAGCGTTAGTTCTGGCAAAGCGGTCGTCGTATTCTCTGTCTTCGACGAGCGCTCCAACGCGCAAGCGCAAGGTGTCGCTTAACCTGGTTCGGAAGCTGATGTCGTAAATCCAGCTATCGTAATCGGAGTCAGAATCCCGGTAATCTTTGGTCTTGAACATCGCCCCCAATTCTATAGAGCTAGCGTCGCCTATTTTGAATTGAGAAAAAATTCGAGATTTTAATGTGGAGATACGTTGTTTCCCCGGCGTGATAAGCCCACCGTCGGTATCGCTGGTGACGAATTGCGAGTACTGAGGATCAATGGAGATACCGTAATCGATTTGCTCGCTATTAAATCGGAGTTCCATAAATCCAGAAAAGAATTTATCGCGGGCATCGGCTTCATTATTAAAATGTTTGTCCTGATAAACGGAGTTAATTTTAAATGTCCAGGGCGAACCATCCGCCTGGAATTTATCCTTGTAGCCCAAATCCAGAACACCAAATAGTTCATCGGTTTCGTTAGAGGGGGAATAAAAAATATTGTCGTCCCAGCCCAGCCCATAGCCAAATTCAAACTCAGGTTCGTTTGCCAGGGCGCAGTGGGCAAAAAGCGCGGTGCATCCAATCAGGATGCACCGGCTCAGACGACCTTTAGTTGCGGTCATAGTCGTCATATTAGACATCACTCACTTCTTCACTTTGATCGTCTGACTGGTCATCGCTTTGATCATCGGACTGGTCGTCTGACTGGTCATCGCTGCGGTCATCTGATTCGTCATCACTACGATCATCTGACTGATCATCGCTTTGATCATCTGACTGATCATCACTTTGGTCATCGGACTGGTCATCGGACTGGTCATCGCTTTGGTCATCTGATTGGTCATCTGATTGGTCATCGCTTTGATCGTCTTGAGCTTCTACTCGAGACTCGTCATCGATACTTTCGTCATCTGAATAGGCAAATGTGCTGCCTAGCGACAGTTGAAATACCATGCCAAACATTGCTAACAGGGCTAATACGGACTTCTTCATAATATTACCTCGATGGTTAAATAGGATCTAAATCTGTTCCCCCGACTTTGTTGTTACAGGCTGTGATTGCAGATAACGACTCAGGTTCGACTTAATGATGCTGAATTTACTTACTTAATCTTCCCTACTTAACCGACACCGTAGGTAAGATTAAGTCGAGGTGAAGTTTAACGTCTAAACCATTAAAAGACGTGAAGTGAGTCACACAAATAATAGATCGAGTGTTTTATCTGCGGGCCTTACACCTTGCGGAATTTATGAGATGATTCTCCTGGCTGATGCATATCCCGCATAGTATTTGTCTGCTGAATAAAGAAAGCTATTTATCTACCTGACTTACTTGGCTGGCTTACTTGGCCGGGCAGAGGAAAACATAAACAATGAGCATCAAGCGTACAGATTTGAACTTGCTGATCTACTTCGACGCACTGCTGCGCGAGCGTAACGTCACCCGCGCCGCCGATCAGTTGGGTATTACCCAGCCGGCGATGAGCAATAGCCTGCGCCGCTTGCGGGAGTTGTTTGGTGACCCGCTGCTGATTCGCACTAGCGAGGGCATGAGTCCCACCGAGCGCGCGCTGGAGTTACAGCCCATGGTGCGGGACATTCTCGCTAAGGTCGAGCTGGCGGTGCAGCCCCAGACCGAATTCGATGCCGCCTCGGCCAAACGTATGTTCCGCATTATGGCCAGCGATTACGCCGAGTCCACCTTGCTGCCGCCCTTGCTTACGACCCTGACCGCAGCGGCGCCGGGCATTACTCTCGACATCCTCAACCCCAGCGACGTTACCCTGCAAGATGTGGAGCAGGGGCGGGTAGATATGCTGCTCAACCGTTTCGACGATATGCCGCAGTCCTTCCACCAGGTCACCGTTTGGGAGGATGACTTTTCCTGTTTATTAAGCCGGGAGAACCCACTGCTGGCGGGTTTCAACCTGGACAATTATCTACTCGGTCGCCACGTTTGGGTGAGCAAAACTGGCATGGGTGTGGGCGTGGGCATGAACCCGCAAGATGCCCAGCGGCTCGGCTGGGTGGACGAATCCCTTAAGAAGTTGGGCAAAACTCGTAATATCACTGTCTTTACCCGGCATTATCAGGTCGCCGCTTTACTGGCTCAGCAACCGGATTTAATGGTAACGGTGCCCAGTCGCCTGGCGAACTTACAGCGTACCAACCCCACGGTGGCGATTATGCCGCCGCCCTTTGAAATCCCCGCCTTTGAACTCAAAATGGCCTGGAGCCCGCTGTTACAGCACAATCCGGCTCACCAGTGGATGCGCCGCCTGGTGCTGGAAACCGGTCGTGCGATCAACCATAAAAGTGCTGGGGAAACGTAAGTCGCGCTATTTTTTCAATAAATAGCGGGAATACAGTCTATACATTAGATAAATTCTGCCTCGACGACTAAAATGCCAGACTTGCTGGTATGTACACCCATTTTTTTGCGTATTTCGGAGACCAAACACCATGACAGATCGCGTTCAACAAGGCGGATTACAGATAGCAACAGCCCTTTACGAGCTGGTGCAAAACGACGTGCTGCCCGGTCTGGGTCTGCAAGCCGAAGCGGTGTGGGCGTCCTTTGAAGAGATACTCGATGACCTGGCACCAGAAAATGCCCTGCTACTGGCAGTGCGCGCAGATTTCCAACAAAAAATTGACGACTGGCACGAGCAGCGCGCCGGTCAGCCCCACGATGCCGTTGCCTATAAAGAATTTCTTATCGGCATGGGTTATTTAATTTCTGAGGGTGATAACTTCAGCATCACCACCGAAAACGTCGATGCAGAAATCGCCACCATGGCCGGGCCGCAATTGGTGGTGCCGATTAACAACGCGCGCTATTCCCTCAATGCCGCCAATGCCCGCTGGGGTAGCCTTTACGATGCCCTTTATGGCAACGATGTCATTGCCGAAGACGATGGCGCTACTCGTGGTCCCGGTTACAACCCGCTGCGCGGAGCAAAGGTGATTGCTTACGGTCGTCAGTTTCTCGACCAGAGTATGCCGCTGGCGCTGGGCTCCCACGCCGATGCCACCGCTTATGCCATTCGCGATGCAGCTTTGGTAGTGAGCTTAAAAGGCAATGCCGGTAAAGCGACCACTGCTGCCCTGGGCAATCCCGCTCAGTTGGTGGGCTACCGGGGCGATGCCGAACAACCCACGGCGATTGTGCTAAAAAATAACGGCCTCCATGTCGAAATTCAATTTGATGTCAGTCACAACGTGGGCAAGGATGATCTCGCCCACATTAAAGATTTACTACTCGAAAGCGCGCTGACCACCATTCAAGATTGCGAAGATTCCGTCGCCGCCGTCGATGCCGAAGACAAGTGCCTGGCCTATCGTAACTGGCTGGGTTTAATGACTGGTAATTTGGTGGAGTCCTTCCACAAAGGCGATCGTGTGGTCGAGCGCACCATGAACCCGGATCGTGTTTATACCTTACCTACTGCCGCAGCTACTAATACAGGTGCGGACGCTTCACTTACAGGTAATAGCCTTACCCTGTCGGGCCGTAGCGTCATGTTAGTACGCAACGTCGGGCACTTGATGACCACCGACGCAGTGTTAAACAGTGAAGGCAAAGAAATCCCCGAGGGCATGCTCGACGGCATGATCACCTCTTTAATCGCCATGCACGATTTAAAAGCAAAGGGCGGTATTCGCAATTCCAAAACCGGTAGCGTTTACATTGTAAAACCCAAAATGCACGGCCCCGATGAGGTCTCCTTCACCGTTAAATTATTTGCCCGTATCGAGCAGGCCCTGGGCTTACCCGCACTGACTTTGAAAATCGGCATTATGGATGAGGAGCGCCGCACCACGGTTAATCTCAAAGAGTGCATCCGCCGTGCCAGCGACCGGGTGATCTTTATCAACACCGGCTTTCTCGATCGCACCGGCGACGAAATCCACACCAGCATGCAAGCCGGCCCGATGGTGCCCAAGGGCGCGATGAAACAGCAGCCCTGGATTAATGCCTACGAAGACTGGAACGTCGATATCGGTCTGGAGACGGGTTTAAAAGGCAAAGCCCAAATCGGCAAAGGCATGTGGGCGATGCCGGATTTAATGGCCGATATGATGCGCGACAAAATTGCCCATCCTCTGGCCGGTGCCAATTGCGCCTGGGTGCCGTCGCCGACCGCCGCGACCCTGCACGTGATGCACTACCATCAAGTTGATGTTAGTGCCCGGCAGGATGCGCTCAAAAGTCGGGGTCGCGCCAGCCTCGACGATATTTTAACCATTCCTTTACTGGGGAATACCAAGCTAAGCGATGCGGATATCCAGCAGGAACTAGACAACAACGCCCAGGGTATTCTCGGTTACATGGTGCGCTGGATCGATCAGGGCGTAGGTTGCTCAAAAGTCCCCGACATTCACGATATCGGGCTGATGGAAGATCGCGCTACCTTGCGAATCTCCAGCCAGCACATTACCAACTGGTTGTGCCACGGCGTGTGTTCTACAGAGCAGGTCATGGCGACCCTGAAAAAAATGGCCGCGGTGGTGGATCAACAAAACAGCGGTGACCCACTCTATCGCGCAATGGCTGCAGATTTTGACCACAACATTGCGTTTCAGGCGGCTTGCGAGTTGGTGTTTAAAGGTTGCGAGCAACCCAGCGGCTATACCGAGCCCGTATTGCACGCCAGCCGCCGCCAGGCGAAAGCGCAGTTTGGGGCTTAAGTTTTATTGAAGTTTATTTTATTTAATATCTATTTTCTTGAAGATTTAGACGCTTAAAGTTCCGGTTTTGATAACCGGACGGAATCTTTGCGGTTCGAATTTCTGTATTTAGTGCCGTATTCTAATAACTAGATCGGCAAGCTTCGTAATTCCGGGTCGGGTTCACTCGCCTCCCACAACTGTACAAAATCCCCAGCCAGTTTTTTGGCTTCCAGCGGCGAATAGAGTATCGCGTAGCCAATATAACGGTCCGCTGTCTGTCGATAGAGAATGCCGTGGTGATCCACCACCATAAATTCGGTGTGCAGGGTTTTGGTGCTAGGTTTGAGAGTACGTATTTCGATATGGCTGGGTAAGCGGTGGTACAAGTGCATGAGGCGATGGCCGTCCTGCACTAATAAATGCGCGTCGCGCACTAGGATTTGCACTTCGGCGTAGGGGTGGAGTTTGGTGAATTGAAAGAGTTGCTCGCAGAATTTGGCGCTGTCGTAAATATTGGGGTCGAGTTTGCTGCTGAGAATGCGAACCTGGCGCTCCGCGACACCGAGTACGTTCAGGGCATATTCCTGGAAGGGCCCAGTGCCGTCGAGAGGCACGCGGTCCCGTTGTTCAGCAGAAATATCCGGCAGGGGTGGTTGCACCGCCGGCGACAAAAAGCGTATTAGCGATAAGCTCATATGGATATGGGGAATACCCGCGTCCATAAATTCATCGCCGTCGGCTTCAAAGTGCATGCCCTCGTAAAAGGGCAGGGCGTGGATTTGGGAATTGAGTTGTACGCTGGCCAGGCCGATGTGGGCGGCATAGGCGATGATTCTGCGCATTAATGCCGAGCCAACACCTTTGTTGCGATGTTCGGCGCTGACCGCCATGCGACCGATCTTATCGCCCGCCAGACGAGCGCAGCCCATGACTTCTTCGTTGGGGCCGTAGGCAACCCAATGCACGGCGCTTTCATCCTCGGCGTCAAATTCTTCTGCTTCGGGTACACCTTGTTCGTCGATAAATACCGGGCGACGGATGGACGCGAGTAAATCTCCGGAGGTTTGCCAGTTGGTTTGTTCTACGTCGATGGAGAAAAAGTCGACGCTTTCCATGGCGGCAACTTCTTCGTTGGAGAAGGTTGGTTTATCGCGTTCGTTCATGGCTGGTTTCTCCCTTTTTTATGCAGCTGGCTTTCTATGGACTTGATTTTAAATGCAGCCAGGTGCAGCGTGGTTTGCGATATGTCCTATTTATTTCCGGTCTATTTCCAGTAAGCGCCAGCTTGACGTAGACTTGCCGTAGAATCACTTATGTAGAATCAATAGCAATACGATTTAAAAACCTTATTACAGAATAATACCCAGTATGGTGATGCCTATCATTATGTCAATCAAGCCTAAGCGCGCATTGCGCCGGATCAAGCGCGCGCGTGTCAGCGGTGCAGCCCTGTTGCTTATGCTGCTTGCACCCTTGCTCAATGCAAACCAACCGGCGATTATCGATTATACCGATCGTTTTCATCCCGTCGTCAGTGAGAGCGGAATGGTGGTCTCCCAGGAGGCCCTGGCCAGTCGTATTGGCGCGGATATTCTCGCCCAGGGCGGTAATGCTATCGATGCCGCAGTGGCGACCGGGTTTGCGCTGGCGGTGACCTTACCCCAGGCGGGTAATATCGGCGGCGGCGGGTTTATGATGATTTATCTTGCCGGTGAGAAACGTACTCTTGCGGTAGATTATAGAGAGATGGCACCCCTGGCGGCGCATCGCGATTTATTTCTTGGCGACGACGGTGAAGTCGATAAAAACAAAGCGCGCTACAGTCGTTATTCGGCGGGAGTGCCGGGCACGGTGGCGGGTTTACTGCACGCGCTAAACAGCTACGGCACGATGTCTTTACAGGACGTGCTTAAACCGGCCATTAAACTGGCGGATCAAGGTATTCGCGTCACTCGATCTCTGTCGTTTTCCTTCGCCCGCGCGGAGCAACGCTTAAAAAAATCCCCTGCGTCCACGGCCTATTATTTTCTTAAGGACGGCTCCCCCTTACCTGAAGGCCACCTTTGGAAGCAAAGTGATTTAGCCAATACCCTCAAAAAAATCGCCAACACCAATGGCGAAGATTTTTACCAGGGCAGCATCGCCAAAAAAATCGTCGCACAAATGCAGGAGCACGGCGGCTTGATCAGCGCCGAGGACCTCGCCGCTTATAAAGTAGTTGAGCGGGAGGCCGTAACCGGCAGCTACCGAGGTTACGAGATTGCCGCGATGCCGCCGCCTTCTTCTGGTGGCGTACATTTAGTACAGATGCTGAATATACTCGAAGGCTGGGATTTAAAAGCATCCGGTCATAACAGTGCGGATTATTTGCATCGTTTAATCGAATCCATGCGTCGAGCTTATGCGGATCGCAGTGAATACTTAGGTGATCCGGATTTTAATCCGGTGCCGGTGGCTGAATTGACGGACAAGAGCTACGCCAAAAAATTACGCGACGGCATCAATTTGCAAAGGGCGACGGCATCTTCTGCCGTTAAACCCGGTTTAACTTTGCCCGAAGAAAGCCCGCAAACCACGCATTTTTCGGTGTGGGACAAGCACGGCAATGTAGTGAGCAACACTTATACCCTTAATTTTTCCTACGGCAGTGGTATTGCTGTAGCGGGAGCCGGGTTTTTACTCAATAACGAGATGGATGATTTTTCCGCCAAGCTCGGTGTGCCCAATGCCTACGGTTTAGTGGGGGGGGCGGCCAACGCCATCGAGCCGCGCAAGCGGCCGCTGTCCTCGATGACTCCGGTGATTGTATTTAAGGAAGGTAATCCGGTGCTAACCACCGGCAGTCCCGGAGGCAGCTCGATTATTAATACCGTACTGCAAACCATATTGAATGTAGTGGATTTTGATATGAACATCGCCGAGGCCGCAGCCCAACCCAGAATTCATCACCAGTGGTTGCCAGATCAGGTGTTTTATGAAGAAGATATTAATGTGGATACCCGCAAACGCCTGGAGGCCATGGGACACGTATTAAAATCATCGTCGCGAGTAATCGGGCGCACGCAAACCATTAGTCGCGACGAGCGCTTTATTTATGGGGCCAACGATACCCGGTGGCCGGGTGGGGCGGCGGCAGGTTTATGACGGTAAAGTCTAATAAAACGCGCGAGCTTGTGGTTTAAAATCACCTATGGTTTAAAGCCATCTTAGAATTTTTTTGCTACCGAAAATATCAATGCACTCTGGTTGGCGCTGTAGTTGTTATTTATCACAGAGTTACCCCTAATATTAGTGTCAGAATAAGCTATCTCTAAGTCTAGCCCGGCAAAATGTTTATCCACTGTCAGGGAATAATCAAAATATTCTTCAAAACCAAAAACCGCCAAATCCAGGGCGCTTCCAAATGAGTGACCGACGTGAAAAGTCAGGCCTAAGTTCAGCGGTAAAGCCACTCTATAGTCAGCTTCGACGTAACTATAGTCTTCACCGGTATTAAACGTATCATTTGTATACCAGTAAACCATTCGAAGGTCGTAATAATCGACACCCAGCGTAACTTCATTAAAATCCACATCTGCTTTCGCGCCCGTAATAAAATACTCATAATAGGTAAAGTCGTACGACAGGTTTTCATTCAGCTGGTTGAAATAGCCAATATACAGGTCGTGCTCAACTCGTTCTCCGTTGTCAAATGGATCACTGGAGTGATAATAATCGAGGTTACTTCCCCACCAGCCCACATAAACCCCTGACTTATAAAAATATTCAATCCAGC
This sequence comes from Porticoccaceae bacterium, assembly GCA_018069525.1. Lineage (GTDB taxonomy): Bacteria > Pseudomonadota > Gammaproteobacteria > Pseudomonadales > Porticoccaceae > JAGPUQ01. Next base: position 36,677 of record JAGPUQ010000027.1, on the reverse strand, counting down.
CCTGTACGGCAGGTTTTTCTCCTGATTGAGAAACACCCCGTGCGCGATAATCGTTAACCAGTGTGAGGCTCCCACCCAATTCCGCAGAGGCGTCTGGTAAATGCAAGGCCATCACTGTGACGATTAAACTGCCTAAGTATTTTCTCATGCGTGTAAGCCTAAATTAGATTTTTATGTGTTGGTGCCGCAGCGAATTATAATTTTAGTTATGGGTGGTGGCGATAGTTAATTATTTACCAATCTACCAATTGGCAGGATCAAGGCCATAGAATGTCTGCAACTGCTGATAAAGCTCTGGTAGTCTCTTCTTCATTTGTTTTGATTTTTCAAAAAACGATTCGGTAGCAACAGCAAAAAACTCAACGCCGGAAACAGCGCCATATTCATCAATGACCTTATTCTTTCCCCGTTCAACACGGTCAAGAAATTCATCATACTCCCGCGTTAACACCTCTGCCCATTCTTTGTAGTGGGCACTTTCCCGAAGCACAGGCAAGCCATCCATAACCCCGTTTTGTTCGTCTAGCTTATGGGCAAACTCGTGCAGCACCACATTATGTCCATCCTGCTCATTACTAGAACCTCGCACTACATCTGTTAAGGACAATACGATTGGCCCACGATGCCAGGACTCACCGGCCCGAGTGCTGTCCTTATGTACTTCCACCAAGCCGCTATAGCTGACTTGTTTTGCCACATAGGTGTTTGGATAAACTAGAATAGTTTTAAAACCAGGGTAGCGCTTCATCCTCCTATTTACCAGCAGTATGCAAGCATTAGCCGCTATGATAAGCCGGGTCTCATCGGTGATTTCAAGGCCATCACAACCAACAAAGACTTTTTCATCAAGAAAATAATTGACACAACCCTGTAGTGTTTCACGTAACTCTTTAGGCAAGCGTGTGTACAACGGTACATGGTTCTCAAGAATGGTAATGTGCTCAGGAGGAAGTGGCTCCTGGAAAAGCCGATTACGGCGGGCCTTCACTCTATATCGTTGGATTCCCCAAATTATTGCGACCAGGGCAAGGAAAATAAAAATTATTGAGGCTTGCAACGTGATATTACCTTAAGGGCTAAAGTTGTGGTTTAGATTAAATATTTTTAATCGCTTCCCAATTCATCTCAGTCGCCTATTCAGACACTAAAGCCCGTATAAGCTGCGCAGCGTGATTTGAGATGCTTGCACGAGGTTTTAATAGCCATATAGATGGGAATCGAGTTTTCTTGGCGATACTAGTAAGCCTAACTCTTTTTCATATATATTATCTCGATAACATATGCATCTCATAACATGAGACTCATATTCATCGTCATTATTTCTGGTTATGGGGAACCGATTTTTAATTTTCCTTAATCGTTTTCGTAAATCATCACGAACAATTGAATCATATATAAATACTGCTTTTGGTGCATGAAAATGCAGATATTTAGATGCTAGAGACCTTTTGTTTACGCCAGTTGCTTTTTTAAATAAACCCATTAGATAGTTATGTGTTTGTAGCAGGTGGGTTATATTTTCAGACGTAGGTCTCCCGATCTGCCTAAGGTTGAATATTTCATTATCAATTCTGGAATCTTTTAAAACGTTGGCCGCATCTTCTATTTTAAAATCTTTACCTGCTTTGCGCTCGATAGAGGCTGCATAAGACCGCCCAATAATCCATAGTTTTGATTTTATTGTGTCTATGTCATTATGATGTAATCTATCTTCACACATACGATATAGGACTTCGTTTCCATACCCCGAATAATCATCAGTATATTCCATGCATTACCCTCTAATAGTTTATTCAGAAGACCGGTTCCCACTATCACCTGTCTCGTGATGACGAGAACGAGGCTGCTGATCTTGGAGGCTCGGAATCGCCGATAGCAGTTGTTGGGTATAGGCATCCTGCGGATTTGCCCAGATGGTTTCGGTGTCGCCCTGTTCTACTAGCCTGCCTTTGTGCATCACCACAATGCGGTCGCAGAGATAGCGCACCACGGACAGGTCGTGGGAAATAAACAACATGGTGAGCTGGTGTTTTTCGACCAGGTTTTCGATTAGTTCTAAAATTTGTTTTTGGATGGTGACGTCGAGGGCGGAGACGGGTTCGTCGGCCACAATAAATTCGGGCTTTACCGCAATAGCGCGACCGATGGCGATGCGCTGGCGTTGACCGCCGGAAAATTCGTGGGGATATTTTTTAATGGCGGAGTGAGCTAAACCCACATCGTCCATTAGTTCTAATACTTGTGGGGTGACGGTTTTGCGCGTCGCTAAACCGTGGTAGAGCAGTGGTTCCGCCAGGGTGTCGAATACGCTCATGCGCGGGTTTAACGAAGCGTAAGGGTCCTGGAAAATCATTTGCATACGGCGGCGCAAGGTTTTGAGCGCGCGAGGTTTGAGGGTGGTTAGTTCGATATTGTCGTAGCGTATCTCCCCAGAGCTGGGCCGCACCAGTTGTAGAATAGAGCGGCCAAGCGTGGATTTGCCCGAGCCGGATTCGCCCACCACACCGAGAATTTTACCCCGCTCCACGCTAAGGCTAATGTCGTCTACGGCTTTTACGATGGCATTTTTACCGCCAAACCAGGTGTTTAAATGTTCGATTTCGATAAGCGGTGGGTTACTTGTTACTGTATTGCTTACCGTTGAGCTTTCTGGTTTGCTGCCGCTGGGGATGGCCGCTAATAACTCGCGGGTGTAGTGGTGTTGCGGTGCGTCGAAAATGCTTTTTGTCGGGCCGGTCTCGACAATCTCTCCGTCTTTCATCACCGCAATGTGATCGGCAATATCTTTTACTACGGCGAGATCGTGGCTGATAAAAATCATCGCCAGATTGCGTTTGCGTTGAATTTCGGCAATTAATTCCAAAATCTGCGCCTGAATGGTGACGTCCAGTGCGGTGGTGGGTTCGTCGGCAATCAGCAGGCGCGGCTCGGCAATCAATGCCATGGCGATCATCACCCGTTGACGCATGCCACCGGAAAATTGGTGGGGGTAATTGTTAAAGCGGCCGCGAGCTTGCTGAATACCCACCTCTTCGAGCAGGGCTATGGCCCGATCGCGGGCTTCGTGTCGCGAGCAATTTTTATGGTAGATCAGCGGTTCAATTAATTGCTCGCCGATACTGAGGTAGGGGTTGAGGCAGGTCATCGGATCTTGAAAGATCGTGGCGATGTGCTGGCCGCGAATTTGACGTAATTGTTTTATCGGCAAGCTGAGTAAGTCCTGGCCATCGAAATCAGCGGTGCCGCTTTCGATACGCCCCGGAGGGCAGGGGATCAAGCCGAGTAAGCTATAACAGCACACGGATTTCCCAGAGCCGGATTCGCCGACAATGGCGAGGGTCTGACCGACATTGACGGAAAAGCTGAGGTCGTTCACCGCCTTTACTACCCCGTTGCGGGTATAAAACCAGACGCTCAAATTATTGACTTGAAGGAGACTCACTAATCAGTCCTTGGGTTAATCTTTGGAGGCGCGAGGATCGAGGGCATCGCGCAGACCGTCGCCGAGAAAATTCAGCGCAAATAAAGTAATGGATAAAACTAATCCGGGAAAAATTAGCAGCCAGGGATATTCCTCCATGGTTTCGACGCCGTAGGAAATTAATACGCCCCAGGAACTCTGTGGGGGCTGAATACCGAGACCGAGAAAACTTAGAAAAGCTTCCAGCAGCATTACGTTAGGAATGGTCAAGGTGGTGTAAACAATCACCGGGCCCAGGGCATTGGGAATCAAATGGCGACGCATAATACGCCACGGGGATAAGCCCAGGGACACTGCTGCCTCGACAAATTCCTGTTGCCGTAGCGATTGCACTTGCCCGCGGACAATGCGCGCCATGGTCAGCCATTCCACCGCGCCAATGGCAAAAAATAACAATAAAATATTGCGGCCAAAAATAACCATCAGCAAAATAATAAAAATCATAAAGGGCAGGGCGTAGAGAATGTCCACTAAGCGCATCATCGTCGCATCGACACGCCCACCTAAATAACCGGCGATGGTGCCGTAAAGTACGCCGATCACTAGTGCGACCGCGGTGGCGATAAAGCCCACTGCCAGTGATACGCGGCCGCCGTAGAGGATGCGGGTGAGTAGATCGCGACCCAGAGTGTCAGTGCCCAGCCAGTGTGCGGCGGAGGGTGGGGTGGGGCCGAGTAGTAAGTCCTGATCTTCGTAACCGTAGGGTGCGATCCAGGGCGTGAGCAAAGCCAGTAGGGAGAGCAGTATCAGCACGAATAATCCGGCCAGGGCCATTTTGTTTTTACGTAGCCGATGCCAGGCATCCTGCCAGAGGGAAGTGCCCTGTTCGGCGTCGTGTACTTCCGCGTTCAGGTTGGTGGCTATGTCGGTAGATCCGGGGCTGCTCATTCGTTGGCTCCGGACTGAATAGATCCTTGTTGGCGACCGCGCAGTTTCGGATTCAGCCAGGCCACCGCAATATCGGAGAGTAAATTAAACACAATAATCAGCGTGGCGAAAAATACCGTGGTGCCCATAATTACGGTGTAGTCGCGATTAAATGCGGCCTGCACATAAAAGCGACCAAGGCCGGGAATTTGAAAAATGGTTTCCACCACAAAGGAGCCGCTTAATAATCCGGCAAAGGCCGGGCCAGCGAAGGCCACTACGGGAATGATGCCGCCGCGCAAACCGTGTTTTAACACCACCACCCATTCCGGTAAGCCCTTGGCGCGGGCGGTGCGAATATAGTCCTGGGACATGACCTCTAACATTCCACCCCGCGACAGCCGCGCCACATAGGCGGTATAGCCAGAGGCTAAAGTTAAGGCAGGTAAAATTTTGTCGCCGGGAATATTGCCCCAGCCGGAGACCGGCACCCATTCCAGACCAATACCAAAAATTAACATCAGCACGGGGCCCAATAAAAACGAGGGCAGGCAAATGCCGATCATCGCCGTAGACATGGGAATATAATCTTGCGCGCTATTGGGTTTGAGCGCCGCGACGACCCCGGCGGCGGTGCCCAGGAGCATTGAAATTAATAATGCGTAGATGCCGAGTTCTGCGGTGGTGGGTAATCCCGAAAAAATTAATTCGCTGACACTGCGCCCGGGATATTTAAACGACGGCCCAAAATCACCCTGTAACAAATCGCCGAGGTAACTAAAGTATTGCATGATCACCGGTTGGTCGAGCTGGTACTTTATTTCCAGGGCTTTAAGGACTTCCGGTGGTACGGCTTTTTCCGCGCTAAAAGGCCCGCCGGGTGCCAGTCGCACCAAAAAAAACGTTACTGTAATAACTACCAGTAACACCGGGATGGCCTGTAATAATCGATTTAAAATAAAGCGGCCCATACTTATTCGCCCGCTTGCAGGTAGATGCGTTTGTACAGGGCGTAGTCGAGCAGGTTGCCGGGCATACCTTTGACACTGTGGTGGGTTAAGTGAACGCTGGTATAGAAATACACCGGGATAATCGGCAGTTCATCCAGCAAAATGGCTTCGGCTTCACGAAAATGGCGATAGCGTTCTTCGCGAACAGCAGCGGCAGGGGATTTATTTAGTACCAGGTCGTCGTAACGGGGATCACTCCAGCCGGTGCGATTGTTGCCGCCGTCTTTTATCCACATATCTAAAAAAGTGTTGGGGTCGACGTAGTCGCCAATCCAGCCGGCGCGGGAAATCTGAAAATTGCCGGAGCTTTCGCTGTCGAGATACACCTTCCAGTCCTGATTGTTGAGGGTGATGTCGATATTGAGTTCCCGCTTCCACATTTGCTGCACGGCAACCGCGAGTTTGCGATGGCCCTCGCTGGTGTTGTAGAGAATTTCCGTGGTGGGAAAGCCTTCCCCGTTGGGGTATCCGGCTTCTGCCAGTAAGGCCCTTGCGGCTTCAGGATCAAAGTTGAAACCATCTTCGGCGGTATAGCCCAGAGTGTTGGTCGGAGTAAAGGCGTAGGCCGGGATTTGTCCGCCCTTGGTAATCCGCTCAACAATTTGTTTGCGGTCGATACTCATCGCCAGCGCGCGTCGCACTCGTTTGTCTTTGAGTTGTGGCACGGTAGTATTAATGCGATAAAAATAGGTGCCCAGATACGGAGAAATTCGCAGATGCTCCGGTGCCTTGTCTTTGTAGACAGCAATTTTATCGGAGGGCAGTGAGCCGGTGACGTGCAATTGCCCGGCGCGAAACATGCGCTCTTCGGTTGAGGCGTTTTCGGTGGGATAAAAACGTATGCCCTTGAGTTTGACCTGGGTCGCATCCCAATAGTTGGGATTTTTCGTCACGGCTACTACTCGGTTGAGATCCCACTGGCTAAGTACAAAGGGGCCGTTGCCGACAAAATTACCGGCCCGGGTCCAACGGCTGCCGCGCTCGGCGGGGTTGCCGAATTGTTCAATCGTGGCGCGGTGCACCGGGAACATACTGTAGTGGTCGAGTAATTGCAGAAAATACGGGGTGGGATTGGCCAGGGTGACTTGCAGGGTATGTGCATCCAGCGCCTTCACGCCCACCGGCTCAAAGTCGTCGAGCTTGCCGGTGGCGTAGGCCTCGGCATTGAGAATGGGGAAGTACATATAGTTGTAAAGGTTGCCCAGGGACGGTTGCAGGCCGCGCCACCAGGACCAGACAAAGTCCTCGGCGGTCACCGGGTCGCCGTTAGACCAACGGGCGTTCTCCCGCAGATAAAAGGTGTAAACGGTGCCTTCAGCGTTGATCTCCCAGCGTTCGGCTGCCGCTGGAATAGGCTCTAAGGTGGCTGGATCTTTGGCGACCAGACCTTCGAGCAGGGCGACGATAATATGGTGTTCGGGCACGCCGGTAACAATGTGGGGGTCGAGTTCCTGGGGTTCGGAGCCGTTGCCCCAGTGCAGAATTTGCTCCCGGTTGCCGGCTTCGATATTACTTTCCCGGTCACCGCAGGCGACCAGCGCCAGTGCGGCCAATACGACGAGTAGTAAGCGGGGCATACTTTGGGAAAGAGTGAGCTGGGAAAGCATGCTCTGGAAAAAACCGATGGGGTGGAATAAGGTCTGGGCTTTAGTTGCGAGCATTTTGTTGTTATCGGCATCCATGTGTGGCTGAGCTACTAATAAATCGAATGATGGATAGTACCGGACAGCGGCTGCGGACAAAAGGCCGGGGCTACAGGTTGCATTGCTGGGGCCAAGCCCGGATAATCCGCGCCCGTAATGGTGGCCCCTGTCGGTTTCCCGCAGTGAACAATTGTGAACTCCGCCAGGCCTGGAAGGGAGCAACGGTAGCAATGACTTCGCGTGCCGGGGTCTGCTGGCAGGGGTCACCTCCAATCTTTCTGTATATTTTCCCTCTGAACCTACTCACTTGCGGCGAAGGCTAATGTTTCTTCGCCGTAATGGATTACAATGGCCTTTTTGGCCAGCGGTAATGTCCGGCAATGTCCCAGTGTAGGTTAATCCCATGAGCTATCAGGTGCTCGCTCGTAAGTGGCGACCCCGTTATTTTGACGAAATGGCCGGTCAGGAGCATGTGCTCAAGGCCCTGGTCAATGCACTCGATAATGACCGTCTCCATCACGCCTATCTGTTTACCGGCACCCGAGGTGTGGGCAAAACTACCATCGCGCGGATTCTCGCCAAGTGCCTGAATTGCGATCTTGGCGTCAGTTCCAAACCCTGTGGTACCTGCGGTTCCTGTATGGAAATCGCCGAGGGCCGTTTTGTCGATTTGATCGAAGTGGATGCGGCGTCACGCACCAAGGTTGAAGATACCCGGGAATTACTCGACAACGTGCAATACGCGCCGACTCGAGGCCGCTTCAAGGTCTACTTGATCGATGAAGTTCATATGTTATCGGGGCATAGTTTCAATGCTTTGTTAAAAACCCTCGAAGAACCACCGCCCCACGTTAAATTTTTGTTGGCGACCACCGAGCCGCAGAAACTTCCCGCCACGATTTTGTCGCGCTGCTTGCAGTTTAATCTCAAGAATCTCTCTCCCGAGCGCATTGTCGAACACCTGAGCATGGTGCTTAAAGAGGAAAATATCCCCTTTGAGGAAGCCGCACTCTGGGCTTTGGCGCGAGCCGCCAGCGGCAGTATGCGCGATGCGCTAAGCCTTACCGATCAGGCCATTGCCCACGGTAACGGCACGGTGGTGGAAGGTGAGGTCAGTGCCATGCTCGGCACCATTGATCGCTCCACGGTGCTGGATATTTGTCGAGCCCTGGCGGCAAGAGACGGGGTTGAAGTATTGCGGCTGGTGGATGATCTGGCGGAACACTCACCGGATTACGCCGCAGCGCTGGCGGATATGGTCGGGGTTTGGCATCAGGTTGCCGTGGCGCAGGCCGTACCCGAAGCACTGGATACCCACGGTGGTAATGCCGTCGAGTTATTAGCGCTGGCCAATAGTTTGAGCCGGGAAGACGTACAACTGTTTTATCAAATTTGTTTACTGGGGCGTCGCGACTTGCCCTATGCCGGTGAGCCGCGTACCGGCTTTGAAATGATTTTACTGCGACAGTTGGCGTTTGAACCGATGGCGGGCACGGCTGCGGTTACAGCTGGCGCGGGTGCAGTAGTGAAACCAGCGGTCGGGGAGACGCCGGAACCGGTAAAAAAGTCTGAAGGGTCCGGGGCCAACCCGGACGCCAGCTCGGCAGAGCTACCCCCACTGGATTCATATGTGGATGCCGAGGCTAATACTGGTGGTTCTCAATCCGGGAGCTCCCAATTCAGCGCGCCAGCTACCAGCACGCTAGATAAGTTAGATAAGTTAGATAAGCTAGAGAGCATCGCGGAAGCGCCACCCAAGACTGAGACTTCAACTGCAAGGCCGAGTTTAAGCCCAGGCCCTAGCCCAGAAACAGCAACAGTCGCCAACAGTACCGAACCCGATCCGAAATTAGCACCGAAGTTAGAGTCGAAGTTAGAGCCTATTGCTCTGGCCGAATTCAGCCCCGAGCACTGGCGCGCGGTGTATAGCGGCCTGGCCCTGGGTGGTATCATTGAAAACACCGCAGCGAATTTAATTTTAATTAAACGGCAGGGCGCGGAGCTGTGGTTTCGACTCGACGCCGATAACGACGCACTCTACGACGAGGGCCACCGGGAACGTCTGGAAACGGCTCTGGTTGCGTATTTCGGCGAGTCGCTTACGGTCAACATAGACCGAGCGAAGATTACTCCAGCGCCCGGTGAGACCGCAGCGGAAACCCCGCGAGCAGCCCGGGAGCGCGAGCAATACGAACGGCAACAGGCCGCCATTAAAACCATGCGGGAGGACCCCGTGGTGAATACGCTGATAGAGCGTTTTAACGGCGAGTTACTAGAAGATACCATTTTACCTTTGGAGGAATAAGAGCGATGGAAGGTTTGAATGATTTAATGAAGCAAGCTCAGCAGATGCAGGAAAAAATGCAGAAGCTACAGGCGGAGGCCGCCGAGACTGAAGTCACCGGGGAATCTGGTGCGGGTATGGTTAAGGTAGTGATGACCGGTCGCCACGATGTGCGCAAGGTGACTATCGATCCCAGCTTATTTGGTGAGAGTACTTTAACGGAAGATAAAGAAGTGCTGGAAGATTTGCTTGCCGCCGCAGTCAACGATGCCGTGCGCAAAGTTGAGCGACAACAAAAAGATGTCATGGGTAACCTTACTGAAGGTATGCAGCTACCCCCCGGCTTTAAGATGCCGTTCTAGCTTATGTTTGGCAAAGTTATCGATGAATTAATCGACTCCTTACGTTGCCTGCCCGGAGTCGGCCCTAAGTCGGCTCAGCGTATGGCCCTGCACTTGCTGGAGCGCGATCGCAAGTCTGCCAGCCGCTTAGCCAACGCAATTGCCAACGCCGCAGAAAAAATTGGGCGCTGCGAATTGTGTCGTATTTTCTCTGAAACTAAAGAGTGCGAAATTTGCGGGAATCACCGACGCGAGCAACGCCAGCTCTGCGTGGTGGAGACACCGGCAGATTTATTCGCGATTGAGCAGTCCGGGAGTTACCGGGGACGTTATTTCGTGTTACTCGGGCATCTGTCGCCGATTGATGGCATTGGCCCGGCTGAAATTGGCATCGACCAATTACTACAGCGGCTCAGCGACGAAGATATTGAAGAGCTGATTCTGGCCACTAACCTGACGGTAGAAGGCGAGGCGACCGCACATTTTATCGGCGAGCGAGCGCTTGCTCTGGGTGTTCAGGTCAGCCGCATCGCCCACGGTGTGCCTCTGGGTGGCGAATTAGAATATGTCGATGGCAGTACTCTGCTACATGCGTTTTCTTCCCGTAAGCGACTTTAGCGCGAAGCCCTTAAACGGGAACCCTTAAATCCATACATCGATACTAAAGTTATTGCTTAACTGATATCGAAAAACTAGGCCAATATTAATGTTCGCACAAGCTATGCCCACTCCCATTGTGATTGCCGATAACGACAGCTTGCGCGAATGCGTTCAGCAGTGGGCCGCTGCGCCTGCCATTGCCCTCGATACCGAATTTATGCGTACCGACACCTTCTATCCAAAGTTTGCCTTGTTGCAGCTCTGCGATGGTGAGAATGTCTGGTTGATTGATCCCCTGGGGGTGGATGATGTGGAGCCGATCAAGGCGCTGCTACTCAATCCCGATGTGGTGAAAGTATTGCATTCCTGTTCGGAAGATTTGGAAGTATTACAGATGGCTTTTGGTTGTCTGCCTGTCGCCCTTTACGATACCCAGATTGCAGCGGCGATGACTGGCCACGGGTTTTCTCTCGGTTACAGCAAGTTAGTAAAAAGCCTGTTGGATGTGGAGTTGGATAAACACGAAACCCGTTCCGACTGGTTGCAGCGCCCGCTGAGTGCTTCTCAGCATCAATATGCAGCGGAAGATGTGCATTATTTATTGCCGGTGTATCAGCGTTTGGTAGCTGACGCAGAAACTTTGGGGCGCAGCCATTGGCTTGCCGAAGAAATGCAAAATTTATTATCGGCAGCGACCCAACGTACTCCGGACGAACAACAATACCGTCGCATCAAAGGCGCCGGTCGCCTCGACCCTCGCAGCCTGGCGATATTGCAGGTGTTGGCGGGTTGGCGCGAAACCGAGGCGCGGGCGTGTAATAAACCGCGAGGGCATATCGTTGCTGATAAAGAATTTTTAGAGATTGCTCAGCAACAACCGGATGATATATCGGCCCTAAAGCAATTAGAGGAGGTGCGTCACCGTGTGGTGCGGCAGTACGGCGATCAACTTCTGGCGCTAAGCGCGAGTGTGAGCGACAACAGTGAAACCTATCCCGAGGCTTTTCCACAGCCGCCCAGTAAAGAAGTACGTCAATTGATTAAGGACTTTCGCGAGTGGCTAAATAATGCCGCTGAAGCCCGACAAATGGCGCCCGAAATACTGGCTAAGCGCGTTGCGCTGGAGAGCCTGGCGAGAAGCAAAGAAGCCGGCACCGTTGAGCTGCCAGCAGTGCTTGCTCAGGGCTGGCGTCGCGAAGCCGTGGGCAGTGACTTACTTAGTTTTGTGGAGCAGGCAGGTTAAGGCAATGAATAAAACACCATCAAAAAAAACACTAGAAAAAAATATTCCAGAAAGAAAGGTGCTGTGCAAAATTTACCGCAGCCCTAAGCAGTCGGGGATGTACCTCTACGTCAATCACGAGGGCGATCTAACGCCGGTGCCGGAAGCCCTGTTAACCAGGTTTGGTAAACCCGAGCTGGCCATGCCCATAATGCTCAACCCCGAACGCAAGCTGGCTCGAGTTGATATCGCCGATGTGTTAAAGGCTTTGGCTGAGCAGGGTTATTATTTACAAATGCCGCCGCGCCCCGATCAATATATGGCAGACATGCGGCAGAAAAATGAAAAATTGGCGTGAATAAAACATTTTGGCAGACTAAATCCCTGAGTGAGATGGACGATGCCGAATGGGAAGCCCTGTGCGATGGTTGCGGGCGGTGTTGCTTGCTGAAATTAGAAGACGCCGATAGCGGTGAAATCGCGTTTACCGCAGTGTCCTGTCAGTTGCTCGACGTAGATAGCTGCCGCTGCACCGATTACCCTAAGCGCAAACAGCTGGTACCTGACTGTTTGCAATTGAATCGCGACAATGTGGCTAGCACCGAGTGGTTGCCGCAGACCTGCGCTTATCGGCTGGTCAATGAAGGTAAACCCTTATTTGATTGGCATCCGCTGGTGTCGGGTAATGGGGATTCAGTTCACGAGGCGGGTATTTCCGTGCGTGGAAAAATTATTTCAGAAACCCAGGTGCATCCGGATAGCGTCGAAGAGTTTGTCATTCACTGGGTTAATTAGGAGTCGAAGCAATGTACACCCTGGAAAATTATCAATGGGGGCTGGTGGCCTACTATATCGGTGCTCTGTTGATTATGGTGCCGGTGTGGCGCGTCACTCGGGTGCTACCCTGGTTTCCGGTGCGTTGGTTTTTTCGCGTGGTTTTTGTCGCCGCATTGCTGACCCCGATGATTGTGTATCGCGATATGGACTTTCTGGCTCCGGCCTGGGGCGTCGCCGTATTTGAGATGATTTACCCGCAAACCGGTGAAGGCTGGCAGCGGGGAGTGTGGCCAATGGTGGTGGTCGGCTGTTTGTTATATGCCCTGGTACTGGCTATCTGGCTGGTGATCCGACGTAGGCGGAATAAAAGCGTGTCTACCGAAGACGGTTCCAAGGAGAGGCTTTCAAAAAAAGGATTCTCACGAAAAGAACCCACGCTGTCGGAAATAATGAGCGAGCAGGGGGATGTTAAGCAAGCTGGCTCTGATCTCTAAGAGACTTTGTGTCTAAGAACTTTGTATCTGAGGGGTGAGATCAGTGCAGGGCACCTAACGCACTCCGTGCATACCGCGCCGCAGCAGCGGAGCAACCATCAGTAAAACCGCAGCTAAAGCAATCGCCAGCCAACCTACTTTGGCATACACCTCCAGCGTATTAGCAAGAGCAACTTCGGCGTTAACGACTTTGCCATCAACAGTTTCCGCTCCCGTAAGGCGAGCAATTTCCCCGGCGATATAACCGGCTCCAGCGGCGGCCAGAAACCATACCCCCATCATCATACCGACCACTCTGGGCACACTGAGCTTGGTGACTGCGGATAAACCCACCGGCGACAGGCACAGCTCTCCGCTGGTGTGTAAGAGATAAATCAACACCAACCACCAGAGGCCAATCGACGTAGCGCTTTCCGCCTGGTTAGCACCAAACACCAGGGCCAGAAAACCCAGGCCGACCTGGAATATCGCCAGAGCAAATTTAACCGGCGTGGACGGTTCCAGATTACGCGTTGCCAGCCACACCCAAAGTAGCGAAAACAGGGGTGCCAGCAGGAAAATAAAAAACGGATTTACGGACTGGAATACCGAGGCGGGAATCTCCCCGCCGAGCACGTGTCTGTCCACGTAACGGTCGGCAAATAGATTGAGCGACGAGCCCGCCTGTTCAAACAGCGACCAGAACACAACGGAGAACCCAACAAGCGCGGCGATCACCAGCATGCGGTCTCGCTCCACGGGGGTGCAGCGGGTAAAGGAATAAATCACTACTACCGCCAGCATAATGCCGCCAAAGCCCTGCAGGAGCTGACCAATCATGTCGCGATGTTGCATCAGTTGCCAAATTACCACTACGCCAATCGCGCTGGTCAAATAGATTGCGGTTTCGACAGAAATAAACGGTAGTACACGGCTTTGTAGGCGCTCGGCAGAGGGCGGGTGAACCTGGTCGCCCAGGTGCCGCTGGCCTCGCAGAAAAGTCGCCAGGCCCACCAGCATACCAATACCTGCCAGGCCAAAACCGTAGGCCCAGCCATAGGTTTCACCGAGCCAGCCGCAGAGGATGGTGGCGGCAAACGCACCGATATTAATGCCCATATAAAACAGGGTAAAACCACTGTCCCGGCGTGGGTCGCCCTGCTCATAAAGCGAGCCGACGATGGTGGAAATGTTGGCTTTTAAGAAGCCGACCCCGGCGATAATCAAGGCCAGAGAAAAATAGAAAATCTGCAAATACATTGGGTCGCGTACCACCCCGGTTTCGGTAGTGACGGCTGCGGGCCCTTCCAGTGCCATTCCGCTATGACCGAGAACCAGCAAAATGGCGCCAAATATCACCGCTTTACGGGCGCCCAAATAACGGTCGGCGAGGATGCCGCCAATCACCGGCATCAGGTAGACCATGGCGGAATAGGCGGCAAAAATATGCGTGGCCTTGTCGTCGCCAAACAGGAAGTGCTTGGTGAGGTAGAGGATAAGCAGGGCGCGCATACCGTAGTAGGAGAAGCGCTCCCACAACTCCGTTAGAAAGCACACCAACAGGCCGCGGGGGTGGCCGAGGAATAAGGCTTCAGTGTTGGCGGTTGTTTGGCTCATAAACTTGAGTTCCCTGTGTCTTTCTTCTTATAGCGATGTTTTTCTCGATGCTTATCGAGATGCTTGTCCAGACGTCCGTGAACTGGAAACTTGGAAGCTGGCTGGCTTTTAACGTAAAATCTCCGGTTCCACACAATTTATCACAGATAATTCACCATACATCCAGGGGAGTATTATGCAATTTACCGGTACCGAGAGATACGTCGCCACCGACGACCTGCAAATGGCAGTTAACGCGGCAGTGATTTTACAGCGACCGTTGCTGATTAAAGGCGAGCCTGGCACCGGTAAAACCATGCTGGCGGAGGAGGTCGCTGCGGCTTTAGGCAAACGTCTTATCCAGTGGCATATTAAATCCACTACCAAGGCCCAGCAGGGCCTGTATGAATACGATGCCGTGTCGCGCCTGCGGGATTCCCAACTGGGCGGCGACAAGGTTCACGACATCGCCAACTACATCAAAAAAGGTAAGCTCTGGGAAGCCTTTGATGCCGACGAACAGGTGGTATTGCTGATCGATGAGGTAGATAAAGCCGATATTGAATTCCCCAATGATTTACTGCTCGAAATCGACAAAATGGAATTTCATGTCTACGAAACCGGTGAGCGAATCGCCGCCAAGCATCGTCCCATCGTAATTATTACCAGTAATAATGAAAAAGAACTGCCCGATGCCTTTTTACGTCGCTGCTTGTTCCACTTTATTAACTTTCCAAGCCGGGAAACCATGTTAAAAATTGTCGATGTGCACTACCCCGGAATTAAAAAGGCCCTGGTAGACGAAGCCCTCGACGTATTTTTCGATGTGCGTAAAATTCCAGGCTTGAAGAAAAAACCCTCTACCTCCGAATTAGTCGACTGGCTAAAATTATTGCTTTCCGATGATATTCCCGATGAAATTCTCAAGCAGCGCGATGCCACTAAAGCCATACCACCGCTGTATGGCGCGCTGTTGAAAAATGAACAGGATGTGCACTTGTTGGAACGCCTTGCCTTTATGACGCGGCGGGAAGCTAAGTAATGCTACTGAATTTTTTCTTTGCTTTAAAAAACGGCGGGGTGCCGGTCTCCATCAAGGAGCTGTTAACGCTGATAGAGGCGCTGGAAAAACACCTCGCCTTTGGCGACGTTGACGAGTTTTATTTACTGTCCCGCACTTGCCTGGTTAAAGACGAGCGTTTCTACGATAAATTTGATCGGGCGTTTGCGCTGTATTTCAACGACCTGCAAAGTCTGGACGATTTTATCGAAGCGCTGATTCCCGAAGACTGGCTGCGTCAGGAGTTTGAAAAGAGTCTTAGCGACGAGGAAAAAGCCAAGATCGAGAGTCTGGGTGGTCTTGAGGAGTTGATCAAGAAATTCAAAGAGCGACTCGAAGAGCAGAAAAAACGCCATCAAGGCGGTAATAAATGGATTGGTACCGGGGGTACTTCACCTTTTGGAAACGGCGGCTTCAACCCTGAAGGCATTCGAGTCGGCGGTGAAGGCAAGCAGAAAAAAGCCCTGAAAGTATGGGAGCAGCGCGACTATAAAAATCTGGACGACTCCGTTGAGTTAGGTACTCGCAATATTAAAATGGCCTTGAGGCGTTTGCGTAAATTCGCCCGCACCGGTGCCGAGGAAGAACTCGATCTGGACGATACCATCAGCAGTACGGCAAAAAATGCCGGTATGCTCGATATTAAGATGGTTCCCGAGCGCCACAATGCGGTCAAAGTACTATTGTTTTTTGATGTCGGTGGATCCATGGATCCCTATGTGCGTACCTGTGAGGAGTTGTTTTCCGCCAGTCGCACGGAATTTAAACACCTGGAGTATTTTTATTTTCACAATATGTTGTACGACTATGTGTGGAAAGATAATTTTCGTCGCTACAACGACAAAACTGAAACCTTCGATGTGCTGCGAACCTACGCCTCCGATTACAAGGTAATTTTTGTCGGTGATGCCTCCATGTCGCCCTACGAGCTGGAAAGCGCGGGCGGCAGCGTTGAATACTACAACAAGGAATCTGGTATCGATTGGTTGCAACGCATATCTGATACCTTTGACAAAGTGGTTTGGTTAAATCCCGTGCGCGAGGATTATTGGGAGCACACCCCGACTATTCAACGAGTGAATACCTTGCTTGAAGGCCGTATGTTTCCACTGACCATGGGCGGACTTGAAGCCAGTATGTCGTTACTGACGAAATAAGGCCGTGGCCTCCATAGTGACAGACGATTCCGCTAGCCAGGGGCTGGCCCCGATGGAACAAAAAGCAGAACAAAAAGCGGAACAAAAGACAGAACAAAAAATAGCAGAAAAAATAGAGAAGTGCTGCAATCGCGATCGTTTTCGTTTACGTCGGCGCTTGCAGAAGCTATCCAGGCAGACTCTAGGTAAACAGAGCCCAGACAAGCAAAGCCCAGACAAGCGCGATAATGAGCTAAGCAAACTGATAGCAGCAATTGAAGCCTCCGTCGCTATCGCCGAAGCCCGCCGGGCGCATTGCCCTAACATTACCTATCCTGAAAACCTGCCGATATCCGAACGACGCGCTGAAATAGCCGAAGCTATCAGCGGGCATCAGGTGGTGATTGTTGCCGGTGAAACCGGTTCGGGTAAAACCACGCAGCTGCCCAAAATTTGTCTGGAGTTGGGGCGTGGTGCTACCGGCCTTATTGGCCACACGCAACCACGCCGTATTGCCGCGCGCACTGTCGCCAGTCGTATTGCCGAAGAGCTGGATTGCGAGCTTGGTGAGGAAGTCGGTTATCAGGTGCGCTTTAGCGATCACAGCGGCGATAAGACCCTGGTTAAATTAATGACCGACGGGATTTTGCTGGCTGAAATTCAAAACGATCGATTTTTATCTCGCTACGATACTTTGATTATTGATGAAGCCCATGAGCGCAGCCTTAATATTGATTTTTTACTGGGTTATCTCAAACAAATTTTACCGAAACGTCCCGATTTAAAACTGATTATCACCTCGGCGACTATCGACGTAGAGCGTTTTTCCAAACATTTTGACGGCGCTCCGGTGGTGCAGGTGTCGGGTAGAAGTTTTCCCGTGGAGATTCGCTACCAGGCAACAGTAGATAAAGACGAAGATCTAATCAGCGCAACCATTGACGCCATTGAAGATGTACTGAGTTTGCCGAAGCGGGGCGACGTACTGGTGTTTTTCAGTTCCGAGCGGGAGATTCGCGAAGCCTCGCTGCGTTTGCGCAAACGTGATTTACGCGACCTTGAAATTCTTCCCCTCTATGGACGCCTGGGGTTGGCCGATCAGAACCGGGTGTTTCAACAGCATCGCGGTGTGCGCGTGGTGCTGGCCACCAATGTGGCAGAGACCTCGCTTACCGTACCCGGCATAGTCTATGTTGTGGATACGGGTTACGCCCGCATCAGTCGCTACAGCTATCGCACCAAAGTGCAACGGCTGCCTATTGAGCCAATTTCACAGGCCAGCGCCAATCAACGGGCGGGACGCTGTGGCCGGGTTGCGGACGGCGTGTGTATACGTTTGTACACGGAGCAGGATTTTAACAATCGTCCGGAATATACCGACCCGGAAATCGTGCGTACTAATCTGGCGGCGGTGATTTTAAAAATGCTGCATTTTCGTATTGGCGAGGTACGCAGTTTCCCTTTTATTGATCCGCCGGACCACCGCTTAATTAATGACGGCTTTCAATTATTGACGGAGCTGGGCGCAGTCGATCAGCACGACAAGCTCAATCCCGTCGGACAAACATTGTCGCGTTTGCCCATTGATCCTCGTCTGGGCCGGACGCTGATTGCCGCTCAGCACGAAAACTGTTTACAGGAAGTACTGGTTATCGTTTCCGCGCTGAGTATTCAGGACCCCCGCGAGCGACCTGCCGATAAGCGTCAGGCGGCGGATGAAAAGCACCGTCAGTGGCAAGATCCGGCCTCGGACTTTATCGCTTTGGTGAATTTGTGGAAGCATTTGGAAGTACAGCGCGGCGAGCTAAACCGCAGTCAGTTCGATAAATATTGTCGCCGACAATTTCTGTCGCCGCTGCGGGTGCGGGAGTGGCGAGAGTTGCATCATCAATTGCATCACAGTTGTCGTGAATTAAAACTCGCTGATAATCCGAAGCCCGCAGATATTGCTAGCATTCATCGCGCCTTATTGACCGGCTTATTAAGCCGTATTGGTTTTCGTCACGAAAAACACGAATATCTTGGCGTGCGTAATAGCAAGTTCTCGATCTTTCCGGGTTCGGGTGTGTTTAAGAGTGGCCCGAAATGGTTAATGGCAGCGGAGCTAATAGAAACGACGCGGCTATACGCCCATTGTTGTGGTGTTATTGATCCGGAAAGTTTGTCTGAACTCGCCGCGCATTTAGTCAAAAAAAGTTACAGCGAATCCCACTACCATGCCGCTAATGGCCAGGTAATGGCCTGGGAAAAACAAAGCCTTTACGGTTTGGTGATTCAGGAGCGCAAGCGGGTCAGCTACGGAAAAATTGATCCCCCCGTCGCTCGCCAGGTGTTTATTCAAGCGGCGCTGGTGGAGGGTGCTTACGCTAAATCCAGGCATCCGCAAGCTAAAAAAACTCCAGTTATAGCTATTCAGGGAAAACAAGCGCAGCAAAATAAGGCGCAGCAAAGTAAATTAGAACCAGCTGAGTTTTTTCAATACAATCAAAGCGTGTTAACGGAACTACACGAGCTAGAAGACAAGTTGCGCCGCCGGGATATTGCCGCCGATGAACGCGAATGGTTTCAGTTTTATGATGAGCGTCTGCCCGCCGATATTATTAGTCTCGCTAGCTTTGAGCGCTGGCGCAAGATTGTGGAAAAAGGCCAGCCTCGACTGCTGTTTATTGATCGAGAGCGGCTGCTGTCCTATGCCCCCGCGGATAGCGAGGTGGCACAATTTCCAACCAGCATCGAATGGGAAGGGCACAGCTATCCATTAAGCTATCGTTTTGAACCGGCTCATGCTGACGATGGTGTCAGCGTCGATATTCCGGTGGCCATTTTGCACCAGGTTCCGGCCCATCTGTTTGACTGGCTGGTACCCGGCTTGCTGCGCGATAAATGCATCGAGTTACTAAAAAGTTTACCTCGCCCGGTGCGGAAGCAATTAGTGCCGGTGCCAAATACTGTAGATAAATTACTGCCGGGTTTGCTTGCGGGCGATGCTTCTCTTATGAATGTCCCTCTTACCCAGGCGCTGTCGAAGCAGATACAGAAAAGTAGCGGTATCAAGATTGATCCCAAACACTGGCAAGAGGATAAGCTCGATAGTTTTTATCGCGTCAACTTTCGTTTGCTCGATGAAACAGGCGCCTTGCTCGAACAGAGTAGGGCGCTGGCTGAGCTACGGCACAAGTATCGTGGTGTGGTGCGAGATGCCCTGGATGAGTCCCTACAAGATGCGCTGCACGAGGGCTTGCCGAACGCGCTTGAAACCCGGGGGCTGACTAGCTGGAACTTTGAAGCCCTGCCGGAGTTGAGTGTGATTAGTCGCGGCAAGCTAGAAGTTCGCGCCTATCCCGCGCTGATCGATCAGGGTGACAGCGTAGCGCTGCAATTGCTGGATACCCCGGCATTGGCCGAGCAGACCACGCGACTGGGTTTGCTACGGCTGGCGACATTGGAGCTGGCGCAAACGGTTAAGTATTTAAAAAAACAATTATTTCGCACGGCGGATTTAACATTGGTCGCCGCCGGTTTGCCGGATAAAGCACACCTGTCCGAGGATGTAATTGCAGCGGCAGTGTATCGAGCGGTATTTGCGGGCAGGCCCATACCGCGGACGCAGGCGGAGTACCAGACTTTGCTGCAAGGGGGCAAGGGCGATATCGCCATTCGGACGCAGCAATTAGAGAGCATGGTGCTGGGGCTTTGCGACGACTTAAAAAATCTACGTGGTTTGTTGCTCCAGCGGACAAAGACCCACGCTCGCGCTGCAGCTGACGGCAAAGACCAGCTCGACTACTTGTTGCGCCCGGGGTTTATGCGCGATGCCGCAGTAGGTGATGCTTCGGTGGATTGGTTGGTGCAATATCCACGCTATATTAAGGCTGCGGTGGTGCGTTTTGATAAATTACCGGCCCTTGAAGCGCGAGACCAGGAGGCTATGGATACCATTGGGGCTGCCCTCGATTGGTGGCGGCAACAAGTGGCCGCCAACAGTGATAGTGTTGAGGTATCCGCCAGTCTGGAAAACTTTCGTTTTATGTTGGAGGAGTACCGGGTGTCGTTGTACGCTCAGCAGTTAAAGACGCTGAAACCGGTGTCGGCCAAGCGTCTTGCCGCCTTGCAGCAGAAAATTGAAGCAGCTCAGTAATCGCTTGCTTGGCATAAGCCTTTGTTTTTAATTGAAATATTTTCGAAAATTATTTCTGTTATGGGTTTGGAAACTTCGTTCTAGAATGAGAGTCATAACATGCAGCTCGGTGCATAGCGTTTGTAAGGGTAGGCGTGAAAGGCGCTTATGATAGAGTTGATTGGTAGAAAGTTGTGAGCGAGTTATAAATGTATTTTAACCGCGTCAGTGTTGACGTTAATATTGACGTTGATTATTGTCAGTAATATTAATAGTTAGATCACTAAAAACCTGGAGAGTATTTATGTCTAAGCAAATTAGAAACCCACTAGCCGCTGCCGTTGGCGCTGCATTTGTTGCCTCACTGGCTTTGTCGCCGTTGGCCTCCGCTGCCGAAAATCCCTTTGAGCTGCGCGCCTTGAGCAGCGGTTATGAAGTGGCCGGCAAAGATGCCGAAGGCAAATGCGGTGAAGGTAAATGTGGTGCTGAAGGCGCAGCAGCCAAAGCTGAAGGTGAAGGCAAATGTGGCGAAGGTAAATGTGGTGCTGAAGGCGTAGCAGCCAAAGCTGATGGCGAAGGTACCTGTGGTGATAAAGCTAAAGCCGAAGGTAAATGCGGTGCTGAGGGTATGCCAGCGAAAGCCGATGGCGAAGGTACCTGTGGTGATAAAGCTAAAGCCGAAGGTAAATGTGGAGGTGCCGCTGAGTAAGGCTTAATTAGAGTAGTTAAAATGTCCAATACCTATCCGGTTCACGGAGCAGGTTTGGGATTGCGGCGGGCCCTTCTGGGCCCGTTGTCATCTCTGACTGGTGCCGACATGGATTTTATGGAAGTTGCCCCGGAAAACTGGATTCGCGTAGGTGGTCGGTTTGGGCGGCAATTGCGGGAATACAGCGAGCGTTTTCCACTGCTGTGTCACGGCTTATCCTTATCGATTGGCTCTCCGGCTCCCCTCGACTGGGAGTTATTGAAAGACATCAAAGTCTTTTTGAAAACCCATAATGTACGCTGTTATTCCGAACATCTAAGTTATTGCAGTGACGATGGCCATCTCTACGATTTAATGCCGATACCGTTTACCGAAGAATCCGCGCGTTATGTGGCGGAGCGTATCCGTCAGGTGCAGGATTTTTTGGAACAAAAAATCGCTATCGAACATGTTTCGTACTACGCCGCTCCACAACAGGAGTTGAGCGAAATTGAATTTTTAAACGCCGTGCTGGAAGAAGCTGATACCAATCTTCTGCTCGACGTCAATAATATTTACGTGAACAGCGTCAACCACGGCTACGACGCCGAAGCCTTTCTGGCGCAAATTCCCGCTCACCGCGTCGCCTATGGCCATATCGCCGGGCATTTTGTTGAAGCCGAAGACCTACTAGTAGACACCCACGGCGCGGATATTATTGATCCGGTCTGGGATTTACTGGCGAAGGCCTATAAGCACGTCGGTAATTTCCCGACCTTGCTGGAGCGGGATTTTAATTTCCCGCCGGTACCGCAGTTACTCGAAGAAGTTCAGGCCATCAAAACTCTACAGGCGCAAGCAGAGCAGGCTCGGATAGCGGATCGAGCTGGGCTTGAGCTGGTATGAGTGGCTTACTATGAGTGCCTCTCTATGAGTGCCTCGCGATGAGTGACTTACTATGACTGACTGGGGCCCGATCCCTGAATTTCAACGCACGCAATATCAATTTGCGGCGCATTTGCGCGATCCTGAACATTGCTCGCCACCCCAGGCTAATAAAAGCCAGCCCATCGAAGAGCGTCGGCTCGGTATTTATCGAGAGCTGGTGTACAACAACATCCACACCTTTATTAGCAGTGGTTTTCCGGTGCTGTGTGGCATTTTAGGGGCGGAATCAGTTAACCGTCTGGTGCGGCAATTTATTGTCGAGTACCGCTGCAATTCGCCGTATTTTCTCGAAATTAGCCAGGAGTTCCTGCGTTTTTTACAGGAGCAATACCAGCTTACGGAAAGTGATCCTGCCTTTTTACTTGAGCTGGCCCATTACGAATGGGTGGAGCTGGCCCTGGATGTGTCTGAGCAAAGTCTCCCACCCCAGGAAGCGGCAGGCGATGCGCTTGCCGGGCAGGCCTTACTCGAAGCCCATTTTATAGTTTCCCCGCTGGCCTGGAGCTTGTCTTATACCTATCCGGTGCATCGTATCGGGCTAGCATTTCAACCGTCAGCTATACCTACACCGACACCGGAGCAAGGCACATTTTTAGTGGTCTATCGCAACCGGCAGGAGCAGGTGGAGTTTCTTGAGATCAATGCGGTCACCGCACGTTTATTGCAGCTGCTGGATGATAAGGCTTATACCGGAGCCAGTGCGATGCAATTAATTGCGGAAGAATTAAATCATCCAGATCCAGCTCAGCTATTTGAATTTGGTGAGCCGATTCTCGCGGAACTGCAGGCCAGAGAAATTATTTTACTATCTGCAGCAGCGCTCGCTGAGGCTTGATTTTTTTACCCTTCACCCGGTGCTATCCAGTAGCCTTCGTCTTGGTTAGAATGTGCGGATAAATCGATGGCTATGGTATGTAGCGCTAAAATCCGGGGGGATAAAAATGACCGTAGAAACTGCAACAACAAAGTCGCTTAATCAGCCAGTGAGCTACCACTTCCGTGTGGCAAGGTTATTACGTGCTCACCTCTCTGCAGCCCTTACGGCTATGTTGATGGCTATACCAGCAGCGAGCTTTGCCGAGTCGGAGGGCGTCGGCAATAAGGATCCTCTGGAAAGCATGAATCGCGTCATTTTTAGCTTTAACGACACCGCAGATCGCTTTGTGCTTAAACCTATTGCTCTTGGCTATCACTACGTGACCCCGGACCCGGTGGAAAACGGTATTGGTCGGATGTTTGATAATGTCGGTGAAATTGTCAACGTGGTGAACGATGTCCTGCAGGGTAAGTTCGGCCAGGCCGGTAATGACACCGGGCGATTTTTAGTCAATTCCACCATTGGCCTCGCCGGGTTTTTTGATGTGGCGGACAGTTTCGGCCTCGAAAAAAATGAGGGCGAGGATTTTGGTCAAACCATGGGTCGCTGGGGCGTAGGCGATGGCGCCTATTTGGTACTGCCAATTTTAGGGCCAAGTAATTTGCGCGATGCGCCGGGCCGAATCGTAGACAGCTTTCTCAACCCCATTAGCGATATTGACCACGTGCCGACTCGAAACCAAATTTATGGTGCTGGGGTTTTGTCCACCCGGGCCCAGTTACTTGAAGCGGAAAAATTAATTAGTGGCGACAAGTACAGCTTTATACGCGATGCTTATACGCAGCGCCGTGAATATCTGGTCAACGATGGCGAGGTCGAGGATGATTTTGGAGGAGACGACGATTATTACTAGCGCGCCGCTCCTCAATGCGTAGTTCACCAAGTTTTACAGAGTAGGCGATTGAGTGGCAAAGAATAAGCGGGCGCTGGTTGTCTGTGCCGATTTGGCGCGCCAGGAGCTGTGGAGCTCTTATCTTGAAGAGCTCGATTGGCGAGTGCAGTGTGTTGACGATTTGCCTGCTGCCGAGACGGCCATCGGCGAGTTTATGCCCGCCTTGTTGCTGCTGGGTTTGCGCGATGAGGAACACCCTGCCGATATTGCCGAAGGTTTTGCTCAGCGTTGCCGCGACTCCGGGCTCGCCGTGTTTCCCGTATTGCCCCACCCCAGTGCTGAAGATGTCGCGATTTGTTTTCGTCGCGGTGCCATCGATGTATTGATAGAACCTTTTTCGGCGGCTGATCTGGTGGCAGCGATTGAACGCAGCAGTCAGTTTAAAGATTTGTATCAAGAGAATATGGATTATCGGGAGCAGCTCGAACGTGCCAACCGCGAGTTGCGCGACAGTCTTAATGTCTTGCGCATGGATCAACTGGCGGGCCGCCAGGTTCAGTTTAGTATTTTGCCCCGCCAGCCGGTCAGGTGTGGAGGCTACGAAGTCTCCCATACCATCGTGCCGTCCCTGTATTTGAGTGGTGATTTTGTCGGCTACAACGTGGTGTTTGACCGCTATATTCTGTTTTATTTTGGCGATGTCTCCGGCCACGGTGCGTCGTCGGCATTTGTCACGGTGATGTTGTCGTTTTTATTGCGGCAAATTCGCCGTCGGCACGTAGTTGAGCGCGACATGGATGCCCTGGCGCGCGCGCCATTGGGTCTGGCCGCACACATCAATAAACAAATGCTGGCGATGGAGATCGATAAACATTTAACGTTTTTTGCTGGCGCTATCGATGTTAAAGAAAATACCCTGCGCTATACCGTCAGTGCTTTGATGCCGCAGCCCATTATGGCTGCCGAAGGTAAGGCGCAATTTTTGCCGGGTCGGGGCAAACCGCTAGGACTGGTGGAAGAGGGGGATTGGGATGTTCACGAGGTAAGTTTACCCGATAAATTTGCCTTGATAGTGGCCTCCGACGGGCTGCTTGATTGTGTGTCGGGAGCGGACCTGGCGGAAAAAGAAGCTCAGTTGCTTACTTTGGCCTCCGGAGCGAACGCCAGCCATACCGAAGTATGTACTGCATTAGGGATTGACGCGATCAAGGATGCGCCGGATGATGTCTCGGTAATGACCGTGGTACGGAGAGGGTAAGTTGGAATCAGGCAAAATCCTTATTTCTGAAAGTGATGGCAATTATTTGATCAAATTGCTTGGTTACGTGCGTCTGACGCTGTGCACCTCACTTAATCTTTACATTGAGGGTATTTTTAAGGCCTACCAGGGTGCTTCCGGGGTAGCTCCCAGAACGGTAGGGAGACCTCACAATGTATTGATCGATTTATACGATACCGAGGGTCTGGATAGTACGACCCTGGGTTTGCTGGCCAAGCTGGCGATTCACTGCCAGCGAGAATTCAAACTTAAGCCGCTATTATTCTGTGCCAACCCTGGCATTATTCGCGAGCTGGAAGTGATGGCGATCGATAGCTATTTCCAGTTGGTCACTGGTCCCTGCAAGGAGAGTTGCGACGAGTCGAGTGCCTTGCAGGAGTTGCCCAGGGCTGATGTCGACGCCGACGTGGTACGCGATCAGGTACTGGATGCGCACAAATTACTGATCGAGCTTAACCCCGCCTGTGAGCGGGACTTTATTGACCTGATTCGTACCCTGGAGCAGGAAGCGAGTTGTGCCTAAGACCGGTCTCTAGCTGCATTACGCGCCTGAATAAAGCGGCTGTGGGGTAGGTGAATGAGATCTGCTACGTTGCGAATTAAACCTTCCTCGTGTTTATCTAGTACCCCGTCCGAGTAGGCAACCTCCCAAAGATTGCGAATCAAGCCGTACTTATCGTCGGCGGAGAATTCGTTATTCACTAGCGCGGTAAATTGATACAGCGACGTCGCCTCGGCCACTTCCTGCTCGGCCAACGTAAATAACTCCTCGCATTCATTCGCTGAAAGCTCGAAGCGGCCCTGTAATAGCTGACGGATTTTATTGCGCTCATTGTCGTCGAGTACGCCGTCAGTCACCATCACCTCTACCAGTAAGGCCGCAGTTGCGCGACGCACTTTGTCGTTGCTGTTGGCCGCGGGCAGGTTACCGGCGTTATTGGCGTTACTGACAATGCTGTCTGAGAAAAACGTTTTAATTCGATTAATCATGGTTTGGCTCTGTGAGTTTGGTATTCAATAGCGCTATTTTACGCTTCGGCGCTAATCGTCGTTGGCTGAATTGTTTCCAGTGCGGCGGCTAATACGGCAACTCCAGCGTCGGGTTTATGGGCGTTTTCGCTTAAATAACGACGAAACCGCCGCCCGTTGGGCTGGCCCTGATACAGGTTTAGCATGGGACGAACAATATGTTGTAGTCGGGCACCTCGGCTTAGCTCTGCCTCGGCGTAGCTCAGCATAGCTGCTACTACGGCATCGCGAGTCAGTGCTACTTGAGTGTTTGGGGTGTCTTGCTGGGTCGAATAGAACAGCTTATCGACGTCAGCTAATATCCACGGGTTTTGACACGCCTCGCGGCCCAACATCACCCCATCGACGTGCTGCAAATGTTCGCTGGCCTGGGCGAGGGTGTTGATGCCACCGTTAATAATAATTTCCAGCTCCGGGAAATCTTGTTTCAGGCGGTATACCAGAGGGTAGTCGAGGGGCGGGACTTCGCGGTTCTGTTTCGGGCTTAAGCCCTTGAGCCAGGCTTTACGCGCGTGAATGATAAAGGTGTCGCAACCGGCATCCGTTACGGTACCGATAAAATCACGGACGAAATCATAGTGCTCGCTGTCGTCGACACCAATGCGACATTTGACCGTGACCGGTACGGACACGGCGTCGCGCATGGCTTTAACACCATCGGCCACCAGGTTGGGCTCTAGCATCATACAGGCGCCAAAACGACCGGCTTGCACGCGATCACTGGGGCAGCCGCAATTGAGATTGACCTCGGCATAGCCGTAGTTTTCAGCGATGCGTGCACTGCGGGCAAGATCCTCGGGATTACTACCACCTAGCTGCACAGCGACCGGGTGCTCCGCTTCGTCAAAGCTTAAATGACGGTCCTGATCGCCATGGAGAATAGCGCCAGTGGTAATCATTTCAGTGTAAAGGAAAGCCTCGCGACTGATTTGTCGGAAAAAATAACGGCAAAAGCGGTCGGTGCGATCCAGCATCGGGGCCACACAAAAGCGCCGCGCGCCAGGTTTTATATCCTTGAGCGGTGACGAATCGATGTTAGCGGATGCCTTATTAACGGATGCCTTGTTATCGGGTATCTGCTGGGGGCGACTGCTACTTAGGGTGTGTGCCTGATTCATAGTGACTAGTTCAAAGTGCTTAGTTCAAGTGCTTGTAACTGAGAAACAAAAAAGGGGTGTTTAGACATAAGCCATTAGAGATCGAAATAATTAAACAATAAGACCGGTATTTTACACGGGTCTCGAGCGCGGGGTGTAGTCCTTGATCCGCAGCCCGATAACTATCCCGGTAACTATCCTGGCAACTATGGCACAATGTTGAGCTGTTATTTGAGGGCCTGGTGACTTATCGGCGCCCTCGCTTTTCGCTGTAACTGCGATCAAATGAATTATTTAACCGGCTGGAGGAAGTCTATCGTGTGGGTAAAAGATAAGTTTTATATCAATGGTGAGTGGCAAGCCCCCCAGGGCAGCGACGTTGCGGAAGTGTTTAATCCTGCTACTGAAGAGGTGGTAGCGAAGGTCGCTATGGGTAATGCAGCTGACGTGGACGCGGCAGTGATGGCGGCGCGCGGCGCCTTTGATAGTTGGTCACAAACTTCGCCGCAGGAGCGTGCGGCTTATATCGATAAAATTGCTGAAGGTCTGGAAGCTCGCACCGATGATCTTGCGGAAGTGATTTCTGCGGAGATGGGTTCGCCTGCCTCACTGGTGAAACCCACTCAAGTTGGCAACCCGGTATTCACTTTCAAGGAAGCGGCCCAGCTGGCGCGAGATTTCGAGTTCGAATCAGATCTGGGTAAAACCCATATTGTTCGCGAAGCCATTGGCGTGTGCAGTTTGATTACACCGTGGAATTTCCCGCTGAATCAGATCGCCGGCAAAATGGCTCCCGCCCTGGCCGCCGGTTGCACCATGGTACTTAAGCCCAGTGAGCTGGCACCGCTGGATGCGTTTATTCTCGCCGAAATCGTGGATGCGGCAGGTTTGCCCCCCGGTGTTTTTAATTTAGTGGTTGGCGATGGCCCGGTAGTAGGTGAGGCAATGGCCTCACATCCCGAGGTCGATATGGTTTCTATTACCGGCTCTACCCGTGCGGGGGCGGCGGTAGCGGTTGCTGCTGCACCGACCATTAAGCGCGTCGGGCAGGAGTTGGGTGGCAAGTCAGCTAATATCATTCTGGATGACGCCAACTTCGCGAAAGCGGTCAAGGGCGGTGTGCGCACGGCGATGTTTAACACGGGCCAAGCCTGTAACGGCCCAACCCGAATGTTAATCCCGCGTAAATTTCAAAAGGAAATTGAAGACATTGTGGTGAGCACCGTGGCCAGCATTGTGGTCGGTAGCCCTCAGGACAAAGCCACCTATATGGGACCCATTGCCAACAACGCTCAATATCAACGAGTCCTTACGTTTATTCAGCGTGGCATTGACGAAGGCGCTCAGCTGTTAACCGGTGGTGTAGAAAAACCGGAGGGGCTCGATACGGGTTACTACGTTAAACCAACGGTGTTTACCAATGTCAGCAACGACATGTTTATCGCTCGGGAAGAGGCCTTTGGCCCGGTATTGGCGCTGATCCCCTACGACAGCGATGACGAGGCGGTAGCCATTGCCAACGATAACCCCTATGGCTTGTCCAGTTATGTACAGTCTGGCGATCTCGAGCACGCTAAGCGGGTTGGTCGTCGAATCCGTTCCGGCCATGTCGAGTTAAACGGTGCGCGCTGGGATCAGAGCGCGCCTTTTGGTGGTTATCGCATGTCGGGCAATGGTCGTGAACATGGGGTTTGGGGTATGGAAGAGTACCTCGAAACTAAAGCCTTACTGGGTTACAACGTCGTGAGTGAATAGCATCGAGCTTCGCGGTGTTTGACTTAAGCCGAGACCACAACAAAAGCCATAGCCTTCAAGGCATTAGCTTCCATAGCTTTAGTTAGAAATAGCTTTAAAGCTGGGTAGCTGTTATGCTTTGAAGTGCTTATGGCGCGCCATGGCAGCAAGTTTTTGACAGAGGCTAAGTGACAGTAGTTAAGTGATAGTAGTTAAGTGATAGTGGGTTGAATATGGATCAGTCGATTACAGATAACAAAAATAAAACCGGGAGCCCGGGTGAGGGCGCTACTGGCCCCGGTGATGTAAAACCGGGTAACGCAAAGCCGGGTGACACCAAATACAAGGACCCGGTCAAAGTCAGTTTGCTGGATAGCTTGCTGCTGGTTTCCAGGCTTGAGGGTAAGCCCTCGTCCGCTACCGCGCTTACCGCTGGTTTACCGCTGGAAGACGGGCGCTTAACACCGGATTTATTTATTCGCGCCGCCAACCGGGGTGGCCTGGCTGCCTTACTGGTTAAGCGCGCGTTGGCAGATATCCCTAAAGATGTGTTGCCCGCAGTTATTTTATTCAAAGATGGCCGTTCGGGGGTGCTTACCGATATTGATCCGACCCTGGGTTACGGCGTGTTTATGTGCCCCGAAACCATGCAGCGGGAGCAGCGTGCGCTCGCTAAACTGGAAGCCGACTACACTGGTAACGTGTTTTATCTGCGGCCTATGCAGGAGTTTGATGCGCGCACCCCGAAAATTCATAAGGACACCGAGCAACATTGGTTTTGGGGTGTGCTTAAAGCCTCAACTTCAATTTATCGGGACGTATTGATAGCGTCGTTTTTTATCAACCTGTTTGTGTTGGCTCAGCCGCTGTTTGTGATGAACGTCTACGACCGGGTGGTGCCCAATAATGCCATTGAAACCCTCTGGGCCCTGGCGATTGGGGTGGTGCTGGTTTACGCATTTGATCTGGGTTTAAAAATTCTGCGCAGTTATATGGTGGAGTTGGCTGCCAAGCGCACCGACGTTATTCTGTCCTCCAATTTATTCGAGCGCATACTCAGTATCAAAATGAGTAATCGCCCAGTGTCTGTCGGAGCCTTTGCTAGCCGTTTGCAAGAATTCGACACGATTCGAAATTTTATTACTTCATCGACTATGCTCACGCTAATCGATTTGCCCTTTCTGGTTTTGTTTCTCGGTTTTATCTGGTATCTGGGTGGGTGGTTGGTTCTCATTCCGCTCTCTGTTATCCCTGTCGCCTTGCTGTTAGGTTACCAGGCGCAGGTGCGTTTGCGGCCCTCGGTTGAAAATGTAATGCGCGGCTCGGCCAAGAAAAATGCCACTTTGGTGGAAACCATGGTGGGCATCGAAACCATTAAAACGCTGACCGCAGAGAGTCGATCACAGCGCACCTGGGAGCAGGCGGTAGGCTTTGTCTCACAGTGGAGCCTGTCCTCGCGGATGATTTCTAATACCGCACTGCTATCAGTGAACTTCCTGCAACAATTGGCCATGGTCGGTATCGTGGTGGCGGGAGTTTATTTGATTTCCGAGCAGGAGTTGACCCTCGGTGGTTTGATCGCCTGTGTGATTCTCAATGGCCGCGCCCTGGCACCGCTGGCGCAAATCGCCTCCTTGCTGACCACCTATGATCACGCTGAGGCAAGCATGAAGTCCCTCGATGAGATTATGGCGCTGCCAGTCGAGCGGGAGCCCGGTGGACGTTTCTTGCAGCAGCATTTGTTCAGCGGTGATATGCAATTTAAAGGCGTGAATTTCAGCTATCCACAACAGGCTCGGCCCTCGCTAGAAAATATATCTTTCCACATTAAAGCCGGAGAAAAAGTCGGCATTATCGGGCGCGTCGGTTCCGGTAAATCGACCCTGGCAAAATTGGCCCTCGGGCTTTACGAGCCGGATCGTGGCTCGGTGCTCTTCGACGGTTTTGATGTGAAGCAAATTGACCCGGTTAATTTACGTTCCAGCGTCGGTTACGTATCGCAGGATGTAACTTTGTTTTACGGGTCGATGCGGGAAAATATCGCTCTTGGTGTGATCGGTGCGGACGATGCCGAAATAGTCGCCGCTGCAGAAAAAGCTGGCATGCTCGAATATATTAATTCTCATCCTGAAGGTTTTGAAATGGTGGTGGGTGAGCGGGGCGAAACTCTCTCGGGTGGCCAACGGCAGGCGCTTGGATTGGCGCGAGTGTTTTTGCGTAATCCGTCAATCGTATTGCTGGACGAACCAACGGCGGCGATGGATCAGGGCAGTGAAGAGGCGATTAAAAAAATGTTGCGCAACTTCACCGATGATAAAACCTTAATCCTTGTCACCCATAAAATGGGCATGCTCGACATGGTTGATCGTTTAATTATTTTGGATCGAGGCCGAATGGTCGCCGATGGCCCGAAGGCAGAAGTCATCGAAGCACTTAAAACGGGCACTATTCGCGGCGCGCTATAGAGCAATACTTTGATTTGCCAGGCCGGACTTGTCGGTGGAGGGTTTATTCAAACCCAGTGAAAAAACAGGAAGGATTGAGTGAATAAAAATCAGCAGGATAAAGCCGGTAGCGCCTCGCCTAATTCCGGGGAGGAGCCCGGGCAGGATGGATTAGTTATCCCCGAAGATAACAGCGCCGCAGTCGAGAGTTTGCGTAAGGGTCTCGAAGTCACTCCGGCAACCGATCTTAAATATATGTCCTACGCATCGGAGGCCGTGCTGCAGCAGGCGCCGGGCTTGCACCGCAAGCTGTTGTGGGGAATCTGTGCCTGTGTGCTGGTGCTGGTAACCTGGGCCTATTTTGCCGAGGTGGATGAGTTTACCCGTGGCGAGGGCCGCATTGTGCCATCTAGCGATATTCAGATTGTACAAAACCTCGAGGGCGGTATTCTTGCCCAAATCTACGTTGCCGAGGGCGACGTTGTCGAGCAGGGCGAATCATTGTTACTGATTGACGATACCCTGGCGTCATCCTCCTTTCGCGAGCGCTCCTTGCAGGGTCGGCAGTTGATCTCCAGAGTCGTGCGTTTGAGGGCTGAGTCTGGCGGTACTAGTTTTGATGAAGAGCTGGCTAAAGTCGCAGAGGGGCAGGCAGCTCCAGAGCTGATCAGAAAAGAGCGGGATCTGTATAACTCCCGAGCTCAAGAATTTGGGACTAAGCTGGGGGCACTGGAACAAAAGGTCGAGCAAAAGCGGCAGGAGCTGTCGTCGGTGCGTCTCAACCGTTCCAGTTTGTCGGGCAGCTATAAGCTGCTGGAGCGTGAATTACAAATTACCCGTCCCCTGGTCGATAAAGGTGCCCTGTCTCCCGTTGAGTTGTTGCGCCTGGAGCGACAATTGAACGATCTTAAAGGTGAGCTGGGTCGGGCGCGCATCGCCATTCCTCAGCTCCAGGCCGAGTACAGTGAAGCTCAGCAAACCGTCGAGTCCTATAGGCAAAATTTTGTCACTGAGGCGCGTCGCGAACTTAACGAAGTGTCATCTGAATTGGGGCGTTTGCAGGAAGGCAACCAGGCCTATTCCGATCGCGTGGATCGCACGGTGGTTAAATCGCCGGTTCGAGGCACCGTTAAGCAGCTCAAGGTAAAAACCATTGGTGGAGTGATACAGCCCGGTATGGATCTGGTCGAAATCGTCCCCATGGACGACTCCTTGCTGGTTGATGCCAAGGTGTCGCCGTCAGATATCGCCTTTATTCACCCCGATCAAGGGGCGATGGTTAAGTTTACGGCTTACGATTTTGCCATCCACGGGGGGCTGTCGGCCAGGGTCATACAAATCAGCCCGGACACCATCGAAGATGAGCAAAAAGATCTTAGTTATTATGAGATTAGACTGAAAACCGATGGTGGAGTACTAGGTTCCGAGAGTGACCCCTTGCCCATCATCCCTGGCATGACGGTTCAGGTTGATATTCTTACCGGCAAAAAAACCGTTCTCGATTACATCCTTAAGCCTATTCTGAAGACCAAACAACTGGCGCTCAGAGAGCGGTAAACAAGGGTTGTCACCGCGGAAAATCCCACGCATGGTCGGGGTCAAATCCGACGAGTGGCTGGTATTCGGGGATAAATGGTTGTATTCCATTGATCGCCTAACCAGTGGTAATATACCTAGATAAACGGTAACTCCGTCACATGAAATCTGTGATACAAAGCCCCCTGAGAGTACGGCCTCGTTCATGGCGAGGCTCTAGTGCTCTTTTTTCAACTGTGCGGAAGCTTGAAACTAGAGATCGCGACCAGGTGTTTTGGTGACGCGACATCTGAAGGGAATGCGGAAGGAGATACCGCAACGATGTTTGACATGATGTTGTTTAACCTGGTTAAGCTGCATCTACTTGATAACACTAGTAAACCTAAAAGAGGGAAATAAGGATGTTACGCACTTTAGATAAAACTAATTCAAAAATACCAGTAGTCTCACTGACGAGTTCAAAAGCTATGAAAACTAGTTTGCGAATGCTAACCATTGCGACCGCCGCCTTGCTACCGTTTGCCTCGGCAAACGCGCTCGACGTTCGGGACGCTATTGCCCAAACGCTGGAATCTAACCCCCAGGTGTTGACGGAACTACGTGAAGTTGACGCTCGAGAGCGCCAGGTGCGCCAGGCTTTGGCTGGCTACTATCCTACCGTGGATGTGGTCGCTGGTTTTGGCTTTCAGGAGCGCGATCCCACGGGCCGTAACTTCCCGTCGTATCCGGGTCGCACGCGCAATGAGCTAGAGCGCCGCGAAGCCCAGCTCAATGCACGGCAGTTGGTATTTGATGGCTTCTTGACTACCAACGAGTACAAAAACCAGAAATCCCGCCACGAGAGTGCCCAGCATCGAGCCACCTCAGTGGGCGAAAACATATCTCTGGAAGTGGTTCGCGTGTTTACCGAAGTGCTTAAGCAAGAAGCTATCCTTGTTTTAGCCAGGGACACTTTGGGCTTTCACAACGATGTCTACGGCCGTATGAAGGATCGCTACGATTCTGGTGCTGGCAGCCGTGCGGATTTCGACCAGATTTCCAGCCGTGTAGCTTTGGCCAAAACCAACCTGCAAAACGTCAGCGGAAACTTGCGCGACGCTCGCATTAACTACCAGCGTGTCGTCGGTACTTTCCCCAGCGAAGGTGAATTGCAAAAGCCGGGTTCCTATCGCAAATATTTACCGGAATCGGTAGAAGCCGCGATCAGCCGCGCCGAAGAAAACCACCCCATCAACAAATTGGCCAACGCCGATCTGGATGCGGTTAATTTTCTTTACGAGCAAACCAAAGCCGCGTTTTATCCGAAGTTCCATGTTGAGCTTGAGCGCGACCTAAATGACAACATCGATGGCATTGAGCAGCAAGTTGACGACCTTAAAGTGATGCTGCGTATGCGTTACAACGTCTACAACGGCCGGGCCGATCAGGCGCGCAAGCAGGAATTCGCGCATTTGATCGAGAAAGCCAAAGAGATTCGCAATAACGCCCGTCGCGAGATTGAACAGGAAGTGCGTTTGGCCTGGGTTGCTCACGATGTTAATAAGCAGCAAATTCCAGTACTGGAAGACTACGTAGAAAGTGCAGGGAGCACCAAGTCTTCCTACGCGGATCAGTTCGATCTGGGTCGT
This sequence comes from Porticoccaceae bacterium, assembly GCA_018069525.1. Lineage (GTDB taxonomy): Bacteria > Pseudomonadota > Gammaproteobacteria > Pseudomonadales > Porticoccaceae > JAGPUQ01. Next base: position 1,978 of record JAGPUQ010000027.1, on the reverse strand, counting down.
AGAACCCTGCTCGACCTGCTCAACACCGAGAACGAAACCGTTAACGCCCGTCGTGACTTAATTAACACGCAGTACGACAAGGTGTACAACGAGTACCGTATTTTTCAAGCCATGGGTGACCTGATGTATATGGTCGGCGCGAAAATTTAAATTTAAGTACAGCTCTTTAAGCAGAGTGATGAATTAGCACAGTAATAACCGGCCCTGGATGGGGCGTCTATCGGGAGATCAAAGATGAACGACGAAGTGAAGCAAGGAAAGGAAATCGAAGCCACTGAAGCTGCGCAAGCCAATGCCCAGCAAAATGGCCCTGTCACGGAAGAAAACACTCCAACTGTTCCTGCCGATGCCGCTCCACAGGGGCAAGCCGCTGAGTCGGCTGTTGCTGGCGACCTCAATCCTGAGTTTGAAGCCTTGGTACAGGCCTTAGAAGCCGGTGAAGATATCGGTGAGCAACTCGAAGCGACCGCTGCCGGAGAAGGCGGTGGCGGAGCCGGTGATTCCATCAGTTCAGGTGTTCGACTGGATCGTATTGACAGCCAGGCGAATCCGAATGCCGGTATTGATCCCGATATTCCGTTTCCTCCGGTTATTGTGCCTACTGCTGATACCGAAATTATTGTTGATGCGGGGAGTCCTGCGCCGGAAGATGATTTTATCGAAGTCATACCTGACGATGGGGTAATTGTTGAGTCGGGTGGATCGTTTGGTGGTTCCGTCATCGAGAATGACAACTTTGGACCCGATGGGCAGGGAACCCCTCCCGTTGTCGCCGTCAATGGTAGTGCGGTTAACGTTGGCCAGCCCATCGCCGGTAGTTTAGGTGGAACGCTGATTATTAACGCAGACGGCACCTATGACTACACGCCGCCCCCTCAGGTAGATCATAGCGATGATATTGCCGATACCGAGACCTTTACCTACACCATTCAAGACAGCACCGGTGATACGGCCACTGCGACAGTAGTTTTTACGATTGTCGACACAGTGCCCGTTATCGATATTCTACCGGCAGTTGCCGATGCCACGCCGACTACAGACAGCATAGACGAAACCAATACTCTCGATGGTGCCTGGACCAGTGCAGACGGGGCAGATACACCGTCAAGTATCGTTGTTATTTATAACGGCACGGAGTATTCCCTGGATGACGCGATTGATACCGGTGTTGGCACGTTAACGGTTAAAGCTGACGGCACCTGGACCTTTGAAGCGGGCGAAGTAGACGCTACCGAAAATATCTCCTTTTCACTCCGTATTACTGATTCCGATGGTAGTGTTGATACCGACACCCATACGCTAGAAATTGTGGACGTTAATAAGCCACCGGTAGCCAGACCTGGTTCTTTAACCGTGTCTGAAGAAGGGCTGGAAACGGGTATTCCCGATACGGATCCAGACGCGATCCTCGATACCACTAACTCTGCCACTGATAGCACTACGATTCCAGGTACTGATCCGGACGGCGATGTCCTTTCCTATACCTTATCTACAAGCGAAACGGGTTTAGAGTCGGGTGGAGTCCCCATCACTTTCTCTGGTGCTGGCACAATTGGTGATCCGTTAATCGGGACGATTCCCGATGGCGATGGCACCACACCCATCATTACCTTAACCGTTGATAGCGACGGCAAAGTTGATGTGACTTTAAGTGGTCCTCTAGATCATGATGACACCACACAGGAAGATAATCTGTCGTTTGATGTAACTCTCACGGTGTCTGACGGCGACCTTTCTGACACTTCAACCGTGGTGGTGACGGTTGAAGATGATAGTCCGACTGTAGACGTTGTATTAGTTACAACGGAGGGGGAGGATCAAGAAGGTCCTGTGCTGGTAGTCGAACCATTACTGACCACGCAAGATGCGGAGACCATTGGTTTGGCCAGCGATACTGCGGTGTCGGCGGCGAACTTTGGTGGTGTGTTTGCGATCGGCAGTTCGAGTGCGGGTGCCGATGGTTTAGGTACGGCGGCGA